>CAJOFM010000004.1 GCA_905233915.1 uncultured Muribaculaceae bacterium | reverse complement strand
GTTAAGCCTCACCACGCCGATGGTACTGCGAAAGTGGGAGAGTAGGTAACCGCCCCTTAAGAGAGGTGATGTCAGCAATGATGTCGCCTCTCGTTTTTTTATATATGTCTGTGAAAGTGTGAAAGCCCGAAGGGCTGATCAGAGCATAGGCAGGGGTGAAACGAGGCGAAGCCGAGTGCAACCCCTGCAACAGTGTGTAACCGGATGAGCTCCGAGGGAGCGACAGAGATAAACAGCTGAATGTCAATCTGTCGCCCCTACGGGGCTCATGTTCATAATGTGTTCTAGTTGCAGGGGTTACGCTCCGCTCCACCACCTGCCTATAATCTTGCCAGCCCTTACGGGCTTATGAATTTGCTTTTTGGTGAACAGCACACTAATCACCTGATGTCAGCAATGATGTTGCCTCTCGTTTTTTATATATGTCTGGGATATTTTAATCGGTTATCAGAGAGAAAATTGAAAATATTTACATTTTTTTGGAAATCAGTGAGATTTAGTCAAAAAGAGTGTAACAATCCTAATAGTTTACAAAAATAAATTAAAAGATTTTGTCATTTGCGTTTGTAACTCTATATTTGTGCCGTTAAATGCTGGAAATCCTCAGTATTTGCACTTGGACTGATAACGTATCATGCCTATGATCAAAAGAATACGCGTCGGATTATCATTTGTGGTGATGTTGATGGCGGTGCTGCCCACGGTGGCACAGGTTCGTCATGTCACTACAGTCAATCCCATGTCCAAGCAGTCCTACATGGAAGTCTATGAGTTTGACTATGTGGACATTCAGCCTCAGTTCCCAGGTGGAGAGCGTGGTTTGATTAATTTCATCAATAAACATCGTGAGTATCCCTACGAAGCTTACAAGAAGCGCATCCAGGGCCGCGTGCTGTGCAGTTTCATTGTGGGCACTAACGGCAAGGTGAGCGACGTGAGGGTGATACGCGGCGCCGGAGATGAGAGCTTGAACCGCGAGGCGATACGCGTTATCAGCAAGATGCCCAAGTGGAGTGTTGGCAAGGTGGGTGATCATGCCGTACCCGTGAGGGTGGTGCTGCCCATCGCCTTCAGGCTGTAGAATGACTGTAACAACCGACTATTATACTCTTTACAACCGCCTCGATGGGCGGTTTTTTTGTTATCATAAGCTGATATCAGGTAGATGGTGTTTTTTTACTGTGTGTTCAGTTTTTCATGATTATAATTGCAGAATTCATCTAATTCACTTACTTTTGCAACGCTAACATAACCTGAGATGCACTTAACCTAAACATATGTATTATTAATCTTAATAGTTTTTTTATGAGAAAATTCATTTTACTTATTGCGCTTGTGATTGCAACCCTGCAAGTCACGGCTGCCAACGTAGACCTGATGACCGCTCAGCAGTCTGCGCAGCGTTTCCTGATGAGCAAGACCGCCAACGGTCGTTTCATGGCCTCGGCGCCCACCGTTAAGTGGACCCATGAGGCAAAAACCTCAAGCAATGTCGCTCAGGCCGCTTACTACATTGTGAACACCGATCGCGGTTATGTGATCGTGTCGGGTGATGACCGTGCCAAGGAGATTCTCGCTTACGGCGAAGGCTCGCTTTCCAGCATCAATGATCTTCCCGATGCCGTACAGTACTTCCTCGACATCTACCAGAAGCAGATGGAATACCTGCAGGCCCATCCCGGCATGATGGTGCAGAAACGTACAGCCACCCGTGGCATGTCGGTAGAACCCCTGCTCAAGACCTGTTGGGCCCAGGAGAAGCCTTACAACATGAGGTGTCCCAAGGTGGGCAATAACTATTGCAAGGTGGGTTGCACTGCTGTTGCTTTGGCTCAGGTGATCAGGTATTGGGAGTATCCCCAAACGGCTCCTGCAATGGAAGCCTACACAAGCCCCAAGACCGGTGTTACCGCATCAGCCCTGCCCGGATGCACCTTTGACTGGGCCCACATGCGTGATACCTATGAAGGACTGTCTAATAGCTATATAGAAAACAATTTGCCTGAATACGAGATTGATGCAATTGGCAATCTCATGCGCTACGTGGGCCAGGCCGAGAAGGTTCACTATAATACTGACCAAACCGGTACTGAAAATATGGGAATTCTTGGAGCAATCCAGCTCTTCGGTTTTGATCCAGGTGCCCGCCTCGTGAAAAAGTGTGACTCTCCCGATGATGAAGATGAGCTCCAAGCAGGTGCTTACACCGAAGAAGAGTACTACAATTATGAGCAGTGGGGCCAGATCATCCAAGCTGAGTTGCGTGCTGGCCGTCCCTTGGTTTATTGTGCTTATGATATGACATCAGATTCCACAGGTATCAATGGCCATGCCTTCAATGTTGACGGTTATAATGCCGACGATGACACGTATCATGTGAATTTCGGTATGAAATCTGAAAAGAATGGTTATTTTGCATTGGATGCCTTTGATGCAGGTAGTATGGTAGTCTATGACTTCTGGCCCATCTTCTTCGCTGGCGTACAGCCTCCCGGCATGTCTACCGAGCCTCGCATCCTGGTTAGTCCTGAAGAACTCACGATGGACTGCTATGCTGGTGAGACTACTACCGCAACCTTCAATGTAGTGGGCGAGAGACTGAGCGACGATATCACTGTTGCCCTTAATGATACGAATGGTGTCTTTACAGTAGATGCTACCACCATTGCTGTAGTGGATAGTGCCGCCAATGTTACCGTTACCGTGACCTATGCACCCCAGGCTGCTGGCTCCCACAATGCCACCATCACCCTGAGCAGCGACGGCGTTGAAAGCAAGGTTGTCACCCTCAAGGGTACTGCTACCAATGCTCCTCTCGTGGTCTATGATCCCGTGATGCTGCCTGCCGATAGCGCTTACATCAACCTGACATCATTCCGTGCCGACTGGACCGATAGCACCGCTGTCGATAACGTCCTGAGCTACACCCTCGAGGTGAGCGAGAAACCCGCTGCTGGCGGTCTGCTTGCCGACGTGGACTGGAGCACTGGCTCGGGCAGTGCTGCAAGCTACCTGCCTGAGGGTTGGACCTACGGTGATTATTCTATCTTCTTTGATGAAGGCGGTATCGCGATCACCGGTGATAGCTATATCCGCACCAATACCTATGATCTCACTGGCGTTAACAAGGTGACCGTTGTTTTCACTGCCAAGAATTACTATTATTGGGATTGGCAAAAAGCTCAACTCAACGTGATGTCGAGTATTGATTCAAAGAGTTTTGAACTGACCAGCACTTATGATGAATATACCGTTGTATTGAATTGCGCTGATAATGATCAGATTACGTTCTTCTCTGTCGCAAACAATCCAACGATTCAGACCATTAAGATCTATTCTGGTGAGGTGACCGCTCCGCAGTTGCGTGCAGTTCAGGAGGAAGGCGATGCTGCCTATCGCTTGATTACCGGTATCACCGACAAGTTCTACACCGTGCAGGACCTCACTGCCGAGGGCACTTATCTGTACAAGGTGAAGGCTCTGTATGCCGACGGCACCGAGAGCGCATGGAGTAACACTCAGATGGTAACCTTATTTGAGAACGGTCCTGCTCCCCATGAGTTTGAACTTGGTGATGTGAACCACGACCGTCAGATCAACGTGACCGATGTTACCACCTTGATCTCCATGATTCTGCAAAGTGACTACACGCTGGGTTGCGAGACTTGCGGTGACATGACCGGAGAGGGCACCCTTAACGTGAGTGACGTTACTGCCCTGATCGCCAAGATTCTTAACAATTAATGAAATGGGTTAATATGCCTGATCATTATTGAAGGCATAACATAAATCATGAAGTGACCTCTAAAAAGATTCTTGTAAGATTCTTTTGGGGTCACTTCGTGGTTATATAAACAAGCTTTTTAAACTATTAAAACAATCAAGTATATGAAAAAGATTTTATTCCTTGCCGCAATCCTGTTTGCCTCGATGCAACTCATGGCTGGCAACGTCAATGTTGACGCGGCCCGTCAGACGGCAGTTAATTTCATGGCCGGTAAGGCTGCTCATGGCCGCATGATGGCAACGTCGCCCAAGGTGCAGTGGATACATCAGGAGATGAATTCCAGCAACGTTCAGCAGGCAGCTTATTACATCGTCAACACCGATGCCGGTTTCGTCATCGTTGCCGGTGATGACCGTGCCCAGAGCATCCTCGCCTATGGTGATGCACCGCTGACCAGTAACAATCTGAGTGATCTGCCCGAGAACATGCGCTTCTGGCTGGGCTACTACAAGCAGCAAATCGAAGTGCTCCAGGCCCACCCCGGCATGAAGGTGAACAAGCCCGCAATCAAGGCTGGCGGCCAAAGTGTTGAACCCATGCTTGAGGCCATGTGGGACCAGGGTGACCCCTACTATGGCATGTGCCCCATGGCTGGTGACCGCCGTGCCCAGACGGGTTGTGGCGCCACCTCGCTGGCTCAGGTGTTCTACAAGTGGAAATTCCCGACAACCCCCACTCCCGTTATTCCCGGTTACACGACCACTGCTTGGCAAATCGAGCTTCCCGCGCTGCCTTCAATCCGTTTTGACTGGGACAACATGCTGCCCACCTATACCATTTTCTCCCCTGCCGAGAACAAGCAGGCTGTAGCACAGCTCATGCGCTATATCGGCCAGGCCGAGCACATGGACTACACGGCTGAGTATGGCGAGGCCTATGAGGATGACATTGTCGCTGCATGCCACACCTTTGGCTACATGGGCGCGCATGTTGCCTACAAGTCCATCTTGTACCAGAATGGCGTTGACAGTGTTTACATCGATGATGCCACTTGGGAGGAGATGCTCCAGGGTGAACTCGTGGCTGGACGTCCCGTAGTTTACTGTGCGGTGTCCCCCAATCCTGGTTATGATAACTACGTGGGTCACGCCTTTGATGTGGATGGTTACAATGCCACCGATGGCACATATCACGTTAACTGGGGCTGGAGCGGTAGAGGAAACGGCTACTTCGCCCTCAACGCATTCATCGACGGTAACTTCAGCTACAACTTGAATCAACTTATGGTGATGGGTATCGAGCCTCCCGCTCCCATCGAGAGCTACGTTCCCGTGATGCTGCCTGCCGACAGTACATATATCAACCTGACACAATTCCGTGCCGAGTGGACCGATGAGACCCCTGCCGAGAATGTGACCAGCTACACTCTGGAGGTGACCACCGAGGACGGTAGCGAGCCTGGCGTATATGAGAGAGTCTTGCTCGAAACATTTGGTGGCGCTTCAGAGTATGGCACTCGTCCCCTCTCCAAGTTTGATAGCTACTGTGATAACAAGGGCTGGACTGGTAGTAACGTCTATGAGGCTAAGGGTAAGGCTCTCCGCCTGGGAGGTGGTGGTTCTCCTGGTATCCTCACATCGCCTGCTGTCGATATGACCCAAAGTGGTGGCAAGATGACCGTTGTCATTACCATGAAGCCCTATCAGTCGGCAGATAGCAATGTACCCGTGACTATCTCTTGCGGCGACAACATGGAGAGCTTTATTGTGAACGAGGAAGTGACTCAGACCGTTGTCTTGAGATGTGGTGCTGATGAGAACCAGAAGGTGACCATCACAGCAACCGACGGCAGCAACACCAAGCGGCTCTTGGTTTCCCAAGTTGAGATCTGGAGTTCTACCTCCAGCGCCGCCAAGATGCGCCTCAGTGTTCCTGTCGAGACAGGTGACAGCACACAGCGCCTCATTACCGGTATCGCCGACAAGTTCTATACCGTTAAGGATCTCACTGCTGGCGGAACCTTCAACTATCGCGTTAAGGCCTTCTACAGCAATCTTACCGAGAGCGAGTGGAGTAACATTGAGCAGGTGACCCTGTTTGAGAACGGTCCCGCTCCCCATGAGTTTGAACTTGGTGATGTGAACCACGACCGCCAGATTAATGTGACCGATGTTACCACCTTGATTTCCATGATTCTGCAAAGTGACTACACTCTGGGATGTCCTATCTGCGGAGAATTGACCGGTGAAGGCGACATTAATGTGACCGACGTTACCACCCTGATTGCCAAGATTCTTAACAATTAATGGAACAGGTTGATATGCCCGAAAAGTATTGACGCCGTAACATAACTCTTGAATTGCCCCCAAAAAGCAGGAAATGCTTTTTGGGGGCAACTTGTTTTGATACACATTATCTTCCATGTTTATAATACCAGTTCACGGATTCTGGGAATAGAATCCCAAAAATAATGTTTAATTATTATTGTTATAACTACTATTATTTGTAACTTTGTCCCCACTGTTTTACCGAGAATGAAATCTTTCTTGTGCGATAAAGAATAATGCTTAACAATAACCATTTAGTCAACAGTTTATGAAGAAATTACTTTTTATTGCCGCTCTACTCATGGCATCATTGCAGGTCTTGGCGGCCAACCTTAATCTTGAGCAAGCTCAGGCTGCAGCCGCACGGTTTATCAATAGCAATGTGGCTGGTACACGGTTTATGGGTGCCCGCGCCAGCAGTATCAAGTTGCTGCATGCCGAGATGAACTCGAACAATGCCAATCAACCGGTTTATTACATTTTCAATACCGACAAGGGCTTTGTAATTGTCTCGGGCGATGACCGCGCCCAGTCCATCCTTGCCTATGGTGACAAGCCGCTGGACATGAAGCGCATGCCCGACAACATGAAATTCTGGCTGAACAACTATAAGCACCAGCTCGAATATCTCCAGTCACATCCGGGTCTGGTCGTGAGCCAGCCTTCTTACAAGAGTTCGCTGCAGGCATCGACCGTTGCACCCCTGCTCACCGCCGAGTGGGACCAGGGTGCCCCCTACTACAACCAGTGCCCCACCTATAACGGCTCGCGTTGCTTGACGGGCTGCCCCGCCACCTCGCTGTCGATGGTGTTCTACTTCTGGAAATATCCCACCGACCCGACTCCTCCTGTCGAGGGTTACGTCAACGATAGCTATGGTTTCACGATTCCCGACCTGCCCTCCATCACCTTTGACTGGGACAACATGCTCGACAAGTACACCACTGGCAACTACAATACTACCCAAGCCGATGCCGTGGCATGGCTGATGCGCTATGTTGGCCAGGAGGAGCACATGGATTATACGCCCAGCGGCAGTGGTGCCATGGGTGATGACATCCTGCGTGCCGTCAAGTTTTTCGGCTATGACGAGGATGCGCAATTGTTGTTCAAGACCCGTACCGACGATGACGCTGTCGATACCGCGGTGTATTACAATGACGACGAGTGGGCTGCCCTGCTGCAGAACGAGCTCTATGAGGGTCGTCCCGTTGTTTACTGTGCCTATGATTACGACAGTTGGTGGGGATGGAGCGGCCACGCTTTCAATGTTGACGGCTATACGCCCGGCACTAACACCTATCACGTCAATTGGGGATGGAGTGGTGAAGGTAACGGTGACTTTGCCCTCAATGCTTTCACTGGCGGCGGATCCACCTACAATATTGAGCAGCAGATGGTTATGGGCATCCAGCCCCCGGTACAGGGACCCCGCATCAGGGTTTCACCCTCAAAATTGGATGTCGCAAGCTATGTTGACCAGAGTGCCACCGAGACCTTTATCGTCAAGGGCCAGGAACTCACTAGCGACATTGCCCTGACGCTCAACGATGAGAGCGGTGCTTTCTCGATTGACGCTACCAGCGTGGCCGTCGGCGACCAGGAGAGCGGCAAGGTGATTACGGTGACTTATGCGCCGTTGGCTGCAGGCAACCACACTGCCACCATCACCCTGCACAATCCCGATGCCGAGGATGTGACAGTCACGATCAACGGTGTAGCAACGCTGCAGACTTTTGCTCCCGTGATGCTGCCTGCCGACAGCACCTATATCAACCTGACTCAGTTCCGTGCCGACTGGACCGACCAGACTGCCGATAAGTATGTGGACAGCTACATCCTTGAAGTGAGAACCCGTTCTGTTGTAGAACTGCTTGACTCCATCGACGGCAGTATCTATCCGGGCAGTTATCAGAGCATTACCCTTTCAGAACCTTGGGGTGGCCAATCTGTCCAGGTGGGCAATAACGCCATTTATTTCAACAATTATTCTTATGAGAGTGGATATATCACCTACACGGTTCCCGATGGTTACTACAATGATGTCTTCAGCATGCAGATTTCTACCGTGCCTGCATACTATGGCAGCGGCAACTTAACTGTCGGCTCAGAACAAACCGCAGCTGTGGGTCACCAATTTGAGTCTGGAGAGACTTTCACATGGAGTGTGATAGCCAGTGCAGGAGAGAAGATTACCATCACCACTACCGATAGTTATTTCTCGCCCGACATGCGCATGATCAAGGTCTATGCAGGCGATGTGAACGAGCTCAATTCACTCAAGGGCGTTGTTGAGGAGGGAGGACCGGATTATCGTCTCATTTCCGGCATCACCAAGAAGAACTACCTCGTCGAGAACCTTACCGAGGGCGGCACCTTCTACTACAGGGTTAGGGGCTTGTACAGCGACGGTACACAGAGCGCATGGAGCAAGTCGCAGTTAGTGACTTTGTTCGCCAACGATCATGCCTTCGCATTAGGTGACGTGAATCACGATGGTATTATCAACGTTGCCGATGTCACCTCTCTCATTGCCATGGTACTGGGCAGTAGCGACAGCTATTGCACCGTGTGTGGCGACATGAATGGCGATACTGTCCTGAATGTAGCTGATGTCACCGCTTTGATTACCAAGGTGCTTAACCAGGATTGATAAACACTAGTTAAGCGATCATATTATCCACTATTGATAGACTCGGGAGCCCTACCAGCGGCTCCCGTTTTTTCGTTCCCTTTAGTCCGTTTACCCGTGTTTTTCCATAATTTCCTACTACTTTTGGTAATGATTGAACTCAATAAATAGCACGGACTTTGCAAAATGAATATTTATAATTAATTTTGTGCGTCTTTCATGTTCATCTAACGAGAGAGAAGATTTGTAGATACTATTGTCAACGAGTAATTAAAACTAATATCAACATTAGCAAACCCTATTTTTTATGATGAGAATTGATCATCTTGTGCTTCTCGTGCTGTTGTGCTGTGGTATCACAGCCGTTGCAATGCCTGCCAAACCAGGCTGGAGCACAGTGACCCAGAGTGACGGTACCACCTTACAGGTTCAGGCTGTGGGTAACGCCTTCAACAACGCTATCTTGACCACCGATGGTCTGACGGTTGCCCGTGGTGCTGACGGAGACTTCTATTACACCTCGTCGCTGACGGGCCTGACAGCCGTACGGGCTCATGACGCCAATCGGCGCACCGCCACCGAAGTGGCTTTTATCGAAGCCCAACGTGGAAACTTACAGATGACGCAACAGTCTTACCAGTTGCCCGGACCGAAGGCGGGTAGGCTAGGTGCAGTGGGCCGCAATAGTGAATCGGGTGTGCCTGCACTAGGTGAGCGCCGCATCCCCATCATACTTGTGGAGTTTGCCGATAAGAAATTCAACAACACCCGTGAGCGCATCATTGACGCCATGCTGACGGGTGAAGAAAGTGTGGGTCAGTATTTTAGGGATCAGTCAAACGGCCTGTACCAGCCTGTGTTTGACGTTTATGGTATCTATTCCCTGTCACAGAACCGCGAGTATTATGGTGGACACAATGGAACCACCAAAGATAAGGGCATCGGTTGGATGGTAACCGAGGCGTGTCAGCTGGCATCGGCCGATGGAGTATCGTTTAAGCCCTATGACACGAACAAAGACTATTATTGTGATGTTGTCATCGTCATATTTGCTGGAGTAGGAGAATCACAAGCCGCTACATACCATCCCGAAGCCATCTGGCCCTGCAACTGGACCCTTGAAGCCGCTAAATACTATTCAAGGGGTGGTAACGGCCCGTTCTCGCCGGCAGGGGATGACCCCTACATCAACCATTTTGCCGTGTTCAATGAGCTGCACGGCAGCAATGACAATGGCAAGACCATTGACGGTATTGGCACATTCGTTCATGAATTCGGCCACTGTCTAGGTTTGCCTGATATGTATGATACTAAAAACAAGGACCATTATGGAATGGGCAACTGGGATGTCATGTGCTTGGGATGCTATAATAATGATACCTATACGCCCATCGGCTATTCGGCCTATGAGAAGGAGTTCATGGGGTGGGTGAAGTATATCGTGCCGCAGCCTGGTACTTATTACACACTGCCCGTGTGGAACCAGAAGAAAATCGATACCGACCAGGCAGTGTGTGTCGTCAGCCCTCTAAATAAAGATGAATACTTCATCTTTGAGAACCGCAGGCGGCAAGGTTGGGACCGATACATTCCCGGACAGGGCATCCTGGTGACCCATATCACTTATCAAAAAGGGCGTTGGACCAATAACACACCCAACAACGAGGATATACAGTTAGTGACATTGTTGGCGGCCGACAACAAACTGTCCCAATACAGCGAGAGCAATGATTTGTGGCCCTATGGCAACAGGAATGCCGTGACCGATAAATCCACTCCAGCCACGGTGTTGAATATGACCGCAGGTGGAACCATTACGGGTAATGCCGGTTTTTTGAATAAACCCGTGACCGATATAGTCATCAATGCTGATGGTACCGCAAGTTTCTGGTATATCAAGGAAGAAGAGGCAAAACCTGTTATCTCGGCATCGGTTACCAGTATCCATTTTGGCAGCGTGTTCAATGGTGCCAGCTCAAACCAGGAGTTTACTGTTAAAGGTCTTGATTTGAAAGGCGATGTGGCTCTGAATCTTAGTGATGCCGATGGCGCGTTCAGTGTCAGCACCACGGTTGTCACTGCAACCGAGGCCGTCAAAGGCAAATCAATTTCAGTACAGTTCACGCCTCACTCGGTTAAAGCCTATAAAGCCACATTGACATTGAGCAGTCCTGAAGCCGAGGATGTTGTCATCAGTCTTACCGGTCATGGCGCCCTCGAGTGCTATGCGCCCGTGATGCTGCAAGCCGATGAGCAGTATATCGGTGCCACCCAATTCAGGGCGGCTTGGACTGACCAAACTCCTGCCGAGAACGTCGCCAGTTATACGCTTGAAGTGGAATCAAAATCAGCCACCATGTTCAATGCCACCGAGAGCGGTAATGCCACCTATCGCCAGATTACAGGTATTACCGACAAGTATTATACTGTGCAGGATTTGATGGCTGGCAGCACGTTTGCCTATAAGGTCAAGGCCTTGTATGTTGACGGCACCGAGAGCGCTTGGAGCAACGTCGGGATGGTGATTTTGCCCGAGCACAGTTATGAGTTGGGTGACGTGAACCATGACCACCAGGTCAACGTGAGTGATGTGACCACACTTATAGCCAATATTCTTGGAAGTGCCGACGATATCTGCACCGTCTGTGGCGATATTGACGGCAATACCGACATCAACGTGAGTGACGTGACGAGATTGATCAGCATCATCTTGGGCAACGATAATTGACACAGCAGGTCACTGGTGACTGACATCAACAACGGGCTGGAGGCCTTACCGCAATAAGTAGGGCCTCCAGCCCGTTTTACCTCAAAAAAAGTGTTGAAAAGAGTTAATTTTTTCAATATTTAGGGCTGGAAATATTGCGATTTTATTTTTTTTGGCATAAATTTGCAAACGTTTTTAGCGTCGTTGCGTTAGGCAATGGCGCTAATTATCAACATTAACCATCTGAAGTCAAACATTAATCATTTAATAATCAAATATTTATGAGAAGAATCTTACTATGTGCTGCAGTGCTGTTTGCAGCGATTCAGGTTGTGGCTGCTCCCGTTGACATGAGGACAGCTCAGGCCAAAGCTCAGAATTTTATTCAGCAGAAGTTGTATAACGGCAAGTTGCGTGCTCCCATCTCGGGTCAGTTGACATTGGCTCATGCCGAGGTGAACTCCAAGATGCTCGACCGCGCCGTGTATTACATCTTCAACACGAGCAACGGCTATGTGATTGTATCAGGCGATGACCGTGCTGAGGAAATCCTGGGCTATGGCGATGGTCCGCTGGACATCAACACCATCCCCTGCAACATGAAGGCTTGGTTGGCTACCTACAAGGAGCAAATCGAGTACCTTCAGGCACATGAGGGCATGCAGGTCGAGACCCCCTCGATGATGGCTCCCTCGTTGCGTACCCCTAGCGTTGAACCGCTGCTGACCGCTCTGTGGGATCAGGAAGCACCCTATTGGAACATGTGTAAGATCAATAATAACCAGTGCTTGACGGGTTGTCCTGCAACTTCGGCAGCCATGGTATTCCACTTCTGGAAGTATCCCGATTTTGAAACCCCAGAGGTGCCGGGCTATAGGTGTGAATTGAGCACTGGCTACTACTCAACTTCCTATGTGAACGTGGCTGCTCTGCCTCCTGTCACCTTTGACTGGGATAACATGCGTGACACTTACACCTCGGGCTACTCAACCCAAGAGGCCGATGCCGTTGCCACGTTGATGCGTTACATCGGTCAGGCTGAGCACATGGCTTATGGTACCAGTGCTGCTGGTGGAAGTGGCGTTGATGCCGACAGTGTAAGCCTGATTGCCGATGCTTTCACCTTCTTCGGCTATGATGAGGAGACCGTGCGCGTGGTCAAGAAGACCAGTTCCTACAGTGGTGGCACTACTCTCTATACCGATGCCGAGTGGGCTGCCATGATTCAGGAAGAGCTTTCCGAAGGACGTCCCATCGTCTTCTGCGCTATCGCTGGTGGTTTCTTTGGCGGTGGCCATGCTTTCAATGTTGACGGCTATGACGCTAGCTCCAACAAGTATCACATCAACTTTGGTTGGAGTGGTACCTCTAACAACTATTATGCATTGAATGCCTTTAACGGCAGTGGCTCAGTCTTCAACCAGTACCAGCAGATGGTTATTGGTATCCAGCCCCCCATCAAGACTCCGCGTCTCAAAACCGACAAGAGCGAGTTGTCGATGGAGTGCTTTAAGAATCACACTGCTACTGGTCAATTTAAGCTCACTGGCCGCAATCTGGAGGATAATGTGACCTTGACGCTTAACGACGAGAACAATGTGTTCAGTGTTGATAACGTTACTTATGCTCCCGATGAGGAGGGTAGGTTGGTTCAGACCGTTGTTGTGACTTATGCACCCAAGGCCGAGGGCGAATATAACGCTACCGTGGTTTGCAGCACCCCTGGTGTGGAAGACATTGTGATCACGCTGCATGGCGCTTCAGATTATGAGTTGTATCGTCCCTACATGTTGCCCGTTGACGAGGAGAGCGTAACGACCACCTCGTTCCGTGCCGACTGGACCGATAATACACCCGCCGAGAATGTGCTGAGCTACAGCCTTGAGGTGCAGACCAAGCCCGATGTATTCCTGCTGACAGAGGCCGACTGGAGCGATGTGCCCCAAGAGAGCACCAACCACGCTTCGGATGCCGCTAACTATCTGCCCGAGGGTTGGACCTTCACTGGTAACCAGCTTTATCTGGACGGTGGTTTCCTGTCGCCTGGCCGTAACAGTGTATTTAACGTCAGCTGCGACTTGACTGGCTACAACAAGGTGAGCTTCATCGTTAAGGCCAAGGCTTATCCTAAAGGTGCCGCAACATCTCTGACCCTTGCAACCGACGTCGATAGTAAGACCTTGACGCTGGGCAAGGAGGTTGAAACCTATCTGGTTGTTCTTGAGGTGGGTGCGCATCCTGTAATCACCATTACTACCGGTTACTATCCTGAGCTCCAGAGCATCAAGATTTTCGGTGGCGAGATTACCGATGCATCACCGTTCGAACTCAGGGGTGCCTCCGAGACAGGCGATGCAAGCTACCGCCTGATCGAGGGTATCACTCCCGATAAGTTCTACACCGTGACAGGCCTGCTTCCCGGTACATCCTACCTGTACCGCGTGAAATCACAGTATGTCAATGGCACCGAGAGCTCGTGGAGTGTCGCCAAGGAAGTGCTGCTGAAGGAGGCCGAAGGCAAGCGTGGTGACATCAATAACGACGGTATTGTCGATGTTGCCGACGTGACGGCTCTCATCAAAATTGTTCTGACCAGCGACACCATGGGCATTGACCCCGCCATCTTAGATTTAACTGATGATGGAGAAGTTAATGTTGCCGACGTGACGGCATTGATTGCTCTCGTTTTAGGATAATTTTGCCGATGTAGAATCATTCTGATAGCAGATATTTCATGGCAAGGAGCTGGCCCCCAGGGCTGGCTCCTTGTCTATGATAATTGTTGTTAAATATCGGTCAGGGAATGTAACTTTTCCAGATTGTGAGTGTCTAAAAAGAAAAAAAACTGGCAAATTGCTTGAATTTTCAAGAAATCGGCTATACCTTTGCAGATTGAAATAGAACGAAGACGCAAGATGAAGCGATTGCTCTACATATTGGTTTGCCTGTTGGCGATGGGTGGAATGCAAGCCATCCCAGCGCCCGACAACTTCTTGCCCCAGCGGGTCGAGACGGCAAAAACCGAGCCAACGGCACAGGGTGCCGAGGGGCGTATCGTCTTCACCACAGGTAGCAGTGACGCCACGTTTAACGTCTATTCAATCACTGGCCAACTTATCAAGGTTGTTCGCGTGAATGCCGAGCAACGTGCTTCGGTAGATTTCCCCAAGGGATTCTATATCGTGAAGTGTGGTAATCAGTGGTCCCGCAAGGTGGTTGTGCGCTGATGCCGCACTCTCATGTGACATCTTGTGCTAGTGCTGGTAAAGAAATAGGCAATGGGCGTGACTGATAGTCGCGTCCGTTATTGTTTTTAGATACTAGGTGAGAAGACATGCTGTTAGCCGAGTTGTTCCCATATGCCCACTTGATATTCAACATCTTAACGGTGCTGTATGCACTCACCGTGTTGGCTGTGATTGTGGTGATCCTGGGTGAGAACCGCAACCCCGTGAAGTCGATGGCTTGGGTGCTTGTGCTTCTGCTATTGCCGGTGCTGGGACTTGTCATTTACCTTGTCTTTGGCCGTAGCCTCAAGGGTATGGGACTGATCTCGCGTTCCGACCTGCGTGAGTTGCGGCGCATGAGTGATATCTCTGAGGGCAAGGGCCTGGCCGATGACCTGAGCGTAGAATCGCAGCAGATTGTATCACTGGTCAACAAGCTGGTGGTCCCGCACATGTTTGTGGGCAATGACATTGACGTGTTCACCACCGGCAAGGATAAACTGGACTCGCTCATGCGCGATATTGAGGCTGCGACCGATTATATCCATGTGCAATATTTCATCATCGAGAACGATGAAACGGGCGGACCGTTGCTTGAACTGCTCATGCGCAAGGCGCGTGAGGGCGTGCAGGTGAGGGTGCTCTATGATTATGTGGGGTCGTTTTACTTCAAGCCTAAATTGCTGCGGCAGATGCGTGCTGCCGGCATCGAGGTGCACCCGTTCCTTGAGCTGACGTTAATGCAGTTTGCCTTCCGTCTCAATTGGCGCAACCACCGCAAGATTGTCGTCATCGACGGCAAGGTGGGTTATGTGGGCGGCATGAACATCGCCAACCGCTATGTCGTGGGCGACAAGAAGTGGTCTGCATGGCGCGATACCCACTTGCGCATCAGTGGCGAAGCCGTAGCGGCGTTGCAATACTCGTTTGCCATCGATTGGAATTTCACCACGCGCAAGCTGCTCACCAACCCGACGATGCATTACGACACGCCGCCGGCCAGCAACGAGTATCGGATCCAGATGATGAGCAGTGGCCCAACTGACCGATGGAAAAACATATCATTTGTCTTCTTCAAGGCCATCACTCTTGCCAAGCGGCAGGTTTATATCCAGACTCCTTATTTTCTCCCGAGCGAATCCTTGCTCAAGGCGTTGCAGAGTGCCGCCTTGTCGGGTGTTGACGTGAGGCTGATGATTCCCGATAGGCCCGACTCGTTGATGCTGCGTCTTGCCACAGGTTCCTACATTAAGGAGTGCCTGTTATCGGGCATCAAGATCTATCTCTATGAGCCTACTGTCATGCATGCCAAGGTGGTCATTATCGACGACGATTTTGTCACCACAGGCTCGACCAACTTTGATTTCCGCAGCTTTGAACACAACTTTGAGTTCAATGCCCTGATTTACAGTAAGGAGCTTAACAGGAAGATGAAAGAAATCTTTGATGCCGACCTGCAGCAGTGTACCCGAGTGAGCATGGGCAAGTGGAAACAACGCCCGCTCATGCAGAAGGCGCTGGAGTCCATTGTGCGTCTCATTAGCCCGATTCTATAAAAGGACAATAATGATTACATTCCCTAACGCTAAAATCAACCTTGGCTTGAACATTGTGGAGCGTCGTCCTGACGGTTACCACAATATCGAGACCGTGTTTTATCCCATACCGCTCACCGACGTGCTCGAGATTGTGCCTGCTCGGGAGGGCGAGGAAACAACGCTCACGTGCTATGGCAACGCGGTGGATTGTCCGCCCGAGAAGAACCTGGTGATGCGGGCTTACAGGTTGCTGCAGCAACGCTGCGGCCTGCCTCCGGTGGCGATGCACCTCTACAAGCACATTCCCGACGGCGCCGGACTGGGTGGCGGCTCTAGCGATGCCGCCCACGCGTTGGTGATGCTCAACAAGATGTTCAATCTTGGCATCGGCGATGCCGAGCTGGCTGCGATGGCGGCCACGTTGGGTGCCGACTGTGCATTCTTCATCTATAACCGTCCCATGCTGGCGACCGGCATCGGCGACGTGCTTAGTCCCATTGAGGTTAGCCTCAAGGGCAAGACGCTCCTGCTTGTCAAGCCGCCGATGGGTGTGGATACCCGCACCGCCTACAGCCGTGTCACCCCACAGGTTCCTGAAATGTCTTTGACCGAGATTATCACCCGTCCGGTGGTGGCTTGGGACGGCATGCTGGTCAACGACTTCGAGGCAAGCGTGTTTGCCGCTCTGCCCCAGTTGTGGCTCATCAAGGCCGCCCTGCTCGATGCTGGAGCGCAATATGCAGCCATGTCGGGCTCAGGTTCCACAATATTCGGTATTTTTGATAGTGACAATGTGGCAGAACGGGCGGCTGACACTTTTGCCGATTGCGCCACCTTTGTCCTGCAACTATGATACGGGTGCCTTGGACTGATTTTTGCACCACCACGATAGTAATAAAGAATTAAAATGCAACAACAATATGTCTAAGAAAAATAAGAAGAACCAGAATGACGAGGCCACGGCCGTTAAGGACGAGAGCCTCAACGAGGAAAACAATATCAAACAGCAGGATCAGGACAAGCAGGTCGAGGATAAAGAGTTTGACCCCGCCGAGAAGATTGCACAACTGGAGGAACAACTCGAGCACGAGAAGAAGGAATATCTTTTCCTGATGGCCGATATGGAGAACCTGCGCCGTCGCACCGCCCGAGAAAAGATCGACATTGTCAAGAACGGCACCGAGAATGCGATGCGTGACCTCTTGCCCGTCGTTGACGACTTTGAACGTGCGCTTGAAGCTATCAACAAGGGCGGCGACCTCGACAGCCTCAAGGAGGGTGTTGAACTCATTTACAATAAGTTCGTGAAATACCTTGAGAGTCAGCACGTCACTGCTATCGATTCAACAGGCAAGGACTTTGACACCGATGTCCATGACGCGGTGACGATGTTCCCCGGTGATCCCTCGATGAAGGGCAAGGTCATCGACACGACCATCAAGGGTTACATGATTAACGATAAAGTGCTGCGCCACGCCAAGGTGGTTGTAGGCAGCTAATAATAACTATAAACAAAGTACTAGAAACTAAGGACTAGGGACTAGAAACCATAAAGAAAACTATGGCTCAAAAGAGAGATTACTATGAGGTGCTGGGAGTGGACAAGAATGCCACAGCCGATGACCTGAAGAAGGCTTACCGCAAGTTGGCCATCCAGTACCACCCTGACAAGCAGCAAGGCAAGAGCGATGCCGAGAAAAAGGCTGCCGAAGAAAAATTTAAGGAGGCTGCCGAGGCCTATAACGTCCTCAGTGACCCCGACAAGCGCGCCCGTTATGACCAGTTTGGTTTTGCTGGCGATCAGATGGGTGGCGGCGGCTATGGCGGTGGCATGTCGATGGAGGACATCCTGCGCCAGTTCGGTGACCTGTTCGGCGGTTTTGGCGGTTTTGGTGGCTTTGGCGATATCTTTGGCGGCGGTGGTGGTCAGCAGCAGCGTGTGAAACGCGGCACCGACCTGCGCGTACGCGTCAAGATGAACCTGAGTGAGATTGCCAAGGGTACCGATAAGAAACTGCGCATTCCCCGCATGAAGTCTTGTGACCATTGCCATGGCACGGGTGCCAAGGACGGAACCGCCCTCGAGACCTGCCCCACCTGTCAGGGCAGTGGACGAGAGGTGCGCATGCAGCGCACCGTGTTTGGCATGATGCAATCCGAGTCGGTTTGCCACACCTGTGGTGGCAGTGGTAAGCGCATCAAGGAAAGTTGCCCACATTGCCACGGCAAGGGACTGGTGCGCAAGGAAGACGTGGTCAGCATCAGCATTCCGGCTGGTGTGGCCGACGGCATGACACTGCGCATGGGTCGTCAAGGTAATGACGCCCCCGGTGGCGGTGTGCCTGGTGACCTGCTCGTAGTGGTTGAGGAGGTGCGTGATGCCCAGCTCACCCGCGACGGCAACGACCTCATCTATAACCTGATGCTCGACATCCCCACGGCAGTGCTCGGCGGCAAGGTCGAGGTGCCCACCGTTGACGGCAAGGCGCGCGTGACCATCAAGCCTGGCACTCAGCCCGGCAGCATCCTGCGCCTGCGCGGCAAGGGTTTGCCCTCGCCCGAGCGCTATGGCATGGGTGACCTGCTCATCAATGTAATGGTTTATATGCCCGAAAAACTTAACGATAAGGAGAAAGAGGCCATCTCCATGCTGCAGAATGCCGGTGAGCATATCAAGCCCACCGATGGCGACAAGAACCGCATCTTCTCCCGACTGCGTCACATCTTTGATTAACTATGGCTAACAGACCTCACGACCATCGCGTTCCACGCAACGATGATAAAGCCGTCACCCGCGAAGTGATGGAGCCGTCCAAACTGCTCGAATTTGTGATGCAGACGCTGGACGGCATCAGCCGTAATAAGGCAAAATCAATATTGGCCCATGGTGGCGTCACCGTCGATGGCCATATACAGACCCATGTGGATTATCCGCTTGACCTGGGTTGCGTGGTTCAGATACGTCGTCAGGCGCGCCCCTCGTTCACTCGCAATCCTTACTACAATATTGTCTATGAGGATCAATGGGTCGTTGTCGTGGACAAGCAGCAGGGTGTGTTGTCGATGCCCGTGGGTGCCGGCAGCCTGAACATGAAAACCCTGCTCGATCGGCATTTCACCGAGACGCACCAGCGTTGCAAGGCCCATGTGGTGCACCGTCTGGATGCCCGCACATCGGGGTTGATGCTCTTTGCCAAGAGCATTGATGTCCAGCAGCAGATGATCGCCGATTGGCGCAATACGATTATCGACCGCCGTTATGTGGCAGTGGTAGAGGGCGTCATGGAAGAACCCCAAGGCAGAATCGAGAGCTGGCTGCATGATACAGAAAGCATGTTCGTCGTGAGCAGCCCTGTTGACGACGGCGGCAAGTGGGCCGCCACCGAGTGGGAACTCGTGGAGCAGGCCGAGCAGCGTTCCCTGCTGTTCCTGCACTTGATTACGGGCCGCAAGAACCAGATCCGCGTCCACATGGCCAATATGGGACATCCCGTGGTGGGTGATGGAAAATACGGCCACCAGGATAACCCTGGCAGCCGTATGTGTCTGCATGCGTTCCGCTTGGCGTTCTACCACCCCGTGACGGGTGAGCCACTCTATTTCGAGACACCGATACCGCGTTTCTTCGGCACGGCGCTCCACACGGTGCAATAACCTTATTCTTTCTTTTTATCAGAAGGGGCATTCGCCATTGGGATTGACGGGGCCGTTGGTGTCGTGCGAGTCAGTATTCTCACTGGCGGTGACATCCTCGCCGCGTTGTTGACGCAGCCGCTTGATGTAGGCCAGCTCGTTGATGGCATAGTCGGCATTCTCCTCCTCCTTGAGCATCTGGGTGAAAATCTTCTCGGCGTTATCGAGTTGGTTGAAGTCGATGTAGGCATAACCCCGACGGCGGCGCAAGAAGTTGATGAAGTCCTTGATGTTCTCAGGCAACTCCTCTGCCTCGCTGAAGTTCCTTTTCACTTCCTCCATCACACTCTCGGTGTAGCTGAACAGGCGCAGGTCTTTACCATTGGCCATGGCGTTGACCAGTTCCATCGTGTGGCGGATGTTGCCGTCGCTGGCCATGAGGTCAAGGTAGTAGAATGCCTGTTTGTGCAAGCCCAGCTCATTGTAGCAGAAGCCCAGTTTGTAGGCCGTTTCCATGAAGAGGCGCTTGCCGTCGGGACCCATCTCAAAGAAGTCGCTGCGATAGCTGTTGAACACGTTCTCCAGATACAGTATCGCCTCATAGAAGCGTCCGTTGTTGAACGACTGCACACCCCAGTACATGTTGTAGGCTACGTCGGCGACCCTGACTTGGCCCAGCAGCAACTGGTCATCGGTCAGGCTATCTTTCTCGCCGTTGCGGGCCTTGAGCTGGGCATCGCTCCACATGTATTCAAACTCTTGCTGATGCTGCTTGTCGTCGTTGCGGTCCAGGGCGATGAGCATGCTCACGCTGTGGGCCTTGCGTTCCTCGTTGCTCAACGATGCCATGCGGCTGGCGTTGCGGGGCGGCAGGGTAACGGTCACGCGGGTGTAGAGGCTGTGTTGATCCTCGCCCTCGGCAGTGAGGGCAATGGTTGCCATCATGGGTTTCTCGTCGCGGCCCTGCTTGTAGTGCAGGTCGATAATGGCGTAGTCGCGCATCAGTCTCGCTTGCTTGCCGTCGCCCTCGATGAGCGCGTGCCGCAGGTCGAAACCACGCATGGCCTCTTCATCCTCGATGCGCTGTTGGCCGCTCACGGTGTTCACAGTCATGAACAGCAGGCGCGCGTCGGGTAGGGGGCTGATGGTTTCTATCAGCTGCCACAGGGGCAGAGCTCCCGTTCCCGCGGCGATACTGGCGACGCTCGGTCCCATCTGGTGCTGCAATTCCTGGCGCCTCAATAGGTACATCTCGCGCTGATGCTTGTAAAGTTCGCTTTCCAGGTCGGTGCTGTCATAGTCCCTGCCGATGGAAACCGCTTCGTCAAAGTCACGCACCCACTCGTGCTGGAAATGGAAGGTGGCCTTGAGCTCATTGGTGAAGTTTTCAGCATCAAAGTGGTTGTTGAAGAAAGACAGGTGCACGTTTACCTCACCTGATTCATGGTCAATCGAGTAGGTGAACTTGAACAGGATATTGCTGTTGTTGTGATCGTTGCATTTGGACCTGACCAGCGGTAGTTGTGTCATGGGAACGCTGGCAATAGTGGGGTAGGTGACTTCTAGGCAGTCGTCCTGCTTGCGGACTGAAGCGATGAAGTTACCGGCTTGGAATTCAAAGGGGTAGATGGTAGCTCCGTTATCCTCCTGGTTAACGGTGTACTTGCAGTGATTATCTTTAAGAAACTTTTCTAAAGCGGCTTTTACCGAACTGTTTTTTTTCCTGATGCGCATAATGTTGGATGTGTTTAATGGGATGTATGTGGGTAAAATGTACTACAATACTGCAATTTTCGTGCCAACCGAATGCCATGATGCTTGCATCGATGGCTGAGGTGCAGCCGAAAATATCCAATTTCGTGCCAACCGAACGCCATGATGCTTGCATCGATGGCTGAGGTGCAGCCGAAAATATCCAATTTCGTGCCAACCGAATGCCATGATGCTCGCATCGATGGCTGAGGTGCAGCCGAAAATTATCGTGCCAAGGTGGGGAAGGTGCCCCCAAAATAGCGGCGTTGCAGGTTCAGATAGACGGCTGTATCAAGTTTCACTTGACGGTGCCAGCGGTTCAGGCTGTCGCACAGGCTCTGGCGCTCCTTGGCGACCATCCACGATTGGAACTGCGACAGGCTGATGGCGACCGAGCGGTCAAGGTTGGGAAGGCGTGTGCCCATCGCGCGGGCAATGGAACGGTTAACCACAGCATAGCGGATTTCGCCTGCCGATACCATCATCATCAGCTGCTCGGGGCCGTAAAGCTCATCAACATGGACATAGATGGTGTCGCCAATCTCGCGGCTCAGACTCGCGATGCGTTGTTTCATTGGGGATCCTTGCACGACCCACACGGTATCACCAGCCAGGTCCAGTTGGGAATGGATGGCATAACTGCCACGGCGCTGCACGAGCACCTGCTGGTCGATGTAAATGGGTTCGGTGAAGGCAAACCGTGCTGTGTCGCCGGCGGTCATCGGGAACTGGGCCACCACCACGTCATAGCGGCCCTCGTCAAGGCCTGCCAGGGCCTTCTCGAGCGTCACAACGGGGTGGAACTTCATGGGGCAACCTTCCTTGCTGGAAATCAATCGTAACAGGTCGTAGTTGTAGCCGCCCAATGTGTCGTCATAGGTGTAGTAGGTCACCGGTGAGTATTCGATGGCGATGTCGAGCGTGTCGCCCCCGCTAGCCTTGGAATCAGGTGCCTCAACGGGCTTGTCGCACATGCTCAAGGCGACCATGCAGGCCACCACCACGGCGAGCAGCGCCCCATACAGTATCATTTGTCCCTTCTTTGCACTATATGCTTGTCTCATCATTGCCATCACTATCGATTGGAGTGCAAAGATACTATTTTCTTTTGAAAGTTGTCAGTTTTCAGTTGTCAGTTTTCAGCATGAGATGTGGTCATCAATCAAAAAAAACACTGCCAGCCCCATGTCGAGGCTAGCAGTTATAATGAATGACCCTAAAGCCTAGAGCCTATACCTAAATCCTAAATCCTACCGGGATAAGCCTCCAGGGCCTTCTCGAGCACCACGAGGGCACGCTTCAGGTCCTCAATCTTGAGCACGTAGGCCATGCGCACCTCATTCTTGCCCAGGCCGGGGGTAGCATAGAAACCGCTGGCAGGTGCCATCATCACGGTCTCGCCCTCGTAGTTGAACTCCTCAAGGCACCAGCGGCAGAAGTCGTCGATGTCCTTGACTGGCAGCTTGGCAACGGTATAGAAGGCTCCCATGGGCATCGGGCTATACACGCCGGGAATCTTGTTCAGACCCTCAACCAAGCAGTTGCGGCGAGCAATGTACTCGTCATACACACCCTTGTGGTAGGCCTGCGGAGCATCGAGCGAAGCCTCGGCAACGATCTGACCCAGCAAGGGAGGACTCAGACGGGCCTGAGCCAGCTTCATGGCGGCAGCACGCACTTCCTTGTTACGGGTGATGAAGGCACCGATGCGGATACCGCACTCGCTGTAGCGCTTGGACACGCTGTCGATCATGATGACGTTGTTCTCGATACCCTCCAGATGCATGGCGCTGGTGTAGGGGGCGTCGCTGTAGATGAACTCGCGGTAAACCTCGTCGGCAAACAGGAACAGATCATATTTCTTCACCAGGTCACGCAGGCGCATCAGCTCCTCGCGGCTGTACAGCGTGCCGGTCGGGTTGTTAGGGTTGCAGATCATGATGGCGCGGGTGCGCTCGTTGATCACCTTCTCAAACTCCTCGACGGGAGGCAGCGCAAAACCGTCCTCGATGTGGGTCGTGATGGTGCGCACCACAGCACCGGTCTCGCAGGCAAAGCCCATGTAGTTGGCGTAGGCGGGTTCGGGAATAATGACTTCGTCACCAGGGTTCAGGCACACCATGAAGGCCATCTGTACGGCCTCACTGCCACCGCAGGTCACGATGATGTCGTCAACACTCAGGTCGATGTTATAGCGCTTGTAGTAACCCACCAGCTTCTCCACGTAGCTGGGGATGCCTTGTGAGGGGCTGTATTCCAGCACCTTGCGGTCCACGTGCTTGATGGCTTCCAGACCTTCCTCGGGGGTGTGGATGTCGGGTTGACCGATGTTCAGGTGATACACTTTGATACCGCGCTGCTTGGCTGCTGCGGCAAACGGAGCCAGCTTACGGATGGGGCTGGCCGGCATCCTCATGCTGCGTTCTGAAAGTTTAGGCATAATATAAATCTCTTCTATTTATTGGTTGATAATGATATTGAAGTCGTTTGTTTCTCGGGCCACAAAGGTACACATTTTTTTAGCCACCCCAAGACGTTTTCTTCAACTTTTTTACCGTTTTTCCTGAAATCACCTCCTTAGGCCCGTCGCATCCAGTATTGCGTGCGGCAGCCCATAAAAAAAACAGCCCACCCCAGTCAGGCCAGGTACATCTCACACCCCCCTAGTCAAGCAGATTTCAAAAAAATAAAACCTCCAAATGGAATCTTAAAACTTTTTTACTATATTTGCAGCAAGAATAGCATTGTTAACGATAAAACCTCATTACTATGAAACGATTACCTTTTTCCCGAATGTTTGCCCTCATGGCAGCATTAGTATTTGCCCTCAGCGCCGGTGCCTACGACTTCGTGGCCAACGGCTTTTACTACAACATCACAGGCACCAACACCGTCGAGGTGACCAGCAATCCCTCTCAGTATAGTGGCGATGTCACCATTCCCTCGACGGTGACCTACAGTGGCAAGACCTACCAGGTGACGGCTATTGCCGAGGGTGCATTCCAGTCTTGCACGGATCTGACGGCCGTGATCATCCCTAACACGGTAATCACTATCAGACAGGATGCATTCTATGGCTGCAGTGCCTTGGAGTGTGTGATCATTGGTAGTGGTGTAACTGCCATTGGGCATCGAGCTTTTAAAAATTGCCATTATTCTGCTTTGGTTTGTTTGGCAACCACACCACCAGCGATTGAATCCGATAGTTTTGATACCCAGTTTGTCGATGGGAACAAAACGGGTCCAGTAGTGTTCTTGATCCCCAGGGGATATAAGGATACTTATGATACTGACGAAAGGTGGAGTAATTTTTATTTATCAGATAATGCCTTCGATTTCTTTGTGAACGGTATCTTCTATAACATCACGGATGAAAGAACCGTTGAGGTAGCCAAAAGTCCCTATTATTCTAACGGGTATAAAGGTAGTGTCAGCATCCCCTCAATGACTTCCTATAACGGCACAGTCTATCGGGTAACAGGTATCTGCGATGAGGCATTTCATAATTGCTTATATCTGACAAGCGTGACCATCCCCACTTCGGTGACGACAATTGGCAGCTATGCGTTCGCCTTCTGCATTGGATTGACAGAGATTGCGATTCCCAACACAGTGACCACAATCGGTGATTATGCATTTGGCGCATGCTCAGGTTTGATAAGCATGAGCATCGGTAGCATGGTGACAAGCATTGGAGAAAATATTTTTGCCAGTTGCACGGCTTTGGCAAATATTACTGTGGCCAACGACAATCCCGTTTATGACTCCCGCAACAACTGCAATGCCATTATCGAGACGGCAAGCAACACACTGGTGGCTAGCTGCATCAACACGGTAATCCCCAATACTGTGACCGCGATAGGAGCTTGGGTATTTGCTGCTTCTGGAATCACGAGTATCACAATTCCTAATTCAGTGACCACTATCGGTGATTATGCCTTTGTCGCATCCAATGATTTGGCGAGCGTGACCATCGGCAGCGGGGTTACTAGTATTGGATATGCTGCTTTTTCCGATTGTTCGGCTTTGACAAACGTGGTTTGCCTGGCTACAACGCCGCCTGAGATTATTACCGAACGTTTCCCAACTTTCGATGATAACGCCTACTCCAACGCCACGCTCACGGTGCCCAGGGGGTGCAAGGCCACTTATCAGGCTGCCGCTGGCTGGCGGCACTTTACCACCATCAAAGAAATCTCCTATGACTTCGCGGTGAATGGCATCTGCTACAACATCACAGGCACCAACACCGTCGAGGTGACCGAGAATCCCGCTCTCTATAGCGGCAACGTGAACATCCCCTCCACGGTGACCTACGGCGGCAAGACCTACCAGGTGACTGGCATCGGTGCTTATGCCTTTGAGGCTTGCACAGGCCTGACAAGTGTGGCCATCCCCGCCTCGGTAACATACATCGGTGATGCCGCCTTCACGTCATGCGGTGGTTTGACGACGGTGATTATCCCTGCCTCGGTGACCACCATCGGCTGGTATGCCTTCTCCTATTGCGATCACCTGACGAGTGTGACCATCGGCAGTGGAGTCACCAGCATCGGTGGCTATGCCTTTACCGAATGCCCGGCTTTGACGAGCGTGACGTGCCTGGCCGCTACCCCGCCAACAATCACCCAAGATGTCTTCGACAGCCTCACCTATGGGAATGCCACACTCAAGGTTCCCAATGCGTCGATGGCTGCTTACCGTGCCGCAACGGGCTGGAAACTCTTCACTCATGTAATTGGTGTCGCTTCCAAGGGCGACTTGACCGGTGACGGCTTTGTGAATGTAGCCGACGTGACCACATTGATAAGTTATATCCTGAATTCAGTGCCTGTGAGTCTCGACATGGCCGACATGAACAACGACGGCCAGGTCAATGTAGCCGACGTAACAGCCCTGATCCAGATAGTACTAAATAATTAATAGCGTTGAGCGCCTAAGAAATAGGTGTGTGGGGCCGCCACCAGCGGCTCCACACGCTTTTTCAATGATCCGAATCAACTTGTCTTCAGGTAATTCAATATGATGTCCTGAAAAACAATTCAATGTGTTTATTTCGCTTTGATTGGGGATGATGTTACTCTATAAAAAAGTAAATCCTCGACTCACGTCGGGGATTGCTTAACTAATTAACCTTCTAATACCATTAACATAAACCTTAAACATTCTTGAAAAATCAACTACCTCACGGCACTTGGTTTTTCTTAACCTTAAAAACTATTACCATGAAAAACCGATGCAAATATAGAGCCAAATATGTTTTATAACATAATTTTCAAGCACAAATCGACCAAAAATTAACACAAATTTGCGGCATCAGATTAAGATACCACAAATTTTTACATTTGTTAACATAAAATCATTCAATAATCAGCCCGTCTTTTTTTGAACAAAAAACCTGACTGCGCAACCAAAAACAATCCTGATAGAGTCAGAAATATCAGATGAATCAGCTGTTGAAAAGAGTGTGGTTTGTGCTGTTTGAGTGTGGGCTTTAGCGGTTGGTGAGGGTGGCGAAGTAGATCATGTCAATCTCCTCGAGGGAGAAGTCGCCGCCGTTATAGAAATTGCCGGTTTTGAGTTTAAGGCAATCGGACATGCGCTGCAGGGCCTGCTCAAACATCTGCTGATGGTCAAAGGCCAGGGGCGGTAGCTGGTTGATGGGGAACCACCGTGCCACACGGGCATCGTCGCCACCCTCGACGTCCTGGACATGGGTGAGGGTGAAATAGGCGATGGAGATGACACGCTCGCGCGGGTCGCGGTCGGGTGTGGCAAAGGCACCCAGCTGCTCGATGTTGTCCACCCGCAGCCCCGTTTCTTCCATCAGTTCCCGTCGTGCTCCGTCAGGAGCATCCTCGTCGATGTTAAGGAAGCCGCCGGGGAATGCCCAGCAACCCTGGTAGGGCTCACCGCCGCGCTCGATAAGCAGGACGTTGAGTCGTAGCCCGTCGTAACCGAACACGACACAGTCGGTGGTCACTGCGGGGTGGGGATATTTGTAGCAAAAATTACCTTCCATGGTGTTATTTCTCGATGAAAAAGACTTGCAGCTCCTGGGCATCGGCAGCCCTGTTCACGGCTACTGCCGAGAAGGGCACTTGCCTGTAGCCCGTCTTGCGGCCACGGTTGAGCGCATACTCAAAGATGACATTGCCGGGGCTTTGTTTCACCGCCTTGGGGATGACGTTGGTGGTGCGCTGGGTTTCGGGCAGGACGATGGCAATGACAAACTGCGTCTTCCAGTTGATATCGGTGGGCAGGCCACCCATGACTGCAGCAGGACCGAAGAAGGCGTTGAAGTCCTCCTCGTTGTCGAGGATGAGGCGTTGCATCTGGGTAGCGTTCACATCATTGCGCACGTAATAGTTCTGCAGCACGGTGTAGGGAACATCCTGCGCTCCTTTTTGAGCTTGGCGCAGTTCCTTGGATGTGGTGCATTGGCAGCACAATAGCGCCACAGTAGCCAGGGCGACGACTAGAAATAGCTTTTTCATTGTTTATTCTGTAGGTGTTGGACTATCTTATTGTAATAGAAGTTGAGCACATCGCTGGCAGCGACAAATGAGGTCTGCTTGCCAGCCAGCACAGTCTCTTCCTTGATGTTGAGCAACCGTTCAATCTCGGGGTCAAAGTAGAAGCGTGCCAGCAACTGCTCGTTGATGGTCTCGCGCATCCAGTAACGCTCCTGCTCGTGGCGTTTCTCGTCGAAGTAGCCACTGGCCTTGACATGATTGAAATAGCGGTCGATCATGTCCCACACGCCCTCGATGTTCAGGTCGTAATAGCCCGAGTAGGTGATGACCTCGGGGAGGAAACCGCTGGGGGGCAGGGGATAGAGGTGGAGGGCATTGCGGAACTGTGCCGCGGCCAGGTTGGCCCGCTCGATGTTGTCGCCGTCACACTTGTTGATGACGATGCCGTCGGCCATCTCCATGATGCCTCGCTTGATACCTTGCAACTCGTCGCCTGTGCCAGCCAGCTGGATGAGCAGGAAGTAGTCCACCATCGAGTGGACAGCAATCTCGCTTTGTCCCACGCCCACGGTCTCCACAAAGATGGTGTCATAGCCTGCTGCCTCGCACAGCACGATGGTTTCGCGCGTCTTACGCGCCACACCTCCCAACGAACCTGCCGAGGGGGAAGGGCGGATGAACACGTCGGGCTCGATGGCCAGGCGTTCCATGCGTGTCTTGTCACCCAGGATGGAGCCCTTGGAGCGCTCGCTGCTGGGGTCGATGGCCAGCACGGCCAGTTTGTGACCCTGCTTGATGACGTGCATGCCAAAGGAGTCGATCGACGTGCTCTTGCCGGCGCCGGGGACGCCCGTGATGCCAATGCGGCGGGAGTTACCCGTGTAGGGCAAGCATTTCTCAATCACCTCTTGCGCGATAATCTGGTGCTCGGGGTTGCGGCTCTCGACCAGCGTCACGGCTTGGCCCAACACCGCGCGGTTGCCGTTGCGGATGCCCTCGACATACTCGGCGGGTGTGAGCTGCGGCTTGCGCTTGCGCTTCAGGTATGGGTTGACGCTAGGCAGCTGCTCCACGCCACTATTGACCTGCAGTCCGGTGAACTGCTCGTCATTCTCGGGGTGTTGCATGCTGGGACACTCTTCGGTATTATGTTGTACGATTTTTGATTTGGCCATATTTGATTTCAGTTGTCAGTTCTCAGTTGTCAGTTGTTGATGATGCCCACCAGGCGCACGGTGAAGCGTGGCGAGTCGGGATCGTTAGTTATGAGG
The DNA here is from genome assembly GCA_905233915.1 of uncultured Muribaculaceae bacterium. GTDB lineage: Bacteria > Bacteroidota > Bacteroidia > Bacteroidales > Muribaculaceae > Sodaliphilus. The sequence goes on along the minus strand of CAJOFM010000004.1, from coordinate 288,181 downwards.
GTGAGCGGCACGTTGAGCAGTTGCTCCTGCAGCATGGAGGAATCAACAGTCACGGTGACCGTCGCCTTCTTGCCGTGTTTGACCTCTAACTTGTCCGCCTTGATGGCGACGCCCTCTCTGTCGGGAACCCACAGCCGCCTGATGGCGAGCAGGTTCTTGCCCTTGTTGGTGACAACAAAACTGCGTGTCACTTTCTCTCCTCGGGGCATTTCGCCAAAGTCCAGCCTATTGCCGCAGTCCACATTGACGACGGGAGCGTTGCGGCGTTGCTCGTCGGTGAGGTTCTTGAAGTTTTCAATCACCTGCGCCATGACGTTGACGCTTGCTGAGCCAGCCGTTGCTGATGACGGCCTCAGGGGGCGGCATGAGACGGTGAGCGTGTCCACATTCAGTCCCCATAGGGGCGCTTTGCCCGACAGGTAATGTACCGTCAGCGCTGTGACACGGCCAGGCGGCACGGTATCGGGCACAATGGCAGGCTTGAGGTGGGGCAGGGCACCATCCACACCCACCAGGAGCGTGTCGGTCGAGGCATTGTAGCAACTCAGGAACTGCGTCTTGTTTTCGCCCTTGGCGAGTTCCCCAAAGGGGATGCTCTGCTGGCTGATGCGCAGCGACCCCGCCTGGAGCGGATACTGCTTGTCGAGCGTGGCAGCGGTTGGAATCACGTTGCCCGTGATTTCCAAAATGGTGCGCTTGGCGGTGGTATTGGTGACAATGATTGCCTGCTTGCTGAACTGGCCAGGCCTTCCCGAGGGGTTGTAGGTGATGTTCACCGTGGCGGTGTCGCCGACGGCAATGGGCTTCTCGGGATAGGTGATGGCGGTGCAGCCGCAGCCAGCCTGTGCCTTGACGATGATCAGGGGCTCGTTGCCCGAGTTTACCACGCGCATGTGGCAGGTTACCTTGCCGTCCTGTTCCATGAACACGCCGAAGTCATGGCTGCGTTCCAGCCAGGTCGTCTGCGGCTGGGCGGTGGCACCGAGGGCCACCACTGCTAGTAGTGCTGCTATGTGAAGGAAACGCTTCACTTATTTCTTGGGGATGACAGTGCCCTCGATGCGCAGTGTGGTGGTTCGTTCCGCGCCGTTGGTCTTGACCTTGACGGTCTTCTTGAAGGCGCCGGGACGTCCGATGGGGCTGTAGGTCACCTTGATGGTGCCCTTCTTGCCAGGCTTGATGGGCTTGGAGGGATATTCGGGACGTGTGCAGCCACACGACGCCGTGGCATCGATGATGAGCAGGGGCTTGTCGCCCGTGTTGGTGAATTCAAACGTGCACGTGACGGGGCCGTTAGCTTCCTTGATGGTTCCGAAGTCATGCGTCTTGGTCGCAAAAGTGGCCTCGGCCAACTTGCCGTCGGCCAACGCGCTGATTGCCACCATGCACACGGTGAAAAGCGTGATGAATAACCGTTTAGTCATTGTCGTTTTTCTGTCATGAATTGGTTTAACGTGCAAATTTAGAAACATTTTTTGTGTTAGACTTCTGTTACGGCCCAAAATAAAAATACTATTTCATAAAAAATCCAAAAAGCAAGTGTTTTTCGGCAAAAAAGCCTTATCTTTGTAAGTTAAACATGATTCAATTGAAATCTAAGAATTCAAGATATGGCAAAAAAGAGCGGATTACAATCGTTGAAACAGGAACGTCGTGAGTTCCACGACAGGGTCATCAACTTCTTTAATGAACAGGGTGAGGCATCCTTCAACTACAAGCAGGTTTCGGCTGCTGTGGGTGCCAACACGCCCAAGCGTCGCACCCTCATCGTCGAGATTCTCGACCAACTCGCCGTTGACGGTTTTCTTGTCCAGGTGGGCATCGGTAGCTACAAGGCCGCCAATCGCTCATCGGTGGCCGAGGGTGTCTTCATCCGCCGCAGCAACGGCAAGAACAGCGTTGATACCGCATCCGATGACGGCTTGCCCATCATGGTGGCCGAGCGCAACTCGATGCATGCCCTGAACGGTGACCGTGTGCTGGTTCACATCAGGGCGGCGCGCCACGGCATGGAACCCGAGGCCGAAGTGGTGAGAATCCTGGAGCGCAAGGAGCAGGTGTTTGTCGGCACCTTGCAGGTGTTGAAGTATTTTGCCCAATTGGCAACAGACAGCAAGTTCCTGGCCACCGATATCTTCATCCCGCTCGACAAACTTGCCGGCGGCAAGACCGGTGACAAGGTGGTCGTCAAGATTGTGGACTGGCCCGAGGATGCCAACTCGCCCATCGGCGAGGTGGTTGACGTGTTGGGTGTGGCTGGTGAGAACAATGCCGAGATTCATGCTATCCTGGCTGAGTTCGGCCTGCCCTACAAGTATCCCGAGAACGTTACCGAGGCCGCCGAGGCCCTGGAACCTGGCATCACCCCCGAGGAGATTGCCAAGCGCGTCGATATGCGCGATGTGACTACGTTCACCATCGACCCTGCCGACGCCAAGGACTTTGACGACGCCCTGTCGATTGAGAAACTCAAGAACGGCAACTGGGAAATCGGTGTACACATCGCCGACGTGAGCCATTACGTCACCCCCGGCAGCATCATCGACAAGGAAGCTTATGAGCGTGCCACCTCGGTTTATCTGGTGGACCGCACGGTGCCCATGTTGCCCGAGAAGCTGTGTAACTTCATCTGCTCGCTGCGTCCCGATGAGGACAAACTCACCCACTCGGTCATCCTGGAAATGGATGCCGAGGCCAAGGTGAAGAAATACAAGATTTGCCACACGGTGACACGTAGCAACAGGCGCTTCTCCTATGAGGAAGCGCAGCACATCCTCGAGACCGGCAAGGGAGATATGGCCGATGAACTCGCCGTACTCAACGAGATGGCCAAGCAGCTGCGTCGCCGCCGCTTTGAAGAGGGAGGCTCGGTGTCGTTTAACCGCGAAGAAATCAAGTTTGACATCGACGAGAACGGCAAGCCCACCGCGGTGCACGTCCACGAGTCGCAGGATGCCAACAAACTCATCGAGGAGTTCATGCTGCTGGCCAACTGCAAGGTGGCAGAGCACATCGGCAAGGTCGCCAAGAATAGGACCGCTAAGGCTTTTGTGTATCGCGTTCACGACCAGCCCGACCTGGACAAGCTGCAGAATTTTGCTGACATCGCCGCCCACTTTGGCTACAAGGTGCGCACCAAGGGCTCTGGCCGAGACATCAACAAGTCCATCAATAAGATGTTGGAGCAGGCCGACGGCAAACCCGAGGAGGAAATGTTGGCCATCTTGGCCATCCGCTCGATGGCTAAGGCCATTTACAGCGCGACCAACATCGGTCACTACGGCCTGGCATTTGACTACTATACCCATTTCACCTCACCCATTCGCCGTTATCCCGACTTGACGGTGCACCGCCTGCTCGACAAGTATGCTGCAGGCGAGAAGAGCGTGGATCCCGTCAAACTCGAGGAACAGTGCAAGCACATGAGCGCCCAGGAACAGCTCGCCGCCAATGCTGAGCGTGCCTCCATCAAGTACAAGGAGGTTGAGTTCATGGGTCAACGCTTGGGCGGTGTGTTCAAGGGACACATCTCGGGTGTGACCGAGTGGGGCCTGTATGTCGAGGTCGATGAGACGCATTGCGAGGGTCTTGTGGGCATCCGTGGCCTGGACGATGACTTCTATGAGTTTGATGAGAAGAACTACTGCATCCGTGGCCGTCGTTGTGGCAAGGTCTATCGATTGGGTGATCCCATCACTATCCAGGTGGCACGTGCCGACCTCATCAAGAAGCAGCTCGATTTCGTCCTCGTTGACGAGGAAAATCCCGCCAATACCCACCGCATCGACCGTGAGCCCATCACCGAGCAGAACAGCCGCAGCTTCTTTGATGGCCGCCTGTCGCGTGATGAGCGTCGCCGCCAGCAGTATGAGGGTGGTAGCGCCTCCCGTCGCCAGCAGCGCGGAGCCCGTGGTAACAGCACGCGCCGCCAGGTTCAGGAAGCCCGTGGCGAGGGCCGCCCCAAGAGGATGGGCCGTCCCGGCAAATCGGGCCGCTCCGGCAAGCCCCGTGGCCGCAAGAAATAACTATTTAACTGAAAACTGAGGACTGAAAACTGAAAACCGAAAATCAACATAGGGTTAAACTCGAGACGTTGGGCTGCAAACTCAATTTCTCGGAAACGGCAACGATGCAGTCGCTGCTGGCTGAGCATGGCATCATGCCAGTTCAGGCAGGAGAGATGCCCGACGTGTGCGTGGTCAATACCTGCAGCGTGACCGCGTTGGCCGCCAGCAAGTGCCGCCAGCACATCCGCCACCTTATCCGCCAGTACCCTGACGCCCTGATGGTCGTTACAGGCTGCTATGCCCAGCTCAAGGGCAAGGAAATTGCCGAAATTCCCGGGGTGGACATCGTCCTGGGCAGCGAGCACAAGGCTGAAATTGCCAAGTTTGTCATGCAGTGGTTCGAGGACCGCCAGCAGCAATTGGCGGTGACTCCGTCGCTCGACATCCGCACGTTCTCGCCCTCGTGTGACCGCGGTGACCGCACGCGTTATTGGCTCAAGGTGCAGGACGGCTGCGATTACTGGTGCAGCTACTGCACGATTCCCGCAGCGCGTGGCCGCAGCCGCAGCGGCACCATCGCCCAACTTGTCGCCCAGGCGCGCGAGGTGGCTGCCGAGGGCGGCAAGGAAATCGTCATCACGGGCGTGAACATCGGCGACTTTGGCAAGAACACTGGCGAGCATTTCCTCGACCTGTTGAAGTCGCTCGACGACGTGGCGGGCATCGAGCGCTACCGCATTTCGTCCATCGAACCCGACCTGTTGACCGACGAGATGATTGACTGGTGTGCCCAATCCAGGGCCTTCATGCCGCATTTCCATATCCCCTTGCAGAGCGGCAGTGACCCCATCCTCAAGTTGATGCGCCGTCACTACGATCGCCAGCTCTTTGCCGACAAGGTGCAGCGCTGCCGCCAGTTGATGCCCGACTGCTTCATCGGGGTTGACGTGATGGTGGGCACCCGTGGCGAGACGCCCGAACTGTTTGAGGATAGCTACAACTTCATCGCGGGCCTCAACGTGCAGCACCTGCATGTGTTCCCCTACAGCGAGCGCCCCGGCACGATGGCGTTGCGCATTCCCTACATCGTCACCCAGCAGGACAAGCAGGAACGCGCGGCCCGCATGATTGCCTTGAGTGACGAGAAACAGGCCGATTTCACGCGCCGCTATCTGGGCACCGTGCGTCCCGTGCTGCTCGAGCATGGCCGCGGCAAGGGCAAGATGCACGGCTTCACCGACAACTACATCCGTGTCAACGTGGAGCCCGACATGAGCCTTGCCAACCAGATCGTGAACGTGAAATTACTGGCCCTCAACGACGACCTGAGCGTCGATGCCCAAATCGTTTTCTAAATCAAAAACTGAATATGAAACAAGTTGCTGTCATCATATTGAATTGGAATGGAGCCGGGTTGTTGCGCCGCTATCTGCCCACTGTGATAGCGGGCACCGATGACACCATTGCCGACGTCATCGTCGCCGACAACGGCAGCACCGACGAGAGCTTGCAGATCTTGCAGCAGGAATTCCCGCAGGTCCAGGTGCTGAAGTTCAAAGAGAACTATGGATTTGCCGAGGGATACAACCGGGCCATCGAGCAGACGATGTACCCCTACACGGTGCTGCTTAACAGTGATGTACGCACGCCGCAGGGCTGGCTCAACCCCTTGCTGGACTATATGGAGGCCCAGCCCGGGGTGGGTGCTGTGATGCCCAAATTGCTGCAGGACCGCGAGGATGACAAGCAGATGTTTGAGTATGCCGGGGCGGCTGGCGGTTACATCGACTGCCACGGCTATCCCTATTGCCGCGGGCGCATCTTTGAGTGTGTCGAGGAAGATCAGGGACAATATGATGACGGTCCCAAGAGCGTCTTTTGGGCTACGGGCGCTTGCCTGATGGTGCGCAGCCAGCTCTATCAGGAGGTGGGCGGTCTGGACAAGGACTTCTTTGCCCACATGGAGGAGATAGACCTTTGCTGGCGCATCCGTCTGTCGGGCGACGAGTTGATGATGGTGCCGTCGAGCCACGTCTATCACTTGGGAGGCGGCAGTCTGCCCCAAGGCAATCCCCGCAAGACCTACTATAACTTCCGCAACAACCTGCTGCTGTTGCACAAGAACCTGCCCCGCCGCGAGGGCAAGAAATTGCTGTTGTTGCGCCGCCTGATGGACACGCTGGCCTTCGGCATGGCATTGGCAAAAGGCCACTTTGGCGACGCCAGGGCCATCATCCGCGCCCATTGGCATTTTCGTCGCATGCGTTCCCAATACACCACCCAGCCCACGGTCAACCTGCTCAAGGTCTTGCCCGAGGAGCGTGTCAACATCATCACCGCCCACTACCTGCGCGGTGTGAAACGCTTCACCGAACTGAAAACTGAAAACTGACAACTGAAAACTGAAGACTGAAAACTGAATATGAAAAAACTTGGATTTGGATTGATGCGTCTGCCGCTGGTCAACCCCGATGACCAGAAGAGTATAGACATCGAGAAGTTTAAACAGATGGCCGACAGGTTCATCGAGCGCGGCTTTACCTACTTTGACACCGCCTATCCATACCACGGTGGCAAGAGCGAGGAGGCCTTGCGTGAGGTTGTGGTCAAGCGCTACCCGCGCGAGGCGTTCACCGTTACCACCAAGATGCCCGTGTGGGCCATCAAGCAGGAGAGCGACCTGGAGCGCGTCTTCAACGAGCAGTTGGAGAAGTGCGACGTGGACTATTTCGACTACTACTGGCTGCATGCCCTCAACCGGGAGCGTGTTGGGGTCATCGATGAGATGGACGGCTGGGGTTTCCTTGTCCGCAAGAAGGCCGAGGGCAAGATACGCCACATCGGCTTCTCCTTCCATGACGGCTCGCCACTGCTGGCCGAGATACTGGACAAGCATCCCGAGATGGATTATGTGCAGTTGCAGATCAACTACCTCGACTGGGAAAGTCCCGCCATCGAGTCGCGGGTGTGCTACGACCTGTGTGTCAAGCACGACAAACCCGTCATCGTCATGGAGCCCGTCAAGGGCGGGTCATTGGCTCGTGTCCCTGCCGCTGTGGAGCAACTCTTCAGGGAATATAATCCCGATGCCAGCCCTGCCTCGTGGGCCATCCGCTATTGTGCCTCGTTGCCTAATGTGATGATGGTGCTGAGCGGCATGAGCAACATGGAGCAGATGGAGGACAATTTAGGATATATGGAAGACTTCAAGCCGCTTAACGACGAGGAACAGGCCATCATCGCCCGTGCCACCCAGGTGATTAGTGACGCCATTGCCGTACCCTGCACCGCCTGTCACTATTGTACCGAGGGCTGCCCTCAGGAAATTGCCATCCCCGAGTATTTCAACCTCTACAACAACCTGCAGCAGTTCCCCGACCAGAAAGGTAACTGCAAGCTTTACTACGACCTGCTTGCCAAGAGCCACGGCAAAGCCAGCGAGTGCGTCGGGTGTGGTCAGTGCGAGGCCCAGTGCCCCCAGCACATCGACATCATCGACAACCTGAAGCTCGTCACCTCTTCTTTCGAGGGATGACCCGCTGCCGTTCTTAGCCCCAAAAAGGATTATTCAATTTGGATTATTTAAATCAAATAATTTATTTTGAATAATTAGGCTTTAGGCTTTAGGTTTTAGGGGGCATCCGCGCCCTTTGACTGGAACTTTTTTCCCGTGCGTTAGCACGGTTAATTGTTGCGCGTCAGCCATCAGAGAAATCAGAGAATTCAGAGAATTCAGTTGTTTTTATTCGAGTACGGATGCCTTAGTGTTTTCAGTCTTTCTTGTCTTTCTTGTCTTTTAATTATGGGCGGTGTGGAACGGTGCAAAGTCATAAAATCGGTTAAAACTATTGACAAACGCCTCTGGATGTTGTACTTTTGCATCAATTAGCTGCAAAACTGACAACTGAGAACTGACAACTGAAAACTGAAATATGGCTAAACAAGAAAACAAAGTGCAAGTCGAGAAGAAGGCAGGCGGTAAGGTGACCTATCCGCTGGGTAAGATCAATTTCATCCTCATGGGCATTTGCCTGTTGCTCATCATCATCGGTTTCTGGCTGATGACGGGCGACGCCAATGTGGGTGACAAGTTCAACGAGAACCTGTTTGAGAGCAGCCGCGTCACCACGGGTCCCATCATCGCCTTCTTGGGCTTTGTGCTCATGGCATTTGCCATCATCTATCGCAAGAAGGACAACAAGCAGGAAGAGGATAACGAATAATTGACATGGATTGGATTGAAGCGTTGATTCTGGGCATTGTCCAGGGTCTGACTGAATATCTCCCCGTGAGCAGTAGCGGTCATCTGGCGATTGGCAGCTACCTGTTCGGCATCGAGGGTGCCGATAACCTGGCGTTCACCATCCTGGTACATGTGGCCACGGTGTTGAGCACCTTTGTCGTGCTGTGGAGCGAGATAGACTGGATCTTGAAGGGTCTGTTCAAGTTCAAGATGAATGACGAGACCAAGTATTTCATCAATATCCTGGTGTCGATGATTCCCGTTGGCATCGTGGGCTTCTGTTTCAAGGATCAGGTCGAGGAAATCTTTGGCAGCGGACTGCTCATCGTGGGCTGCATGCTCTTGCTCACCGCAGCCCTGCTCATCTTCTCCTATTATGCCAAGCCGCGCCAAAAGGAGAAAATCTCCTGGAAGGACGCTTTTATCATCGGCATCGCCCAGGCGTGTGCCGTGATGCCCGGCCTGTCGCGCTCGGGCAGCACCATCGCTACGGGTCTGCTGCTGGGTAACAAGAAGGAGTCGCTGGCGCAGTTCTCGTTCCTGATGGTCATCCCGCCCATCCTGGGCGAGGCGTTGCTCGACGTGCTCAAGGTGGTCAAGGGAGAAGAGGCCTTTGGCGGCATCGACACTTTGCCCCTGGTGGTAGGCTTCATTGCTGCCTTCCTGGCAGGCTGCTTGGCCTGCAAGTGGATGATCAGCATCGTCAAGAAGGGCAAGCTGGTGTGGTTCGGCGTGTACTGTATCATCGCTGGCCTCGTGGCCATTGCCCTGTCGCAGTTGATGCCCGCCCCGGCATTGTAACCAAAAACTACGAATTACACGGATTTCACAAGTTTCAAGAAATTCCATTCGTTTAATTCGTAATCATTGAGTGCGCATGCCAATTTAGTATAATTAGCGCAATTCGTAAGTAAAGAATAACAATGTTAAACCCGATAGAAGGCGAAATATTCTGTATCGACAAGCCGCTGAGGATGACCTCGTTTGCCGCGGTCAAGAAGGTGCGCGCCGTGTTGCGCACCCACCTCAAGACGCGTCAGGTCAAGGTGGGCCATGCCGGCACCCTCGACCCGCTGGCGACAGGCGTGCTGCTGTTGTGCACCGGCCATGCCACCAAGCGCATCGACGAGCTGCAGGCTGGAGTCAAGGAATATATCGCTGACTTGCGCCTGGGAGCCACCACGCCCAGCTATGACCTGGAAACCGAGGTAGATGCCACCTACGAGTGGCGACACATCGACCGCGCCCTCGTTGACCGCGTGCTGCAGGAGCAGTTCACAGGCAGCATCGAGCAGGTACCGCCCTCGTTCTCGGCATGCAAGATCGATGGCAAGCCCGCCTATAAATTGGCGCGTAAGGGCCAGGACGTGGAGATACGCCCCAAGACCCTCGTCATCGACGAGATTGAGGTACTGCATTGCGGCCTGCCCGACGAGCCTACCCTGCAGATCAGGGTGGTGTGCAGCAAGGGCACCTACATCCGTGCTCTGGCTCGCGACATCGGTGTGGCACTCGACAGCGGAGCCCACTTGACGGCCTTGCGCCGCACCCGCGTGGGCGACGTCACCGTTGACAAGTGCCTTACCCTCGAGGCCCTGGTCGAGAAATTGGATAACGAGACCTACGTCTCCCCCGAACAGGCAGCCGCCGAGCGCCTGGAGCGGGAACGCATCGAGAACCGCGAGCGCGCCGCTCGCATGAAGGCCGAGCATGCCGCACGCAAGCAAGCGAAGAAATGTGACGCACCCCCGCGCCGCACCCCTCAAATCAAGTGAGCTGTTATGGTTAAGCAGTGCCATAAGGCTGAAGGATAATTACTTAAGACTTACAACTCAAAACTTACAACTTATAAAATATGAAACTCTCAGAATTTAACACGCGGATGCCCGAGGATCTCATTGCCTCATATCCTGCCCCCGTGCGTGACGAGTCCCGATTGATGGTACTCCACAAGCAGAGTCGTGAAATTGAGCACAAGATATTCAAGGATATCCTGGGATATTTCAATCCCCATGACCTGTTTGTGTTCAACGACACCCAGGTGTTCCCCGCCAAGCTGTTCGGCAACAAGGAGAAGACCGGTGCCCGCATCGAGGTGTTCCTGCTGCGTGAACTCAACCCCAACAACAAGCTGTGGGACGTGCTCGTCGAGCCCGCCCGCAAAATCCGTATCGGCAACAAGCTCTACTTTGGCCTTGACGACTCGATGGTGGCCGAGGTTATCGACAACACCACCTCGCGTGGCCGCACGCTGCGTTTCCTGTACGACGGCGACCACGACCAGTTCAAGAAGGACCTGTATAACTTGGGTAACACCCCGTTGCCCTATTACATCGAACGCGAGCCCGAGCCCGAGGATGCCGAGCGCTATCAGACCATCTTTGCCAGCAAGGAGGGTGCCGTGGTGGTTCCCGCTGCAGGCCTGCATTTCTCGCGCGAATTGATGCGCCGCATGGAGATTTATGACATCGACAAGGATTTCATCACCATGCACATCAGCCTGGGCACTTACCGTGATATAGACGTCGAGGACCTCTCCAAGCATCGCATGGACAGCGAGGAGATGGACGTTAGCGTCGAGCTTGCCGAGAAGGTTAACCGTCTGCGTGACAACGGTAATAAGGTCTGCGCCATCGGCACGTCGGTGCTGCGCGCCTTTGAGACCTGCGTGGGCATGAACGGCCGCATCAAGCCCTATGGCGGCTGGAGCAACAAGTTCTTGTTCCCGCCCTATGAGTGCACCACATGCGACGCCCTGGTGTCCAACTTCCACATGCCATACTCCATCATGTTGATGGCTCAGGCATCCTTCGGCGGATACGACCAGACGATGGAGGCCTACAAGGTGGCTATCGAGGAGAAGTACCGCTTCGGAGCCTATGGCGACGCAATGCTCATCCTCAACGACTGATCTCAACCGTTATCAATACAGCAGGAGGGCCCTCACGGCAGTGAAGGCCCTCCTGCTGTACTGTGCGGGTGTTTCCTGGCGTGTGGGCTACTGATACGGATTAACTGGGATTGTAAAACCGTTTTACAGCTGATAAATCAAGGGAAGTTTTCAAAGTCAAGCAAAAAAAGCGGGGTTATTCAAAATTTTTTCTTACCTTTGCAGGATAATGTGAAAATTAACGAACTAACAATCATTAATAACTAAAAAATCAACAATCTTTATGTGGTTAACTAATTCATCTGTAGGACGCAAGGTGGTGATGTCGGTTACCGGCCTCTTCCTTGTCCTATTCGTCACATTCCATGCGCTGATGAACGCGGTGGCCCTCATCTCATTTGAGGCTTATGACGCCATCTGTGAGTTCCTCGGTGCCAATTGGTATGCCGTCCTCGGCACGTTGATTCTGGCTGGCGGATTTGCGATTCACATCATCTTCGCATTCATCCTTACCTTCCAGAACCGCAAGGCTCGCGGTAACAACCGCTATGCCGTGACCACCAAGCCCAAGGACGTGGAGTGGGCTTCGCAGAACATGCTCGTCCTGGGTCTCATCGTTTGCTGCTTCCTGATTCTGCACCTCGTGCAGTTCTGGGCCAAGATGCAGCTGCCCGAACTCATGGGTGACCATGTGATGAACGGTACGCACTACCTGGAGGCTACCTTCAGCCACCTGTGGGTACTGCCCGTTTATCTCATCGGCTTTGCCGCCCTGTGGTTCCACATCAGCCACGGTTTCTGGAGCGCTTTCCAGACCCTGGGTACCGCCAACGACAAGTGGATCCCCCGCTGGCAGTGCATCTCCAAGTGGTGGGCAAGCATCGTGTTTATCCTGTTTGCTGTTGAGGCATGCTACTTTACCTGGTTCTTTGCTCTCTAATGGCTGAGTATTAACCCTTTAAAATTTGTAACACAAATGGAAGAAACAAAGATCAACGCTCAGCCCATCGATTCCAAGATTCCCGAGGGACCCATCGCTGAGAAATGGACCAACTATAAAGCTCATCAGAAACTCGTCAACCCCGCCAACAAGCGCCGCCTCGACATCATCGTTGTGGGTACCGGTCTGGCAGGTGCGTCGGCAGCCGCCACGCTGGGCGAGATGGGATTTAACGTATTGAACTTCTGCATCCAGGATTCACCCCGCCGCGCTCACTCGATCGCTGCCCAGGGTGGTATCAACGCAGCCAAGAACTACCAGAACGACGGTGACTCGGTTTACCGCCTGTTCTACGACACCGTCAAGGGTGGTGACTACCGTGCCCGCGAGGCCAACGTTTACCGCCTGGCCGAGGTGTCCAACAATATCATCGACCAGTGTGTGGCACAGGGTGTCCCCTTCGCACGCGAGTACGGCGGTCTGCTGGCCAACCGTTCGTTCGGTGGCGCTCAGGTGAGCCGCACGTTCTACGCTAAGGGTCAGACCGGTCAGCAGCTGCTGCTCGGTGCCTACTCGAGCCTGAACCGCATGATCCATGCTGGCAAGGTAAAGAGCTACAACCGTTACGAGATGCACGACGTGGTTATCATCGACGGCCGTGCACGCGGTATCATCGCCAAGAATCTGGTGACCGGTAAGCTCGAGCGCTTTGCCGCCCACGCTGTGGTTATCGCTACCGGTGGTTACGGTAACACCTACTTCCTGAGCACCAACGCCATGGGTTGCAACTGCTCGGCTGCTATGGCTTGCTACCGCCACGGCGCTTACTTCGCCAACCCCGCCTATGTGCAGATTCACCCCACCTGTATCCCCGTTCACGGCGACAAGCAGTCCAAGCTGACGCTGATGAGTGAGTCGTTGCGTAACGACGGCCGCATCTGGGTGCCCAAGAACATCGAGGACGCCAAGAAGCTGCAGGCTGGACAGATCAAGGGCAGTGACATCCCCGAGGAGGAGCGCGACTACTACCTGGAGCGCCGCTACCCGGCCTTCGGTAACCTCGTGCCCCGTGACGTGGCCAGCCGCGCCGCCAAGGAGCGCTGCGACAAGGGCTTCGGCGTGAACAACAGTTCCTCGACTTCAGCGAGGCCATCAACCGCCTGGGCATCGACGTGATTCGCCAGCGCTATGGCAACCTGTTCGACATGTATGAGGAAATCACCGACGTGAATCCTGGCGAGCTCGCCAACGAGATCAACGGCGTGAAATACTACAACCCCATGATGATTTATCCCGCCATCCACTACACGATGGGCGGCATCTGGGTGGACTATGAACTGCAGACCAGCATCAAGGGTCTGTTCGCTATCGGTGAGTGCAACTTCAGTGACCACGGTGCCAACCGCCTGGGCGCTTCGGCGCTGATGCAGGGTCTGGCCGACGGTTACTTCGTGCTACCCTACACCATCCAGAACTACCTGAGCGACCAGATTACCGTGCCTCATTTCTCGACCGACACGCCCGAGTTTGACGAGGCCGAGAAGCGTGTTCAGGCCAACCTCGACCACCTGATGAGCATCCACGGCAAGCGCTCGGTGGACAGCATCCACAAGGAGCTGGGTAACGTGATGTGGGACTACGTGGGCATGGCCCGCACCAAGGAGAGCCTCGAGACCGCGTTGAAGAAACTCAAAGAGCTGCGCAAGGAGTTCGAGACCAACCTGTTCATCCCTGGCACCCAAGAGGGCATGAACATCGAGCTTGACAAGGCGTTCCGCCTGCGTGACTTCATCACCATGGGTGAGCTCATCGCCTATGACGCCTTGAACCGTCACGAGAGCTGCGGTGGCCACTTCCGCGAGGAGCATCAGACCGAGGAAGGTGAGGCCAAGCGCGACGATGTCGCCTGCTGGAAGTACAACGGCAACGATGAGACCGCTCCCACGCTCATCAAGGAGCCGCTCCACTACGAGGCCATCAAGGTCCAGACGCGTAACTACAAGTCATAATCAACCACCCTTTAAAATTCATCGAATACAATGGATACTAGTATAAGTTTCAAACTTAAGGTTTGGCGTCAGGCCAACGCTCATGCCGAGGGCCGCTTTGAGACCTACGAGATGCGCGACATTCCCACCGACACCTCCTTCCTCGAGATGATGGACATCCTCAACGAGCAGCTCATCGAGAAGGGTGAGGAGCCCGTTACCTTCGATCACGATTGCCGCGAGGGCATCTGCGGCATGTGCTCGCTCTATGTCAACGGCCATCCCCATGGCCCCGCCACCGGAGCAACCACCTGCCAGCTCTACATGCGCCGCTTCCACGACGGTGACACCATCACCGTTGAGCCCTGGCGCAGTGCTGCCTTCCCCGTGATCAAGGACTTGATGGTTAACCGCAATGCCTTCGACCAGATCCAGCAGGCTGGTGGCTACGTGAGCTTCCAGACTGGCGGTGCCCAGGATGCCAACGCCATCCCCATCAGCAAGGAGGCCGCCGACGAGGCTATGGACAGCGCTACCTGCATCGGTTGCGGTGCCTGTGTTGCTGCCTGCAAGAACGGTTCGGCCATGCTGTTCCTCAGCGCCAAGGTCAGCCAGTTCGCACTGCTGCCCCAGGGCCGTGCCGAGGCCAAGCGCCGCGTCAAGGCCATGCTCGCCAAGATGGACGAACTCGGTTTCGGTAACTGCACCAACACCGGTGCCTGTGCCGCCGAGTGCCCCAAGAACATCAAGCTGAGCAACATCGCCCGCTTGAACCGCGAGTTCCTGTGCGCCAAGTGCAGTGACTAACCTCACTGGTCACTAATCATAACTCATGCCGCGTGAATGTCTCATTTCATGCGGCATGATTTTTTGTTCTCTATAAGAGTCCGGTCAAAACATCGCAGATGTTAGCGGTTCGTAGAACCGATCTCTAAGGGAAAGACCATGCAAGAACCTCGTAGAGGTTCGCAGCTTGGTCCATAGGACTCAGCAAGAAAAGTGCCTCGAAGAGGAACTTTGTGTCTCATAGGCTTTTATCATATTTTTACCAGATACTAAAATCGCCCGTTGGCGGAATTAGAGGATCCAATTTCTTGCCAGTCAAATGACACCCGAAGGGTGGCTGATTCATCGGTGGGGTGTTGCAGATGCCAAATAGAGTACTACCCTAGTTGTTAATTGATGTTTCACGTTGTATTAGTTGTGTTTCTTGTTTTCTTGTGAGTTGGTTGTTGTGTGCTGGAGCGCGTCAGCCATCAGAAGGATCAGATATTTCTGTTGTTTTAAGATAGATGCACGTTTTTTATTATCTTTGCGGTTGAGATGAAAAAGCTGCCGTTGGTCATATTGGTGATTGTGGCACTCGTGGCGGTGATCACGGGATGCAGCCGTGCGCCACGCTATGACAGCCGCCTCGTGGCGGCCGACAGCCTCATGCGCGACAATCCCGATAGCGCGCTCGCCATTGTCAGCGCCGTCAACATTGACAGCCTCACCGACGAAGGCGACCACGCCTACCGCGACCTGCTGCTCACCCAGGCTCGGTACAAATGCTACATCGTCGCCACCACCGACAGCGACATCAACCGCGCCCTCAACTATTACCGCCGTCACGACAGCGAGCGCGAGAAACTCACCCGCGCCTATATTTATAAGGGCACCGTCATGGAGGAACTCGGCCACCCTGACAGTGCCATGCTCTACTACAAACACGCCGAAGCCACCGCCGATAAAAAAGACTTCTTCTACTTGGGATATATCAATGCGAGAATAGCCGATCTATATCGAGAAGAGTTTTCTCAAGATAGTGCTGCAATTATCCGCTTAAAAAATGCGATACATTATTATGGTTTATTAGCTGATACGAGTTATATCATACCGGCATTAGGCAATCTTGGTTCAATTTGTGGGGTCAATCATCCAGATTCCGCAAAGTATTATTTGTCACAGGCAATCCTATTGGCCCGAGAATTTGACCCCAAGTTGCAGTATTCTCATATGTCAACATTGGCTGGAGTATATTACTATCAAAAAGATTTCGAGACTGCAAAATCATTGGCCATGGATATTTTTAGAAATGGCAAAGACTATTGTGAAGAAACTCAGTTCTACTATTACGCTGCACTTTCGTATCTTAAATTAGGACTTATTGACACTGCCAAATATGTTCTCAAATTAACCCCGAAGCCAGTTGATGCGGTAGACAGCATGAACTATTACAATGTAATTGCCGAGATTTCAAGTGCTCAGAATGAGCATTATGTCTATAAGGATTACAATGAACGTTCACATCATATCACCGAACGCATCTTATCTGAATCTAAAAAAGCGACTATTGCCGTTGGAGAAATAGAATTTGATAAACAACAATCTCAAAGGGAATTTAATGCAAAAAAGAGAAAGAATATAAGAATAGCAGTTGTATTTCTAGTTTTATTCTTGCTCCTTATAGCTTTTATTGTTCGTTATGCACATCATCTCTTAATCAAACGAGACAATGAAATCAATTCCATAAAGAGTGAATTAGAGAATGCATTGGCCAACCTTCAAGAACAATCAAAAAGAAATAAATCTGTTTCTGAATTAGTCGCTTATCGCACTGCGGCTCTTACTGAACTTTATCAAGATCTCAGAATCAAGGTTGAGGACGAAAGTAGAGTAAAAAAAGTGTTGCCATTGTCAAGCATCTTTAAAGACATGTATGACCGCCGCGAAATCCTTGATATTAACTTGAAAGATAAATTTTGGGAGAATATGAAACTCTCAGTGGATGGAGAGTATAACGGCATTTATTCCTTTGTTGAAAAGAATTTCCCTGATTTAACGGAGAAAGATTTACAGATATTCTGCCTCCAGTGCGCCAATTTATCTCCGCAACTCATAAGATTGTGTATGAATTTAACCAGTGCGAGAACCATTACCAATTACAGGAGTGTCATTGTGAAAAAGAAAATGGGGCTTGACATGTCTCTTGATGATTTCATTCAGAAATATCTGAATGGAGAACTGGAACAGGAGATAAAAAACAAGAACTGACATTCAAAATATGGAAAGTGTCATATTAGTTTTTCTAAATATCTAATATTCAAATATTTAGATACCTGAAAAATGCACTGATTTTTTCGTCAGCAGTGCGTTTCTTGTCGTAATTTTGCATGATAACTTTTAATTTTTTACAACTATGAAACGTATTATTTTAATGCTTGTTTTAGCTCTTTCCTTCTATGGAGAGATGGTTGCTGATGGCGAAGCCGCAGCTCAGATTAATCTTCAACACAAAAAGCACAATGGAGGACGACCTAATGTCCTCGACGATGAGCCTAATGCGTATTACGACAGTAATCTGCAACAAATCATTATCGATGGTAATGGAACTGTAAACTATTATGATGTTAACATTACATCTCTAACCACATGGAATCTTGTCATATCGTGTCTGGTAAATGGTTCATACGACACCATCGACATCTCATCGCTACCTGCAGATGACTACCAAATTGTCATCTCATCTATTTATAATGTTTATGAGGGATACTTTTCTAACTATTGACGAATAGTCTTCTCTACCTGTAACTGATGAATTATTAACAGACTAGTAACCACTTAAATCTTAACAAAATGAAGAAATTTTTTGTTTTGGCAGCAATCTGCCTGCTGGCATCAGCCAGCCAAGTGAGCGCTCAGCTCATCATCCGCAACAACGGCCATGCTGAAATCGGCCATGACCCGTATGATCCTGTTCCAGAAGGGCTTCCATTCTACTATTATAACATGTTGGACACGGTCACTGTGCTGAAAGTATTTGGTACCCGTGAAAACGGTTCTGGCGCTCATATCACTTTTGGTGATAATCTTATTAAGCTGAATTATAACGCCAGCGTCGGTGAACTCGGGTATTCTGATACCGACTGCCTGTGGCTGCAAGGCAAGCACGGCACCTACATTACAGCTGGACTGGAAGCAGCAGACACCATCATGTATTATGACTACAAACGTTCCACCGACGTCAACTTCCGCAAGAATGTGACCACGACAGGCGTGTTCGTCCAGTCTGATGAGCGGTTTAAGGAGAACATTGAACCAGTGAGCGATGTGCTTTCGTCACTTGAAAACCTTGAAGCTGTCAGCTATACGCTTAAAAATGACAATGCCAAGCAATGCCGCGCCATCGCAAATGAGATGCCTGCCGTAACCGAGAAAGACCAACGTGACAAGGTTTTCTTTGATCAATTCTATGCAAAGCAGGAGCAGGGTGATGAGCGTTACGGATTCCTGGCCCAGAACGTCAAAGATGTGTTTCCCCAACTGGTACATACCGACAACTCGGGTTACATGTATGTCGATTACATCGGCCTGATTCCCATCCTGGTGCAGTCCATCAACGAACTGAAGGCAGAGTTGGCCGCCGTCAAGGCCGAGAAACAAGACGAGGAAACCACGCCGACCATGCTCCAAGCAGTACCACAGCAAGCCGTCCAAAACGAACTCGAAGCCAGCCTAAGCGCAGCAAAACTTTATCAGAACGCCCCAAACCCATGGAGCAGTGAGACCGTGATTCGCTACAGCCTGCCGCAGAGCGTGGCAACCGCCTGCATCTATATCTATGACATGCAGGGTCTGCAGCTCAAGAGCATTCCTGCCGAGGGACGCGGCGAGAGTCAGGTGACACTCACCGCACGTGACCTCAAGGCAGGCATGTACCTGTATGCCCTCGTGGCCGATGGCCAGCTGATTGACAGCAAGCAGATGATTCTCACCAAGTAACACCCTGCAGCCATGAAAAAGAGAGTTTACATAAAACTGGTGGCGATGCTCCTGACGGCACTCACGACACCCGTACTTACGGTTGCCGAGACCATCACCTACACCGCCACATATGATTACAGCAACCTGACCATCGGAACCGACACATTGGGAGGTGTCACCTATACCACCATCCATTATGCTGACCTAATTAATGATGAAGAGCCGGGTTTACCCTCACTGCCAATAGACATCATTCAATTCTCGGTACCATGCAATGCTTCAAACTTTACTGTTTCAGCAACAGGATCAAATTATTATCAACCAGCTATTAACTATCCTATTTATCCAAGCCAATGCCCGAAAACTTTCCTTGACACGACTGAATGTGTTACACCTCCAGACAGTACAGTTTATTCATTATCAATCTATCCTTCTTCGTCTGGTATGGCTTGGGTGGTTGATGACGGCTTTATTGCCGGTGAAAACCATATTGTAGCGGTAGCAATTATGCCCATAGGATTCAGGCACAGGAATAGTGGAGATCTTCTGCGATTTGCTACTACAGTCAATTTAACTCTAAATTATTTGGTTAGTGATACATCTTCAAATTATCCATTAATCTGTCGTGATGCATCAAAACGGAATGAGGGACATAAACTTGCTAAGTCGATTGTGGTTAATCCTGATGACGTCATTAATAATGCTCCAAGTACTACAATGAATGTTCAACTGTTAGCCGGACATGACAGGATACCCAATCTCCCTAATTATTTCGTTGATTCACTTGATAAATCGGCAATAGATTATCGGGTTTTTGATTACATTATAATCACAACAGACTCTTTAAGGGCTTCACTTAAACGACTGTCCGCATTGAAGAATCAAAAGGGGTATAATGTTGGCATTGTAAATGTTGATGATATTGTTCATAATTCCCTGATTGATGTTAATCGGCTTGTCACAGATGAATTAATTGAAGATGCGAATGATTATTCCACCATCATAAGGCTTTTCTTGACATACACATATGTTTATGGTAAGGCAAAATATGTCTTGTTAGCAGGAAAAGACGTGCCATTTTATATCGTCACAGATTCATATGCAACAGACCAATACTATTGTGATTTATCTTCAAACTGGTATTCTAATTCAAGGTTCTCAAAACCAGAATTGTTTCCCGGTAGAATAATAGCTAAATCGAGCCGCCAAATTAAGAATTACACAGATAAACTCTTTCGTTATACTTTGAATCCAGGAAATGGCGATTTCTCATATTTAAGACGAGCTCTTTATACTAATGGATATGATCAGTTTGTTGAAAATGATAGCTATGCTGATATAATTAAAATATATGCAGATTCAATTTTCCCTGTTTCTACAAAGATGATTGAGAATCGCCAAACAAACACTCCGTCAGGTAAAGATGTTATTGATGAGATTAATAGCACTAAATATGGTTTTATAAACTTTAACAATCATGGGATCCCGACGGGCATTGTTATGTATGGTAAAGGTGGTCCTGCCCCTCATAGGTTTAAATGGTTATGGGCGGTAGATAGTGTTCATGGTCCAGTTTCTGCTACTTATCATGTTAATGATGACACTTTATCTGGTAATGCTTTAAACAACATGGCCAACAAATTATATCCAAATATTTGTTTTTCAACTTGTTGTACTGTAATGCCTTTTGAAACAAAAGATGGATATAATCCTTCTTGGATGAACTTCGGAGAATCATTTACAACTGGTAAAGATTATGGTGGCCCTGCGTTTATGGGTAACACTGATGAGAATGGATATTCAGCAGCATTATTAGGCCGTAATTTTGCCAGATACTTATATGACGGCTATAATAATATAGGCATTGCATATTCGATGGCTAAGGTGAAACATATTTCTGGAATTTATGGTTCTATACACAATCTCCTTGGTGATCCTGAGTTTGAAGTTTGGACTGATACTCCACAACTCTATTCCAATATTGGAATCACTCGAAATAATAGTTCTATTTCAATTAGTGGTATCAATACAGACTCAACCATTGTGGCATATTATGCTAATGATGGACAAATTGGCACTGATACTATATCCACTTCAAGTGTGACGTTGAACGGCATTTCGCCTAACAGCACAATAATGCTCTATAAGCATAACCAGATTCCCTATATCGCACCTTTGGCACTACAAAACATCATTTTAAGCAACAATCAGTATGTAATTGCAAGTGATGTGAATGCAGGAAATACTATTGACAATGGCCGCACCAGTGGTGATGTGGTAGTACCCAATGGGGTTGAATATGAAATCGAAGCATCTGGCAAAGTTACCCTTGATGATGGCTTCAAGGTGGAGAAAGGTGCGACTTTTGCCGTTTATCCGTCCTGTTTTTAATGACAACTATTGAGGACATCAATAATTGTCTGTATTTTTGCATTCCGAAAAAAAATAGCAACAGATTATGAAAAAGACAATTCTGATATCAATGCTAGCTTTGCTAGGCATGAACCAGCTTGGAGCTCAAGATTACGAATACATTCCCTTCGTTCGTGAAGGCGTCAAGTGGATATACTATTATGACAATCCTTTCTCACCTGAAGTTCTTGATATGGACTCTTATGTGCAGTTTTACAGTTTTGAGATGAAGGGTGATTATGTGATTGGCGACAAGCATTACAAGCAGGTTTGCCTGACGCATTACCTTGACGAGAACACCAAGGAGGTAGAGGACTTTATTCCGGTCTATCTGCGAGAAGAAGATAAGGTGGTCTATGCCATTTACCTTGATGGTAAAAGGCATCCCCAGTGTCCAGCCGGCATCGGCAGCTATGTAGGTTATAGCGATAATGAGTTTTCCGCTCCCACTGACGAATTCATCCTATATGACTTCAATGACCCGATTTCACTGTACGACAGCGTTTTTTATGAGGCGGACCATGCGGTATTTGATGAAGTGATTAAACATGTGGAATACCTGAACTCCGACACCATTACAGTTGCCAAGTATCAATGTAAACGCCACCATTATAGGAGTATTTATGATGGGACACATGCCTATGTTGATGGCTCTCAAGGCAAAATCATTGAGGGTATCGGTTATGATGGTTATGCCGGTTTCCCCTTGTTCTATTTTGAGAACTTTGATGCAAGTTTTCAAGTTGAATACTATCTGAGTCATGTTATCGAAGACGGAGAAATCATCTATAAAGGGGCTTTCTATAACCCACAGATCCGTGTCGGCATCGACGAGGTGGTGGTGGACAAGGCACGCCCGATGGACGATAACTATTACAACCTGATGGGTCAGCCCGTGGGCAAGGACGTTCCGACAACCCCGGGCATCTACATCCACCAGGGTAAGAAAATTTGCGTAAGCCGAACGCCATGATGCTTGCATCAATGGCTGAGGCGCCACCAAATTTATGCAACATTTGCGTAAGCCGAACGCCATGATGCTTGCATCAATGGCTGAGGCGCCACCAAATTTATGCAAAATTTGCGTAAGCCGAACGCCATGATGCTTGCATCGATGGCTGAGGCGCCACCAAATTTATGCAACATCGTGGTGCGCTAAACACGGCTCCTTGCAACCGACTGGTTACGCTGATTAACACGGATTATAATGATCCATTCGTGATAATCAGCGTAACCAGCGTTTAGATACCCCCACAGCATCAGCCCCTGTAGTTTGAGTTGTTTCAGTTGTCTTTTTAAAACAAGTAGCGGGGGTGTTGCTTTTCAACGTGGTGGAGTTGTTTTCCATGCCCTATCTTTGCAACAGGGACAAGTGAAAAATTGCTTTTAACAATTCATTAACACTTCCGCCCCACCACTTTTATTCACTCCGAAAAACACACTACACTAAAAATGAACACCTTACCAAAACCACCTCCCCAACCGCCACTTTGACTTTTCACCGCCTGGGCCGCCTGAAAACCATCGTCATTCCACGAGTAAATTGACGAGGGCAGTTGCGATCACCGAGGGACGACCCATGGCCTCGCCTTGCAGGAAACGACACTGAGTGGAGACGGCGCTCTGGATGATAATGGTTGAAAAAATTGGCCTAAAAACGCCATTTTCTTAAAAAAAGTGTTATTTTTGCAAGAGATTAACACGTTCAACCACATAACACTTAATGACGATGAAATACTATATTGCAGAGAATGGCCAGCCTGCGGGCCCGTTTGAGCCTAATGAACTGCTGGCACACGGCTTGACTGTCAATTCGCTGGTGTGGTGTGAGGGAATGCCCAACTGGACCTCGGCCAGCCAGGTGCCCGAACTCAACGCATTGCTCTCGGGGACAACTTTCAATCCAGGCAATGTGGACATGCAGCTCCCACCAACGCCCCCCATGGGTGAGGTGCAGCTTCCCCAAGTGCCCCCCTTCGGCGGGCAGCAGCAACAGCAACCTGCGCCCTATGGCACTCCCTATGGCCAGGGCCAGACCAACCAGCCCTATGCTCCGCCTCAATACGGCCCCAGCACGACCAACCAGCCCAGCCGCAACGTGATGCCCAAGACCTGGCTCACCGAGTCGATCGTGGCAACCATTGTGTCGAGCTTGTGCTGCGGCGTGCCCTTAATCGGCCTGATTCCCGGCATCATTGCGATTGTCAAGGCCATGGGCGTGAAGTCCAGTTTCATGAAGGGTGACCAGGCTGGTGCCGAGAAGAAGTCGGCTTCGGCCAAGATGTGGTTGCTCATCACCGTCGGTGTGGGTATTGCTGCCGCCGTCTATGGTGCTTTCACCATCATGAACAATCCCGGCCTGCTGGAGCAGATTCAAGAGGGCTCAGGCGTCACAGGACTGTACCATCTCTTTGGCTTATGATTAAAGCATAGTATTTAACTGGATACTAACCGCTCCTTTATGGGGCGGTTTTTTTGTGTGCTCACTTTTGGTGGTGGCTGTTGACGACAAGCCACACACCCGTGAAGATGAGCGCGGCGGCTACAGCATGCATCCACTGCGGCGTGGCCAGGCCCATCGCCATGCTGGCCACTACAGCGACAAAGGGCTGCACATAGTTATAGACGCTCACGGTGGTGGGCATCAAGCGGCGCTGGGCGAACACGACGAGCAGGAAGGTGAAGAAGGTCGCAGCAGCCACGATATAGATGATTTCGGTGGCGGTTCTCGCGCTCAATGCAGGCCAGTCGATCTGGACGATGTGGGGTAGGGTGAACGGCAGTATCATCAGGCTGGCAAAGGTGAATGTCCACTTGTTGAACGTGAAGGCGTCATACTTGCGGAACAGCTGGGCATAATGCGTCAGGTAGAAGGCATAGCCCACCTGGGCGACAAGGATGAGCAGGTCGCCGCGAAAGTCGGTCTGTCTGCCGCCGCCAGCGGTGGTGCGGGTAATCAGCAGGATGGCTCCCGTGAAGCCTAACGCGATACCCACTGCCCGCCGTGGCGTGATGCGCTCGTGCAGGATGAATGCCGACAAGATGAGCGTGAAAATGGGCATCGTGGTCAGCTCGATGGTGGCATTGATGGGAGAAGTGAGGCTCAAGCCCACGATGTAGCCGCCCTGGGCCATCACAAATCCAAAGAAACTGGCTCCCACAATCTTGAGCAGGTCACGGCGCTCAACACGCTGTTGAGGGACAATCAGCGACCCCACCCAAAACAGGATGGCCGCGCCGCAGATTCTGAAGGCCACCAGTTGCGGACCGGTGATGCCGCCGTTGGTCAGCACGTCCTTGGAGAAGGTGGCCATCAGCCCAAACAGCACCATGGCCAGCAGCATGGCGCCATGCGCCTTCAGGTCTTTATTTTTGGCGTTATCGGTAATCATATCTTTTTCAAGCCGCAAAATTACAACTTTTGTTGCACATTTCACTGAACATGATTACTTTTGCCATTATTCAAGTCCGCTTCGGCAGCACTTGACTGTTTCGAGTGAATTGTCATCCACTAACTCTAATGAAATGTGATATGATGAAGTTAACCAATTTTCCCAAACGACTGATATTGTCCACGCTGGTCTTGCTCTCGTGTCTGTTCATTCCATGTTCCTGCGGCAATGACGAGCCCGATTGGTTCATCGGCTATTATTTGTCGATTGACACTCAGATAAGGCTATCCCTCTCGGATGATGACGAGAACCAGGGCACGATGCCCGATAGGACGGTGGATATAGTATCCAATGTAATACGTCGCATGAAGGAAGCTTTGCAAGAAGCTTATCCCGAAGATAACCTCAAGGGTGATGATTCAGCTGCCCTCGCAGCATGTAATAACATCTACATGGCCTATAAGCACGCTTATGGTGATTATGAAGGTAATACCGTGGTTGTTGTCAAACTTTATCGCGTCAAGAAAGATAATGACGTGGTGAAGGAGAGTAAGCCACTCACGGTTTACCACTTCGGAGTCCTTCCCATGAATGTTGTCCCCATAGATTTTTAATATACCTGGGTCAGCAATAGCCAAAAATATGACTGCTGGCAGGCATCATGCCCGCCAGCAGTCGTATTTTTAGTTTCTAGTCCTTAGTTTTAGTTATAGTTATCCCTAAAGCCTAACACCTAAAGCCTAAATTACTTCATGAACTTGGAGTAGTCGGTCTTGCGCATGTCGCCCTCGTGCATCAGTGTGCTGTGGAAAGCAAATGCGATGTCGGGGTTCATCATCACGTGGCCCTTCTTGGCGAGGTTGAGGTACTCACGCAGCAAGGGACGGTAAACGGGATGAGCGGCATGCTCGATAATCTCGTGGGCACTCTGCACGGGATCCTTGCCGCGCAGGTCGGCGATACCCTGGTCGGTGATGATGATATCCACCGAGTGCGGGTTGTGGTCGGGATAGGATACCATGGGCACGATGGTGCTGATGCAGTCGTCCTTCTTGATCGACGGGCACAGGAAGATGCTGATGTAGGCATTGCGGGTGAAGTCGCCCGAACCGCCCACACCGTTCATCAGGCGGGTACCGCTCACGTGAGTCGAGTTAATGTGACCGTAGATGTCGGCCTCGATGGCCGTGTTCATTGTGATGACACCCAAGCGACGAACCACCTCGGGGTTGTTGCTGATCTCGCTGGGACGCATGAGCACCTTGTTGTGCAGGGCCTCGCCCTTCTCAAAGAACTCGGTCATGGCACCGCTGGAGAAAGTCATCGAGCAGGTGCTGGCAAACTTACACTTGCCGCTCTCGAGCAGCTCCAGAACGCTGTCTTGGATCACCTCGGTGTACATCTCGAACGGGGGAATGTCGTCGCTCTTGTCCAGGGCGTCGAGCACAGCGTTGGCGATGTTGCCCACACCACTCTGCAGGGGCAGGAACTCCTTGGGGATGCGGCCGGCCTTCAACTCATTGACGAGGAAAGCACACACGTTGCGGCCGATGGCGGCGGTCACTTCATCAACGGGGGTAAAGGCACCCTCCTTGCTGATGGGCAGCGAAGTCTTGACAACGCCCAGCACCTTCTTGGGATCAACATGAGCGGTGGGAGTACCCACACGGTCATGAGGGGTATAGATAGGAATCTCGCGACGGTAAGGGGGATCGTTGGGTGTGTACACGTCGTGCATGCCGCGGATGGTCTCGGGAATCTGGTCATTGACCTCGACAATCACCTTGTCGGCCATCTTGAGCCAGGTAGCGGTGTTGCCCATCGACGTGCCCAGCAGGATCTCACCATCGTCGGTGATGCTCTGAGCCTCAACGATAGCGATGTCCATCTTGCCATAGAAACCATAGCGGAACTCTTGAGCCAACTCGCTCAGGTGACGGTCGTTATAGTGAATGGCACCTCCGTTGATGGCCTTGCGCATGTCGGGATGCGACTGATAGGGAGTGCGGAAGTTCAGGGCATCGGCGCGTGTCAACTCACCGTCGATGTGGTCGCTGGTCGAAGCGCCACTGAACAGGTTGATCTTGAACTCGCGGCCTGCTGCATGCTCACGCTTGGCGCGCTCGGCAATGGCAACGGGCACTGCTTGAGGACAACCGGGTGATGTAAAGCCCGAAACGCCCACGGTGAAGCCATTTTGTACAAATTCGGCGGCTTCCTCGGCCGAAAGAATCGGATAAATCATTGTTTTAATTT
Source organism: uncultured Muribaculaceae bacterium (assembly GCA_905233915.1). Taxonomy (GTDB): domain Bacteria; phylum Bacteroidota; class Bacteroidia; order Bacteroidales; family Muribaculaceae; genus Sodaliphilus. Next base: position 261,307 of record CAJOFM010000004.1, on the reverse strand, counting down.
TTAGTTTCTAGTTTCCAGTCCCTAGTCTATAGTTTCTAGTCGCTAGTTTTAAGCCTTTAGTAGTTTATGTGTTATTATTGTTTGAGTCTTGCTTTGATGGCAGCAGTAGCTTCCTCGTGGCCGGGTTTCTCCAGCAAGGCGAACATGTTCTTCTTGTAAGCCTCAACACCGGGCTGGTTGAAGGGATTCACGCCCAGCATGTAGCCGCTCACGCCGCAACCTTTCTCAAAGAAGTAGATGAGTTGGCCCAGATAACGCTCGGTGAGCGCGGGCACGGTAATCAGCAGGTTGGGCACGCCGCCGTCGATGTGGGCAAGGCGTGTTCCCAGCTCGGCCATCTTGTTGACGTAGTCCACATTCTTGCCGGCAATGTAATTCAGGCCGTCAAGGTCCTCGTCATCGCTGGGGATGATGACCTCGTGCTGCTGGTCGCCCACGCTGACCACCGTCTCAAAGATGGTGCGCTCGCCGTCCTGGATCCACTGGCCCATGCTGTGCAGGTCGGTGGTGAAGTCCACGCTGGCGGGGAAGATGCCCTTGTGGTCCTTGCCCTCACTCTCGCCATAGAGCTGCTTCCACCACTCGGCCAGGAAGTGCAGACGAGGAACGAAGTTGACCAAAATCTCAATCTTCTTGCCGTTCTGGTACAAGGCGTTGCGGGCGATGGCATAGTTGAGCACTTGCTCGTCTCCGTCCTTTTCCATCTCGACGGCTCCTGCCACGAGGGCGCGGATGTCAAAACCGGCCACAGCGATAGGCAGCAAGCCCACAGGGGTGAGCACCGAGAAGCGGCCGCCCACGTCATCGGGGATGACATAGGTGGCATAGCCCTCTTGGGTGGCAAGGCCGCGCAGGGCGCCACGGCGGGCATCGGTCACGGCAATGATGTTGCGCTGTGCAAACTCCTTGCCCTCCTGCTTCTCAAGCATTTCCTTGAACAGGCGGAAGGCGATGGCGGGTTCGGTTGTCGTTCCCGATTTGGAGATGACGATGATACCGAACTTGTGTCCGCGCACCAGATCCATCAAGTCATAGAGGTAGTCCTCGCCGATGTTGTTACCGGCAAACAGCACCTTGGGGCCGTTACCGCTCTTGTAGGCGGCGAAGTGGTCGTTCAGGGCCTCAATCACGGCCTTTGCGCCCAAATAGCTGCCACCGATGCCGATGGTGATGACATATTCACACTCACTGCGCAACTGCTCTGCACTCTTTTCAATGGCTTGCAGTTGCTGCTCGTCGATGCTGCTGGGCAGATGCAGCCAGCCCAGGAAATCGTTGCCTGCACCACTACCGCTCTCGAGCGTCTGCTTGGCGGCAAGTGCCGCATCCTGCAGTGCTTGTGCGTTGAGCCCCTCGAGGGCAAATTTACTGATGACTCTAATGAAGTTATCCATAATCGTTTTATATAATGTTTGTAATCTCTCTAACCTTTAACCTTTAACCTTTAACCATTAACCTCTAACCTTTAACCTTTCAAATCTCCTTGGTGTAGGCGCGGCGGCGCTTGTGTTGATCGCGCTCAAAGTATTCCCATTGCTTGAGCACCTTGGAGTTGAGCTCCAGCTCACGGTTGCTCTCGGCATACTTGTAGCCGTTTTGGTTGAAGCAGGGAATCAGGTCGGTGAATAGCAACGAGTTCACGCCCTTGTTCTGGTACTCGGGCTTGACGGCGATGAGCATCAGGTCCACCACGTCGTTATGCTTGAATGCATGCAACAGCGGTTTCCATCCCATGGGGAAGAGTCGGCCACGGTTCTTGATGAGCGCCCTGGCCATCGAGGGAATCGAGATGCCCACGGCAACGAGTTCCCGCGTCTCCTTCTCAACAGCCATAGCCAGGTCGTTGAGCGGCAGGAAAGGCAGGTACATCTTGATGTAGTGCTTGATCTGTTTGTCGGACAGGGGAGAATAACCGAATATCTCGTCATAGGCAACATTAATCAGCTTGAAGATGGCGTCGCCATAGTCGGCCACAAGCTTCTTGCGGTCGGTGTACTTGATAGTCTCCAGGTTGTAGCGCTGGGCGACGAGGTTGGAGATGCGAGCCATTTTCTCGGGAATCTCTTTAGGTATGGTAATCAACATTTCCACCCAGTCGGCATCCTTGACAAAGCCCAGACGGTCCATGTGCTTGGGATAATAGGGGTGGTTGTAGATGCCACCGCTGGTGCCCACGCGGTCAAAGCCCTCGACGAGCATGCCCTCGGGGTCCATGTCGGTGAAACTCAACGGACCGGTGAGATGCTCCATCCCCTTGGACTTGCCCCAGCGGGTCACGGCGTCGATGAGGGCGTCAACGACCTCGGCATCATCGATGAAGTCGATGTAGCTGAAGCGTGCCTCCTTCTTGCCCGAACGCTCGTTGCACACGTGGTTGATGATGCCGGCGATGCGGCCCACGATTTTGCCGTCACGATAAGCCAAATAATAAACCGCCTCACAGAAGTCAAATGCGGGGTTCTTGTCAGGCCTCAGGGTGTTCAACTCATCGGTTACCAGAGGGGGTACAAAATACTTGCTGTCGCGGTACAGCGTGTCGATGGGGAAGTGCACAAACTTGAGCAGGTTGCGCTTGGTGGGTTGGATTTCTCTTATTTCAACCATATATAGTTTTTAGTTGTAAGTTTTTAGTACAAACATTCCTAACTCCTAACTTCTAACTTCTAACTAATTATAAACTACGTTGTTGAGCCACCATAGCAGGGCGAGAAGCCCCACAATGATGATGTTCAGCTTGAAGAAGAACCAGAAGTAATAACGTCGTTCGGGTGTCATGTCTCTTTATTAATTGGTCTTGGCGCGGTCGTGCACCAGGTCATAGGTGATGGAGCCTCCAGCGGTCTTGATGAGCACGCTGTTGTCACCGTTGAAGCTGATGCCCGATGCCGTGCCGTTCTTGCCGGCATAGATGGTGAAATACTTGCGGGTGCTCTTGTTGAAGCCGACAACCGAGCCCTTGGTGTCCAGGAAGACCAGGTAGCGGTCGTTCTCGAGCTTGTCCTTGATCTCCTTCATGTTGATGATGGGCTTGTCATACTGGGTGGGCTTCATCTTCACTTCCTCGCCCTGTTTGAGCTTGTCCATGTTCTCGGCATTGTCATGATCCCACTTGGCATCGGCGTTCTCCTCGCCTTCAAGGGCTTTTTCCTCTTCTTCCTTGGCCTTGGCCTCTTCCTCGGCGTCAATCTCTTCCTGGGTTGCTACGCGGATGGCTCCGATGTTGGCGGCCTCCTGCTGCAGGAATCGGCGCTCACTGCCGCTGGTGCTCTCCAGCGGTCCACGGGTATAGACATACTGGCGTCCGTCGGTGCGCGAGCGTATCTGGCCGTCATAGGTCAGGGTAGTCAACTTCTTGGCTTCCGGGTCATACAAGGCGAGCGTCACGCGGCCGTTCTTGCCCTCGCCGGCACCTTTCAGGTGATTGAGAAAGGCGAAGTACAGGTATTGCTTGCCATCAACGGTCACTGCACGGGGCACGTACATGGCATCGGCGATGAGCGAGCTGTTGTCCATGCTGATGATGCGTCCGTCATAGTATTTGGTCTGGCCCAGTTCAGTTTTCCACTGGGAACCGTCGCGGGTGAGCGTGTAGAGTTTAATGAAGGGGCGGTCGGTGTCATCCTTGTAGGTCACACCGGCGATGCGCTCGGGCGTGTCGGGGTCGGTGCTGTCAAAACGGACGGCGCAACCCGTGTAGGCCTTGTCCTCGCTGAGGCTGTTGCGGCTCAACTCGGCAGTGAGCACGGCCATCGGGTCTTGGCTGCTGTCGGCGACGAGGGCGGCACTGTCGGCACGGGCCTCGAGGCGGTCATTCTCCTGGCTGTTGCAGTGGCGCAGCATGCTCAACAAGGCGATGGCAAGCACCACAAGCACCGCACCGATGATGAGGTTGCGGTTGTAGTTGGAACGACCTCCCTCGTTGTCGTCATCGTCGTCATCGTCGTCATCGCGCTCGGGTTGCTGCCAAGCGTTCACCGGCTGACGGGCTGCCTGCTGTTGGGCAGCACGGCGCTGCTCGTTGTAGGTCTGGCCCTGCTGGGGCGTTCTGTTGGCTACACGGGTAGCTGACGCGGGGGTAGGGGGCTCCACCTCCTGGTCAACGGCCTTGCCACAGGCGGGGCAAAAAACCGACGTTGCTGGAATCTGCTTGCCGCAGTGGGGGCAAGCCATGTCATTACTCATGCGGTAACCGCATTTGTTGCAGAAAACCGAACCCTCGGGAACCTCGTGTCCGCAATGTTGACATCTCATAATTCAGATTTATTTTATCGTTAGATTAAACTTCGTTTAATAATCAAACCGCAAAGGTAATGCAAGTCGGGCGAAATGCCAAATTCATCCTTAAAAAACGCCCAAAGATGCAGTTAACAGATTACTGTGGCATGGGTGGAAAGGCGGTGGTATCGACGGGAACAGGCTCAATGAGGTCGCGGTAGAGTTTGAGCGAGTCACTGGGCATCTTATCGCTGCCCAGCACCATGGGCATCAGGTCCAGCGTCAGCTCATAAGGCTTGTTGTCGAGCATGTGTTTGGTGCCGAAAGTCTCCATGTCGGGATTGATGGCATAGAGCAGATTCAGGATGATGCTCAGAATGAAGGCATACTTGAACACGAACAGCAGCGAGCCGCCCAACTTGTCGATAAATCCCAGTTTTACAGCATCCAGGGCACCCTTGAACAGGCGCATAAAGAGCCTGATGGCCAGCATGATGATCAGGAATGCGAACGCTAGCGAAACCGTCTTGACGGTGATGGCCGACAGTGGCCACTCGGCTGCACTGGGGATAATGGAAAGGAATATGTTTTGGGCCAGTTCACCGCACTTGTAGCACAGCACAATGGCCACAACCCACGAGACGAGTGATGACAGCTGGCCAATGAACCCCTTGCGGTATCCCAGCACCACGCTTCCCAGCAGGATAAGAATCAGTAAAGTGTCAACTAAAGTCATGTTATTCTCAGTTCTTAAGAAAGTACAAAGATATGACAATTCGCGGGATTTTACTACCTTTGCCATGAGATTAATGATTTGTGAAAAATGAACCTGCGACTCGACCCACCCGAGAAGGCCAATGCGGCCATCACGCTGCCTGCGTCAAAGAGTATCAGCAACCGTGCACTGATTATTGCTGCCCTGTGCGGCGGTGGTCCACAGGTGCTGCATCCCGCGTTGTGCGACGACACGGCCGCTGTTGTCGAGGCGCTCTCAACCACGAGTGATACCATCAATGTGGGGCCCGCTGGAACTGCGATGCGTTTTCTCACGGCCTATTTCGCCACACGACAAGGGCGTGTCGTCACTCTCGACGGCAACGACCGTATGCGCCAACGTCCCATCGGCCCGCTGGTGGAGGCCTTGCGCTCGATGGGTGCTGACATCACCTATCTGGGCGAGGAGGGTTTTCCGCCGCTGCGCATTCAAGGTGCAGCGTTGCATGGTGGCGATGTGGTGATGGACGGGAGTGTGAGTTCGCAATTTGTCTCAGCCGTGATGATGATTATGCCCGTTGTGGGGGGCGGAACGCTTCATCTCATGGGCGACATCGTGTCGGCTCCCTATTTCCACATGACCGCCGCCGTGATGCGTGACATGGGGGCGCAAGTTGAGGTCAGCGGTAACGATATCGTGATAGAAGAGGGTTACGAGGGCAATGACTGTATCGTCGAGGCCGACTGGAGTTCGGCGGCACCGTGGTATGCCCTGGCTGCCCTGCTGCCCGGGTCTTCATTGAGGCTTGATGGCCTTTCTTCCCATAGTATACAGGGAGATGCGCATCTGGTTGAAATAGCCAGCCAACTGGGCATCGCTTCCCGCTTTGATGCCCGTGGTGTGACCCTTGATTCTAGCCATTTCATCGGGTGTTGCTGTTCCTGTTTTGCCGACATGACAGCCACCCCCGACCTGGCGATGTCCTGGGCGCTGCTGCTGTGCCTGCTGGAGCGTTCTTTCCGCATGACGGGCGTGCGCACCCTGCGCCGCAAGGAGAGTGACCGCCTTGAAGCCTTACGGCAAGAGCTGCTCAAGCTGGGTTATGTGCTCAAGATTGAGAGCGATGACGCCATCTCATGGTATGGTGAGCGCGTGTCGGGAACGATTGGCCCCCCTGTCATCGACACCCATGGCGACCACCGCTTGGCGATGGCTTTTGCACCCGCTGCTGTGCGTTTCCCTGGCTTGGTCATCGGTGACGCCCAGGTGGTGGACAAGTCCTATCCGGCCTTCTGGCGGCACATGCGGCAAGCGGGTTTCATGATTAGCGAGTTGGCACAATAAATGCAATAAAAAGCGATAAAAATGAAAACTAGACTTATATTAATGATATTGTCTTCATTGCTCACATTGGAAACCGCCGCACGTTCTGCCGGTGACCGCATAGTGATTATCAGCGATACCCACCTGCTCGCTCCTGAACTTGTGACCCCAGGCAGTGCTATCGACCGCGCTGAAGCCAGCGAGTTCAAAATGATGGCGCTGAGCGACGAGATAATGGGAACCATCACCGATAGCATCCTAGCCCTCAATCCCAAGCTGGTGCTGATAACGGGTGACCTCACCAACAATGGTGAACGCTTGAGCCATGAGCGCATGGTTGAACACCTCAATCGCATGGCAGCCAACGGCATTCAGCCGCTGGTCATCCCCGGCAATCACGATTGCAACAATCCTGGAGCGGTCAGTTACAATGGTGACAACACCTTGCCGACGGCAACGGTCACCCGAGAGGAATTTGCCCAGATTTACCGCAATTACGGTTACGGGAAGACTTCCCGCCGCGACCCTTCGTCGCTGAGTTACTGCTGTGAACCTATCAAGGGTGTTGTGATGATAGGCATCGACAGCAACATGGATGAGTTGAACCAGCTCATGGCCCGAGGTGATAGTGTGAACACTTATCACAGTGGCGGGCAGATCAAGCCTGAAACGTTGCAGTGGGTGGTTGAACAAGCCACCCAGGCTAAATCGCAAGGCAAGCAGGTCATCGCCATGATGCATCACCACCTGGTTCCGCATTTTGAACGGCAGGACCAACTGCTTGGCAATTACATCATTACAAGGCATGATACTGTCGCCAAACAGCTCTTGGAGGCAGGAGTGCACACCATTTTCACGGGTCACCTGCATGTGACCGATGCCGCAACCCAGCAAAATGCCGAGCGCACCGACAGCATAGTCGAGATTTCGACTGGTTCGGCCATCTGTTATCCGTTTGCGATGAGGGTGGCAACGCTTGACCGTGGTAAGAAGAAACTGGATGTCGTCACCCGTTGGCTTAATGCGACGCAGTCGTGCCCCGACCTGCGTGCGCTGGGTCGTCAACGCATCATCAATGCGACCCCAGTCGTCGCCTCGATGATTTCGGGCAAGGCATGGAGTAAACTGGGTGGCCATGTGGAGCAACTCAAGAAGATGCTCGCAATGGGTGGGGGAGAAGTGCGCATTCCCGAGACACAGCAGCAGGCTACACAATTGGCCTTGCGTCACTTGAGAGAAGTGCTGTCCCGCACCATGCTAGCCATTGTCGAGGGCAACGAGGGCGAGAAAGACGTCGATTCAATCATTGAGCAGGCCAAACAGGGCATACATGCCATGATTGAGGAGGTGGTGCCCAATCAGGCTGATAACCTGTGGGACTTCTTCCTTGAAGCGGTGTATCCCAAGCTCGAACCCATGATGAAAAGCGTCCTCGAGGACCATAATGCCGTGGGTACCTCCAATGAGACCTGCATCAACGATCTGACCCTGACCGTCACGCTATAATCCGTTAACTGATTACCGCTAATCTGTTATTTATTGCAGCCGTTCCAGTTTTTTTCATTACCTTTGCGGCCATTGATATAAAAATTACTGGAAACTGAATATGGATAACAAGAAGATTGTTTTAAGCGGAATACGACCCACAGGTCAGTTGCATCTGGGTAACTATCTGGGTGCTTTGAGTAACTTCGTGAAGATGCAGAACGAGGGCAAGTATGACAGTTATTACTTTATTGCCGACCTGCATGCGCTCACGACTAACCCTGACCCCAAGGAATTGCATACCAACGTGCGCCACATCCTGGCTGAATACTTAGCAGCAGGTTTGGACCCCGAGAAATCAACTATTTTTGTTCAGAGCGACGTTCCCGAAGTCAGCGAGATGTACTTGTTGCTCAACATGCATGTGGGCATCGGCGAGCTGATGCGCACCGCCGCATTTAAGGATAAGGCCCGCAAGGCTCTCGGTATCACCGCACCCACTCAGGGTGACGATGACGAGGACGTGGCCAAGGAGATTATCGGTGCCAGCACCAACAAGCGTGTGAACGCCGGCCTGCTGACCTATCCCACGCTGATGGCAGTGGATATCCTCATCCAGCGCGCCGACTTCGTGCCCGTTGGCAAGGACCAGGAACAGCATCTGGAGCTGACCCGCCGTTTCGCCCGTCGCTTCAACTCGTTCTACAAGACCGAGTACTTCAAGGAGCCGCAGAACTTCAACTTCGGCAGTGCACCCGTCAAGGTGCCTGGCCTGGACGGCAGCGGCAAGATGGGCAAGAGCGAGGGTAACTGCATCTATCTGGTGGATGACGAGAAGACCATCCGCAAGAAGGTGATGCGTGCTGTGACCGATGGTGGTCCCACCGAGCCCAACCAGCCCATGGCCGAACCCGTGCAGAACCTCTTCACCATCCTGAAGCTCGTCGGCACCCCCGACAAGGTTCAGTTCTTCACCGACGCCTACAACAACTGCTCGATTCGCTATGGCGACCTCAAGAAGGAGATAGCCGAGGATATCGTGGCCATGACCACGCCCATCCGTGAGCGCATCCTGGACATCGAGAACGATGATGCCTACCTGCACCGCGTCCTTGAGATGGGTGCCGAGCGTGCCCGTGCCCGTGCCGGCAAGACGCTGGCCGACGTTCGCGAGATTATGGGCATCACCAAATTCTAAAAACTATCAATCAAACAACTTGAACAACAATAAACTATATTAACAACTTTATTATATAATTGTTGTTTGACAAATCCAAAAGCTATCGATGAAAGGTTACATCGAGGACAAGGAATTTGGAAAGATATATGTGGAACTGCGCCGAGGGATGACCTCGGTGCGGTTTGCTTATCATGCCGACGGTAATCTGCTGATGCGGGCACCGCTGGGCGTGTCGGTTGCTGATCTGCAGCGCATAGTGAATGCTCACCGTGAGCAACTGCGTCAATTCCCTCGTCCCGAGGGGGTGACATTCCATATCGGGCAGCTTATAGAATGTTACAAGTGCCGTGTTGTCATCGAGTCCCAGTCTCGCATGCCGGGTTATATTCTTAATCATTGGGAAGAAGACACCCTGCACCTGCAAGTCCACGACAGCGCTGACCTTAACGATGAGGACATCAAGCGCACGATATCCAGTGTCATTGGTCGTGCCATGGAAGTTCAGGCACAAGCTGTGTTGCTGCCCTTGGCGCATCAAGTGGCCGATAGTTTAGGCTTAAAGCCTGCCGGCTTTGAAATCGGGCGTGGCATGCGCAAGTTGGGCCACTGCACGGCCAAGAAGGTCATCCAATTGTCCCGAAACCTGATGTTCATGCCCGAGGAACTGGTGCGCTACATCATTTGCCACGAACTGGCGCATCTCACCCACATGAACCACTCGCCCGAGTTCCATGCCCTGTGCAACCAATACTGCGGCGACAAGGAAAAAGAACTGGAACGCCAACTGCGCCAGTTCCGCTTCCCCATCCTGAAGTAACGCCCCAAATAAAAGAAAGAAAACAATAAATACAATAAGCACAATAATGCTAAAAGCCAGCTAATTGTGCTTATTGTATTTATTGTTTTCCTATTATAAGAGTTGATGTCTTGAAAAGAAGGACCTTAGTGGATGGTGACTTGGGTGGCGCCGAAGCCGTACTCGCGGAAGCTGGCGTCCTGGGCGGTGCAGCGCGGGTAGCGGCGCTTGAGCTCGCTCAACAGATGCTGGCGCAGCTTGCCCTCTCCCTTGCCGTGGATGAAGACGATGCGCTGGCCATGCTTGCTCAGGTTGGCGTCCATCACCTCGCGGAACTTGTCCATCTGGTACTCGAGGATGGCGCCGGGCGTCATACCGTTCAGGTTGTCCATCAGCGAGGAGATGTGCAGGTCCTGCACGATGATACCATTGTTATCGACTTTCTTTTGTACGGGTTTGCGTTGTGGGCGGTCCATGCGCTTTTTCTCCTTCATGGCGCGCTCCAGCTCGCCGCTGTCGATGCGCATCTGGCGGGCGGGACGGTCGTTGGTCACGATCTCCACAGCGATGACGGGCACGTCGAAGTAGGGGTTATCGTGGAAGCAATGCACCTTGTAGAACTTGGTCACGTCGAGGCGTTGCTCGATGAGGGCGGGATTCTTCAGCTTAAAGCCTTTGCCCTGCTTGAAGGCGACATACTGCACGGCAATGTGTGTCATGTCGTTTAAGTCGTCGTGGCCGAATTCCTCGAGTTGCACCTGGATGTTGGGCTCCACGATGCCGTGATAGCGCGTCTTCCACTCGCCGTCACCATCACCGCGGGTCATGTAGGTGAAATACAGGAAATAGTTCGAGTCGTTGACCAGCGAGGCATAGAACGTGGTGGTGTTCAAGTGCTTGATTTCGCGGGCTTCATAGCCCAGCACGACGTTCAGCACCTCGCCTTCGGGCGTCTCCTCGATGGGCAGGACAGGCTCGGGCGCGGGTTGGGGCCTGGGTGCGGGTTTATCGGGCTCGACTTGTCGGGTGCGGATATCCAATGGCCGCTCATAGGCCGATGCCTTGGTCCCGGCTTGTCCCACGACAACAAGGTCGCGCTCCATTGCAGGTCGCTATCCTCCACATAGACGGTCTTGCCGTCAATCCTGGAAACTCTGCCGCCTCCCACGTCATTAAGGAAGCGCACGATATCGTTAACCTTTACATTCATGATGATTTCGTTTTATTTAGGCTGCAAAGATACAAAAATATGCTCATTGATGAAATATAAATGACGCTCTTCACGTTTTCATTCAAAACAGAACTTAAAATAATCAAGATGAAGAAAACCGTTTTATTATTTGTATTGCTTGTATCAGCACTGATGGGTTTTGCCCAGGATGCCGTCGAAGTAGCTCCTGCACAAATCAGTGAAGTTGAAGGATTTAACCCCGCTGCTAAGCGGGTGTATGCCCAGTTGTCGTGTGAGGGACAGTTGTTCAGCACCAAGGTGAAGGTATCGATTGATTTCGGCCAGAGCACGTCATGGCTGACCTCCATGAGTGAGTCCAGGCTCGTTGACCGCAACGGAAAGGAAATCAAGTTCAACTCGATGATTGATGCGCTCAATTACCTGACGCAGTTCGGATGGCGTTTCGCCCAGGCCTACGTTGTGCCCACCGGCAGTGGCGGTAGGGACGATGTGTCAATCGGTGGCACGACCTACTGGATCCTCTACAAGGACGTGGACAATTACAGCCAAATCACCGAAGGCTTCACCACCAGGCGCCAGCAGCGCGGCAACTAAACTCTCTCGCCAGAAACAAGAATAGGCTTGAAGGCTGGGAAATCAAAGCAAAATAATTAGTGGCATCCACCGAGCAGTGGGTGCCACTAATCCTATACCTAAAGCCTAACACCTAAAGCCTAAAGCCTAATACTTATGATCTCGTCGCTGGTGAGTTTGCGGTGGTCCATCTTGTACCAGCAGTAGGCGATGTAGGCCAGCACAAAGGGCACGAGAATCGACACGACACTCATCACGGTGAGGGTGAACTCACTTGACGAACTGTTGCGCAGCGTGAGCGAACTCTGCACATCGAGCAGCGAGGGCAGGTAGGCGGTGTTGTTGTAGCCCATCACCCAAAACAAGGTCATCACCACAAGCACGGTGCCGATGCCTGCGGGCCAGATGCCTTGCTTGAAGTTGCCCTTCAAGAGCGTCTTGATGACACCGTAGAGCACCATCACCACGCCGATGAGCAGGATGATGAGAGCCCACCACATCGTTAAGAAGTTGTGGAGGTACTTGTAGGCCTCCCACTGGCAATTACCGCTGTCGTCATAGCCCACACCCGGCGACGTGAGGATGACCACCACCACGGCAAGGAACAGGGGCACGAACACGCCCGCATTGATGAGCAGCTGGTGGCGCTGGCTGGCATTGACCTCGTCATCGTCGATGTTATTGATGAAGTAGAGCGATGCCAGGGTGCGTGCCAGGAAGAACACCATCACACCGAACAGCAGGTTTTTCCAGTAGAAGATGGCCTCGATGCCATGCTTTGGACCCCACTGCGAGATGGACGAGCCCTGCACGTTGAGGATGTTGCTCTTGGTCACCGTGAATTCGGCACCAAAGAACATCGTCGCAACGGCCACGCCCAGCAGGACGGGACCCACGATGCCATTAATCAGCAACAGCGTGTCATAGAAGCGCGAGCCATAGATGTTGCCGGGCTTGGAACGGTACTCATAGCTGATGGCCTGGATGACGAAGCTGAACAGGATGAGCATCCACAGCCAGTAGGCACCGCCGAAGCTGGTGCTGTAGAACAACGGGAACGAGGCGAAGAAGGCGCCGCCAAAGGTCACTAGGGTTGTGTAGGTCAACTCCCACTTGCGGCCCATCGAGTTGATGAGCAGCGCGCGCTTGTCGGGTTTGGCATAGTGGATGAGCATCGACTGGCCGCCCTGCACCATGAGCAGGAACACCAGCAAAGCACCCAGCACCGACATGATGAGCCACCAGTAATTCTGTAACAGATTGTATGTTGTCATGTCTTGGGTCCTCCTTCCTTAATCGTTAACGGTGTCTAAATCGGTCTGCGACTTCTTGGAAATCTGCTTGCAGATGATGCCGATGTCGGCAATCAGCAAGGCGGTGAACACCACGGCAAAGATCCAGAAGGTCGTCTGTACATAACCTGCGCTCAAGTCGCTGATGGCCACTTTGTTGGGCATCAGGTCTTGGATGGTCCAGGGCTGGCGTCCCACCTCGGCGACAATCCATCCGCTCGCGCTGCACAGGTAGGTCAGCGGAATGGTGATGATGGCCAGGATGTGCCACCACTTGGCCCACTTGGCCTTGTTCAAGATATTGGGCTTATACACGAAGAACAGCGCCAGTAACAGGAACACCAGCAGGTAGCCGCCAACGGTCACCATGAAGTGGAACGTGTAGAACGTCAGGGGCACATTGGGGATGGCCTCCTCGGGGTTGTCGAGATAGGCGTAGCCAAAGTGCTTGAAGTCGGCGTTGATGACATTCTTGAGGCTGTCCTGCAGCATCGTGTTGCCGCTGTTCATCGCCGCGCTGTACTGCGAGAGCATCTCTTGCAGCTGCTTGCCGCGCTCCATGCGCTCGGCATAGGAAACAGTGTTGATTTCATTACCCTCGTTGTCATAGCTCACGCCATTGATGATGTCCTCGATGCCGGGCACAAAGGCCTTGAAATCGTGGGTGGCAAGGAATGACAGGCCATAGGGGATGCTGATGTCGAACAGATAAGGATCCTGATCGTCAAAGGCTTGCTTGGACGGGTTCAAGATACCGAAGGCCACGATGGCTTGCTCGTGGTTGCCCTTGTACAATCCTTCCATGGCTGCCAACTTCATGGGCTGGTACTTGGCCACGGTCACAGCACTGGTGTCGCCGGTGATCATCGTCAGCACAATGCCGATGACGCCCACCCATGCGCCCACCTTGAGGCTGCGCCAGCAGTGGTCCAGATTACGCTTTTTGAGCATCATCCATCCGCACACGCCACACACAAACACGCCGCCCAGCGTCCAGGCACTCAGCACGGTGTGGAAAAACTTGCTCATCGCCATGGGCGAGAGTGCCACAGCGGCAAAGCTCGTCATCTCGTTGCGCATCGTGGCGGGGTTGAACTCGCACCCCGTGGGATACTGCATCCACGCGTTGGCAACGAGAATCCACAATGCCGACAGGCTGGCGCCGATGGCCGTAAGCCATGTGGCGGCCAGGTGGAACTTGGGGCTCACCTTCTTCCAACCGAAGAACATCACTGCGATGAACGTCGACTCCATGAAGAAGGCCAGGATGCCCTCTACTGCTAACGGAGCGCCAAAGATGTCGCCCACAAACCAGCTGTAATTGGACCAGTTGGTGCCGAACTCAAACTCCAGGATGATACCTGTGGCGACGCCGATGGCGAAGTTCACGCCGAAGATGGTCATCCAGAACTTGGTTGTCGCAAGCCATTTCTCGCTCTTGGTCTTTAGATAGATAGTCTCCATAACAGCGACGATAATACCCAGACCCAGCGTCAACGGCACGAACAACCAATGGTAGATAGCCGTGAGTGCGAATTGCGCCCGCGACCAGTCAACAACATTGATTAATTCTTCCATTTTCTGTTATTGTTTATAGTTTAAAGATATGTTTCAGTTGTCAGTTTTCAGTTTTCAGTCATCAGTCGTCAGTCATCAGTTTTCAGTTAACTATTAACTGTTAACTGTTAACTGTTAACTGTTATCTGTCCGTAAGTTGCTGGCGCACATATTCAGTCTTCTCCTCCTCGGTGTCACACTTGGTGCTCAAGAAGTTGGGGAAGAAAATCATCTTGATGATGACAAAGAAGATAAAAAGCTTGATGCCTATAATGAGCCACAAGGTCTTGCCAACGGTCATCGCGCGGAAGCCGTCATAATACAGATGAAACACCTGTGACCAGAAGCCTTGCTTATGCTCTTGGTTTTCATTCATAGGCCAAAAGGTTAAACAACTTACAAAATTACTAAAAAAATCTAAAATTCCAAAATAATTTCCCTTTTTTTGATGAAAACACTTTTTTTCCTAATTTTGTAGCATGTTACTGAAAGAAGCCATAGAACAATTGAAGAATGGGCTCGAGGGTGTTGTTGAGCCCCAGGAAGCCCAGGCGATGATACGTGTCATCTGTGAGGATGTGTTCCATTATGACCAAGTGGATGTGGCCTTGCGCCAAGAGAGTGAATTACCCGACTTTGCGCCGCAACGCATTGCCGACATCATTGCTCGGTTGCGCCGCCACGAGCCGTTGCAGTACATCGTGGGACATGCCCGGTTCCACGGTCATCAGTTCAAGGTGACCCCTGCTGTGCTTATTCCACGCCCCGAAACCGAGCAGCTTGTGGACCTCATCATCGACGAGAATCCCGGTAGCGACCTGCGTGTGCTGGACATGGGTACAGGCAGCGGCTGCATCGCCATCTCGCTGGCGCGGGCGTTGAAGTTCCCGCAGGTAGATGCTTTCGATATCTCGCGCGATGCCCTTGACGTGGCACGTGAGAACGCCGCGGCGCTCAAGGTCAAGGTGCGACTGTTTGAGAGCGACATGCTCTCGCCACAACCGCCTGGCCATTATGACATTATTGTGAGCAACCCTCCCTATATCTGCTGGAGCGAACGCGAGGCGATGGACCGCAACGTCAAGGATTACGAGCCAGGGCAAGCGCTGTTTGTTCCCGACAAAGACCCCTTACTGTTCTACAAGGCCATTGCCCCCTATGCCGCCCAGTCGCTTGAACGCGGCGGCCGCCTGTATCTGGAAATCAATCAGCGGTTTGGCAACGAGGTGAAACGCCTGCTCGAGGACAACGGTTTTGCCGAGGTGCGCATCATCGATGACAGCTACGGCAATTCCCGCTTTGCAGCCGCCAGTATTTAACCACAAATCACCAAATTTTTGAAAAAGAATGCGGATGCCAATTCGCAGAATTCGCAAAATTCGTGGACAAAAAGAGCGCGGATTCCATTATTTCAATTAGCGTAATGAGATGATTGACGAGAGATACATGCGGCGGGCGTTGCAGTTGGCGCAATTGGGCGCGGGTCACACATCCCCTAACCCCATGGTGGGCGCGGTGATTGTGGGACCTGACGGCACCATCATCGGCGAGGGCTGGCACCGCAAGTGTGGCGAGGCCCATGCCGAGGTTAACGCTGTGGAAAGTGTCAAGGATACTCACCTGCTAAAGGACAGCACCATCTATGTCACGCTTGAGCCCTGTTCCCATTATGGAAAGACGCCACCCTGTGCCAACATGATCATCGAGCGGGGCATTCCCCGTGTGGTGGTCGGCACGCTCGACCCCTTTGTCAAGGTCGCTGGCCGTGGCGTGGCCATGCTGCGCGAGGCTGGCGTTGAAGTTGTTGTGGGTGTCCTGGAACAAGAGTGCCGTGACCTGAACCGCCGTTTCATGACCGCTCACACGACAGGCCGCCCGTGGGTGCAGCTCAAGTGGGCGCAGACTACCGACGGCTTTATCGCCCTGCCGCCTGAGGCTGGCGAAAACCCCTTGCACATGTCAACGCCCGTAACCATGCGGCTGATGCACCGCCAGCGCTCGTTGTGCGACGCCATCGTCGTGGGTGCCGCCACTGCCCGCATCGACAACCCGTCGCTCACCACCCGCTACTGGCCCGGCCGGTCGCCGTTACGCGTGGTCTTGTCGCGTGACTTGTCAATCCCCTTCAATCTCAATCTGCTCCATGACGGTCTGCCCACCATTGTCTATAACAGCCTGAAAGACGAGACTGTTGGAGCCGTGCAATATGTCAAAATGGATGCCACCGCACCCCAAGCCTGGCTTGAAGACCTTTACCGCCGTGGCGTGACTAGTGTCATGGTCGAGGGCGGCACCCGCGTGCTGCAAGGCCTCATCGACACAGGGGCATGGAATGAAGCCCGCATCGAGGTCAGCCCCCGCAGGGTGGGGCAGGGCGTAGCTGCTCCTGCAATCCATGGGCATCAGTTCGCTCAATACCTGATTGACGGCAACACCATCACTTACCTTTCTCAGACAGCTACCGAGTAGCGGCAGCTAAGTTAAAAAGCTGTAAAAATCGGTGTTTTACCGTTTATTATCTTTAACGGGCGCATTTCGTGTGCCCGTGAAATACTATCTTTACACCCCAAAAATGGCAGTCACGTACATTATAAATTGGAAAAATCCCGTCAGTAACCAAATTTTTATGTAATTTTGCCGTTTGTTATATAGCAAAAGATTGAAACGACGATAATGACAAATAGAATATCAAGGAATATCCTGCTTGTACTGGCTATGATGATGGTCTCATTGCCCGCCTTTGTGTCTTGTAACAAGGATGATGACAAAGACGATGACACCTTCACCTACAGCACGAGCAAGCAGACCACTCTCATCAAGGCTTTTGGCCTGCAGGCCGATAATGCCGTATTGGCTAATCTGGACTCGGTGCATTTCACCATCGATTACGATAACGGACTAATTTACAACGCCGACTCACTGCCTGTTGGTACCGATATCTCCAAACTCAAGGTGACTGTTCAGTTCCTTAACACGGTTAATTCGGCAGTCTTCAAAATCACTGGCGCCAGCCGTCAGGCCGATACCACCATCACCTACACTACATCGATGTCCACGAGCCTGGACTTCACTGGAAAGACGGTGCTCACCGTCACCTCGGCCGACGAGAAGCAAGTGAAGGACTATGATGTCATGGTGCTTGTCCACAAGGTGAACCCCGACTCGCTCATCTGGCCCATGTCGTGGCGACGCGACCTGGCGGGGTATCGCACCAGCACGATTGCCCACAAGGCCGTGCAGCAGGGCGACCTGTACCGCATCATGACTTATAATGGTTCCGAGAGCGTGCTGTGGACGGCAACGGCACCCAACCAGGGCACATGGGACAGGCAGAACCTGAATCTGCCCTTCAAGCCCGAGGTCCCCTCGTTGACGGCAACCGATGATGCCTTATTCATGCTTGATGTCGACGGTGTGCTCTACACCTCGGCCGATGGCATCGAGTGGAGCTCCTGTGGCGTAACGTGGCACACGATACTGGGCTGCTACGATAACCGCCTGCTTGGCATCATACAAGGGGATGACCTCTACTATCATGACGAGTATCCCCGTACCGAGGGCTTTGTTGCCACCCGTGTCGAGGACGGATTCCCCGTGGAGCACTCGTCCAACATGATTCAGACCGAAAACAAGTGGACCGTGTCTCAGCAGTCGATTATCGTGGGCGGTATCGACAGCAACGGCAAGATGCTGAGCGACGTGTGGGGTTATGACGGCAGCAATTGGGGCAAGATCAACAACACCCACAGTACCGTATTGCCCGCCCTGGCCGACGCCACCCTGTTCCCGTATTATACCTATAGGACCTTGAACGGTGTGCGCCGTTATGCCCGCCAGTTGACGTGGTATCTCATGGGCGGCATGCTTGCCGACGGCAAACTCAACGGTTCCATCTACCTGTCGAGCACCCAGGGTGTGACCTGGACTGAAGGTGATGCTACGATTGCCCAACCCGATTACATGCCCAAGTTCTATGGAGCCCAGGCCTTTGTGCAGGACGAGACGCTCACCGCTGCTGGTGCCAACAACATGCCGCGACGCATCAAGGCTGCGGTGGACTCTTGGGAGTGCCCCTTTATTTACCTGTTTGGCGGCTACAACGACCAGGATGAGCTGCTGCCCTATGTGTGGCGTGGAGTGTATAACCGCATGACCAATTATCCGGTATATTGATCGCAATGAAGAAATCATTGTACATAGCGTTGCTGATGTTCCTTGCCGTGTTGCCTGCCATGGCGCAGCAATACAAGTATGAGGCTGGTCCCTCTCTGGGTATGACCGGCTATCTGGGCGAGGCCAACAACGGCCAGCTGTTCAAGCATCCGAGCTTCACCATCGGCGGCTTTTTCCGCTATACCCATAACAGCCGCTGGGCGTTCAAGGCCAACCTGAACTACGCCAACATCCGTGGCGACAGCATGTATGATGAGTCATGGTACCCCGAAGGTGCCAACCACAAGTTCTCGTCGAGCCTCATCGACCTGGGACTGACCGCCGAGTTCAATTTCCTGAACTTTGGCCGCGGACCCGCCTACAAGAAGTACAAACCCATTTCGCCCTATATGGTTGCGGGTATCGGATTTGTCTTTGCCATCTGCAATGGACACAATCACGCCTCGTTCACCATACCCCTGGGCATTGGTGTGAAATACAAGTTCAAAGACCGTCTCAATCTGGGCTTTGAATTTACCATGCGCAAGGAGTTCAACGACCGCATCGACGGCCTGAGCGACTTGTACGACATCAAGCATTCGTTTGCCAAGAATACCGACTGGTACTCATTCGCCCAGTTCTCGGTTTCCTATGAGTTCGGCAAGCGCTGCATCAAGTGTAACTATATTGAATGATTGAAGGCATGACTACACTTAGCGACAAAATACAACAGCTCGACCCGACGCGCATCCCGCGCCATGTCGCCATCATCATGGACGGCAACGGCCGATGGGCTAAGCAGCATGGACAGGAGCGCAGTTTCGGTCACGAGAACGGCGTGTCCACCGTGCGTCAGGTCACCGAGATAGCCAGCGAAGTGGGCGTGAAATTCCTCACGCTCTACACCTTCTCGACCGAGAACTGGGACCGGCCCCAGGACGAGGTGGATGCCCTGATGAACCTCATCGTGGTGAGCATCGAGAAGCAGACGCCCGACCTGATTAAAAACAACGTGCGCTTGACGACTATCGGCGACATGGGCCGCATGCCTGAGTTTGCCGCCAACCGTCTGCGCAAGTGCATGCAGGACACGGGCCATTGCACTGGCCTGGTGCTGTGCTTGGCGCTGAGTTACTCGTCACGCTGGGAAATTGTAGAGGCCTGCCGCAAGATGGCGCGCGAGGCTGCCAGTGGCACACTCAATCCCGAAGCCATCGACGACGAGATGTTCTCGTTGCATCTTGCCACGCGTGACATGCCCGACCCCGACCTGCTCATCCGCACGGGCGGCGACCTGCGTGTGAGCAACTATCTGTTGTGGCAGATAGCCTACAGCGAGCTTTTCTTCACTCCTAAATATTGGCCCGATTTCACCAAGGAAGACTTTGTCGATGCTATCGCCGACTTCCAGGCGCGTGAGCGTCGTTACGGTAAAACGAGCGAACAGGTTCATCATGATCAAGAAGCGTAATTTTTCAATGAGCAGAATCCACCACATCATATTGACAGTCATGCTTGCCGCTGCGGCTCTCGCTCCGGCAACGATGACCGCACAGGAGACCCGCACGGTCAACGACACCATCTATAACCCTAAAATCGTGTTCACGGCATCGCCCACCCAGTATGAGATTGCGGGCCTGCGTGTCGAGGGTGTCGATAACTATGACGACAACATCATCATCGGTTACTCGGGACTGGCCGTTGGCCAGCGCATCGATATCCCCGGTGACGACATCAAGACGGCCGCCAAGCGTTTCTGGCGCCAGGGCCTGTTCTCCAAGGTGCAGATCCTGGTTGAGAAGATTTACGGCGACCAGGCCTGGCTGGTGTTCAACCTGCGTCAGCAACCCCGTGTGTCACAGGTGAATTACAACGGCATGAAGGGCGGTGAGAAGAAGGACATCATGGAGCGTCTGAGTTTCCAGCCGGGTAGCCAGATGACCCCCAACATCGCCGACCGCATCAAGCTCATTGTCGAGAAATACTATGCCAACAAGGGCTTCGGACAAGCAACCTGCGAGGTGGTGCAGGTGCCCGACCTGAGCAAGCAGAACGAGGTCATCGTCAACATCAATGTTGACAAGCACGAGAAAATCAAGGTCCACAAGATCTATATCGACGGCAACGAGGTGCTGAGTGACAGCAAGCTCAAGCGCACGATGAAGAAGACCAACGAGAAGTCCAACCTGTGGAAGATTTTCTCTCAGAAGAAGTTTGTCCAGAGCGATTATGAGGCCGACAAGCAACTCATCATCGACAAGTATAACGAGAAGGGTTACCGCGATGCCGTCATCTTGAGCGACAGCGTGGTCCCCTATGACGAGAAAACGGTTGACGTCTATCTCAAGATTGACGAGGGTAAGAAATACTACATCTCAGACATCACTTGGGTAGGTAATACCGTCTACCCGTCGGTAATCCTTGACGAGGTGCTGGGCATCAAGAAGGGCGACGTCTATAACCAGAAGCTGCTCACCAAGCGCACCTCGGAAGACGATGACGCCGTGTCCAACCTTTACCTCAACAACGGTTACCTGTTCTATCAGCTCATCCCCATCGAGAGCAAAATCGAGGGCGACAGCATCGACCTGGAGCTGCGCATGTATGAGGGCAAGCAGGCCCGCATCAACCGCGTGGTCATCAACGGTAACGACCGCCTGTATGAGAAGGTGGTGCGCCGTGAGCTGCGTGTGCGCCCCGGCGACCTGTTCTCCAAGGAGGACCTCATGCGCTCGGCTCGTGAAATTGCCCAGACGGGACACTTCGACCCCGAGAAGATGGATATCCGCCCCGAGCCCAACGCCGACAACGGTACCGTGGACATCATCCTTAACCTCGAGAGCAAGGCCAACGACCAGGTTGAGCTGAGCGCCGGTTGGGGACAGACGGGTGTCATCCTCAAGGCATCGTTGAAGTTTACCAACTTCTCTATCCAGAACCTGCTGCATCCGTCATCGTTCAAGGGCCTCATCCCGCAGGGTGAGGGCCAGACGTTCACCATCAGCGCACAGACCAACGCCAAGTACTACCAGGCCTACAGCGTGTCGTTCCTTGACCCGTGGTTCGGTGGCAAGCGTCCCAACTCGCTGTCGGTTTCGGCCTTCTACAGCCGCCAGACGGGTATCAACTCATCCTACTATAGCCAGTTGTACCAGAACGCCATGTACAACTATGCCAACTCGATGTACGGCTACGGCTACGGTTATGGTGGCTATGGTTATGGATATGGCGGTTACGGTGGCTACAACTACTATGAGAACGCCTATGACCCCAACAAGTACCTGCAGATGGCCGGTGTGACCGTGGGTTTCGGTAAGCGACTCAAGTGGCCCGATGACTACTTCACCTTCATGGCCAGCCTGAGCTACCAGTGGTACAGCCTCAAGAACTGGGAGTACCTCTATTATATGAAGAATGGTGTGTCTAACTCGATTGTACTGGGACTGACCCTGTCACGCAACAGTATCGACAACCCGCTCTATACCCGTAAGGGTAGCTCCTTCACCTTGAGTTTCAACGCCACGCCCCCTGCCAGCCTGTTTGGCAAGAAGAACTGGAAGGCGTTGAGCGAGAGCACCACCGAGGCCTCCAAGAAGGAACTGTATAAATGGATCGAGTACTGGAAACTCAAGTTCCAGGCCCGCACCTACACGCCGCTCACCGATCCCGATGGCCGATGGACCCTCGTGCTGATGACCCGTGCCGACTTCGGTCTGCTGGGCAGCTGGAACAAGCACCTGAAGTCGCCGTTCGAGACCTTCTATGTCGGCGGTGACGGTATGTCAGGTTCTTACACCTATGCTACCGAGACCATCGCCCTGCGCGGTTACGAGAACGGCGCGTTCACGCCCTACGGCAGTGAGGGCTATGCCTATGACCGCTTTGCCCTGGAGCTGCACTTCCCGTTGATGCTGTCGCAGAGCGCCACCATCTATCCCATCCTGTTCGTCGAGGGTGGTAACGCCTGGACCCATGTCAAGGACTTCAACCCGTTCAACATCAAGCGTTCGGCAGGTGTGGGTGCCCGCATCTTCCTGCCCATGATCGGTATGATGGGTATTGACTGGGGTTACGGTTTCGACAAGGTCTATGGTGAGAAGGGTGGCAGCAACTTCCACTTCGTGCTCGGCCAGGAATTTTAACATTTTAACTTAATCGAATAAACGATTTCCTCTCCGGTCAGTCTAAAAGTCGAAATATAACAAACAACATAATAAAAAATGAAGAATATGAAAAGGATAGCTTTAATCGCAGTCGCACTGGTCGCAGGATTCATGGCAGCCAATGCGCAGAAGTTCGCGTTGATGGACATGGAATATGTCCTCAAGAACATTCCCGCCTATGAGATGGCCAACGAGCAGCTCAACCAGGTGTCACAGCGCTGGCAGCGCGAGGTGGACGAACTCAAGAAGGAGGCCGATACCATGTACAAGAACTATCAGGCCGACATGGTCTTCCTGACCGATGACCAGAAGAAGAAGAAAGAGGCCGAGATCACCGAGAAGGAGAAAGAGGCCCAGCAGCTGCAGTACAAGTACTTTGGCCCGCAGGGTGAGCTTTTCAAGAAGCGCCAGTCGCTCATCAAGCCCATCCAGGACGACATCTACAACGCTTGCAAGAAAGTGTGTGACGAGCGTGGCTTCCAGGTCATCTTTGACCGTGCCAGCAGCCAGAGCATCATCTTTGCCTCGCCGCGCATCGACGTGAGCAATGAGATCCTCGAGAAGATGGGTTATAAGTAAGGCATTAGGCTTTAGGCATTAGGCTTTAGGCTTTAGGCTTTAGGTTTTAGGCATTAGGCTTTAGGTTTTAGGATATAGTGTTTTTATTAAGAAAAAGAACAATTATAATAACGAAATTATTTTTAGACATGTTTAAAAGATTTATGCTCTTAGCCGTTATGGCTACCACGCTGTGCCTTGGTGCACAAGCTCAGAAATTCGGTTACGTCAACACCAGCGAGATTTTCAACGTGATGCCCGATAAGGTGACCGCCGAGAACACTCTCAAGTCGGTGAGCGACAAGTACGAGGCCGAATACAAGAACCTGCAGGACGCTTTCCAGAAGAAGATGACCGACTATGAGGCTGCCGACAAGGACGCTTCCACTCCCCAAGCCATCAAGGACCGTCACAACCAGGAGTTGCAGGACGACTATGTGAAGATTCAGAACTTCCAGCAGACCGCTTCGCAGGATCTGCAGCGTCAGCAGGAGACACTGCTTGCCCCCATCACCCAGAAGCTCCAGAATGCCATCCAGGCAGTAGGTGCCGAGGGCGGTTACACCTTCATCTTTGACCAGGCTGCTGGCGCCATCATCTACACTGGCACCAACGCCGAGGATGTTAGCGCTAAGGTGAAAGCTAAGTTAGGCATCAAGTAATATCACGATTAATAAGATGCAAATCCCCCTGCAGGCCTCATGCCAGCAAGGGGATTTCATTTTTTTCACCGCCAACATCGTGCAAGAACCAAAAAAAGTCTCTACCTTTGCTTCCCATAATTAAATTAATGTGTAGCAAACTGATTGAAAAGATATGAAACGCATTCTCATGATTGTTGCGGCCATGTTGCCGCTCATGCTTATGGCTCAGGCCAGAATAGGCATTGTGAATTCGCAGCAACTGTTTGACCTCATGCCCGAGAAGGCTGCCGCCGAGGCCCAGCTCAAGGTTGTGAGCGACAGGTATCATGCCGAGTATGAATTGCTGCAGCAGGAGTTTGATAAGAAGTACGCCGACTACCAGACGGTAGCCGCCGACCCCTCCACCCCCGAGACCATCAGGGAGCGCCGTGTGCACGAGTTGCAGGAGAGCGACAAGAAGATGCGCGAGTTTGAGCGTCGTGCAGCCGATGACATTGCCGCACGCCGTGCCTCGCTCACCAAGCCCATCACCGACAGAGTTCAGGCCGCTATCCGCACCGCCGGCGAGCAAGGAGCCTTCGACCTGGTGCTGGACACCGCCGTTACTCCGGTTGCCTATACCGGCCCCGCAACCATCGACCTCACTCCGGTGGTCAAGGCCATCCTGGGTCTCGAGTGAGCTTTAGTTTCACAGCATTACAACAAGACCTGCACTGCCATGCGCAATGCAGGTCTTGCTGTAATAGGCCATTCAGGGGGAATGGGGTGTACAATAAACCACTGAAAATTAAAAGAAAATGAAGTGTTTAACGAAATAATCGTTACCTTTGTGCCTATAGAAAAAACGACAATTATGAAAGCAATGCGATTTCTCTTTTCCCTCGTGGCGACCTTGGCGCTGGCAGCCACTCCGTCATGGGCATGTACCAACCTCATCGTTGGTAAGGCAGCCTCGGCCGATGGCTCTGTGATTTGTACCTATAATTGTGATGGCTATGGCTTCGCCGGCTCCCTGTCGCGCACTCCTGGCGGCAGGCATGATAAAGGCGAGAAGATTGCCATCCGTGAGTGGGGCCGTGGACCCGTGAGAGGCTATATCCCTCAAGTGGAATACACCTATGACGTCATCGGCAACATCAATGAGAAACAGGTGTGCATCGTGGAAACCACCTTCGATGGCCGGCTGGAGCTGCAGAATCCTGAAGGATGGCTCGACTATTTCACCATGATGCATCTGGGGCTGGAGCGAGCTGCTACGGCCCGTGAGGCGATTATCATCATGACCGACCTCTTGCAGGAGTATGGTTACAACAGCACGGGTGAGACGATCACCGTGTGCGACAAGAGTGAGGCTTGGATTCTCGAAATCATGGGCAAGGGTCCGGGTGTGAAAGGTGCCGTGTGGGTGGCCGTCCGCATCCCCGACGACTGCATCTGTGCTCATGCCAATCTCTCCCGCATACGCCAGTTCCCGTTGAAGGACCCCAAGAACTGCCTGTATTCCAAGGACGTGATTTCCTTCGCACGTGAGAAAGGCTACTTCAGTGGCAAGGATGCGGACTTCAGCTTCCGCGATGCCTATTGCCCTATCTCCTTCTCCAAAGTGCGCTATGCCGATGCCCGTGTGTGGAGCTTCTTCCGCCACCACTACGACAAGGCCGAGATGGACAAGTACCTGCCCTACATCAACGGCCAGCATGACGTTTGCGACCATTTGCCGCTCTATATCAAGCCCGACAAGAAAGTGTCGGTGCGTGACATCATGAATGACATGCGCGACCATTTCGAGGGCACTCCGCTTGACATGACGGCCGACATGAGCGCAGGACCGTGGAGCTCACCTTACCGTCCGATGCCCATGAACTGGGAAGTCGATGGAAAGAGTTATTTCCGTGAGCGTGCCATCGGCACGCCGCAGTCGGGCTTCACGCTTGTGTCACAGCTTCGCAGCTGGCTGCCCGATGAGGTGGGAGGCATCATGTACTTCAACTGCGACGATGCCAACATGATAGCCTATGTGCCTGTGTACTGCTGCGTGAATGAGGTGCCCGAAGCCTTCCGTCGCGAGAATAACGTGAACAACGAGTTCAGCGAGCACAGCGCCTTCTGGTTGAACAATCTGGTGGCCAACATGATTTATCCGCGCTACAGCGTCATGATTGGCGACCTGCGTGAGGCGCAGCAGGAGTTGGAGGACTTCTACGCTGCCGATCAGGCGCAGGTATTGAAAGACATCGAGCCGCTCACCAAGCGAGAGCGCGTCAGCTACCTTACCACCAAGAGTGCCGCCTACACCGCTCGGATGATGCAGCGTTGGGACAAACTCTTCCGCCTCATCGCCGTGAAGCATAACGACCAGATCATGAAACCTTCAGAGAATGGTGTCGTCGTTCCGGGACGCTATACTACACCCGGCTATGACCAGCAGTTCCGTGAGCAGATCAGCAAGGACACCGGAACCCGTTACCTGATGCCCGAAAGCGCTGGAGACATCAAGTCCCTGTAAATGTGAGAAGACTGAGCGGGAAAGCAAAAAGCTGAAAACGAGTACTACCGTCTCATGAACAATAAAACATCGAAAAATAAACGCAAGTAGCATAATAATCGCATTTACCCTACGTTAATCAGTAGTATTAAATATGTAAACAAGGGTAATAATATGAGAAAATTAAAGTTTTTAGGTTTTATCCTAATACTGTTCACATTGTTCACCTTGGCATCATGCGGTGACGATGATGTCAAGAGTTTTGACTCAAGTAAACTTGAGGGCATTTGGACACAAGTATTCGATAGTAGAATACAAGATGCGAGTGTCGTTAAATATGTGTTCTATCCCGAAACTTCTTATTCTGGGCGAATTGAGCTTTATAAATCAAATTGGCCTGATGAAGGATGGACGGTTACTGACCTTCATTACCGAGTTGGTGAAACAGCACACATGAACATCTTCACTGGCAAGGAACATGATGGGCAAACCAAGATTTATATCGAGTGTGACATCCACAAACTCACAAAAACCGAAATGGTTTGGTATAAAACTGATTCCAAAGAGGAAATGGCCCGTTTCAAGAAAGACAGCAAAATAGACAATAACTGATATAACAACGTCTTTTCAAGGCACAGGCGGTTGAGCAACTTTTCCAAAATTATAATAGTCAGAGCGAGTACCAGTGCCTCATGAACAATAAAAACGTGATTAAGTGAACGTAATGCCAGGCTTGCATAAGCATTGTCGAGCGAGAACGATTTATCAAAATCACCGAAATCTAAAAGAAAATGAGTGTTTAGCGAAATTTCGCAATCCTTGCCTGTTTTACTGAAAGATAAATGAAGTGCACCCCAAAAGTTAGACACAAGACTTTTGGGGTGCACTTCACTCCCCTCAACAGGAAGTACTCTAAACTGCGAGCGCAGCGAGTGTGTTAATGGCCGCCTTTACCGCCACCGCTTGATGAGCCGCCGGAGTTGTCGCTGCCCATGAGGTCGTCGTTCTGAATGGAGTTTTTTGCTCTCTTCACCGATGCCTTGAGCGAACCGAAGCGGAAGCTGACCGAGATGTCGAAGCTGCGCTGTAGATATCTACCTCTCGACCATCCAGTCACATCGCCCTGGTCTATGCTTTGCGAATACTTGGTGTACTTTTTGAACGGGTTACTTGCCGAGAGCTGAACCGTTAGGCGCTCTTCGCTCAAGAACGAACGCTGCAAGCCAAATCCATGGGAGAACGACGTGCTCGAGCGGTGCCCATACACGTCATAGGTGCCTCCGCCCCACATGCCTGCATAGCCTGTGAGTTCCAGGCTCCATGGCAGATACTGGGTCACGTTAACATAAAGGTTATGGCTAAAACCATCATTCTTCAGATTCAACTCTTTGCTCTTGAAGTAGTTATAGCCGACCGAGCCATTGAGCATGATATTGGTCTTCTCGTGCGCCATCCACTGCACGTAAGCCGACAGATAGCCTGAACGCCTCTTTAATGTGTTGGCATAGGTGGATACCTGAACCAGACCATCGGCCCACTTTACTGAGCCGATTCCGTTATTGCTTAAAGAGAATTGCGGCGTGACATTGAAAGTGAACTTCGATCCCACATGCATGAAAGTCATGCTCATCGAGTGATAATGCACGCTACCCAGGTCGGTATTGCCATAGGAGCGGCTTGTCGGACTCTCGACAATGGCGGGATTCAAGTAGTAGATGCTCGGGCGGTTGATGCTGGTAGCATAGGAGAACTTGAGGCTGTTGGCATCATCGATCTTATAACGCAGGTTGGCACTAGGCACTACGTCATCGAACTGCGCATCAAAAGCCTCCTGAGTACCGTCGGGATAGGACGCACGCATGTAACTGTGCTCATAACGCAGACCTGCACGCACCGACCACTGGCCACTGGTAAAGGTATATCTTACATAAGCAGCGCCCACCTGAGTCACGTGCTTGAAACGCATGTCCATGTCATCCTCGATGTCCAGATAGTCAATCATGCTGTGGCTGCGGCTCATGCGGTAGATGTACTTGACTCCGGTTTCGATGGTATGTTTCTTCTCGGCAAAAGGACGCGTCCAGTCGAGCTGGACAGTGTGCTCGTCAAAGTCCTGCTTGTCCTTCTGATCCACACCATTATAAGGCACTGGCAAATTGAAAGGCTCGGTGTACAACGATTTGTCCTTGTTCTCGCTGTGTTGAGCACTGAGCATGTAACTCAGCGTGATAGTCTCGCCCTTGAGGCGCGTGCTGCGCTGATAATCCAAGCGGGTGCTCATGCTATAACCCTCATAATGGTCGTGATTGTCAATGCCATAGCTATAGATGGTCTGCCCAGCGGCGTCACGCATCAAATTCGTGGAAAAGGCTTTATCGCTGAAGTCATAGATATGTCCGCCCAACGACATGGATACGAGGTTCAGCGTGTCGGGCTCCCAGCTGGCGCTCAAGTAGCCGTATTGAGACGTCATCTTGTCCGTTTTATCGGTGCCATCACTCACCAGCTCAGCCCCACTCTCCTTGTAATGGTTCAAGGACGAGCTGGTGCTCTCATCGTCGTGTCCAACACCGTGATTAATGCCATAATCCACTGATATCACCACCTTGTCGAGCTGCGTAGTCAGGTCTATCGAACCTCCCAGATAACCCATATTGTCTGCATTGGCACTTGCCATGCCCGAGACTCCCTTCAGGGTCGAGTTATCGGCCATGACAATGTTCAAGATGACGGTTGTCCCCTCTGCATCATATTTGGCACCCGGCTCGGTGATGACCTCGATACGCTTCACGCTGCTGGCTGGCATTGCCTTGAGAATATCCTTGGGATTGTTGGAGAGCGACGGGTCTGGATGCCCGTTGCGGAAAATCTTGAAACTGGTCTGCCCGTTGACGCGAATCTCATCGTTGGCATCTACGGTAACCAGGGGCACCTTGCGCAACATTTTCATGACGGTATTGGTCTTGCTGTCGGGGTCGGCCTCGATATTGTAGCCTATGCGGTCCACCTCCTGCTTAATGAGCTGCTTCTGAGCAGTAACCTCCACATCCTTGAGCTGGATGTTATCAAACACATTCAGTAGCGAGTCGTTGACCCAGTCATCGCTATCGGTGGTCGATGCAACAGGAATAGTGTCAGGTTCAGCTACTATACTTTCTTCCGATGCGAAAGAATAGTCCTGTGCCACCGCTGTTATGCACATCAGGAGAATCACAACGAAACTTAAATGGCGCCTCATAATCAATTTTTCAGGTATTTGTTTGTCTCTAAAATATAAACGCATGAGCCGATGAAAAAGTATCAAATATGCCTTATTTTTTGCATTTGGTATCATTCTCAGAACTAACGCAGGTCCCGTCTTTTCAAGGCATAGTTGGTTGAAGAAGTTATACCAAAATCATAAATGTCGGATCGAATAGTGCCTAACAACAAAGTATCGTAATAGAAGAAAAAATGAAGTGTTACTTGATACAAAACTTGATACACAATTTACTGTTTTTAATCAATTTCTGTTCTTTATAGTTGTCATTAGAAGAAAAGTGGCTATATTTGCGATAAAAGATTAATAAGTTTGATTGCCACACGAATCATTTTAACAACATATCATTATGAAACTGGAAGATTTATACTTGATTAAGAAAGAAGAGTGGCTGGATGTTATCAAGGACAAGTGCAAGAAAAAAGCGAAAACTCATTTCTGGGTTGTGTCGGTTCTCTTGATACTTTTCCTGATATTTTTGACAATGGTAATAACTTTTGAGCGTTCTCGCCTTTGGACAATAGAAGATTTTGTTTACCTCTTGACGCTATTTTTATATGTACTTTGGTGGGTTCTAAAATCTCACAGCTTTTTAAAAACCATCGACGGTCTCGGCACTCCAGAACAGCTATTGAACAAGTTCAAAAAGTACGTTAAAGACAAAAGTATCATCTGGACGATAGGACAATTGATATTTTGCGGGTGGTTTGCTTGTTTCTGTTTTTTTTCCTCTGCTTCGGGTATTATGAAAGTGATTGGCTGGATCATCGTCTTAGTCGCCGCTACAGAGCATATTTACAGATTAATACGCGGTAAATATTCTGTAGGCTACGGTGATGAGGATATCACCCGTCGTCTGCAAGAACTCATCGGGGAAGAGTAGCCTCATTCCCCGTCTTTTCAAGGTCTAATCGGTTGGATTGCTTTTGTGGTAAGCCAACCGTTTTTCTTTATGATAGTTGCGGTATACGGCGAGCCGCTTTTCAAGGGGAAAAAAGAAAGCCTGCATCGCATTGCGCGGTGCAGGCTTTCTTTAGAAGCGGGTGGAAGATGGGGCTCGAACCCACGACCTTCGGAACCACAATCCGACGCTCTAACCAGCTGAGCTACGTCCACCATGTATAGCGTTTTCTTTCAAACGCGGGTGCAAAGATAATATCAATTTTGTTCCTGTGCAAGTTTATCCTCAAAAAAAACTTGATTTTTCTCCAGATTGGGTTGTCGGGCAGGTTTCATCACCCTTGGTTTAGCGTTTCTCGATGATGGCAGGAGCGATGCGGTCGCTGCCCTTGACAAATTGTCCCATCGAGAAGACGCCGCGCAGGTTGATGTCGTCATCGAGCAGCAGGATATCGGCATCCTTGCCGCGTTGCAGCGAGCCCTTGCGGTCATAGATGCCCATGATGCGGGCAGGCGTCTCGCTGGCCATGCGCACGGTGTCCTGCAACGGCACTTCCACCACGCGCACCATCGTCTTGATCAGACGGTCCATCGTGGCAATGCTGCCCGCCAGTGCGCTGCGGTCCGACAGTTTGCACACGCCATCCTCGATGATGACACGAGGGTCGAATGCGTGTTCACTGTCGCTGTCGGTGACGGCCAGGGCGTCGGTGCACAGGGCGGTGCGCTCCACGCCCTTGATGTGGTAAACCAGATTGAGCAGGGTGGAGGGCACATGAATGCCGTCGGCAATCACCTCGACGGCCATATCCTCGAGCAGATAGACGCTCTCGACGGTGCCTGCGTGCTTGAACTCGCGCACGTTGTGGAAACCGGGCATACCATTGTAGAAGTGGGTGGCGAGGGTGTAGCCCGCGTCCCAAGCGGCCTTGACCTGAGGATACTCGGCTGCTGTGTGGCCGATGGCGGCGACGATGCCCTTACCGGTAATGTACTTGCCCATCTCGACAGCGCCGGGGAGTTCGGGAGCGGTATCCCAGCGACGCATGCAGTCAAAGTCCTCGACGATGTGGGTGTACTCGTTCGCCTCGGGGATGCGGATGACCTCGGGCATCTGGGCGCCAGCCTTGCTCGGGTTGAAGTAAGGACCCTCCATGTGCATGCCCATGATGGTGGAGTTGCCTTCACGCATGATTTCGTCACACGTCTGGCAGGCTCGTTCCATCATATCGATCGGGGATGAGGATAAAGTGGCATAGATGGCTGTGGTGCCATGTTTCAGGTGCGTCCTCGCGATGTTGTCAAATGCCTCGCGTGTGCACTCCTGGAAATCGCTGCCACCGCCACCATGGCAATGCAGGTCAATGCCGCCGGGCACCACATGCATGCCGTGGGCATCGATGGTTTTGTCCATGCCCTCAAGCTGGCGGCTGCTCTTGCTCACCTCCTTGATGCGGCTGTCCTCGATGACTACCGAGCCATCGTTGATCCACCCCTCGGGCGTGAGCACATGACCGTTATAAATCTGAATCAGCATTCCCAATCTTTTTTATCCTTATCAACTTGCAAATATACTGCGTTTTTCATTAGGTTGTACGCAATTTATACATTTTTTTTGTTTTATTGACAAAAGTTTTGTTGGATTCTTGTTCTTTGTTTCATGTGTTTATGGAGCTCCCGGCTTGCCGCGTGCAGGGTCGAAAAATGATTAGAAGATGTTAAAATCGCTGCTATTTTACTTAAAAATGCCCTATTAGTGAGAAAAAACTGAGGAGAAAACCAAAAAAATTGCTATCTTTGCATTTAAATTAAGAAGAAATCGACATGGATGTAAAGAAAGTCTTATTTATATCACAGGAGATTGCTCCCTATGTGCCTGAGAACCGTTTGTCACTGATGGGCAGGATTTTGCCACAAGGTATTAAGGAACAAGGCATTGAGGAACGCACCTTCATGCCCAAGTATGGCATGATTGCCGAGCGTAGCAACCAGTTGCACGAGATGATCAGACTCTCGGGCATGAATGTGATTATCGATGATACCGACCACCCCCTGATTATCAAGGTGGCGACGCTGGTTCAAGCCCATTTTCAGGTATATTTCATCTACAACGAGGACTATTTTGCCAGCAACCGCATTGATGACCTGGAGATGAACCTGTCACCCCAGGACAATGACGAGCGCAGCATGTTCTTTGTGCGCGCGGTCATCGAGTCGATACGCAAAATGCGCTGGGTGCCCGACATCATTCAGTGTACAGGTTGGATTTCGGCATTGGCTCCAGTGTACATCCGCACCCTCTATGGCGATGACCCGTCATTCCGTGATGCCAAGATTGTGACGGCTTTGTTCAACGACTCAATACCCACTGCGCTCGACGCCAGGTTGAGTGAAAAGATGCATCAGGACGGCATTCCCAAAAATGCGCTTAAGCCCATCGCTGGCAAGGAGTTGACCTACGATGACCTGATGGCTTATTCGCTCAAGTACAGTGATGCCGTGATCGAATGCCAGGAAGGCGTCAGCGAGAAGGTGCTCGAGGCTGCCGGCTCATTGCCCAGGCTGCAATTCACCGAAGGCGAGGATGCCAGCAAGGTGGTTGCATTCTACGAGTCACTGTAAAGGTTTTTTCGGGAACGCTACACCACATTTTTCTGTATTCTAAAATTCGTTTTCATCATTTCGGAAATATGAAACAATTATTATATGTGATACTGGCAGCGGCGCTGCTGCTCGCCTTGTACGCATGTACCGATGAGACCATCGGCGTCAGCATCACCGACGGTGTCTCGTCAATTGTCGAGGACTCATCATTTGTCATCACGGGGCACTCGGTGCGTAACGACCGGGTGCAGATGCGCACCAGCACCAAGATGCTCGGTGTGCTGCGTTGTGACGGATTTGGAGATATCACGGCCGAGGCCGTAACCATGTGGATGCCTGCGGTGTCGATTGACACGGTTGGTGTCACTGCCGACATGATCGACTCTTGCCGCCTGAAGTTACGTTTACCCTACAGCAACGGCTTCACTGGCGACTCGTTGGCGCCCATGCGCTTGAATGTTTACCGACTCAACAAGTCCTTGCCCTCACCGATATTCAGTGACTTTGATCCCACGGACTACTATGATGCCGATGACTTGCTCGCTACGGAGTCCTATTCGCCCACATCAGGCTGGCTCGAGATGGGAGATTCCTATGTGACGGGTAGTTTGGTGAGGGATACTGTGCGCGTGATTTCAGTGCCCATGCCCAAGGAACTGGGACAGGAATTGTTCACCACTTTTGTCAACGACCCGAGCAAGTTCGCCTCTCCCAAGGCGTTTGCCGATGTCTTCCCCGGCATCTATATCACCAACACCTACGGCAGCGGTCACGTCGTGAACATCAAGGCGACCGAGCTCGACGTGTATTATCGTAAGCATGGAAAAACTGATGCCGGCACCGACACCATCTACCATCATGGTCAGTCCTATCTGGCATCGACCCCCGAGGTAATCTCCGATAACATCATCAATTACGCAGTCGATGACGCTGTCACCTCGATGGTCAACAACGGCGAGGCGCTGATCGTTGCCCCGGCAGGCTATGAGGTGCAGGTGCGTTTCCCCATCCAGGACATCATCGACAAGTACCAAGCCAATATAGGCAGTAACCAGGCTGTCATCAACACGTTGACATTGACATTGCCGGTGAGTGTACCGCTCACGCAGTACAATATCCAGCCGCCCACCTATCTGCTCATGGTCAAGGCGTCCAAGAAGGACCAGTTCATCAATGGCGATAGCCTGGCCAACAACAAGGACTCGTTCTACGCCGTCTATAACTCGCTCACCAAGGAGTATATGTTCACGGGTCTGCGCAACTACGTGCTCAACATCCTGAACAACCAGGGCGGTGTGGCCACCGAGGACGATTTCAATTTCATCATCACTCCCGTTGATGTGACCACCTATACCTACTTGTCGGGTTATTACTATAGCGGTACGACCTCCACGGTGACCAAGATTTCACCCATGGTGTCGCGGCCCGCGATAGTGCGCCTGTTGCTTGACAAGGCCAAGATCAAGATTACCTACAGCAAACAAATTGTCGATTAATGTTTGCTGGATTAGAAAAATAGTGCTACCTTTGCACCCGCATTGCAAATCATCGCAGTGCATCAGCCGCAATAGCTCAGTCGGTAGAGCATTTCATTCGTAACGAAAAGGTCGCGGGTTCGAGTCCCGCTCGCGGCTCCACCACAAGGAGGACGGGAAGACAGTATGGTTTTCCCGTCTTTTGTTTTAAAAACAGAAAGACAACATGGACATCAGTGTTAAAGACTATATGGAGCGTCAGCCAGGCAACCCCAAGGTGGCCGAGACCGACCAGTTCTACCTGTGGATTGCCCTGCGGCTGGCCAAGCTGTGGGATGAGTCACCGTGGCTGCGGGGGCTCGATGACGACGTGCGTCGTGACGTGGTGCTTGCCGTGACGGGCTACTATCAGGACGTGGTTGCCGACGGCGGCCTGTGGCGTTCGTTCACCATGTTGCACAACGAGCGGCACGGAGCACCGTTGCCCCACTATGGACGCGCCGAGGATTATGTGGACTATGAGCTGAACTGTGACGACGTGCGATACGTCATCTGGTGGACGATTGTTGGCGAGGCCGGTAGTGAGGCACTTGACCCGCACGATGCCGAACTTGAAGCACTAGCGATGGCCTTCCACATGTTGCTCGATGAGGAATATGAGCAGGCTCCCGTGCCGCGGCAGTTCTGCATTGCCAGCGAGGTGGATCTGGACAACCCGCTGGATGCCCAGCGCATCTACGACTACGCCTATTGGCTCTACTGGCGCAGTTTCTTGCTGCGTCCCTCGTCATTGGCGGTGATGCAGCGCGCCATGCCTCAGGCCCATGCCATCATCGAGCGGGCAGGGGAGAGCGACGCCCGCCCCCTGCTGCAGGAACTCAACGAGCACCTGATGTCCACCGAGCCCGCCGGCCCTATCCCCTTGACCACCGCCCAGTGGCTCCGCCTCATCATCGACGACGTATTACCGTAACAACTGCCATAAATAATATGTAGGCTGGAATTGCTGTAGCCATTGTTGGGTTGCCGCCTACTTTCGCCACCCGATAACAGGGTGCAAGCCAATGGAAAACCACTCTAGCCCAAAGAATTTATTACTTTTCGGGAATATAATCCAAAAAAGACAATATTTTTCGGGAATATAATCCAAAAAGTTGCAAAATTCCCAAAAGTCACTTACCTTTGCTGGAAAAATGTGATAGATATGCTTTATAGGGACTTATTACCAATCATCAAGGATAAGTGTTTCCGTCAAAAAGCCATTTTGATTTTAGGAGCACGTCAGGTCGGAAAAACGACCTTACTCAAGGAATTCATTCAGGGAAAGGCAGATGAGGTGCTTTTTCTTAATTGCGATGACCCAACGACAGTGTCATTGCTGACCAATCGCAATCTCAAACAGTTACAAATGTTAGTTGGTACGGCTAAAATCATTGTTATTGATGAGGCTCAAAAAGTTGATAATGTAGGTTTGACGCTCAAGATGATGGTAGATAATTTTCCTGATTTGCAGGTGATTGCTACAGGGTCATCGGCCTTTGAATTGCGCAACAAATTGAATGAGCCATTGACAGGGCGCAAATATGAGTACCAATTGTACCCGATATCAACAAGCGAGATATATAAGACTGGTGGTTATCTTGATGTTGTGCGGCTACTGGAGCCAAGACTTATTTATGGCTCTTATCCCGATATCCTTACTCATGCTGCCGAAGCACATGAACTACTGAATTCTTTGGCCGATAGTTATCTCTACAAGGATATTCTTGCAACTGAGAATGTACGCAAGCCAGACTTGCTGGATAAACTACTGAGGGCTCTGGCATTTCAAGTTGGTTCTGAAGTATCCTATAACGAATTATCTCAGATGATTGGCAGTGATGCCAAGACGGTTGAGCGTTATATTGAACTCTTGGAAAAGTGTTTCATCATTTTCCGCCTCAATGGCCTGAGCCGCAACTTGAGAAATGAATTGAAAAAAGCGAAGAAAATATACTTCTACGATAATGGTGTGCGCAATGCAGTGATTCAGCAGTTTGCTCCGCTTGAAATTCGCAATGACGTCGGTGCACTGTGGGAAAACTTCTTTATTGCTGAGCGCATTAAGTATAACCACTATAGGCAGCACTACTGCAATGTTTACTTCTGGCGTACTAAGGCTCAGCAGGAAATCGATTATATTGAAGAGGCCGATGGTCAATTCACCGTTTTTGAGATGAAATGGAATCCCAAAAGAGCCAATTCAACCATTCCGTCAAGTTTCTTGAAAGCATACCCCGTTGCCGAGTCCGTGATTATTACTCCAGAGAATTATCTGGAATACCTGATGTAGAAATCATTACAAAGAAAAAATGCGGTTATAATCGCAGGAAGCAGGTGAACAACTGCGACTATAACCGCAAGAAGCAGGTTTATTGTAGTTAAACAGATTGATCAATAGCTTAATTCTATTGCTTTGATTTTTGCCTGCTAACGGGCAATAACTGATTGCCCATTATTTTGGTTTTAGCAACATCAATAATTGTTTTGCTCATGACTTAATCCTGTTCTCAATCCATTCGCGTGTTTCTTTCCCAAATATTATTTCTGCATACTGCAAAAGGGTGGCAGTAGAGGATATTTCACATTCAGCTACTTCCTGCATGAACTCAAAGAAACGCGTTTCGCCGACGTCCTGCTCTAAATCATACAGAAGCAAGGCACCTTTATTGTACAAGGCATCATAGGCTTCAGGAGCGTCACGGTCAACCTCGTAGATGGGACAAGCATGGCGGGCATTTTCGCGGCAGGCTTCCAGATAACAGTCGAAAACATGCTTGTCGAAATGGCACTTGACATACCACAGCATGCTAAACTCAGCAAAACCTTCGTTGAGCCAATCTTCCCAACTAAACGTCGGTGCTTTGTTCCACCAGAAATGACCCATTTCATGGCCAATAGCGGTTTTGAAGTGCTCATTGAAGCGTTTCGTCGCGAAGGCAATGTAATTTTTGCGGCTGATACCACCACCACGACGTGGCACAACAAGGAATTTCATATAATCATTGCTGGGATTGGTTTTGAACAAGCGGGTATAGAATTGCAGAGCCTCACTGCATGCGACCAGCGCAGAGTCGGCATCTGCATCGGCAAAGTCGGTATAGACTACTTCGAATGTACGCCCATCACTGGTCATCTTCTTAGATTTAAGTTTTGGTGAGGCCACAATCTGGAGGTCGAAACTCTTCCACGGCTGCGACATTTCCCACTTATCACCCTTACGCTCCACAATGCCTGAACCGCTGACCTTGTAGCCTTTGTTGATGGAAACGGAGACGCTTGCCGTGAAGTCACGGCTATTGCTGTTAATGGGGAACCATGCCATGTAATAGCCCAATTGCACCCAGTCCTTTTCCATCGAACTCATCCAAGTGTCCAGGCTGTCGAGATTACAGGTATAGTCAAATGTGATACTGCAAATACTCTTCTTCTTTGGCGCGGTAAGGCGAAGCGGCGCTCCCTGGCGAATGTAGGTGTTAGACGATTTTGCCTTTGTGTCAAATGAGTATGTCAGTTCCTTCTTGCAGGTGACGTGATTGATGGTTGAATATTTCCAGAGCGTGAAATCAATGCTCTCCCTGCCTTTGAAATCAATTTGTGCCGTCGCTGTCACGGCGAGCGTCTTTTTCTCCACGTCAATGTCAAGCAGAATGTCGTATCGCTTGACGATTGGGGCATTGGTATCCTCCACGACCGTTTTCCTCGGATAAGTAATTTCCCTCTTGTCCTCTGCCTCATGCTTGTAGGTACACATCGAGTCCATAAAGGCCGTCCATCTTGCATCGTTGTGAAGTGCTCTGTAATCTTCTTCTGTTAAGAAAGTTGTGTAAGCAAATGCATATTGCCTGCCGAATTTCTCTCTGAACAGATTGAAATAGTAGAATGTGCTGTCAGTATCACCAGCCGCCAAAGCTTTGTCAGCAGCTAACCAATAATCCCTGCCCGTCTGTGCCACCACAAATGTTGCTACTGACAGCATTGACAGCATGAAAATAAATTTCCTGTACAGTTTTGTCTTATTCATAATTTGGTTAGTTTTCTTTCTTTTTGGCGTCGAGGTGGTAGGTGAACGAGATGCCGATGTAGTGGTGTAGCGTGTCCTGCCATTCGTTGGTCTGCTGATAAGCCGTCTGGCTGCTCCAGCGCCAGTCATCCTGGTTGAGGATATCATCGGCAAAGAGCCTTACGTTGCCTTTATTCTTCAGGATTTTCCAAGTGATGGAAGCGTCCCAAAGCAGGCGGTTGCGGTTCATGCCATTGGAGGCATAGCCTCGCCGCATGGCCTCGGTGAGTGATGTCTCAAACACAAAGTTGCGGTAGTTGGCCTCGAACTCCATGCCGTAATTGTTGTTCCACAGTGTTGTGTTCTGGATTGGCGACTGCGAGAAACGCAAGCGGTCGGCATTGAGTTCGGCAAACACTGAGGCTTTGATCCAGTTGTGGTCAAACGACACGGTCAGTTTGTCCTTGGGATGAACGCTCGTCTGGCGGTTCAAGATACGCTCCTCGTGAGAGGGGAGCATGGTCAAGTAACCGTAGTACCGTCCGCCCGTGACCTTGAGGTCGTTCTGCAAGCGGAAGTAGTTGCCCAAGCCATGGTCGTAGTTGAGATTCACTTCCCACGTGCGGCTGCCGGGCACCGACTCGGGACGGCTGGTATAGACGTTTGTCGCCGGGTCATAACTGAGCGCCGTGATGTTGCTGTGGTCTGTCGTGCCGTACTTGGCGTTGAAGCCTATTGACAGTTGGCGACTGGGTACCACAGCCTTGTAACTCATTTGGAATTCGTTGGTGTGGCTGCCCTTCAAGAAGGGATTGCCCTCGGTAATGAACAGCGGATCGCTCAAGTCACGATAGCCGATGGTCTGGAGCAATTCTGGTCGCATAGTCTTGTAACTGTAATTCAACTCCAGGTTCATGCCGCTGTTCATTTTCCATGAGAACTTGAACGACGGCTCAATCTTGAAACTGTTCCTGACGGCAGTGGTGTCAAGCAAGGCACGGGTGTAATCCTGATGCTCGCGGTTCCAATTCAAGACCGCGCTAGGCAGCAGCTGCACCTGGCCGATGTTGATAGTGGAGCCGGCGGTGACGGTGTGACCCGTGCTGTGGTAGCGGTTGTTGAACGAGTTGGCGGCATCGGCCATGCCGTTGGTCGTGAATTCACGGTCTGTCCGAATGTTGGTATAGTCCAATTGATAGTCCATAGTGAGCATCCACTGCTTGGTGAGCCAGTGCTGGTAGGTCATGCTGCCGTTCAATGCGAACTTTGATGAAGGCTCGATGGCATATTGGCTGAGCGTCGATGAGAAGTCGTTTTGATAGTCGGTGATGGCGCGGTCGGTCCACTGCTTGCTCTTGCTGTCGCTATAGTTCAGCCTTCCGGCAATTTTGAGGGAGCCGTTTTTGAAAAAATGCGTCCAGTCACCTGTAGCGATAAGTTTGGTTTCGTGCCCACGGCTCAGTGTATTCACTTGTTGATTGATAGTGGGAACGTAGCCGTTGCCCGAATCAACCGACTGCTCGGTATCGCGTCGGTTAATAGAACGGTTGTTGTCGTATTCGAGTTGCGCCCACAGGAAAAACGTGTTGGTTGTGTCGGGTCTCCATCGCATCATGCCCAGGATTGTCGGGTTCAGCGAGTGGCTGCGGTCAAAGCCCGTCGTCTTATTGTAGCTTTGCGCCTCGCCGGGGAAGTAATTTTCGGTCTCGATGCCCAAATTTTTCCATCGGTCGTCATGTGCCAGTCCTCCACTGATGCTGTAGTAACTTTTCAGTGGCTTATTGCCCTGCTCGCGGCTCCAGTTGTGCTGATATCCGCCCGAAATGCCTTGCTCCTGGCCATAGCCGTAACCTGAACTTAGCGTATATTGGCCCTTGTATCGTCTATGTCGTTTGGCGACATTGTTGGCGTCACCGAACACCATGACCGGGTCATTCTTGGAGAGACGGTTCAGCTGCATCTCGGTTTCGTAGTGGTCGCGGGTCCTGTAGCCTGCAGTGGCATCGCCATACCAGCGGTCGAGGAATCCTGGCTTGATGCTCAAGTCCAGCACCATGTCCTCGCTGCCGTCATCATTGCCGGTATGCTCCTTGAGTTCAGATGCTTTGTTGTAGGCTTTGATGTTCTGCACGGCCTCGGCAGGCAACTGGCTCACCAAGTCGTTGCCGCCAAAGAGGTTCTCGCCGTCCATCGTCAAGCGGATGGGCTTGCCGTTCCACCAGAGCTTGCCGTTAGCGTCCACTTCAACACCAGGCAGTTGTTTGATGAGTTCGTCAAGGCGGGCGCCTTCTTGCAGTCTGAATGCCGACGGGTTGAATACGATGGTGTCGCCATGCATCGTGAACCGTCGGGCATGCCCCGTGACCTCGACCATCTGCAACATCTGCGTGGACATCTTCAACTCGATGGCGCCGATGTCGAGCGTATCCTTGCGGCTGTCGGAGAGCGCCATGACGTTTTTCTTCTTGTTGTAATAGCCCAGCATGGACACCGTCAACTCGACACGTCCATCGGTATAGAACGTAAATCGGCCAAGCGAGTCGGCTATCACGGTGCTGCCCGAATAGCTGGTTTCATTGATTTGCTTCATGTACTGAACCGTTGCCCCGGGCAAGGTCTCCCGGGTGTCGGTGTCGATGACACGCCCGCTGATGATATCGGCTTGAGCGAATAAGGTGCTGATCGTCAGTAAGATAATTGTAATTAAGTATTTCACAATAGGGTATAGTTATGGCCGTTTCATGCATTATTCTACATGAAACAGTAGGTTAAACTTTAATCAACTTTAGATAACTTTAGTCTGGATTCCAAGAGTGGATACTCTTGGTTTTGTTCTCGAGCAGATCGACCATGCTCTCGAGGAAAATGAGTTCGTTATCCTTGAGTTTTTTCTTTTCCTTGAGTTGCTTATAGACCGATGCCAGTTGCTGCATGCCGATTTTCAGGTCGGTCTGATCAAGTCCATCGGTGTCCTTGCACAGTTCGTAGAGTTTGGACAGATAGAGGTATCTGTTGTCTCCAGAAGACTGCTGTATTTTTTCGATGTAGAAAAGCAGTTGCTTCATCCAGCTCTTGGAGTTGTTCTTACCGTTGAGATTGTCGTTGTCCTTGCCGGGCTTGGGGCGTAGAAACAGATCCTGGAGCTCATCAAGTTGGTCATCATCGTTGTCCATCTTGGTGACCATGTTGGGTTGAACAGGCAATACCTGGGTTTTGTAGCCAACATATGAAACCTTGATTTGCTTCACATTATCAGGAACCGTCAGCGTGAACTCACCGTTTATATCGGTAGCTGTGCCGTTTCCTGGGCCAAGTGGGCCGATGGCCTGTATCGTTGCACCAATCAGCGGTTCGCCGTCGGGATCGGTCACTTTTCCCTTTATTACGTGGCTGGAACCAGAGCTTGAAGTGGAACTTGAAGAAGAACTTGAGAATGAACTGGACTTGTTCTGGAGTTTGGACAAGGCATCATCCAATTTGGCTTGAGCCTTTTCCAGCTTCTTTTGCGTCTTCTCCAATTCCTTTTGGTATTTTTCCATACCCTCGTTCTGCATTTGCTCCATCAGTTTGTCCAGGTTGTCGGTGTTGATGACCACTGAGCTGATTCGATGGCCATCGCCCGCCTTGGCCTTGATGGGGGCATAGGTGGTGATGATGCGTCCGCTGATGCTGTCGCTATAGTCGTCGGGGGTGCTCCACTCCAGGGTGTAGGTCTTGCGGTGCTGCTTGTCATCGGGGGCGATAAAGCCCACGGTGTAGCAGTGGTCACAGGCCAGTCCCACGACAATGGTCTCGTCGGGGTTGTAATAGATACGGTAGCCCTGGGTGTTCCACTCGCCGTTGTCGTTAATCCACAGGGTGTAAACATCAGCGTTGCTGTTGCCATTGACTTGCTCATATATCTTTTGGGCTTCCTCGATCAGACCCATGCCATCGCGACCGATGGTGAACTTGTACACATCGAGTTGGCCCTCCTTGATTCCGGTCGCGGGGTTGGAATAGATGCTGACCAAATGCTTGCGTGAATCTAAGGAGACGGCGTTAATGATATCATCAAAGGCCGTTTGCAGCCTGTCCTCATATACGTTGGCGCTGGCCGTAAACGAGGTGAGCAGGGCCATAATCATGACCGTGATGACGGTCATCGTTGCTATGATGCTGTTCTGAGTTTTCATAATGCAGGGATATTGGTTGTGGGTTGGTTGTTCAGATGATTGTTCAATTCGTTTTCGAGCTCTTGTTCAAGGTCGATGAGCACGATGCTGCCGTCCTCGTCCTGCACCGCCCTGTAGCCCATCGCTTCCAGGTCGATGATGAAGGCGCGGCGCTTCAGGTCGGCCAGTTCGCGTTGCAGGCGCTCATTTTCTTGGGCCAGTTTGGCATTCTCGTCTTGCAGGCGGCGTTGGCCTTTTTGGGCATTTGTGCGTTTGGCTTTTCGGGACGCAATGTGTCGCATTTCAACAGGTCGGGTAGTGGGCGTTTGTGATGCAAGCTCCGTTATTTGTACAGGTGTCAGGTCTTGCGTTCCCTTGTTGGACGTTGAATCTGTTGACGCGATGGCGGGCGGCTCGGCCGTTGTCGTCGTGGTTGATGTTGGACGGTTTACCACGGTCGTTACCGCGATGATGGCCGCTACAGCCGCTGCTGCCGCACCCGTTGTCCACCACCAGTTGCGGCGTGGTTTGGACGAGGCAACAAGTTGTGTCATCCCGCTGTCGAAGTAGTCAAACATGGCGCGGTAATCCTCCCACTCGGCGGGCACGTCGGCGCTGCGGAAGTAGTCGGCCAACTGGGCCTCTTCCTCCACGGTGGTCTGCCCGTCCATGAACTTGTCGAGCAGTGCCTCTATTTGTTGATGTGAATACCGTTTCATTGTCTGTCTTTGTTGCGTTGTTGTTGGATTTCGTTGAGTAGTTGCCGTCTTGCCCTGGCCAGCAGCGTGTTGACGCTCGTCGTCTGGATTCCCAGTATTTTGGCTATCTCCTCGCTGGAGCGGTGTTCGACCTGTCGCAGCCTGAGGATGACGTGCTGGGTGTAGGGCAGGTTACGGATGCGTTGCCTGAGCCATCGCTCATCTTCGCGTTGCAGCATCAGGTCCAGCGGAGAGGGCACTGTCAGGTCAGCGGCTTTGCCCTCGTCGAGCGGTAAGGGAGACTTGCGGCGCAGCTGGTTCACTGCCAGGTGGCGTGCAATCGTCGTGGCATAGCCCTCGGGATTGTAGAGGCGGGGATCGTCACGCATTTGCCACAAGCGCAGCATCGTCTCTTGGGCGACGTCCTCGGCTGTGTCGCTGTCGGCACCCGCTGTGGCGGCCGCCTTCAGCGCCAGTTGCCTGAGCTGT
This sequence comes from uncultured Muribaculaceae bacterium, assembly GCA_905233915.1. Classification (GTDB taxonomy): domain Bacteria; phylum Bacteroidota; class Bacteroidia; order Bacteroidales; family Muribaculaceae; genus Sodaliphilus. Next base: position 217,356 of record CAJOFM010000004.1, on the reverse strand, counting down.
GGTGCTTGCTGGTTAAATGCGTCTATCGTCATCAACTTCTCGTTGTTTGTTTTGCTGTTACACTCTTATAACACACAACATCCCCGATTTTAAACAAAAAATCAATAAAAAATGATGGAAACGATCATGCAATTGGTCATAACCCTGCGGGGCTAATGCTGATTTCGCGAATTTAACTAATTGTCGCTAAGTATTTTATGACAACAGGCGTGCCAACCGCAATGGTTGACACGCCTGTATTGTGTTGTCGGCTAGGCATTTTAGAGGCCCTTGCCGTGGCAGTTCTTGTACTTCTTACCGCTGCCGCAGGGGCAGGGATCGTTACGGCCGATCTTGGGACCCTCGTTGCGGATGGGGCCGGTGGGACCCTGGGGACGCGGGCCGACGGGAGCGGCATTGGGACGGCTGGGATCGGGTTCGCCGCCACGGCCCTCGCTGTAGCGGGGACGGCGCTGCTGCGGCTCACGGTCCTGCACGTTCTGTTCGGGCGGTGCCTCGGGAATCTGGCCGCGCATGAGGATGGCGATAGACTTGCCGTTCATGATGCCGACCATCTGCTTGAACATATTGAAGGCCTCGGTCTTGTAGATCACGAGCGGGTCCTTCTGCTCATAGCTGGCGTTCTGAACACTCTGGCGCAACTGGTCCATCTCACGCAGGTGCTCTTTCCAGTTCTCATCGATGGTGAGCAGCATCACGGCCTTCTGCCAAGCCTTGGTCAGGCACTTGCAGTGGGTCTCGGCAGCCTCCTTGATGTCGATGACAATGCCGAAGGTGCGCTTGCCGTCGGTGATGGGCACGCGGATGAGGCCCTGAGGCTCCAAGCCTTCGGCCTTCTGGTTCTCGACAATCTGTTGGATGATGGGGTCGGCCACCTCACTCAAGCGCTCCATCTTGCGGTTGAAGGTCTTGAGCACGGCGTCATACAGGATTTCCTGCTTCTTGCCGTCGTCCATACGGCGGTAAGTCTCCTCGTCGAACGGGGTCTCGATGGCATAGGTCTTGAGGACATTCAACTTGAAGTCCTCATAGTCGTCGGCACCATACCTGTCAACGATGTCCTCCACACTGTCATACAAGGTGTTGATGATGTCCAAGCCGATGCGCTCACCGATAAGAGCGTGATGGCGGCGGGTGTAAATCACCTTACGCTGGGCGTTCATCACGTCGTCATACTCGAGCAGGTGCTTACGGATACCGAAGTTGTTCTCCTCGACGCGCTTCTGGGCATTCTCGATGCTCTTGGTTACCATGTTGCTCTCGATGGCCTCGCCGTCCTTGAGTCCCAGGCGGTCGAGCGTCTTGACAACGCTCTCGCTGGCGAACAGGCGCATCAGCTTATCCTCGAACGAAACAAAGAATACCGAAGAACCCGGGTCTCCCTGACGACCGGCACGGCCTCGCAGCTGGCGGTCCACACGGCGTGACTCGTGGCGCTCGGTACCGATGATGGCAAGACCGCCGGCCTCCTTAACGGCGGGCGACAGCTTGATATCGGTACCACGACCTGCCATGTTGGTGGCGATGGTCACGACACCCTTGCCGTCAATCGACTGACCGGCCTGGGCGACGATGTCGGCCTCCTTCTGGTGCAGCTTGGCGTTCAAGACGTTGTGTGGGATGTGGCGCAGGTTAAGCATGCGGCTCAGCATCTCACTGATCTCTACGCTGGTGGTACCCACCAGAGTAGGACGGCCCGAGTTGCGCATGGCCTCGATCTCGGCAATGACGGCGTTGAATTTCTCCTTCTGCGTCTTGTAGACGCGGTCGGCCATATCGTTGCGGATTACGGGCTTGTTGGTCGGGATAGTCACAACATCCAGCTTGTAGATGTCCCAGAACTCACCAGCCTCGGTCTCGGCGGTACCAGTCATACCGGCCAGCTTGTGGTACATGCGGAAGTAGTTCTGCAGCGTGATGGTGGCAAAGGTCTGGGTAGCAGCCTCAACCTTCACACCTTCCTTGGCCTCGATAGCCTGGTGCAGACCATCGCTGTAGCGGCGGCCTTCCATCACACGGCCCGTCTGCTCATCGACGATCTTGACCTCACCGCTCTCGGTAACGATGTACTCATCGTCGCGGTTGAACAGGGTGTAGGCCTTCAGCAACTGGGTCACGGTGTGCACGCGCTCGGCCTTAACCGAGTAGTTGGCGAGCAACTCGTCCTTCTTGTTGGTCTTTTCCTCATCGCTGAGGGGCTCGTTGGTCACGGCCGACAGCTGGGCAGCGATATCGGGCAGGATGAAGAATTCGGGGTCGTCGGTACCACGGGTCAACACATCGATACCCTTATCGGTCATCTCGACGGTGTTGTTCTTTTCATCGATGATGAAGAACAGGGGGTCGGTGACTGTGGGCATCTCGCGGTTGTTGTCCTGCATGTAGAAAGCCTCGGTCTTGAGCATGGCGTTCTTGACGCCTTCCTCGCTCAGATACTTGATCAGCGGCTTGTACTTGGGCAGACCCTTGAAGGCGCGGAAGAGCCTCAAGGTACCTTCCTTGACGGTATCCTGGTCGTCGCTGGCCATCATCTTCTTGGCATCGGCGAGCAGGCCGGTCACCAGCTGGCGCTGGGCGTTGTACACGCGCTCCACGTTGGCCTTGAAGTCGTTGAACATCTGGTCCTCTCCCTTGGGCACGGGACCGGAAATAATCAACGGGGTACGGGCATCATCGATGAGCACACTATCGACCTCATCGACGATGGCGAAGTTGTGGGGGCGCTGCACCATGTCCTCGGGGCGCATTGCCATGTTGTCGCGCAGGTAGTCAAAACCGAACTCACTGTTGGTACCGAAGGTGATGTCGCAGTTATAGGCGGCACGGCGTTCGGCCGAGTTGGGCTCGGTCTTGTCGATACAGGCCACAGTCATGCCGTGGAACATGTACAACGGACCCATCCACTCGCTATCGCGCTTGGCCAGGTAGTCGTTGACGGTTACCACGTGCACACCGTTGCCGGTCAAGCCGTTCAGGAAGACGGGCAGGGTAGCCACCAGGGTTTTACCTTCACCAGTCGCCATCTCGGCAATCTTGCCCTGATGCAGCACGATACCACCAATCAACTGCACGTCGTAGTGGATCATGTCCCATGTGATTTCGTTACCGCCGGCAATCCAGTGATTCTTCCAGATGGCCTTGTCACCGTCGATGCTCACGAAGTCCTTGCCCTGAGCGGCCAGGTCGCGGTCGAGCTGGGTGGCGTTAACGATGATGGTCTCGTTCTCGGCAAAACGTCTTGCCGTGGATTTCACGATGGCGAACACGGTGGGCAATACCTCGTTGAGCTTCTCCTCAAGCTTGTCGAGAATTTCCTTCTGGATGTCATCGACCTTCTTCCACAGCGGTTCGCGCTCCTCATAATCGAGGGTCTCGATCTCGGCCTTGATGCGTTCGATCTCGTCGCGCTTGTCCTGCACTGATTCGTTGAGTTGCTGACGGATGTCGGCTGTGCGCTGGCGCAGGCTATCGATGTCCAGCGCGTCAATCTCGGGATAAATCGCTTTGATTTGGTTGACAATAGGCGTGAGTTTCTTCAAGTCACGCGTTGACTTATTGCCAAACATTGATTTCAGAATGTCACTAAGTCCCATTTCTTGGTTTCTTATTCTATTATATTATGATTTGATTTGTTGTCTAAACTGCAAAGATACACCTTTTTAGCCGATTAAAGGCTATGAATCAGGCATAAATCGCCATTCTGGTATAAAATGGCGGGAAAATTGGCGGTTTTGATGTCAGAATATATAATGTGAAAATCCCTAACGCCAATCTCCTACTTGGCAGCGGTTGGGCCTCGGGTGGTCTGGCAGCCCAGGAGCACGTTGGTCAACGAGCGGGTCACCAGAGCGGCCATCAAGGGGAAGAAGGCGATGTTGCCCACTTGGGGCTGCCACGGCCATGCCAGCATGAGCAGGGCAACAACCAGCGCGTTCAGCGCATGGAGCCAGCCTGCGGCTTTGCGGGTGCGCTTGAACCAGGGCAGCACGGCAAGCAACAGCAACAGCGGGTGCAGCCACACAATGTTGATGTTGGGCGAAGTGGCCTCGTGGGTAGAGAAGAAGATGAGGAAGAGCAGGATGCAGCCAGCCAAGCCTCCTGTAGTGAACAGGAGCGTGTCGAACCACCGCGAGATGTCATGACGGCGCCAGTCGCGGCAGCTGATGAGCAGAGTCAGTGCCAGCACGAGCACAGCGACGGTCATCGGTGAAATGTACCATGGCGTGGGAGGCCTGACGTTGCCGTTGGTGCTCTTGTCGATGGGCACTGTGGTAGCCCTGACCAGTGGCATGGTTTGCCCGTCGATGGTAACTGTGGCTCCCGCCACGGCATCCATCAGCAGCATGGGGATGAACATGGTGGCGCGCTGGTCAAGCACGGTGTCGATGTCCCAACCCAGCACCAGGTCGATGCCGAATTTTTCCCACGCATAGTTGCGGCAATAGTGTGCCAAAATGTCACGATAGGTGACAGTCGTGTCGCCCATCGCGGGATATTGAAGGCTCTCGCCCGCTGCCATCTTGATGATATCGCGGGGGCGGGTAGAGCAGTTGTCACTTAGGAATTTATATCGATATTCACGGTTCTCGGGCTGCGCGTTGTTCCATAGGAAGTCCCTAACGGCAAGCGCACGGTCTTGGGGCAGGTTGAGTTCCTGCTCCACCATTCGGCGCTCCTCCATGCCCATCATAGCATATGCCCGGGGAACAGGCACGCACATATAATCGGTTTGGCCCAGCATGAAGCGCCACATGAATGCAGGAGCCTGAAAATCAAATACGCCGTAGTTGAAGTATAGGTCAACAGGGCCCTGCTGGACACGTATCTCGCTGTGTCCCCAGATGTTGTGCGGCTCACTGCCAGGATAAAATGTGACGAGGCTCACGCGCACCGAGTCCTCTTCCTGTTCCTGCATCTGGTCGGGAAGTGGCAGCTCGGGAACGGCTTCAAGTGTACCCGTTGCACACAAGGCACACAACACCGTCGTCAGGTAATATTTACGCAGTCGTTGCATCTATACATTTATATAATAGCAAGAACAATGCCAATATTCTTTATAACGTGAAATGGGTCGCCAATAGTATTTTTTGATAAGAAAAGGCATTTTTTTTGGTTGAAATTTGGTTGCAGTCAAATAATAGCTTACTTTTGCATTGCGAAAAATTCGCAACGAAAAATTCGCAACGAAAAATTCGCAATAATTAAAGAATTGAATTCATTATGCCAGTTAAGAAGCCAACTCCACCAAATCCTTTTCTATTGACAGGATATCTCTCGCCTGATTACTTTTGTGATAGGGAAGAAGAGACCAAAAGGCTTATCTCGGCATTACTCAATGGTCGCAATGTAACCCTGATAAGCCCCCGACGTATGGGCAAAACAGGACTTATTCGACATGCTTTTCATCATCTGAATATTGGAAAACAAGCAAAGTGCTATTATGTGGATTTATATAAGACTGATAGCTTGTCGTCGCTGGTGGAGCAATTGGCCAATGCTGTACTGGGCTCGCTTGATACGACCGAGGACAAGATTATAAGGCAGGTCACCACATTTTTTAAGTCATTGCGTCCTTTATTCAGTTTTGATTCGTTGTCAGGTGTGCCAACCTTTACCGTTGATGTGAAACCAGAATTGGCTGAATACTCCTTGACCGAGATTTTCTCTTATATGGAGCAGTCGGGACAGCAGTGTGTCATAGCGATGGATGAATTCCAGTCAATAGTTAATTATAAGGAAAGAAATGTGGAAGCATTGCTGCGTTCCCACATTCAACATCTCACGTCGGTTCATTTCATCTTTTCGGGTAGCCAACGTCATGTGTTGGAAAACATGTTCGTATCTGCCAACCGCCCATTTTACCAGAGCACACAAATCCTGAACCTGAATGAGATTCAGGAACAGTCTTATTACGAATTTGCAAAAGAGAAACTGTCGGGCCATGGCCAGACGTTGAATACCGATGCGTTTGGGTATCTATATGAAAAGCTCGCTGGACACACGTGGTATGTGCAAGTATTGTTGAACTGTTTATATGAGTCAGGGGAACCTTTAATTACGCTAGATGTCATTGATGATACTTTGAACAGAGTTGTCGATGAGAATGAAGCTACTTTCCAGACATTCATGAGATTGGTGACTCCTACCCAGGCTAAGTTGCTGAGAGCGATTGCCAAAGAGAAGTCTGTACAGCAAGCCTTAGGCCAATCATTCATCAGTCAACATCATCTAGGTGCAACCAGTTCTATAAGGTCAGCCCTTAAGACACTTGTGGAAAAGGAATTGGTTTTAGATGCCCAAGGCGCTTATCAAGTTTATGACCGCTTTTTTGCCCTATGGCTCCAACGGCAGTAATATCATTCGTTTTTTCATGATGGGAAGAAAGAAACATGATTGGTCACAGGGGTGGCAAAGGGTCTTGGTTGTTACGGTGGGCTCACTGCTGTCGGTGGCCTTATTTGCACTGCTATGTTGGGGCGTGAATTGTACCGACCTAAAGTATCAGAGGCGCTCGATGGGTTTCTTTGTCGGTCTAGCATGGGTGGTGATGACGGTTTTCCTCTTGAGGAAACAGCTCAGTACAATACCTAAGAAAGACAACTATCGCTATGTGGCTTATCTCTTTTTGGGCCTGAGTATTGGCTGCGGGCTTGTGGTTATTGATCAATATGTACACCGGGCCACCTCGTCCTATCTTCACTGTCAGACCATCACCCGCGAGAGCATCGGCGATGCCGAGTATATCATGAGTGAGCAGGAAATTGATGTGATGGATAATTGCCGTGGCTATGATGTGGGTAGCCAGCACAACACGAGGCGTGGACGTGTAGCCTTAATAGGCTACGCTGCGGCTCCGATTCGGGATAGCCATGGCGTTTATTTGGCTTTTCATGACAGAGTGTACTATAAAACCCGATGGAAAAGCGCCGATGAGATAGCAGAGGCAGATGAAGATGCACAGGCAAAACTGCGACAAAAGCTTTCCGATTACCGCAATGACAACCAGTGCCACACCTTTCGCCGCATCTTTGCCTACAATCGCGCGAAATATGACAAGTATGTCAATGCAGTGGAAAATTCATCCCAGTATGTGAATGACCCGCTCTATCAAGTCGAGTCCGTCCCACCCATCATCGAGGAAATTCACGATGTGGGAGTTGGGGCAGATGCGCGCCCCAATGTCCTGTTCACTGTCTTGTATCTGGTCATTCATTTCTTCATCTGCGTAGCCCTGCTCATGGCTGGCAGCAAAGATTAAACATTATGCGGAAACGACATTTTTTAGTGAAAAACATTTTGTGGAAACGACAATGGGTTACCAGGTGCCGTAGTTGCCGCGGTCGGCATCGATGCGCAGCAGGATGAACAGCAGGAAGGTGAAACCCCACAACGAGGAACCGCCGTAACTGAAGAAGGGTAGGGGTATGCCGATGACAGGGCACAACCCGATGACCATGCCGATGTTGATGGCCAGGTGGAAGATGAGATAGGACGCGACACAGTAAGCATACACCCGCGCAAACGTCGAGTGGTTGCGCTCGGCAAGTGTCATGATGCGCAGGATGAGTGCCAGGAACAAGATGAGAACGGCGACGCTGCCGATGAAACCCTGCTCCTCGCCGATGGTGCAGAAGATGAAGTCGGTGTGCTGCTCAGGGACGTATTTGAGCTTAGTCTGGGTACCGTTAAGGAATCCCTTGCCCGTGATGCCGCCGCTGCCGATGGCGATTTTGCTCTGGTTGACATTGTAGCCGGCGCCACGCAGGTCTTCCTCGATGCCCAGCGTCACCTTGATGCGTTGCTGCTGATGGGGCTCCAGCACGTTGTTGAAAGCAACGCTCACCATGAACATGAACACCAGCGATGCCGCCGCAAAGCAGACGGTAATCAACACTTTCTTTAAGTCGTCATGCAGCATGCCCCATAACAAGTAGAGCAGCGACAGAATGATGACCGGCAGGAAGAAGGCATAGCCGTTGACGTGGATTCCGGCAAGCGTCAGCCCCACGGCCAGGGCGCCTGCGGCAAGGTAACCCAGCAACACGTTGCGTCCCAAAATCCATGAGCGGCAGTACACGAGCAGCATGCCCACGACAAGTACCATTACCATAATGAAGGCGATGACCATTCCCAAGGGGATGCCCATGAACGTGATGGCTGCAAACTTGAGCACAACGACAAAATAGACCACAGCCATCAAGGCTGCAAACAGCACAAAGCCCGACATTCCCTCGCGATAGAGGACAAAGATGAGCGCCGTGTAAACCAGCGCCGTGCCGGTCTCGCGTTCCAGAATGATGCACAGGATGGGCATCAAGATGATGCCGATGGCGATAGCATAGTTGCGCCAACCGTTGAGCTGGAATCCGTAGGTGCTGAACAACTTGGCGAGGGCCAATGCTGTCGCGGTCTTGGCAAACTCGGCAGGCTGCAGGCTCACTGGCCCCAGCACGAGCCATGAGTGCGACCCCTTGATGTCGGGTGCGATGAAGCTGGTGACAATCAGGAGGAATATCATGAACCCATAGAGCGGGTAGGCATAGGCCTCGTAGATGCGGCGGTCGATGAGCAGCAGCGAGAAGCCGATGAGGAACGACAGGCCAGCCCACAGGAACTGCTTGCCCGAGAACTCGCTCAGGTCAAACATGCTCGCCTTGTCATAGTCATAGGTGGCGGCATAGATGCTCACCGCTCCCGCAATGACCATGATGAGGTACAGGACGATCGTGAACCAGTCCACCGACCTCAATAGGTTGGTATTCTCATCTTCATTCCTTACTTCCATCGCTCGTGACGGGTTTTGAGGGTTTGGTCTTATTGTTGGCGGCCTGGTTGCCGGTAGCGGTTTTCTTCGCCTTGGGATAGGAGATGGTGTGACGGCTGGCCATCGCGCGGCCTTGGGCCTGCAAGCCAGGAGAGTTGCCACGCAGGTAGCGCTGTATCATCAACGCGCCGATGGGCACACCGAATGCTGCGCCGAAACCTGCGTTCTCGACATACACGCACACGGCGATTTTGGGGTCGTTCATCGGAGCAAAGCCCATGAACACCGAGTGGTCACGGCCATGCGGGTTTTGTGCCGTTCCCGTCTTGCCGCACACGTCGAGGCCTGGAATGTTGGCGCGGGTGCAGGTGCCACCCAGCACGGCCATGCGCATACCCTCGACAATGTCGTTGTAGTAGCGCTTGTCGATATCGGTATCATGCCGCTCGAGGTTCTTCTTGAGCACACCCACACCCTCGATGTTCTTCACCACATGGGGCGTGATGTAGTAGCCACGGTTGGCGATGGTAGCACTCAGGTTGGCGATTTGCAGCGGCGTGGCAAGGATTTCGCCCTGGCCGATGGCGTCGCTGATGATGGTCTGTCCCACCCAGCGGCCCTCACCGTAGATTTTGTTATAGAATGCCGTGTTGGGAATAAAGCCGCGGCTCTCGCCAGGCATGTCGATGCCCAGTTTGTAGCCATAACCCATCGACACCATGTGGTTTTTCCACACCTCGAACGCCTTGCCTGTCGAGCCGTACTTGCTGCGCTTGTCCATCATGTATTTGAAGCCCCAGCAGAAGTAAGCGTTGCAGGACGTCTGCAAGGCCGGTTTCAATGCAATGGGGGAGCCGTGGCCGTGGCAACCCACACGCAAGCCGGCATTGATGTAGCCGCGGTGGCAGGGGAATGCGGTGCTCGTGGTGATGATGCCCTCGTCAAGGAAAATCAGGCCCTGACTGGGTTTGAAGGTCGAGCCGGGAGGATAGGCCGCCATGATGGAGCGGTCATACAGCGGCTTGAGCCGATTATTGACCAGGTCACGGTAATTCTTGCCGCGGTCCTTACCCATGAGCAGTGCGGGGTCATAAGTCGGGCTGGACACCAGGGCCAGAATCTCGCCGGTCTTGGGCTCGATGCACACGATGGCACCCACCTTGCCCTGCATGAGCATTTCGCCATAAGCCTGCAACCCGATGTCGATGCTCAATTTCAGGTTGTTGCCCGCCACAGGAGCCACATCATCGGCACCGTCGTTGTAGCGGCCCTTGATTTTGCCTGTCGCGTCACGGATGAGGATTTCCTTGCCTTTCACTCCGCGCAGCCAGGCCTCGTAACTCTTCTCGATGCCCAAGTCGCCCGTGTAGTCGCCGGGGCGGTAGTAGGCATCGTTCTCGATGTCGCGCGCATTGACCTCGCGGATGTCGCCCAGCACATTGGCGGCAACGGGATAGTTGTATTGGCGCAGGATGCGCTGCACGACGAAGAAACCCGGGAAACGGTACAGTTTTTCCTGCAACCGCCCGTAATCCTCGGGTGTGAGATGGTTCATGAACACCTGTTGGGTAAAGGCCGAGTAGCTGCGGCCTTTTTTCATCTCCTCTAACCGATGTTCAAATTCTTCACGACTGATTTGCAGCGTGTTGCAGAAGTCGATGGTGTCAAATGGAAGTACGTCCTTGGGAATCATCATCAGGTCATACTCGGGCGCGTTATACACCACAAGCGAGTCGTTGCGGTCATAGATGAGGCCGCGGGACGGATAGATGACCTTCTCCATGAAGGCATTATTGTCGGCATGGGCCTTGTAGGTGCTGTCCAGCACCTGCAACTGCACCAGGCGGGCGATGTAGATGAGCACAATCGCAACGATAAAGCCGCCGATGACCAGCTTGCGCTTCTCGAGGTTATAGTCTTTTCTCACGGTGAGTGCTCACTAAACTGTCCAACCCGAAGATGATGATGATTGACAACAGGCTGCTGCCGGCGATACGCGCCAGCGTGAGGCCGATGTTGTGCAGCGAGAATGCCTGGATGAGGAAAATGAGTGCGCAGTAGATTGTCACCAGCGTGGCCATGTACTTGAAATAGTCGCCCACACCCATCGAGTCCACCGACGGGATGGGGATGTTCATGTCGTTCTCCCGTGAGACAAACAGGTTGAACACGGGGCGGCGCAGCGCAGCCATGATGGTGCAGGCCAGGGAGTTCATGCCAGGCGTGTTGCTGAAGATGTCCATAATCAGCCCCGTGAAGAAGGCGATAGTGAGCACCCAGCCGCCATGCAGGTTGACGGGAAGCCTGAGGATGAGGTAGATGAACACCACGGGCATGGCAATGTTGAACAACACGATCTTGTTGCACACCAGCTGCAGCACCACCAGTGCCAGGAATAGGGCTATGAATTGTATCACGGTCTTGGTCATGGCTGGTCTTCGGTGGGTTCAGGGGTTGTGGGTTCTACTGCCGCGGGTGCCGGTGAGGGCTGTTCTGCCGATGTTGGCTTGACGGGTTTCTCAGGTTTCTCGGCCTTACCCTTCTTTGCCTGCTCGGGCACCACATCGATAATTTCAGGCTTGAGCTCCGGACGCGTCTGGACGTTGGCCGCGGTATCGATGCCTTGCTCGGCCCGGCGCAGGGCCTCAATCTGCTCCTTCATGCTGTTGGTGATGACGCGCACACTGCTCAGTTGGCTGAAGTTGGTGGTCAACTTGATGCGCAGCGACACGAAACTGTCGCTCAAGTCACGTGCCAAGCCCTCGACCGTTCCCACGATGATGCCCTCGGGGAACACTGCCGAGTAGCCGCTGGTGACGATGGTGTCGCCCTTGTGGTAGGTGATGTGCTTGGGCAACTCCTCGAGCACAGCATAGCGCGGACTCTTGCCATCCCACACCAGGCTGCCGTAGAAGCCGCTGCGTTGCAGCTTGCACGAGAGCCTCATGTGGGGATTGAGCAACGAGATGACGCGTGAAGCATGCGGTCCCACCACATTGACGATACCCACCACGCCGTTCTGGTCAATCACGCCCATCTCGGGGGCTACGCCGTCCATGTGGCCGCGGTTGATGGTGATGTAGTTGTTGGGTTGGGCGATGCTGTTGCTGATCACATGTGCCATGACAAATGAATACTGCTTCAACGCCGGTTGACGCAGGGTGTCGGGCGAGAGCAGGGCCATGTCGGTCATCTGGTTGCGCAGCTCAATCAGTTCCATCTCCAGTGCGGCGTTGCGTTCCTGCAGACTCTCGTTGATGTCACGCAGGTGAAAATAGGACGTGACGCCGTTGAACGCCTTATAGACCGCGGCACTCACCGAGTTGGCCGAGGTCAGATAGACGCTCTGCTGGTAAGGGTTATCCTTAAACAGCAGCACGAGGCTCAAAATCACATAGATTGCGAAAATGAACCACGCACTGTGCTTGATGAAAAAATTGAGCAGATTGTTCATGCTTATAGGCTTTAGGTCTTGGGCTTCAGGCTTAAGGTTTTAGGGTGGTTGCCTAAAGCCTAACACCTAAAGTCTAGAGCCTCAATCAACGCATGAGGAACTTGAAGTGCTTGATGTTCTTCAGTGCGATACCGGTACCCTTGGCAACGGCGTGCAAGGGATCCTCGGCCACATGGAACTCAATGCCGATCTTGTCGGTCAAGCGCTTGTCAAGGCCACGCAGCAGGGCGCCGCCACCGGTCAGGAAGATACCGTTGTGAACGATGTCCTGATACAACTCGGGGGGAGTCTGCTCCAGCGCGCTTAGCACGGCAGCCTCAATCTTGGAGATGGATTTCTCGATGCAGTGGCACACCTCCTGATAGGTCACGGGCACCTCAAGGGGCAGCGAGTTGACCTGGTTGGGGCCATGGATGATGAAGTCCTCGGGAGCCTCGGCGCCCAGGTCGGGCAGGGCAGAGCCCACGTTGATCTTGATAGCCTCGGCGGTGCGCTCACCCACGCGTACGTTGTGGGCACGGCGCATGTGCTCCTGGATATCCTCGGTGAGGTCGTCGCCTGCGGTGCGGATGCTCTTGTTGCTCACGATACCACCCAACGAAATCACGGCAATCTCGGTAGTACCGCCACCGATGTCAACAATCATGTTACCCTCGGGAGCCAGCACGTCAAGGCCAATACCCAGTGCAGCAGCCATGGGCTCATAAATCATATACACGTCACGGCCACCGGCATGTTCACTCGAGTCGCGGACGGCACGGATCTCAACCTCGGTCGAACCCGAGGGGACACACACGACCATGCGCAGCGAGGGCGAGAACCAGTGGTTCTTGGCGCTCACTTTCTTGATCATGCCGCGGATCATGTGCTCGGCGGCGTTGAAGTCGGCGATAACACCGTCGCTCAAGGGGCGCACGGTGCGGATGCCCTCATGCACCTTGCCGTGCATCTCGCGGGCGCGTTCACCCACGGCGATGGGCTTGTTGGTCTTGGAATCGAGGGCCACTACCGACGGCTCGTCGATGACGATGCGGTCGTTATGGATGATAATGGTGTTGGCTGTTCCTAAATCGACAGCGATTTCTTGAGTAAATGAAAACCATCCCATGATTGTTATCTGTATGTTAGATAGTTAGTTATATATGCTTAATAAATAATCTCGTTTAAATTGGACTGCAAAGATACTTAAATCCGTTTAATTAACCGCTATGATTTAATGTAGTTTTTAGTGAGATTTGAAACTAAAGCATTTCCTCCAGGCTCTCTACGGCATGGCGCACGCAGTCCTCACACGAGCACAACACACGGCCTGTGCCCACGCCCTTCAGGTCCTTGCAGCGGGTGGCACCGCACCGTTGTTCAAACAGTGTCCTCAACTGGCTGGCCTGGGGATTCATGCGGCGGTTATCAAATTTCAACAAACCCTGTGCCATCTGTGCGCCGCACAAGGCGCCGCAGGTTTCCTCCATACTGCCCATGCCGCTGCCAAAGCAGGCACCCATTGCCAGCAGTTTCTCCTCAGGAATACCCAATTCGGGCGCAAATGCCAGCAGCACAGCCTGGCAGCAGTTATGGTCGCGCTTATACATCACCGCGCGTTCCCGCCGCGGCATTCCGCTCATCGTTTCATTCAGTTCCATTGTCGTGTTGTTTTATTATATATAATGTGTGATATTATACTGCAAAGGTAGTAAAAAGATTTTAGAGATTAGATTTTAGCCTTTAGTCTCTTTTCTAAAACGCGAATTTCGCTAATTCAACTGATTTTCGCTAATGATATTATTTAATTAGCGTAATTTGTAAAATTAGCGTAATTAGCGTTGGCCCCGCAGGGGTTGGTGCCGAAGATAGGCTGCGTCTCAACAGTGCAAGAAAAAAAGCTTTTTCTTGCACTGTGTTCGGGTTGGATAAATTCCTCACGCTCGACAATGAAAACTTGTTTTCATTGTTCTCGCTTAATCGGAATTTTGCACTATCTTTGTAGTTTCAATCAATAGATTTAACCTGCCGATAACACTATATAGACGATGAAACGACCAATCAATTATAGGATATCCATGGGCCGATGCCTGATGCTGCTGTTGCTGATGCTTACTTCAATCGCCGCCTTGTCGCAAGAGGCCTACTCGGTATTTACCGAGGCCGACAGCACGCTGACGTTCTTCTATGACAATGAGCGTTCCAGCCGCTCGGGCACGACCTATTCGTTGAATACCACTGACACTGTTCCTACATGGAATGAAAATGATGAAAATGTTACCCGTGTGGTGTTTGACTCCACATTTGTCGCTGCCCGTCCCACTTCCACTCGCCATTGGTTTGGCGGAATGGCTAGGCTTGGCAACATTGTCGGAATCGAATATTTAAAGACCGATTCAGTGACCGACATGGCTTCCATGTTCAGTTTCTGCTACGGTTTGACCTCCCTTGACCTGAGTGGGTTCAACACGTCGAAGGTGACCGACATGACAGGCATGTTCAATAACTGCACACGTTTGAAGTCCCTTAATCTGAGCGGGTTCAACACCTCGAAGGTGACCAGCATGGCAAATATGTTCGATAACTGTACATCTTTGACCTCCCTTGACTTGAGTGGCTTCAACAACTCGAATGTGACCAACATGGCAGGCATGTTTCAACACTGCACTTCTTTGACCTCCCTTGACCTGAGTGATTTCAATACCTCGAATGTGACAAACATGATTAGTATGTTCTATTACTGCACATCATTGGATTCCCTTGACCTGAGCAGCTTCAACACTTCGAATGTGATATACATGGACGGCATGTTCAATGAATGCAGATCTTTGAAATCTCTTAATCTGAGTAGTTTTAACACCTCGAATGTATTGAACATGGAAATGATGTTCAGTGAATGCAGGTCTTTGACCTCCCTCGACTTGAGCAGCTTTGACACCGAGAATGTGCGAGTCATGCAATACATGTTCGGTTTTTGTGAGTCTTTAAAGTCTCTTGACCTGAGAAGTTTCAACACCTCGAATGTGATAGACATGTTGGCCATGTTCGGTGGCTGCAAATCCTTGAAATCCATTGACCTGAGTAGTTTCAACACCTCGAATGTGAAAGACCTAGTGGGCCTGTTCTCTGGTTGCGAGTCTTTGGATTCTCTTGACTTGAGTGGATTTAATACCTCGAATATGACAAGCATGAGAATCATGTTCCAGAACTGCAAATCCTTGAAATCCCTTGACCTGATTCACTTTAACACCACAAGGGTGAATGACATGCAAGAAATGTTCATGGGCTGCAATAATCTGGAATCAATATATGTAGGAAAAGGCTGGACCACAGATTCAGTGACCAACTCCACCGACATGTTCGCTGGCTGCACCAGCCTTGTCGGTGAGCAAGGGACAAAATATGACGAGAGCCATGTGGATGCCGCTTATGCCCACATTGACGAAGGCATAAGCAATCCTGGCTACCTGAGTCGTAAGAGGGAGGCCTATGCAGCGCTCGTGGCTGGACAATTCTTGACGTTCTACTACGACGACGAGCGTTCCCTCCGCTCGAGCGTTACCTATTTGCTGAATACGGGCACCACCAATCCTGGTTGGTCTGAATATGCAGGGGACATCATTTCGGTGGTGTTTGATTCCACATTTGTCGCTGCCCGTCCCACTTCCACTTATGGTTGGTTTAGCGGAATGGATAAGCTCATCACCTTTACTGGAATGGAACAGTTAAATACCAGTTCAGTGACTGACATGAGACGAATGTTCGCAGGTTGTAAATCATTGTCGTTCATTAATCTGACTGGTTTCAATACCGAGAATGTGACAAACATGTGGGCGATGTTCCATGACTGTGATTCATTGAAATGGCTCAATCTGAGCAGTTTCAACACCTCGAATGTGACAAATATGGCACGCATGTTCTCGGACTGCGATTCTTTGGCTACTATAACCCTGGGCAGCCTCAGGACCGACAGCGTGAAAGACATGGCAGGCATGTTTGCTGGCTGCAAATCGTTGACTAACCTTGACCTGCGCAATTTCAACACTGACAGTGTGAAGTACATGGGTTATATGTTCTCGGGCTGCAAGTCATTGACATCCATTGACCTGAGCGGTTTCAACACCAGGAATGTGACTGAAATGGAATACATGTTCCAGGGCTGTGACACCTTGGCATCCCTTGACCTGACCGGTTTCAATACCAGGAATGTGACCGACATGGGCTGCATGTTCAATGGCTGCAAGAATCTGGAAACAATTCAAGCCGGCAATGGCTGGCGCACAGATGCCGTGGCTGAGTCAGGTGACATGTTTGCCGGTTGCGTCAAGCTTGTCGGTGGCCAGGGTACAACTTACGATGAGAACTTCGTGGATGCCACCCGTGCCCATATCGACGGCGGCCCAAGCGATCCCGGCTATCTCACTGGAGATGTTGATACCCTGCTGCAAGGCGACGTGAACGCCGATGGCGAGGTAAATATCGCCGATGTGAATTGTGTAACCGGTGTCATCCTGGGGGATCCCGATATCTATGAAGGCCGTGCCGACGTGAACGGTGATGGCGAGGTGACGATTGCCGACATCAACACCATCATCGACCTCATCCTTTAAGGCTTTGATATGTCCAATATCTAGTGCCTATCAAGGTTGATTGTTTCCCTGTCGGGGGCAATAACCAGCGTGGCTTCACGTTATATATTATATAAAAAGAAATATCAAGTGCGCGCTATGAACAAGAGATTGGTTTCGCTCATGGTGACCGCGCTGGCATTGTTGTCGGTGAGCGGTCAGGTGAACTTTACTAATGTAGGACAATATCCCGTCATCGAGGTGACGCCTGAGAAATCTACCGGTCTGGACAAGATTTATGTTGTCTATGATACCGATGGAGTGGGGATGTCATTCAACTCATCGACCGGTGAACGTGCCAAATGGGAAAGCTTTTACTATCAAGACGGAAACCTTGTCATGGAGTCGGTTCCCAATACCCGCTGGAACGGAATGGCAACCTCGCTGGATAATATTATACCCAACATTGGTTACAAGATTCAGGATGGCAATAACCATCCCTTCTACTGCTGGGTGGTTAACTATGCCGACTACTACCTCTCGCTCAACAATGTGTCATGGAACAGTGAGCAGTCTTGCTCTATCGTCAGTTTCGACCTTGACGGTAGTGCCGACGGCATCTTCTACTATAACCTCAACGGCCATCGTCAAGTCCTTGACCGTGAGATAAAGCTGACTTATAACAACCTCGTGTGGGACGACAGCACCCACTGGCAGGAGCAGCAGGTGGTTGAAACCTTCCCCGCTCTGGACCAGGCTTTTTCCATTGACCCTCCCTTGTGCAGCACGATCTTTACCCTCTCGGGTGACCGTTTCCTTGAGGAGTGGGGCCTCGGGCAGAGCATCACGACCGACACCTATCACACTGTGGCCGTGGATTGCAACACCACCGCAGTTCAGGAGGACCGAGGCAACGACAACGAGAAGGGATTGGATAACGGTCTGGGCGGCTCGGCCCCTGTTCACATCGTCTTCACGGGCTATCCCAGCGACGCGGTGGTCTATCGCGAGTGGGAGATGGCAACCGACGAGGATTTTGAAGATGTGATTCTGCAGTACAACCAGGATGAGGTGGACTACACCTTCTTGGAAGCTGGAACCTATTTTATGCGCTATTATGTCGCCAATGCCTCAGGTACCTGCGAGAGCTATAGCGAAACCTACCGTATTACCGTGAGCGAGAGTGAGTTGGTTTGCCCCAATATCTTCTCTCCTGGCTCGACCGAGGGCGTGAACGACGTCTGGAAAGTTTCCTACAAATCACTGGTTGACTTCCACTGTTGGATTTTCAACCGTTGGGGAACTTGTGTGTGCGAGTTCACCGATCCGGGAAGCGGCTGGGACGGTACCTACAAGGGGCGCCTTGTTGACACGGGCGTTTACTACTATGTGGTGACCGCCACGGGCAGCGATGGCGTGAAATACAAGAAACGCGGTGACATCACCATCCTGCGCTACAAGAAGGGTGCCGGCGGCACCTCGGGCGACGGTTCGGGTGGTGTGGACACTGGCGGATATTAAAATAGATTGCGGCATTTGCCGCAATTTGTTGATTATGACTAAGCTAATGATTCATAGAGACTTGATATGAAGAAATATATACTCTTGACGGTGGCCCTGCTCATGGCATCGTCAATCACTACCCAAGCGCAGCTCAAGCGCGAGTACAGCAAGCCCGCAGCCAGCCCCGTGTTCAGCACGACGGCCAGCCCCGACATTCCCATGAGCGTCAACTTTGCGGGCGAGAAGGTCAGCTTTGACCGCTTGGATATGGCCGAGCGCCTAGACCGCGAGTTGACGGGCATCATCTATGGCCAGACGACGACCGAGCTGTGCTTCAAGCGCGCCAACCGTTATTTCCCCGCCTTGTCCAAGATTCTTAAGGAACAGGGCGTGCCTCTTGACTTCCTCTATCTCGTTGTCACCGAGAGTTCAATGGACTATAATGCCTATTCCAGCGCCAAGGCCGCAGGCATGTGGCAGTTGCTCGCTGGCACAGCACGGGACTTCGGCCTCGAGGTGGGTGATGAGGTGGATGAGCGCTTTGACCCTGAGAAATCAACCGTTGCCGCCTGCAAGTACCTGAAGGCGGCCTACAAGAAATATGGCCACTGGCCCACTGTTGCCGCAAGCTACAATGCCGGTATGCAGAAACTGAGCAATGAACTCTCCAAGCAGAAGGTGGATAACTCGTTTGACCTTTACCTGGTACAGGAAACCTCGCGCTACGTGTTCCGTATCATCGCCTATAAGCTGGTGATGGAATCGCCCAAGCGCTATGGCTACCGCTTTTCACGCCAGAACCTGTGGCAGCCAGTGGCTTATACCACTGTCGATGTCACGGGCTCGGTAGCCAGTTGGGTCGATTGGGCCAAGGCTAAGGGCATCACTTATGCCCAGTTGCGTGAGGCCAACCCCTGGATACGTTCCACCAAGTTGACCAACGCGTCGGGCAAGACCTACAAGGTGCGCATTCCCAAGTCAAGCGACCTGTACCGCAGCAAGCGCTCCTTCTCGGCTTACAGCAAGGACTGGGTCATCGACTGAAAACTGAAAACTGAAAACTGAAGACTGACAACTGAAAACTGACAACTGAAAACTGATCAATGAAATTCAACGGGCAGGAAATAGACAGCGTCGAGGTGCTGGGCGCCAGAGTCCATAACCTCAAGAATATCGATGTGGAGATTCCCCACTACAAGCTTACCGTCATCACGGGATTGAGCGGCAGCGGCAAGTCTTCATTGGCCTTCGACACCGTGTTTGCCGAGGGGCAGCGCCGCTATCTGGAGACCTTCTCTTCCTATGCCCGCAACATGATGGGAGTGCTGGAGCGCCCCAACGTGGACAAGATATCCGGCCTGTGTCCTGTCATCTCGATAGGGCAGAAGACCGTCAACCGCAACCCCCGCAGCACCGTGGGCACGACGACCGAAGTGTATGACTACCTGCGACTGCTGTATGCCCGCGCTGCCGACGCCTATTCCTATCTGTCGGGCGAGCGCATGGTCAAATACACCATCGACAAGATCCTGAGCCTCATTCTCGAGCGTTACCAGGGCCACCGCATTTACATCCTGGCTCCACTGGTCAAGAACCGCAAGGGACACTATAAGGACCTGTTCGAGAACCTGCGCAAGAAGGGCTACATCAACGTGCGCGTGGACGGTGTGTTGAAGGAAATCACCTTCGGCATGAAACTGGACCGCTACGTCAACCATAGCGTGGAGCTGGTGGTGGACCGCCTCAAGGTCGCCGACAAGGACCTCAAGCGATTGACCGAAACCGTGGACTTGGCTTTCAAGCAGGGTGACGGCCAGCTGATGATTCTCGATGCCGAGAACGACGAGGTGGGATATTACAGCCGCTCCCTCATGGATCCCGCCACGGGACTGTCTTACCTGGAACCCGCGCCGCACAATTTCTCGTTCAACTCGCCGCTGGGTGCCTGCCCGCATTGCAAGGGCCTGGGCTACGTCAATATCATCGACCGCGACAAGATCATGCCCGACATGACCTTGAACATCCGCAACGGCGGTATCCTGCCATTGGGCAAATACAAGAATGTGCAGATATTCTGGCAGATTCAGGCTATCTGTGAGAAATACGGGTGCACGCTCGACACCCCGCTCGGTGAGTTGCCCGAGGAGGCGCTCAACGACATCCTCAACGGCACCAACGAGCGGTTGAACCTGCGCACCGAGACGTTGAGCACGAGCAACTATTTCTTGACCTTCGATGGCCTGATCAAGTACATCGAGATGCAACAGGACGACACCGCAACCAGTGCGGCACAGAAGTGGGCGGGACAATTCTTCTCGCGCGCGGTGTGCCCCGAGTGCGGTGGTGCTCGCTTGAACCGTGAGTCGCTGCAATTCAGGCTCCACGACAAGAACATCGCCCAACTGGCGGCGATGGACATCAGCGAGCTGCGCGATTGGATCGAGGACCTGCACAATCACGTGACGCCCACGCAGTGGGAAATTGCCCGTGAGATTGTCAAGGAAATCAGTTCCCGTCTTAATTTCCTGATTGAGGTGGGGCTCGACTATATGTCATTGAACCGCAACTCGGCGTCATTGTCGGGCGGCGAGAGCCAGCGCATCAGGCTGGCAACCCAGATAGGGTCGCGACTTGTCAATGTGCTCTATATCCTCGACGAGCCGTCAATCGGCCTGCATCAGCGTGATAACCAGCGCCTGATCACGTCGCTGAAAACCCTGCGTGACGACGGCAACACCATCCTCGTTGTCGAGCATGACAAGGACATGATGCTCCAGGCCGACTATGTCATTGACATCGGCCCGCTTGCTGGACGCAAGGGTGGTAACGTCGTGTTTGCCGGCACACCACAGGAGTTGCTGGAACAGCACACCCTCACTGCCGACTACCTGAACGGAACGCGCTCTATCGAGGTCCCGGCCAGGCGCCGTGAGGGCAACGGCAAGTGTCTGAGCCTGACGGGATGCCGCGGCAACAACCTCAAGGGGGTGAACGTGATGTTCCCTCTGGGGATGTTCATCTGCGTGACTGGCGTCAGTGGCAGCGGCAAGTCCACACTGGTCAACGCCACGCTGCAGCCCATCCTGAGCCAGCGCCTGTATCGTTCCAACACAGCGCCCATGCCCTATGACAAGGTCACGGGGCTCGAATATGTTGACAAGGTCGTCACGGTGGATCAGGCGCCCCTGGGCCGCACCCCGCGTTCCAATGCCGCAACCTATACCGGTGTGTTCACCGACATACGCAATCTGTTCGTCAACCTGCCCGAGTCCAAGATACGTGCCTATAAGCCTGGCCGCTTCTCGTTCAACACGAGCGGCGGACGCTGCGAGAAATGCAACGGCAACGGCTACAAGGCTGTGGAGATGAATTTCCTGCCCGACGTGCTTGTCCCCTGTGAGGAGTGCGGCGGCAAGCGTTATAACCGCGAAACCCTCGAGGTGAAGTTCAAGGGCAAATCCATTGCCGATGTGCTGGACATGACCATCAACCAGGCTGTGGAGTTCTTTGACGCGGTTCCCTCAATTTTGCGCAAGATCAAAGTCCTGCAGGATGTGGGCCTGGGTTATATCAAACTGGGACAACCGTCGAGCACCCTGTCGGGTGGTGAGTGCCAGCGTGTGAAGTTGGCTTGCGAACTCGCCAAGAAGGATACGGGCCGCACGGTCTATATCCTTGACGAGCCCACCACGGGATTACACTTCGAGGACATCAAGGTGCTGCTTGGTGTGCTCAACCGTCTCGTCGATAAGGGCAACACTGTAATCGTCATCGAGCACAACCTTGACGTGATCAAGTGTGCCGATTACATTATCGACATGGGGCCCGAGGGTGGGCGAGGAGGAGGCTGCGTCGTAGCACATGGCACCCCCGAACAAGTCGCTCTATCCTCCCAATCCTTCACCGCCCCGTTCCTCAAAAAGGAGCTCAATCTCTAAAAATTTTCTCGGGCCAACCATAGCCATAAGGCACCTGTTTCTTGATAACAGGTGCTTTTTTTATGCCCGGAAAATGCCGCCGTGGAGTGGGGGAAAGGCGGATTTTTTGAAATTTGCACAGATTTTGACTCAGAAAATTCGAGCTCAGAGACCAAAATTTGACCCAAAGTAGGGGTAACTCATAGCATAAAACGCAAATAATCCAGTTCAGAAAAAGACCCCTTCAGCACCCCTTAAGTTCTTGAAAAATGCGTAGAAAAGTAGATTTTTGCCCTCTTTGAGGATAGATGAAAAATGTTCAAAATGTACAATTTTGCCCGTTTTGACCTCAAAATACCCGTTTTTTGCCCCCAAAGTGCGAAAATGCTGTTTTTTCAACTTTTCTGAATGGAGTGGGATAGGTCAATTTAAGAGCATAAAATCGCACTTAACTACCTAATTATCATATATGTTTTCCATTATATGACAAATGGTTTAACCCTTCATATTTCGCCATTTTTTGATATTTCGGCCTGATTTAGGGTGGGCTGGAAAATATCGCAAGGAAATCGAGTTGAGCACTCAGAAAACCAAAAATGGTATTTTACCAACGCCGCATTCGGGTTTGAAAACAGGTTGTGGTTTGCGTTTTCAAACGGCAGGGTGGGGAGGCAAATCCACAGTTTTGGGCCCCTGGCTCGGGTTTACAATCGCGCCAGGGGTTTAAAAATCGAGAATTTACGACCGTAAAGTTTACAAAAACAGCAAAAATTCGCGTTAACATTTGTTTAACTATGCTACAATTAACTGAAAAACAATAAAATACGACAAAAAACTCAAGTATTACTATATAAAATAGCGCTTTCGTCTCAAGTGTCCCAGTTTTGTCAAATGTTCAATGATATAAACAACTATAAAACAATATAATATAGGTTATAGTCTCACGTATTAGTTTAACTATGTAAATTTGCTTTTCCAATTAGGGAGAAATTGCCGATTTTTGGAAAATTTAATTGCAAATTTTAAAATTTTCGTTTTTAAATTTGGTCAGTTCAAATATTCGTTTTAAATTTGCAATCCCAAAGTTCAAAAATGTAAACAGTCATTTTTTGAGTAGCGGGGCGATTTTAGGGGGTTCCTGGATCGTAGTTTTGGGTCAGATAATTTCTGGCTTTGAAAAATGACAATGTCGCTCGGTTGAGCGTAGAGGTAAATATTGTTCTAAATGGATATTGTAACGAGATTAAAAATGTTTCTTGACCAAACCGGGATTTCCAATTCCCAGTTTGCGGATACATGCGAGATACCTCGTCCCACACTCTCCCAGTTGCTCAACGGACGCAACAAGAAAGTGAGCGATGAGGTCATCGCCAAGATACATCGTGCATATCCTTCCCTGAATGTCATGTGGCTCATGTTTGGTGATGGAGAGATGTTGCTCCCGGGATCTGGACAGATGCAGGCCACCGACAACGCCGACCGTAACGGTCACGCTGATGGACATATTGAGGAGTCTGGCCAACGAGCCATCTCATTTGATGATAATGAGCAAGGCGGCTACCGCCAGACGTCCAGACCTGCACAGCGTGTCGCTACCCCGTCGGCCATGACCGAGACGATTCAGAGCATCATGCGCAGCACAGCGGCGGGACGCATGCCCCAGCGGGGTTCATCGGCCGACCGCCGTGTGGTCAAGATGCTGGTGTTTTACAGCGATGGACGGTTCGAGGAATTTGAACCGACCTCACAATAAAAAGAAATCAATTATGTAATAATGTTGATATTTGCTCATCAGACCCTGCCGGCTGTCAAGTACACACACTTAAAATCAACGACTTTTGCCGCACATTAATAGTAAAACAAACCAATACCATATAAAACAAACCATTGCTATCGAAGGGACGGCAGCCGGCAGGGCTAATGAGTAAAAAGGAACAGAAACAAACCAACTACATTTATATAAGCACAACTTAGATTAATAATAAAACAAGAATCATTACTAAGCATGGAACCGGCCCCCAGGAGGATGACCTGAGGGCCGGTTAGTTTTTCATGTTATTTAGGATTGATATATTTGCAGCCCTCAGGGTTGCTACAAAAGAAGCACCCGCATCTTAATGCGGATGCCTCCTAAAGCCTAAAACCTAAAGCCTAAGAGCTTTACTTTCCCTTGATGACATTGCCCAGCACATCACGCAGGATCTGTCGCCCTGCGGCTGTGGTGGCGTTCTTGACGGTGCGCCCTGCGGCGTCCTTGATGCTCGTGTTCTTGCTCTTCTTGCCTGTGATGGCATCTGAGACTGACTTGCCCACGATGGTAGCCAGTGTACCCGTCACGGCGGTGACAACGGCTTTCCATACCTTATCCCAGATGGTCTTCTCCTTCTTGCCCTTTTTCTCTTCTTTCTCGGCCTCCTTGGCAGCGGCGGCTTCTTCGGCGGCCTTGGCTTCGGCCTCGGCCTCGCGGGCGAACACCTCAAAGACGCTCTCGCGGTCCTGCACCTCCTTGTACTTGGCGCTGATGTCCTTAGCGGCATTCATGATGTCGAGGCGCTGGCCCTCGGTGATGGCGCCAATCTGACTCAGCGGGAACAGCACCTTGGCGCGCTCGACGACGCTGGGAGCACCCTTCTCGTCAAGGAACGAGACGAGGGCTTCACCGGTCTCCAGCTCCAGGATGGCCTCCTCGGTCTTGAACTCGGGGTTGGCGCGGAAGGTCTCGGCAGCCACCTTGACGGCCTTTTGGTCACGCGGCGTGTAGGCACGCAGGGCATGCTGTACGCGGTTACCCAGCTGTCCCAGGATCACGTCGGGGATATCGGTGGGCAGCTGCGAGATGAAGAAGATGCCCACGCCCTTACTGCGGATGAGGCGGATTACCTGCTCAATCTTGTCGGTGAGGGCCTTGCTCGTGTCCTCGAACAGCATGTGGGCCTCGTCAAAGAAGAATACCAGCTTGGGCTTCTCCAGGTCGCCCACCTCGGGCAGCGTGCTGTAGAGCTCGCTCAGCAGCCACAGCAGGAACGTTGAGTACAGCTTGGGCTGCAGCATCAGCTTGTCGGCGGCGAGCACACTCAGGATGCCCTTCCCGTCGCGCGTGGCCAGCAAGTCCATGATGTCGAACGAGGGGATGCCGAAGAACTTGTCGGCGCCCTGGTTCTCGAGATGCAGCAGGGCACGCTGGATGGCGCCGATGCTGGCGGGAGCCACGTTACCATACTGCGTGGTATATTCCTTGGCGTGCTTGGACAGCCAGTCCAGGGCGCTACGCAGATCCTTTACATCGTCGAGCAAGATGCCCTTCTCGTCGAGGATGCGGTACAGGATGTTGAGCACACCCGTCTGGGTATCGTTCAGGCCCAGGATGCGGCCCATCAAATCAGGGCCCATCTCGCCGATGGTGGCGCGCATGGGGATGCCTTGCTCGCCATAGACGTCATAGAACCTGACGGGGCAGCCCTCAAACGTGAGGCTCTCCTGCTCGATGCCGAACTCGGGCAGCCTCTTCTCAATGAAGCCCGACAGTTTACCGGGTTGGCTCACGCCCGACAGGTCACCTTTCATGTCGGCCATGAAGCAGGGCACGCCCGCCTTGCAGAAACTCTCGGCAATCACTTGCAGTGTAACCGTCTTACCGGTACCCGTGGCGCCGGCGATGAGGCCGTGACGGTTGGCCATGTTGCCCAGGATGCTGATGGGTCCGTTGGGACCGTGAGCGATGTAGAATCCGTTTTCTTGCGTGTACATAGTTGTGGATGTATTTGGTTTGGTTATTGTTCTCTTGTCATTTGTCGGTCACAAAGATAAGCCATATTTGCGAGAAATGCAAAATTCTCCGGCGATTGTTGGCTGCCGTTGTTGTAAAGTCGATTGCCGCTAGCCCATGACACAAAGCTTGAGAGAGCCGTGGCGTATTTTTTTATGGCATAATATTCATCATCCAATAATTTTTGTTATTTTTGCAGAAAAATATAAATAATTACGCATATTACCAATAAACTGAAACCCATTATGAAAAAAACATTACTTCTAAAGGCTATTGCCTTGCTGGCATTTTTCACGTGTGCGTTGGGAGCCAGCGCAGACAGAATCAACTTCGACCGTGACGGCATTTGCTACCTGCTGACGACTTACGATGACGGCACCGGAGCCATCACTGTCGATAACGGCGGGTCGTTCAATACCTATTCAGGTGTTGTGAACATTCCCGATACGGTGTATTACGATGGAGGGTACTATCCTGTAGTGGGTATTGGTTACCAGGCATTCAAGGACTGTACAGGGCTCACGGCGGTCACGATTCCCGAGGGTGTCACGATGTTGCTGAACGAAAGCTTTGCCGGCTGCACCTCGTTGACCAACATCACCCTACCCAGCACGCTGACAGCCATTTATAACAATGCCTTTGTCGGCTGCACCAGTCTGACCAGCATCACCTGCATGAATCCTGATCCTCGGTCGTTTAGTTCCAACAACTTTGATGCGAGCACCTACGCTAACGCCACGCTGAAGGTGCCTCTGGGCAGCAAAGCCAGCTACCAAAACACCTCAGCCTGGTCGCAGTTCTCCAACATTCAGGAAATCAACAAGTTTGTTGTTGACGGCATCTATTACACGGTAACCAGCGGCAATAACGTGAGTGTGACCTACAGGGACTTGAATTATTGTAGCTACAATGGAGAGGTGAATATTCCGGCCACTGTGACCTATGGCGGTACGACCTATAACGTGACTGGGGTTGGCCAATCGGCGTTTCGTGGATGTTATAATAATAATGGATATGGAATGTACATTAGGATTCCCAATTCAGCAACAACCATCGGGGACTATGCTTTCTATGGCTCAAAAATCACATACCTCGAGATAGGAACAGGGGTCACCTCAATCGGCGAGAATGCTTTTACGGGTGGTACCGAGAACAATTTTCATATCCTCTTCATGCGCCGACAGTATCCCCCCGCAATCGCAGAGAACACTTTCGCATCAGCGTCCTTTGAAGGCCTCAATCTGTGGATTCCGCGCATGGCCTTAGGTAGATACACATCAGCACGTTATTGGAGCAACTTTGAAGAGGGCACTTTGTTTTATGGCTATGACTTCATTGTTGACGGCATCTATTATGGCATCAACTCCTACTCAAATACCGTGGAAGTGTCGGCTTACGCTATGGCAGTCGATTCCACAAAACTGTTTAGCGCTTATGGAGAGCAAGAAAATATTGTCATTCCTCCCATCGTTACCTACGACGGGGTCGAGTATATCGTTAACGAGATTGGCAGTGCGGCTCACTTTGGGTGGAAAATGAAAAATGTCACATTGCCATCCACTATCAAGAAGATAAGTGCGTTTGCTTATAGAAATTGTAGTAATTTGGAACAAATCAGCTTCTCAGGAGGTGTGACCGAGATAGGCAGGATGGCTTTTTTCTATTGCGAAAGCCTGCAGAGGATTGATATCCCAAGTAGCGTGAAATCCATCGGTTATGGTGCATTCTATGGCTGTACTAATCTTCAACAGGCTGGTATAGGCGCTTGTGTAGAAAAGATTGAAGATTTTGCATTCGTGCAATGTCCTAATCTCACAACAATATTAAGTTATCCGCTTTTTCCGCCTGTGATAACTAACGATGTCTTTGATGATAATGCCTATAGCGATGCTACATTATATGCCCCGGTTTCTTCAGTGCCGGACTATCAGGTTGCCGAGGGGTGGAAGAATTTCTACAACATCGTGGGCATGCACACGCTTGACGAAGCATTGAATGCGCCGGGAAGTAACATCCACTTTGAAGAGAGCGACTATCCATGGGTTGTTTTGAACGCAGGTGGAAGGCTTTATGCCCAGTCTGGCAATGCGGGTGTGCATAGCAGCTCTTCGACGCTGTCCACCACTGTCAGAGTTACTGTACCATCTATCCTGTCGTTTGATTTCAAAGCCTGGGGCGAGAGTATCGGATTAACAGACTATGATGAGTGCGTGTTCATGGCCAACGGCACTTCAATATTCCGTTACGGAGCTCGTGACAATGATTGGGAGACCTTCACTTTTGAACTGACTCCCGATGTCACTTATAATCTGAAGTGGTTCTATCACAAGGACGTGAGTGACAATGGCTCAGGCGACTACTTTGCTCTGGACAATATGCAGATCAAGCCCAAGGTCCAGCGCGGTGACGTGAACGGCGACGGCTCCATCAATGTGGCCGACGTTACGGCATTGATTCAGATTGTCCTGAATAGCCAAACGATTGATTTGGCGATCGCCGACCTTGACAACAGCGGCACCATCAACGTGGCCGATGTCACGGCTCTGATTCAGATGGTGCTCAACAACTAGTCTATCGATTGAACTGGCGAGTGAGGACTCTCCTCGTCTTGACCCGCATCGGTGGCAATGAACCTACCCCCTTAGCCCGGGGTGGTCATTGCCACTGCTGGTTTTGTGGCCGCGGGTTTGGATGTTTGCGGCAGAGTGGTTAACTTTGTGGTTTTAAAAACCGAACTGAATCGTGGAAGCAAAGAAGAAAGTTTTTGTGTCGGGCTGCTATGACCTGTTGCACTCGGGCCATGTGGAGTTCTTCAGGCAGGCGTCACAGTATGGCGACCTGTATGTGGGCATCGGCAGCGACACGACCATCAAGGAGCTCAAGGGCCACAAGACGATGTACAGCGAGCAGGAACGCCTGTTCATGGTGCAGGCCATCCGTTATGTCAAGGAGGCTTACATCAACCAGGGCAGCGGCATGCTCGACTTCCTGCCCACCCTCGACATTGTCCAGCCCGACTGCCTGGTGGTGAACCAGGACGGTGACCGTGAGGAGAAGCGTGCCCTGTGCCGTGAACGCGGCATGGAGTATATCGTGCTCAAGCGAGAGCCCAGCGAGGGCCTTGAGGCCCGCAGCAGCACCGAGCTGAAACAGTCACTGTGCCAGTTGCCCACCCGCCTCGACCTGGCAGGCACTTGGATTGACCAGCCCTATGTCTCGTGTTATGCCCCGGGTTGGGCGTTGACCATCTCGCTGGAGCCGACTTTTGAGGTGCGTGAGCGGTGTGGCCTGTCCACGAGCACGCGCAACACCATCAAGCGGGTGTGGCCCTACCGCCTGCCCGACATGGACCCCGAGATGCTGGCGCGGCTGGTCTTCTGTCTCGAGAACGACCCCGAGCGCAGCGACGGCATCGTGAGCGGAGCCCAGGATGCCATCGGCATCTGTGTGCCCGGCCTTGCGCGACACTATTACAACGGCAACTATTGGCCTGAGAAGATAGAGTACACCAGCGACCCTGCCCTGCTGGGTTGGCTTGAGCAGCACCTGTGCATGATTCCCATGTTCCCACGCCGTCCGGGCTGCAGTGTGGTCGAGGGCAAGGACATCACCCCGGTCAAGGTGCGAAACCTCGCTGCCGCCGCCGACCGTTGCTGGGACGCCATCCAGCGCAGGGACCTCGAGGCTTTTGCCGAGGCCTACAAGGCATCGTTTGAGGCCCAGGTGGCAATGTTCCCCGCCATGATCCAGCCAGGAGTGCAGGACTACATCGACCGCTACAGCGCCATGGATGGTGTGCTGGCGTGGAAGATGCCCGGTGCCGGTGGCGGCGGATACTTGGCCCTCGTGTGCCGCGACCGCGCCCACTTCCCCGACGGCGCCATCTCCCTCACCATCCGTTGCAAATAGAAGATCTAGACCCTCTAGATTATCTAGATTTTCTAGAATATCTAGAAACTGAAAACAGAAAACAGAAAACTGAAAACTGAAAACATGAAACGCTACTGTCAAACGCTGGAATTGCGGGACGACCGCGAGATGATTGAGAAATATGTGGAGGCTCATGCTCATGTGTGGCCCGAAATTCAGGAGGGTATCCGCAGTGTGGGCATCCTCGACATGCAGATTTACATCCATGGCAACCGCCTGTTCATGATTTGCGACACGACCGACGAGTTTGATTGGGAAAAGGACAATGCACGCTTGGCGACCTTGCCCCGTCAGGCCGAGTGGGAAGCCTATGTGGCCCAGTTCCAGGGCTGTGACCCCAACGCACCCTCAACGGCCAAATGGCAGCTCATGGAATGTATATTTAGGCTTTAGGCATTAGGCATTAGGCTTTAGGTTTTAGGCATTAGGCTTTAGGTTCTTTATGATATCAAGATGAGTATCGACGACAACAATAAGAAATCCCGGTTGCTGGTGACCCGCGAGGGCGTGAGCTATGTGCTGCCCTTTATCGTGGTGACCTGCTGTTTTGCCCTGTGGGGCTTTGCCAACGACATCACCAACCCCATGGTGAAGGCGTTTTCCAAGATATTCCGCATGAGTGTGACCGACGGCACATTGGTGCAAGTGGCCTTCTATGGCGGCTACTTCTGCATGGCGCTACCGGCGGCACTGTTCATCCGCCGTCACTCGTTCAAGAGCGGCATCGTGATGGGCCTGACGCTGTATGCCCTGGGTGTGCTGCTGTTCATCCCGGCCAAGGCGGTGGGCAGTTTCTGGCCCTTCCTCATTGCCTATTTCATCCTCACCTGCGGTCTGTCGTTCCTCGAGACAACGGCCAACCCCTATATCCTGCTCATGGGCGACCGGGAGACCGCCACGCGACGCCTGAACTTTGCCCAGTCGTTCAACCCCATCGGGTCGCTGGCGGGCATGTTTGTGGCGATGAACTTCATTCAGGCGCGCCTCTCCCCGCTCGACACAGCCCAGCGTGCGACGCTTGGTGATGCTGAGTTCGAGGCACTGAAACAGAACGACCTGGGTGTCCTTATTCAGCCCTATGCCCTGCTGAGTGTGGTTATCATCGCCTTGCTCGTGGTGCTGCTGGCCGTGCGCGTACCTGCCTTGCGCGAGGCCTCCAGCGGTGCTCATGCGCCCTTGTGGCCCGCCTTCAAGCGCTTGTGGGCCAACAGGTCTTACCGTAACGGTGTGGCAGCGCAGTTCTTCTATGTGGGTGCGCAGATCACTTGCTGGACCTTCATCATCCAGTACGGTACGCGTGTGTTCATGGCCGAGGGGATGAGCGAGCAGGCCGCCGAGGTGTTGTCGCAGCGTTACAATATCGTGGCGATGATCATCTTTTGCTGCATGCGCTTTGTCAACATTTACCTGATGAAGTACATCAAGCCTGGCAGACTGATGGCCTTCTTTGCCGCCGTGGCCTTGCTGCTGTTGTGTGGCGTCATCTTTGCTGGCGGTCGTGTGGGCATGTGCTGCCTGGTGGGTGTGTCGGCATGCATGAGTCTGATGTTCCCAACCATCTATGGTATCGCCTTGGGAGATGTCAACGAGGATGCCGAGCTCGGTTCGGCGGGCCTGATTATGGCCATCCTGGGCGGCAGTGTGTTACCCGCCTTGCAGGCGATGATTATCGACAGCGATGTGCAGTGGCTGCCCGCTGTCAACCTGTCGTTTGTGGTGCCTGCCCTGTGCTTTGTGGTGGTGCTGCTCTACGGCTTGCGCCACAGCCGCTAAGGCAAACAATCTGCGGTTTTTCCAAACAACAGGAACAACAAGCAACAATTATATCAACTTTTTGTTGCTTGTTGTTTGAGGGATGGGCTGGCGTCGGCTAAAGACGCTTATTCTCCTGACAGGACTATGGCAATGAGTCGCGTGACATCGGCCACGTTGACGATTCCGTCATGATTGATGTCGCACACTGTGGCGCTATCGTCCATGCTGCTGTTGAGCACCTGCTGGATGAGCCAGGTCACGTCGGCCACGTTGACCATGCCGTCGCCATTCACGTCACCCCATGGCTGCTGCTGACTGGCGGTGCTGGCTTGGAAAATGGCCCGCCTGACTGCCCCCGAACTCACGACGTTGCCTTGCCAGCCTACCATCCTGATTCTGATGCTGTCAACCCCTGCAGGTACCGCGAGCGCCGTTTTCAACTCGTGGGTGGAAGTGCCGGTTGCCGTTGGGGTGCAGGTGACGGAGTCGATGGGAGTGCCCTGGGCATCGTCGAGGGCAATGGTCAAGGCCGTGAGCGATAGCACGAAATCGGGGTCCCTGAAGTTGCGGGTAAACCAGTCCACCTGGGCAGCAATGCTGTCCATGCCCTGGCAGCCGAACACGGGTGATATCAGCGAGAGGACGTTATTCTGCTTATCGACATAGAGGACAATGCGTCCGCTGGCGATGTTGCCGGAGTTTAGCTCTATGCCAGGATTATTGTAAATCCAACCGTCAAAGTTGTTGCTGGTGAATTGAGGCACTTCTTGGCACAGGGCTGTCATCGACATCACAATAGCCACTAGGGAAATAATGCTTTTCTTCATCATGGGAAAGTTTTTATTAGAACTGCTCAAAATTATCCTTTTTCCTTGACCCTTGCAAGAATTATGGGAGAAATGAAGCGATAGGGCAGAAAAACGATACTGTTGCCTGCGGCGAAGGTAGGCTGCGTCTCGACAAAAAAAAGAATAAATTCTTTTTGTTATGTGCTCGACTTGCACTACCGTTGCCTGCGGCGAAGGTAGGCTGCGTCTCGACAAAAAAAAAGAATAAATTCTTTTTGTTATGTGCTCGACTTGCACTACCGTTGCCTGCGGCGAAGGTAGGCTGCGTCTCAACAAAGTCAAGAAAAATGTGTTTTTTCTTGCCATTGTGCTCGACTTGCACTACCTTTGCCCAAAACTAAAAACCATTAATTAACCTTAGAGGAAGCTTTGACTCATGTGAGACACAAGCAATCGATAATCAAGTGTGTCAAAACGACCTCAATAAATGCTTTATTGAATTGGAAAACGAAATTCTGGCAATGAACGCCAACCAGGTAGTGGCCTACCTGAAGAAAGAACCGCACGAGTTCACCAAGGCCGACATCATCCGCTTCATTGAGGAGAACGAAATCCGCATGGTCAACTTCATGTACCCCGGCGGTGACGGCAAGTTGAAAACCCTGAACTTTGTCATCAGCAGCAAGGATTATCTGCGCACCATCCTGTCGTGTGGTGAGCGCGTGGACGGCTCCAGCCTGTTCAGCTTCATCCAGGCAAGTTCGAGCGACCTGTATGTGCTGCCTCGCTTCAGCACCGCCTTCCTCGACCCGTTTGCCGAGATTCCCACGCTGTGTCTGCTGTGTTCGTTCTTTGACAAGGACGGCAACCCGCTGGAGAGCTCTCCCGAGCAGACGCTGCGCAAGGCAGCCCAGGCCTTCCGTGAGACCACGGGTATGGAATATGAGGCCATGGGTGAGCTGGAGTACTACGTCATCCGCCCGTCGGTGGACTACTACCCCGCCCGCGACCAGCACGGCTACCACGAGTCAATGCCCTATGCCAAGACCAACGACTTCCGCCAGCGCTGCATGGACTACATCGCCAAGGCTGGTGGCCAGATCAAGTACGGCCACAGCGAGGTGGGCAACTTTGAGCAGGACGGCGTGGTGTATGAGCAGAACGAGATTGAGTTCCTGCCCGTTCCCGTGCTTGACGCAGCCGACCAGCTGATGGTCGCCAAGTGGGTAATCCGCAACCTGGCCTTCCGTGCCAACCTGAACGTTACCTTCGCCCCCAAGATCACCACAGGCAAGGCCGGTTCGGGTCTTCACATCCACATGCGCATGATGAAGGACGGCCGCAACATGATGCTCAATGACAAGGGCGTGCTGAGCGACGAGGCCCGCAAGGCCATCGCCGGCATGATGGACCTGGCTCCCGCAATCACCGCCTTCGGCAACAAGAACCCGATGTCTTACTTCCGCCTGGTGCCCCACCAGGAGGCTCCCACCAACGTGTGCTGGGGTGACCGCAACCGCTCGGTGCTCGTGCGCGTGCCTCTGGGCTGGACCGCAGGTGCCGACATGTGCCGCGTAGCCAATCCGCTGGAGCCCGCCAGCAACTTCGACACGACGCAGAAGCAGACCGTCGAGATGCGCTCGCCGGACGGCTCAGCCGACATCTATCAGCTGCTCGCTGGCCTGTGCGTAGCCTGCCGCCACGGCTTTGAGATGGAGAACGCTCTGGAGCTGGCCAAGAAGACCTACGTTGACGTCAACATCCACGATGCCGCCAACGCCGACCGCCTCAACGAGCTCGACTGCCTGCCCGACAGCTGCGTAGCCAGTGCCGACTGCCTGGAGAAACTGCGTGCCGCCTTCGAGGAGCATGGCGTCTTCAGCGCCCACATGATCGATGGTATCATCGCCGAGCTGCGCTCGTTTAACGACCGCACCCTGCGCCACGACATCGAGCACGATCCCAAGCGCACCGCCCAGCTCGTCAACGAGTACTTCCAGTGCGGCTAATTTTTCAAACAACTGGAACAACAAGAAACAACCTGGACAACAACAAAAGTTGTCCAGGTTTTGTTTTACAAAGCGTCTTGGCGGGAAGTGCACACACGCATACCCGGAAATAACGGAAAATCCCGCCATCAACAACACACGTTTGTGTAATGCTTAATGTTGTGTTTATCGGTTGGTTATTTCGCTAATTGGATAGCAAAACACACCACCTTACCACCTTGTTGGGGAGGTGGTCGAGTGGTGTGGTGATATGAATGAAGCGTCAGGTTACTTCTCCTCTTGCTGGTCATCCATCAGGCCGGCGCGTACACCGCCTTGCTGAGCAACCTGCACGCCATACTGGTATCCCAGCTGGTAAACCTGCTGCACGAGCTGCTGCATCTGCTGCATGATGGCTTGGTATTGCTGCTGATACTGCTGCTGTGTGGGGTATTGTTGCTGTTGCGTCTGCTGATAACCTGGAGGGAAGTTTGGTGCCTGCTGCTGAGGTTGCTGCGGGGCTTGATCCCAAGGATTGGGAACGTCGTTACCACTTACTGAGCCACTGCCACCGGCTTGCTGTTGTGCCTGCCGTGCGGCTTCTTCCAGCTTTCTCTGAAGTTCGTCAAGTAATCCCATAATGCTTAAATTGTTATTTATTAAATAAACAGTGCACAAATTTAGGCATTTATTTATTAACAACAAAATTTCTAACAATGTTTAACCATTCAGTGCCTTTTTACCGATAACAGCACCCAGTATAGTTAGTCTGCCGCCTCAGTGGTGTCCCTGTATTACGGGCGGTAGCCCGTAAGAAGAATCGTCGTATAGGTAAACAACACGGGGCTGGAACACATGGTTCCAGCCCCGCTTTATTCAGGATCTTACCTGTCTTGCAGGTCGATTAGTCCTCGGCAACACCCCACTGCTGGCGAGCCAGACGGCGGTAGTTGTTGTAACGCCACTGGGCGTTCTCCTTGGCGGCTGCGAACAGCTCGGCTGCCTCGTCGGGATACTGTTTGAGTACCGATGCATAGCGCACCTCTCCCTTGAGGAAGTCCTCGAAGCCGTCCCAGTTGGGCTCCTTGCTGTCGAGGGTGAAGGGATTCTTGCCCTCGGCCTCGAGCTGCGGGTTGTAACGCCACAGGTGCCAGTAACCGCAAGCTACTGCTGCCTGCTCCTCGGCCTGTGCCTTGCCCATACCCTTCTTGATACCATGGTTGATACAGGGAGCGTAGGCGATGATGATCGAGGGACCGTCATAGGCCTCGGCCTCGCGGATAGCCTTGAGGCACTGTGCATTGTCGGCACCCATAGCGATCTGAGCTGCATAGACGTAGCCGTAGGTGCTGGCAATCAGTCCAAGGTCTTTCTTGCGGACGCGCTTGCCGGCAGCGGCAAACTTGGCGATAGCACCAATCGGGGTAGCCTTAGAGGCCTGACCACCGGTGTTGGAGTAAACCTCGGTGTCGAGCACGAGGATGTTGACGTTCTTGCCGCTGGCAATCACGTGGTCCAGACCGCCGAAGCCGATGTCGTAGCTGGCGCCGTCACCACCGATGATCCACTGCGAACGCTTAACCAGGTACTGACCCAGCTCGCGAACCTTAACGTCGGCGGGATTGTCGCTGTGCTCGATGGCCTCGAGGATCTTGTCGCTCAACTCGCGGGTCTTGTCACCGTCGTTGAAGTTCTCAATCCACTCCTTGTACAGAGCCTTGACGTCGTCGGCAACGGTAGCATCCTCGATAGCTTCCTTAACGAAGCCCAGGACGCGGCTGCGCATCTTCTCGTCGGCGATGGTCATACCCAGACCGAACTCGCAGAAGTCCTCGAACAGGGAGTTGGCCCAAGCGGGACCGTGACCCTTCTCGTTAACGGTGTAAGGAGTCGAGGGAACCGATGCACTGTAGATTGACGAGCAACCGGTAGCGTTGGCTACGATCTGACGGTCACCGAACAACTGGCTGATCAGCTTCACATAGGGGGTCTCACCGCAACCCGAGCAGGCACCCGAGAACTCAAACAGCGGCTGAGCGAACTGCGAATTCTTCACGTTGGACTTGGTGTCTACCAGGTGCTGTTTGCTCTTGACATTGTTGATGGCATAGTCCCAGAGCTTCTGGTCTTCCTCGTGGCCCTCCATGGGAACCATCTCGAGGGCCTTCTCGCCCTTCTTGCCCGGACAAACGTCGGCGCAGTTGCCGCAAGCCAAGCAGTCCATCACGTCAACAACCTGTACGAAGGTCATGCCCTCGAAGCCCTTGCCGATGGCTTTGAGCTTGTCGCTCTCCTTGAAGGGAGATGCTGCAGCCTCGGCCTCGTCCATAACGAAGGGACGGATGGCAGCGTGCGGGCAGACGAGTGCGCACTTGTTACACTGGATACAGTTCTCGGCCTTCCATACGGGAACGAAGGCGCCAACACCGCGCTTCTCATAGGCAGCGGTACCGGCATCCCAAGTACCATCCTCGCGGCCCTTGAAGGCGCTCACGGGAAGCAGGTCACCGTTCTGGGCGTTGATGGGACGTACCACGTTGTGTACGAACTCGGGAGCGTTGTCGGCGGCGGGGCCTTCGACGGTCAGGTTGCTCCAAGCGGGGTCAACAGTCAGCTCGGTGTACTCGTTACCACGGTCAACGGCCTGGTAGTTCTTGTTCACCACGTCCTCACCCTTGCGGCCATAGGACTTCACGATGAACTTCTTCATCTGCTCGATAGCCAGGTCAACGGGGATTACCTCGGTGATGCGGAAGAATGCGCTCTGCAGGATGGTGTTGGTGCGGTTGCCCAGACCAATCTCCTGAGCGATCTTGGTAGCGTTGATGTAGTAAACCTTGATGTTGTTGTCGGCGAAGTATTTCTTCACGTTGTTGGGCAGGTTCTCGACCAGCTTGTCGCCGTCCCAAACGGTGTTCAGCAGGAAGGTACCACCCTTCTGCAGACCGCGGGTCACGTCATACATGTGCAGATAGGCCTGAACGTGGCAAGCAACGAAGTTGGGCGTGGTCACCAGGTAGGTCGAGCGGATGGGCTCGTCGCCAAAACGCAGGTGTGAGCAGGTGAAGCCACCCGACTTCTTGCTGTCATAGGAGAAGTAAGCCTGGCAGTGCTTGTCGGTGTTGTCACCGATGATCTTCACACTGTTCTTGTTGGCACCCACGGTACCGTCAGCACCCAGACCGTAGAACTTGGCCTGGAACATGCCGGCGCCACCCATGGCAACCTCTTCCTTCATGGGCAGCGAGGTGAAGGTAACATCGTCCTCGATACCGATGGTGAACTGGTTCTTGGGCATCGGCAGGGCCAGGTTCTCGTAAACCGAGAGAATCTGGGCGGGAGTGGTGTCCTTGCTGCCGAGACCGTAGCGGCCACCCACGATGATGGGGGCATTCTCGGTGCCATAGAAGCAGTCCTTCACGTCGAGATACAGGGGCTCGCCGTTAGCGCCGGGCTCCTTGGTGCGGTCGAGCACGGCAATGCGCTTGGCAGTGCTGGGAACGGCTGCGAGGAAGTGCTTGGCGCTGAAGGGGCGATACAGGTGAACAGCAACGAGGCCGACCTTCTCACCCTTCTCGGTCAGATAGTCGATGGTCTCGCGGATAGCCTCGGTCACACTGCCCATGGCGATGATGACGCGGTCGGCATCCTTGGCGCCGTAGTAGTCAAACAGACCATACTTGCGGCCAGTGATCTCGCTGATCTTGTTCATGTAGTCCTCGACGATGGCGGGAACTGCGGTATAGTAATCGTTGCACGACTCGCGGTGCTGGAAGAACACGTCGGGGTTCTCGGCAGTACCACGGGTAACGGGCTTGTCAGGATTCATAGCACCCTTGCGGAACTTGGCCAGCTCCTCCATGTCGATGAGGGGACGCAGGTCTTCCTGGTCCATAGCCTCTACCTTCTGGATCTCGTGAGAGGTGCGGAAGCCGTCAAAGAAGTTGACAAAGGGAACATGAGCCTTGATGGCGCTCAAGTGAGCAACACCGGCGAGGTCCATTACCTCCTGCACACTGCCCTCGGCGAGCATGGCAAAACCGGTCTGGCGGGTAGCCATCACGTCCTGGTGGTCACCAAAGATACACAGGGTGTGGCTGGCCAGCGTACGGGCCGAAACATGGAACACGCCAGGAAGCAACTCGCCGGCAATCTTGTACATGTTGGGAATCATCAGCAGCAGACCCTGCGACGCGGTGTAGGTCGTGGTCAGGGCACCAGCCTGCAGCGAACCGTGAACGGCACCGGCAGCACCACCCTCGCTCTGCATCTCCTGGACCGTGACGGTCTCACCGAAGATGTTCTTGCGGCCAGCGGCGGCCCACTCGTCCACGTGCTCGGCCATCGTTGATGACGGAGTGATGGGGTAGATTGCAGCTACCTCAGTGAACATGTAACTGATGTGGGCGGCAGCTTGGTTACCGTCACACGTCATGAATT
Source organism: uncultured Muribaculaceae bacterium (assembly GCA_905233915.1). Taxonomy (GTDB): domain Bacteria; phylum Bacteroidota; class Bacteroidia; order Bacteroidales; family Muribaculaceae; genus Sodaliphilus. The sequence continues at coordinate 178,504 of CAJOFM010000004.1, read as the reverse complement.
TCTTTTCCTTACTCATAAAATTTTGTTGAAAAAACTGATATAGTTAGTTATTAGTCGTTTTTATGCTAATTGGTTTAACAGGGTGCAAAGGTACTGCAAGCCGAGCGAAATGCCAAATTATTTGACATTTCTTTTTTTAAATCAGGGCACTAGACTTGAAAGCTTGCTTTCAAAGGCTTGGGTTTTGATTTAAAAAAAGGAATGACCGATTAATAATGAGGTCATTCCCGAGGCGCCGCGTACCTTCGGCCGGAGGTCAACGATACGCATTATTTTTTAATAAGGTAAAGAAACCCGAAAAAATACTTTTTACCCCAACATTGGAGTGTGTCATCGAAATCGAGATGCTGAAAATTGATTTGCAAAACGATTAATATTTCAATTTTGTGACTTATAGATTACAAAAATGGTCGAATTTTGTGTTTTGTGGAGTATAAGTCACAACACAGCGATGCGTCATTATCGTTTGGCCATCTTGCTTTGGGACGACTTGTATTAAAGTTGTTTTAATATCAAAAGGGCGGACGGCTTTTGTGTTTCTTGTGTTACTTGTTTATCCGTTCAGGGGGTTGTGGAAAAAAACTACCGCAGGGAGCCTCGCGGCGGCCTGCGGTACAACTTATGAAACAATTTATTCTACTACAACTTATTTCTTAACAGGTGCCTCCTCGAGGGCCTTGACGAGCAGCTTCCAGAAGGGCTCTGCTGCGGGGATGTAGGCACGCTCGATGGTGGTGTGCGGGCTGCGCAACGTGGGGCCGAAGCTCACGACGTCCATGTGCGGATACTTGCCCAGGATGATGGAGCACTCCAGACCGGCATGGTCCACTTGGATGATGCCATCCTCCTTGAACAGTTTCTTGTACAGGTCGAGCAGCATGTGCAGGGCCTCGCTGTCGGGGTTGGGATCCCAGCCGATGTAGTCACCGCCGGTCTCTACCTTGAAGTCGGCGAGGTGGAAGCAGGTCATGAGCATCTTGACGATGTACTCCTTCATGTCCTCACGGGCCGAGCGGGCCAGGATCTTCACGGCTGCCTTGCCGTCCTCGATGTCGATGATGGCGAGGTTGCTGGAGGTCTCTACCACGTTGGGATAAGCGGGGATGTAGCGCACCACGCCATCGTGGCAGGCATACAGGGCGCGCAGGATGGTCGTCTGGTCGTCGAGCGCCATCTTCATCTTGGGACGGTCGATGGCCTTGAGCGTCAGGTCCACATTGTCCTCGATGAGCTTGAACTCGCTCTCGAACTGGGCCTTCATCGTCTTGACGAGCTTCTTCAGACCCTTTAGGTTATCCTCGGGCACGACGAGCACGGTCTCGGCTTTGAACGGGATGGCGTTGCGCATGTTACCGCCATGCCAGCTCACCAGGCGGGCCTTGTGGTCCACGATGGCGAATTGCACGAGGCGGGCCATCAGCTTGTTGGCGTTGGCACGGCCCTCATGGATCTCGAGGCCGCTGTGGCCGCCCTTCAGGCCCTTGAGGGTGATGCGCACTGCGGTATCGCCGCTGGCGGTCTTCACCTCGTTATACTTGCGCGTGCAGGTAACGTCGATACCGCCGGCGCTACCGATGACGAACTTGCCCCACGTCTCACTGTCGAGGTTGAACAGGATGTCGCCCTTCATCTGACCCTTGGGCAGGTCGTTGGCGCCATACATGCCCGTCTCCTCATCCTTGGTGATCAGGCCCTCGATGGGACCATGCTTGAGGGTGTTGTCCTCCATCACAGCCATGATGGCTGCCACGCCCAGACCGTCGTCAGCGCCCAGCGTGGTGCCACGGGCCTTGATCCACTCACCGTCGATGTAGGGTTCGATGGGATCGGTCTCGAAGTTGTGCTTCGACTCGGGAGTCTTTTGCGGTACCATGTCCATGTGGGCTTGCATGGTGATGCACTTGCGGTTCTCCATGCCTGGGGTGGCGGGCTTGCGCATCACGATGTTGCCGGCGGGGTCCTGGAAGGCCTCAACGCCGATCTTCTTGGCGAAGTCGAGCAGGTACTGCTGGATTTTCTCAACATGTCCCGAGGGACGGGGAATCTGCGTCAGCGCATAGAAGTTGCGCCAGATGCACGTCGGTTTCAGTTTTTCAATTTCGTTCATTTCTTGATTCAGTTGTTAATGTCTTACAGGTTTAAAAGAATTGTATTTGATTACGGCTGCAAATATAATAAATAGTTTCTAGTTTATTGTCCTTAGTCTCTAGTTTTTTGCTCTTTTTCAGACAACTGATACAACATATAAGACAACAGGCACAACTCTTTTTAAAAAAAACAACTGACTAATCTGGATTATCTGATGCCAGACACAAAACCTGACACCTAAAACCTATTTTCATGTTTTCCATGTTTTCCATGCGTGAGTGTAACAAGAATGCCCACGAATGATCACGAATTAACCATCAAAGATTTTTTATTCATGGCCATTCGATATCTATTACAACAATATAACGAATATTCTCTCCAAGCAGGAGTTTATATTCATTATACTCTACGAATAAACGCCCAATGCAAAAATGCCTTTTTAGGTGCCCAAGGTAATTTAATGATTTAGTTGTCTACACAAATCGAGATAAGCCAAAGTCAACAGGCGTTTAGCATGTTCAACATCTAATTGTTTATTGGTTGCTGCTTTAGAAATCCTAACAATTCTCCTAAATAGGATATTAGAAGAATCATATTTGGGTAAAAACAATTGTGACTTATTCAGGCTAAACCCATTTGTCTTAAAAGTATTGTGAATGTAAGCAACAACTATTGAGGAATTAAGAACTCCATTTATATAGTGAGCCTCATTTTCAGTAATAAAATTCTTATTTCTATCTTGGCTTATAATTATAGTATGTTTTACACATATCGTTTGTTTTAATTCTCCCCAGGGGGTCATAGTTGGATTTACAACTGTTGCACAAAATTTTGAATTATCTCTTGCTGCAACTATGTGGGGTGCAAATGTGTAATCACCTATCTTTGAAAGAGCATAAAAAGCGTCACCCCGATGCATCGATTTGCTCTTTTCGGATTGTTTTTCCAAAAGTTCTCTGTGATTCGCAAAGTAAGTTGCAAGTCTTTCTTGAGTTTCAGTTAGTTCTTTTAAAGTAACAGGGACTTTAGTATTCTCTTTCTTATATGGCAATATGTGAAAGTTATCTTCACAATCATATTCAAATGGTTTTACATTTGGTCCTTCCAACATTGGATAAATGTAATCAGTTGGGAAGTCCCAACCCATAGGTGGTATATCATCGACTTTATAACGAGAAGTTTTTAATATTTTGTTTTTAAACCTATAATGATTTGGATATGGAGAATTACTTAAACCGATTAATTTAAATACTTCAAAAGGCGTAGATTCAACTCCAGTTCTATAATAATAGTCCGTTCTTCCAATTATTGTAGTAAAGTCAAATTCAACTGAAGAATAAGTGAAAGCAGTAGATTTTTCTGATAGTTGTTTAGCACAAGATATCCTTGTTTCAAGAAGTCTTAATGCATCGCTGAAATGAGTGCAATTGTTAATAATTTCATCAGAGTACTCTTTTTTTCGTGTAATATTGCAAACTGGTACACCTTTACGATAATCAACAAAATCTCTACCAAAATAATAAGTATTGAAATCTTGTGAGACGGCTTTTTTGCCAACTCTAAAAGGCCGTAAAGGAGCATGCCATCTATCTAATGCTTGTAAATAGAGACGTTGAGATTTATCTTCATTTAGGTAGAAGTTTCTGAATTCTTCATATGAATTCTGAGACATCAAGCTATCGGGCATTAGGAAAGCCAAGACACCATTTTCACTTAACCAAGTTGATGCCGTTACATTAGAGATTAGAGCACAAATATTTAACTGCGCTCCTCCAAATACACCACCATCATTACAGAAAATGTGACGCACATCACAGAAATCTTTTATCTTTCGAGTATAAGCAGCAGGTAGATGCTCCCACTTTACCCAAGGTGGGTTTCCTACAATTAAATCATATGAATTTAGTCTTGCTATCATCATAAAATTTGTAGCAATTCTAATCCATATTCCATCCCATTTATTCTCATGTAAATAAACTAAACTTTCAGCAAGATTTCTGATTTTAGATAATAATATCTCTGAAGACTTTTCTTCTATAGATAGGTGATTTACAAAAACAGTATAAAGGATATTCGCATTGTCTGTTTTTACCATTGCTTGTAAAGTGCTCATTATCTTTCCAAAGGAATCAAGCTTCACAAATCTTTTAGGTAAGACTACTTCGATAGTACCGCACTTTAAATTGTTGATTGAATATGAATAACAGTTAATCCCATCAATAATAACGTTATTTGGTATTATGGCAGAATCTCCTAGATAGATAGGTATCTCAACATCATCAACAGCTCCAAGTTTCTGAATGGCAATAAAATAACTAACGCGAGCAGAAAGTACAGAAAGTGGATTTATATCTATGCCATAAACTCTTGAAAGGATTTTGTTTATTAATGCTTTTTTATCTTCCTTTGAAAGTTCACGAACAGACAGATTACCAACAATTTTCTTGATCAATGCAATGATAAAAATACCCGACCCACAACAAGGATCAATAGCTTTCCAATTGGTTTTACCTGATAACTCTATAGAGCGTGAAATAACTCTATCAGCTAACCACTCTGGTGTGAAATATTCTCCCATTGAATGCCTAACAGATTGAGGAATTATACACATATATAAATCCTTGAAAATGTCAATAGGATTAAAAGTAACATCAAGAGAAAAAGCAGAATACTTGTCAACAAGAGCAATTAGTTCTGTTATTGATCTAAAAAAAGCATCATTCCATTGCTTCGTGTCAGAATACCAAGAAAAGAAATCTCCTTCAAGAAAATTTCTGATGTTCATGCAATAAGAATAGCCATCTTCCATTTTCTGAAAAAAGTTCTGCAATCTATTTGAATCATGAGTTAATAAATCGTGATACTGATTTGTGTTTACATTAAAATTCAATCTATCAACTACCTTACAAGCAATTAATTTGACAATTATTGCATATGTCGTTTGTAGTGCAAATAATGCTTTATATTCTAAATCAGGATCATTATGAATTGTTATATTGAAGATTAAAGAAAGGTCACGCTGTCTTTTTTCGATATCTTGACTCTTTCCGTTATCTTCAACAGATAAATGCATTAATGATTTCCATTCTTGATAAAGCATATCAGATTTCTCAGTGAGATTATCTATCAAATCACTGAATAGAATTTTGGCTATACTTTTTGATGGTGAATCGCTTTGAGGATAAATAGAGAAATCGTTGACAATATTAATCGGCTCAAACTTCTTTTTTTCATTATTGAGAATGGCCTTTATAATAGTATCAATATCATCTATCTCAAGATTCTTTATAATTGTATTCCGTACTTTATCACCAACGAAAGAAAAATAAATAATACTCAGACCATCGGTTAATATAGCATCGTGTTTGATGTCTGTATTTCGATATAAAGCATATAAATAATCGTGCACCTGTTTTATAGCTTCATCGATTCTTTGGGGTGTTCTTAGTGCCGAATGGTGTTTGTATTCAATTATTAGTTCATTAATAATAGCATCTAAACGGCCATTAGTAACCCTTTTAGAAAATGCGTGAACAATTGATTGGACAGGTTTTTCTTTTTGAGCTTTAATTGTGATTTTTGCATGACTTTTTAGCAAATAATATAATCCATTTTCAAAAACAGATGCAGTTTCTACCTCTGTAGAAGATAATTCAGCACCTCTAACAATCTCAGTTAGAAGATTGTCAATTTGGGTTTTATATTCTCCACTATTTAACCAATTAGTTGCCGTAGTGTCCATATCCCGCAGTTGCCGTGCCACGATTATTTGTTTGGTTGTGGCTCTCGGCAACCAAGGGTGTAATGATTAGGAGTTATTCTCTATTAAATACAAAGCGTGGAGCCAAGTCTGCTGCTCAGTTCCACACCTCAAAGGCTCTAGCATTGCCCAGTTAGTCAGAACGAGCAACGACGAAGCCCCACGAAGATATGTATATCAAATCTCTCAAGCAACCAAAGGGGAAGCATGAGGGAAGGATATAGTACATCCATAGGGGCGTTCACGTTGCTTTGTTTTTGACTAACTGTTTTGAATTTGCTAGATTCTTGAGGTGTCAAAACCAAAGCGTTACAGTAAACGCCTGTATCTAATATGTTTTCACTGGCGGTTGGTTGTTGTGGTCGCCGCTGCGCCCGAGTCCGTCAATGAATTGCTGCAAATTTAGTAGTATTTGAAGAATTGGGCAAGAATATTGCCCTAGTAATTTGCTTTTTATAGTGTGGTTTCGGTTGTTATTTGTATCTTTGTGCTTTGCGAAGGAAATTGTTTAACAAGATATCAGTATATATGAAAAAGATTTTTTCTATCGTTTTGATTGCCCTCATGGGTTTGATGGCTAATGGCGCATCGGCTGCCGAGGCTGGCCTGGGCAATAATGAGATTATCCTGCACGCCTGGTCGTGGTCGTTCAACACCATCCGCGAGCATTTGCCCGAGATCAAGGATGCCGGCTACACGATTGTGCAGACCTCTCCCATCAACGAGTGCGTTGTGGGCGAGGGCGGCGGACGCCAGCTCTTTGGCCACGGCAAGTGGTACTACCACTACCAGCCCACCGACTGGACCATTGGCAACTATCAGCTGGGCACCCGCGACGAGTTCAAGGCGATGTGTGACGATGCCAAGCGCCTGGGGCTGCGCATCATTGTTGACGTGCTGCCCAACCACACCGTCATCGACCGCACGCAGATCAACGCACGCTTAGACAGCGCAGTCAATGGCCGCGAGAACCTGTTCCACGCCAACGGCCTGTGGCCCATCAAGGACTACAGCGACCGCTACCAGTGCACAACGGGCGAGATGGGTACACTGCCCGATGTCAACACCGAGAACCCTGATTTCCAGTACTACTACATGCAATATGTCAACGACGTGCTGGCATGCGGAGCTAGCGGCTTCCGCTACGACACGGCCAAGCACATCGGTCTGCCCGGCGAGATGCGTGACCCCAAGTCGCCCGAGAACGACTTCTGGGACGTCGCTATGGGCCGCAAGGCCGTCAAGGGCCTCAGGCTGGCCGTGCCTCGTGAACAGCTGTTCATCTATGGCGAGGTGCTGCAGGACCGCAATGTGCCCGAGCAGGGTTATGCCGAGTACATGGATTTGACCGCCAGCAACTATGGCTGGGTGCTGCGCAACGTGCTCAACAAGCACGATGCCCGTGCCGACAACTTGTTGACCTGGCATCACTCGGTCGATCCCGCCCACCTGGTGACTTGGGTGGAGTCGCACGACACCTATTGCAACGACCACGCCTCGGCTGGTATGCCCGACGAACTCATCCGTCTGGGATGGGTCTTCCTGACCGCACGCAAGTATGGAACGCCCCTGTTCTACTCCCGTCCTCACGGCAGCACCCGCGACAACTACTGGGGCGACAACGAGATCGGCAAGGTGGGTAACGACGAGTTCAAGCATCCCGTGGTGAAGGCCGTCAACGAGTTCCGCCACCGCAACGTGAACCAGCCCGAGAACATCGTCTACAGTGAGAACGGCAAGCAGATCATCGTCGAGCGTGGCAGTCGTGCCGCCGTAGTCATCAACCTCGATGAGCAGCAGGCCCAGGTGGCCATTCCCGTCACCTTGAGCAACGGCAAGTACCGTGACGCGGTCACCAAGCAGCGCCTCCAGGTCAAGAAAGGCGTTTTCAAGGCCACTCTCGCCCCGATGACCGCCTACGTCCTCTACAAGTAACCGCCTCCTGTTGCCACTAAAACAAGTGGATACTGTTAGGCATCTGCGCTGTTGTTTTAGAAGACAAGAAAGACAAGGATTACAAGTTATCTCATGGGCATCCGCATCCCCGTCGGCAAGGATGCGGATGTTTTAGTATTTGTTGTCTTTCTTGTCTTCAAAGAAATAGAATGCGGATACCAACGAGAGTCTAAAAACTTGAAACTTATTAAAAAATATACTACATTTGCAGCAATTATAGACTAGTAAACCCGATTTAACGATGAAACAGTAATCATTACTTCTTCGGATGGTCGTCCTGATGTCGGCCATGATATGCGCCCTCGGCACTAGCGCCCAAGAGGCCTATGCCTGGTACTCGCCAGGGAGCAATTCGCTGACGTTCTGTTACGACAACGAGCGCAGTATCTGCGTAGGTACGACCTATGACTTGAACGATGGCGCCATCGAGCCCGGTTGGATAACTGATGGCAACAGTACCTATGTGAAATATGTGGCCATTGACCACAAGTTCGCCGATGTCCGCCCGACATCGACCTACCACTGGTTCTATGGAATGCATAACCTTGAATCCATCAATGGAATGAGGTACCTGAACACCAGCGAGGTGACGCGCATGGATGATATGTTTCATGCCTGTTATGCATTGACGAGCATTGACTTGAGTTATCTTAACACGACCAATGTGACAAGCATGTCTGGCATGTTCTCCCGTTGCTCCGGCATGACGGAACTTGACTTGAGCACTTTCAACACGGCCAATGTGGAAACCATGGATTATATGTTCAATGGTTGTACCAATCTGACTACCATCTATGTCGGTACCGAATGGAGCACTGCGGCTGTGACCAGATCTACCGACATGTTCTATAACTGCACCAGCCTGGTGGGCAGCATGGGCACGAGTGACGATCCCAACCACAAGGATGGCGAGTACGCCCACATCGATGGCGGCCCCAGCAACCCGGGCTACTTCACCGCGAAGAACGCAGCCCTGCGTGGTGATGTTGACGGTGACAGCAGTGTAAACATCAGCGACGTGACGGCCCTGATTGACTACCTGCTTAGCGGCAACGCATCGGGCATCAACCTGAGTGGTGCCGACTGCAACCAGGACAGCAGCGTCAACATCAGCGACGTCACCTCCCTGATCGACTACTTGTTGTCTGGCACCTGGAATTAAAACGTCATCAAAACCTAAGTTATATCTCTCATGCTCTCCCGCGCGTGAGGGATTTATTCTTCATCATTTTTCACCCTCCTATAGTTGAGCAGCCCCACCGCATCGTCTTAGTACCTATAGGTCTTTGAACAAAAGCATATAGCAAAGACAACGACTCTCGACCGAAGTGGGCGATGTCGTTGCCTTTTTTGATTGATATTATACGGTCATTCTTCTATCTTGATTTCTCCTCTCATCAGATGGCGAAGTGCGCTGAGGAGTTCTTGAGACTCTTGGACGACGCTCAGGAATACGGTCATGGCTTCGATGTTGAGTTGGCGGGTCTGTATGTCATAAATGATGCGCTTGCGATAATTGGAAAGTGATGATTGAAGTACGGTTGCATCATTGCGTATCTGGAATGCCGTCTCACCATCGAGCGAGCGAAGGTACAAACGCATAATCTCATTTCGCAAGACAAGAAACTCATTGGCATACTCACTTGGAACGGGACTGAAATTGTTGCCGACCATGCGCTTCAGGCAATAGTACATCTGAGAGAGTGAATTGACGATAAGGAAATACCAGGTGCTTTTCTCCACACTCACTATCGGGTCCAATCGGCGCAGGGCGATAATCTGCTTACGGCGCTGGCGTTTCAGTTCCTTGCGTTGATGGTCCACATCAGTAGTGACATGTTTCAGACGGCGGTAATTCTCGCAGAAGAAAGCCGTGGTCAGTGTCTCGTAGTCATCTGTCACCATACGGACATGAGCCTTGATAGTCTGGTTCAGATACTCTCGGAGCAAGATCCAGCATTCTACCTTGTCAGCACAGCGCACGATTTTTGTGAATAATTTGTCGGCCTCACCCTCCATCGTATGCTTTTGGTATTTCAGATGACTGCGAACGAGCAGGAAGATGGCCAATGCGATGGCCACCGCCATTGCCAGAAATGATCCGAAGAACAAGGCGACGCTTACAAGGAAACACAATATGAATGCCACACCAGCCGTGATGAACCAGCCGCCAATGACAGACAGCACACCCGTAATACGGAATACAGCGCTCTCACGACCCCATGCACGATCGGCAAGCGACGTTCCCATAGCCACCATGAAGGTGACGTAGGTGGTGGATAGCGGCAGTTTGAGCGACGTACCCAATGCCACCAATGCACCGGCAAGCACCAGATTGACGGCGGCGCGAATTTCATCGAAGGCGGCTCCAGGCTTCAACACCGCCGCATCGGCATTGAAACGCGAGTCAATCCAGCGCGACACACACGGCGGTACAGCGATCGCCAGACTGCCTGCTATGCTTCTCGATGTGCGCACCAGCGTCCGTGCTACACCGCTTGAACCAAACATCTCGTCGCCCTCATCTTGACGGGAGAGATCCACCGACGTCTTTACTACGTTCTGCGCCTTCTTCGAGAAGATGAGGGCGAGCACCATCACCACGCCTGCCGCGATGAGATAGGGCGCTGGCGTATGGGCACTCTCCATCAGCGACCGCATCATAAATCCCTGCGCATCGCCATTGCCGTTGGCCGTGTAGTCCTGATAGGCTTCAAGTCCCGTCAGCGGCACACCCACGAAGTTCACGAGGTCGTTGCCAGCAAACGCCATTGCAAGGGAAAAGGTACCCAGCAGCACCACGAACTTCAATACGGGCAGTTTCATGGCACTCAGCAGTGTCATCAGCACCGAGAACACGGCCATGCCGCCGCCGATAATCAGCCATGTGTTCTGATTAATCATCTCATTCACCTCGGGAGTCATCAGTGTACTTCCTTTCAGTCCTTTGATAAGCAGGAACCAGACGATGGCCGTCACCGACAGTCCGCCGAAGATGCCAATCTTCAACGACGAGGAGAGCCTGCCGCCCATTTTGCCCGACTGGTCAGTGGTCCTTCCGTTCACACGGAAGGTAAAGGTGAAAACGATGCGCGCTATCCATTGCACAATGGTTCCGAGCACGAATGCTATGGCTACAGACAGAAAAATGCCGAAGATGACCGAGATGGCTTTCTCTGTATTGAGCAAATCACCCAATGTGAGCAGCACGCCGCTCTCTGTCGTTGCTCCACCCGATATTTGTATCAAGGCGATGGCAAAGGCGCCACCGAGTAATTCAAAAACCAAACTGACGGTGGTAGACGTCGGCATACCCAGCGTGTTGAATACATCAAGCAGCACCACGTCTGTCACCATCACCGCCAAGAAGACGCACATCACATCATAAAACGAGAAGTAGGCCGGTGTCATGATGCCGTGTCGCGCCACGTCCATCATGCCGTTGCTCAGGGCCGCTCCGGCAAACACACCGATTGCCGCCACAGTCACCACCGTCCTGTACCTCGCCACCTTGGCACCGATGGCAGAGTTCAGGAAGTTTACTGCATCATTGCTCACTCCGACCACAAGGTCAAACACAGCAAGCACAATCAGGAATATAACTATTCCGAGAAATAAAGTATTCATATATGCGCGTTATAAATTGTAACGTATTCCGTAGTAAGTGCATGGAGCATTTTGTCCGGTGTATTGGTATCTTGCCCTTAGCGATAATTTAAGCCAACCGTTGACAGACATAGAGGGCACTACGTCCGCCATTAAGCGATGGTGCGGTACAGAAACAGTTTCGTTACTTGCGCCGTTTGGTTTTTTATCTGAAACCAGTAAGCGGCACGCGACTTTAAATGCCGATGAATCCAATAAGTGCTGTGGACGTCTAATTTCCATCGTTCAATATACTCGCACCTATGTTTTGTACACAATTCCGTATCGATGCCTGCGTTCTAATCAGCACTGATCTTCTTTTCCGCACCAGTGCTAATCCACATACCGTAGTCGTGGGGCGTTTACGCCTTAACACAGCACAACATATAGAAATGTCAGGAACACTACAAGGATGATGTATCTCACCCAATTGTAAATCTTGATGATTCTTTCAACTTTTTCTTGATCCATAATTCTGTGTCAACGAGGAATATGGTTATGCCCTCCGTTGACGTCACAAAAATACCGATACGATGTTACAAACGTGTTATGCTGATAATACATGGTTATTGCAACCTCACAATGTCATGAGATTGCAATAATCGCGAAACGGCATTGTCATACCGTTCCATAGAAAAGAATTAGGAAATAATTGGATTACGCCTGAAGTGTGAACATAACGGTCAGTCCGCCGCTGGGAGTGGGGAAGGCCGTTACGGTGCCTCCGTGGACGGTTACGGCATTCTTGACGATAGCAAGGCCGAGACCCGTGCCGCCGAGTTTGCGGCTGCGTCCCTTATCGACCCGGTAGAAGCGTTCGAAAAGATGTTCCAAATGTTGGGGCTCGACCCCGGGACCATTGTCGCTTACAGAGAACTCGTATAGTTTGCTGTTGTCACTGACTACTGGCTTGCAGGTGATTTCAACGAGAGATGCACCCGTAGCGTAGGCGATGACATTGTCAACAAGGTTGCGGAATATGCTGTATATTAGGCTACTATCACCAACAATAATGACCTGCTGGGGCATCTTCAGGCGTGGCGTGATCCCTTTTTGTTGGAGTGCGAGGGCCGTATCATCGAGAATACTGCGAACAATCTGTACTACATCCACATTCTGGTATTCCTCACGATTGCGGAAGTGATTGGCATCCATCTCGTCGAGCCGTGTGAGCGCACTCATGTCAAGCAGCAGCTTGTTCATACGCTCGCTCTGGGCATAGCAGCGCTCCAGGAAATGCTTCTTCTTATCCTCAGGCATGTCGGGATTGTCGAGGATGCTCTCCAGATAGCCGTGGATGCTCATGGCGGGCGTCTTCAGTTCGTGTGCAGCATTCTGGGTGAGTTGTCGCTTCAATCGCGCCTTGTCCTCCTCGGCATGTCGCAATTTCCAATAGAGCATGATGATAGTATGGCTGATGTCACCCAACTCATCATCGGGCAGATGCCGCTCTAACTCATGATCCAGTGGTTCGCCATTCTCAGCCTTGATGGCAAACTCGCGCAGATAACCTATATGTCGGCTGATGCGGCGTGTGCTGATATATAGCACGCTTCCCAGGAGCAAGGTCAAGGCTATGGAGAAATAGATATAGGTGTTATCAGCCCGTAGCGATTGCGTCAACTCTGCAGAATAAGGCACGGCGGTGCGCACGATGACGCGCTTGAAACGTGTGGCGGAGTAGAAATAGGTCTCGTGGGTGGACTGCGACATGCGCTTGAGGTCGAAGCCATTGCCGTCGCGCAGTGCCTGCTGGATTTCTGTTCGCCCAAGATGATTGCCCAATGACTCAGGATGAGGCTCGTTGCTGTCAAGGAGCACCCGCCCCTGCCTGTCAATGACGGAGACGCGGAGACCCTTCAAAGGATGTTGTCTCACATAGCTTAGAAACTGGTGCCTGCTGGTGATGCCGTCTTCGCCCAGCACCTGCATGATGTCGTAGTTATACATCTGCAGACGCGAGTGCAGGATATCTATCTTATACTCTTTTTCACGCTGATACTGATAGATGCAAAAGCAAATCGCGAAAAGCAGGAAAACCCCACCGATGCTCAGCAACAGGTTTCGCTGAAAAACGCTACTTCTCGAAACAGTAACCATATCCAACACGTGTTTTAATCTGTTTCCCGTAGGGACCCAATTTCTTGCGCAGCCGCGTAATGTTGACATCCACTGTGCGGTCAAGCACGCACGTGTCCTGCGGCCAGCAATATCTCAGCAAATCCTTGCGGGAATACACCGTGCCCGGATGTTGAAGCAGGAAAGACAGTAGCTCAAATTCCAACTTCGTACACTGAAGTTCCTGATGGTCAAGGCTGGCGGTCTTTGCCTTTAAATCAAGCACAATACCCTCATAACATACCGTGTCTGCCTCGAGCATCCTGTCTCGCATTCCATGCGGATATACCCGTCTGAGCACCGCATTGACCCTTGCCTTCACGGTCTTCATGCTCAGGGGTTTGACAATATAATCATCAGCACCAATATTGAGCCCTTTTACCATGTGGTTCTCCCCCTCGAGTGCCGTGATGAAAATGATGGGAATCTGCGCCGTAGCAGGGTTCTCCTTCATCTTATGCGCCATCTGGAATCCCGACATATTCTCCATCATCACATCCAGAAGAATCAGTGCATATTCCGTTAGATTCAGCGCCAGTGCCTCCTCAGCAGAGTTGACGGCAGCCACCTCGTATCCTTCTGTCTCAAGATTATATTGGAGTAGCTCACAGATGTCTAATTCGTCATCGACAACAAGTATTTTCATAAATGCTCAAAAAGTTGTGAATGAAACTGATAATTATTTGGGGGCTAAGTTACCGCTTTTTTCTGAGACACCAGAAGAAAGTGTATTAAATTGTTATGACAATGCTCCATTACGAGCCTCATTCCGTGCTCTATACAGCGCTTCCCATAGGTAATCGACGTAGTTGCTTTGTGTGTCGAAGAACTCCAGGTCCAGCCCTTCCTTTTGGTATTGAAATGATTGTTCGTTGCCATATTCGCCATTTTCTGATTCGTGGGTAAAAAGGTAGTCATTTTTTAATCTAAATCTGTTGTTTTTTAGGTTACAGCTCGAGGGGGAATTCGACGGGGTGGCGGCGTTGGTAGCGGGTCCAGAATGCTTCGCGGGCTTGCATAATGATGCGCACGGCCTCATCCTCGTTAAAGCCGCGTGCCCTGGCATAGCTGCGGGCGGTGAGTTCGATAAACCGCTTGGGTCCCCACAGGCGACGCAGGGCGGCACATCCGTCCTCAATGTCCACCTTGCCGAAGCGCATGCGGTTGATGTCCACCACAGCGAAATGGTAGCCCTCATTGTCCTTGTCCCATAGGATGTTGCCTGGAGAGTAGTCAAGGTGCAGCACCTCGCGGTCGTGCATCGTGGCAGTGTAGCGGCCCAGGGCATCGGCCAGTTCCTCGTAGGTACCCTCACGGGCATCGCCCACCTCATAGAGCGTGTGGCCCAGCTGTGACTGCACGCTCACGAAGTAGGTCTCCTTGAGCAAGCCACAGCCGTTGCGCGGCTCGATATAGGCGATGGGTTCGGGTGTTTCGATGCCACGTTCCAACAGTCGGGTGGGGTAGGTGAATGCCCGCAGTCCCTTGGGCTGACGGATGCCTAGCGAATACACCACGCGGTTGATGGCATGCGGGATGCAGTAGCGCTTGGCATTGACCAGGGTGCCGTCGGGGGCCGTGATGACGCGCAACTGGTTGCGCTTGTCATAGATGACTTCGCCCAGCTGTTCAAAGTCGGCTGGCAGCCGTTCTAGCCACCCGTGCAGATGCTCGTATTTCTTATTGATCAACATTTAGCATTGAGCTGTTGAAAAACTGTCACCAATTTTTCAACATGGTCGCCGCGCACGATGACGTGGTGGTTGCCGATGCTGCGCTCCAGGAAATAGTCCAGCGGCTCGTCGAGACGCAGGTGCAGTTGAGTGCGGCACATGTTGGGATTGGTGGTGCACTCGATGAGGTGCGCCTTGCTGATGAAATAGCGCTCCATGCCGGCTCCGCCGCACTTGACCACAGTCATGTCCATCGGCTCAAAGATGCCCTCGACGGCGACACCGCTCAGCGACTCGTAGTGGTCGCGCACGATGTAGAAGTCGGCCATGGCGGGGGCAATGGTACAGTGGGCAAACACCATCTCGTGGGCAGCGTTGTCCAGAATCTTGGACGGATTGGCCATGAAGGTCATTTCGCCTGTGGCAGCCTGCACGGCCAGCATGGTGAGCAGCGTCTGCTCGTCGCCCTCGCAGCCGGCAGGGATGCCCTCCTGGTTTAACAGGGCGAGTGCCACGCAACCCGTGGTGCGGGTTGTGGGGATGAGGTCAAAGCAGTTGAGCGTGAAAGCGTCCAGGCGGTAACGTTCCACAATGCCCTTGACCGAGCGATAGAGTCGCATGGCCTTGACCACCTCGTCGCGCGACGGTTCCCGGATGCCGAAGGCCTTCTTGATGAACTCATCGGTGATGTCCTGTACCTCGTCGGCGGTGATAGCCTCGTAGCCCTTGACCACCTCGTCAAGCGGCACATCCACCATGGTGATGCCCCAGCGATTGTGCATGGCGGCATAGTCCACGTTGCTGGCGATGAGCCACCCTGAGGGCTTGCCGATGACGCCCACGCGCTTGCCGCTGAGCTTGTCGATGACATCTTGGGCCTGGGCGTAGTTCTCGATGCCCTGCATGATGAAACTTGTTGGCCCGTGGAGCACGCGTCCCTGTCGCCCCTCATGTCGCATCCATGACAGGATCTCGAGCGAGGCGGCAAGCGAGTTCTTCAGTCCGTCGGCAATGAGCACGACATAGGTCGGCAGGCGGTCAATGTGGGCCTTGACCATTTCCTCGACACCACCGCTGCCCACGAGTACCATCGTGGCGCCTGCAGGCAATGGCTTGTCCAGTTCCTCGGGGAAGATGTAACGCACGTCATATTTCTCATTGATGGCGTCAAGCAACTCGTGGTGGTCGGTGAAAATCGACTCGCGGGTTGCCAGCGACGAGGCGAAAGTGATCAAATTCAGTTTCATCATGATAAAATCCGGGTTTAACAACAATGATTCATGCTGCAAAGTTACATAAAATATCAATGATTTTTATTTAACTTTGCAGCGAGAAATTGATGAGAGATGAAAAAAAGACAGAAAAAGAGTTGGTATTACGTGTTAGCCGTTGTACTGCTGGCACTGGCAGGGTATCATGGCTACCAGAAGAACTCGTTCTACAAGAGTGCCTATAATGACGAGTTGCCCGCCCGGAAGTCCCAGGACGAGGGCAAGGAATACCAGTCAACGGGTGATGCCTCATTGCTTGATGTGAAACTGCCCCAACGGCTCGACAACCAGACGGTGCGCTACAAGGCCATTACGGTGTACTTCAACAAGTACTACCGTGTGCCCAACTGCGTTGCCTATGAGTTGACGAGTACCATGACCTCGATGGCCGACTCAAAGGATGCCGAGAACCGTGCCGACTACAAGTTTGAACGCGACCATAACGTGAAGGGTTGCCCCGACTGGTGGGAATACAAGGAGAGCGGCTACACCCGTGGACACATGGCGCCGGCAATGGACATGCGCTGGAACAAGACGGCCATGGAACAGTGCTTCCTGATGACCAACATCTGCCCGCAGCTCGATGAGATGAACGACGGCGAGTGGCGCCATGTCGAGGAAGCGGTGCACAAGTGGTCGCGCACGGCTGGACGCCTCATCATCTTCACGGGTCCCATCTTCTCGGACAAATTGGAACGCATCGGCAAGTATGACGACATCGCCGTGCCCGAGAGCTTCTTCAAGGTGATCTATTCGCCCAAGCAGAACCGTGCCATCGCCTTTGTGATGGAGAACAAGAAAATGCCCAATAGTTGGACCAACTATGCCACCACCATCGACAAGGTGGAGGCACTCACAGGCTATGACTTCCTCGCGGCCCTTGAAGACAAGGTGGAGGACGTCATCGAGAGTAAGGAAAACATTAAGGACTGGCCCGCTTATTACCCACGTCGATGAATACACTTGATTTGACAAATATTGGTAGCGACACCATCTGCGCTGTCTCGACCCCATCAGGCTGTGGCGGCATTGCTGTTATTCGTGTGAGTGGCCCCCAGGCGCTTGACATCGTGCAGCGCTGCTGGCAGGGCAAACCGTTGGCCAACATGGCTACACACACCGTCCATCTGGGCAACGTCGTGGATGGTTCGGGTGAGGTGCTGGACCAGGCGGTGCTGACCGTCTTCAAGGCTCCCAACTCGTTCACGGGCGAGGATGTGGTGGAACTGGCTTGTCATGGCTCGACATGGATTCAGCAACAGGTTATCCAGACGCTCATCGATGCCGGTTGCAGGCATGCCACGGCGGGCGAGTTCACGCGCCGTGCCTTTGCCAACGGCCGCATGGACTTGTCGCAGGCCGAGGCGGTAGCCGATGTTATCGAGGCACAGTCCCGCGCTGCCCACCATGTGGCGATGAACCAGATGCGTGGCCGCTACAGCGACGAGTTGCGCGGCTTAAGGGAAAAGTTGCTGCACTTTGTGTCGTTAATAGAGTTGGAGTTGGACTTCAGCGAGGAGGACGTGACCTTTGCCGACCGTGGTGAGGTAACTGCCCTGGCGCGTGAAATCCACACCCTCATCAGCCGCCTGGCCGACAGTTACCGCGACGGTAACGCCATCCGCAACGGCATGCCCGTTGCCATCGTGGGACAGACCAATGCAGGCAAATCCACCCTGCTCAACGCCTTGCTGGGTGACGACCGCGCCCTGGTGAGCAACATCCATGGCACCACGCGCGACACCATCGAGGACACCGTCATCATGGGCGGCACATTGTTCCGTTTCATCGACACCGCAGGTATCCGCCAGTCGAGCGACACAGTAGAGCAGATGGGCATCCAGCGCACCTGGCAAGCTATCGACAAGGCCAATGTCGTGCTCTGGGTAGTTGACGTCACCAGCGCCGACATCAGTATGGCACATGATATCATCGCCCGTTGTGAGGGTAAACGACTCATCGTCGTGCTCAATAAGATTGACCTCGACGACGATGTCGCCACGATGAGTGAGCTGAACGAACTCCTGCCAGAGTGCACACCCGTTGTCACCATCAGCGCCAAAAGTGACAGCGACGTCGAAGCCCTGCGCACTCTCATTGTCGAAAATGCCGCACTTCCCGAGGTGGACAGCGACGCCGTCATCGTCACCAACGCCCGCCATTACCAGGCGTTGACCCGTGCCCGTGCCGCCATTGCCCGCGCCATTGACGGCCTTGAAAGCGGCCTCACGGGTGACCTCCTCGACCAGGACACCCGCGAATGCCTCCACTGGCTCGGTGAAATCACCGGCGAAATCACCACCGACAACATCCTCTCAGAAATCTTCACCCACTTCTGCATCGGCAAATAGAGTCTTAGAAACAACTCCGAACAACTCTGAACAACTTGAAGTAAACCGCTATAAATTAGCGGTTTACTTATTTGTGAATAATATCGTTAACGTATACCGAAAAAATCAAGAATATACCAGTTATAAGCGCTGTAAAGATATGGAAGAGTTTGTTGCTTTGTCAAAAATGTGTTATGGGCAGGTTTAATGGGTGAGAATTCATCCATTGAGGATGACATCCATCTCACTTGCCACCCGGGCTTCACAATCCCTCATGGCGTCGAGGGTCTTTTGCAGCACCTCTTCCAATGGCCATCCCAGCATTTCAGCTCCCTGTTCAATCACCTCGCGGGAACAGCCGGCGGCAAATGCTTTTGTCTTGTACTTCTTTTTTAGAGACTTCAGTTCCATGTCCTGGACGCTCTTCGACGGGCGCATCAGAGCAGCAGCCCAGATCAGTCCGGTCAGCTCATCGGTAGCGAAGAGCACCTTCTCCATCAGGTGTTCTGGCTTCACATCCACGTGCATGCCATAGGCGTGACTACAGATGGCGTGAATCATGTCTTCGCTCACGCCCCCAGCACGCAGCAGTTCAGGCGCCTTGATGCAATGCTGCTCGGGATACTGCTCAAAGTCGATGTCATGCAGCAGTCCTACCATACCCCAGAAATCCACTTCGTCGGCAAACCCAAGTTGCCCGGCATACCAGCGCATGACGCCTTCCACCGTCAGCGCATGCTGCAGGTGAAACGGGTCTTTATTGTATTGTCTCAGCAGCTCCCAAGCTGCTCCCCTTGTAATTTGACTTTCCATATATCTTTACATTTTGATTATATTCGCAATCTCCTCCCATGAATAGAGATTCGCTGCGAATTTACTTAAATCTTTGATACCGCACAAAGATTATGGCAAAAGACTTGTTCCAAAAAGGCAAACGCTCCGTTCCGCATAGTGTGCTTTTCAATTACTATTTACAAATCGGGAATCAGGGGCTTTTACGTTTGAGTTTGTTTTTTAGGCGTTTGTAGCCCTCGACGCCGAGGATGGTCAGGCCTCCGTATTGGCAGGTCTTGGCCAGGCCGAAGAGGATAGTCCATAATATGCCCTTTGCCGAAACGCTGATGGGCAACAGCATTTGGGCAAAGGACAGTATATAGAACGGTATGCAGCACAACAGCACAATAACGCCGGTCCTGAAGGAAAGCGACTGCAGCCAGGTCTTCAACCTGTGCCAGAGTTGTGAAACTGCATTTTTTAGTGAATGGAATATCATCCCAAAATCTTTTCGGCCATGCGTTGGCCTGCGTCGTAGGCGGCCTGCAGGTCTTGCTCCCAATGCTCGTCGCGATACTTGCGCTTGGCTTCCTCGGAGAATCCTGCCAGCTCGAAGTTGGCGTAGTTCTTCACCTGATAGGTGTTGTAGGCAATGAGGCGCTCGGGCTCACCCAGGGCGGCCTTGATGCAATACTCCATCGAGCCATAGCCCTGGCTATTGTTCCGTTCGGGCGTTCCGTTCATGGTCTCGACCAGCAGCACGGGCATGCGTTTGGGTGCCGTCATGCTGTAGTCGTTGTAGGAGAGCCAGGGGAATGCCAGGCGCTCCAGGAAGGTGCGCATCTGGCCCGTCACGTCACCAAAGTAAATCGGCGAGCCCATTACCAGGCCGTCGGCTTGTGCAATCTCTTCCAGTACGGGTGTTAGGGCATCCTTGAACTTGCAGACGTTAGATGCCCGGCCCTTGATTTTGCAGGCCATGCACGACATGCAGCCCTTGTAGTCGAGGTCATACAGTCGAACGGTCTTGACTTCAATCTCATTGCTCACTGCGGTTGCGCCCTCGGCGAATTTCTGTAACATCGAGGCCGTGTTGAAAATCTTTCTCGGACCTCCGTCAATAATGATAATCTTCTTCATGATGGTATAGTTTTTTGTTCGTTATGATGTTTTCTTCTCTTAGTATTGATCAGCAAAAGCCCCACAATGGCCAAGACTATGCTGACGATAACAACTTTGGCATCAGTCATCATGATGACTGGCGTTTTCGCCACCTGCAAGTCACCAAGGCCCAACCAGCAATAAACCGCAAGCAGCGTTGCCGTCAGATTGCAGCTGGCATGGAGTGCCACGCTGTTCCAGATGTTTCGCGAGCAGATGAATATCGCTCCATAGAACAAGGCATCAATGAAAGCCCCAAGGAAATTGCGCACATGGAACATCCCAAACAAGACGGCCATCAACACACAGACAATTACCTGCGCACGCCGGCTGTGGAAGGGTGAAATCGCCATTTGCCTGAAACACAGTTCCTCGAGTACGGGCGCCAGCAACACGGCATGGACGCCGGCCACCAAGTCCTCACGCAGTTCTGGAGTCGTGCAGGTCAGCGGCTCCAACTGCACGGAGTGGACAAGGCTCGTGAAACCGTACACGATGTATTCCCTCACTAAGAACCAGAGCGGAGCGATTAACAACAGCCCCACAAAAACAAGGGTCACTGGCCGCTTGAGCTGGAATTGTCTGGCATCAGGGAACAGTTTCGGCTCTACCCGTTGAACGAGGAACAACGTCAGCCCGATTCCCGCCAATGTCAGCAGCCACGACAGCAACTCGCCGCCAAAACCAAGCGAGTCATTGCAAGTCGGCATAGCAGTGACATAGATCAGTGCCATGCCGTATGCTGCCGCAAGTATCGGCATCAGGGGCTTGAGAAAGCTGACAAATTTATTCATGCCGTCAATGGTTTTTCCCTGCTTGTTCTTCTCACTTGAGTTGAGCGCCGTCGGCAAATGCCTGGCCTACCGTCTTGCCCAACTGGATGTAGGTGTGATGAACGGGATCAAAGGTGATAAGTTCCATCTTCTCTACATCGGGCTTGCCGTCGGCAGCCAGATACTTCTCGTCGCACAGGATGTTGACGATTTCGGCCACGAGGTTGTAGCCCGTCGCTGTTTCGTCGAGTTTTGCTTTCACACGGCACTCCAGGGTCAGGGGGAAGTCCTTGAAGACTGGCGCATTCACGTTGGGGGCCTTCTCGATGGTCCAGCCCGTCTTTTCCATCTTGTCGGGCGTGTTGCGTCCGCTCACGATGCCAACATAGTCGGCAGCCACCATTGTCGCTGCTGTGGCAAAGGTGACGGTGAGTTCCGCATTGTCCTTGAGGTTGTCGGTCGTGGCATGCGAGCCCAGCGAAATCATGATTTCCTTCATGTCCCACTGTCCGCCCCAAGCCGCGTTCATGGCGTTGGGTTTGCCGTCTTTGTCATAGGTGCCGATAATCAGCACGGGTTGTGGAACAATCCACGCGTTAGAATTAAAACTTTTCACCATCTTAGTTCATTGATTATTGGATGTATTTCACTTTGGATGCGTCACGCGGTTTGGCATCGGGTTGCTCGTCGGGATAGCCGATGGCAAGGATGTAGTTCAGCTTGTAGCCCTCGGGGATGTCGAGGCGGTCAAGGAAGAATTTGCATTTCTGGTTCGTGTTCAGGAAGCGCACAGGACCGCCCAGGCAGCAGGTGCCCAGACCCATTGCCTGCGCCGCCAGCATCATGTTCTCGCCCAACAGGCCTGCATCGAGTTCACCACGACCGTCGTCGGGCGTGCACACACAGATGAGGTTGGGCGCATTGCGGAACATGTTCTTGAAGTTGGGGTCACGGGCGACCTGGTCGGGGTTCTCTTTCTTGAACACCTCGTTCACATCGGCAATTAGTTGCTGGTCTTCCACCACGCGGATGATCCACGGCTGGCGGTTCATGCCGCTGGGGGCATTGATGCCGGCGCGCACGATCACTTCCAGCTTCTCGTGCTCCACGGGCTTGTCGAGATACTTGCGCACCGAGCGGCGGGCCATGATGTTGCTTATGGCAGGATTCACCTCAAGCTGGATGTCGATATCAACGTCTGTCATCTTGTCGGTGGGCTCATAACGTTTCACGACACGGCCGTCGCGTGAGACCAGGAACTTGGTGAAGTTCCACTTGATGTCGCTCTTCTTGTCGTAGTCGGCATCGCGCTTGCGCAGCATCTCGTCCATGAACTTGCCGCGCTGGTCATTAAGGTCAAAACCGCCAAAACCCTTCCGGGCCTTCAGGTAGGTGAAAAGTGGCGACTCGTTGGCACCGTTCACGTCAATCTTGTCGAACTGCGGGAACTGGATATTGAAGTTGGCCGTGCAGAACTGGTGGATTTCCTCGATGGTACCGGGAGCCTGCTCGCCAAACTGGTTGCAGGGGAAGTCGAGTATCTCCAGCCCTTGGGCATGGTATTTCTCGTAGAGCGCCTCCAGTTCGTCGTATTGGGGCGTGAATCCGCAACGGGTGGCGGTATTCACGATCAGCAGCACCTTGCCCTTGTAGTCGGCCATCGAGACGTCCCTGCCCAGGTCGTCCTTTACCGTGATGTCATAGATACCCTGTGCCGACATGCCCAGCACGCTCATCATGGCCATGAGGCCAAATATCATCTTCTTCATCGTTATGACTGATATTTAGTGAATTTATACTTCTCACGCAGTTCATTCTTTTGCTCTTCATTCAGGCTGGTGAAATAAGCCTTCCAGCCAGGGCAGAAGTTGATGTGCCAGCGCCAAAAGCGTCCCATCAGGGAGCTGGGCTTGCGGTCGTAGTTTGCTCGAAATTTGCAGTTTTCACACAGATGTGCCATAATTCTTTATTTTTTTAATGAGTTAATAATTGAGTCAAGTTCCTGGGCGAGGTTCTGGTAGTCCTCGAGCCTGAGCGGACAATCCGACAGCTGTTCACCCATACCGGAGGGAATCAGACTGTAGGCCTTCTGCTCCAGGCTTTTTCCCTTCTTGGTCAGGCTGATGATGTGTTGCCGCTTGTCCTTTTCGCCTTGCTTGCGCTCGACGAGTCCCTGCTTCTCCATGCGCTGCAGCAGCGGCGTGACGGTATTGGTCTCCAGCATCAGCCGATGGGCGATGTCGTTGACGGGCTGGCAGTCCTTCTCCCACAGCACCATCAGCACCAGGTACTGCGGATAGGTGATGCCCAACTCCGTCAGCATCGGCGTGTAGGCCTGCGTGACCAACCTCGCCGCCGTGTACAGGCGGAAGCAGATCTGATTGTCTATTTGTAATTCGGCGTGCATGGCAATGCTTTAAGCCAACATGGCTTCAACGTCTTTCTCGAAATCCTTGGGTTCGGTTGTGGGAGCATAGCGCTTGATGGTCTCGCCGTCCCTTGAAATCAGGAATTTGGTGAAGTTCCACTTGATGTCGCTGTCCTTCTCCACACTATTGCTGATCTTCTTGAAGAGCAGAGCTGCACCCTTAGCCTTCAGACCGTGATACTCCTCGATGGGAGCCTGCGTCTTCAGGTACTCGAAGATGGGCTCGGCAGCGGGGCCGTTCACATCGGTCTTCTTCATGATCTGGAACGTCACGCCGTAGTTCAACTGGCAGAACTCCTCAATCTGGCCGTCAGTGCCCGGGTCCTGCTCCTTGAACTGGTTGCAGGGGAAGCCGATGATGACCAGTCCCTGATCCTTGTATTTCTGGTTCAGTTCTTCCAGTCCGGAGAACTGGGGTGTGAAACCACACTTGCTGGCCGTGTTCACAATCAGCAGTACCTTACCCTTAAACTCCGAGAAATCTATCTCCTTGCCTCGGCTCGTCAGAGCCTTGAAATCATAAATCGTTGCCATATCTTTTCTTGTAATTATATCGTTTGCGACACAAAGGTACGGCAGATAATTTATATCGCAAGCGATTTATCTCAAACATTAAGGTAGTTTAACATTATATCGTGTACGATATATATCCCATAAAACAGTATGACGCCGAGCTGACCTGCGAGATCAGCGACGCGGACGGTGAACTCAACACCGTGAAGTTCACCGTCCAGTACCAAGACAGGCGGACATATCTGCCGACAGATTACCTGTCCGTGGATCACGACCGCATCTTTACCGAAGAGTTTGACCCCTCATTCCAATAGACCTATGGCACAAAGCATTCACATCAGCACCCTTCGCAGGATGCTCAAGGCCGGCGACCCGGTTGACTTGAAGCTCTGGACCAAGAGCGGGGAGATCCAGTGCTGGCGCAACTGCATCCCCCTGCGCTACAACTTCTATCAAGGCACCCAGCAGTTCAAACTGCTCGACTCGCATCAGATACGCCAGGCCCGCATCTGCTGCATCTTCGAGATCAACGGCCTGGAAGTATTTTTATAATTTATTTGTCAATTATGAATCCATTTTAGAATAATATATTATTTTTGCATTTGAGTAATGTTGTTAAGAAATAAAACATAAATAAAAATGAAAACTTTACTTATTATTCTTTGCATTATTGTTTTAATATGGGTATCAATTTCTAGAAAGAAACTTGATGAAAAAGAAGCTGTCGCACTTAAAACTCCTGGGACCGCAAATCGCTTAAGAGCAAATTTTGGTACCCTTGTTAATCTTGTTTTACAGAACCCAAACCATACTATCGTTATGGAGCGTTCTTATGACGAATCTATAAGATTCAAAAACAATTCTGGACAGGAATTGTTCATAAGCTTTACAGCACTTGGTGGACCTCAAATTCATGTTGCAGTCATTCAAAATTCGGCCCTTCTCAAAGAGTTTAAGTTTGGCAAGTCTAAATCTGATAGTCAAATATATCAAGAGATATCTTATTATTTTGACTAAATAATCTGTTGTAAATGAGTACATTCCTTATATTTGTCATTGTTATTGTTATAATAGTGATATTCAATTTTGCAAAAGATTCTTATAACGAAAATGACAAATTGGTAAAACAAGGCGGTATGAGAGTCAAATATCGCACTTTAATTGACAATTTTATAGACCCTGATTCTGGGCTAGGTGTTGTTAAAGAAACAAATAATTATGTTTGTGTTGGCACGCAAAATGCTGCTGGAAGCATAGCTTTCCATTTCCAGCATTCAATCAATAAGATTACTGTGACTTTTGAAATGAAGAATCTTTTCATCGGGAATCATAAACTTGACTGGACTTTTCCTGAAACTATGGATCAACAACAAATGATAGATAGGATAGAGTCTGGCACAAGACAATATATGGATAACGTTTCATCAACATTTAAATAATACGTCTATGAAATACTCAAGTAGTTACATCAACAGTCTTAGTTTTAAGGATTATCTTAAGCTAATGGCAAAAGAACTTAATGAACATGGCTTCAGAGAGTCGGGTCACGAATATGAAGTCTTTGAAGATGAGTTTATGCGTTTATTCATGATGGGCCCGGTTAATGACCCCAAGGCGATGGCTTTTTTGAAAGAACAAGGCCTATTGGAAAATGGTCGTTGTCCTTCATGTGGAGCTCCAATGTCAGTCTATAAATATTACTGGAGTGACACTCGCGACCCATCCCGACGTTTTTATGTATGTTATGGGTGTAGTAAAACAAATGGTCGTGGAGATGGTCATAGCATGGATGGTTGTCCATCAGGTGCCCCTAAAACGGGAAGCTCGTCTTCTGGAAGCGGTTGCATGGTGGGGTTGTTTATGCTACCAGCAACAGTTATAGCGAATTTGTTGTCCAGGTTGTTAAATTAATACAATGGGATTATTAAATAATGCTAAACAATTAACTAAGCTTGGCAATGCAGTTGCAAATGTCAAGAATATGCTTGATAGGTACGAGAACGATCCTGATGCTTCTTTTCTGATTATTTCTGCCTGGATATGTAAAGTTGGCATCACGGATATGATTGAAAAAAACCATTGGCTTCCTAATAATATTGTCTTTGTGCCAATTAATGGTCATCAAACAAAAATGACAATGATGGAAGTCCAATTCGCTACTATTTCTCGTCTTATGAGCAAAGTATCACAGTTATACGATGATGAATTAGAAAGTAAAATTAAAGATGTGCTAGACGGTGGGCCATCTTTTTATGAATTAGATGCTAAGCTGCCGACAAGCATAAAAGACATCATCGAGAAACCTAAGTTTACTTAAAACGATATCTTTTACTAATATTATAACATGGCAAAGGACTCTAATAATTTTTTCTCTGGCATTCTAGGGGTTTTGGTTGTACTTTATATAATATCAGCTGAGATCTTTGCTGTTTATTTTTGGTGGTTAATGGCAAAAGAAGATAGTTTTCTAACAACTATTCTGATTGACCCATTCATCGCTGAATTCAAGGGTTTGCTTTGGCCGTTCTTTATTTGATAATTTATTCATAAATCTTAACCACTTACAGACATGTACAAGTTTTTATTTATCATTCCGCTCATTTTATTGATGATGGGTTGTAGCAGCAATCAATCATCGAATGGAGAAAGTTCCAGTAACAAAACTAGTGGTAACGAAGTTGCTGTTACTCAATACTCAGATTCAATCGTGATTTCTAACGAGTTTGAGTCAGACCAACCTATACAAGAGGGGCTTAAAGTTGGTTTTGTTGAACATACTTCAAATAAGTATGGACCGTGCGAAACGCAAATGTTAAATCAATTCGCGGACTATACGAAAGCAATTAGTGACGGTTATTATAGCAAAAGTCTAGAGTATTTCAATAAGGATGCCTTGAAGCATATTCAGAAATTAGCAGAAGCAGATGGTGAGCATTTTGAATTAAATGATATTGCCGAGATGATGGCTAGAGATATGAATGAGTTTCAAGAAAGTTTTAAGCAAAGAGGAGTTAAGATTACAATGGTTGTCCCATCTTTAGTGAGAAGAGTAGATGATGGCGATAACATTTTTATTGTTTTTACTAACACGACTAATTTGACTGGAAAAAATGGCAAGTCATTGCATTTGTCGCCTTTTGAAAAGACATTAGGAATATCGCCTGATAACGGTTCAACTTGGACT
Organism: uncultured Muribaculaceae bacterium; assembly: GCA_905233915.1. Taxonomy (GTDB): domain Bacteria; phylum Bacteroidota; class Bacteroidia; order Bacteroidales; family Muribaculaceae; genus Sodaliphilus. The sequence continues at coordinate 150,830 of CAJOFM010000004.1, read as the reverse complement.
TTTTTGTCGTATGATGATGAAGTTCCAAACATCCTAAGCGGTGTTTATAATGAAGATGTAATCAACGCAATAATGGATTATTAAAGATGGTGACCAGAAGGCTTGCGCTTATATTTTGTTTTTTGATTTGCTTTTGTCTATTTGTTTCATGTTCTGGTAATACAGATAATCAAACCCACGAACTGATTAAATTGGATAATTGCGAAATCACAACATATGATGAAACCGTTGTTCTAATGCCAACGGAAAAAGGCCCATTCCCTCTCCCGGAAGAAATGATTTATGCAAGAACAAAAGATAGAGACTGCAGTGGAAAGAAAGAAGAGGAAAATTTAATCCGTCAATATAAGACATATTTTTCTGCGTTAACAATGCACGACATCGAAGGATGTAAAAGATATACATTTAAAGATGCCGTTAGTTATCACAAGAGAATGTTTCCTAATTTATCTGAAGAAGAAATCTGGGAACAGTATTTCAGAGATACTGATAAAGTTGGAGAATTAACAGATCTTGCCGCAAAACAGGATTGGGAGATAGTGGCATGTGTACCTGTGTTTTTTGACAAAGTCGTATCACAAGATGAAGTTTTTATATCTTTTGGCTCAACGATATTCATAGATGCTCGTGATTTTGCCTTAATGCCAAAGAAACTTGAAAAGTGTATAGCACATTCTGGCAATGGTGGAAAGAACTGGGAATTTATCACTATTAATTCAGATTCAGACGGAATTCTTTCCCTTAGTTGCGAAAATGAGATTGTTAGCATATTAACAAAGTCATCAAATCTAGAGATCAAATAATCTTTGTCTTTTAGACAATCGAACAGACTCCATACTTTTGCGGAAACTTAAACCGCGAGATTATGGAGTTAAATTTTAATAGTGTAGAAACAATCCCGGTGCTCAACGCATCGGCCGCTTTCAAGACCGACAGCGGCAAGGTGTTCAAGGAAGACGTGGACATCGTGCCGACGATCATCGACAAATCGCTGTCCTACATCCCATGGGGAAGCGATAACAACATGCCGTACCACATCATCAACCTGATCGAGAGTGACGAAACCCTCGCCACCTGCCAGATGTTCAATGCCGAGGTGTGCTACGGCAGCGGGCTGCAGTACAACACCGACTCGTGTGCTGGCAAATTCGTCGTGCTGACTCGGGTCCCAACCTTTGACAGTACACTTAGAGAAGATTTTGATGACATTTTGGTGGTGGAAGGTGGGGTGTAGCATAACTGGGGTGGGTTTTGATAATTTTCTTCTGAAAATTTGGGACTCAGTGGGTAAAGTGCTGAATTATTGCTATATTTGTTCCCGTAAATTGATCATCAAATGCCACAATAAGCATGGATTTCAAAGATAAAATAGCTGTCGTGACGGGTGGCGCACAGGGTATAGGGCGTTGCATTGCCGAGGCCTTCAGCGAGGCTGGCGCACATCTCTGCGTGATTGACAAGCGGGCAGGAAGTCACTTTGTGGGTGACATCGCCGACAAACAAGTGCTGGAGGATTTTGCAAGAGAGGTCATCAAGAAACATGGCCATGTGGACTATCTCATCAATAATGCCTTGCCATTGATGAAGGGGCTCGACGAGTGCAGCTACGAGGAGTTCCAGTATGCGCTGAGCGTTGGAGTCACCGCTCCGTTTTACCTCACTAAACTCTTCTCTCCCTACTTTGCCCCAGGGGCTGCTATCGTGAACATCTCCTCTTCCCGCGACCGCATGAGCCAGCCCCAGACCGAGAGTTACACCGCGGCCAAAGGCGGAATTGCAGCCTTGACCCATGCACTGGCCGTCAGCCTTGCCGAGCGAGTCCGGGTCAACTCCATTTCTCCAGGCTGGATTGACACAGCCGGTACCGTTTATCAAGGACCCGATGCCATTCAACAGCCTGTCGGTCGGGTAGGCAATCCCATGGATATCGCCAACATGGTACTGTTCCTCTGTTCTGACAAGGCGGGCTTCATCACGGGCGAGAACATCTGTATTGACGGCGGCATGACCCGCCAGATGATCTATCATGGCGATTATGGATGGAAATTAAAATAATAGATTATGAAAAAGAGTTATATCATTGCACTTGTGTTGGCAGCGATTGCCGTGCTGCCGTTTAACGCGTGGGGACAGTTCAACTGGCCCTACACCATCCAAGACGGGACCATCGTCACCGAGGTGCCGCAGCGCCCAGCGGGCCAGCGGTCGGCCTTGGGAATGACGGTCGAGAAAATCCCCGTTGTGAGAGTGGCGTTTGTGGGCCTGGGAATGCGTGGACCCGACGCTGTAGAGCGCTGGACCCACATCCCCGGCATCGAGGTGAAGGCCCTGTGTGACCACGAGCGCGACCGTGCCGAGGCCTGCCAGGAAATCCTGCGCAAAGCCTCCATGCCCGCTGCCGACGTCTATTATGGCGAGTATGGCTATAAAGAGTTGTGTAAACGCACCGACATCGACATGGTGTATATCGCCACCGACTGGCTGCACCATTACCTGATTGCGCGTGAGGCGCTTGAGCATGGCCATCACGTCGCCATCGAAGTGCCCTCGGCAATGAACCTGACCGAGATATGGTCGCTCATCAACCTGAGCGAGAGCAAGCGCCTGCATGTGATGATGCTTGAGAACTGCTGCTATGACTTCTTTGAACTTAATTCGCTCTACATGGCGCAGCGTGGCCTGCTGGGCGAGGTCATCTACGTGCAAGGGGCCTACCGCCACGAGTTGTCGCCCTATTGGGACGAGTATTGGAAACGCGGTGACGATGACAAGTTGGGCTGGCGCCTGGACTATAACAGCAAGTTCCGCGGTGATGTTTATCCCACCCACGGTCTGGGACCCATCGCTCAAGTGCTTAACCTTCACCGCGGCGACCGCATGAGAACGCTAGTGGCGATGGATACCCGCTCCTTTAATGGCCAGGAACTGTACAAGGCTCGCACAGGCGAGTATTGCCCCGACTTCAAGAACGGCGACCACACCACCACGCTCATCTCCACCGAGAAAGGCAAGGTTATCGAGATTCATCACAACGTGATGACGCCGCAGCCCTATAACCGAATGTATCAGCTCACCGGCACCAAGGGCTTTGTCAACAAATATCCCGTTGAGGGCTTTGCGCTAGCGAAGGACGTGTTGGCAAAGGCAGGTGTTAACGTCAGCAAGGACTACACTGGCCATTCCTACCTGAGCAAAGAAGATACCGAAACTCTCCTGAAGTCGTTCACCTCACCGCTCGTGAAACGCTATGGCGAAGAGGCCAAGGAAGTGGGCGGCCATGGCGGCATGGACTTCATCATGGACTCGCGCTTGGTCTATTGTCTGCAGAACGGACTGCCGCTCGACATTGACGTGTATGACCTGGCCGAGTGGTGCTGTTTGGCCGAATTGGGCTCCCTCTCGATGAACAACGGGAACAAGCCCGTACAGGTGCCTGATTTCACTCGAGGCGAGTGGAGCAGGTTCCGTGGATACCGCCATGCCTGGGCCAAGCCCGAGGACGAAGCCGCCACACGTGCCGTCGCTGAAGCCTTCACCGAGCAGTTGAAAGCCAAGGGGGCCAAGTATTGGGAAAAGCATTAAAAGTGAGGAGTTAGGAGTTAGGAGTGAGGAGTTAGGAGTGAGGAGTTAGAAGTTATCTTCTCTAGACCATCTAGATTGTCTAGATTATCTAGGTTGTCTAGGAATTAGGGACTAAAAACTAAATAATGGAAACAATGGATATTGCCGGCATTCTGGCGCAATTTGAGATAAAAGGGGCGGTCAAGGAGGTTAAGCCGCTTGGTAACGGGCTCATCAACGACACCTACCGCGTGGTTACTGAGGGCGAGTTGCCCGACTATGTGTTGCAGGGCATCAACAACGCCATTTTCCAGGACGTGGACCTGCTGCAGCACAACATCGAGGTGGTGACTGCCCACATCCGCAGCAAACTGGAAGCTGCAGGCTCCACTGATATTGACCGCAAGGTGTTGCAGTTCGTCAAGGCCCGAGACGGCAAAACCTACTACCGCGACGAGGCCGACCGCTACTGGCGCGTGATGGTGTATATCCCCGACACGGTCACTAACGAGGCCGTCACACCCGAGAGCGCCTATGATTGCGGCAAGGCATTCGGCAACTTCGAGAAAATGCTGGTCGATGTGCCCGAGCCGTTGGGCGAGACCATCCCTGACTTCCACAACATGGAACTGCGCATGCGTCAGTTGCGCGAGGCAGTTGCCAACGATGCCGCGGGCCGTCTTGACGAGGTGCGTGACATCGTTGATGAACTGGAACGCGATGCCGCCGAGATGTGCAAGGCCGAGCGCCTCCACCGTGAGGGCAAACTGCCCAAGCGCATCTGCCACTGCGACACCAAGGTCAACAACATGCTGTTTGACCGTGATGGCCAGGTGCTGTGCGTCATCGACCTCGACACGGTGATGCCGTCGTTCATCTTCTCGGACTACGGCGACTTCCTGCGCACAGGGGCCAACTTCACAGCCGAGGACGACCCCGACCTGTCGCACGTGGGCTTCAACGAAGCCATCTTCAAGGCCTTTACCAAAGGTTACCTGGAGTCGGCGAGCGAGTTCCTCACGCCCATCGAGGTGGAGCATCTGCCCTATGCTGTGGCGCTGTTCCCCTTCATGCAATGCGTGCGCTTCTTGACCGACTACATCAACGGTGACACCTACTATAAAATCAAGTATCCGACCCACAACCTGGACCGCACCCGCAACCAGCTGGCTCTCTACCACGACGTGCGCCGCCACGACCAGATGATGGCCGACTTCATCCAAGGCTTGCTATAACGGGATTTTGGAAATTCTTTGCAAAAAAACAGCCATGGATGTCACCTTTTGGCGTCCTGGCTTGTTATATGAGTGAACTGTGGTGCAAGCCGAACGCAATGCAAGCGCGCATGTGATTGCTGAGGCGCAGCCCGCAGAACCCGAGCTCAAGCGAGGGAACTGGTTCAAGAAAACTAAAGTATAACAATTAAAAACAATAAAAGAAAATGGAACATCTTGCTGAAATTATAGTGCCGATAGCATGTGGTTGCGTTCTTCCCATTATGCTCGTGTGGTTTGGAATCCGAGAAAAGATGAATGCAGCCAACCAACGCACAAAAATCGTGCTGGCCGCAATTGAGAAGAATCCTGAAATGGATATCGAAGAGATCATGAAGAAGATGTCGCGCAATGGGAAACTGTTGAAGGAGAAACTGCTCGCGAAGCTGCTGTGGGGATGCCTCGCCACGCTGCTTGGCTTCGGATTGATCGGCTTTGGCATCTATCTTGGAACTAACCAGCTTGGCGGCACCGATGACCCGATGACTGCCGTTTGCTTCGGCTTGATTGCCCTCGGGGTGGGTATCGCTTTCCTTGTGAATTATTTCGTGGGCAAGAAGATGCTCGCCAAGGAGATAGAGGCTGAGGAGAAAAGAGTTACGACACAAGAATAACCTGTGACGCGAGAAGTCTTCATAACGCATGTGGAGCGTGAGCAAGAGGCCCTGCGAGGTTTCTTGCTCGCCCTGTGCTGCGGCAACAAGAGCGTTGCCGATGACTTGGCCCAGGATGCCCTGGTCAAGGCCTACCTCTCGTTGGCGGGCTACCAGAATAAAGGGAAGTTCCGCTCGTGGCTGTTCAAGATTGCCTATAACACCTTCCTCAACCACAAGGCGGGATGCCGCACGATGGACAGCATCGACGAGGCACGGACCTTCATCGGCGGCAACGAGGCCGATGCTTCGTTTGAACACCAGGACCTCTACCTTGCCCTGCGCACCCTGCCGCCCAAGGAGCGCTCGGCTATCACACTGTTTTACCTCAACGGATACAGCATCAAGGAGATTGCCGCGATTACCGATACAACTGACGGTGCCGTCAAGCAACAACTCTCCCGGGGGCGTGACAAACTTAAAGCAAGACTACAGTTATGAACAAAGATAAAGCCCTTGAGGATCTCTTCCTCGCCCAGAAACCGCATTTCGACGACCGTGACGCCTTCATGGTATCACTTACCAAGCGCTTGGATGCCGTGGAGTATATCAAGCAGCATCAGGAAGCGACCCTGCGTCGCTACAAGATGGCTGCGATGGTGGCGTTTCTATCAGGACTCATCGTTGGAGGTATTGCTATCGCTTATCTCCTCACGTCGCCGACCAGTATTCCAGTCTTTAATTTCGATACACATCATGTCTTTTTCCTGGAATGGCTGTGCGACAACTCCCGACTGATCATCGTCTCAGTCCTCTCGTTGCTGATGACCTTGGGCACCATCAGCATCATCAATAACGTGCAGGAAATCAAGTCTATGCGCTATTCACTGCGCCAATAAAAACCGCCCCTTTTTCCTACTCAGGCCACCAGAACTGCTTGAGTTCCCCGACGATATCGTCCCAGTCCTGCATGGTGAATGTGCCTGGCCCAGCCATCATGATGGTCATGGTAATGCCGTTATAGGTTTTGAACAGATGGGTGTCACGAAAGCCTAGGCGCACGTAGAACGCATGACGGCGTTTCCTCTGCTCGGGATTGGGGCACGGCTCCTGGTATGGGCTCTCCATGTCTAGGACCGAGGGCTGCCCTTGGTATTTCTTCATCAGTTGAGAAAATATCCGCCGGCCGTAGCCTTTCTCCCTGAGTTCTTCACGAACTGCAAAGTACCAGAACCAGTTGAAGGTTCGGCGGGGATAAGTGATGGTGAAACCGATGAATTGTTCATCCTCATAATAGGCGGTGAAGTCGAGCGGCATTGCCTCTATGAGCCGCATCAGGTCTTCCCAAGGAATCTGTTCTCCCTTGGGAAATGCCGTCTCATAGAGCCGCCTGATTGACTCATCGGCAATGTCCTTTGTTATCTGTATCTCAGTCATCATACACAATTGTCAATTCCTCGCTGACATTGAAGATTCCGTCAGACTTATAGACAATCCCCATTCCACGATAGGCCGATGGCACCCTCAAGACTTTAATCTTGTGCCATTGTGGACGGCCATAATCGTAGGACTCACGGTCAAGCACCAGACAATTGGAAGTATAGTCAATTTCATAGTATCCACCGCCCAGACAGCCCTCTCCAGGCTCCAGCAGATGCCTATGCTGGTTCACCATGCCCAGCCTGAGCACCCCGCCTGTAGTGATAATGAACTTCGGATACATACCTTATTGTCAAATTAAGCCCACTGGAATTTCTCTTTCCCTGCGGCAATCTCAAAGTGGCACTTGGCAATGCCCAGGTCAATGTGGGTGTAACCAACGAGGGAGTAATGGCGCTTGGCCACGACGCGAGCTGGCTTACCGTCGGCAGCCGGCAGATATTCAAACGAGAACTTCTGCTGATTAATGGCTGTGGGTGCCAGCAGTGCGGCTTCGACACCGCGTCGGAACCAACCAGGAGTGAGGTCGGTGACGTTGCTAACCTGGTCGATGCGCTTGATTTTGTGCGACACACCTTGCGTCTCGCCGTAGCCGATGGCTATATAGGCCTTAATGACCTCGCCCTCGTTGAGCACGTAGGTCCCAGGCACCTTAGTGTAGCTGAGTCCCACCCAGCAGGTGTTCATCCCGAGCGTCTGGGCAAGCAGTACCAACTGCTCTCCGTAGTAGCCGATGCGCTCATCGAGGTCGTCAGCCTTCTCGCCTGCCATGACGAGGTAGTCGGTAACACCGCGGAACTTGCCGTAGCGGGCAAATGGTCCTAAAAACGCCTTGGGCTCGTTGCGAATCAGCTGGATGTGCAACCGCCCTTCACGGTTCACCTCATCAATCTTCTCTTGCAGCGCTTGGGCATCCGCCTCAGTTAATGGCTGTTCCTGATAGGCCCTCACGCTGTGTCGGGCTGCAATTGCTTCTTGTAATGTCATAGTCATTTTTTCTTCTTGGCCGCTTTTTGTAAACGCTTGTTCAACTCGCTGACGTCGGCGAGCAGATTCCAGATGCCGTCCTCGCTGAGGACACCACGCTTGAGGTCGGCAGGAAGCAGGCCTGCCTCGTCATCGGCAAAGTCCTGCCGCCACAGGTCGCTGCCATAGTATTCATCGAGCGCGGCAATGGCCTCTTGTGCAGCCTCCCACTTGTCGAGGGCGCTTTCAAGACGCTTCACAGCAGCCGAAGCGGCGTTGAGGCGCCGCTCCATCTGCCGTATTCTTGCTGTTTGCTCGTTGCGCTCTTGTTTCATCGTGTCACATCTGATTTAAAAATGAACTTTGCGCTCATCGGCGCCAAAGGCGAAGAAGCGCGCTGTGGCATTGGTGATGTAGAGCACGGCCATGTTGTCGTCATCGGCCTTGTACATCGATTTCAGACTCTCGTTGCGGTTCAGGAACTCTTCCTTGACAGCCAGCGTCTCGTCGGTCACCAGCGTGCCGCTCAGTCGCATCCACTCGGTGCCCGAAGGCTTCAGGGCACAAATCTCAAACTTGCTGTTCGCAGCCATCTGCTTGTAAACGTCCTTTACCTTGCCCGTCATGATGTAGAGACGGTCGTTGATAATCTCTGAGACACCGAAGGGGCGCACACGGGGCTGGTCGCCGTCGGCTGTGGCAATGAAGAATGCGCCGCACTCTTTCAGGTAAGCCTGTACTTCTTGCATGTTCTGTTGCATAGTTTCTTTACTGATTGTGTCGTTAGTTACTGTTTGGTTATTCTCGGTTGTTTCAGCCTCCTGTTGGTTGCCGCATGCTGCCAGCGACAGTAGGATGGCGAAAGCGAATAAAAGTCTTTTCATCGTTTTGTCCTTTATGAGTTTTAATGTTTTACCTTGTCATCCAATAGTCCCTTTCGTCGGCCGGCATCTTCTCGATGGCATAACGCAATGCCGTTCGTGGCATCTCATGGACGTGCTGTTCAAGAAATTCCCGCAGCAAGTCCATGCTCACTTGCTTGCCCATCTCGCGCAGCATCCACCCGACGGCCTTGTGCATCAGGTCATGGGGATGGTGCAGATGCATCTCGGCATAGCGCAGGCACCAGGAGGGGTCGCCCTGCCTGGAAGTCATCCAGGTGCACACCATGCTCATGCGTTGCCGCCACAGGTTGTCGCTGTTGGCCAGGGAATCCACAATGGCGGTCTTGTCGCCAAGGCAAGTGGGTAGCATCAGCCATCGTCCCAAAATCTTCGGAGCCGACAAATCCACCAGGTCCCAATTGTTGGCATATTCCGCATGCTCCAGATACATCGTCACTACCTCGTCACGGCCGTTGATGGCATCCTCATCATGGGTCAACCGCTTTGCTGACAGTTTTTCAAATCTCCAGACTAAGAGCAACAAGCCGCAGAGTCTTATCTCGTGGTAGCGGTTGGTCAACAATATGGGAATATCATCAAGCGGCAGGTCGGTGGCATGTTTCACCACTTCGCGCGTCTGTGGCACTTTCAGCCCCAGGAATTCATCTCCCTCGCCATAGTCTCCTTTTCCGGTCTTGAAGAAGCGCATCAGTTCCTGTCGCTGCTTGTCATCGCGCTGCGACTCCATATAGGTGATGATATCTCTTGCTGTCACACTCATGTTTATCGATATTTGTCGGCGACAAGTCCATGTGACTTGCTAACCAACGCTTTGACTACATCATCAGGGACGTCTTGTCCCAAATGAACACTGATCCAGTGCCGCTTATCGCCGTTGAACGGCTCTCCGATGCCCTGATATCGTTCTTTCAATTCCACCATTTCGTCGGGACTGCACTTGACGGTAATGGCCGAGAAGTCGTCGATATTGAAGTAGCAGAACATGTGGCCGCTCACGTAGAAAACGAGGATGGTGAACTTGCCTCTTGAGAATTTCTCAAAGGGAGTCGCCTCGGTCACACCGGGCAACGACAGGCAATAGTCACGCAGCACCTCGATGTTCATCTATTCAATCTCTTCCAGTTGTCCCGTCTCAGAGTCAATGATAAAACCTCTCACCACAATGTCTTGGGGAACAAGCGGATGGCTTTTGATGGTTTGGACAGTGTTGCGCACCGAGGTTGGCGTGTCCTTGAATCCCTCCAACCAGGTGTTCAAGTCGATGCCACACTTGCGGATGGTGTCGAGCGTCTCGTCGGTCACACCACGGGCAATCATCTCATGATGGAAGTGGTCATAACTCATGTGGCATGCACCGCAGTGCGAGTGGGCAACCACCATGATCTCCTCCACTCCCAGCTCATAGATGGCGACGATGAGGCTGCGCATCGCCGAGTCAAAGGCCGAGATGACTAGACCTCCCGCATTTTTGATGATTTTGGCGTCGCCGTTTTTTAAGCCCAGGGCGGCAGGCAGCAGTTCGGTCAGTCGCGTGTCCATGCACGAGAGCACCGCCAACTTCTTGTCGGGATACTTGTCCGTCAGGTATTTCTCATAGCCCTTGCTGGCCACAAAAGTCTTGTTGTATTCAATAATTTGGTCTATCATACTAATGTTCTTGATTTTACTGTCGCAAATATACATAGAATTCCAACAAAACTATGTATTTTTGCGGGAAAGAAATCTAACAATTATTTAAAAATATGAGCAAAAACAGAAAACTGACCATGGTTGTCACGATGCTGATGACCATTAGCGCCATTGCGCAAGACAACCCGTTATGGATGCGCTTCAGCGCCATTTCGCCCGATGGGCAGACCATCGCGTTTTCCTACAAGGGTGACCTGTTCACAGTGTCCTCCAGTGGCGGCTCGGCCCATCAACTGACGTCCAATGCGGCCTATGATGCTTACCCCGTGTGGAGCCCCGACGGGCAGAACATTGCCTTTGCCTCGGCACGTGAGGGTAGTCTTGACGTGTATATCATCGACAAGGACGGCGGCACGCCCAAGCGCCTGACCACCGACAGCGGCAACGAGACCCCGCTGTGTTTCCTCAACGATGGCACGGTGCTCTTTGAGGCCACCAACATGCCCACGTCCCAGTCCATCCTGTTTGCCAGCCGTTCGTTCCCCCAGGTGTATCAGGTGAGCACCAGCGGCGGCAGGGCACGCCTGTTCTCGGAACTGCCCATGCAGGACCTGGACTTGAATGCCAGTGGTGATATCCTCTACCACGACATCAAGGGCTATGAGGACCCCTTCCGCAAGCATCACACCTCGTCCATCACGCGTGACGTGTGGTTGAAGAAGGATGGCAAGTTCACCAAGCTCACCAGCTTCAACGGCGAGGACCGCACGCCGCGTTGGGCGCCCGACGGCAAGTCCTATTACTACCTGAGTGAGCAGGACGGCACCTTCAACGTCTATAAGAGCACGATTGGCGGTCAGCCCAGCCAACTCACCCACCACAAGGGCAATCCCGTGCGCTTCCTCTCGGTGGCCAACAACGGCATGCTCTGCTACGGCTACAACGGTGAGATTTACACCCTGCGCGAGGGTGCAGAGCCCCAAAAGGTCAACATCACCATCGCTGCCGACCGCAGCGAGAAGGAGCTGGTGCGTGAGATCAAGAGGAACGGCGCGACTTCCATCAGCGTGTCGCCTGGTGGCAAGGAAGTGGCTTTTGTGATGCATGGCGACGTGTTTGTGACCTCGGTGGATTACAACACCACCAAGCAGGTCACCAACACACCCGAGCAGGAACGCACCATCGACTTCTCGCCCGACGGACGCAGCATCGTCTATGACAGCGAGCGTGACGGCATGTGGAAGATTTACCAGACCTCTATCAAGAACAAAGACGAGAAACTGTTCACCTATGCCACCGACCTGGAGGAAGTGCAGCTCACCAACACGGGCCACACCTCCATCCAGCCTAAATACAGCCCCGACGGCAAGAGCGTGGCCTTCCTTGAGGACCGTGCTACCTTGCGTGCCGTTGACGTGAAAACCAAGGTGGTGCGCACCCTGATGGACGGCAAGTATATCTACTCTTACAGCGACGGCGACGTGTGGTATGAGTGGAGTCCTGACAGCCGCTGGTTGCTCTCGTCCTACATTGGCGAGGGCGGCTGGAACAGCCAGGATGTAGCGCTGGTCAGCGCCAATGGCAATGGCGAAGTCCACAACTTGACCGAGAGCGGCTACAACGAGGGCAACGCCAAGTGGGTGCTCGGTGGCAAGGCAATGATCTTTACCAGCGACCGCGCCGGTTACCGCAGCCACGGCAGCTGGGGCGCCGAGGACGACATCTACATCATGTTCTTTGACCTGGATGCCTATGAGCGCTTCAGGATGACCAAGGAGGAAAAGGTCATGCGTGAGGAGGCCGATAAGGAAAAGAAGAAAGAAACGGCCGACAAGGAGAAAAATGACAAGAACGCCAAGAAGAAAACCGATAAGAAGAAAAAGAACGCTGCCGAGGAGAAACCCGCTGTGCCCGCGCTGCAGTTCGACCTGGAGAATTGCCGCGACCGCATCGCGCGCTTGACGGTGAACTCGTCACGACTGGGCGATGCCGTGCTCTCCAATGGCGGCGACACGTTGTACTATCAGGCAGCCTTTGAGGGCGGCATGGACTTGTGGAAACACGACCTGCGTGAGAACAAGACCGAAATCGTCCTCAAGGATGTGGGCTATGGCTCCATGATGACCGACAAGGACGGCAAGAACCTGTTCCTGTGCACGCGCGGCGGCATCAAGAAGATCGACCTGGGCAAGGGTAAGCCCGAGGCTGTCAACTTCGAGGCCAATTTCAACTACCGCCCCTACGAGGAGCGCGAGTACATCTTCAACCACATCTGGCAACAGGTCAAGGACAAGTTCTACGTTGAGGATATCCACGGTGTGGACTGGGAAGGCTATCGCGAGAACTACAAGCGTTTCCTGCCCTATATCAACAACAACTACGACTTCCGTGACATGTTGAGCGAGATGCTGGGCGAACTGAACGGCTCTCACACGGGTGCCCGCTACAACCCCGAGGGTCCGAACCTCAAGACCGCAGCGCTGGGTCTCTTCCTGGACGATACCTATCAGGGCAACGGCTTGAAAGTCGATGAAGTCATCAAGCGCGGCCCCTTCGCCGTGAAGAAGACAGGCGTCAAGCCCGGCTGCATCATCGAGAAAATCGATGGTAACGAGATTCTTGCTGGCGAGGACTACAACTGGATGCTCGACGGCAAGGCCGGCAAGCCCATCCGCGTGTCGGTGTTTGACCCCAAGGCTAACAAGCGCTTCGACGTTACCGTCAAGGCCATCAGCAAGGGCGAGCAGAACGAACTGCTTTACAAGCGTTGGGTGGACCGCAACCGCGCCCTCGTCGATAGCCTGTCCCATGGCCAGCTGGCCTATGTCCATGTTAAGGAGATGGACAGCGAGAGCTTCCGCACCGTGTATCGTGAACTGCTCAGCGACAAGAACCGCAACCGCAAGGCGGTCATTGTGGATGAACGCCACAACGGCGGCGGCTGGCTGCACGACGACCTGTGCACCCTGCTCGGCGGCAAGCAATATCAGGAATTTGTGCCTCATGGCAAGGTCGTGGGCGCCGACCCCTTCAACAAGTGGACCAAACCCTCTTGCGTGTTGGTGTGTGAGGATGACTACAGCAACGGCCACGGCTTCCCCTTTGTCTATCGCGAACTGGGCATCGGCAAACTCATCGGCACGCCCGTTCCCGGCACGATGACTGCCGTGTGGTGGGAAACCCTCATTGACAACTCGTTGATCTTCGGTATCCCGCAGGTGGGTTGCCGTGACATGCGCGGCAACTACTGCGAGAATACCCCGCTCTTGCCCGACGTCGAGGTCTATAACACCCCCGAGGACTACCTTACCGGCCACGACCGACAACTCGAGCGCGCCGTCCAGGAAATGCTGAAATAATCCTCAATTGAAAATGGCGCAATAATTGCAGTGTGCCTTCACGAACTGACTTTTTATAATATTGAAGGCTATGAACAAGAGAATAATTGCTGTCGTGATGCTGTGCGTGAGCATGCTTGCACTGCATGGTTTTCGCGCCCTAGCCCAGCAGAGCTATCGCAACGATATCTTTATCTACCAGTTGCCAAATCAGGTGAAGTATCAGGGCAAAGCTCCCAAAATCGGAGACTTCCTCGCTTGCATCACCCAGGACGAGGACGAGACGAGTGAAATTAACGGAAGCCTTAGCGTTGTCTGGAATCATTATCTGCGCAACGAGCCTCAGGAGCCGTGTCAACAGTTCATCTTGGATGAAAAGAACGGTTATCTGCGCTACACCTTTGACGCTAAACTGTGCGATGACTTTGAGGACCTGGATGCACAGACCATCGTCGAGATGTGCTACTGGAACTGTGCCGACGGCAAGCACAAGCTCATTGCCGAGAACGTGATTTCGATGATGGACGGCAAGTACGTGATTGGCCAGTACAGCGGCACCATGTTCTTCCTGTATGACAATGCCACCCGAAAGATGTGGGCCGTTGATGACGAGCTGATTGGGGCATACGTCGAGCCTGTCATCGATGAGGCCAATTGTCAGACGGGAAAGGAAATGACGGTTTCGGGCGAGACTGTCGCCGTGTACAACCTGCCGCAGCAGGGCAAAGACATCAACGTGGTCGTCTATCGGGGTAACAAGAAAACCGAGGCCCGACTCGTGTGGGACGGCATGTGTTTCAAGCAACAATAAGATGAAACCATACGTTTTTCAACATAGTCTTGCTTGCCTGATTCTGTCGCTTTGCTCCTGTTTGGGCGCTCATGCCGTGGAACTGAAGCCTCAAGGCGTTTCGGTCGAGGACATCGTGCCTTCAGGCTGGTTGCATCAGGAAGTTTTGGGCGACATGAACAAGGACGGCATCCCCGATCTTGTCGTCATGGCAACCCCTAATTATGTCGAGAACACCATCACGCGCAGCGATGGCTACGTCTATAATTTCAACCAGCCCATCCTCGCCATTTACTTCGGCACAGCCCAAGGCCTGTTTCATCAATGGAAAGCCTATGACAAAGTCATCCCTGCTGATGAAAGTGAAGATTGCCACCATGACGTGAGCCTTGAGGTTACCGACCGCGGTGTCATTCGCATTTCAATCCAGCTGTTTTGCAGTGCGGGCAGTTACGGCACTTCCAATGACACTTACGCCTATCGCTACCAGAACGGCGACTTCTTCCTCATTGGGATGGATAGGGAAGAGATGTTGCGCACCACGGGAACAAGCACCCTCGTCAGCGAGAACTACCTGACTTGGAAGCGCCAGACGAAGGTGTCCAATGCCTTTGATGAGTCAGTGCCCACCACCGAGAAATGGACTAAAATCACTCGCAAACCTCTCGAGAAACTCGGCGCAAGGGAATTGTAAAACCGAGTTAGGTTTTCTAACGGCACAGAAAACACCAATAATTAGGCATCCGCATTCCATTTTCATGGAGTGCGGATGCCTAATTATACACTAAACTTTAAACTGCTAGCTTAGCCAGCATTAATCAATTATTTGATGTACTGGCATTGTCTTCGCCCCAATTGATATCGTCGAGTTCGGGCATTTCGCTCGGCTTGAGTGAGTTGCAGGTCATCATGTGGATACCCATATTGCTGTATTTCAGGTAGTTGTCCGCGGTGTCCACCGTCCACATGGCCACTTGCAGCCCCATGCTGTGGAACGTCCTTACCGTGTTGGCGTCAAAATTCCCGATGGAGATGCTGGGGTTAAGTCCGTATTGCCTGCACCACTCCTCGTTGCCCTCCCAATTGGCGTTGCACAGCCATTGACGGGTGAACTGGGGATAGTGGGTAGCGATATATTCCTGGGACTTTTTCATCGACGTGAGAAAGATGACTTTGTCGCTCAATCCATGGTCGATGACCAAACGGGCCAACCCGTCGAAGTTGCTCATGTCGTTGTTGTTGATGCCCGTTGTCCACTTGAGTTCGATGACAGGGAAGACGCCTTTCTCGACGCAGATGGCCAGGTACTCGGCAACGGTGCAGATGTGGCCTGTATAGGTTACTCCGCTACGCGTCTGGGTGTATTGTTCGGCCTGCAGTTCGGCCAGCGTGGCATCGGCGACGGTGAGGTTGCCGCCCAGGCGGTTGGTGGTCTCATCGTGACTGATGACATAGAAGCCATCCTTGGTCACGCGCACGTCACACTCCAGCCCGTCATAGCCATAGATGTCAACCCCGTTGCTGAAGGCCTCTGCCGTGTTCTCGACACCGATGTTGCATCCGCGATGACCGACAAACAGCGGTTTCCATGCCCATGCGTCAGCCGACAGGGCCAAAATTGCCAAGATGATAAAAAGGCGTCTCATCGTCAAAAATGGAGTTTAATCCCGAACTTACTTGCTGTAGTTGTCGGGGTTGTTCTTGGGCTTGTCGGGACCCCATTCGCGGTAGCGGATCCACACGTGGAGCCAGGCGCGGGCGATAGAATCGACGGCGTCGGCAAGCAACTTGGCGCTGTATTCGTCAAAGCGCTGATAGACCTCAGTCTCCTTGTACTTGGACCAGGAGATGTCGCCGATGTCCTCGGGCACCATCTCATGGGCGAGCATATAGGAGTATTGGGCTACCGACTCGATGTACTCGCGCGTGCTGTAGCCGTTGGCGCCCCAACTGTAAACGAACGGGCGTGAAACGAGGTCATCCTCAACGGCCTTGATGAGGTCGGTCATCTTGTCGGTTGCCAGCGGGAAACCGTCGGGATCGTAATAGAAGCGGTTGTTCTTGTCGTCGATGCGGTAGGATTTCTTGACCTGGTCCTCCCAGCTCTTCTCGATTGAGGCATGGATGTCGCCCAGGGCGCGGGCGTCGCAGTGCAGCGGCATGTGGCCGTCGGCCAGATAATGACTCATGATGTAAAAGCGCATGGCCATGTGGGTCGATGACGGGATGATGGGATTGCCCTTCTCCTCGCGGTACTGGATCTTGAAATTATCGACGATGGTATGGGCCATGGCGTCGCAACGGGCATTCAGGTTGCCCTTGACCACGGTGAACGCCTGTTTTTTCTTATAGATGGGCGACTCGGCCCTCATCAGCTTGTAGATCTGCATGGTGTCGGGCAGTTTCATGAACTTGGGTTTCTCGCCCAACTCAAACGGGGTATGTTTCAAGCCGTGGCTCATTCCCTGGTCGCAGAACACCTCATCGGGATACCAGGCGCCCTGTACAACGAAATCACGGTAATTCTTGAACCAGCGTACCAACGTGCCGGCATATTTTGCTAATGGCTTGGCCGCTGTGCCTGTACCTTCTAACTCAGGAATCTCGGCCTTATCAAGGCGCTTCATGGCCATCATGGCCAACCATGCATGGGTGTATTTCTTCATAACAGTTCAAATTAATAAGTTAATAATGATCGATTTATTATTGCACGTAACGGGAGAAGAATTTCCAAACCTCCTCGCCTGTATCGATGTCGTCTTTATGCCAGCTGTGGACACCGCCCACGACTTCATAGAGCCACACGTCGCAGTGGGTGGTGGGACTGGAATAGCGATGCCTGATGACGGGGTGGCCCTCGTCGCCCTTGAGGCTCGCAACAGTATCCACCTCTTGGCGGGTGCAGCGGTTTTTGGCCACCCAATAGCCGATGGCCAACGGTACGGGCAGATAGGCACCCCAGCCGCTCTTGTTCTCCATGTCGCCTGTCCATTCCGACACGCGGTCCTCGGTGCCGTGGATTTCCATCAGCGGGATGGGACGTGTAGCCTCCATCTCTTGATAAATCCATGCCATCGTCAAGCCCGCAATGGGAGCTACGGCCCTGAAGGTGTATTGGTTGCTGTAGGCCATCAGGTAGCACATCTCGCCGCCGTTGGACATACCCGTCAAGAAGGCGTTCAAGCGGCTCAAATGGTAGCGTTTCTGCACTTCACGCGCGATGGTGCACAAGGTCTTCACGTCATCGACTTTCCACCCTTTCTGGAAGGGATAACCCACGTTCCAGCTGGGTTCTCCCTCGGGGTCTTTCAGGCCCTGGGGGATGCACACGGCAAAGCCATGACGGTCGGCAGACCCTATCATGACGTTCTCGCGCCAGATGCCCGCGCCGTAGCCGTGCAGGACCACCACCAGCGGCGCATTGGGCTGCAGGCCGTCGGGCAGGTACATCACAAACTGCCGCATGTGGCCGTCCACCTTGAGCGAGTCCTCCACATAGCGGCCCGCCTGGCAAGGCAAGGCGCACAGCGACAACAGCATCGTCACAAGGGCAAAATATGTAAAGTAGCGTTTCATGATTCTTTGGCTTTAGGAATGACCAGGTTGAGGATGACGCCAGCCAGGGCCGACAGGCCGATGCCGCTCAACGAGAACGAGCCCATCGGGATGATGGCGCCGCCGATGCCCAGTGTCAACACCACGCTCACGATGATGACATTGCGCGTCTGGTTCAGGTCCACCTTGTTGTTCACCAGGTTCTGGATGCCCACTGCAGCGATGGAGCCGAACAGCATGAGCATGATGCCACCCAGCACGGCCGCGGGAATGCTCTGCAGCAGGGCACTCAACTTGCCGATGACCGAGAAGACGATAGCCGTCCCGGCGGCAATACGGATGACTGCGGGGCTGGTGATGCGGGTGATCTGCATGGCGCCGGTCACCTCGCTATAGGTGGTCACGGGAGGGCCGCCAAAGAAGGAGGCCACCAGGCAGGCAAGACCGTCGCCCAGCATGGTGCGGTGCAGGCCTGGATTCTTGACAAAGTCCTTGCCAGCCACGGCACTCACGACATACACGTCGCCGATGTGTTCAATAACGGGCGCAATGGCGACCGGTATCATAAATAGGAACGGTTCCCAAGCGAACTGAGGCAGGCGGAAATGAGTGATGCTTGACGGCAGGGCAAACCATGGCGCGCTGCTGACAGCCGAGAAATCGACCAGCCCCATACACACCGACACGATGTAGCCCACGACGATGCCACACACCACGGGCACCAGTTTGATGAGTCCACGGCCCAACACGAGCACGAGGATGGCTGTTAAGAGCGAGATGCCGGCCAGCAGCCAGTTTTCCTTGGCCATATCAACAGCCGAGGGCGACAACGACAAGCCGATGATGATAATGACGGGCCCGATGACTACGGGCGGGAACAAGCGGTCAAGAAAACGTTTCCCCTGCCACTTGATGAGGACCGACATGATGAAATATACCAGCGCCACACCGGCCATACCGGCCAACGTGCCGGGCAAGCCCCACTGCTGGGACGCCGAGATGATGGGCGCGATAAAGGCGAAACTGGAACCTAAGAAAATGGGTACCTTGCCCTTGGTGATGAGATGGAAGATGAAGGTGCCAAGACCCGCAGTGAACAGGGCGGTGGCGGGATCAAGCCCGACGAGTAGCGGGACCAGGACAGTAGCACCAAAAGCGACGAAGAGAAATTGAATGCCCACGATAGTTTTCCTCGCGGGAGATAGAGTAGTAGAGGTTTCTAAGGCATTACTCATATGGATAGTAGATTTTTGTCACAAAGATATAACGATTTCTGCTATCCTTCAAAGTACAGCGGCAAAATAAAACGAATATGTCAATAAATATTTGAGGTATAATCTCCCGAGCGCTAATCACTCAAGGAGACAAGAAGTGATTTTTAACAAAAGCTCAAGGCATCGGCTATTCAACATCGTTTCGCTCCATCTCGGCTAGAAGGTTATCGTCGTGTTGTTGAGACTGGGGAAAGGGTGGCGGAACGGGGTGGGGCTCCGAAATGCGATTCAACTCATAAAACGCCTGTTGCTCGGCCTCGGCCTGTTGCTCAGCAAGAAGTTGCTGCTCGGCGAGTACTTGCTGAAGGTGGGGTTCGGTCTGCCTGTTGAAACGGTAGATGGCAAAGCAGAACAATGCGATGGCACCTGCCGTCCAGGCAAGGTCAACGGGCAGTGACGATTCCATAACGCTTTCCTCGGGTATGAAATTGGCCACAGTGGCTATCGTGTTGTTCACCGCATGAACGAAAACGCAGGGCCACAGGTTGCGGGTGCGGTAATACACCCAACCGAGGAGGGCACCGGCAATAATGGTCGCAGTGCCTTGCGTTAAATTGAAGTGTGCCACCGAGAAGAAGAGGGTCGAGACAAGGATGGCCAGCCACGGTTTCCAACCTCTATCCAGCAGGCTGCGTTCAATGGCGCCTCTGAAAACGGCCTCCTCGGCCAGCGGTGCTAGAATGCATGCCGAGACGATACCGATGGGATTCTTCATCATGACATCCAGGAATTCCAAATCTTCCATTTCCATTTCGGCAAAAGGCAGGTAGGACTCCATGATGCCGTTAAAAAAGATTACGCCTATGGCGGCTAGGGCCATCCATAAATAGAGTTTCACATTGTTCAGGCTCTTATGGATGCTGAAGTTGGCATATTTCGAACGCCAAAATACGTAGATGGGCAGCACCTGCGAACCAACCATGATGAGGGAGAAAGTCCAGGGATTGTCAAATAGTTCTCCAATGTGGCCACCATTGATGGCGAATCCGAGAATCATGGCAGGGAACAACATGAGCAATGCTCCCAAAAACATCCATCCTATCCAAACGAAGAAATACTTAATTGCGGTTTTCATAACAATATCTTTTATCAGTTGATTATAATCTTATCAAGGCAACGCCACCGAGCATGAGCAGGATGCCGACGATTTGCACCCACGAGATGTGTTTGCGCGGGGCTCCGAGCCAGCCGCGGTGTTCCATGAGCATGCTCAGTGCCAGCTGTCCCACAAGCAACGCCATGGCAAACACTCCGACACCCACATGGGGCACGAGCCAGGCATTGCCAAACACGATGGTTGCACCACACAGGCCGCCAATCCACATCCACCACGGGTAGTCACGGCTGAAGGCTTTACCTACCAGTCGCACACTGCCGTTGCCGATGCAGAACAACAGCAGCACCATTGTGGCGACAAAGAAGGCTACCGTGGTTGCCTGTACGGGGTTGCCGACAGCTCCGGCCAATTGCGCGTAGGCTCCGGTGATGCTAGCCGACAAGCAACCCGACAAAACTGCCAGCAGTTGCCAAAAGACCTGACGGGACCCCTTGCTTGCCGACTGTTGCCTGGTGCCCAAGCGGGGTAGCACAACCACGAGTGTCACGCCCACGATGAGCAGCAGCGAACCGATGATGCGTTGCCCGTTCAGCGGGATGACACGCGAGCCGAACCACCCATAGTTGTCTATCAGGAGGCTGAATATCAGTTGGCTGAACATGGGGATAATCATGGCCTGTAACTGGCCGATTTCCTTGAACAAATGGATGGCTATGGTGATGGTCACCACTGCGACAAGACCTACAAACCAGCTCCACCAGGGTGTTGCTGCCAGCATCTGGTTGGTGGGCAGGATAGGAATCCCTGCCAGCAGTGAAACCAGCAGCAGGGCAAGTGTGGAAACCGAGAAGGAAACCAGGGTGGAGACATAGGCAGGCCCCACGACCCCGCGCAACCGCGAGTTGGCGGCCGTCTGCAAGGGCATCAACAGGCCCATGGCCAGTGTTATGATTACGAAAAACATCTGTTATCTTATTGTTGTTATAATACTGATTATTAATTGCTTAGTCAATAGCCTTGATAAACTTGGCGGGGACACCGCCCACGATGGTGCGAGGAGCGACATCTTTGGTCACCACAGCTCCGGCGGCCACGATGGCCCCGTCACCGATGGTCACTCCGGCCAGCACCGTAGCGTTGGCTCCAATCCACACGTTCTTGCCGATGTGGATGGGCGCATGGGTCATACCTGCCCGTTGTTCGGGATCCACCAGGTGGTTGAGGGTGGCCAGCACCACGTTGTGGCCGATGAGGGCGCCCTCGTCGATGGTGATGCCGCCCTGGTCCTGGAACTTGCAGCCCATGTTGATGAAAACGCGCTCACCCACGACTGTGTTCTTGCCGCAGTCGGTATGGAACGGCGGAAACAGGCCCACCGAGTGTGGCACTTCACGCCCCCACAGTTGTTCCAGCAAGTCGTGCAGCTGCTCGGGGGTGTGGTAGCTGCCGTTGATTTCGGCGGTGATGCGCAAGGCCTCCTGCGACAATTGATGGAACATCATGTGTACGGGCGAGCCGCCGCCAATCGGCTTCCCTGATGCCATATAGTCTCTAAACTCCTGAATGGTCATTACTATTTGTTTTGATAGCTTTTTTCTTGCAAAGGTAGTGAATTCCAGAAATTATGACTACCTTTGTAAGGACAAATTAATCTTTTAATAACAACAATATGAAAAGCTTTGGATCAAAACCGTGGATGCTTCCACAACCGGTGCTCATCATCGGCACCTATGACAGTGAGGGTCGCCCCAACGCCATGAACGCCGCATGGGGTGGCACGTGGGACATGAAGGAAATCATCATTTCGCTCTCGTCGCATGCTACAACCGACAATCTCGCCGTGAATGACACCTTTACGGTCGCATTTGCAACGGTCGAGACGATGGTGGCATCGGACTTCGTGGGCATCGTCAGCGCCAAGAAGGACCCTGACAAGATGGCCAAGACCGGTTGGACGATTGAAAAAGCCCCCAACGTGAATGCACCGTTGTTCACCGACTTCCCCATGACGATGGAGTGCCGTGTGAAACAGAAAATCGATGAGGACCGCAGTACGGGCTATTATTTGGTGGCTGAGGTGGTTAACGTGCTGTGTGATGAGAAATACCTTGATGACGAGGGCAATCCCGACATTGAGAAGATGCACATCATCACCTATGACCCCACCCGTTACAAGTATGTCCAGCTCGGCACGACAGTGGGCACGGCCTTCCACGATGGCGCCCAGTTGAAATAAGCAGCTGGACGGTATCAAACTGTAATCCCTTAAAAAACTTCACATCGCTTGCAGACCCGTAAAGGCTCTTGCAGGCGATGTTTTTTTCGTTTCATCCAGATGGGGCCAACTACCGTTACCGGTAATACTTTTTGAATGTTTTTGCGGGATAATTAAGGGCTGTTTTTCAGAAATAGAAATAAATATTACCTTTGCAGGCACAAAAGTCCAAACCTTCAAAAACGGCTCTCAATGAAGAACAAATACCTATCACTCGAGTATATGCGTCAGGTAATGCTGCTTGCCTGTGCTGTTATTGCCCTTGCGGGCCATTGCCAATTGTTGCGCACGACCTATTTCATGGAAGGGGTGCATTACCGCCTGCAGCTCAATCCCGCCCTGGCACCTTCACGCGGCTATGTGAATCTGCCCGCCGTGAGCAATACCGGTGCCTCGTTCTATTCCAATGCGCTGGGTTTGGGCGATGTGATAGATGTCCTGAGCAATGAAGAGGATGCCGACTATTTTGTCTCGGACAGTTTCATGGGCCGTCTCAAGGACAAGAACCATGCGCTGGCTACCGCTGGAACCGACATCATTGCTGCAGGATGGTGGCATGGCCAAAGTTTCATGTCGGTCAACGTTGGGGTCAAGGTGAATGGCAATTTCAAGGCGCCTAAGGCCCTGTTCTCGTTCATGCGTGACATGCGTGGCATGAACAGCATCGATTATTCCGATTTCGTCCGCAGCATTGGCAACGAGGAGGTCAATCTTACCGCCTATACCGAGTTGGGTTTTGGTTACACCCGTCAGCTGAATGACCGATTCAGCGTGGGTGGCCGTGTCAAGGGTTTGTTGGGCCATGGAAATATGCATCTGGTTGTTAAGGATGCTGTTGTCAAGACTAATCTCCAGGGCCTGTCACCCGAGTATAACTGGACTTATGGTAACCCCGCCGAGTTGTTGGAGGCCGACGGTACCGCGTCGATTGACATTGATGCCGACCTAGAGACTTCCTTCGAGGGCCTGGATTTGCTTACCAACGACAAGGCCTATATCGATGAGGTCAAGTTCAAGGCCAGCCACACGGGGGTTGCGGGCGTTGGTGCTGCTGTCGATTTCGGTATCTCGTGGCGGGCGACCCGGCAAGTGACCCTGTCGGCTTCGCTGGTTGACTTGGGTTTCATCCGCTGGTCTAAGGGTTGCACCCAGGTGGCCCATTCCAACACCCAAGACCTGAAGTTTAACAGCGAGGCGCTGGGCGACCTTGCCCGTTTTGCCGACGTGATCAGTACCAGTTCTCCCGTCAACATCGACATCCTGAGGCTTGAGATTGACGAGCAGGGCGCAAAATCAAGGACGACCAGCCTGTCCTCGACCATGACACTGGGAGCCGATTACGCCTTGAATGACAAAGTGACGCTGGGTGCCCTTTATTCCCACCACAATGCGGGTCTTCTTTCTCAGGACGAGGTTACTTTCTCGGCCAACTTGCGTCCCAGTGAATTTGTTGAACTGGCCGTGAGCTATTCCCCCTTGTCCTGTGGTGGCAAGTCGGCTGGCGTGGCGCTGAAAGTGGGTCCCGTGTTCCTGGGCACGGACTATATCTATACAGGAAAAAACACCAGGAGCTGCAATGCGCTCGCTGGTGTTTCCATTCCCTTGGGCAAGAAGCCCAATGATTAAATCAATCTATTCTTCTCAGCCAGGTTAATTCCCTGCTTCCAAGATCAATTTGATAATGGCAGTGACGTCGGCCACGTTGACGTTGCCGCTCTCATCAATGTCGGCAGCCTGGAAGTTGAACTCCCCGGTGTAGGGATTGCCCAAGATGTAGGCGATTGTGGTTGTGACGTCGGATACATTCACGAAGGTGTCACCGTTGACATCACCCATCTTAACCTCCGGCTCCTCGGGGAAGACCATGGTATAGGAGGTCGTGCGGGCTAACGAGGCTTGTTGTCCCTCGCTGTAGTAGTAAATTGCTGCAAAGTACTTCCAGCCATCAATGACGTTGTCCAAGTCTAATTGTATCGTAGTGGTCTCACCCGGGCCAAGTGTCAAGCGCTTGTTGATGCCCTGCACGTTTGAGCCAGTCCCACCATAGATGTTCTTGTAGAGTTTGGCCGAGATGTCCTCGTCGTAGGTCGTCTGACCATTGTTGGTGATGGTGAGTTCAACACTGAACTTGTCGCTGTTGATGGTATAAGTGCCACTGGGCACGTTAAGCACCGTGCAGGTAGCGCTCAGGTTGGCGGCAGGCATCGGGTTGATGGTGATGGTGCGTGTGGCAATGGGATCGCTGCCGTCCTCGTTCCACGACCAGGTGAGGGTGTAGTTTCCTGCATTCTGGAACAGGTAGGTGTAATGAACGTTACCAGTTTCTCCTGCTCCCAAGTCCACATAGCCAGCGGCAATGAAAGCGCCGTTGTTGAACATGTACAGCAGTTTGTTGTCAGACTGGCCGTTGTTGGTCATGTTGACGTCGAAGTTGATGGGACGGCCGTTGTGCATGTAGCCCGTCATGGCGATGTCGTTGATGACATAGTCACATTCGGCGGCAGTGCCATAGCCCGTGAAGGTACACTCATTGCCATTGATGGTCACCTCGATGTAGTTTTTGTCGGCTCCAGCGCAAGGACGCCAGTTGTTCTGGCCATACTCACTGTACATGGGGATGATGCGGTAGGTGCCTGAAGTCATACCCTCGCCAAACAACAGCTGTCTATTAGTGTGGGTGTGGAGATAACCAGGTCTGAGGGTGGGATTATTGGCGCTGTAGAGTCTATCGATTAATACATCATTTTCAAAGAGACCCCAGCCGAAGCTCACGGCAATCGTGTCGGAAGTATAGTTATGGAACTTACCCGAGACATAGACCTTGAACGAGTCGTAGGCGCTCGCACGCGTGCCGATGTAGCTGTCGAGCGTGACATTGGCTGCTGTGAGCTCAAAGAAGTGGCTACTGCCCTGGTTGGGCTGGAAGCCAATGATGGCACCTTGATCCAAGATGTAACCATAGGCACCGCTGGCACTACCTGTGCCCTGCTCGTCGGGATTCAGCACGCTGAGCAGGAAGTAGCCGTTGCTGTCGCCGTTCCAACCCCAGTTGAAGTGGTACATGCCATTGCCGTCACAGCCGTCGCAGATGAAGGCATGGCCACCAGTCTTCTTACTGCCGCTGAAGATGACAGGACGGCCGGCAGACAACTCGCTGTAGAGGAGGTCGGCCCAACCCTGTGCGGTGTAAGATGAACGAGCGACCATGTGGGCTCCGGCATCGTAGTCAAAGTAGGTGGCGGCCTTGCAGGAGATAGAGGTTGTGTTGGCTCCCGATGAGTTGGGCTTGAAATTCATCTCCATGGCCTGGGCGCAATACAGGGTTAACGTGGCGGCTGCCAGGGCTGCTTCGCTCGCGGTGTCGGTCGTTAGGTAGGTGTCGTGCATCGCATCCCAGTTAAAGTCGATAACCGGCAATGCGGGCATGTCAAATGTCAGTGTTTCGGTGCTGGAGATGTTGTAGGTGCTGGTGTAGGCCGGTATCGTCTGAGTGGGGCGGGCGGGCCATTGCCAGTAGTACATCACCTGGGCCATTGCCGTGGCTACGCAACCTGCATGGGCATGCTTGCCCGATGGCAGATAGGGCAACAGGATGTTGTAAGGGTTGTTTTGGCTCCACGTGGCCTTGATCATCGGCCTGATGGCGGCACCTGACTTGAGTTGCGGCGCAAGCTTGGCACCACCTTGTGCTATTGCCTCGATTTGGGCGGCATAGCCATCCAGCAAGGACTGCATGGCCTCGGGCACGTTGTGGGCATCAAAGAAGCCCTTGTCGCTGTAGCCCAGCACTGCGGGGGCGCGGTCGTCACCAGCAACGATGACATAACCTCCACGGTCGGCGTTGAACACATAGTAGGCGGCCTTCTCGCTGCCAGCGGGGGCTCCGATGCGGGGCGCTTGAGCGGCCTTGGTCATTCTTGCCGTCGTCATCGAGCGCGCTGCCATGAATTGTGCGGCGATGCGGTTTGCCTGGCTCTCGTTAATCGACTCGGCCCAGGCGGTACCCATCACCGCCAGGGTCATCAGTAACACTAAGACTAGTTTTTTTCTCATCACTTGAAATATAAAGATTTATGTAAAGTGGTTTAGTTTTTCAGAATGATGTTGATGACCTCGTTGATGTCGGCAATGTTGATTTCGCCATCACCGTTCACGTCGCCTCTCTCGTTCTTGTTTCCCGTGAGCACCATGTCGATGGCCGCATTCACGTCGGCGATATTCACCTCGCCGTCACCGTTCACGTCGCCCTTGACGGGAGGCGTGGGGAAGACGATGGTGTAGGTGCTTGTGCCTGCCAGCGACACTTGTTCGCCCTCGCTATAGTAGTAGGACTTGGCGAAGTATTTCCATCCGTCTATCACATTGTCCAGGTTGAAGGTTACGGTCACCGACTGGTTAGGCTCGATGTGAACACGCTTGCTCGGGGCCTGAACCAGGGTGCCGGTATTGCCATAGATGTTCTTATAGAGTTTGACGGTGATGTCTTCATCATAGGGGATGGTGCCCCTGTTGCGCACGGTGAGTTGTACACTGAAGTTGTCACTGGTGATAATCTTCTTGGACGTGTCGGTAACCTTCAGCACCCTGGCTGTGCCCGACAGGTTGGCTGCGGGCATGGCTACAATCGTGAAGCTCTCTGAAGCGATGCGTGTGTTACCGTCTTCCCACAAGAACGTGGCCGTGTGCGGGCCGGTGGTTGCGGTGCTGAAGACAAACGGCACGTCGCCGGTCTCACCCTTTTCCAGTCCCACAAATGCCGCTGCCTTGAAGACGTTGTCAACATACATGTTCAGCACTTTATTGCTCGACTCCCCGTTGTTGGTCAGGTTCAGGATGAAGTTCACGGGCCTGCCGGGATGCATGGTGCCGTCAACCTTGATTTCATTGACGGTGTAGTTGGGTGCTGCGGTGGTGCCGTGTGCCTTGAAGATGCATGAGTTGTAATAGATTTCCACGTCGAAGTAGTTCCTGTCAGATCCCACGCAGGGAGTCCAGCTGGTGCCGTTCAGGCTAAACATGGGCATGATGCGGAAGTTGCCCGTGCTCACGGTACTGCCGAACCTGAGCGTCTCTTCTTTGCTCATGTAATACCCGGGCCTCAAGCTGTTGACACGATACTTTGAGATTTCTTCAACGAGGCGGTCGCCCTGGAACAGGCCCCAGCCGTAATAGCCCGAGAACGTCTGTGAGGAGTAATTGTAGAACCGGCACGATACCGTGGCGGTGAACTCGCCGTTACTTGCGTAGCGGGTGCTGGTGTAGGACTGCAGTGTGGCAAGGGCAGCGGTGATTTCTTGACGCCAGGCGCTGTCGGTGCCCGGCTCGAGGCCCACGATGATGGACTGGGTATAAATGTAGGCATAGGATCCGCTGGCGCCGCCGGTCCCCTGGTTATCGGGGTTGAGCACATTGAGCAGGAAGTAGCCGTTGCTGCTGCCGTTCCAGCCCCAGTTGATGTGGAACAGGCCGTTGCCGTCATAGCCGTCGCACACAAACGAGTGTCCGCCATTCTTCTTGCTCGCATTGTAGATGACGGGACGCTTGGCCTGCAACTCGTTGTAGATGATGTCGGCCCATTGCTGGGTAGAATAGTTGGCGCGGCTCAGGGCATGGGCGCTCTCTTTATAGCCGAAATAGTTGGACAGCACCACGCCAGCGCTCGAACCGTTGGCACTCGAAGAGGATTCCATAAAATCCATCTCATACGCTTGCGCGCAGTAGAGCATCAGTTGGGCCACGGCCTGGGCCGACTCGCTCGTGGTGTCGGTCGTCAGGTAGGTGCTGTGCATGGCCTCCCAGTTGAAGTTCACTGTCGGCAGCGCGGGCATGTAGATGCTCAGCGTCTCGGAGGTATAGGCGGGTATCGTCCTGATGGGACGTTGTGGCCATCGCCAGTAATACATCACCTGGGCTGCCGCTGTGGCGACGCATCCCGTGGCGGCATGTTCGCCCTTGGGCAGGAAAGGCAACCTGATGTTGTAGGGATTGCCTTGTGACCACACGCAGGGCAACAGGGGACCCACGGCGGGCATGGCCTTCAATGCTGGAGCGGCTTCGGCTCCCTGGTCCAGGGCCGCGATCTGCTGGCTGTAGCTGTCCAGCAGTTCTTGTAGGGCCTCGGGCACGTCGTCAGGGTTATAGTAGCCGCGGTCGCTGTAGCCCAGCACGGCAGGAACCCTGTCGTCGCCGGCGATGATGACAAATCCGCCCTGTGATTGCGCGGCATTGAACACATAGTAGGCCGCATTACTACCGGCCGAGGGCGCGCCTCCCAGCCTGGGTGCCCTGGTGGCAAGCATGAGGTTGGCCTTGGGCATCGATTTGGAGGCCATGAAGTTGGCGGCGATGGTTTTGGCTTGCTTCACGTTCAAGGGGTTAGCCCATGCGGCACTCATGACCGCGAGGCAAACCAACAGGAGAAGGGTTCTATTTGTTCTCATATCCAGTGGGTGTTAGGTTTCAACGATCAGCTTGATTTTGCAAAGGTACAAAAAAAGGCGGCCCTAGCATCACAACCGATGTCTTTTTTGAGGCAATGCCCGTCGACGGCTGGTCACCGCCACGGGAGGCGCTTGGCGGCGAGGGTCACGGGCGGCACAGCAGCAGGAGCACACGGGCGCGGTGCAGGCGCCATGCCGTGCCGTAGATGCTGTCTTCGTCGCCGTAGAGTGTCATCAACGTGTAGTTGGCGAGGGCGCTCACGATGGCGTTTTTCAGGTCACTGGCCAGCGAGAGCAGGGGTCGTTTCTCGAGTTGGATGCCCAGGACGATGTTCTGGCTCTCGATGTTGAAATTGATGTTTTGCTTCACGACATATCCGCTCATGCGGGCCAGCAGGTCGTCAAGGCCCTCACGCACGCGGCGGTCTACGATGGGTTCATTACTCGGGTTCACGCCCCAGGCGGTAGCGTTGTCGGCGGGATGCCAAGTCCCCTCGGTATAAATGGCTTGCTGGATCTCGTCCAGGTCGATACTGATGTCAATGCGGTACTTCATGGTAAAAGATATTTAGATAAAAGATAAAAGATAATAGATAAAAGATGATATAGGGAAGAGCAACTGTTAACTATTAACTGTTCACTGTTCACTGTTCACTGTTTCCGTGCTCGAGTACAGACTTTGGTCAAGGCCGTCGAGAGGGTGATAAAGAAGCGGGAGGCGCGGCAGTGGGTCAGCACATGCTCGGTGGCGCTTTCCACACTCACCCCCAGCTGCACCAGTTCACGCACGCGTTGGGTGATTTCAACCCACATCTGCCGGCGCAGGCTGTCTTGGGCAAGCCCAACCTCGGTCACGAGGTCATAGGTGCGGGCGTTGTGACTGGCTTTTTCCTCGGCATTGAGCAGGTGGCGCACGCGGCGGTAGGCAATATCCAGGTCAACGTGGTAATGGGGATGGCCATTGGCGATGGTAAAGGCCGCAGCCGCTATCTGGGGGTGGGGCACCCCATGCTCAATCATCGTGACGAGGGTGGGGCGGTAGAGCGCAAGAAACTCCTTGTCACGCCGGGCGCACAGGTCGCGCCGCTCTTGCATTGTTGTGGTGGTATTCATGATAGATGTGTGTTTTATGGTAATTCAATAATTATTTCGTGGCAAAATTACAACAAAATTGGTGTTGCGTCAATAGTTTTAACGATATTTTGCATTTCGACCAAATGATTCTCACAGGACAGCAGATTAAAAGAAGGTTGTTTTTGAGCCTATCAACGCCGTAATAGTTGTTTGATACACGTGCATGCGTGGACGAAACGAACGAAAATTATTAGGTTTTAAGCTTTAGGGATGCGGATGCCAACTAGGAACTAGGAAAACTTAGCGGCTTTTATCTTCAAACAACCGCTACAACGCTGAACAACAAAAACAACCCTATGTTTTAACAACCCGCACCGTTCCGCACAAAGCTCCGCCAGGAGCGACGAGATCATAGGCAGGGGTGAAGTGCGAAGCACGGAACCCCTGTGTTCTATAGGTACCCCACCCAATAATCAGCCCCATCGGGGCGGCAGCCACTCTGTTGCCCCTGTCGGGGCTACATTGGTGGGGAATGTGCCGTTTACAGGAGTTGCGCTTCGCTCCACTCCTGCCTATCATCTGGCCAGCCCTAACGGGCTTCCCCCATAGCACACCAACATAACGCTTAACGTCTTAGCGTGAGGCAAGCGGCCACGCCAAGGCGAGGCCCTACAGTGCGGATGCCATTCGTTTAATCCGTATAATCCGACAGAAAAAAAGCGATGCGTCAGCCTTAGTTTTTCTTGTATTTCTTGTCTTTAAAAAAAGGATGCGGATGCCAACTGAAAACTAAAAACTGAAAACTGAAAACTTGGCGTGCCCGCGGGAAGATGGTGTTCAGGACTTGTGGCGGTTCTGGTAATCCCTGGGTGTCATGCCCGTCATGCGCTTGAAGAATTTGGCGAAAAACGACGGGTTAGGGAAATTCATCTCGTCGCCGATGGTGGAGACAGGTTTGTCGGTGTGCAGGAGGTCAATCTTGATGCGGGTGACCAGGGCATCATCAATCCATTGCTTGGCACTCTTGCCGCTCACCTGCTTGACAATGGTGCTCAGGTAGCGGGGCGTGAGGCACAGGCGTGAGGCATAAAACTCGATGGTGTGGTGCTCGGGAGCGTGTTGGGCGACCAGCTGGATGAAATCGGTGAACATCTGCTGGTCGCGCGTTTGGCTCGCACGGTGGCTCTGTTCCTGCCGGCACCACAGGTTGTTGACAAACCACAAGAGGGCTCCCACGAGGTGCAGCGTCACCTGGCTGCTGTACCCCTCCTCGCGGAAGTATCGGCTGAGCAGGTCGTGCAGCCCGTCATAGTAGTTCACCTCGTCTTGCTGCAGATGCAGATGGAAGTCGCGCAGATGGCCATCAAAGGCCTGCGGGATGCTGTTCCCGATGGCCAGTTGCAGGACCTCGTTGCTCATCGAGATGCCCAGGGCTTGCACGTCGGGGCTCGCATCATGGAACTGGATGATGCCGTTAGGCCCCAGGTAAACCAGGTCGCCTTGCTCAAACCGGTGCTCTATCATGTTGAGCGTGACGTGGGTCCAGCCTCGCTTGATGACGAGGATGCGCATCTCGGGTAGCAGGGTGGGGATGCCCGAGAACTGCTCCCTGATGATGACCGATTGCACGTTGCGGGCCACGGCGAGGTTTTGGGAGATGTAGTTGTTGGCAAGGTGGTCATCGTTGTGCTCGATGAGTTCCTTGAGTTGCGTGAGGGTGAATTCTTGCAGTTGGGCCATAGCGGTGTCTTGATTTTGGACGTAAAGATAGGAATAAAATGGCAAAAATCGGTAGTTTTTTGGTTTTTTTGTACAAATTGGACATTATTTCCTTGTTTTGGATAGCCACGGGCCTGATTTTGCTGTTTACCTTTGCAATGACAATAAATAAGTGAAATGATGATGAACAGGGTTTTAATGACAATAGCCATAGCACTCACGGCGCTCACCTCGTGGGCACAGACGCTCGACGAGTGCCAGCAGGCGGCCGAGCGTAACTATCCGCTCATCGCCCGACACGACCTCATCGCCCGCACGACCGACCTCACCGTCGCCAATATCATGAAGGGGTGGCTGCCCCAAGTGACGGCCACGGCTCAGGCGACCCTGCAGAGTGACGTCACCGCATGGCCCGACGAGATGAAGGGGCTGATGCGGCAGATGGGCGTGGACATGAAGGGGCTGGCACGCGACCAGTACCGGGTGGGCCTGGACGTGCAGCAAACGGTGTTTGACGGCGGCAGCATCAGCGCCCAGCGGCAGGTGGCCCGTGAGCAGGGCGCCGTGCAGCAGGCTCAGCTCGACGTTGACCTGTATCACGTGCGCCAGCGGGTCAACGAGATGTACTTCGGGCTCTTGCTGCTCGATGACCAAATCAGGCTCAACAAGGACCTGCAGGACCAGCTGGCCGCCAGTGAGCAGAAACTCACGTCGATGGTCAAGCACGGCACGGCGGCCCAGTGTGACCTGAACAATGTCACCGCCGAGCGCCTGAACGTTGTTCAGCAGATGACCACGCTGGAGTCGCAGCGGCGTGTGCTCATGGAGATGCTGGCCACCTTCTGCGGCATCGAGGTCAAGGCCGTGTCCAAGCCCAGCGCGCTGGATGCCACGACAGGCAACAACCGCCCCGAGCTGAGGCTCATCGACAGTCAGCTGCGGCTGGCCGATGCCCAGGACCGTGCCCTCAAGGCCGCCCTGTTGCCCCGCCTGGGTGTGTTTGCCCAGGGCTTCTACGGCTATCCCGGCTACAACATGTTCAAGGACATGATGGGCCGTGACTGGTCATGGAACGGCATGGTGGGCGCCCGCCTGAGTTGGAACATCGGCGCCCTGTACACCCACCGCAACGACAAGGCCAAGGTGCAGCTGCAACGGGAGACCGCCGAGAACCAGCGCGAGACCTTCCTGTTCAACAACCGCCTGGAGCAGATGCAGCACAGCGAGGCCATCGACCGTTACCGCCGTCTCATGGCCCAGGACGAGGAAATCATCGCGCTGCGTCAGCAGGTGCGCAAGGCCGCCGAGTCCAAACTCTCGCACGGCATCATCGACGTGAACGACCTGGTGCGCGACATCAACAGCGAGAATGCCGCCCGCCTGCAGCAGTCCATCCACGAGATTGAGATGCTCAAGCAGATGTATGACTTGAAATATACCACGAACAATTAACCAAACCGCATAACGATGAAGAAGTTAACAATCATGGCAAGTGTGGCCCTCATGGTGATGGCGGCCGCTTGCGGGAAGAAGGAAAAGGCTTTTGATGCCACGGGCACGTTCGAGGCCACCGAGGTCACCATCTCGGCCAAGGCGACGGGCGAGCTGAAGTCCTTTGATGTCACCGAGGGGCAGACCATCGAGGAGAGCACCCAGGTGGGACGCATCGACACCTATCAGCTGGTATTGAAAAAACAGCAGCTCGAGACCCAGCGCGGCCAACTCGCGGCCAGCAAGCGCCAGCTCTCGTCCAACCGTTCTGCGGCCAGCAGCCAGCAGTTGGACCTGAACAAGCAGCTCTCATCCATCCAGCAGCAAATCACCAACGCCCAGCGTGAGCGTCAACGCTATGCCGAACTGGTCAAGGACGGGGCCGTGCCGCGCAAGCAGCTCGACGATATCGACAACCAGATCAAGGTGCTCAACCGGCAGCTGGAGGCCACCCGTGACCAAATACGCAGCGCCAATGCCGCCCTGGCTGAGCAGGGCAAGGGCATCGGGGCCCAGATGGACGGTATCGACTCCCAGGTCGCCGGCATCGACGCCCAGCAGCGCCAATTGGATGACCAGATTGCCAATGCCGACATCGTGGCACCCTTCCAGGGCACCGTGCTCGAGAAATATGTCGAGCAAGGGGAATTTGTCTCCACCGGCAAGCCGCTGTTCAAGATGGCCGATGTGGACAACATGTTCATCCGCGCCTATGTCACCTCGGCCCAGTTGCAGGGCATCAAGGTGGGGCAGCAGTGCAAGGTGTTTGCCGACTATGGCGACGGCAAGAAGAAGGAATACTCCGGTACCATCACCTGGATTTCCAACCGCTCGGAATTCACGCCCAAGACCATCCTCACCGACGACGAGCGCGCCGACCTGGTCTATGCCGTCAAGATTGCCATCAAGAACGATGGCTATGTCAAGATAGGCATGTATGGCGAGGTGAAGTTTTAACCTGTCTAGACTGTCTAGAAGGTCTAAATTATCTAGAAAATCTAGAAATAATAGTCATCTCTCATGAACGCGATAGAAGTCCATAACGTGTCCAAGTCCTACGGGGCGGTCAAGGCGCTCGACAACGTGTCGTTCACGGTGGGCAAGGGTGAGGTGTTCGGCCTCATCGGGCCTGACGGAGCCGGCAAGACGACGCTGTACCGCATCCTGTGCACCCTGCTGTTGCCACAGTGCGGAACAGCCACGGTCGATGGATTTGACATCGTAGCCAGGATGAAAGAAATCCGCGGCAGGGTGGGGTACATGCCGGGACGCTTCTCGCTGTATCAGGACTTGACGGTGCAGGAGAATCTGGAATTCTTTGCCACCTTGTTCGGCACAACGGTCGAGGAGGGTTATGACAGCATCCGAGCAATATATAGCCAGATAGAACGCTTCAAGGACCGCAAGGCAGGAGCACTGTCGGGGGGCATGAAACAGAAACTGGCCCTCTCCTGTGCCCTGGTGCATCAGCCCAGCGTGCTCTTCCTTGATGAACCCACCACGGGCGTTGACCCGGTCTCGCGCAAGGAATTCTGGGACATGCTTGCTGGCCTCAAGGACCGCGGCATCACCATTGTGGCCTCGACCCCCTATCTCGACGAGGTGCGCCGCTGTGAGCGGGTGGCATTCCTGGACCAGGGCAAAATCCGCGGCATCGGCAACCCCGACGAAATCCTGACGCGGTTTGCCGATATCTTCAATCCGCCAGGCATCGACCACGCCCAGGGCGGTGAGGTCAAGGATGAGAACGTCATCGAGGTGGAACACCTGGTCAAGGCCTTCGGCAGTTTCCATGCCGTTGACGATATCAGCTTCACGGTCAAGCGGGGTGAGATTTTCGGCTTCCTGGGAGCCAACGGAGCCGGCAAGACTACGGCGATGCACATGCTCACGGGCCTCAACCAGCCCACGAGCGGAACAGGCCGTGTGGTGGGCTATGACATCCGCACCGAGCATGAGCAAATCAAGAAGCACATCGGCTATATGAGCCAGCGGTTCTCCCTCTACGAGGACCTGACGGTGGCCGAGAACATCCGCCTGTTTGCCGGCATCTATGGCATGAAGGACGAGGAAATTGCCCGCAAGACCGACGCCCTGCTCGAGCGCCTGCAGTTTGCCGACCACAAGGACACGCTGGTCAAGAGCCTGCCACTGGGCTGGAAGCAGAAACTGGCCTTCTCGGTCAGCATCTTCCATGAGCCCGGCGTGGTCTTCCTCGACGAGCCCACGGGCGGTGTGGACCCCGCCACCCGACGTCAGTTCTGGGAACTCATCTATGAAGCGGCGGGCAGGGGCATCACCGTGTTTGTCACCACCCACTACATGGACGAGGCCGAGTACTGCGACCGCATCTCCATCATGGTAGACGGCAAGATCAAGGTGATGGGCACGCCCCAGGAACTGAAACAGAAGTATAACCAGCCCGATATGGACCACGTGTTCACCCATCTGGCACGCCAAGCCATCCGCAGCAGCGATTAGACCATCTAGTTATTCTAGATTAAAAAACTGAGAAAAATGAAACAGTTCATCTCATTTGTCATCAAGGAAGGGAAGCACATCCTGCGCGACAAACGCACGATGCTCATCCTCTTTGGCATGCCACTCGCGCTGATGCTGATCTTCGGCTTTGCCATCACCACCGATGTGAAGAACGTGAGGACAGTGGTGGTGACCAGCTCGATGGACCACCTGACGCAACAGGCCGTGGATAGGCTGGCGGCTTCGGAATATTTTACGATTACTCAGGCCGTGGCCACGCCACGCGATGCCGAGCGGGTGATTCGTGGCCAAAAGGCCGACATGGCCATCGTCTTCGGCCCGGACTTTGCCTCCAAGCGGAGCGGGGTGCAGTTCATCGTGGATGGTGCTGACCCCAACATGGCTCAGCAGTGGACCAACTATGCCACGGCCGTGATGATGAACCCTGAAGGCGGGGCTGTCAACACCAAGATGCTCTATAACCCGCAGATGAGGTCGGCCTACAATTTCGTGCCGGCCATCATGGGCATGTTGCTGATGCTGGTGTGCGCGATGATGACTTCCATCTCGGTTGTGCGCGAGAAGGAGAGAGGCACCATGGAGGTGCTCCTCGTCTCGCCTGTCAAGCCCCTGATGATCATCGTTGCCAAGGCGATTCCTTATCTGGTGCTGGCATTTGCCATCCTGATCATCATCTTGTTGATGGCCAGGTTTGTGTTGGGCGTCCCCCTGGCGGGCTCGCTCTTCTGGATCATCGCCGTTTCCATCCTCTACATCCTGCTGGCGCTCTCACTGGGACTGCTCATCAGCAACGTGGCCAAGACCCAGCTGGTGGCCCTCTTGCTGTCGGCGATGGTGCTGCTCATGCCCATCGTGATGCTCAGCGGCATGCTCTTCCCGGTGGAATCGATGCCCAAGGTGTTGCAATGGATATCGGCCATCGTGCCTCCCCGCTACTACATCGAGGCGATGCGCAAACTCATGATTATGGGTGTCGGCATCGGTGCTATTCTCAAGGAAGTTGCGGTTCTCTTAGGCATGACTGTGTTCCTGCTGGCAATCGCTTTGAAGAGGTTTAACACTAGATTGGAGTGAGTTATGGCACTGAAGTTTTTGATACAGAAGGAATTCACGCAGATTCGCCGTAACGCGTTCTTGCCTCGCCTCATCGTGATTTTTCCCATCATGATCATGTGCGTCATGCCCTGGGTGATGAACATGGAGGTGAAAAATATCAAGGTAACCGTCGTTGACAATGACCGCTCGATCCTGTCGCAGCAGCTGGTACACAGCATCGAGGCCAGCAACTACTTCATCTTCAAGGGCCAGCAACCCACCTATCACGATGCCCTGAACGAGATAGAGCAATCCCGTGCCGATGTCGTGATGGTCATCCCGCAGGATTACAGCCGTGGGTTGGCCAACGGTGGCCAGCCACAGGTGCTCATCGCCGCCAATGCCGTCAACGGGACCAAGGGGGCCATGGGCAGTGCTTACCTGACGCAAATCGTCACCGCCCACGTCAATCCCGATGTCGCTGCCCTGCAATCGCGCGTGTCCACCTTGTTCCTTTACAACAAGCACCTGAATTTCAAGTTGTTCATGATCCCAGCCCTGTTCGCCATCGTGATGATGCTGATGACGGGATTCCTGCCGGCCTTGAATATCGTGGGTGAGAAGGAGGCAGGTACCATCGAGCAGATAAACGTCACCCCCGTGAGCAAGTGGTCGTTTATCCTGGCCAAACTCATTCCCTATTGGATCATCGCCTTGTTTGTCATCACCGTGTGCCTGTTGCTGGCCTGGGCGGTTTACGGAATCACCAGCGTGGGGCCTTTGGCATTGATATACCTGCTGGTGTTGCTCTTGGCCTTGTTCTGGAGTTCATTCGGCCTGATGATCAGCAATTACAGCGACACGATGCAGCAGGCCATCTTTGTGATGTGGTTCTTTGTGGTCATGATGCTGTTGCTCTCGGGCCTGTTCACGCCAACGCGCTCCATGCCCTCCTGGGCCTTTGCCACAACCTATGTCAACCCCATGAGTTACTTCATTGATGCGGTGCGCACCGTCTTCATTCGCGGCGGCAGCCTGTCCAGCATCTGGCCCCAGGTGCTCGCCCTGTTCGGCATCGGCTCGCTCATGGCGGCCTGGGCGGTACTCAGCTACAGGAAAAATTCCTGATGGTTTTCTCTTTTTTGCCGAATAGGAAAAGTTGTTGTAATTTTGCGCTCTATCACCAATTCATTGATGAGATATGAGACACTTTGTGACAACATTGCTGGCGGTGTGTGTGGCGGTATGTGCCATGGCACAGGCCAACCGTGTCTATATTGAGGATTTCGAGATTTGCCCCGATTCGGTGGTTACTGTGCCTGTCATGCTGGCCAATGTGGACGAGACACGCGGCGTGCAGTTCCGCATCTCCTTGCCCCTGGGGCTCTCCATCGACGAGAGTGAGTTGACCGACCACAGTGCCGACTGTAACATGCAGGAACTTTTCCGTTTCGCGCCCATTGGAGGCTTCTATAATGTGATTCTCTACCCCTTGGACCGCTCTTGTCTCCCGTCGGGAACCCATGCGATTATGAACTTCTCCTTCAAGGCCGATGCCGCTTTCAAGGGTGGCACAATCACCTTGTTCAAGGCCTGTGGAGCAACGACCGAGAACCAGCCTATCGCCATCGATGGTGACTCCACGACGGTGACTGTACCCGAGGCGGTGCTCGTCGGCGTGCCTGTTGACCAGAAAACTTCCGACGACCGGTTCTTCAATTGATTGTGGTTAAACCAAATGGGCCTGTTGTGGTCTAAGAGGGGAAAGTTAATTAATTAAAGAGATGAAAAAATTATTGGCAATTATGGTGCTGGCCGTGGCGATGGTGATGCCGCAGCAGGCAATGGGAAAAGACTTCGGTAACGAGACCCTCAACTATGAGGTGGTGTATCATTGGGGCATGATATGGAAGCATGCTGCCGATGCCACTCTGAGCCTCCGCACGACCAAGGACGGCTATAAGGCGCAGCTCACGGGAAAAACCCGCTCCTGGGCCGACAAGGTGTATCCCGTTCGCGACACGCTCAAGTGCACGATGAACAACAAGCTGCAGCCCCTGCTCTACGAGAAACTCACCCACGAGAAGGACTACTATGCCCGCGATGTGGTTAAGTTCTCCTACAATTATAGCCACACCAAAGCCCATTGCACCCGTTACCGCAAGAGCGGCACCACGACTATCGACTTGAGCGCCAAGACCCAGGCCTATGACATGCTGAGTGTGTTCTACATGCTGCGCAACCTTGACTATGACGAGTTGAGCCGCAATAAGAACTACACGACGGTCATCTTCTCGGGCAAGGAGAAGGAGTACCTCACCATCAACTACAAGGGTGTCGAAACCATCAAGATGCGCAACGGCAGCAAGCGCAAGGCCCACTGCATTACCTTCAGGTTCACGCAGAAGGGTGGCAAGCAGTCCAGCGATAATCTCACCGCGTGGATGTCGACCGAGGCCGACCGCATCCCCCTGCTCCTGGTGGGCAAGCTACCCGTCGGTGAGGTCAAGTGCTACTATTCTGGAAAATAATCCCTGGTAAAAAATAAGACTACTGTTCCAAATTACACCAATTGTGGGCGATTTGGAACAGTAGTTTATTAGCTTTTCAAAATATTTAGTACCTTTGTCGCTAAATAACAGACTTTTTTACGACTAAGTGATTATGCGAAACATCGTCTTGATAGCGCTTTGCGTCATTTCGTTGGCAGTTTCGGGCCAAGTGGTTACTTTGGACTCGTGCCGTCACATGGCATTGCGCAACAACAAGGAAATACAGCAGGCCTCGCTGGCCATCGACAAGGCGGGATACCAGCGCAAGGAGGCTGCCGCAGCCTATCTGCCGCAGTTTGACCTCACCGCTGGCTATATTTACAATTCCCGCAAGGTGTCGCTCATCAAGGAGGACCAGATGCTGCCCACCAAGTCGTTCAACATGCAGACGGGCGCCTATGACTACAATCTGGTCATCGACCCCCGCACGGGTTATCCCCTGCAGCTGGAAAACGGACAGTATGTACCCTCAACGGTGGCTCTGCTGCCCAAGAGCGGCTTGACCTATAACATCCACAACCTGATGGGAGGTGCCCTCACGGTGACCCAGCCCATCTACATGGGTGGCAAAATCACGGCCATGAACCAGATAACCGACCTCGCCCAGCAACTCGCCCGTGAGATGCGCGAGAGCAAGGTTGAGGACGTCATCTACAACGTGGATGCCGCCTACTGGCAGGTCGTGTCGCTGTGTGCCAAGCAGAAACTTGCCCAGAGTTATGTCAATCTGGTGCAGACGCTCGACAACGATGTCAAGGCGATGGTTAATGAGGGTGTCGCTACCCGTGCCAACCAGCTCGCTGTGGACGTGAAACTCAACGAGGCCAATGTGGATTTGACCAAGGTGGACAACGGTGTGACCCTGTCCCGCATGCTGCTGGCTCAGTTGTGCGGCCTACCCGTCAACACCATGATGACCCTCGCCGACGAGGGCCGTGACGAGTTGAACCTCACGTTGGCACCCTCCAGTTTCAACCTGAATGAGGTGTACAACAAGCGCCATGACGTCCGTTCGCTGGAATTGGCTACCAAGATTTACGACCAGCAGGTTAAGGTTGCCCGCAGCGAGATGATGCCCAAGTTGGCCGCCGTCGCTGCCCTGCATGCCACCAATCCTAACAGTTATGATGGCTTTGAGAACCGGTTTGGGGCCGCTTTCAGTGTGGGAGCTACCCTGAGGATGCCGTTGTGGCACTGGGGTGGCTTGAGCAACAAGGTCAAGGCCGCTCAAGTCGAGGCCAACGTCAAGCGCCTGGAACTGGACGACGCCAAGGAGAAAATCGCCTTGCAGATCAGCCAGGCTGCCTTCCGTTACCAGGAAGCGTTCAAGACCTTTGAGGCCACCAAGGCCAACTTGACACAAGCCGATGAGAACCTGCGCATCGCCGGTATCGCCTTCAAGGAGGGCATGGGCACCATCGACGAGGTGCTCGCAGCCCAGACGGCATGGCTCAAGGCCAACAGCGAGAAAATCGACGCCGAGATCAACGTCCAGCTCACCTACGAGTTCCTCAGCAAGGTCATGGGTTCCATGAATTATTAGCACTTGTAGGTGATGCGATAATAACTGAAAACTGAAAACTAGAAACTAAAAACTGAATATGGAAAAAGACGAACAAAGAACCGTGGTCCGCAAGAAGGACAAAGCGTTGCTGGCAGCGCTGGCCGTGTTTGCGCTGGTGATGGCGGGTATTGCCATCGTGGGCATCCTGCTCATCCATCCTGCCGACACGACTACCCAGGGACAGGCCGACTGTGATGCCGTGCGCGTGAGCGGCAAGCTGCCGGGGCGCATCGTGCGTTTCTATGTCCATGAGGGTGACACGGTGCACAAGGGCGACAAACTGGTGAGCATCTACTCCAGTACTGTCGATGCCAAGTATTATCAGGCCAAGCAGATGCAGCAGGCTGCCGCATCTCAAGACCAGAAAGCCGCTAAGGGTACCCGCGAGGAGTTGAAGCAGGGCGCTTACAACATGTGGCAACAAGCCATTGCCGCTCAAACCATTGCCGAGAAGACCTACCAGCGCGTCGAGAACCTCTACAAGCAGGGTGTCGCCACTCAGCAGAAGCGTGACGAGGCCAAAGCCGCTTATGATGCCGCTACCGCTCAGGTCAAGGCCACCAAGGCTCAGTATGACATGGCCGTGAGGGGTGCTCAGCAGGAGGACAAGAATGCCGCCAAGAGCATGGCTAACGCCGCCCGTGGCACGGTCATGGAGGTTGAGAGCCTGCTCGAGGACCAGGTGCTCGTGGCCCCGTGCGACGGAGAGATTAGCGAGATTTATCCCCAGGAGGGCGAACTTGTGGCCATGGGTACTCCCATCATGTCGATTGCCAAGTTGGACGAGATGTGGGTAAGTTTCAGCGTGCGTGAGGAGATGCTCAACGACCTGCCCATGGGCAAGGAAGTGAACGTGCGCATCCCCGCCCTGAACAACATGCAGACCAAGATGTCGGTTTATTATATCCACGACATGGGCAGCTATGCCGTTTGGCAGGCCGCCAAGGCCCAGGGTGACTATGACAGCAAGACCTTTGAGGTCAAGATGCGTCCCGTGAGCAAGGTGCCTAACCTGCGCCCGGGTATGTCAGTTATTCTTGAGAAGTAAGGCTTTAGGTGTTAGGCTTTAGGCTTAAGGCATTAGGTGTTAGGAAATAGGTTTAAACTATGATTAGGAAATATATAGGCAACTCCTTCAAGCGCGGGTGCGTGCAGCTCGTGCGGCGTCCCATGTATTTCCTGCTCATGGTCATCATGCCCATTCTGTGCAGCTGGTTCCTCATGGACCTGATTAAGGGCGGTGCCGTGGAGCGTGTGCCCGTGGGCATCGTGGACCTGGACAACAGTTCGATGTCACGTCAGGTTTCACGCACGTTGAACGGACTGCAGCAGGTCAACATCTGTTATCGCTACAGCAACTATGCCGAGGCTCGTGATGCCGTGCAGCGTGGCGAGGTGTTGGGCTTCTTCCTCATCCCCGAGGATTTAGAGGAGCGCGCTTTGGGTGGTCGCCAGCCAGTGGTGAGCTACTATGTCAACTATGCCTACTATGCTCCCGCCTCGATGCAGTACAAGGGTTTCAAGACCATGTCGCTGCTTGCCAACGGTGCCGTCGTGCAGACGGCATTGCGCACCGTGGGCGTGCCTAACGAGATGATTGCTGCCGCCTTGCAGACCTATCAGACTCATGTCCATGCCCTCAAGAACCCGTTCACCAATTACAACTTCTATCTGAACTCAACTTTCATTCCCTGCTTCTTCTCGCTGTTCATCCTGCTGGTGACGGCGTTCTCGCTGGGACTGGAGTTGAAGTCGGGGCTGAGCCGGCAGTGGCTCAAGACCGCGGGAGACAGCATGTTCCTTGCCCTGGTGGGCAAACTCGTGCCCCAGACCGTCCTGTTCACTGCTGTGGGTTGGTTCATCCAGTGGATGATGTACCGTTGCTATGGCTTCCCGCTGAACTGCAATCCCTGGAACATGCTCGTTGCGATGTTCCTGCTCGTGATAGCCAACCAGAGTGTGGCTGTGCTGTTCTACTGCTTCGTGCCCAACTTCCGCTACGGCACGATGCTGTGTACCCTGTTGGGCATGGTGTCGTTCTCGTTCTCGGGTTTCTCGCTGCCTCAGGAGTCGATGTACTCTTGGGTGACAGCATTGGGTTATGTTATGCCCATCAAGTATTACTTCCTGATCATGGTGGACCAGTCCTTGAACGGTATTGACCTGTATTATTCTAGATTCTATTATGCAGCCCTCATCGGATTCACCATCCTGCCCATGTTCTTGTCGTGGCACCTGAAGAAAGAGTGCCTGAATCCTGTGTATGTGCCTTGACGAATTATGACCGATAAAGTGAAACATAGCAAACTGTTCCTGTGGTTCATCCAGGTGCTTAAAGTGTGCGGACGCGAGTTGATGCTCGTCTTCCGCGACGAGGGTGTGGTCATCTTTTTCCTGCTGCTCAACGCGGTTTATCCTGTCTTATATTCCATCATTTATAACCCCGAGGTGGTGCGCAATGAACCCGTGGTTGTCGTGGATGACAACCGCACGGCCATGAGCCGCGAACTGGTGCGCCGCATGGACGCCACCCAGGAGGTAGCTATCATCGGCTATGCAGCCAACATGCAGGAGGCCCAGGAGGCGATGCACCGCAAGGACTGCTATGGCATCCTGCGGGTACCGCGTGACTTTGGCCAGAGCGTCACCCGCGGCGAGCAGGGACACGTCCTGCTCTACTGCGACATGAGCGTGATGATGCGCTACAAGGCGATGTTCACCGCCTTGACCAATGTCACCCAGGCAATGGGTGGCGAACGGCTTGCTGCCAAGGTAGAGCCAGTCTTGAACATGAGCGGTTCCGTCATCGAGAGCCGCCAGGTGCCCGTTGGCAACCCCGCGATGGGTATTGCCAGTGCGGTGCTGTTGTTCATCTTGCCACTGGTGCTGCAGCAGAGTATGATTCTAGGTATCGCGATGCTGCACGGAGGCAGCATAGAGCGTCGTCGCCGCAATGGTGGGCGTGACCCGCTGGCCTATGAAGCCGGCCCTGCCGCCACCATCATTGGCAAGATGATGTGCCACCAGATTGTTTATGTTATCCCCGTCATCTATGTGTTGCACTATGTGCCGCTGATGTTCGGTTTCCCAATGTTTGGCAACATTCTGCACGTCATTTGCCTGGCAGTGCCTTTCATCATTGTCGTCTCGCTCATGGGACAGACGCTGCAGGCCTTTGTCAACGAGCGTGAGAGCGTCTTCCTGCTCTTTGTGTTCTCGTCGGTGGTATTTGTCTTCCTGACGGGTGTTTCGTGGCCGCGCTACCTCATGTCCAGGTTGTGGCGTGTGGTGGGCGACTGTGTGCCCGGTGTGTGGATGTCTAACGCCTATGTGAGGATGCAGTCCAATGGAGCATTATTGTCTCAGGTGTCCCACGA
Source organism: uncultured Muribaculaceae bacterium (assembly GCA_905233915.1). Lineage (GTDB taxonomy): Bacteria > Bacteroidota > Bacteroidia > Bacteroidales > Muribaculaceae > Sodaliphilus. The sequence continues at coordinate 106,419 of CAJOFM010000004.1, read as the reverse complement.
GTATTTGATGCTCTGGCTGCAGATTCCCGTGATGTTCATTCTCGCCTATCTGGTTGAACGCTACATCAACCGTCGTCGCTACCGCTCATGGATTGCCGCCAGCGAGGACAACCCCAACGTCCTCACCCGTATCGACCTGGCCAAGAACGGCGTCGGGTAACCCCCTAAAGCCTAAAGCCTAACACCTAAAGCCTATGTATGAATTGACATATCCTGGTGGCACGAGGGTGCTGTTGTGGCGGCTTGAAGAAGAAGCCCCGCAGTTATTGGCGTTGTGCCGTGAGCCGGGTATTCCCGTCGAGGATTTAGAGGCTTTACCCCCAAAACGACAGCGCGAGAAGGCTGCCGAACTGTTGTTGCTGCACCGTGCGCTGGGTTGTCCCGTGACTCTATCCCACAGTGGACAGGGTGCTCCCTTTATCGATGGCAAGGATGTGAATATCAGTATCTCCCACACGATGGGCCTGGTGGCATTGGCCATTGATGACCATCGCGTCATCGGCCTGGATGCTGAACAGATGGACCGTCGGCAGGTGCTGCGGGTGCGCGATAAGTACCTCAATGCCAGCGAACAGCATTTTATCGCACCCGATGACTTGGTGTCGCACGTCATCGCTTGGACAGCCAAGGAAGCCATCATCAAGGCCACTCGCGACAGCGCCATCGATTGGACCAACGGCATCTGCCTGGAACCGTTTGCTGTTGATGGCGTAGAAACCATTATTTTTGCACAGTGCAGGGGCAAGCGGTATAGTTTGATATGCCGCCCCATTGAGGGCCACTGCATTACCCTCGCTGTCGAGCCGTCAGCTGAATGATTTAGGCTGGGGCAATAAAGTGCGGCGTTTCTCGTTATTAGGGTATATAAAAATATTACCAAGATGACAAAGATGATGAAATATTTCGTCCGCGCGGCTGTGTCCATTCTCGTAATGGCCTGTTGCGTTATTCCTGCCTATGCACTAGACAGCACTTACTATGCTCAGAACAGTAAACTGGCAAGTGGCAAGTGGGTGAAAATAGCGGTTAAGGAAAGTGGTATCTACCAGATTACCGCCGAGGACATCCGCAGTTGGGGACTGGGATCAGACCTGTCACAGATTCACGTGTTCGGTTACGGCGGCGCCCCGCTCAGCGAGACGATGAATGGCGACAATTATGCCGACGACCTTCCCCAGATGCCCATCGTGCGCACTGGCGAGCGCATCCTGTTCTATGCCCAGGGTCCCCTCACTTGGGTGAACGACGATGACGTTTTCTTCCAGTTGCAGGTGCAACATCCCTATGCCAATTCGGGCAGTTATTTTGTCACCAACGACAGCCGTTTCAGCGACATCGAGATAGACCGCGCCGATAACGAGCCCGAGGGAACCGCTGTAACGACCTACATCGAGCGCCTCTTCCACGAGCAGGACATCATCAACCCTGGCGAAACGGGACGCGCCTATTTGGGCGAGGACTTCAAGAGCCGCAAGAGCCAGACTTTCAGTTTCGAGCTTGATGGTTTGGTTCAAGGCAGCACGATTACCACCGAGACGGTGTTTGGTGCGTTGACAACCAACTTCTGGAGCACGGTGACTCATAGTGTGAATGGCACTCAATTACCTGTCACCGACAATGACAACATCATTGAAGAGAAGCTGCATACCCACTACCAGACATGTAACTCAGTGAAGTCTTTCACGCTCGACGGAACGACCAAACTGGATTATTCTCTCAGTTACTCCGCGCCTGGCACACCCCAGCTGGCTCGCCTCGACTACATCACCGTCAACTATGAGCGTCATTTAGCACTCAAGGATGGCAGCCTCACTTTTGGCTTGGATAAAGCCAGCAACTCCAAGAAATACACCTTGACAGGTGTAGGCTCGGCCACACGCGTTTGGGATGTCACTCTCCCTTTCAAGCCGATGCAACTCAATGCCCAGAGCGAGGATGGCGCGCTCGTCTTCAGTTCAGCCGTCAATGGCCGCCGCGAGTTTGTTGCCTTTGACGAGTCGGGAAAATATTCCCATCCCGAACTGCTGGGCGAGGTGGCCAATCAGGACATCCACGGCGAGCCCACCCCCGACATGATTATCCTGGCACCCAGCGCCTATATGGAGCAGGCCCAGCGTGTTGCCGACCTGCACGAGAAGTATGATGGTTTCCGTGTGCTGGTGCTCGACCACACTAAGGTGTTCAACGAGTTTTCCAGCGGCACCCAGGACGCTATGGCCTATCGCCGCTTGTGCAAGTTGTTCTATGACCGCGGTACCAGCGAGGACGGCCACAAGCTTGGTTACCTCTTGCTCTTTGGCTCTGGCAGCTATGACAACCGCCTGATAGGCACCAATGCCGATGCTTTCAGCTACCCGCACCTGCTCACGTGGCAGAGTGCGTTCAGCGAGGATGATAATTCCTCCATCACTACCGATGACTATTTCGGCGTCCTTGCCGACGGCTCAAGTGCAGACTATAGCGGCAAGATGGACATTGCTGTGGGACGTATGTTGGCCAAGAACGTTTCCGATGCTCGGGCGGTGGTCAACAAACTGGTGAATTATGTCACCAAGCCCAACTACGGCTCTTGGAAAAACCAGGTGCTCATGGTGGCCGACGATGAGAATAAAGGTGAGCACATGCTCCAATCCAAGAACTTCATCGAGAATGCCCGTAATAATGGCGGCAGCGATTTGGTTTATAATTATGTCTTCACCGATGCCTTCAACGCCGTGAGCGCTGGCGGCTCCCGTTCCTATCCCGAGGCGCGCAGCAAGATGTTCAACACCCTCAAGGAGGGTGTCTTGTGGTGGAACTATGTGGGCCATGCCAGCACCCAGAACTGGACAGGTGAGGGACTGATGATGCGTTCCGATGTTGAGACGCAGCTCTATTATCGTCATTTGCCCGTGTTGTATGCTGCCACCTGTGAATATACCCGTTTTGACAATTCCACGCTCTCCAGCGGCGAACGCATTTTCCTGAATGCCAACGGTGGTGCCATCGCGGTGATTTGCCCGGCCCGTTTGGCCTTAATCATCGAGAACGGTTACCTCACCAAAACGATGGGAAGATTTGTCTTCTCGCGTGATGACGATGGCAAGCAGCGCCGCATCGGCGACATCCTGCGTCTGGCCAAGAATGTCTATACCAACAAATACACCGATAACTACCGTCGTTTCTTCTGCTTCGGCGACCCTGCTTTGAGGCTTGCCTATCCCTCCTATACCGCACGCGTCGAAACGATCAATGGTCAACCCGTTGATGCCCAAAATAAGCCTACCTTCAAAGCCCGTGAGCAGGTCGAGTTTGCAGGTAGCATTATCGGAACCGATGGTGAACTGGCCGCCGATTTCAATGGCGCGATTGTTTCAACCTTATTCGGCCCGGAACAGGAAGTCTGGACCCATGGATATGGTGAAGCTGGCTCAAAAGTGAATTATTTAGACCGCCCCAACCGCTTGGCCATCAATGTGGATACGGTGATTGGAGGCCGATTCACCGTGCGCGTTATCATTCCCACCGAGAGTGAGATGAATAACGAGTATGAGGATTTCACGCCGTCGATGATCAATCTCTATGCCTATGACAGGAAGAATAATATTGAGGCCAAGGGCGCTGACACCACTTTCCGCATCCATGGATATCTGGAAGATTTAGTGACCGATACCATCGGCCCCAAGATCATCACGATGGGCCTCAATGACGAACACTTCGTCGATGGCGCTGACATCAACGAGTCGCCGCTGTTCCTAGCCACCGTGAGCGATGAAAGTGGCGTGAACTTCTCGTCGGCGGGCATCGGCCACAGCATGACGCTGACCCTCGACGGCACCAACAGCTACAATGACCTGGTGAGCTTCTACACGCCCATGTTTGCCGAGCAGGGCACCAAGGGCAGCATCTCTTACCAGTTGAGTGACCTGGCCAAGGGACCCCATTCGCTGCGACTGCGCGTGTGGGACGTTTACAACAATGTGAGCGAGAAGACCATCACCTTCAACGTGGTCAATGGCCTTGCCCCCGAGATTTCCGAGGTTTATTGTGCGGCCAATCCTGCCAGTGTCGAGACCTCATTCTATGTCAAGCACAACCGCCCCGACGCTGTCGTCAGTGTGACGATCGAGGTCTATGACCTGATGGGCCGCAGGGTGTGGAGCACGACCCAGTCGGGCCGCAGCGACATGTACACCTCGACGCCTGTCACTTGGGACTTGACCGATACGGGTGGACGCCGTGTGCCCCGTGGCATTTACGTCTATCGCGCCACCGTCACCACCGATGGTGTCAAGGAGGCCACCAAGTCCAAGAAACTTGCCGTGACCGGGGAATAACCCTTTGCCGGCCAATCAGTGATTTATACAGGCCCGGTCTGCAATCGCAGGCTGGGCCTGTCACATGAAGACAAGTTTCCATGCCATAATGCTTGCACAAATTTTGTTAAAAATGACCGATTTTCAATAAAATACAAGGTAAATTGTCGTGTGTTAGAAAAAATGAGGTAATTTTGTAGGTTAATTGTATCCAGACACAATGACCAAGACCAAGAATAACGAGAACAAAGCCATATTACCAGAGCCCACCATCAGGAGGTTACCGTGGTATCTGTCCTATGTGAGGATGCTCGACAACCTGCATGTCGAGTATGTCTCCTCTACGCAGATATCCAAAGAGCTCAACGTGCAATCGTCACAGATTGCCAAGGATTTGTCGTTTCTTAATATTCGTGGCAAGACCCGCATCGGCTATGAGGTGCACAGCCTCGTGACCGAACTCGAGGATTTCCTGGGTTTCAACAGGCACCACGATGCCGTGGTCATCGGTACGGGTAGCCTGGGCACCGCGTTGATGCAGGACCATGGTCTGGAACATTATGGCTTGAACATTGTGGCAGGTTTTGACGTGCGACAGGATGTCATCGGCCAGCGCATGGGCGGTATCCTTGTCCATGACATCAAGGACCTGGCAGCCTGGCAGCGTGAGCATGGCGTGTCCATCGCGATTCTCACGGTTCCCGTTGAACGTGCCCAGGAGACGGCCGACCTCGTGATAGCCAGTGGCATGACGGCGATATGGAATTTCACCCCCTATCGCATCAAGGCTCCCGACGATGTCGTGATTGCCAACACGTCAATCTATGCCCACTTGGCCATCATCTATAACAGGATGCACAACACCAGTGTAGGCAATAACAGGCAGTAATTGATTTATAGCAGTATAGAGTAAACAACGGCATGAAGGTCATCGGTTTCACAGGAAATTACGGCGCTGAGGGGAAAGACATCCTTCAGAGCTATCTCATGACCGACTCGTCGATACTGTTCTCGGGCAGGCCGTTCTTTGTGCCCGACTTTGCGCATCACTTTGTGGCACGACCCTCGATAGTCGTGCGCACGGGACGACTTGGCAAGGGCATCGCCCCCAAGTTTGCTCACCGTTATTGGGATGCCTTCACTGCTGGCTTCTCGGTACAGGCGATTGAGGACTGTGACTCACGCCTCGGTGCCCTTGACAGGGCTTTTGACGGCGCCGCCATCGTGGGCGACTGGGTAACGACATCAAGCGTGGATAATGCGCTGACTACCCCGGTGACGTTGAAGGTCAATGGAGAGGTTTCGGCCGAGTGTTGCCTGGCCGATATGTGCCATCCGCTCGATGAGCTGCTCGCGGCTGTCAGTATGCGCAGCAGCATCAAGATGGGCGACTTCTTGTTTACCGGTGACGCTGGCCCTGGTCACCAGCTTGCTCCTGGCGACAGGCTCACCGCAACCATCGGCGGGCAAGAAGTGCTTAACGTGAAAGTAAGATTATAACAATATAAACATAGCTCGAAATATACTAAATCATCATAATAGATATGAGCAAACTGACAAAACTTCAATTTGCATGCGTGGCAATCATGGCTCTTTTCTGCGCCAGCTACGCGAGTGCCTTCAGCACTTCCATGTATGCGACCAACTCCAGGCTTGCCACTGGCAAGTGGGTGAAAATCAGTATCCCTGAGAGTGGTATTTATGAGATCACTTACGACGAGATTCTTGCCATGGGTTTCAGCAACCCTGAACAGGTCAAAGTCTATGGTCATGGTGGTAACCGCATCAACGAGTTGATGAACGGGTCGGCAATCGATGACCTGAAGCCCGTGCCCATCTTGCGCACCAACGACAAGATCTGTTTCTATGGTAATGGCCCCGTCTCCATGTCCATTGCTGATTACAGCACCACTCCACACTTCACCCGTGTGTTCAACCCTTATTCACAGGTGGGTTATTACTTCCTCTCCGAGAATAGCGAGGCCGATACCAAGCCTACCAGGAAGTCGGTGGTTACTGTAAGCAATTACATTGACAAGCCCTCCAGTCTCAACTACTTCATGCATGAGAATGAGCAGGTGACCATCAGCAGTTCCGGTAAGGAGATGCTGGGTGAGGACTTCTCGACCGAGAAGTTGTTCATCGATTATGAACTGCCTGGCATTGCCGACAGTACGGTGGTCGTGCAGACGTGTATCGCAGCCGCTGCCGATGAGGTTACCTATGTGACCGGTGTCCTTCACAGTGGCGGTGCGGTCGACACTACATCCTACACGCTCTCGTCGTCGCGCATCTACAAGCCCAGCCTCAATGTCTATTATAACTATGCTTCCCCGTATGGACGCGTCAAGTTGACCCATCCTTCAGCAACGGGCCAGTTTGAGCCCTATTTGAAGTTCACGACTTCGGCTGGAACCGCAACGATTTCACGTCTGGACTATGTGATCATCACCTATAACCGTTACAATATCATTCAAGAGGGTGAGCACAACCAGTTCCTGATGGCTTATACCATGACAAGGGGTAATGAGCGCTTCATGTTGCCCAATGCTTCGCCCAACACCGTGGTTTGGTCCATCAACAATACCAATGCTCCCCAGCTGGTGACCACCCAGAGCTACAACGATGAGACCGGTGAGGGCTTGGCATTCTTCTCGGTGGGCGCTGTGACTTCACAGTATGTGGCATTTGATCCCACCAAGTCGTTGAAGAAGATTTCCTCATTTGAGCCTGTTGCCAACCAGAACCTCCATGCTATGCCCGTTCCAGAGTTGCTTATCATCACCGATAAGATGTTCCACGAGCAGGCACAGCGTGTTGCTGACCTCCACACCGCAGTTGACGGCATCAGTGTGGCAGTCGTTGACCAGCATGAGATCTTCAACGAGTTCTCCAGCGGCACCCGTGACGGTATGGCCTATCGTCTCCTGTGCAAGATGCTGTATGATCGTGACAACACCAAGTTCAAGAACCTGCTGTTGTTCGGTACGGGTTCGTTCGACAACCGTGAGCTCCAGGGTCAGCACCCGGGCAACCTGCTCACCTACCAGAGCGACAACAGTAACTATGAGGCTTCTTCAGTCACCACCGACGACTTCTTCGGCTTCCTTGAGGATAACTCGGGTTCCGATGTCTCCAGCGCAAGGCTCAGCATCGGTGTCGGCCGTATCACTTGCGGTGACCTGGAAGAGGCCAAGAGCGACGTGGACAAACTCGTGGAATATTATGCTAACCCCGACTACGGCGTATGGCGCAACAACACCATGGTCATCAGTGACGACCAGGATGCCGGTATGTACATGTTCCAGGGTCAGGGCTACACCAACATGATTGATAACGAACTCGGCACCGGCATGCATCCCAACACGGTGTATGCTACCCAGTATGCCCGTTCCAACACCGAGCCTAACCAGACCGACTATAAGCGTAAAACCGCTATCGAGGGTAAACAACGCATGAGCAACCTCTTTAAGGATGGTCAGTACTTTGCTACCTATGTTGGCCATGCTGGTCCCATCGCTTTCACCAAGGGTGCCCACATGTGGGTAACCGGTGACGTTGTGCGCACCTCCTATCCCCATCTGCCCATTATGTCAACGGCTTGCTGCGATGTTGCCCACTATGACGGTGACTCACGAGGCATTGCCGAGCTCATGTTCCACAAGCGCGATGGCGGTGCTATCGCATTGTTCACATCGTCACGCATGGTTTATGCCACCGATAACGATATGTGGAACCGCTTCCTGTTAAAGGGCTTCTTCAGCTATGAGGCCAAGGGATACATGCCCACCCTGGGTGAGGCCTACAAGGCCAGCAAGGTAGGTTTTGCTGCCGCTAACACCAACAAGTTGTCGCTCTTCCTCTTGGGTGACCCTGCCATCAAGGTGAACTATCCGCTGTCCTTGTTCAACATCACCGAGGTCAATGGCACCGATGTAACCGCTGAATCAGCCATGGCTCAGGTGAGCCCGCTCTGCAAGTTTGATATCAAGGCCCAGGTAGTGGATGCCGACGGTAACTTGGATACCAGCTTCAATGGCGATGCCACGGTGACCCTCTATGACAGGCAATCCTATTATACTACCTTGTCGTTCACCATTGGTGGCAATAGCACGACCCGCGATATCTATACCCCGCGCGAGAAACTGGCCGAGGTTACTGGCCGTGTTGTGAACGGACAGTTCACGGGTACGATGATTGTTCCCAAGGCGCCCCAGGCCAAAAACGAGGATGTCCTGCTCAGGGTTTATGCCCACAAGGATAACACCGACCGCATGGTAAACGGTTTAACCCACAAGATCACGATGTTGCCCTATGACGAGAGCGCTGCCATCACCGATAACCAGGCTCCTGTTGTTGAAGCAATGTATATCAACGATGAGAACGGCTTTGCTGCCGGTAACGTGGTTGGTAGCAGTTCGATGCTCTACATCACCGCTTCAGATAACGAGGGCATCAACGTTCAGCCCAATGCCGTTGACAACACCATGACGCTCGTCCTCGATGAGGGCAAGAGCTCCTATGGCGATGTGACCTGCTATGCCACAACCGGCGAGGATGGCAAGGTCATCAATATCGAGTTCCCGTTGAATAACCTGTCCGACGGTCTGCACACCATCACCTACACTGTATATGACATGGTGGGCAACTGCACGACCCGCACCATCACCTTTATGGTGGGTCAGGTAGGCCAGGCTGAACTCGTGGCCGACGCACTGCCCGCTTACCTCGACCGTGAGGTTAACTTCGACTTGGAGACCAACCTGTCGCAAACGCCCGAGGTGATCGTTCGCGTTACCGACGCTACCGGTAAGCTCATGTGGAAGACCACCACTAACAGCTTCCCCGTGACTTGGGACATGAAGGACATGAACGGCAATAAGGTGCCCGCAGGCCTCTACCGCTACTTCGGCACCTACAATGACGGCACCAACCACGGTGGCACGTCAATCAACAAGCTCATCGTTCTCGACCCGCTCAAGGTGGCTCAGGCCAACTGATAGCGCATAACGATTGACAATAAATCACGCGGGAGAGCCTGGCATGGCCCTCCCGCGTGTCGTATTGGTGAACGGGATCAATCAACCGTCATAAAACAGTATTGCGACCACACCGCGATGGGAGTAGCCGCAATAACTGTATTTGATAATAATTTACTCGCCGGGAGCAATTGCGCCAGTGGGGCAAGCATCTGCACAAGTACCGCAGTCCAAGCAGGTGTCGGGATCGATCGAATAGATGTCGCCTTCCTTGATTGCGTCGGCGGGGCATACTGACTGGCAAGTTCCACATGCCACGCAGCTGTCAGAAATTACATAAGCCATTTTTCGTGTAGTATTAAAGTGAATTAATAATAATGTAAATGTAAACAGTGCAGCAAAAGTACTGCTTTTATTTGATTAAAAAACCATTTTCGGCATTTTTTCTTCGGTTGACGTTGTTTTTTTTGATTCGTTAGTGATGTTGTCGCTATTTTTTTGTACCTTTGATGTTAGTGAGACTGGAAAGTTTAATGTTGACTGAAAATTTTTCCTGCTATGAATAACATCGACTGGAAAGAGGCGCTGGGCAAAGCCTTCAACGTGCCCGCCAACGAGCAAACACCCGATACCGACCAAGCCCCTGCCACCGAAGACAAGGGCGATGCCTTGCAGCAGCAGGGCAAGACACGTCTCGACATCATCCTGGAGCGGAAGGGTAGGGCAGGCAAGCAGGCCACCATCATCACGGGCTTCACCTGTGACGACGAGGCGCTCAAGCAGGTAGCATCGGCCCTGAAGAGCAAGCTCGGTGTGGGCGGCAGTGCCCGTGGCGGCGAGATCCTCATCCAGGGGGATTTCCGTGACCGTGTATTGAAACAACTTAACGAGATGGGCTTCAAGGCTCGCATCATCTGATATATCATCATGGGAGACACAATGAACAACGAGAACCGCAACATGCTGGTCATGAAGGCCTCGGCTGGGTCGGGAAAGACCTATAACCTGGCCCTGCAGTATATTAAACACTTGCTGTTTGCGACCAACGAGCAGGGCCGCTTGAAGCCACGGCGCGTTAAGGGTGATGACCGCATCCTCAACGCCCACCGCCTGTTGTTGGCCATCACCTTTACCAATAAGGCCACCGACGAGATGAAGGACCGCATCGTCAAGGAACTTTACCTCTTGTCGCATGGCGAGGAGAGCGACTATCTGGAGGGCTTTATGAAGGAGGCGCGACTCGGCGAGAACGAGGTGAGGTTCCTGGCCCGGCAAGCGTTGAACGAGTTGCTGTTTGACTACAGTAACTTCAATGTGAGCACAATCGACTCATTTTTCCAGACCATCCTGCGCAACTTTGCCAGGGAACTTGACCGTGACTTCAACTACGATATCCAGCTCGAGGAGGACTATGCCGTGCGCGTGGCGGTACACGATTTCCTGCTCTCGCTCGGCCGGGCCGACAAGCCCACCCAGGTGGACAACTGGGTCAAGGAGTATCAGCGACACCTGTTGCATGGCCGTCGTGACGAGAAGAAGCAGTGGCGCTTCTTTGACGACGCGGGTGACCTGACGGAGTTCGCCAAGAAGATTAATTCCGAGGCCTTCCGTGGCAGGATGCAGGATGTGCGTGACTATCTGGGCCACACCGATGAGAATGGTGAATTCCAGAGCGACTTCTCGACCATCCGCGACTTCATGAAGTTTGTCAACGAGGCCTTGGAGGCCTGTGAGACACCTGCCGCCGCCGCGCTTGAGGAATTGCGCCCCATGTTGGAGCCACTGCGCCAGGGCTTGAACGGTAATATGTCGTTCGCCTCATGGCTCAAGCAAGACGATGTCCAGGCTCCCTTGTCCGACACATTAATGGCTGCCGACAGGGCTAAAATCTGCAAGCAGTTCAAGGGTGCGGGCCTCCCAAGTGATGACGTCATCGACCGCCTGCATCACCTCGTGACCGAGTATTTCAAGTATAAGCTCAGTGCCGACTTCCTGGCTCACATCAACAACAACCTGGGGCTCTTGGGCATGCTGGCGATGATTGACATCTTCCTGGAACGCTATCGCCACGAGACCAATTCCATCCTCATCGGCGACACTAATCAGCTCATCGGCACTGTGCTCGAGAGCGGCTCTGAATTTGTCTATGAGCGAGTGGGAACAGCCATTGCCCACTTCATGATAGACGAGTTCCAGGACACCAGCACCAAGCAATACGAGAACTTCCGTGGCTTGCTGCGCGAGAGCCTGGCAGGAGGCAACTTCAATATGCTCATTGGCGATGCCAAGCAGTCGATTTACCGTTTCCGCAATGCCGACCCCACGGTCTTTCGTGAGCGTGTGGATGCCGATTTTGCTAACGATATTTACCGCCCGGCGGTCAAGCCCGGAGAGCCCACCTCCTTCAATTATCGCAGTTCGGAGAATGTCATCAGGTTTAACAATAGCCTTTTTGCTGCGATGCTGGGCGAGTACCGTGGCACGCCCACCGTTGCCGAGACCTATGCCGACGTCGAGCAGGGCCTGCCCGGTAATATCGGTAAAAAGGTGCCCGGCTACGTCCGTCTCATGCTTGGTGGCTATGACAGGCTATTGGGTGCTGAGAAGTCGGGCGTGAACGTTTATGACGTCCTGCCCACCTATCTGCTGCAGTTGCACGAGCGTTATGACTGGGGGCAGATGGGCATCCTGGTTAACACCAACACCATTGGCAATAAGGTGGTCGAGTGCATCCTTGAACACAACAAGCATGCCACTGCCGACTGCCGCATCAATATCATCTCTGGAGAGTCCCTGCTGCTCAACAATTCGTCGATTATCAGGCGCATCATCGCCATGTTGCGTTTCATCGACGTCACCCAGTTCGGCAAGAGCGAGGACGACGCTGATGATGACGATATCATGCCGGCCGATGATATCCAGCGGCGCATTCTGCGCAAGCGTGAGAGCGACCAGCGGCTCTATGCTGCCTTGAGCACGTTTATCCGTGAGGTTTCGGCCGACACGACGGGCGATCCGCGCGTGATTGGCGAGAAACTCGACGCCTGCCTCAGTGCGTTGTCGCTGGACAGCAAGCCCGATGATGGGGATAGCGGTGACGAGTTGCCGCTATCCTATCAGGAGATGCTTGGCGAGATGTTGCCTCCGCCCGGCGAACTCACCACACTGGTGAGCATCGTCGAGTCGATTATTGCAGCCTTTAAGCGTGACGAGGCCCGGGGCGCTTCGGACGTGGATGCCGAGACGGCTTTCCTGCTCGCCTTCCAGGATGCGGTGATGAAATTCGCATCGCAGCGCAATGGCGGCAGCGTGAGGGAATTCCTCAAGTATTGGGATGAGAAAAAGGGCTCATTGGCCGTGAGCAGTACCGATGGCGGTGATGCCATCAATATCATGACCATCCACAAGGCCAAGGGTCTCGAGTTTGATTGCGTGATCATCCCCGAGGCGACGTGGAACCTCACCAGCAACTCCAAGGAGAACACTTACTGGATGCCCCGTGAGGCCTTTGCCGACGCCTTGAGGTCGCTGCCCATCCCAGAGGACAAGTGGAACTTGGATTTCCTGCCTCCCTTGCTCAACGTCAGCAAGAAGGCGGCCCTGGCGCTCAACAAGTGCGGCTTGCTCGTGGGCGAGGCCAAGGACTTTGTACGCAAGCAACAGGCCGACCTGCTCATCGACAATCTCAACAAGACCTATGTGGCCTTCACGCGTCCGCGCACCGAGCTGCATATCCTCAGTGCTCCACCCGCCAAGTCTTGGAATCCCGCCAAGGCGCTGGATGAGAGGGAGCCGGCCAAAAACCTGAGCGAACTCATGTCGCTGCTCGCCCCCGTGGTGATGACACCCATGCCTGGTCAGGGCGGCAAATTGCCCTCTTGCTATGAGTTCGGGACGCTCTCGTCGCGTGACGACATACAGGCACGCCGCCACAATGATAACAGAGGTTGCGAGCGGGTCAACGTCACCCGGTATCCTGTCATGCCCTTGCCTCCCGACTTGAGCGTCAGGGTCGAGAACGCCTCCAGTTCGCGCATCAAGGCAGGCCTCAGGCTCCATAGCCTCATGAGCCGCATTGGCGACCGTGACGACGTGGACCGCGTCATCGCTTGGGGAATCAAGCATGGCATCATCACCGAGGATCCCGAGGACATCTGCGGTATCCAGCGCATCAATGCCAACATCCGCGGTCCAATCATGGATGACGACAGTCTTGTCGCCGCCTGGTTCGACCCTGCCAACCGCGTCTATAGCGAGCGCACCATCACCAGTGCCGTGGACCCCGAAAAGAAGAAGGCCGACGACGGGAAAGCCACAGAAGATGACGGCATCGAGAACCTGCGTCCCGACCGCATCATCCGCCGCCCCGACGGCACCATCCTCGTCATCGACTACAAGAGCGGTCGCCGCAACGACAGGAAAAACCTGCCCAAGTTGCAGGAATACATCGACCACCTGCGCGCCGTCTTTCCTGGCGCCCCCATCGCCGGCCGCCTCTGGTACACCACCCTCCACCTCATCCAAGACGAGCACGGCCACCCCCTGCCCACAAATTAAACGAATTCATCTAATTAGGCTGCAGCAATGTAGGGCCTCGCCTTGGCGTGGCCGCATTTGCCTCACGCTAAGCCGCTAAGCGTTATGTTGGGGTGCTATGGGGAAAGCCCGTTAGGGCTGGCCAGATGATAGGCAGGAGTGGAGCGAAGCGCAACTCCTGTAAACGGCACATTCCCCACCAACGTAGCCCCGACAGGGGCGACAGAGTGGCTGCCGCCCCGATGGGGCTGATTATTGGGTGTGGTACCTATAGAACACAGGGGTTCCGTGCTTCGCACTTCACCCCTGCCTATGCTCTCGCCGCTCCTGGCGGAGCTCTTTGAGCGGAATGGTGCGGGTTGTTAAAACATAGGGTTGTTTTTGTTGTTCAGCGTTGTAACGGTTGTTTGAAGATAAAAGCCGCTAAGTTTTCCTTTTGAATTATTGGATGACAGCTAAAACCTGATGCCTAAAGCCTGAAAGCTGAAAAACTTTTACTACCTTTGCCAATTAATTGGCGAAGATAGGCCGTGTCTCGGCATAAAATCAAGTAAACTTGATTGTTGTGCGCTCGACTTGCACTATCTTTGCAGTTTGAAATGAAAACAAAGGAGTGATTATGTCAATTGATACTATACTTGCGCAAGCTACCGCACAGGCGGTGAAGGAGTTGTATGGCGTGGATTTTCCCGCCGAAAAGATTGTTCCCCAGACGACGAAAAAGGAGTTTGAGGGCAACGAGACAATTGTGGTGTTCCCGTTCCTGAAGGCGTCCCGCAAGGCGCCCGAGGCTACTGCCCAGGAGATTGGCGAGCACATGGTGGCTCATTGTGAGGCGGTGGAGAAGTTCAACGTTATCAAGGGCTTCTTGAATATCACCATCAAGCCGTCGTTCTGGACTGGTGTGCTGCAGCACGTGGCCTCGACGCCAGACTATGGCTTCACTCCCGTGACCGATGACAGCCAGCTGGTGATGATTGAGTATTCGTCACCCAACACCAACAAGCCGCTGCACTTGGGCCATGTGCGCAACAACCTGCTGGGTTACAGCCTGTCGTGCATCATGGAGGCCAACGGCTACAAGGTGGTCAAGACCAACATCGTCAACGACCGCGGTATCCACATCTGCAAGTCGATGCTCGCTTGGCAAAAGTGGGGCAACGGCGACACGCCCGAGTCCACCGGCAAGAAGGGCGACCACCTGATAGGCGACTTCTATGTGGCATTCGACAAGCACTACAAGGCCGAGGTCAAGGAACTGGTCGAGAAGGGCATGAGCCAGGAGGAGGCCGAGAAACAGGCTCCCCTCATCCAGGAGGCGCACGACATGCTGCGCCGCTGGGAGGCTGGCGACCCCGAGGTGCGCGCCTTGTGGGAGAGAATGAATGGCTGGGTTTATGCAGGCTTTGACGAGACCTACCGCCGCATGGGCGTTTCGTTCGACAAGATTTACTACGAGAGTGATACCTATCTCGTGGGCCGCGATACCGTGCTCGAGGGCCTGGAAAAGGGCATCTTCTACCGCAAGGAAGACAATAGCGTGTGGGCCGACCTCACGCCCGACGGCTTGGACAACAAGTTGCTGCTGCGCAGCGACGGCACATCGGTCTATATGACCCAGGACATCGGCACCGCACAGTTGCGCTACAAGGATTATCCCATCGACCGCATGATCTATGTTGTGGGTAACGAGCAGAACTACCACTTCCAGGTGCTCTCGCTGTTGCTCGACAAGTTGGGCTTCAAGTGGGGCAAGGACCTGGTGCACTTCTCCTATGGCATGGTAGAGCTGCCTAACGGCAAGATGAAGTCCCGCGAAGGCACCGTGGTTGATGCCGACGAACTGATGGACGAGATGATTGCCACCGCCACCGAGATGGCCGGCGAGCCTGGACGCCTGCAGGGCGTGCCCGAGGACGAGCGCGACGAGGTGCTCCGCATGATTGGCCTGGGTGCTTTGAAATATTTCATCCTCAAGGTGGATCCGAGGAAGACCATGCTGTTCGACCCCAGCGAGTCCATCGACTTCAACGGCAACACGGGCCCCTTCATCCAATACACCCATGCCCGCATCCAGTCGGTGCTGCGCAAGAATGGTGAGGACTATAAGGCCGTGGATATCAGTACCGTGGCTCCTAACGACAAGGAGACCGTCCTTATCCAGAAGTTGGCCGACTTCAGCGCCGCTGTTGCCGATGCTGGCCGCAATTACAGCCCCGCGCTCATCGCCAACTACGTCTATGACCTGGCCAAGGAATACAACCAGTTCTACCACGACTACAGCATCCTCAGGGAGCAGGACGAGAAGGTGCGCGCCTTCCGCTTGCTGTTGAGCGAGACCGTTGCCAGCGTTATCCGCCGTGGCATGTCGCTGCTCGGCATCGAGGTGCCCGACAGGATGTAATAAAAATTGGTGGCACTTGGCATGATTTTTGCTGCTGCTAACAGAAACCAGAGACAAGAAAAAATTAAGGAAATTATTATGAACAATTGGAATGATATGTACCGGGACGGCTACCAGACTGCCGTTCAAGCCGAGAATGAGATAACGCTGCAGCGCTATGTAGCTGGCGTGATGCGCAAGGTGTATGGCAAGATGGCGCTTGGCCTCTTGCTCACCGCCCTCACTTCTTATCTGGTGCTCTCGAGCGAAACGCTCTTGGCCATGATGTTCAGCACCACGGCAACGATTTGGATTTTGTTCGCCGTTGAACTGGGCCTGGTGTTCTACTTGAGCGCACGCGTCGATAAGTTGAGCACGGGTGCGGCCACGATTATGTTCTATGCCTATAGCGCCTTGAACGGTGTTACCCTGACGCCCATTTTCCTGGCCTATACCCACACATCGATTGCGATGACATTCGCCATCACGGCAGGAACCTTTGGCGCCATGACACTCTTTGGCTACTTGACCCGTCAGGACTTGTCCAAGATGGGCAGCATCCTGTTCATGGCTCTCCTTGGACTGATTGTTTGCCTGATCGTCAATCTGTTTATGCACAGTTCGACGTTAGACCTGCTGATTAGCGGAGCTGGTGTGCTCATCTTTGTGGGACTCACCGCATGGGACACCCAGGCCATCAAGCGCATGTGTGCCGAGGCCGACCCCTCGATGATGGGCAAGGTGGCCACGATGGGCGCCTTGAGCCTCTACCTTGACTTCATCAACCTGTTCATCTACCTGCTGCGCTTCTTCGGCAACCGCAACTGATGTAGTTCAGCAGTATTATTGATACAATGGCAGCCCTGGCGCGTAGCGCTGGGGTTGTTTGTTGTTGTGGGACTACTTATTCCGTAGGCAAATATTTTGTGTTGTCAGGGCATTGAGTTATCTTTGCGGCATAGATGCCAAGACTGATAATACCTTTGAGATATGAAAAAGAACTTTGTGCTGTTATTTTTAGCGTTCATCGCGTTGTGTGTAGTGCCCGCGAGGGCCGATATCGTGATTGATGGCGCAGCCTATCATGCCGACACGCTCGTGCACAGGCAGGTGGGCCCGGGAATAATCAACACGATTGTGCGGCTCCCCGAGTTCCCGCTAAATGTCTATGTGATATCGGTGGACTTGAATGATCCCAACAACCGTGTTGAGACAACCTACGGGCAAGGCGTCGTGGGTAAGACCGAACAGTTATCCGATGCCATGAAGCGTCACCGCACGCCCACCAAGCGACCGATTGCCGCGTGCAATGCCAACTTCTGGGTCGTGGGCAGTACCATACCTGCAAGTTATTTTATGCTGAACACGCCATGGGGTGGAGTGGTTCGCAACGACACTTCGATTGTCAACGACAACAGCACCTGTGATGTGTGGAGTGGTGGAGCCGCTTGGTCAGGTGTGGCTGCCATCACAAGTGACAAGACCTTGGTGATGGGGCATGTGGCATGGAGTGGCATCATCAGTGCTGGGAAGCTTGTACAGCCGCTCACCTATCACAATATCAACCGCCGTGCTGTGGCGGGAGAAATCTGCCTGTGGTCCCCGCCTTATTCCCGCACCCGTCAGTTCGAGGACGATTGGGTCAACTACAACACGCGCGGCAATAACCACAGCGACAACTATTACCTCACCTTCGCCGAGGGCGAGGATTGGAAGAACAATACCCCCATGACATTTATCGTGGCACAGGTGGTCCCCGATGCCGACCGCCAGACCTTGGGAGACTATGACGCTTGCCTGACGGTGACTGGTGATGCCAACAAGGCTGCGATGGCCGCCTTGGCTGTCGGTGACACCTTGCAGCTCTCTTCCACGTGGACCCAACTGGACGGGGATGCCACCACCGCGCTCACCGATGTCGAGAACCTGGTGACCGGCAACGCGACCATCATGCACAATGGAGTGCTCACAAGCCGCAACTATAATGAAGACTACAATACCAATGTTTACTCGCGCACATGCTATGGCACCAGCGCCGACGGCAAGCATCTTTACATGATTGTGATTGACAAGTCAATCAGCCCGCTGTACGGTAAATCCCATGGGGCAACCACGGCCCAAACCTGTCAAATCCTTCAGCAGATGTGCCCCGATGTCAACGACATGGTGAACATGGATGCCGGCGGCTCGGCCGAGATGCTGGTGCTGGGCTCTATCATCAATACCACCACCGAGGGCAATCCCCGCGGCGTGGCAACGGGTTGGATGGTCGAGGCCATCGGCGAGGAG
Source organism: uncultured Muribaculaceae bacterium (assembly GCA_905233915.1). Lineage (GTDB taxonomy): Bacteria > Bacteroidota > Bacteroidia > Bacteroidales > Muribaculaceae > Sodaliphilus. The sequence continues at coordinate 87,937 of CAJOFM010000004.1, read as the reverse complement.
GACAACGAGATCGCAAGCATCGCCTTTGACAAGCATCGCATCGATATGGCCAGCTACGCGACCGTGACCCCGCGCATCCTGGGCTACAACAGCATTGGCGAACTCGTTGATGACGATGTGAAGGGCTTCACGCTGAGTTGTGACGAGGCCATAGGCACGACCGCTGGCAGCGAGTTTGTGGCCGCAGGGCAGGATGCCTATGGGACGCTCACCGCAACGCTGGGCGAGATGACCGCAACGGTTCCCGTTCATGTGATGGCGGCCGAGCCTGGCATTGTGCTGAAACCCATTGTCATCGACAGGCGCCCTTATCCCATCGAGGTGTCGGCAAGCATTGTGGACAACATCTATTTTTATGACCCCGCTTCGCTCGAGTGGAGCATTGAGGACCCCACGGTCATCTCCGTCACCGATGGCGTGTTGCGTGGAGAACGCAACGGCACCACTTCGCTTAGCACCATCGTCGGCCCTTATGCCGACGCCACTCAGGTGACGGTGGAACTGAGTCCTACGGCTTACCTGTATCAGCCTTGGGATGGCTGGACCTTCAAGGGCGCTGGAGCCAAGAGCATCAGTATCAATCAGGAAACAGGCGAGATTTCTTACACCTACAGTTCTAACCGTTCGCCTTACTTGCAGATGACCAAGGATGTGACCTTGTTTGGCTTGCCCGACACTATCGGACTGGTTTTCAACTCCACATTGCCCATCGATTATGTGCAGATAGATACCCGAAACCGCTTTAATACCACCTCGCATTACACCAAGTATTATCCCGAGGATGGCAGCGAGACGTTTGCTCCAGGAGTGGATTACAAGATTGTGCTTGACCTGAGTAAACTGGGCGGCACCGACTATGTGGGAACTTACCCCGTCACACTCAAGAGCATTAAGTTTAACATCAACAGGAATAGTGAGGCAGGCAGCCAGACCCTAGCCTTGAAATCATTCTATTGCCATTATCCCCGTACGGGAATCGAGAAACCCGAGGGAGACGTGAACAATGACGGCGAGGTGACCATTGCCGACGTCAACGCCATCATCGACACCATCCTCATGGATGCCGCCATTGCCGATGCCGACGTCAACCACGATGGCGAGGTCAATATCGCCGACATCAACACGGTCATCAACATCATCCTCACCCCCTAACCCCAATTACTTGCATGGAGATGATTGCCCTTTGGGCAATTTGTTGTACCTTTGTGGGCTCAAATCAAATGGGTAACTTATTTGACGAATGAAAGAAATCGAGAAACCTGAAAAAGGAAACCAAATCATAGAGGAAGCGGCACAGGCTGAATACAAGTACGGCTTTGTGACCGACATCGAGACTGAGGTCATTCCCAAGGGGCTTGACGAGGATGTGGTGCGCCGCATCTCGGCCCTGAAGAGGGAACCCGAATGGTTGCTGGAATTCCGCCTGAAGGCCTACCGCCACTGGCTGACGTTGAAGGCTCCCACTTGGGGCCATGTCCACGTGCCCGAAATTGACTATCAGGACATCAGCTACTACGCTGCGCCCAAGCAAAAGACCAGCGAGGTCAAGGAGATTGACCCCGAGTTGAAGAAGACATTCGACAAGTTGGGCATTCCCCTCGAGGAACAGATGCGCTTGAGCGGTATGGCAGTCGATGCCGTGATGGATAGCGTGAGCGTCAAGACGACCTACCGTGAGCGTCTGGCCGAACTGGGCGTGATATTCTGCTCCATCAGCGAGGCCGTGAAGGACTATCCCGACCTGGTGCGCAAGTATCTGGGCAAGGTGGTTCCTTATACCGACAACTTCTATGCCGCGTTGAACTCAGCCGTGTTCAGCGACGGCTCGTTTGTCTATATCCCCAAGGGGGTGCGTTGCCCGATGGAACTGTCCACCTACTTCCGCATCAATGCGGCACAGACGGGTCAGTTTGAGCGCACGTTGATTGTGGCCGATGATGACGCCTACGTCTCCTATCTGGAGGGCTGCACCGCGCCCATGCGTGACGAGAACCAGTTGCATGCCGCCATCGTCGAGATTATCGTCGAGGACCGTGCCGAAGTCAAGTACAGCACCGTCCAGAACTGGTATCCTGGTGACAAGGACGGCAAGGGTGGAATCTACAACCTGGTGACCAAGCGCGGATTGTGCCGTGGTGACCACAGCAAGCTCTCGTGGACACAGGTCGAGACCGGTAGCGCCATCACATGGAAGTATCCCAGTTGCGTGCTCAAGGGTGACCACTCGGTGGGCGAGTTCTACAGTGTGGCGCTGACCAACAACTGGCAGGAAGCCGACACGGGCACCAAGATGATTCACCTGGGCAAGAACAGCACCAGCACCATCGTGAGCAAGGGCATCAGTGCCGGCCACAGCCAGAACAGCTATCGTGGCATGGTCAAGATTGCCCCCAAGGCGACCGGATGCCGCAATTTCACCCAGTGCGACAGCCTGCTGCTGAGCGACACCAGCGGAGCCCACACCTTCCCCGTCATCGAGGTGGGTAACGATACCTCGGTCGTTGAGCACGAGGCGACAACCAGCAAGATCAACGAGGATCAGATATTCTACTGCAACCAGCGAGGCATCTCCACCGAGGACGCCGTGGGACTTATCGTCAACGGTTATGCCAAGGAGGTGATGGCGAAACTGCCCATGGAGTTCGCCGTCGAGGCGCAGAAACTCTTGAGCGTCTCCCTGGAAGGTAGCGTCGGCTAATTGTGTCCAGTAGACCGTGGCACTGCCACGGTAAATAAACAAGACAACTAAAAAATAAAAAACTATCATATGCTAGTAATTAAGGATTTACAGGCCTCCATCGAGGATAAACAGATACTGAAGGGCATCAACTTAACCGTCAAGCCTGGCGAGGTGCATGCCATTATGGGCCCTAACGGCTCGGGCAAGAGCACATTGAGCGCCGTGCTCACTGGTAATCCCGCTTATACCGTCACTGGCGGTAGCGTCGAGTTCTATGGCAAGGACCTGCTCGCCCTTTCACCCGAGGACCGCGCACATGAGGGTCTGTTCTTGAGTTTCCAGTACCCTGTCGAGATACCGGGCGTGTCGATGGTCAACTTCATGCGTACGGCTTTGAACGAGAAGCGCAAATACTTCGGCCAGGAGCCCTTGAGCGCAGCCGATTTCCTGAAAATCATGCGCGAGAAACGCTCCATCGTTCAACTCGACAACAAGCTTGCATCGCGCGCCGTCAATGAGGGCTTCTCGGGCGGTGAGAAGAAGCGCAACGAGATTTTCCAGATGGCGATGCTGGAGCCCAAGCTGAGCATCCTTGACGAGACCGACAGCGGCTTGGACATCGATGCCCTGCGCATCGTCGCCAGTGGCGTGAACACGCTCAAGAGCAAGGACAACGCCACCATTGTCATCACCCACTACCAGCGTCTGCTGGACTACATCAAGCCCGACTTTGTGCACGTCTTGTACAAGGGCCGCATCGTCATGAGCGCCGGTCCCGAGCTTGCGCTCGAGCTGGAGGAGAAGGGTTATGACTGGATTAAGGAACAAGTCGATTCACAGCAATAAAGCGACATGAACGCACTCAAGCAATATATTGACCTGTATGACGAGAGCCGCGACCTCATCGAGGAGCAGTCGCCCGCGTTGCTGAACAAGATGCGCCGCGTTGCCCGCGAGCATCTTGAGGATGCCCGCCTGCCCCGCAAGGGTAGCGAGGACTACGAGGCGACCGACCTCGAGGCTGTGTTCGCCCATGACTATGGTGTGAACGTCAATCGCCTGCCGTTTGCCGCCGACCCTGCCGAGACGTTCCATTGCGACGTGCCCAACATGAGCACCTGCCTGTACTATACCAGCAATGACGCCTTCCACAGCAGCGCCACCGCCGAGCGCAACATCGGCCAGGTGGTCGTGGAGCCGTTCAGCATGGCAGCGGTGGACTATCCCGAACTGATGACAGCCTATTATGGCCAGTTGGCACACATGAGCGACCCCACCGTGGCACTCAACAGCCTGCTGGTGCAGGACGGCTTGTTTATCTATGTCCCCGACGGTGTTGTCGCCGAGCGTCCCATCCAGTTGGTCAATATTTTCAATGCCGCCCTCGACATGATGGTGCATCGCCGCTTGCTCATCATCGTGGGCAAGAATGCTGGCATCAAACTGTTGATGTGTGACCACACTCAGAGCCCCGACTATCACTACCTGAACAACCAGGTCGTCGAGATTGTCGCCATGCAAGGCTCAACGGTGGACTACTATGACATGGAGGAGAGCACCCCGTTGACCAACCGCGTGTCGTCTATCTACGTTGACCAGCACGAGGGCAGCAATGTGCTCATCAACGGCATCACGCTCATCAATGGTTTTACCCGCAATAACTACCACGTCGAGGTCAACGGCGAGCATGCCGAGACCCAGTTGCTGGGCATGACCATCGCCAGCGGTGAACAGCACGTGGATAGCCACACGTTTATCAGCCACAATGCACCCCGTTGCCACAGCAACGAGATGTTCAAGTATGTGCTCAATGACAAGGCCGTCGGTGCCTTTGCTGGCAAGATTCTGGTTAAGCCCGATTGCCCGCGTGTCGAGGCCTATCAGGGCAACCGCAACCTGTGCGGTGCTCCCACTGCCAAGATGTACACCAAGCCCCAGCTTGAGATTTACACCGACGATGTGATGTGTTCCCATGGCTCGGCTGTTGGTCAGCTTGACGAGGAGGCCCTGTTCTACATGCGCACCCGCGGCATCGGCATCGACGAGGCACGTCGCCTGTTGATGCAGGCCTTTGTCGCCGACGTGATTGACGGTGTGCGTCTCGACGCACTCAAGGACCGCCTGCACTATCTGGTGGAGAAACGCTTTGCAGGCACGCTGAGCAACTGCGCCAGTTGCATGCAGGCCTGCCGCCCCAACAATAAGAAATAATGGAACCGCTCGACATTAATAGGATACGCGAGGATTATCCCATCCTGCAGCGCGAGATTGAGGGACGCCCCCTTGTCTATCTCGACAATGCCGCCACGTCACAGACGCCTCGTCCCGTCGTGGAAGCCATCAACCAGATGTACTACCACTACAAGGCCAATGTGCATCGCGGTGTACACACCCTCTCACAGGAGGCTACCGACCTGGTAGAACTCACGCGCGAGAAGGTGCGCGCCTTTATCAACGCTGGCAGCATCGAGGAGATTATCTTCACCCGTGGCACCACCGAGGGCATTAACCTCGTGGCATCGTCATTTGGACAGATGCTTGAGAATGGCGATGAGATCATCGTCACCGTGATGGAGCACCACAGCAACATCGTGCCATGGCAACTCATCGGCCAGCGCAAGCGGGTGACGCTGCGTGTCGTGCCCATCGACGACAGTGGCCAGGTGGACATGGAGGCCTATGAGGAATTGTTCAGCGACAATACCCGATTTGTCGCTTTGGCCCATGTATCCAACGTGCTCGGTACCGTTAATCCTGTCAAGCAGATGATAGCCATCGCCCACCGTCACGGTGTGCCCGTGCTCATCGATGGCGCGCAGGCCGCTCCCCATGTCAAGGTTGACGTGAAGGACCTGGACTGTGACTTCTATGCGTTCTCGAGCCACAAGATGTATGGTCCCGCCGGTGTGGGTATCCTCTACGGTAAGCGGTCCTGGCTGGAAAAGATGCCGCCTTATCAGGGTGGGGGAGAGATGATTGGACAGGTGACGTTTGAACGCACCACGTTTGCCGATCTGCCGTTCAAGTTCGAGGCAGGAACGCCCGACTTTGTCGATATTGCCGCCTTTGGCGCCGCCATCGACTATATTAACGGTTTGGGCATTGACAACATTGCCGCGCATGAGCGAGAATTGCTCGACGCGGCTGTCGAGGGCCTGAAAAGCATCGATGGTATCCGTTTCTTCGGAACCGCCCCGGGCAAGAGCGGTGTGGTGTCCTTCCTGGTCGGTAACATCAGCAGCTATGATATGGGCTTGTTGCTTGACAAACTCGGCATTGCCGTGCGCACCGGTCACCACTGTGCCCAACCCCTCATGGCGCGTTATGGCGTGACGGGCATGGTCCGCGCCTCGTTTGCTGTCTATAACACGCTCGACGAGGTTACCGCCTTTGTTGCCGCCACCCGCCGCGTCGCCGATATGCTAAGATAAACGTTTTTTTCATCAACACTTGGCATCGTGAGATGTGGGTGTTTTAGGGGCAGTGTCACCATGAGTGGTATTGTTCAGGTGTTTCTTGTGCCTAGCCGTTAAATGCTTGCAATTAATAGAACACCTTGATTTTTTTTGATATGTACAGATTAAAATGTAATTTTGTGCTACCAATGAAACTAATCCCCAAAATCGATTCCATTATGATGAAGAAATTTTTACTCTTATTGATAGGTGTTTGCGGGATGATGTGTCCCTTGCGGGCACAAGCAAGCACGGCCGATGTGATGATTGCCATCAATGACACGATCCAAATGCCATTATCAACGATTATCAGCAAGAACCTGCCTGTTATCTGCGTCGAGACGGTGGATAACGTTGAACCATCTTGCGAAATCGTGCCCGCTCCTCCTGGAGCCTGGGGGTCAACATCCAACTCTCCGAAACTGCCTGGCCGCATTGTCATGTATAAACGCATCAATGGTGTGGATAGTGTGGTATATGACAGCGGCGATTATGAGGAAGACAAGAGCGGCATGAGAATTAAAATTCGCGGTAATACCAGCGCTAGGGCCGACAAAAAGCCTTACAAGATTAAGTTGGAGAAAAAATATGACCTGCTCTTTAGAGGCGATGAATCTACCTACAAGGACAAGGACTGGTTATTGCTCAACGATGAATACCTGTTGACTACCACTGCATTTAGAATCTGCAGGATGGTGGGAATGCCTTGGGTGCCTGGATGTGAATATGTCAACTTGATTATTAATGGGCGTTATCGCGGCTTTTATCTCTTGTGCGAGTCAGTCAAGCGAAATGAAAAGTGCCGTCTGAATGTAGATAAAGATTGGGGCTTTATCTTTGAGTGTGACCTCTATTGGTGGAATGAGCCTGTATATGTGACGTCCTATCAAGCCCCATCCTATAACTACACCTTCAAGTATCCTGATGAAGATGATATCACAGTCGATCAATTGGCTTACATGCAGATTCTGGTAAATGAGTTTGAAACGATACTTAATACCGAGAATTATGCCGACATGATTGATGTGCATTCCTTTGCCGCATGGAGTCTCGTTCATGATATCATGGGCACGAAGGACGGTGGCGGATGCAACAGGTTTTATACCAAGTATGACACCACTGCCGAATCCAAAATCATGATGCCTGTGGCATGGGACTTTGATTTGGCGGAGCGTTCCGGTAATGACTGGTCAAGATGCCATCAGGTGTACATGAATCAGTTATTTAATAATCCCAACCGTGCCTTTGTCGGTGAATTCGTGCGGTTGTGGTGCCGTATTAGGGAATCATTCCGTGCTGATATTACAGCCGAACTGAATGTTTTCCTCAACTCCACGATGGGTCGTGCGGTTGAAGCCAGCTTCCCCATCGATAACATCACGTGGAGTCATGGCAGCAGGTTATTTGACCGCTATGTGTCTGGCCACATCCTGTGGTTCTGGAGCCGTTATGATTGGCTTGACGGGAGCATTATGGCTTTGCATGTGCCCAACGACATCAATTTTGACGGTGTCGTGAATGTGAGTGATGTGACGGAACTCATTGGTGGCGTCTTGGGTTACAATGAGGTATATCAAGTCATTGATGACGTCAATGGAGATAATGATGTTAACGTCGCCGATGTGACAGCCCTGATTCAGTTAATTCTGAATAATTAATGTTCCTGATGAAAAAAATAGTTCGTGTTGTTCTTATCGCATGCTCACTCTTGAGCTGGAACCAATCGTTTGGTATCGAGAACGAGGAAATGATTCTTGTCGGTGACAACAATTCGTTTTCATTGACAACGATTATTTCTAAAGGTCTGCCTGTGATTTATGTTGAAACCGTTGATAATGAGGAACCAACGTGTGATTATGTGTCGGCTCCTTCTGGCTGCATGGGTGCTTCGATCACCAATGCGACTAAGGTGCCTGGCCGACTGATTATCTACAAAAACATAGATGGAGCAGATAGTGTGCTCTATGATAGCGGGGATTATGAGAAGGATGTGAGTGGCATGACCATCAAGCTGCGTGGCAATACCAGCGCTTATCAAGATAAGAAACCTTATAAAATCAAGTTGCAGAAGAAGTCTGACCTCTTGTTTCGCGATGATAACATCTACAAGGACAAGGAGTGGCTATTGCTGAAGGATGATTATCTGACGACGATAACGGGCCTCCATGTCAATGAGATGGTGGGTATGGTATGGACTCCCCGACATCATTTTGTCAATCTGATCATTAATAAGAAGTACCGTGGCACTTACTTGTTGTGCGAGGCGGTGAAGCGTAACCCCGATTGCCGCCTGAATGTCGATAAGAACTGTGGCTACATCTTTGAGTATGATCCCTACTGGTGGAACGAGGATGTGTATGTGTCGTCTTCATCATCACCATCCTATAATTACACCTTCAAGTATCCTGATAGTGATGACATCCTGCCCGAGCAGTTGGATTACATGCAGTCATTAGTCACACGCTTTGAGAATAGTGTGCGCAATGCCACCTACTCCAGCATGATTGATGTCGCCTCCTTCGCGCGATGGTGTCTTGTACATGATATTATGGGTACCAGGGACGCGGGAGGAACCAATCTGTACTATACCAAGTATGACACCACAGCTTCAACGCCCATCGTCATGCCTCTGGCATGGGATTTTGACATGGCTGAGCGCACCGAGTCGGCTTGGTCGGCCTCTCATGTTGAACACATGACAAAGTTCTTTAATAGCTCCAACCGCAGTTTTGTTGCCGAGTTTGTTCACGCTTGGCATCGAGTGCGTGACTCCTTGGTGAGTGACATGTCTAGCTATTTGAGGGGCTTTAATAACTCAGAAGAGGGACGGGGTTTGGAAGCCAGTGCCGAACTTAACAAGATGGTCTATGGCAATTTAATCAATATTGCTAACTCTGTGGGGTGGCGCAATTATTGGATCTCCAACCGATACAGTTGGCTAAATCCTAGGATAATGGCCATGAATCCATTAGGTGATGTCAATGTCAACGGCATTGTTGACGTGAGCGATGTCACGGCATTGATAGATATGATATTGAATGGCGCTGAATATGAGCCCTGGTCGGCCGATGTGAATGATGATGGCATACTGAATGTGTCGGATGTGACGGCACTGATTCAACAGATCCTTAATTCCTGATTATTCACAAGTCGAATACTTAAAAACGAAAAAGGCAAGGTTCACACCCTGTCTTTTTCTTCTTTTTTTTAGTGTTCTGAAGCCTAAAAAACTTTTAACTAAACCCAAATGTCATGGTATAGATGAATAAACAAGCCTAAAAACAATTTTTGAATTTATTTGCTACTCAGAATAAATTACATTATTCTGACTATGCAAAGAAAACCAATTGTTTAGACTTGTCAAAAAAAATTCTATAAACGCCCTTTTTTTATCTGTGAAATAGTCGCGATTACGTTCTCGGTTGGTAATTGTGGCCCAGGATGTTGCATAGGAACCAGCGCCCCAGATAGGATGCGACTACTCCCATCTTGTTCTTGATGCGCATTTCAGGGTTCAGAAGGCACTTTCGGCGTAATCGCTTGATGCCTTGCCAGCAGCGGTCTTGCAGGGCCTTGTGATCATTGATTTTGTCCTGGTTGCTGAGCAATAAGATGTTGAAATAGGCACTGAGCAACCGGCTGCGCGCCGCTTTCAAGTAGCGGCCGTGGCCTTCTTGCTGGATTTGTTGTTCCAGCCCCTCGCCGATGTCAAGCACGGCGGCACGTTTGGGCGAGAAACTCTCCAGGATGCTGTTCTCGCGCCTGCGGTAACCATACAGTGGCCTCTCGGTCATGGCTACAAGTGAGCACTTCTTGAGCAAGGGATAGATGACGGCAAAATCTTCATAGTATTGGCCCTCCGGGTAGCGTATGCCGTCGAATAGTGATGAGAGGTACAGCCGCCCCCAAGCCGAATGGTAGAGCCTCTTCTGGTAGAAGATGGCAAGTATCGCCTCTTCTTGATTGTAGTGTGTAATCTTGCCATTGTCTTGCCCGGTCCACTGTGGCGCGCCGGTGACAAAGGTCGTGTAGTCGCCTACAGCGATATCGGCATGGCTTGCCAACATGATGTCCAGCAGGATGGAGATGGCCATGGGGTGCAGCACGTCATCACTGTCCACCATCATGACCAGTTCCCCGCGCATCACATCAAGGGCCGTGTTGCGGGCGGCAGAAAGGCCGCCGTTGGGCTGGTGGATGACGCGGATGCGTTCATCACGCTCGGCCCAACGGTCGCACATTGTGCCGCTGCTGTCGGTGCTGCCGTCATCCACAACGAGGATTTCCAGATGAGGATAACTCTGGCCAACGATGCTCTCCATGCATTGGTCCAGATAGCCCTCCACGTTATAGACGGGGACAATTACCGAAATCAGCGGCTCCATTCTTTTTTAGTTAATAGTTAATAGTTAAAAGTTAAAAGTTAAAAGTGAACAGTTGACGGTGAGCAACTATTAACTGTTCACTATTAACTGTTCACTGGTCTACTTCACTTTCCACTCAAAGCCGTCCTTGGTGTCCTTGACCTCAAAGCCGAACTCGGCCAGCTTGTCGCGGATGAGGTCGCTGGTAGCCCAGTCCTTGGCGGCCTTGGCGTTGCGGCGCATCTCCAGCAGCAGGTCAACGGCCTGGCGGTAAGGCTCCAGGTTCACGCTGTCGCCACCGGCGGCATCGTCGCGGATGCCCAGCACGTCGAACAGATAGGTTTGGAAGACACTCTTCAGCTCGTCGATGTCGGCTTGTGACAGGCTGGCATGGCCGTCATTGGCCTGATTGATGACCTTGCAGGCATCAAACAGGGTAGCGATGACCGTGGGAGTGTTCAGGTCGTCGTTCATCGCGTCGGCGCAGCGCTGACGGTAATTGTCGAGCGTCAGCGACGACTGCGGGGCGGCGGTGAGGGCATTCAGGCGGTGCCATCCGTCGAGCATGCGCTCTAGGGCTTTCTCGGCAGCCTGCAGGGCCTCGTTGCTGAAGTCCACCGTGCCGCGGTAATGGGCCTGAAGGATGAAGAAGCGGATGGTCATGGGCGTGTAGGCCTGGGTCAATGCGGGGTGGTCACCTGTGAAGAATTGCTCCAGGGTGATGAAGTTGCCCAGCGATTTGCCCATCTTCTGCCCATTGATGGTGATCATGTTGTTGTGCATCCAGTAACGCACCATCTCGTCTCCCTGGCTGGCCACGGCCTGCGCGATTTCGCACTCATGGTGTGGGAACACGAGGTCCATGCCGCCACCGTGGATATCGAAGTGCTTGCCCAGATACTTGCGGCCCATGGCAGTGCACTCGCAGTGCCACCCGGGGAAACCGTCGCTCCAGGGCGACGGCCAGCGCATGATGTGCTCGGGCTGTGCTTTCTTCCACAAGGCGAAATCGGCCTGGTTGTGCTTCTCGCCCACACCCTCGAGCTCGCGGCTGGCGTTCAGGATATCGTCCAGGTTGCGGCCTGAGAGAATGCCGTAGCGGTGGTCGCGGTTATAGGCTTCGATATCGAAATACACGCTGCCGTTGCTCTCATAGGCGTAGCCGTTCTCCATGATTTGCTTTACCAGTTCCTCTTGCTCGATGATGTGGCCCGTGGCGTGAGGCTCGATGCTGGGAGGCAGCACGTTGAGCATCTGCATGGCGGTGTGGTAACGGTTGGTGTAATACTGCGCTACTTCCATCGGCTCAAGTTGCTCGAGTCGTGCCTTCTTGGCAATCTTGTCCTCGCCCTCGTCGGCATCGTGCTCCAGGTGGCCCACATCGGTAATGTTGCGCACATAGCGCACCTTGTAGCCCAGCTGCTGCAGGTAGCGGAACAGCACGTCGAACGTGATGGCTGGCCTGGTGTGGCCCAGATGCGGGTCGCCATAGACCGTGGGGCCGCACACATACATGCCCACCATCGGCTCGTTCAACGGCACGAAGTGCTCCTTGCGCCGCGTGAGGGTATTATAAATGAACAAAGGATGTTCCATATCGGTTTTAATAAGTTGTCAGTTTAAGACTCTAAACTCTAAACTTTCTAAAGCCCGCTTGCGGCCTTTAGAAATCAAGCCTGTCCCTTGGGCAGGGGGAAGTCCATGATGTTTCCCTGGTTGCCGGCGGGGCGCATGACCTTGATCTCGCCAAAGTTGCTCTCATAGCGGCGGATGTTGTCCTGCAGTGCGAGCATCAACTCCTTGGCATGCTGGGGAGCCATGATGATGCGGCTCTGTACGCGGGCCTGCGGCATATTGGGGCCGCGCAGGATCATATCAATAAAGAAATCGTTGGGACCGTGAGCGATCATAGCCATATTGGCGTAGCGGCCTTGCAACTCTTCCTTGGGAAGTTCAATCTTAATTTGCTGTTGGTTTTGATTTTCGTTTGCCATAATGTTTTAATTATGAATGTGTTTAATAATGATTATTTTGAAAAATCGTAATATTTTTTATCGGGATAAGTCACATCGGTGAGGTGGATGCGCATGCAGCTGAACGTTTCTTTTTTCCACAAGGCACCCATATTGAACGATGCGTAGCAGTCGCGCCAGAAGGTGCCCCGCTCGCCCCTCAAGTCATGCACCAGGTAGCAGTGCACGGTGTCGTTGTTGAGCGTCTTTTCGTCGGCAACGAGCATGAAGGTGCGGCTGGCATTGGTGTATTCCACCTGGCAGTGCAGGTTGATGAACTCTCCTGTGCGCCACAGGCTGCGCAGCTTCACCTGATGCTGTGGCAGACTGTCGGGCGCAGCAGCGCTCCTGCGCAACGAGTCGCTGATGATGGCATTGCAGCTATACACGTCGATGTCGCGGTTGGTCGCGGTTGTCGCCTGATCGGTGAAATCATACCGCAGCAACACGCGCTGGTTGGTCTTCACCTCGTTGATGGTGACGTGCGATTGCAACTTGACGGCTGTCGAGTCCCCATGCCCCAGATACTCAAACAGGGCACCCGTTCCGTTCTGACCCAAATAGGTCACGATATCGTAGCGGTAGTCGGTATAGGCGCGGTCAATGTCCTCCTGCTTGTCGCAGGAAGCCAGCGCTACCAGGGCAGCAATCAGCAATATGGGAAGGTGATGCAGTAGTTTCATCGTACAGTGCAGATGGTTTGGTCAACGATTTGGCCGTCGCGCATGTGGAGGGTGCGGTCGGCTTGGGCCGCAAGACCCTCGTCGTGAGTGACAATAATAAACGTCTGGCCCATCTCGTCGCGCAGTTCAAAAAACAGACGGTGCAGTTCTTCCTTGTTTTGGCTGTCGAGGCTGCCCGACGGTTCATCGGCCAGAATCACCTTGGGGCTGTTGATGAGCGCGCGGGCCACAGCCACACGCTGGCACTCGCCACCGCTCAACTGTGACGGCTTGTGGTTCAGACGGTCGCCCAGGTGCATGCGCTCCAGCAGCTGGCGGGCGCGGGTATAGGCATTGTCGCGCGGGTCGCCACCCAGCAGGGCGGGAATAGCGACATTCTCGAGCATCGTGAACTCGGGCAGCAGCTGGTGGAACTGGAACACAAAGCCGATGTTGCGGTTGCGGAAGTGTGCCAGTTCGCGGTCCTTGAGTTTGAGCACATCAGTGCCCTCATAGCGCACCTCGCCCTGTTGCGGCGTGTCCAGCGTGCCGATGATTTGCAACAGTGTGGTCTTGCCTGCACCGCTGGGTCCCACAATCGACACGATTTCGCCCTGGGCGATGTCGAGGTCAACGCCCCTGAGCACCTCCAGGTCTCCATACCGTTTCACTATGTTCCGAGCCTCAATCATCACTCATTTCATTTTGGGCTACAAATGTAGTGAAAAAAATCATGGCACAACCCTTGTGCAGTCATTTTTTTGCGCTACCTTTGCAGCCAAATTTTATAATCACATATACTAACAGTGGAATTTGGGCTGCTTGCAACCACTTGAAAAAATGCTAAAATGCGATAATCAACAGTATTTTTTGATTATTTCTTTAGCGTTCATGTTCCACATGAATGATTTTTTGGTACAATGAACAGTAAGAATTATTTATTCACGTCGGAGAGCGTGTCCGAGGGACATCCCGACAAAGTCGCCGACCAGATCAGCGACGCAATCCTTGACAAATTTCTCGCCTTTGACCCCCATGCCCATGTGGCTTGCGAGACGCTGGTGACAACCGGTCAGGTTGTTATCTCGGGCGAGGTGACCACCAACGTTTACATCGATCTGCAGCGCACGGCTCGCGAGATGATTAACAAAATCGGCTATACCAAGAGCGAGTATCAGTTCGACGGTAACTCGTGCGGTATCCTCAACAGCGTGCACGAGCAGAGCGGTGACATCAAGCAGGGTGTTGACAATGCCGAAGACAATCGTGACGACCAGGGCGCTGGCGACCAGGGTATGATGTTCGGTTATGCCTGCAACGAGACGCCCAACTACATGCCGTTGACACTCGACTTGGCCCATGCACTCATGCATGAGTTGGCCGACATTCGCCACAACCATCCTCAACTCATGCCCTACTTGAGACCCGACAGCAAGGCTCAGGTAACGGTGGAATATGACGGTGAGACTCGTCGTCCTGTGCACATCGACACCATTGTGGTGAGCACTCAGCATGATGACGATGTGAACCAGCCGACAATCCTGAAGGATGTAAAAGACATCCTCATTCCCAGGACTCTGGAACACTTTAATGCCGACATCCGCGCCATGGTCGATAAGGACACCAAGATATATGTCAACCCGACAGGCAAGTTTGTCATCGGCGGACCTCATGGTGACACCGGTCTAACAGGCCGCAAGATCATTGTGGATACCTATGGTGGTCGCGGTGCCCACGGCGGTGGCGCCTTCAGTGGCAAGGACCCCAGCAAGGTGGACCGTAGCGCGGCTTATGCCTGCCGCCACATCGCCAAGAATGTGGTTGCCGCTGGTATCGCCGACGAGGTGCTTGTACAGGTGGCCTATGCCATCGGACGTGCCGAGCCTGTGAGCTTCTACATCAATACCTATGGCACGAGCCATGTGGGCGTGAGCGACGCCGAGATAGCCGCCATCCTTAAGGATATGTTTGACATGCGCCCTGCGGCAATCATCAGGGACCTGAAACTGCTTCAACCCATGTACACCGAGACTGCAGCCTATGGTCACATGGGCCGCAAGTATGAGTTCAAGGTGAAGAAGTTCGAGTCTCTCTACAATGAGACCAAGGAAGTCGAGGTTGAGCTCTTCACTTGGGAGAAACTCAACCGCACCGAAGCCCTCCGTGCCGCCTTTGGCCTCTTGTAAGGGTTGTACTGGAAATTAATGATGCGGGCTGTCCACAACAGGACAGCCCGCATCGTTGATAACTGGATGAATGCAAGTTGTTTTACTTGGCTTTCATCGCCTCCTTGATTTTGGCTTCGAGTTCTTCGGCCAGCTCGGGGTTATCAGCTACCATCTGCTTGGCGGCGTCGCGGCCTTGGCCCAACTTGGTGCCCTCATAGGAGAACCAGGCGCCGCTCTTCTTGACGATGCCGAACTCGACACCCAGGTCGATAATCTCGCCCACCTTGCTGATGCCCTCACCGAAGCGGATTTCAAACTCGGTCTTGCGGAAGGGAGGAGCCACCTTGTTCTTCACAACCTTCACGCGCGTGAGGCTGCCGGTCACCTGGTCACCGTCCTTGATCTGGCCCACGCGACGGATGTCAAGGCGAACGCTGCTGTAGAACTTCAGGGCGTTGCCACCGGTCGTGGTCTCGGGGTTGCCGAACATCACACCCAGCTTCTCGCGCAACTGGTTGATGAAGATGCAGCAGGTGTTGGTGCGGCTGATGGTAGCAGTGAGTTTTCTCAGAGCCTGGCTCATCAGGCGGGCCTGCAGACCCATCTTGCTCTCGCCCATCTCGCCCTCGATCTCAGCCTTGGGCGTCAGCGCGGCGACACTGTCGATGACGATAATGTCGATGGCGCTGCTACGAATGAGCTGGTCGGCAATCTCGAGTGCCTGTTCACCATTGTCGGGCTGACTGATCCACAGGTTGTTAACGTCAACACCCAGCGACTCGGCATAGAAGCGGTCAAAGGCATGCTCAGCGTCGATGATGGCTGCAATGCCACCCATCTTCTGGGCCTCGGCGATGGCGTGGATAGCCAGTGTGGTCTTACCCGAAGACTCGGGACCGTAGATCTCGATGATGCGGCCGCGGGGATAACCCCCAACGCCCAGCGCGTTGTCCAGACCGATGGAACCCGTGGGGATGACCTCGATGTCCTCGATGTGGTCGTCGCCCAGTTTCATGATAGACCCGCTGCCGAAGGTCTTGCCTATCTTGTCCATAGCCACCTGCAGGGCTTTGAGTTTCTCGGGGGAAACCTCCTTGCGCTGCGGCTGGTTAGTTCCTTCTTGGTTGATGATTTCTTCTGCCATTTTGTAGTAGTTGTTATGATGTTAATTTTGATTGTCAATCCAACCTGCAAAGTTACAACAATTATCCCATAACCATGTTCTTAACCTTGAAGTTTTTTTAAGATGAAAAAATAATTGGTTTGATGTGTTATACATTCAGAAAAAAGCATTAATTTTGCCCAATTATAGAATTTGAAAATTTTCAGTATTAACTCTTTAATCAATTTCATTGCAATGAGAAAAATCTTTACATTAATCACCTTGTGCTTGCTGGCGACAGCCGCTTGGGGACAGACGACGATCGAGTTTGTCGCTGGTAATCCTAGTGTTCCCGCTGGCAGCAACACGTCAGTAACTGGCCCGGACGAAATGACCATGGGCGGCATCACGGTCAAGACTACCAGTGGCGCCTTCAATGCTCCTCAGTATCGTTTTGGCAAGAACGCAACCACAACGATTACCTCAACTGTTGGCAACATCACCAAGATCGTCTTTGAGTGCACCAAGGACAATCCTGCCAGTGGCTTCGACGAGGGCCAGGGTATTGTGGTTGATGGCAACAACGGCACTTGGAACGGTAACGCAAACGAGATTACCCTCACGTCCAACGTGAAGCAGGTGCGTGCCACCAAGATTACCTTCACTGTTGGCGGCGACGGCCTGGCTGATCCCAGCATCAAGCCTGCCGGTGGTACCTACTACTCGCCCATCGAGGTGACCATTACCTGTGGCACCAGCGGTGCTGATATCTACTACACCACCAATGGTAACGAGCCCTCCACCAGCTCGACGAAGTACACTGCTCCGTTTACCCTGAGCACCAACGCCACCGTCAAGGCCATCTCGGCCAAGGACGGCAAGACCAGTAACGTGGTGACCGCTGCCTATGTGTTCGAGAGCGCTACTCCCGTGGTTAACATTGCCGCCTTCCAGAACACCGCCGACGAGACCATGGTGACCTTCACCAATCCCGTGAATGTGCTTGCACAGAGCGGTCAGCGCATGTTTGTCAAGGACAATACGGGCTACGCCTTGTTCTATGGCACCGCAGGCCAGACCTACAAGAACGGTGACGTGATTCCCGCCGGCTTTGCTGGACTGAAGACCACTTGGGATGGTGAGCCCGAGTTGAAGAATCTTGCCGGCTTCCAGCCCGCATCAGGTAACACCCCCATCCCCGCTGAGTATCCCTTCAGCGCCGCTGATGTGAACCATGAGCACTTCGGCCACTTCGTAGCCTTCAAGAATGCCACGATTTCCAAGGTGGAGAACAACTACTTCCTGACCGACGAGAATGGCGACCAGTGCGCCATTTACTTCGGCTCGATGGGTGTTCCGGCTCCCACTGATCTGGAATCACTGTATAACGTTGAGGCAATTGTGGGTTCCTACGGCAAGAACACCGTTTGGCAGCTGCTGCCCACCAAGTTGGAACCGGTTGGTGGTGTCACTCCCCCGCCTCCTGGTGAAGGCTATTCACTGTGCGAAGTAGCTGAGCTTCCCGATAACACTGCCGTTGTTGCTAAGAACGATGCCATTGTTTTGGGTCAGAGTGGCAAGTATCTCTACCTCAAGGACACCGATTGCGGTTACATCCTTGCTTATGGTGAAAGTGGACAGACCTATCATCCCGCCGACGTCGTTCCCGCAGGCTACGGTGGCACCAAGGTCACTTGGGATATGGAGGCTGAGCTCAATCCCATCAATGGCTTCCAGCCCGCAAAGAACAACTTGGGTGGCCAGCAGGCTCTTGAGGCTGCAGCCGATATATTCACCATCTCTAAGGTTGGTCACGAGACTTGGGGTCACTATGTAAGGATTGACAACGTGACCATCAACACGACGGATAAGACCTTCAGCGACGCTACTGGCACCATTGGCTATTATGACAGATTCAGCATCCAATGGCCTGATGATTTGAATAGGACCTACACTATCTTTGCTATCGTGGGTTCTTACAAGACCAACTATCAGCTGTTGCCCACTCGCATCGTCTTTGAGGAGATTATGCCCGACGTTGCTAACCTTGAAGAGCTGTATGCTCTTTCCAAGGGCAAACAAGCTCACTTCACCGAGCCGCTGACCGCTATCTTCCAGAGCAAGGAGAAGAGGGACCTCTACATCATCGATGCTACCGGCAAGCACGGCTTGGTTTACGGTGACGTGGACGGCACCTTCGTCAATGGTGATTACATCAATGATGCTATTGCCAGCTGGACGACCTACAACGACAATTACCAGCTCACTCCCAAGGCCGATACCTTCGTTCCGGCAGGACACGGTGATGCTGTAGAGCCCGAGGAGATGCCCATCGAGGAGATCTCTCAGGACATGGTTCACTGCTACTTTGCCTTCGTGGATGTGACTATCGAGTCTCGTGAAGAGGATGGCAAGACCAACTACTACCTGATTGACGAGACCGGCGAGATGATGTTGTTCGACAGGTATGGTGTTGGCTTGAGCGAGCTTGACTTGACCAAGAAGTATGACGTTAAGGCCTTCCTCACCGTTTTCAGAGGAATCATGGAGCTCTATCCCATCGAGGTTAAGGAGCATGGTGGCGCCCCCAGCCCCATTGAGCTCTATGATGTGAACCATGATGGCGAGATCAACGTTGCCGACATCAACGTGCTCATCGACTACATCCTCACTGGTAGCGGTGTTCACGACTGCAACCAGGATGGTGAGATGACCGTTGCCGACATCAATGTTCTCATCGACTACGTCCTCAACAACTAAACGCACATTTCACAAGTAGAGTCAATCAAGAGGAACATGAAACGCGGTTGCTGATATAACTGGTGTTTTACCTCAGTACTTGAACGTGCTTCTTACCATGGAGGTCCACACACTCTTATAGCGTGGGCCTCCATATTGTTTAAGTTAAAGACCATTTCTTTAATCTCCATGTCATGATGAAAACGCTAATATCAATATTGGTTGCTTGCTTGACAGCCATCTCGGCTTGGGGCACGCGGGTCGTCACGTTCGAGACCTACCCTAATTGTTATTACCCTTGTGTGATTCCATTGGAATTCCATTCCGATGGGGTGACTCTCTCGGTCTATGGCACGGCCTATGGCGGTGGCTTTTCATACTATAGCGAACAGTATTCCTTCGTTTCCACCAGCCAGGGAGTGATTACCGACATTGTTTTCGAGCACCCGTCGAGTAACTTTATTTTCTCAACGGGCAATTACTATACTAGTGGGTCGAATGGATACTGGAGCGGTACTGCCCGGCAGGTTTATTTTCATCCTACAGGCTTTCATGAATACACGGGCAAAGTAATCGTCACGGTGGACGAGGATGGTGAAGGTGAACTTGAGGATTATACCAGGCTGATTGCGATTTACCAGAATGGCAACTACAACTATTGCAAGACCCTCAACGATGAGTATGTCCTGCTCTACGGCGACTTGGGCGACACCTTTGTCAATGGCGATACTATCGCGGGCAATGCCGACGTGTTGGCCTATGGGGATTACAACGTCTTTGAGCCTGTGGACTACTGGTGGCTTGTCGGTCATGGCCCCGCGGTGAAGCCCATGGAGGTGCCCATCGAGGATCTCTCTTTTGACATGCTTCATCAGTACGTCTGCTTCAAGAGCGTGACCATGTCAGATTCCTGGGTCATCTCTGACGACACAGGCGACCTGCAGTTGTTCAATAAGTTTAATGTTCAGATCGTTCCTGAAGTCTACCAAGATCTCGGTATCGAGACCGAGATAAACATTGCAACCATCAATACCTTGATTGACAGGATCCTGTCGGGAAATGTCATTGTGGGAACGTCATATTATACCTATAACGTCGAGGGTTTCTTGACTGTTTACCGTGATCAGCTTGAACTCTATCCCACCCGCATTGCCAGGCGATGGAACGACCGGGGTGATGATATCAATGGCGACGGCGAGGTCAACCTGAGCGATGTCAATGCCATCATTGATTATATCCTCTCACCCAACAACTAAAAGAACACTTCACAGCACAACAAAGCCGCCTGTCAAGGGCGGCTTTTGTTTTAGTTATTAGTCGAGGTGCAGTGTCGCGTCAGTCGGGGTCCCCTGTGCCGCGACTCTGTCGCGGCCATGGCAGTCGATTACCTGAAGAACCGGCCCACGACGGGCAGCTTGGCCAGCATGGGACCCAGGTGCTCCTTGCGGAAGATGAAGCCGACAAACAGCAATAGCAATACCGAGCGGAAGGCCAGCCTGATCCACATGTTCTCTACTGGCAGCATCATCGCGGCAAAGAGGATGCCGGCGACGACGGTATAAAGCAGGATGTCGCGCAGCGGGTAGCGGATGGGGAAGTACTTCTGCCCGATGAAATAAGACAATAGCATCGAGATGCTGTAAGCAACAAATCCTGCCCATGCACAAGCCATGTAGCTGAATCGTGGTATCAAAAGCAGATTGATGACGAACAGCACCACGGCTCCAATACCCGAGAAATAGGCTCCCCAAATGGTGCGGTCGGTGAGTTTGTACCAGAATGACAGATTGAAGAAAATGCCAAAAATAATTTCGGCTGCCATCACGATGGGCACAACGCGCAGACCACTCCAGTAGCTCTCGCCGATAAGATACTTGAGCACGTCAAGATAGGCCATCACCACCAGGAACGCCAGCAGGGTGAAGATGATGTAGTATTTCATCGTCTGTGCATAAACCTCCTTGCTGTCCTTATCCTTAACCTTGCTGAACACAAATGGCTCGTAGGCAAAGCGGAAAGCCTGGGTGATCATCATCATGATCATGGCTATTTTGATGCATGCGCCATAGATGCCCAACTCGCTTAATGCGTTGTCTCCCGGGTAGACCTTGGGAAACATAATCTGCGACAGGCTCTGGTTGAGCTGTCCTGCGATTCCCATGACAAGAATGGGCCAAGCATATGACCACATCTGGCGACACATCTTTTTGTCGAATCCGTGATTGATGCCCCTGAGCTCCTTGTGAAGGAACACGAGGTTGAACATCGAACAGAACAGATTGATGTAGAATACCCACACCACATCATAGTGGAAGTTCTCGCCATAGATGCCGAAGGGATTCAGGTGAAGCATGGGCAACCCGAAGAAATATATCAGGTTGAGCACAATGTTAAGGCCGATATTGGCAATCTTCAGCGAAGCGAATTTGATGGGACGATGCTCACAGCGCAGATAAGCGAATGCAATGGCAGTGAAGGCGTCTAATGCAACAGTGATGTACATCACCACCACATATTCCGGATGGTTGCCATATCCTAACAATTCTGCTATCTGCCTGCAGAAGAGCACCACTATCACCGAAGTTACCAAGCCCACTGTGCCCACCATCCTGAGTACCGTGGAATACACCTTTTCCCGATTCATGCCCTCCTTGTTCATGAATCTGAAGAAAGTGGTCTCCATGCCGAAGGTCAGCAGCATGATGAGAATTGCCACGTAGGCATAAACGTTAGTTATAATGCCATACTCGCCTCCCGTCGATGCGAATTTCGACGTCTGTATCGGCACGAGCAGGTAATTGACAAAACGCGCTACAATACTGCTCAGGCCATAGATGGCAGTGTCTTTTGCCAGTGATTTCAGGTTAGCCATTTTCTAACTCCTAACTCCTAACTCCTAACTTCTAACTCCTAACTCCTAACTAAAAAATGCTTCCCACTTCGCCGGGGCGCTCGCGCTTCAGGTGGTTGTAGGCCAGCATGGTCGCTTCGCGGCCGCGTGGGGTGCGGTTGATGAAGCCTTCCTTGATGAGGTAGGGCTCATAGACCTCCTCGATGGTGCCGGCGTCCTCGTTCATAGCCGTGGCGATGGTATTCAGGCCCACGGGACCGCCGCCAAACTTGTCGATGATGGTCAGCAGGATCTTGTTGTCGATCTCGTCGAGACCGTATTTGTCAATATTCAGCGCCTCGAGGGCGTAACGGGCAATTTCCAGGTCGATGCGGCCGCTGCCCTTCACTTGGGCGAAGTCGCGAACGCGGCGCAGCAGTGAGTTGGCGATACGGGGCGTGCCGCGGCTGCGCAGGGCAATCTCCACGGCCGCCTTGTCGTCGATGGGCACAGCCAGCAGGCGCGCCGAGCGGCGGATGATGCCCTCGAGCACCTTGTGGTCGTAGTATTCCAGGTGGCAGTTGATGCCGAAGCGGGCCCTCAATGGTGAGGTCAGCAGGCCGCTGCGCGTCGTGGCACCGATGAGGGTAAAGGGAGCCAGCGTCAGTTGCACCGAGCGAGCACCGGGGCCCTTGTCAATCATGATATCGATGCGGTAGTCCTCCATCGCGCTGTAGAGGTACTCCTCCACGATGGGGCTCAGGCGGTGGATCTCGTCGATGAACAGCACATCGTTCTCATCAAGCGATGTGAGCAATCCGGCCAGGTCGCCAGGCTTGTCAAGCACTGGACCCGACGTGACCTTGAAGCCCACGCCCAGCTCGTTGGCGATGATGTTGCTCAACGTCGTCTTGCCCAGGCCCGGAGGGCCGTGGAACAGCACATGGTCCAGCGACTCGCCGCGCAGTTTAGCCGCAGCGACAAACACCCGCAGGTTCTCGATAATCTTATCTTGACCCGCAAAGTCCTCAAAGCGCACAGGCCTCAATGCCCGTTCAAAGTCCTGATCAGTCTTCAACGACTCCCGTCTAATATCAAATTCCTCCATACAACCGCAAAGGTATAAAAACTTTTTCGTACCTTTGCCGATTATTTAGAAAAAGACATAAAACTGACATAACGATGAATGTACTTGAATTAAGTGAACAAGAGATTATCCGCCGCAATAGTCTGGAGCAACTCCGGGCAATGGGAATTAATCCCTATCCTGCTGCCGAGTATGTGGTGAATGCTTACAGCGACGACATCCAGGCCAACTTCAGCGACGATGCCGAGCCGCGCCAGGTGAGCATCGCGGGACGTATGATGAACCGCCGCATCATGGGCAAGGCCTCGTTCTTTGAGTTGCAGGATTCACATGGCCGCGTGCAGGTGTACGTGAGCCGTGATGACTTGTGCCCTGGTGAGGACAAGGAAATGTACAACACGGTGTTCAAGAAGTTGCTCGACATGGGTGACTTTGTGGGCGTCAAGGGCTTCGTATTCCGCACACAGACGGGCGAGATCAGCGTTCATGCCCAGGAGCTCAAGCTGTTGAGCAAGTCGCTCAAGCCGCTGCCCGTGGTTAAGGTGAAGGATGGCGTGACCTATGACGCCTTTGAGGATCCCGAGCTGCGCTACCGTCAGCGCTACGTGGACCTGGTGGTCAATGCCGGCGTGAAGGAGACCTTCTTGAAGCGTGCCCTGGTGGTGAAGACCATGCGCCAGGTGCTCGACGATGCGGGCTATACCGAGGTCGAGACTCCCACGCTGCAGGCCATCGCCGGTGGTGCCACGGCACGTCCGTTCATCACTCATTTCAATGCGCTGAACATCGAGATGTACATGCGCATCGCTACTGAGCTTTACCTCAAGCGCCTGATTGTGGGCGGCTTTGAGGGCGTGTACGAGATTGGCAAGAACTTCCGCAACGAGGGCATGGACCGCAACCATAATCCCGAGTTCACCTGCATGGAGCTGTATGTTCAGTACAAGGACTACAATTGGATGATGTCGTTCACCGAGCAACTGCTCGAGAAGATTTGCATTGCAGTAAACGGCAAGCCCGAGACCGAGATTGATGGACAGGTTATCAGCTTCAAGGCGCCTTATCGTCGTCTGCCCATCCTTGAGGCCATCAAGGAGAAGACTGGATATGACCTGGAGGGCAAGAGCGAGGATGAGATTCGCACTGTATGCAAGGAGCTGAAGCTCGAGATTGACGACACCATGGGTAAGGGCAAGCTGATTGACGAAATCTTCGGTGAGTTCTGCGAGGGCACGTTCATCCAGCCCACATTCATCATTGACTATCCCGTCGAGATGTCACCGCTGACCAAGATGCATCGCAGCAAGCCTGGTCTGACCGAGCGTTTTGAGCTGATGGTCAACGGTAAGGAGCTGGCCAACGCTTACAGCGAGCTCAACGACCCCATCGACCAGGAGGAGCGCTTCAAGGAGCAGATGCGCCTGGCCGACAAGGGTGACGACGAGGCGATGATCATCGACCAGGACTTCCTGCGCGCCCTGCAGTACGGCATGCCTCCCACGAGCGGTATCGGTATCGGCATCGACCGTCTGGTGATGCTCATGACCGGCAACAGCTACATCCAGGACGTGCTGCTGTTCCCGCAGATGCGTCCCGAGAAAGTGCCTGCCCGCGACAAGGTTGAGGCCTTCACCGCACTGGGCATCCCCGAGGAGTGGGTCGCTCCTATTCAGAAGGCTGGCTTCCTGACCGTAGCTGCCCTGGGTGCGTTGGAGAAGCCCGGCAAGCTCTTCCAGGACCTGCTCGACATCAACAAGAAGTACAAGTTGGGTTACAAGGTACCCGTTGTTGACGAGGTCAAGAAATGGGTTGAGGCTGCAGCCGCTACCATCCAAGAGTAAGCGCTGAAAATAGCCACGAGACAAATGAGGGCACGGATTCCGCCAAAGAGCGGTTCCGTGCCCTCAAATTGTTGAATTTGCAATTTTTAAGAAAGATTTTCACATCTTATTTAGCGTAAAAAGGGCATTGTCTCGTTATTATTTTATAATTTTGGCATTTGATACAGTGGGTTTTCGGTATTTTGTTCGACTATCTTACTGATTTTCAGCATGTTTATTAAGACAGAACAAACCAAATTAAACTAAATAGATATGTTAAAAAGACATTTTATTACCTTGTTACTCCTTGTGCTGACAGTGGTTGGAGCCAATGCAGGCACATGGAAAATGCACAGTGCATTTGTGACCAACAAGATTGAGAACATCTATGACACCGGTGACAAGGTTTATTACTTGAACAGCAGTAACTTGTTCGTGTTTGACAAGGCAACTCAAGTCACCACTTCATTGGGTCGCCAAAACATTCTCTCGGACAACAACATCTCACAGATTTACTATGACTGGGAGAACAACCTGTTGTTTGTGGCTTATCTTAACTCAAACATCGACGTGATTGACGGCAATGGCAAGGTGTCCAATATCAGCAGCATCAAGAACATGGTGTTGCCGCCAACGACCTACACCTTGGATAACGGTGTGCTTGGCAGTTGCGTGAGCAAGGCAATTAACGATATCACTTTTGCCAACGGTGTGGCTTACGTCTCTGTGGGCTATGGTTTTGTTACCATTGACGAGACCACATTGCGTGTCATCAAGAATTACCACATGGGAAGCAATGTCACGATTTACTCCGCCGGTAGGGTGGGCGACATGCTTTACGTCATTTCAGGCCGCTACTGCTACTACGGTAATCCCAACGTGAATGACCCGCGCAATGAGTTGACGAGAGTAAGCGGTACTTTTGAAAACGCCAAGACGTATCCAATCAACGATACTAAGTTCTTTGTATTGGTACCTGGTAGCTCCTTTGGCCTTTACACTTATGACTTCTCCTCGGGAACACCTACCTTGACCAAGCTGAATTCGTCTGAGGGTCCCACCAATGTCCAGAAGACCTCAACAGGCTTCATCGCAAACTATGCAGGTAAGGCTTACTACTACACGATTAACCCCGAAGGAACAACATCCACTAAGGCTAACAGTGTCGTCAGCTTTGCTAGTTCCAATCCCAATGGTGACGGTACCGTTTGGATTCTTGATGCCAACGGTCTGCACACCAGCGGCAGCACTGTATATTATAATACTAACTCGATGACAACGTCCTTGGGTTATTGGCTGAAGTATAGCGCAGCTTTGAACAAGCTGTATTTGGGTAACACTGGTCCCAATGCTGTAACCAATACAAGTGTCCAGAACTATGCCAATGTAATCAACACCTATGATGGCACCACTTGGGCCAATGCGTCATATAGTGCAACCGGTTCCGGTTATCAGTTTGTATTCAACCCACTCGATCCCACGACCTACATTCGTGCCAGCTGGAATAAAGGTATGCACAAGGTGAAGAATAATGCTGTTGTGACCAACTACACTTCAAGCAATTCACCGATCAGTACTTATAAGCCTCATCCCGCTTTTGACAATTATGGCAACCTGTGGGTGGTAAGTTCTTATGGAGCTGCAAATAATCCTGTTGCTGTCCTTCCCAAGAATAAGGTGGCTAATGCCTCTGTGAGCAAGGCTGATTGGTTTGTTCCCAGCGGTCTGCTCAATCTTAATACCAATTCCATGCAGCGCAACCGCTTTATCGTGGCAAGCAAGAATAACTTAAAGATCTTCAGTGACTGTGACTATCCCAATGGTCCTTATGTAGGTCGCTTCATCTGCTGGGATAATGGTAGCGAAAACCCGTTGGATGACAATTATCAGATGGTGAGCATCACCCACTTTGTTGACCAGTATAACAAGCAGGTGGATTGGGTGCATCTGGCCCACTTTGAGGAAGATAATGATGGTATGATCTGGGTGGCTCACGATATGGGTCTGTTTGTGGTTGATCCTGAGATTCTGTTTGATGAGCATCCCCATGTGACACGTCCCTATGTCACCAAGTCAAGCGAGGGTAAGGGTTACCTGTGCGAAGGCTTCTCGGTATTTGACATCGGTGTTGACCGTAACAACAACAAGTGGTTAGCCAGCAACAACGGTCTCTATTACGTGTCGCCCGACGGTACTGAGATTTATAACCACTTCACGACCGAGAACAGCGATATTCCCAGCAATACGATTTACACTGTTGAGTGTGACACGGTGAATGACCGCGTCTATATCATCACCGACAATGGTTTTGCTGAATATATCGTCAATGGTGAGGCTGCAGCGCTGAACTTCGATAATGTGTATGCGTTCCCCAATCCCGTAGAGCCTGACTTCACGGGCATGATCAAGATTGCCAACCTGATGGAGAACACCTATGTGACGATTACCGACCGAGATGGTAATGTTGTTGCACAGATGGGTCCCGTGATGGGTAGCGCGTTCTGGGATGGCAGCGCTGCTAATGGTGAGCGAGTGGCCACAGGCATCTATAACATCTATGCCGCTCAGGGAGGTCAGCCCGCAGTAACGGGTACACCTCAAGCCACCGTGATGATTATCAAGTGATGAGCCTTGATGGTATTATTGAGGCTATAATCAAGTCATTATAATCAAGAGGGTGTGCTGCTGTCCAGCATGCCCTCTTGTCTGCTTAAGCGATAAGATGAGGATAACCGTAGAACGATATGCTGTTTAACTCGTTTACATTCATGATATTCCTGCCAGTAGTGTTCTTGCTCTACTGGTTTGTCTTCAAGCCGTTGAAGTGGCAAAACCTGCTCATCCTGGTGGCGAGTTACGTGTTCTATGGCTGGTGGGACTGGCGCTTTCTCATCCTTATTGTCATCACTTCGCTCAGCAGTTATGTGAGCGGTCTGCTCATTGAGCGGTATGAGGGCCGTCGCCGATGGCAACGCGTCGTGAGTGCGGCCAATATCGTCCTCAATCTGTCCATACTGGCGGCATTCAAGTATTTCAACTTCTTTGTCGACAGTTTAGGCGCCGCTTTGGCTCTTATGGGTATTACTGTTGACTGGCCTACGATGCACATCATTCTGCCGGTAGGTATCAGCTTTTACACCTTCCAGGCTCTCAGCTACTCGATAGACGTCTATGCCCACAGGATCAAGCCCACGAGGGATATCATCGCATTCTTCTCGTTCATCAGTTTTTTCCCGCAACTTGTGGCGGGACCTATTGAGCGGGCTACTAATCTGTTGCCGCAGATGTTGGGTAAGCGTACATTTGACTACTCGATGGCGGTCGACGGCCTGCGACAGATGTTGTGGGGCTTCTTCAAGAAACTCATCATTGCCGACACCTGTGCCGAGGTGGTTAACCAGACTTGGGATGGCTTGAGTTATGCAACCGGCATGTCGCTGTTCGTGAGTTCATTGTTGTTCACCTTCCAGATTTATGCCGATTTCTCGGGCTATAGTGATATCGCCATCGGTTGTGCCAAACTGTTCGGTTTCAAGCTGACGACGAACTTCAAGGTGCCTTATTTCTCGCGTAACGTGAGAGAGTTCTGGCGCCGTTGGCACATCACGTTGATGAACTGGTTCACTCAGTATGTTTATTTCCCGCTAGGCGGTAGCCGCCGTTCCCGTGCCAGGACCATCCTTAACACACTCATCGTGTTTGCCTTGAGCGGATTGTGGCATGGCGCCGACTGGACTTTTGTCCTGTGGGGACTGTATCATGCGTTGCTGTTCATCCCGCTCATCTTGTGGGGCGGACAGCGTTACAAGGATACGGTGGCCCATGGCCGTTGTTTGCCCACGTTGCGTGAGTTTGCCTCCATGTTGGTGACCTTCCTGCTTGTCAATTTCGGTTGGGTGCTCTTCCGTGCTCCCGATTTTGCGAGTTTCTGTGATTTCACATCACGCCTATTCTCTCCATCACTGCTGAGTGTTCAAGGCTTGACCATGAAGATGGCCACCACGCTGATGTGGTGTGTGGGTCTTGTGGTTGTCGAGTGGCTGCAACGTGAGCGCCAGCATGTGTTGCAGATTGACGGCTATCGCATCTTCTCGCTTCAGGCGACAAGGCTTGCGCTTTATGCCCTGTTGGTTTTCCTGATTTTCTATTTTGCCGGTCAGGTACAGACGTTCATTTATTTCCAGTTCTGATTGTGTCATGAAAAAGTTTCTTATCAAGTTATCATATACCGTGTTGCCCGTCTGGCTCTTGTTGGTGGGCTTGGCAACCTACTTGTGGGTGACTGATGACAATTCAGGAGACCTGATGCGGTTAGGCCTTATTGACGGTGGTCAGGAGTATTCCGATTCTATCAGCAGCCTCGCGTTGCCTGAGGTGTATTATGCAGGCGAGGATAATGACAGCGTGTTGAGGCTGTCGTCGTGTGACGTGCTTGTCATTGGCGATTCCTTCTCACATGGCGGTGGAGTAGGCAAGGTGGGTGATTATGTGAACTATTTGGCTCACGATGGCAATCTTGATGTTATAGTGTTCACCCCTCAAGATCCCACGTTAGCAAGCCCAATCCAATTGGCCTATGATGTGTTGAATTTGGGAAGCATCGACTCCTCGAGGGTAAGAAACCTTGTTGTCCAGGAGGTCGAGCGTTATATCGTTGACCGCCACAATGGTTTTGTAACCAACCACAAGTCAATTCCGCTACCTCCTGTCAAACAACAGGAGGATGGTGAAGATAATGAGAAAAAAGGCGAGGATAACCCTTCGGCAGGGCCATTGATG
The DNA here is from genome assembly GCA_905233915.1 of uncultured Muribaculaceae bacterium. Taxonomy (GTDB): domain Bacteria; phylum Bacteroidota; class Bacteroidia; order Bacteroidales; family Muribaculaceae; genus Sodaliphilus. The sequence continues at coordinate 58,239 of CAJOFM010000004.1, read as the reverse complement.
AGGGTAAAGGACTATATCTTCTATCATCTGTTTGGTGCCAATCCCATCTATAAAGCACGCTTGTCGCAGCCCATGTTTGGGGGTAAGGAGCCGACGATGCTCTATTTCTACAATGAGGATGTGAAAAACGGCATTCAGGTTCCGGCCGATGTCCAGCAACGCATTCAGGGTAACTATGGCAAACTCATCGCTAAGGCACGTGAAAAAGGCGTCAATTTGATTATCCTGATCGCATGTGACAAGTATGACCTATATCAGGATTTCATCGTCGACAATCCTTATCCAACTAAAACCCTCAATGAGGATATCGCTCAATGGATGGCACAAGATACAAGTTGTTTCGTCTTTTCCAAGCATGTGCTTCATCCGCTGGTAGCTCAAGGCGTGAAGGATGTGTATCTGTTCAATGACACACATTGGTCACCGTCTTCGTCACGGATAATTGCCCGTGAAATCATCCATAAACTCAAGTAGTTGCCCCATGGACATCACGTCTCCCGAGTTCTACACCCTTGCGTTTGTAGTGGCTATGGCACTGCTGGCGTTGCTATTGGGCCGAACCGAGAAAAAGCCGTCCAGCACCTATATCGTGCAGTTGTTGACTGCTCCCGATGAAGAAGAGCGTGAAGATGCAGTGCGTGTCGAGGTGCTTGATGACGGCAAGGTGCACATAGAGCGAACCGGTTTCACACTTGGCCTTGATGAGACCGTCAATCTGGTGTTCACTATACGAGATGATGAGTGCACCGTAGTCGAGAAGAAAGGACGGAAACGTCGTGGCGCGATGGGCGATAACATGAAGGGTGAGGTTTCGGTCAAGTGTTTCCGTCCAATGAAGTATAGAGTCCGTTACGAGAGTCAGTTGACCAGCACATGGGCAACATTCTCGTTTGATGCCGCATCACCTGCAGTCAAACGTGTCGCTTTGAATTACTGATTTTACGTGAAAGCGCTGCAAATAGGCATGATTTGACACAATTTAACGGGCTGTATTTCGTTTATAGAATACAAGATGATAAAATGATAACAAACACTATGAAGAAGATATTACTGCTGTTGGCGTTGGTGATGTCGCTGAGCGCTGTCGCCCAAAATGCTGTAGGCGATTGGTATTGTCACACATCATATGTCGGAGACCAGGTGACCAATGTCATCGAGACAAATCGTTTTGTGTATTATTTGTCCGGAGGTGACCTGTTTAGGTTGGATAAGGAAACTCAGGAGAATGAGTCCATGAGTGTCAATAACGACTTGAGTGACATGGGTATCACCCAAATGTTCTACAACAATGAGAAGGACTATGTCGTATTGGCTTATGAGAACTCCAATATCGATGTGATTACGAGCAACGGCACTGTGGTGAACATGCCTGAAATCAAGGATGCCGTCCTTACCATGAGCAAGACCATCAATGATGTGACCTTCTATGACGGTGTCATTTATCTTGCCACCGATTTCGGCTATGTGGTCGTCGATGACAGCAAGTTTGTTGTCAAGGAGTCCCATTTGTATGGAGTAGCATTGACATCGGTTGCCCGGATGGGCGATATGCTATTGTTGTGTTCACCGGACATGATGTACTACGGCAACGCAGATGAGTATCATGATCAGCTGTCTTCTTTCGGGACATCGACATTCAAGAAGAATGGTCGCATCTATCCGATCAATGAAAACACATTCTTCTGTGTCACGAGTCGCGTCTATCTGAGTACCATGACCATCGATGATAAAGGCAAGGTACGGTTCAATGGTGATATCGTGATTAGTGGAAAGGCCTCGACGATTCAACCCACTGTTGATGGCTACTTGCTGAATGTGCCTCCATTGAAACAGAGCTTCAAGACCGATAAAGACGGTAATAATCCTGTCGCTATTGATGCCGAGGGCGAGATTTGCAGCAGCAATCCCAACGGTGATGGTGCCATATGGGCAGCCGGCCCCTCGGGTTTGCACCTGCTGGGCAGTGAGAATTATTATAAGCCTAATGCTGTGCCATTGGGCCTGCCTTTCTGGATGACTTATAATAAAGCTCATGATAAGTTATATGTGACTCCTCCCAGTGCCAATGGTTTCTTTACCTCTGTCACGCCATTGGCGGTAGCTACCTATGACGGCATCAAGTGGAATGATGCGACACCCGAGAACCCTACTACAGGAGGTTGCTATTGGATTGAATTCTTGCCTGATGATCCTAATACTTATTTTATAGGAACCTGGTATGACGGTTTGCTCAAGGTTGTGAATGATGAGATTGTGTTCCAGTTTGATAGTGTCAACAGTCCGTTGGCCAAGAAGAGTGGTGCAATGCACCCTATCACAAGCATTGACCGATATGGTAATGTGTGGGTGGCGCAACCATTTGAGAATAAGGATCACACGGTGCTGGTATTGCCGGCAGACAAAGCCAAGTTGAGCGAACCCGCTAAAAGTGACTGGAAAGTTATTCAGATTGAGGGTATCAGTACCGGTCACACCCAGCGTTGCGTCTTCCTGTCGACGCGTAACAGCAAGTATGACATCAAGATTTTTTCGGATGGTGACTTTGAGATGCCTGTATTCTTCTGGGATAGCAACGGTGAACTGTCATCACATCCCCAGCAGGTGTCATTCAAGAAGCTTGTCGACCAGGACGGGCAACCCTTCAGTTGGACCAATATCGTGTGCTTGACCGAGGACTTGAACGGTGTTGTGTGGATGGGGTGCACCGAGGGTGTCGTCTCGTTCAATCCGGCTCAGGCCTTCTCGGGAGATTTCAGGGTCAATCACATCAAGGTGCCTCGAAATGACGGCACCAATATGGCCGACTATCTGCTTGACGGTATCCAGGTGAATGATGTGGCTGTTGATGGAGCCAACCGCAAGTGGATTGCTACCCAAACCTCTGGCCTGTTTCTCGTGAGTGCCGATGGCACCCAGATCATCCACAGGTTCAACACGACCAATAGTCCGTTGGCCTCCAACACGGTTTATAAGGTGTGCTGCAACCCCAACAGCAATTCGGTCTATATCACGACTCCAGGCGGATTGTATGAATACTTCAGTGACTCCAGTCCTGCCGAGAGCAACTATGATAATATCTATGCCTACCCCAATCCTGTCAGGCCCGACTACTCAGGTGACGTGACGATTGTGGGCTTGATGGACAATTCGCTGGTCAAGATTGCCGATGCCAGTGGCAATGTGATCCGCCAGCTCAAGTCAACAGGCGGTATGGTGACGTGGGATTGCTGTGACCAATATGGTGAACGTGCCAAGACTGGCGTCTATATGGTGCTGTGCTCGCAGGCCAATGGCAGCGGTCAGGCCGTAGTCACCAAAATCGCTGTGATACGATAAGCCCCAACAATGTTTCAGAGTTTTGAATGATGAAAAAGTATGTGATAGTATTAATGAGTGTGCTCACCTTGCTGCTGGCTGGCTGCGGCTCCCAAAACAAGTTGGCCAAGGCTGAGCGAGAGGCTGAAGTTGCACGTCAAGTTGAGGCAGCCCTTGATGCCCGCCAATACACGATTGCCGTGGACTGGATGAGGTCCTTGGGTGGTTTGACCCGCCATGTGAACTCCAACTATGAACTGAAGGTTGATGGCAATCTTGTTGATAGTTACCTTCCCTATGTGGGCGAGGTGTATCGCATGCCCTATGGTGGCGGTAAGGCACTGAATTTTAAAGGCGAAATCCAGAATTATACGATTTCTAAGAGAACGAGCAACCGTTATATCATTGAATTTGATGTAATAAATGATGAGGATGCTTATAGGTACCGCATCGACATGTTCACCAACGGCAAAGCGATTATTGATGTGCTTGCCCGTGACAGGGATGCTATCTCGTTTGACGGGGAGATGAAACTGCCTTGATGCGTCACTCTTTTGTTCGAGAAGCATTAAACAAAACATCAAGAAATCTGTCTAATAAGTAGATAGTTCAACTTTTACACTAATAGTCCAAGAATTATGAGGAGAATAATACTATTGTCTACAGCGTTGCTGATGGTGCTGCTCACTGCATGCGGCACTGGAAATAAAGTGATAGACGAGCAGCGGGCCGAAGCTATCAAGTCGTTGATTGAATCTCGGCAGTTTGTTGTGATGGTGGGTTCAATGCGTCCGCTTTCTGCCCCCACAACCCCCGTTAGCCAAGGTCATAAGATGATTATTCGTGATGGCATGGTGACTTGCTATATGCCGTATGTGGGATCTGGCCAGAACGTGGGTTATGGTGCTAGCGGTTATAAAGCAATGAATTTCTCGAGCGCATTACTTGACTATAAGGTGGAATATCCTAAGGCTGACCGTGCGCGCATCACTTTCCGTGTTGATAATGGTGATGACAACTACAGGTTCCATGTCGAGGTGTTCATGAACGGTAAAACAACGATTGACGTTGATCCCCGTGGACGCGATGCCATTTCCTATAGTGGTATGATTCACAGCCTGGATATCCTGCAATAGGGATAACGGCACTTGTTAAGATTTACAGGGGCGGCATCAAAATGCCGCCCCTGTCTTGTCATGAGACGGTTGTGACGCGGCTCACGGTGTTGTTCTTGGGGTCACGCTCGACTCGTATTTGGGTGGTCACGCGTTCCTTGAGCATCTCCACATGGCTGATGATGCCCACACGGCGGCCTCCCATGTCATACAGCCGGTTGAGCGTTTCCATCACGTTGTCGAGATAGTTTGGACTGAGTGAGCCGAAGCCTTCATCGATGAATAGGGTGTCCACACTGAACATCTTGCCCGTCGTGCTTGACAAGGCCAAAGCCAGAGCCAACGATACCATGAAGCACTCGCCACCCGATAAGGTGTTGGCCGATGTGAGGTCTCCTTGGAGCAGATCGCGCACCAGGATGACGAGCGTGCCGGGATTGGCTTCAAGCTCATAACGGTTGTTGAACTGCCGCAGGTACCCGTTGGCGCTATGCAGCAACTCGCCCAAGATGTAGCTTTGGGCAATCTTGCGGAACTTGCTGCCCGTGGAGTCGCCCAGCATATTGTTGAAATCGGCCCATTGCGTGTAAATGGCCTCGGCTTTCTCTAGCGCCTCCTTCTTCTCGCCAACGAGCCGCACATTCTCTTCATCAAGTTTAAGTTGTGTCGTGCGGTTTGCAATGTCGTCGGTGAGTTTCTCGATGAGATTGCCAGCCTCCTCGATGATAGTCGCAAGGCGTTCTGAATTCTCCTCAGGGAATTGTGGCTTTTTGGCGGCAATTTCCTCTTGATGCTTGGTTAGCGCTTGCACTTCGCCCCGAATGAGCGTGATGGCATCAGCGAGGGCCTGGTGGGCCTGCTTGATGTCACGGATAAGAGCGGGACTGTTGTGTGAAATTACAATCAGTTTCTCCATCGTCATGGTCGAGTGCTGGCTCAAGAAATCCTCAAGTGTTTGCTTAGCCCTGTCCACATTATGTTGTTCGGTATCCATGCGTGTGTTCCATTTCAGGCATTTGTTCTCAAGTGTATTCCACAATTCGTTCAATCCTTCGGGCATATACGTGAGCACGTGGCCGTTGTCATCAAATCCCTTGATGTTGTCCTTGGCGGTTTTGATTGCTGGCAGTTGGGAGTTGATTAACTCGATGGCATGTCCCAATTGCTGGGCTTCGCGTTCCTTTGCCTTGTAATCAATGGCCTGACGTTCGAGTTCGTTCATGAATTCGGCGTTTTGGGCCCGTTCTTGCCAATCGCTGAATACCATCAGGTTGTCCAATTCGGCGGTTAACTCGTTGAATTGTTTTTTGCTCGTTGTGACAGCGTCGCGTTGCTTGTCGATGCTGGAATTGATGATGTTCAGTTCTATCTGGGCTTTGTTGTGGGCTTCGGTGGCCTTGGCACTCTCGTTGTGTTGCTGCTCCAGACGCTTGTTCAGGGTTTGTGCCTGTTGGATTGTGGCATTCAAGGTGGCAACCTCATTGTCCATCTCGTCAAGGAGTGCTTGAATCTGATCGGCGCTTGAGGTTTTATCTAGTGCTTTTCCGCATTTGTCAAGGCCGACAAGTACTTGCTCCCACTGCCTGTCGTATTCATCTGCCTTCCCTTTCAAGGCAGTTTTGTCTTGTTCGATTTGATTGTTCAGCCGCGTGATGAGTTGCTTGGCTGCATTGATTTCAGCCTCGGCATCGATAACCGTGTGTTTGGCTTGCTCATACTCAGCCTGCAATTGGTCTAGTTCGCTCTGCGCTTTTGGGGCCAGCAGGGTGCTGATGACGTTGCCGCACACTGGGCATTGATCGCCCTTGTGCAGCGTCTTGTGTGCCTGTTCGATGAGAGCGTTCCAGTCCTTTTGTCGTTCCACGGCAAGATGTGCCTTGTCCATCAGCGTGCGCTTGTCTCTAATAGCAGTCTGCGCTCTCTCCAGTTGGTCTTGTTGTGAACACAAATCCTGCTTGAGTTTTTCAAGTGCTTGTTGTGCCAGTGTGAATGCATCAAGGGCATTCTTGAAGTTGATCAGTTTCTGTTTGGTTGTGATGAACTCGTCTTTGCGCGTGAGTACCTGGTCAATGTGCAATCCGTTATACTCCTCCTGTGTCAGTTTGAGGGCTTGATTGATGGCTTTGCAGGCCTCATCGGCTTGTGTGACTTTTTCTTTGGCTTGTGGCAGTCGACCTTCCTCAATTCGAAGCGCCTCTCCAAATTCGTTAATATTAAGGCTTGCTGTTTGCCTCCGTTCCATCACCGATTTGATGGTGTCGATGGCGTAATACATCTCCTGGTTGGGTTTTTCCTGCTTGAGATAGTCGTTAGTATCGTCTAGAGCCTTTTGCTTTTCCTCAAGATCGGCGATGGTGGCGCGCAAGGCTGCGCACAGGCGGTCATATTCCTGTTGCATTGCAGGGCGCTCTCGTTCCAATTCCTCAAGTTGACGTTTAGCATCAAACATGGCTTTCAGTTCTTGTCTGGCGTCGGTGGTAGCGTCCCAGTCATTAATCATGGCCACTTCCTGTTTATATTTCTCAAGCTGTGTTAGCGCCTTTTTCTCATCGAGAGCTGTCTTTTTCTCAGTAAGGCTCTTCTCATTGCGGGCTTTCTCGTCAATCCAGTCGCTCATCTTCTTTGCTCCGTCACGTTGCTGCTGTTGCAACGTTTGTTGCGACTTGAGCTGGGCAATCTCCTGGTTGATGATGTCTTTCTCTTCATCATTGAGCAGGGTGATGTTCTTGAGCTGCTCTCGCAGCAGGTTGCGCTCATTCTCTTTAGCTTTGCAGGTTTGATAGATTTTTGCGCCCACTTCGGCATAAATACCCGTCCCGGTCATCTTTTCAAGCAGGTCTGCTTTCTCGCTTTCCCCGCTGTTGAGGAATTCCGAGAATTTGCCTTGAGCAAGCACCACGGTACGGAAAAACTGGTCCATATCCAACCCGATGAGTTCAGTGACAAAGGGGTTGATTTCCTTGGGGCCTTCATACATGAGGTATAAGCCAGGAGTGTCTTCGGTGCTAAGGGTGCGTTGCGGTTTCAGGATATTGTTCTCCAGTTTCTTGTGTGCCCGATGCACGTGCCACGTGGCCTTGAAGGGAGTGCCGTTATTGTCGTCAAAGGTGAGTATAATGTCGGCGCTGACTGCCCCACGTCTCAAGAGTTGTCTCACATCGTTGGTCCTGAGGTTGTCGTGATTGCTTTCCTCTTGACGGGTAGGGGAGTAGTCGCTGCCCTTGGCGGCATTGAGTCGCGGCGTGTCACCATACAGGGCCAGACACAAGCAGTCGATGATGGTTGACTTGCCCGATCCGGTTTCGCCCGTGATGAGGAACAGGTGTTCGCCTGCCAGGGGAGCTGCGTCAAAGTCGATTTCGGCATGCTCGATTGACGCGATATTGTCGATGATGAGTTTCTTCAGTTTCATTGTCTGTTCTCCTTTTCTACTTCATGGTAAACTTCGTTAAACATTGCTAGTTCTTGCTCGGTCATGGGCTTGCCGGTCTTCTCGATATAAAACCTGTTGGCAACATCGGCGGGTATCATCTTGCTGAGTTGCTCGATGGTCATTTGTGTGGCATGGTGATGTTCAATGGCAGTGGAGGTTTTCTTGATTTCGCAGAAACGGCATTGCTTGTCCTGTACGGCCAGGACAGCCTTTTCCAGTGCTCCATTGGGCAGGAAGCGGTCAACTTTCACGTTAAGCCTAATATAGGCGGGTTCATCGGCATCAAAGGCCTGTAACTGGCTCATGGCTTCATCAAGGTCCACTGGTTTGGCTGCGGGAATGGTGTGCAGCGGCTTGATGTTCTTGATGCGCTTGGTCTCGAGACGGGGCGTGGCATCGTGTGTGTCAATCTCGACAATAGTCACTGAGTGCTCACACTGCTCGTCAAAGCTGACGGGGATGGGCGTGCCGCAGTAGCGGGCACGATCACTCAGTTGTTGGGGGCGGTGGACATGCCCAAGTGCGGCATAGTCATAGCCTGTACCCAACGTTGCCAGGTCGACGCACTCCATCTTCATGTTCTGATCATGTCCGGTTAAGTCGCAGCCCGATGCCGCGAGATGTGCCATCAGCACCACGGGCACCTGGTCGGGATTGTGGGCGTCGGCATAATCGAGCAATGCCTGGAAGTAGGTCTGTTGGCGCTGCTCGCTGTCGATAGTGTCTTCGGTAGTCTTGGGGAAACTGGCGGGATAGGCAAACGGCACGGCGGCGACGATGCCCTTGTCATTTACCTTGATGATGTGGCGCTTCAGGTCGGCTGTCCCCTTATCGTTGCGGGCAATGCTACCCAGCACGGTTACTCCGGCAAGTTCCCACAAGCGCTTGTCGCAGTCGAGCCTTGAGGCACTGTCATGGTTACCGGCAATGACGATGATAGACATGGCTGGGCATGCCTTGTGGATGGCGAGCATGCCTTCCACATAGAGGTTGACTGCAGCGTTGGACGGGGCGGCGACGTGGAAGATGTCACCGCTCACGAGCAATGCATCGGGTGTGTGTTTACGCACGATGTCGGCCAGTTGCCGCAGGAAGTCGCTCTGTTCCTCGCTGCGGTCATAGCCATAGAAATTTTGGCCCAGATGCCAATCACTGGTGTGAATAATTTTAAACATAAATGACTAAAAATGAGTTGGTTGAATTAAACAACAGTTCATACTAATTTTCTCCTTGGTAGGGGAAATTATTGCTAGCACAAAACTATGAAAAATCATTGAATTGTGCAAGTTCTCAATGTTAAGAGTTGTTAGATGGCAGGTGTTTTCTTTAATGGCTGGCGCTGCGTGTGGACAGTTTCTTGCCGTTCTTGTCCCATGTGTAAATCCAATTGCCGTTACGGCTAGTGAAGGTGTCGCCAGTGGCGCACAGGACTTCGCCCACACTACTCACCGAGAAGGTGTGCAACTTTTTCCCCTTGGGGTCGCAGGTGTAAATCCAACTGCCGTTCTTGATGACATAGAACGACTCGCTGTAAGCGACAACTTCGCCCTGGGTAGTGCTGAATGTGTGGATTTTCTTGCCCTTTTCATCATAGACGTAGTGCCACGACTTTGTAGTCTCGATATAGCTGATTTTCTGTGCTTGAAGGCTCAGCAACGAGCACATCAGTGTGATGGTGATGAGGATAAATCTTTTCATATCGGTGAAGGGGGTTATTTGATGAGTTTCAGAATTTGCTTTTCGCTGGCATGAGGCAGGATGTTGCCGAAGTGATCCAATATCCTCTCCAGCGATTCCTCGGGTGAGCGGTCACATTGGCAAGCTTCCTTGCCCAGTAACTGCTCGGGAGTGGTGAGTAACGCCCATCCCCAGCCATACTCGTGCCCATGCTTGTCGCGGGGATAGATAAAGTCTTGGGTGACGATGCGAGTGGCCATCTGCAATCGGGTGACGTAGCCGTCAAAACGGCTCCGCATCTTTGCTCCCGTGAAGCCGCAGGCAGCACGCAACTCGCGGGTGATGAGGCTGCCGTGTTCGCGCAGGGTCATCAGGATGGCCTCGTCGATGGAACCCTCGACAGGGGCAGGGTAGGCATGGCGACGGTAGTTCATGAAATCGGGCCACCAGTCCATGCTGATGTAACCCGCTTTCTTATCGAAGAACTTGCCATACACGCAGCCGCCTTCGGTGACGATGGGACCTTTCCATTTCCACATCGGCCAGTCCCAGCCACCATCGGCATAGACCACGTATCGGCAATCGCTATCCACGACATCCTCGGCCGAGAAACCGCTGATGCCGCTGTATAGCAATGGCAGGAACCCCACTTGCTGGATGAAGTCCACAAGTTGGGTCGCGTTATGTATTATTCCCCGTTTCATCAACATGGTGAGATGTTTTATCGTAAGAGCCGCGATGGCAATAAATGGATGCTATTTGGCAAGGATTTTCTCTGCCATCATCTTCAAATGAGATTATCTGATGAAGTGGGTCGGCTGCCACTCTTCACGTTCGGGATAGTCCAGATTGCCGTCGGCATGTATCTTCTTCAACAGCCAGGCCATATTATCGGCCAGCGTGCGCATGGTCTGCATACCCTCGGCATCCTGTGTAACCTCGCCAGGCTCGCGGCCGTAAGCAATGTTCCAGTACTGGCTGGTGACCATCGGCATGTTCAGCATCTGGTACATGATGTTCATCGTTTGAAACGCCGCTGTGGCGCCTCCGCGACGGCAGATGGCCACATTGGCCACGGGCTTGTTCTGATGCTTGTTTCCAGTTGCGAAAAACACGCGTTGCAACACAGCGAGCAAGGCACCGTTAGGCTGGCCATAATAGACGGGTGAGCCGACAATCAGCGCATCGGCATCCTCAAGTTTCTCAACGATGCGGTTGCAGGCATCGTCGTCAAACGCACATCGGCCCAACCCCCGTTCCATGCACTGGCCGCAAGCGATGCAGCCGCGCACGGGCTTGTTGCCCAGTTGCACGATTTCGGTCTCAAGGCCATGCTTCTGGAGCTGGCGGGCAATCTCAGATAGTGCTGTGAAGGTGTTGCCCTCGCGGCGGGCACTGCCGTTAATCAATAATACTTTCATATCGAAGAATGAAGATGCTATTGGTTAGAGTTTCATCACGCGTTTCATCTCCAGGTTCTCGTAGCCCTCGGGGCAGTGTGTGGAGAGATAGACAGTGGGATTATTCTGGATGAAGTCACGCACGCGATCGAGTGTCTCGCGGGCATCGGCCAGGTCCTCAAAGATGATACTGAGTTTATTGGCCTTGAGGGCGGCGTCACAGTAGGTCACGTCTCCATGCATCATATAGTAGAGGCCGTCCAACTCGGCAATGACGATGCTGTTGCCCTTGGTGTGACCTTTGGCTTCGATAAACCAGATGCCCTCGGCAATTTTATCGGCATGGGGGAAGTTCTTATAGGAATCCTTGTATTCGGCTCTAATGATGTTCTCGCCATTGAGTTTCATTTCATCGGCATCCTCGGGTGAAATATACACCTTGGCATTGGGGAAATACTTGATAGCACCGGTGTGGTCAGGATGCTTATGGGTAACAAGGATCTTGGTCACCTGCTCGGGCTTGTAGCCCATCTCGGCAAAGGCTTGCATAAAATCCTGCAGTTTCTCACCCATGTAGAGTGGGGCACCCAGTTTTTTCTCTGGGGTTTTCATGTCGTTTTGGAAGCCTGTGTCCACAAGAATTACTTCGTCACCGGTGTCGATGAGGAAGTTCTGTAGGCTGCTGCGATAGATGATTTGCTCGTCGGTAGTCTCCTTGTTCTCGCCGCCAAAAGCAAACTGTTGGTTCATGAAACCGCCGTCAAACATGCGGATAGCTTTGATTTTCATATTGATAAAGTGTTTTGGTCGTTATAGATGGGATTATTATTAATTATATGCTCTTTGGCCATTCAGGCTGTGCTGACTTTAGCCCCATGGCGAAGCCTGAAAAATAATCAGATTTCTCAGTTGTCAGTTACAGGCTGATAATGATCTGCTGAATGGATACCACAACACAGGCGTGGGGCCATTCACGCCAGTAGCTGTGATTTGCCGCATTCGGCTATCGGGCCGGATTCTTCAGCGACACCTCATTTTTATGATAGACCCAGTTTGATTACTTGGCCGGTTCCCACTTGCAGCGGACGGGCGAAACGATAGCGCCTTCCTTTTTCAGTTCGGCAAAAGCCTTGTCAACTTCTTTGCGGTCGGCACCCAGTGCCTTGGTCACATCGCCTGCCGAGATGGGCTTGCCGGCATCTCGCATGGCCTGTAATACTTTCTCTTTCATCTTTGGTTAACTATTTAAATGCGGTTAATGTTGTGGATACTTCATTGAAGTATAGTAAATCTTTCTGGTGCAAAGATACGTTTTTTCTAGGACAAAAACAAGAGAATGATATCTTTTTATGGATTATAGCTTGAGCAATTAGGGCGCCTCAATAAGGAACGGCTGCACTCTTGGATTATCGGTCCAGGATTTGGTCGAGCAGAGGATAGATATCTTCTTCTTTGTCGTAGGGATGGATGTTGAAATAGGGGTTCCCTGTGAGCATGGCCGACAGTTGTGTCTTGGTCTTGTCATAAAAGATGTGGCAAGGGATGCCGTGGACCTCGGCATAGGCCAACTCATAGCCCACGCCCAGTGACGGGCAGGTGCACTCGCCGATGAGCACATCGCTCTCGCGCAGCCATGCCGTGTCTTGGTCATAGATGCGCGCGTCACGCTCACGTCCCTGCTCCATCAGGCTCAGATCGCTTTTCCCCACATGCTCAGTCAGCACGATGTCGGTGCGCTGTATGTAGCTGATGATGCGCTGATACAGGTCGGCATCCACACGTCCTCCACGGATAGACCCTGCAAAATAAATCTTCTTTGCCATATATGAAAAATCGGTTTAAATCGCTTGACATAATTACCCCAAATTCACAATTCGGGCGAATCATAAGGTCATTTTTCGTACATCTCAAGAGGTTGACCATCAGGGTCGTTGAAGAAGACAAAACGTTTGCCTGTCGTCGCATCGGTCCTGATTTCCTCGTGTGCTATGCCCATGCGGTCCAGTTCTGCGACCTGGCCAGCGATGTCATCTACCTCGAAAGCCAGATGCCGCAAACCAACAGCCTCGGGGTAGGATGGTCGTTGCGGTGGCGAAGGGAAAGAAAACAGTTCGATGACATAGTTGCTGTTCAGCGACAGCTTGGTCAAGTAGGACTGTTGCTCCTCGCGCCAATGCTCTGCAATGACCTGGCAACCGATCACACGGGTGTAGAAATCGAGGCTCCGCTGGTAATCGGAGCAGATCAGGGCTATGTGATGTACTTTATTGAGTTGTAACATAATTCAATCATTTACAGTTCTATACACAAGTGTTTTATCAAAACAAAACGTCTATTGGTTAATCTGATTAATCAAGTTCACAACCACTTTTACCATGACGTCTTTCTCCTCAGTCTTGCTCTCGGCTATCATGAGCGTGAGAGCGACGAGCGTGTTGTCTGCTAGACGCTTGGAACCATCTTCTCGATAGAGAATACCGTTGTTGTTGAGGAACCAAAGAAAGAGTGTAGCCGCGATGCGTTTGTTACCGTCACTGAAGGAATGGTTCTTTGTAACGAGGTACAGCAACATCGCTGCTTTTTCCTCTACACTTGGGTATAGCTCTTTACCGCCAAAGGTTTGATAGATTTGCCCGATACTGCTCTTGAAAGAATCGTCTTTCTCGTTGCCGAACAAATTGCTGCCACCGAATTTTCTCCTCAATCCCTCAATCTCACTGATGGCTTTCTCATAGGTGGCATGAAAACGTTCCTCCTGTGTTGTCTTTTCAATGACAAGGCGTTCATAGTCATAATTGTCGAGTGTGTCCAGCGCATAAGCGTAATCTGTCACAACATCGAAGAGGGCTTGACTGTCATCAGACGGCATCAACGGTTGGCTCTGGATGGTACGACCCAAAATACCCACCAGTTGCCGGAGTTCTCCTATCTGCTCACGGCGGATGTTTTCATTGACGGCATAACCTTTGATAAGGTAATCCCTGAGAATCTTATTTGCCCATTGGCGAAATTTTACACCGCGTTTTGAATTGACACGATAACCGACCGATATGATCATATCAAGATTGAAATACGGAATTGTTCGACGTACCAATCTTTTGCCCTCAGTTTGAACTTGTGCAATTTTTACACAGGTTGATTCTTGGTCTAATTCCTCAACCTTGTAGATGTTGTGAATATGACGAACGATAGATGTTCTGTCTGTTTGAAACAGTTCTGACATCTGGGCTTGTGTCAACCAGACCGTGTCGTTCTCGAGGCGGACATCTATCTGCGTTTGTCCGTCCTCAGTTTGATATATGATGATTTTGTCTTTTTCCATGCAGAAGCTTTATCATTATTCCTTCTTTTTCTTGGGCTTGGGGACGGGTAGGGCTTTGCAGGTTTCCCGGACGATGGCGGCCAGGTAGTCGCTATCGTCAACGTCAGCAATCAGGAAATATTCCTTGGCCCCATCATAGGGTGGCCGCAGCTCCACCGCCTGCAGTAAAGGCCGCACAGCCTCGGTGGGCTTGAGGTAGAAACAGTCGTCACAGACAAGCCCAAATATCTTGCCGTCGCAATAGATGCCGTAGTCCCCAAACATTTTTCGGGCTACAATCTCACCTGCGCCACCGCACTGGTCTATGATGTATTGGACGAAATCAGGACTACTTGCCATATCGGTAAGGGAATTATTCCCGGACGGCCTTAGGCGTCCAGTTCTGGAAGAAGCGCAAAACTTTCTCCTTGTTGTAGCCCTTGCCTTCCTCGAGGAAACTCGAATCCTGAATGTGCAGCACGTTGCCCTGCTCGTCAAGCACGACAAAGACGGGGAACCCGAAGCGTCCTGGGTTATTCAGGCGTTTCATCATCGCGGCCGACCACTCTGTGGCCTTGCGGGGATGATAATTCACATGGATATACACGAAGTTCTGCTCGATGACGGCGTTGATGGTGCTGTCGGTTGTGATAAACTCGGCAAAACGCAGGCACCAAGGGCACCAGTTGCCGCCCACTTGGCAAATGACGAACTTGCCCTCGGCTTGGGCTTGTACGAGCGCCTGATCAATCTGTTCGAGCGGGTTGATCTGTTCGTTATACACCTTCTTGGGTGCAGTGGTCTCTTCTTGAGCATTGGCTGCTGTTGAAAACAGTGCTATCGCAAGCACGATAATAGCGAATATCTTTTTCATAATCTTGACATGAATTTTTCTTTATCAACAATGAAACGCAGGTGAGTGCCCTCGCCTAGCAGCATGTCGCCGCAATGGGCCTCGACCTTGAATTCAATCTTTTTGCCATCGATGCGGGTGACAACGGCGGTAGCCGTAACGGTGTCTCCTAGCTTGCTGGGTTTGAGATGGGACGAGGTGATGTGGCCGCCAACGGTGGTGCAACCCTCGGGTAGATGGTCGGCCACGGCCAGCATGGCGGCATTCTCCATGAGTGCCATCATTGCCGGAGTGGCGAGCACGGGCATGTCGCCCGACCCCATGGCAATAGCCGTGACGGCATCGGTGACCGTCAGCTGGCTGGTATGTTGTAATCCTTCTTGTAACATTTCTATATATAACTATGTATTCCGCTACAAATATAGCATAAATCTTGACTATAGCCACCATTTACGACCGATTTTTCACCTGAAGCCTATTGTTAAAGTGTTAAATAAATGTTAAATGCGTTCAAGAATGAGTTTTGGTCCAAAAATTGCACATATCTTTGTGATATCAAAATGATATTATTTTAAAACGAACTAAATATTAACTTTTCAACTTTTACGATTATGGAAACGAAGGAATTTGATTTCAAAGGCGTTACCCTGAACGGTTTTTTAATGCTTTTTGTGGCTATCGTGCTGCCAATATTCGCTATTTGGTGCATCTATGAGAGCATAGTTATATTAGATGAGGGTAGCACCCGTTGGCTGGGCTTCACTCTGTTGACAGTAGGTATCGTGTCAGCTATCTGCTGCTTGCTGATTCTGGGCGGTTTCCTGATGCTGGAACCCAATACCGCCCGCGTGACCACCTGGTTCGGTAAATACAGTGGCACGTTCAGCCGCACGGGTTTCTACTGGATCAACCCGTTCTATGGCACCAAGAAAGTGTCGCTGCGCGCCCGCAACCTCGACGCTGAGCCCATCAAGGTCAACGACAAGGTGGGTAACCCCGTGATGATCGGCCTGGTGATGGTGTGGAGGCTGAAGGACACCTACAAAGCCCTGTTTGAGGTTGACTCACAGACAATGGCTTCGACCGATGGCACCATGAACGGTAATGCCAAGGGGCTGATGCGCGCTTTGGAGAACTTTGTGAGCGTCCAGAGCTACGCTGCTTTAAGGCAGGTTGCCGGCCAGTATGCCTACGATGATAATGATGAGAACACCAAGGAACTGACCCTGCGTTCGGGTGGTGAGGAGATCAACGATATGCTCGAGGCCAAGCTCAACGAGCGCCTGTCGCTCGCCGGCATCGAGGTCGTTGAGGCTCGCATCAACTATCTGGCCTATGCTCCCGAGATTGCTGCTGTGATGTTGCGCCGTCAGCAGGCCAGCGCCATCATCACCGCCCGCGAGAAGATTGTCGAGGGTGCCGTGAGCATGGTCAAGATGGCCCTTGACAAACTCTCAAGCGAGGAAATTGTAGAGCTTGACGACGACAAGAAGGCCTCGATGGTGAGCAATCTGCTCGTTGTCCTGTGCGCCGATGAACAGGCTCAGCCCGTGGTCAACACCGGCACATTGAATATGTAAGAATAAAGTTGTCAGTTGTCAGTTTTCAGCGGCATGCGCATTCAACTGACAACTGAAAACTGACAACTGTAAAACTGACAACTGTCATGGCAAAGAAAGCCACCAAGAGTTTCATCCTGCGTGTCGACAGCGACACGATGGATGCCATTGAAAAGTGGGCAGCCGACGAGTTCCGTTCCACCAACGGCCAGTTGCAGTGGATCATCACCGAGGCGCTGCGCAAGGCCCGCCGTCTGCCCAAAAAGAAGAAAACCGATGCCGACAATCAGGCCGACGACAATGGCGCTGATTGACAACACCGAGTGCGATAGGCATTATCGCAACTGTGTATAAAACTTTGTCAACCTTAAGAATAGTATAGTCATGGAACTGGGTAAAAAGAAAGCAACGATAATTATGTGGGCCATCGCCTTACCGTTGACTGCCGTCCTGATAGGTTTAGAGTGGATGGATATCCTCGATTATGGCTGGGTGCTTCCACTGTTATTTGTCATCATGATTATCGCAGGTGGAATCGTGAAATTCATTCAAAAGCGGGTTGACCCCGAGGCCTACCAAGCCTCGCTCAAGGAGTTTGAAGCCGAAGAGAATGCCGAGGAGGAAATCACGCGCATCAAGATCAAGCGCACGTGGGGTGGCACCATCTGTGAGTTCCTCACGGCGATGATGCTCATCGTGTCCTGGATATTGATATTACGGGACCACCCATCGCTGTCCAGTGACGGCGAGACTCTTAAGATCGCCGGACTTTGCACAGTGGGTGCCATCTGGTATCATGTTACGGCCTATTTTCACAAGATGATGGGTTACCCCTCATCCACCGTCAACCAGTTGAAAATGTGTATCTACCGCAAGCGGGCCTTGGGCCTCATCTGCGCCATGTTCCTAATCTGCGTCTTCCTGATACCTGATGGGAATAAAGCGGGCGAATGGTTCGTGATTGTTTTGGCCTTCTCGTTTGTGCTGCTCTTCGCGTCGAAGTTCGTCATGGGTTACGTCAAGTAAAAAGAGTTGATTATGAAACAGACGGACCGAAAGCGTTTTCTTATCATGTTAGGAGTGGTTGAATTGGGCCTCTTCATCTACATGATTGTGTTGCATGGGAAAGGAAGTATGGATACCTTGTCGTTTGTCATCGGTTTCTTCGTCCTTGCAGCGATTACCCTAGTGGGCATCGTTGCGGCCTTTTATAAATACCCGTGGATTGAAGAGAAGAAGGAGGGCGGTTTTGATCCCAGTTTAATCGAAGTGCCGCGCACACGCGAAGGGACCATTCTTGAAGCGCTCGCTGGGCTGATTCTCGCTGGCGCATGGGCTGTGGCAATAGCTACCCATCTGATAGATGGCGTTAATCGCTATGCAATAGGCTTGTTTGTGTTAACAGTTGCCGACATCACTATCCTGTGTGATGTGTACTCACCAGGCATTAAGTCGAGGATGAGAAAATACACCAATGCAAAGCAGGTAGCCCTTGATATCCGCATGTGCCGTTGCTTGGCAGTTGAATTTGCGTTGGTCGTCCTGTTGTATGCACTCCCCAGGGAATATTACCAAACGTGGTGGCTCTACATCCTGGCAGCTGTTTTTCTCATCACCTGTGCCATCTTCCGCTACCTCATCCACAAAGCTCGGTAATTGACCATGATAAAGTGCGTTGAGCGGTTCTGGCTGCGCTGGGGCGATGCCGTCAGGTTCCTTGGTTGGGGCTTGACGGTGGCGTTGGTATGCTTTTTGCTGTATAGGGTGGCGATGAGCGGTTCAACTCAACATCTGGTGCCCATGAGTGAGGGCGCGCGCGACAGCCTGACGACGGTTGCCGTGCCTCGTTCTGTGCCCGACACGCTGGTGAGGTATGGCGCATTTGACGTGCACTTCAATAGTGGGTTGGGCATTGCCAACTGCGCCGCCTATGAGCTTGTTAACAACGAACTCTACGGAACGGCTGAACGGGCGGGCGAGTTCATGCAGGATGCCGGCGTGAAGGGGTGCCCGTCGTCGCAAGATTATGCTGGTAGCGGCATGGACCGCGGCCATCTGGTGCCTGCTGCCGACCTCAAGTGGAACGAGGCGGCCATGCGTCAGTCCTTCTTATTGACCAACGTGGCTCCCATGCACAAGGCGCTCAACGAGGGCGGATGGGCCAAACTCGAGGAGAAGGTGCGTGAGTGGACGGTGCGTGACAGCGCCCTACTGGTGTTCACAGGACCGATTGTGAGTGAGAACGATACAACGCTGGCTGGTGGACGTGTTACCGTTCCAAGCGCTTATTACAAGGTTATCATGGCGCCGTGTGTGAGGCCCATGCGCGTCATCGCTTTCATCTATCCCAATGGGCACAGTGGAGGACGGCTGCAGCAGTATGCCGTGAGCGTCGATGAGGTGGAGCACAGGACAGGTCTGGATTTCTTCCCATATCTGTCTGTCGAGCAACAATGGATAGAGAACGCAGTCAACCTTGATGCGTGGGTAAAGTAAATAAAAGATAAAAGATAAAAGATAATAGATTGTAGATGAGGAGATTAGTTGGAATTTGGTTGCTGGTTACTGCGATGGTGATGGGCGGTGCCCTGCCACCACAGTTGGTGGGTGAGAATGAGGTCACCATGCAGTGGTGTGCCCAAGCCAAGAGCAAGAAAAAGTCCAAAAAGAAGAAAAACAAGTCTAGAAAATCTAGAAAATCAAAAGCTAACATTGCCAGCAAGCCTGCAGCATCGCCGCTGGTGAGTGTTCCCACTATCGGCAAGACCTCGACCGTCGTGCCGCAGCAGAACGCCAATGCCCTGCTGGGCGTGACCATTCCCAAGGGCGTTTCCAATCAGGTCTTGAACTACCAGACCATCAGGGTGAACTATAATCCGTCGCTGAGGATTCCCAACTGCGTGGCCTATGAACTGACGGCGACCATGGTCAGCATGGCCGATGCTCCAGGTCACGAGAACCGCAAGAACTACAACTATGCCCGCGACAACAGCGTCAAAACCTGTCCCGAGAACTGGGAATATCGCGGCAGTGGTTACAGCCGTGGCCACATGGCTCCAGCAATGGACATGCGTTGGGATAAGACTGCGATGGCGCAGTGCTTTTACATGACCAACATGTGTCCGCAGGATACTAAACTCAACAACGACCACTGGCGTGTGCTGGAGGAAAAAGTGCATCGCTGGGCCAAGCGCGACAAGCGCCTGATGGTCTATACCGGCCCCATCATGGGCAAGCATCCTCAAATGATTGGAAAGAACAAGCAAAACATCGCCGTACCTGATGCTTTCTTCAAGATCGTTTATGCCCCCGAACAGGGACGTTCCATCGCGTTCATCTATGACAACAAACCTTGTCCTGGCAACATCAGCAAGTATGCTGTGACTGTTGCCGAGGTGGAGCGGCGCACGGGTCTCAAGTTCTCGAGTGCAATGCCCAAGAACCAGTGCAAAGTGGAGGAATGGCTTTGATAGGTTTTAGGCATTGGGTTTTAGGCATTAGGCTTTAGGCTTTAGGTATTAGGTATATAGAATGAGGAATTGGGAGTCCCCAATTCCTCATTATTTCATTTCTAATTTCTAATAACTAATTGATAATTCCTCACTCTTCTCCCTCATTTATATCCGGGAACTTGAGGGCGGCGATTTCCATCATGCGTGAGATGTCGAAGTAGAAGCCTTCGGCACTCTTGCCCGCAACCGGTTTTACCTTGATGTAGTCGATGCCGCCGTCCAGGGTCTCGTGCTCGGTGGCGACAAAACCCAGGAAGTTGATGATATTGTACTCGTGCTCGGGAGTGATGACCACCCAGGGCTCTTCCTTGGTGCCCCTGCCGCTCGACATGATGGCTGCGATGAGTCGGTCCAGACGATACTGGCACACGGCGGCTCGCGCGTGTTTCTTTTTCTCCTTGAGCACGTAGATGTAGAAATTCATCTGGTTCAGGTCGAACATGTTGTCGTTGAGCGACTTTTCGGCATATTTCTCGATGCTGTCACACTCGGCGCGCGAGTGGGGCTGCTTGTAGTACAGCTGTTCAACCACATTGCTGTAAATCGACTCGCGGAAGGGGTTGTAATCCTCTTGGAAGGTGTAGCCGTAGTAGAAGTTGCGCCAAGCCTCGATCGACAGAGTGGTGTCGTTACTGCTGTAGGCCTTCATCAGCTTGGGATAGTAGTAAGCGTTCTTGGGGTTGGAAATGACCTCCTTGACGTGGTCAAAATCCACCTTTTTAATGGCAAATTTATTGGGCTGGACGCGCTCGGGTATCTGCTGGGCCTGTGACCAGCCCATCGCGGTGAAGGTGAGCGCGATAGCGATTGTAAGGATATATTTGAGTCGTTTCATTGGTTTCAGTTGTCAATTATCAGTCGATGACGATTCCCATGATGGCGATGCACACGATGGACAGCGCGACGATGGCGGGCAGGCACTTGGCGGCAAAATAGCGCCAGAACTGGATGGACGGCGTGAGCATCCACTTGCCTGCAGGCGTGCGGCTATAGGCGAGCTGCCCCATGGCGGCTCCCAGAATGACACCCAGCACCATGATGCGCGGTGCTACCAGAATGCCTAGCATACCTCCAGCCATGGCGGTGAAACCCACATACAGGTTGCTGGCACTGTGTCCATCGGGCTCACCACTGGGCGACAAGTAAAACAGACCGATCGTGATGAGCGTGGCGATACCCCAGAAGCCGAAGGTCATCATGGGCACGTTGATGTAGTAGCTCCAATGCATGAGCAGCAGCCCCACAAAAGCAGGCACGGCAGCGACCCAGCGGGGCCGCAACACGAGTAGCACAGCCAGTATCAGGCATATCACGCCAGCGATCAGTAATATCTTCTGCAATATCATGAATGGTCTGTTCTATATACTATAAACTCGATTTTAGCCAGGTTATTGCCCTGCGGGGCGCATTATTCTGCCACCTCGGGTGTGGCGGGCTTGGTGTCGCCGGGGTAGGACACGCGGGCATGGTAGGCTGTGCGCAGGCGTTCCACAAACAGGCGCTTGATGGTCTCCACGTCGCGGAAACTGATGGGCGCCTCGCGCAAGAGTCCCTCGGCTACCTGACCGTCGATGACTTTCCCCACCATGGCAGCGATGGACTCCTCGCTGTGGTCGCTAAGGCTCTTGGTTGCCGCCTCACAGGCATCGGCCATCATGAGGATGGCGGCCTCCTTGGTTTGCGGGTTAGGGCCGGGATAGGTGAATGGTGTTTTGTCCACTTCCTCGTTGGGGCGGGCCTCACAGGCCTTGTAATAGAAGTAGCGCGTCACACCCTTGCCGTGATGTTGGGCGATGAGGTCCTTGATGACCTTAGGCAGGTCGGCATCCTCGGCAAGTTTCAGGCCGTTGTTCACGTGCTCGATGACAATCTTGGCGCTGTCCTCAGGGCGCACCAGGTGGTCATGCGGGTTCTCGCCAATCTGGTTCTCGGTAAAGAATGCGGGGTTCTTGGTCTTGCCGATGTCGTGGTAAAGGGCTCCGGCACGCACAAGCTGCATGTTGGCGCCAATCATGAGGGCCGCTTCACCGCCCAGGTTGGCCACCTGCAACGAGTGCTGGAAGGTGCCGGGGCAGTTGGTGGACAGTTGTCGCAGCAGCGGATTGTTGATGTCGGCAAGCTCAAGCAGCGTCATGGTTGACGTGAACCCAAACGCTTTCTCCACAATAGGAATCACCAGTAATGCGAACGAGAGGATGGCACAGTTGATGAGGAAATAAGCAAAGTAGTATTTCTCCAGTTTTCCAAAGTCGCCCTCGTTGATGAGTGTCATGGCCAAGTAGATGCAGCAATAGGACAGGAAGATGAACGCCGCGCATCGCACGAGCTGTGTGCGCTTGGTCAACTCCTTGACCGAGATGATGGCGATGATGCCCGCCAGGAACTGCATGATGATGAATTCGGCCTGATGGCTGCTCGCAATGAGTGAGCAAATCAGGATGGTGACAATGTGGGAAAAGAATGAAGTGTGGTCATCAAAGAACGACGACACAATAATGGGCACAAGAGCAAACGGGATGACGTACAGCAGGTTATATTTGAACTTCACCAACAGGAACACAGCGATGACAAACACCGTGATGAGTGTAATAAGGAACACCATGCGGCGCAGGCTACTGAATACGTTCTTGCGCAGCAGACGCATGAAGAAGTAGAACGCCAGCATCAATATGGTGACAATCAGCATTTGCCCAAGCAGGTTCAGTCCCTCGTCGGTGTTGCGCAGCTTGTTGCGTCGTGTCAACTCGTTCTGGTAGGTTTCGATGGCCGATGCCTTGCTCGGTGTGACAATTTCGCCATGATTGATGATGACCTCGCCCTGCTGGACGGTGCCCGGCGAACGCAAGGCGTTGCGCAGGTCCTCGCCCATCCATTTCTCGTTCTCATCTTCATCCACCATCATGTTGGGGACCAGATAATTGCTGATGTCCACCGACTTGATGGCCTCTTGCAGCAAGGCGTTGGACTTGAGCGTGTCGGTGAGCCAGGCATAGGCCTGCCGCACGGTCTTCATGTTGGTGGCATCCACGACCTGCAACTCATTGTTGCCCACCAGGAAGCGTAATTGCTTGCCCGAACGGATATCGTTGGCGGCATCATTATCAACGATACCGTCATTATATAGCTGACCAACAGCCTGAAGCAGCATTTGTCCGCCAGTCTTTCCCGCAATGGCACGGGTGAGCAATGCGAGTTGCTGCTCCCCTTTCTTGCGGTCGAGGGTGTAGATCTTTGAGAAATTCTTGTTCACACTGTCGGTGATGTGCTTGCGTGTGGCCTCGTCCAGCTCGATATCGTATTGGAAGGTGGCTTCCAGTCGGGAATGGGGCCAGGGTTTGCCCACCTCAAAGCTGTAGGTGCGAGCCTCCTCCTTGCTGAAGAAGAGTGCCGTGGCGATGAGCAGCACCGACAATATCAACAGCAGGATGATGATGAGGTTGTTATTCTTACTAGATATCTTCATGACGTGTATATTGGCTTGGAATTATAATCTGTTGAGGTGTAGGCTGGCTAACTCATGCGGTTGGCATTGTTGACACCTTTCACTTTCTTGATTTCGCGGCACAGGTTGGTCACTACCGAGGCATCGGTCACCAGCACGTCAAGGTCGCAGTTGAACACGCCCTGGTTGGCGGTGACGTTCATGCGCTTCATGTTGATGGACATGTTGGTTGAGATGATGTTGACGATGGACTGCAGGATGCCCTTCTGGTCGATGCCCTCGATGTGGATGGTTGCCTGGAAGCGGTCGCTGTGCTCTTCCCATTGGGTCTGCAGCAAGCGGGAGCCGTAACTGGCCTTGAGACGGGCCAGGGTGGGGCAGTCCATCTTGTGGACAACCACTTTGCCCGAAGCGTTGACAAAGCCCACGACATCGTCCCCAGGAATGGGGTGGCAGCAATCGGCGATGTGATAATTGCTCTTTCCGTCATGGGTGATAAGGCGGTAGATGGCCTTGGTGTCGATGGCGGTTTGGGCATCGACAGTGGTTTCCTTGGGGGTTTCTTTGCCCCTGAACAGGCCACGTCGCCACCAGGTGATGCGGGTTCCATTGTCCTTCTTGTTGAGCAGATCCTCGTTGAGGGCAATGTCGCCATTGCCTATCAGGAAGAAGAGCTCTTCCTTGTTGCTGATGCGCTGGCGGGTGATGGCTTGGGAGAGCACCTCATTGCTGAATTCCACGTTGTGCTGCTCGAGAAAAGCCTTGAAGCGTTTCTCGCCCTCGTCGATGATGAGTCGGCGCTGGTGGCGCAGGGCGGCACGCAAGCGCGTCTTGCCCTTGGCGGTGACGAGGAAGTTCTCCCAATCGGCCTTGGGGGTATTGGAATTGCTGGTGAGGATTTCCACCTGGTCTCCGCCACTCAGTTTGTAGGACAGGGGCACCAGCTTGTGGTTGACCTTGCCGGCGATGCAATGGGTACCGATGTCGGTGTGGATCATGAATGCCATGTCAAGCACCGAGGCCCCATTGGGCAGCGTCATGGCCTCGCCCGTTGGGGTGAAGACCACAATCTCGCTGGCAAACAGGTTGAGTTTGATGGTGTCAAGGAAGTCGATGGCATTGGGCTCGGGATCCTTGAGGATATCGACGATGGTGCTGAGCCACAGGTCGAGTTCCTTCTCCTCCTCGCCCTCGCCGCTCTTGTATTTCCAGTGGGCGGCAAAGCCACGCTCGGCGATGTCGTCCATCTTGCGGCTGCGTATCTGCACCTCGACCCAGTTGCCGTCGGGTCCCATGACAGTGACGTGCAGCGCGCGGTACTTGTTTACCTTGGGGGTGGTCAGCCAGTCGCGCACGCGGTCGGGGTGCTTGGCATAGACCTCGGTAATCTCGTTATAGATGTTCCAGCAGATGCGCTTCTCGGCACTCTCGTCATCGCACTCGAACACGATGCGTGCGGCATACAGGTCATACACTTCCTCGAAGGGGATGTGCTTGGTCTGCATCTTGTTCCAGATCGAGTAGCACGATTTCACGCGCGTGAAGAACTCATACTTTAGCCCCATGTTGTCCAGACGCTCGCGGATGGGGGCCGAGAAACGGGCGAACAGCTCGTTGCGGCTTTCCTCGCTGGCAGCGATCTGGTCCTTGATGCGCTGGTATTCGGCAGGATGGTTGTACTTGAAGCTCAAGTCCTCCAATTCGGTCTTGATGGCATAAAGGCCCAAGCGGTGGGCCAGCGGGGCGTAGATATAGAGTGTCTCGCCAGCGATTTTGTACTGCTTGTTGGCTGGCATCGACGAGAGGGTGCGCATGTTGTGCAGGCGGTCGGCCATCTTGATGAGCACGACACGCACGTCCTCGCTCATGGTGAGCAACAGTTTGCGGAAGTTCTCGGCCTGCAGTGATGCCTTGTCGCCGAAGATGCCGCCCGAAATCTTGGTCAGACCGTCAACGATGCGGGCGATTTTGGTGCCGAACAGGCCCTCGATGTCCTCGACGGTATAGTCGGTATCCTCGACCACGTCGTGCAGCAGGGCGGCGCTGATGCTGGTGGAACCCAAACCGATTTCCTGGCTCACAATGGTGGCAACAGCAATCGGGTGCATGATATAGGGCTCGCCCGAACGGCGGCGGATGCCCTGGTGGGCATCGCGGGCAAACTTGAAGGCCTTGTCAATAATCTCCACTTTCTTGCGGTGATTACTTGACAAATAACCGTTTAACAAGTTCTGGTAGGCCAGTTCAATCATCTGGTCTTCCATCTCGGGCGTTATGTTACTGTTCTGCATCATGGGTCGCAAACTTTTGTTTTAAACTACAAAGGTAGTAAAAAGACTTTAGACTTTAGATCTTAGACTTTAGTTTTTAGTCCTCAATCGGTGGTTTTCATTTATCCTTGGCCTTGGCTCTCAGGACGGACGCCGAGGATGGGAGAGGCTACGTTGAGGCGCCGGCGCCAGTTGACAGAGTCGGTGAGGAGCCAGACGTAGCCTCCGCTGATGGTGATTTCGTTGATGGGACCGATGTCGCGCGGCATGCGCAGTATGGCGCGCACACGGCCGTTCTGGTCACAAATCTGAATACCCAGGTTAGTGACGGCCCACAGGTTGCCCTTGCCGTCGAAGGTGATGGACTGGATGTTGAGCGGTCGGCTGTTGTCGTCGTTGTGTAACCAGTAGAAGGGCTCGCCACAGGTGATTTGGCTGTCTTTCAATATATATTGCCACACTACATTGCCGGGCTCATTGGGAACGATGGCGATGTTGGTCAGGTCGGGATAGATGATGCGGGTGACAGGCTTTCCGGGCACGCCGTTGCTGGCAATGACCCAGCCCTCATCATCATCGATGAGCAGCTCCTGCAGGAAATCATTCTGGGTCTCTCCCAAAGCGGGAGCGGCGGGCCAGTCTCGCCACATCCACTCCATCACTTGCGCGAAAATTTGTGTTGACCGTGTCACGTTGTGGCCACTGTCGCTCCAGTCACACTGAACGTCATAGCCGGCGAACTGCAGCGCACTTGCCATCAGTTGGTTGCCCTCGTACCAGTGGCCGAACAGGGGGTTCCACACGTCGTTGGTACCGTCTTGGATGAAGATACGCAAGGGTAGGGGCTCGGTCTTGCGTACAAGGGCCTGCAGGTCGTTACCGCCGCGCATGGCGACAAATGTGCCCACGCCCGTGAACACCTTGCCGAACAGGTCGGGGCGGTGCCAGGCGGCATTGAAGGCTGCGATGCCACCACTGCTCAGGCCGAAGATCATGCGGTCCTGGGGCTGCCTGGACAGGCGGATGGCTTTGCCGCGCTTGGTTTTGAGCTGCTCAACGGCAGGCAGGACCTCCTCGTCGAGGAAACGCGCGAAAAGGTCGGTTGTCGAGTCAAACTCATAGCAACGGTTGTAGCGCAGCACTGTGCCGTCATCAGCACGGATAATGCCCGGCTGCAGGAATACGCCGATGGTCACCGGCATCTTACCGGCGGCAATGAGCGAGTCCATGACCTGGGGGGCGTTGCACAACACGCCATCGAGCCCCACATACAGGGCTGCCGGCTGCTTGCCATTATACTGGTCGGGCACATACACTTGAAACGTGTGGACCGTGCCGGGATAAATGACCGACTGCTCAAGGGTGCCGTCAATCATCATGTGTCCCGCCGCCATGCGCAGGAAAACAGAGGCAAGTGCCAACAGTAATACTGAGAATCGTCGTGATGTCATACACATATTATTTTTCTTGCCGCAAACTTACATAAAATGCGCCGCTCCCGCAATAGTAAGGCGGGACAAAATGAAACGTGCGATCCCACATTGGGGACCGCACGTTGTGATGCTATTGGAGATGGTTTGTTTTACAGGACACGGCAGGCGCCGACGTAGCGGCGGCTGTAGTAGGACTCGGTGTTCTTGCTCTCGGTAACACCGCTGCTGCAAGCCGAGTGGATGAAGTGGAAAGTGTTATCGTCATTGACCTTGGTAACAATACCCACATGGCCCACGCCACCACGACCGGAACGGCCCTGGAAGAACACGAGGTCACCAGGCTGCAGCTCGTTTTTCTTGACGCGCACGCCATCGGTAATCTGACCCCTTGACGAACGGTCGAGATCGATGCCGAAACGCTTGAATACATAGCTGGTAAAGCCCGAGCAGTCAAAGCCCTTGGGCGAAGATGCACCGTAGCGATAGGGAGTGCCACGGAAACGGTAAGCATAGCTGATGACTTGGTCAACGATGTTGTTGCGGCTGTTCTGCTCGAGCTGCTCGAGCACGGTGCCACGCTTGTAAGATGCAAGCTGTTGTGCTTCGGTAGTGAAGCTGGTAAAGGTGATTGCTAAAAGAATGAATAATACCGAAAGACTTATTTTACTCTTAATAAAACTCATAATATTTATTTTAGTGGACTGGAAAATCCGCGCATCGGCGGCTTTTTCGTTAAGGGCATCGAGAACGATTTCAATGCCGTACGCCCTGGTTTGTGATACAAAGGTAGCCCAATCGGCCAACCTGGCCAAACTATGTAAACACTTGTAAACATTTAGCGATTTTGGCAAATTTGGTGCAGTGTTCCACGAGAACCCCCATAAAAAGAGGGCTCACGGACGGCCTTAATGTTTAAATTTTGGAAATGAAAAATGAAAAAGTTTACACTTTTTAACAATAAATGGCATCCTATAAGATTTATTTTTTGGATTTTTGCTACAAAAACTGCCTTCCAACCAAAATAAATAAACCTCAAAAATTGCAAAATGCAATCACTAAGGCACATTTTAGAGAAAATAGCAGAAAACTGGCCAACACGCCATCGATTTAGGGTGCTGCAGTCGTGGAACAATCACGTTTTTTGAAGGACTGTTGTCAGTTGGAGATGAAGTAGCCGCCGTTGCTGGGGTTGACGCGGTACATGCGCATGCCCACCTTGTTGTTGATGGCAACGCCGCTCATGGGGCCACCGGCACCTGTCAGGGGATTGAAGCGGGAACCGCAACGGGGGCAAACCGCCTCGAAGTTTTCGGGATTGATCGTCAAAATCACATCCTGGCTGATTTCCACGGGACAGGCCAGGTCATAGGCCATGGGAGCGTCCATGCCCATCATGAGCAACACACCGCCAAAGCCGGTGTAGGTGTTGACGTTATAGGGAAAATTGTTGGGAATGCGCTTGTCGCGGTTGAAGATGCGGTAGTCTCCCATACCGACGACGCCATAGGTGTTCCATAGGGCATAACTGCCCAGGTCGATGCGCACGGTGTAGCGTGGTATCGTCTTGTTGTCGATGTGGTCACATCCGCTGGCCAGCAACAGTATCACTAGGGCCGCCAGGCATGAAATAGACTTGAAAAACCTCATGATAGAATCTTATTTTTATATAATGAACGCAAAAAATGGTCTTTTGATTGTAAAGTTCACCGAAAAAAATATAATTTTGCATCCACTATAACAGTTTTTACTAAGCATGGATCCGTTGTTTTCCATTATCACCGTGACGTGGAATGCCGCCAGTGTAATTGCGCCAACCTTGCGGAGCGTGGAGCGGCAGACGAGCACCGACTATGAGATGCTCATCATTGATGGTGCCTCAACCGATGACACGCTGCGCATCGTGAAACAGGCGTCAATAGCCTCGTTGCGCGTGTTCAGCGAGCCTGACAACGGGTTGTATGATGCCATGAACAAGGGCATATCCAGAGCAAGAGGCCGTTACCTGATTTTCCTGAATGCAGGCGACGCCTTTGCCGATGATACTGTGCTGGTGCGCTTGGCGATGCTGACAACCGAAGACCCAGGTGTCATCTATGGTCAGACGCAACTTGTTGATAAGAACCGTGAAGTTGTGGGTAAGCGGCACTTGACCGCGCCCAAACGGTTGACCGTCGACAGCTTCCTCAAGGGTATGGTGGTGTGCCACCAGGCCTTTGTGGCACGCAGTGACCTGGTGCCGCAGTATGACCTGCGCTACCGCTTGAGTGCCGACTATGACTGGTGCATCAGGGTGCTGGAGAAATCGCCAGCCAATGCCTATGCTGGCCGCAAGCCCATTATCAGTTACCTTGCCGAGGGCATGACGACTCGCCACCACCGCGCCTCGTTGCGTGAACGTTTCCGCATCATGTGTCGCCATTACGGTACGGGAATGGCCATCCTGGCCCACTTGAGCTTCATCCCACGGTATCTGAAGCGCCGGTTGGGACGCAGTGCCAACAAGCAGTAGCCTTTTGGGATCGCATGTCATTATTAAACTGAACCATTTCAAATCACGATATGAGCGAGAATCAAACTGGAAATATCATTACCCGCAACTGGCGCCGCTTCAAGGTGTGGTATAAGGGTTTGTACCGCGGCCGGCCCTGGTGGGTCAAGACCCTGGCGGCATTGGGGACCTTTATTGTCCTGTTCATGTTGTATCTCATTGCGGTTGACATCAACCTGTTGTGGCTGTTCGGCAAGTCGCCCAGCACCTACAGCATCATGCATCCCCGTAATCCCGAGGCAAGCTATCTGTACAGTGCCGACGGGAAGACCATCGGCAAATATTATGACGAGAACCGCACGCCTGTGCCCTATGACTCGATCAATCCGCAGTTCTTCCAGGTGCTCATCGACACCGAGGACGAGCGTTTCTATCTGCATCATGGCATCGACTTTGGTGGTCTAGGAGCCGCAGCCAAGGATATGGTGCTGCATGGCCGCCCCCGTGGTGCCAGCACCATCACGCAGCAGCTGGTGAAGAACATGTTCCGCACGCGCAGCGACTACTCCACCGGTCTGTTGGGCTATATACCTGGCGTGAAGATGCTCATCATGAAGAGCAAGGAGTGGATCATCGCCACCAAGCTTGAGCTGTTCTACAGCAAGAAGGAAATCCTTGAAATGTATGCCAACACGGTGGACTTTGGCAGCAACGCCTTCGGTATCAAGACAGCGGCCAATACCTATTTCAAGACTACCCCCCGTGCACTCAAGCTGGAAGAGAGTGCCGTGCTCGTGGGCCTGCTCAAGGCCACCAGCACCTATAACCCGCGCATCAACCCCAAGAACAGCTTGCGCCGCCGCAATCAGGTGCTTAAGAACATGCTGTCCCACGGCGATCTGACCAAGGTGGAATATGACTCTGTGTCATCGTTGCCCATCGACCTGAAATATACCCTCGAGGCCAACTACGACGGTGTGGCTCCTTACTTCCGTGAGGCAGTGGCCCGCGAGGTTGAAGAAATCGCCAAGGCCCAGGGCTTGAAACTGGACTTGGAGCGTGACGGCCTCAAGATCTATACCACGCTCGACAGCAAGATGCAGGAGTATGCCGAGCAGGCCGTGAGCGAGAAGATGAAGATTGTGCAGCAGAACTTCAAGAGCCATTGGGGCGACCACGACTGCTGGCTCGACGAGAACAACCAGCCCATTGCCAACTTCGTCGAGGACAAGGCGCGCAACACGCCCACCTATCACGAGCTGCTAGCCCGTTATCCCAACGACCTGGATTCGGTCAACTACTACATGAACCTGCCGCACATGGTGCATCTGTTCGACTATGAGAACGACTCGCTCTACATGGAGATGAGCTCGATGGACTCGGTGCGCTACATGCTGCACTTCATGCACTGCGGCTTCATCGCCATGGAGCCCGAGAACGGCCATGTCAAGGCCTGGGTGGGCGATGTGGATTTCGACACGTGGAAATATGACAAGGTGCGCGCCAAGCATCAGCCAGGCTCCACCTTCAAACTCTTTGTTTATTCCATGGCGATGGAACGGGGATTGGTGCCCTGTGACCGCCGCCTTGACGAATATATCGACACGCTGGTCTATAACGAGGACAAGCAGGAGATGGAACACTGGCGGCCTACCAATGCCAACGGCACGTTCACCGGGGCCGAGATGACGCTGCGCGCCGCCTTTGCCCAAAGTATCAACAGCGTTACCGTGCGTGTTGCCGGCGAGGTGGGTTTCTCTGAAATCGCCCAACTGGCACGCGACATGGGCATCAAGTCGCCCATGGACCCCAAGCCGGCTCTCTCGCTGGGCGCCAGTGATGTGGACCTGATGGAACTGGTGAACTCCTATTGCACGGTGGTCAATGACGGCATGCGCAACGATCCTGTCATCGTCACACGCATCGTGAACCGCGACGGCAAGGAAATCTATAAGGCACCGAGCCACCAGAAACGCGCGATGAGTTACCGCTCGGCATGGCTCATGCAGCAGATGCTCCTGGCTTGCCGCACCGACGCCGGTGGCACGGGTATGGCGTTGAACGGTTATATCACGCGTCCGCTCTATGACGTGGACCTGGGAGGCAAGACTGGAACCAGCAACCGCCACGCCGATGCCTGGTTTGTGGCTGTCTCACCTGGCCTGGTGTGCGGCTCGTGGGTGGGCGGCGAATACCGCCAGATTCACTTCCGCTGGGGCGCGTTGGGGCAGGGTAGCCGCACGGCATTGCCCATCTGTGGCCGCTTCCTGCAACTCGTGCTGAGCGACCCGCAGTTCCAGAAATATCACCGCCGTTTCGAGCCCGCCAAGGAGCCTATCGACGCCGCCCTGTATTCGGGTTGCTCGGCGTTGGGCGAGATTGAGGAGTTTGACTCGACTATGCTGGAGTTTGACGAGGATTCTCTCTTCGTCCCGTTGACCGACGACATCAATCCCGACGAGAAACTCGAGGAACCTGCTGCTCTCCCTGACTCAGTATAACAACTTTATTTAAAGAAATTAATAATCAACATCATAAATGGAATCAACAAGACTGCAGAAGATCAGCCGCTTGCTCCAAAAGGAACTGAGCGAGATATTCCGCCGCGAGACGGCCAAGACGCGCGGCACGCTTGTTAGCGTGAGCAGCGTGCGCGTCTCGCCCGACTTGAGTGTGGCTAACGTGCGCCTGAGCATCTTTCCCAGCGAGAGGGCTCAGGAGATCATGGACAACATCAACCAGAACGAGCGTGGCATCCGCCACCAGCTCGCCCAGCAGGTGCGTTATCAGTTGCGCCGTTGCCCGGAACTCAAGTTCCATATCGACGACTCGCTCGACTATATCGACCATATCGATGAACTGCTCGCTAAGGACAAGCCCAAAGAGAATGAGGAAAGTTAGGAATTAGAAATTAGGAATTCATCTGTTCTTTAATCTCTACTATCTATTCTCTTAAATGGGCTTGCCGTTGAAGATAGCGTGGCGTTACCTGATGTCCAAGAAAGGGCATCAGGCGGTTAACATCATCTCGATTGTCGCCGTGTGCGGTGTCGTGGTGTCAACGGCTGCGCTCATCTGTGTGCTGAGCGTTTTCAATGGGTTCCGCGGGCTCATCATGGGCAAGCTTGCGATGCTTGACCCGCAAGTGGCGATTACTGCCACCGTGGGCAAGACTGTTGCCGATGCCGATAGCGTTATCGATGCGGTGACCGCCATACTAGGCGTTGAGCGGGCTGTTCCCGTCATCGAGGACCAGGCGCTGGCCATCTATGTGCAGATGCAGATGCCCGTGCGCCTTAAGGGTGTCCCCGACGATTATAACATGATGAATGACATAGACTCGGTCATCGTGGATGGCGTGTGGAAATTGCGTGACCAGGTTTCGCGCTATGCGGTGGCTGGCGCAGGGCCTGCCATCAGGTTGATGGTGAGACCCGATTTCCTGGGCATGGTGCGACTGTATGCGCCACAGCGTCAGGGACGTGTCAACATCGCTAACCCGATGGGTGCCTTCAGGCAAGACTCGGTGTTTGTGTCGGGCATTTTCCAGCTGCAGCAGAACAGCTATGACGCCGACTTAATCTACGTGCCACTCGACATGGCGCGTGACTTGTTTGACTACGAGACCGAGGCGACCCAGATCGAGGTGAAACTGGCGCCAGATGCCAGTGAGCAACATGTGATGGACGCCATAGCCAAGGCGTTGGGTAGTGGCTATCAGGTGAAGAACCGCCTGATGCAGCAGCGTGAGGCCTACCGCCTGGTGAATATCGAGAAATGGATGGCATTCTTGCTGTTGGCCTTTATTCTGGTGATAGCCACCTTTAATGTCATCAGTACATTGGCGCTGCTCATTATCGAGAAAGATGACAGCATCGCCACGCTGCGCGCCTTGGGCGCCAACGACCGCCAGATTTCCCGCATATTTGTCCTGCAGGGCTGGCTCATCACCCTGGTGGGCGCGGTCACGGGTGTGGTCATCGGCCTGATTTTGTGCCTCTGTCAGCAGCAGTTCGGCTGGTTGCACCTCAGCGGCGACCCTGCCAACATGATCATCAGCGCTTATCCCGTCGAGGTGCACTGGATGGATGTGATTATCACCCTTGCCCTCGTTGCCGCCGTCGGGCTGCTCACCAGCATGGTGACCGCCTTGATAATGCGCCGCCGTCTCTCATTAACCCTTAACCGTTAACCATTAAACTTTAACCAATATACATAATGCTTACAATCAATTCTTACGAAGAATTTGCCTCCCATCTGGGAGAGGAACTCGGTGCCAGCGAATGGCTCACCGTTGATCAGGACCGTATCAATATGTTTGCCGATGCCACGCTCGACCACCAGTGGATTCACGTGGATGTGGAGCGCGCCAAGGCCGAGAGCGCCTATCATAGCACCATCGCCCACGGCTACCTGACGATGTCGCTGATTCCGCATCTGTGGAACCAGATTATCGAGGTGAACAACCTGGAGATGCAGGTCAACTACGGCATGGACAAGATGCGTTTTGGCCAGCCCGTGATTACCGGCAGCCGCGTGCGCCTGGTGACCAAACTGCACAACATTGCCGACCTGCGCGGCATCTGCAAGGCCGAGATTGACTTCAAGATGGAGATCGAGGGCCAGCGCAAGCCCGCCCTGCAAGGCATCGCCTCGTTCCTGTACTATTTCAAGAAATAATGATTATTCACATCATCAACGGCCCCAACCTGAACCTCGTGGGCAAGCGTGAGCCCGAGGTGTACGGCAACCGCTCGCTCGACCAGTACCTCCAGGAACTCATCGAGCAGTTCCCGCAGCACTCGATAGACGTCTATCAGAGCAATATCGAGGGCGAGATCGTGGACCGGCTGCAAGCGGTGGGGTTTGAAGACTGCGGCATTGTGCTCAACGCCGGGGGCTACACCCACACGTCGGTGGCCATCGCCGATGCCGTAGCGGCCATCACGGCTCCTGTGGTCGAGGTTCACATCAGCAACATCTACAGCCGCGAACCTTTCCGCCACAAGTCTTTACTGTCTCCTGTCTGCAAGGGCATCGTTGCCGGCTTCGGCCTCGACAGCTACCGCCTAGCCCTCCTCTCCCTCCTCAAACAACCATAACAACATTGAACAACGTGAACAACTTTCTTTTATGATTGATACAATCAAGCTAAGGGAGCATATTTATGATGTTGTTGGTGCTATTCATCATGTGCACAAGGGGTTGGGGCCGGGTTTGAATGAATCGTGTTATCAAGAAGGCTTGCAAATTGAGTTCACACAAAGGAATATACCGTTTAAAAGGGAGTTTCTTTTCATCCAACCTATCAGGGACTGGAAATGAAGTCAGTATTCCGTGTGGATTTCTTGTGTAAAGACGATATTATAGTTGAATGCAAATCTGTTCCAAGATTGATAGCTGATCATCGTGCACAATTGTTCAATTATATGAGGCTACTTAAGTTACCCTGTGGGATTATAGTGAATTTTATGCCACAGTTTGCTGAAATTGAACGTTATTTCTATGACGAAGAAAGACAGTTAATAGTTCCTGTTAATCGAGTAATCCAAGGACATAGAACTAAAACAACTTAAAGAATATGTGTTGTTTTTGTTGTTCCTTGTAGTTCAAGTTGTTTAAAAGAAATGTTGTCTGAAAAAGAAGAGGAGTTAGAGGAGTATATTTTGGGGCATATCGATGAGGAGCCTGAGGTGTTGGCCCGCATCGACCATGACACCCATGTGCAGAATTACTATTGGCATATGTGTTCAGGACACCTGCAGGGGCGCCTCATTAAGATGTTGACCCGCATGATCAAGCCGCGGCGCGTGTTGGAACTGGGCACCTTCAGCGGCTACTCGGCATTGTGCCTTGCCGAGGGCCTTGCCGATGACGAGTGCCGTGTGGACACTATCGAAATTAACGACGAGCAGGAAGACTTCATCGTTGAACATCTCGCCAAGTCACCCTATGGGAGCCGCATCAGGCTGCACATCGGCGATGCGTTCGACATTGTGCCCACGTTGGGTGAACGTTATGACCTCGTGTTTATCGACGCCAACAAACGCCAGTATGTCGAGTACTATGACCTGGTGATGGATTACCTGAATGACGACGGTTTCATCATTGCCGACAACACACTGTGGGCGGGCAAGGTGGTGGACCCCAAGGCCCAGCGCGAAGCCCAGACGCGTGGCGTGATGGACTTCAACAACCGCATCAAGCAGGACCCGCGCGTCGAGAAAGTGATTTTACCTCTGCGAGACGGGCTAACACTCATCCACAAACTCCCGACGCGGTGATGGCTGCAGTCGCGTGCTGTCGATGAATAGCCAGTGGCATCTCGTAGAAAAAGAATAATCCCGCAAGCCCTATCAGGCCTGCGGGATTTGATTTCCTTGAGAAACCGTGTCCGGCTTTAGTCTTTGATGGTTGTCAGACGAACCAAGTTGATGGTCTTTCCATCTTGTTTCATCTCGAGCATAGAGCCATTCACACTCACATTATTCTCTTTAACCTTGTTGAAACGGGCTTTGAACTCTTTGCCATTGATCTTGGCGTTGGTGTTGGCCTTGACCTTGGCATTGTTGGTTACCTTGCCGTTCTGTGAAACGTTGAGCACCTCGGTCTTATACGTTTCCATGTTGGGATTCAGGATGAGCTTGTCTTCAATCAGGGAATAGGAACCCTTCAGTTCAATGACTGAAGCAACTTCCTGAGCCATCGTGTTGGCGGGCTTGGTTGACTGGGTGAACTCGTCATACAGGGAGAACGTACCGTCAGGATTGAACGTGTAGGTGAGATGTTGTACCGTGTATGAGCCGTTAGCACCATTCTCGACAAGAGGCTGCACAGTGCGCCAAGTACCACAAATCTGAGCTTGGACGGTCATGACCGCCATCAGAGCAAAAAGTGAAAATAAAACCTTTTTCATAATTAATTGTGTTTAGATTTCACTGCAAAGATAATCAGTTTTTTTATTCAATACCCTATCTGAGTGCGGTTTTTTTATTTGGTCTCATTCAAAATAGGTCAAGCCTGCCGCAGAACGGGGTCTTCCCAAAAACAAAATCCCGCAAGCCTGGATGCCAGCGGGATTGAATTCCTTGATGTGTGAATAATCAGTTGTTGATGGTGGAGATGCGTGCCAGGTTGAGCGTGTGCTCGCCGTCGTTCATCTCAAGCATCGAGTCACCCACCTTGACGGTGTTGGTCTCGGGCGAGGTGAATTGGCTCTTGAATTCCGGGCTATTGATCATCCCGTTGATTTGCGACTTAACCATAGGGTTGTCGGTGACCTTGCCATTCATCGAGATGTTGATGATCTCAGCCTTGTAGGTGTCGGCGTTGGGGGTGAGCGTCAGCTGGTCGCCCTCAAGCTTATAGGTGCCGTTCATCTCAATGACGGTGGCAACCTCGATGGCCATCGTGGGAGCAGGCTCCGAGGCCTCGGTAATCTCGAGCGCATAGCTGAAATTGCCGTCTTCATTAAAGGTGTAGGTGGCTGTCATGGCCGAGAACGAGCCGTCCTCGCTGGTTTCTACAACGGGTTGCATCATGCGCCATGTGCCGCAGATGGTTTGTGCCTGCACGGTCATGACCGCCATCAGGGCAACGAGTGAGAATAAGAATTTCTTCATAATGAATTTACTTTTTTTTGATAACTCGACAAAGGTAAGCATTTTTTTTAATCCAAAGCAATTATCGCGGATTTTTGGGCCCGCATCCACCCAATAATCATCCACTATCTCTGTAGCACTTAAGATGGAAAAACCGCCAAAAGGTTTAAAACGTGACCCGAGAAATACCCGATTGGCAATGGCAGTTGAACATAAAATCAGGCGACCCAGTGCGGGTCGCCTGATTTACTTGTTCTCCTGACTGCAGGAAGTGCCAGTTAGATGAGTTTCTTGTAGCCGTAGTTCTTCCTCGATGCGGATGAGCTGGTTGTACTTGGCCATGCGGTCGGTGCGCGAGAGCGAACCGGTCTTGATCTGGCCGCTGTTGGTGGCCACGGCGATGTCGGCGATGGTGGTGTCCTCGGTCTCACCGCTGCGGTGCGAGGTCACGGTGGTGTAACCGTGACGGTGGGCCATCTCGATGGCGTCGAGGGTCTCGGTGAGCGAACCGATCTGGTTCACCTTGATGAGGATGGAGTTGGCGGCACCCATCTGGATACCCTTCTCAAGGAACTTCACGTTGGTCACGAACAGGTCGTCACCCACGAGCTGGCAACGGTCGCCAATAGCCTTGGTGAGCTTTACCCAGCCCTCCCAGTCGTTCTCGTCGAGGCCGTCCTCGATAGAGTCGATGGGATACTTGGTGATGAGCTCTTCCAGATACTTGATCTGCTGGGCGCAGGTGAGCTTTTTACCCTTGGGATCCTTGGGCTGACCGCTCTTGAGCTGACGATAGTCATAGTAGTACTTGCCCTTCTCAACCACGGCGAACTCGCTGGCAGCGCAGTCCATAGCAATCTTCACGTCCTTACCGGGCTTGTAGCCGGCGTCCTTGATGGCTTGAACGATGCTGTCCAGGGCATCCTCAATACCGTCGAGTGCGGGAGCAAAACCACCCTCGTCACCCACGGCGGTACTCAGGCCGCGCTTCTTGAGCAGCTTGGCCAGGGCGTGGAATACCTCGGCACCCATGCGAACGGCCTCGCGCTCGTTCTTGGCGCCAACGGGACGAATCATGAACTCCTGGAAGGCGATGGGAGCGTCGCTGTGTGCGCCACCATTGATGATGTTCATCATGGGCACGGGCAGCACGTGAGCGTTGGTACCGCCGATGTAGCGATACAGGGGCACACCGAAGTAGTTGGCAGCGGCGTGAGCCACGGCGAGCGAAACGCCCAGGATGGCATTGGCACCGAGCTTGCTCTTGGTGGGAGTGCCGTCGAGCTTGATCATGGCCATGTCGATGGCGCGCTGGTCAAAGGCATCCATACCCTCAATCTCGGGAGCGATGATCTCGTTGACGTTCTTGACAGCCTTCAAGACGCCCTTGCCGCCGTAACGCTTCTTGTCGCCGTCACGCAGCTCCAGGGCTTCGTTCTCGCCCGTGGAAGCTCCGCTGGGCACCGATGCACGGCCCATGTCGCCACTCTCGAGGGTTACCTCAACTTCTACAGTAGGATTGCCACGCGAATCCAGAATTTCTCTGGCATGAATCTCTTCAATATACATACTGATTGTAAACTTTTGGTTTGAAATTTAATACAAATATTTTTATGTGGGTGCAAAGTTAATTATTTTTAGATGTTCTGCAAAATATATTCATGCTTTTTCAACTCAAGCCTTTTGCAACCGATTGATTACCGTAAGTGCCGTTTTTTTTCGGCCAATAGGGCGGATTTGTCGATAAAATGCCCCTGTTAGTATAGTCTTTTTGTTTGTTGAGTGCCGAAATATGTATTTTTGCGACATAAAAATCAGAAAATTATAACTTTTCATAACACTCTGAAAAAAGAGTACAGAGGACATCAGTTACATTTTCATAACCACAAGTTTATAGTTTTTATTGGAGCACACGAACGTCCGCTACCTTAGTTGATAAGGTGGCGGATTATTTTTTTAGACATTTTATAGTCATTGCAGGATTGGCCGTTTTGTATTACCTTTGTCGAACTAAAAGAATCAATCGACTCATGCTGAATAAACTCATCATTATCATATCCCTGTTCTTGCCGGTTGCCGCCACGGCATGTTCAGGTGACAACGGCAAGGCCCAACCTGCCACTCCATCGGTTCAAGCGGCGCCCGATACCACACCCGCGGTGGCTCGTGAGATGCCGCCGCTGCCCGACAAACCCACGGGGTCGGCATTCATCGTCATCAGCAAGCGTGACGAGACGCTCAGTGTCTATGACTACAACAGCGAGGGTGCTACCGTCCTGGTGGCACAGTACCCCTGCTGCATGGGCAAAAACAAGGGTGACAAGCAGCGACGGGGCGACATGCGCACCCCCGAGTCGCCCGCCGGCAAGCCGTTCAAGATCACCATGATACAGGACGCCTCGACGTGGAAGCACGACTTTGGTGACGGCCGTGGCAGCATCAAGGCCTACGGCCATTGGTTCCTGCGCCTGTTGACCCCCGGCCACAAGAGCATCGGCATCCACGGCAGCACCAACAACGAGAATACCGTACCCGGCCGCGCCAGCGAGGGCTGCATCCGCCTGCTCGACAAGGACATCATCACCCTGAAGGAGCATTTCGCCTACGTCGGCATGCCCGTCATCGTCCAGCCCGAGGGGCAGCCCCCTTTCGACTGGGAACTGCGCGCCCGCCAGCGCTGAAACACGTGCCTGAAAAAGTGATACCTTTAAGCCCGTAGGGCTGACCAGATGATAGGCAGGAGTGAAGCGAAGCGGAACTCCTAATCATGACACATCTCTACAAAATAGCCCCGCAAGGGGCGACAGCGTGTCTCAAGAATTATCTGCCGCCCCGATGGGGCTTGGACAAATTTTCACTATTGCAGGGGTTTCACTCGGCTCCGCCTCGCTGCACCCCTGCCTATGTTCTGGCCGCTCTTGACGGAGCTTTCAGCGAGCACCGAATAATTAAGTGATAGGAGAAAAGGGAGGGGAGACAGTCACCTCTTGGATATTTCCAGACATACAAAGCGGCCGACTGAGAAATCAGTCGGCCGCTTTGTATTTTTGATGTGGTACCTCCGGCCTTGTTGCGGATTAGTATAGGATGAGGTCTATTAGGCTATTCACGTCGGCCAGGTTGATCTCGCCGTCCCAGTTGACGTCGGCGCGTTCTCTGATGTCTTGAGGCACATAGCCGCCCAGGATAATGTCGATAACGAGGTTTACATCGGCAATGCTGACCTCCCAGTCGCCATTGACGTCACAGGGCACGTTGGAGTACAGCGCTTCAATGTTGTAGAACTGCTGCCAGGGGGCGGTCGTTTGATACTTTTCCATCGAGATGGAAGGAACATACAGCGTCGCCTTGCCGTAACAGTCAAAGGAATCATCCCATGCCATTGGGGGTGCTGTCGCCAGACAAGTGATGCTCGTCAACGAGTAGCAGTCATAGAAAGCTTTTCCGTCAATCGATCTTACCGAGTTGGGAATGGTGACACTCGACAGGTTGCGGCAGCTGGCGAACGCTGAAGCCCAGATCCTGGTGACCCGGTTGGGGATGACGACACTCTCCAGATTGGTGCAATTCTCAAAGCAGCTGCTGGGGATGAGCACGATGGAATTGGAGATGGACACGCTGCGAAGGCCGGTGCAGTAGTAGAAGGCCGATTGGCCGATAGAAGTGACGGAGTTGGGGATGGTCACGTTGGTCAGGCTGGAGCAGTTGATGAATGCCCCCACGCCGATAGAAGTGACGGAGTTACCGATGGTCAGTCTAGTCATGCTGTGGCAATTGTAGAATGCATGATTGCCGATGGCCTCGACCGAGTTGGGAATGGCCATGCTCTTCAGGCTGAAGCAATTCTGGAACGCCGTATTACCGATGGTGGTGACCGCATTACCGATGGTGGCACTCGACAGGTTCTCGCACTCAACGAATGCCCCTTTGGCGATGGTGGTGACCGAGTTGGGGATGTCCACACTGGTCAGGCTGGTGCAGTAGTAGAACGCCGATTCGCCGATTGAGGTAACGGAGTTGCCGATGGTCACACTTGCCAGGTCAAAGCACCTGTAGAACGCGTTGTTGCCGATAGAAGTCACCGAGTTGGGGATGACGATGCTCGTCAGTTTGCGGCAATCATAGAACGCGCGTTCACCGATGGTGGTGACGGCGTTGCCGATGGTGGCGCTCGTCAGGCTGCCGCATTCATTAAATGCGTACTGGCCTAGAGTTGTCACGGAGTTGGGGATGACTACACGAGGCAGACTGGAACATTTTGAAAACGCTTTGTCGCCGATTGTCGTGACTGAATTGGGAATGTTCACGCTGGTCAGGCTGGAGCAGTCCTCAAAGCAGCTTTTGCCTATTGACGTAACCGCGTTGCCGATGGTCACGCTGGCCAGTGCGTCGCAACTATAGAAGGCATTTGGACCGATGGCGGTGACCGAGTTGGGGATGGTCACGCTGGTCAGCCTGCGGCAATCACGGAAACAGCCATCGGGTATTGATTCGACTTTGTTGCTGATGTTCACGCTGGTCAATCCATAGCAACTGGCAAAGGCCGCTGTGCCGATGGTGGTGACCGAGTTGGGGATGACTACGTTGGTCAGGCTGCTGCAACCAGCGAAACCGTATTCCGGGATCGATGTGACCGAGCTGGGGATGGTGGCACTCTCCATGTTATAACAATTACGGAATGCCCCCTTGCCGATGGTGGTGACCGTGTTAGGAATGGTCACACTTGTCAGTTGTCTGCATCCGTCGAACGCATACTCGCCAATGATTGTTACCGGAGCAGTCAGGTTGCGGGTGGCGAATATGGCATCACCCTGGCTGTCATAGCCCGACACGTATTGGTACTCATAGGTTACCGATGCGGGGATATTTGCCGGACCGGTAAAGCTGTGAGGATGCTGTGCCACCTGGGCGTAGTCCCCGACAGCGTTTTCACCAGTGCCGGAGAAATAAAAGTCAAATTTGATACCGTTATAAGTCAACGAGCCATAGCCCGCAGCGGCATCGACGGCTGTGGCGAGAGCCAGTAACAGTAGGGCGGTTTTGATGAAGGTATTCATGACGTTGTGATTAACGTTGATGATTGTACCTGCAAAGGTATGGAAATCTGCACAAAAAAACAAAATTTTCACCCTAGAAACCGAAATAAAGTCAAGGCCGGCACCTCTTTGAGATTACTCAACAAAAACAAGCGGCCGGCTGCGCGGGCAGTCGGTCGCTTTGTGTTTTTTTGATGTGGTGCCTCCGGCCTTGTTGCGGATCAGTTTTGGATGTGGTCTATCAGGCTATTCACGTCGGCCAGATTGATTTCGCCATCACCGTTCACGTCGGCCAGAGATGTGCTATCATTGCCGCCCAAGATAATGTCTATGAGGGCATTTACATCTGCGATGTTGATTTCTCCATCACCATTCACGTCATAAGGCAGAATTCCAGGTTTCAGGTCATCCACAATCCGACTGAAATAGGGAAACCAGTTCACGTCGGTTTTGTAGGTATTAGCCATTCCCTTCAGCACATGAAGCGTGCGACCAGAGTAATCATCATCCTCCAAATAGAATGATGGTTCAAAATAAAAGGTCGATACTCTCGAGAGGTCAGCAATGTAGCAATACACATCCTTCAGCCCAGGGCAGTAAGCGAACGCATAGGGGCCAAAAGAAGTCACCGAGTTAGGAATAATGATGCTGGTCAGCCCAGTAAATTCAGCAAACGCATAGCCACCGATAGCAGTTACCGAGTTGGGGATAATCGCCTTGTTGCTGCCAAAAATTAACTTATTATTGGCGGTCTCTATAATTGCATTGCAGTTGTTGCGCGAATCATATCTTTTATTGCTACTCTCTACCACGATGCTGGTCAGTCCAGAGCAGCCAAAGAACGCCCCGTAACCAATCTCAGTCACCGAGTTGGAGATATCGATGCTGGTCAGTCCAGTGCAATCTAAGAACGCCTGGTAACCGATAGTAGTTACCGAGTTAGGAATGACGATGCTAGTCAGCCCGGTACAGCCCCTGAACGTCCCCTCACCGATAGCAGTCACCGAGTTGGGGATGACGATGTTAGTCAGCCCAGAGCACCAAGCTAACGCATATTCACCGATCTCAGTTACCGAGTTGGGGATAGTCGTGTTGTTGCAGCCGACAATTAACTTATTCTTGGCGGTCTCTATAAGTGCATTGCAGTTGTCGCGCGAATCATATCTTGGATTGCCACTTTCTACCACGATACTGGTCAGTCCATAGCACAGATGGAACGCATTGTAACCGATCTCAGTCACCGAGTTAGGAATATAGATGCTGTTCAGCCCTGTGCACTTTGTGAACGCATAGTCACCGATCTCAGTTACCGAGTTGGGGATGACGATGCTAGTCAGGCCAGTGCAGCTATCGAACGCCGAGCCACCGATTTTAGTTACCGAGTTGGGGATATCGATGCTGGTCAGTCCTGTGCAGCCCCAGAACGCACTAGAACCGATATAGGTTACCGAGTTGGGGATGATGATGTTGGTCAGCCCTGTGCACTTTGAGAATGCATATTCACCGATCTCAGTTACCGAGTTGGGGATAGTCGTGTTGTTGGAGCCGACAATTAACTTATTCTTGGCGGTCTCTATAATTGCATTGCAGTTGTCGCGCGAATCATATCTTGGATTGCCACTTTCTACCACGATACTGGTCAGTCCATAGCACAGATAGAACGCCTGGTTACCGATCGCGGTTACCGAGTTGGGGATGTCGATGCTGGTCAGTCCAGTGCAGCCCCAAAACGCCTCGATCCCGATAGCTTTTACCGAGTTGGGGATGCCGATGTTGGTCAGCCCTGTGCATTTTTTGAATACCTTGGCACCGATATTAGTTACCGAGTTGGGGATGTCGATGCTGGTCAGCCCAGAGCAGTTCTCGAACGCCGAGTTACCGATAAAAGTCACCGAGTTGGGGATGTCGATGCTGGTCAGTCCAGTGCAGCCATGGAACGCCTCGGCACCGATACTAGTTACCGAGTTAGGAATATTTACGCTGGTCAGTCTATAGCAGCTCTCGAACGCCCTGTCACCTATAGTAGTTACCGAGTTAGGAATGACGACGCTTGTCAGCCCTGTGCACCTATAGAACGCATACACACCGATGGTAGTTACCTGGTAGGTGGTTCCATTGTGGGTAACGGTAGCTGGGATGACAACAGATCCTGAATAGTCATTGTTAGTGTTGTTTATATTTGGCCCTTTGTAGGTCACGATGGCTGTGTTG
Source organism: uncultured Muribaculaceae bacterium (assembly GCA_905233915.1). Lineage (GTDB taxonomy): Bacteria > Bacteroidota > Bacteroidia > Bacteroidales > Muribaculaceae > Sodaliphilus. The sequence goes on along the minus strand of CAJOFM010000004.1, from coordinate 13,593 downwards.
CCATAGATGCTGTAATAAATGCCGTCCATCTCGAAGTCATAAGCTGCGGCAGTGGCAGGCAGCAGGAGGGCCAGCAACAGGATGGTAGTTCTGATGAGTTGTTTCATGATGAGATATGGTTTTGGTTTTTATTTTGCTTGATGATTGATGGTGATATTAGTCCACTGGCAAAGTTGCTGCCTCCTACCGAAATCACCAAATCATAACGGAAAAAGGAAGACAATAAACACAATTTTCACATCACGAGCGCTGATGCCTTCGTCATTATTGTCTTTATTGTCTTCCTTTACTGTTTTCAGTTGACGGTTCAATTCTGGGTGCCGCCCAAGATGATGTCGATGACAGCGTTGATGTCGGCGATGTTGATTTCTCCATCACCGTTCACGTCACCGCTGGGATTCTCGATACCATTCAAGATGATGTCGATGACGGCATTGACGTCTGCAATATTGACCTCACGGTCGCCATTCACGTCGCCCGGCAGGGGTTCAGGTTCAGGGATTAAGTCCTCAATAACCTGTTCGAAATACCAGTACCACTCATTATAATAATAGGCTTCAGTCGTCCCTGGCAACACATGAAGCGTACGTTCAGAGGCATCATCCCAATCATACAAATCGAATACATTCGCCCCAACCGATACGCTCAAGGGGTTAGCAAAGTAGCAATACACATCCGTCAGCCCCGAGCAATTATAGAACGCCTTGCCACCGACAGAAGTCACCGAGTTAGGAATAGTGACACTGGCCAGACCGCTGCAGCCAGAGAACGCCTCTATTCCGATAGAAGTCACCGAGTTAGGAATAGTGACGCTGGTCAGACCAGTGCAGCCATAGAACGCATACCCACCGATGCTCGTGACGGATTCGGGGATTACAAGATCTGTAGTTTCCTCACCATCAATAAACAAATGCTGAGCATAATACAATGGATTTGAATAGAAATTATTAAAGTCTATTTTGCACCATGCATCTAAGTCATGAATGTTGACGCTGGTCAGACCGGTGCAGTCATGGAAAGCTCCGTCACCAATAAATGTTACCGAGTTGGGGATGGTGATGCTGGTCAGTCCGCTGCAGCCCCAGAAGGCCCCTTCACCAATAGATGTTACCGAGTTGGGGATATCGATGCTGGTCAGACCGCTGAAGTTGTCGAAAGCATAGTTACCGATAGCAGTTACCGAATTGGGGATAGCCGTGTTCTTGCAGCCATAAATTAAAGTATTAGAGGCGGTCTCTATAATTGCATTGCAGTTGTTGCGCGAATCATATTTTGGATTGCCACTTTCTACCACGATGCTGGTCAGGCCAGTGCAGTTATAGAACACCCCGTAACCGAGAGAAGTCACCGAGTTGGGGATATCGATGCTGGTCAGACCAGTGCAGCCATAGAACGCATTGATACCGATAGAAGTTACCGAGTTGGGGATGTCGATGCTGGTCAGCCCGCTGCAGTTGTCGAAAGCAAAGTTACCGATCTCAGTTACCGAGTTGGGGATGTCGATGCCGGTCAGACTAGTGCAGTCAGAGAAAGTTCCCTCATTGATCTTAGTCAAATATTTAGGCATGGTGATGCGGGTCAGACCAGTGCAGGAATAGAACGCATTCATACCGATCTCAGTTACCGAGTTGGGAATGTCGATGCTGGTCAGACCGCTGCAGTAATAGAACGCCCCGCCACCGATTGAAGTCACCGAGTTGGGGATGGCAATGCTGGTCAGACCGCTGCAGTTGTAGAACGCCCCGCTACCGATTGAAGTTACCGAGTTGGGGATATCGATGCTGGTCAGACTAGTGCAGTCAGAGAACGTGCTCTCACTGATCTTAGTCAAATATTTAGGCATGACGATGCTGGTCAGACCGCTGCAGCCCCAGAACGCCCCGTCACCGATAGCAGCCACCGAGTTGGGGATGACGATGCTGGTCAGACCAGTGCAGTAGTAGAAAGCAGACTTACCGATTGAAGTCACCGAGTTGGCGATGTTGACGCTCGTCAGAGCTGTGCAGCGAAAGAACGCACTCTCGTCAATCTTTGTTACCGAGTTGGGGATGTCGATGCTGATCAGGCCGCTACAACCAGAGAACGCTGAGTTGCCGATAGCAGTTACCGGGTAGGTGGTTCCATCATAGGTAACGGTAGCCGGGATGACGACAGAGCCTGAATAGCGATGGGATGCATCGAAAGGACTTGACCCATAGTAGGTGACAGTGGCCTCGTTGCCGTTGATCTTGTAATAGATGCCATCTACTTCGAAATCGTGGGCCGTGGCGAGCGCAGGCAACAGCAGGGCCAGCACCAGGATGGAAAAGCGGAAGAATTGTTTCATTGCCTTATGTATTTGAAGTAAATATCGGTTGATAGAATCATTGATTGAGGGTTTCGACCCACAAAGGTAATCAGTTATTTTCAATTATCATCACAGGCATGCCCATTTCCCATACATCCACACAAAAGAAAACGGCCGGCTGCGCGGGCAGTCGGTCGCTTCGTGTTTTTGATGTGTTACCTCCGGTCTCGGAAACTCTATCACCGAGGCTCACCTTGAATCACCAGGTCTCAACCTCGGTTGCCATTTTGACAACCAGCTGTATCTAATTCCTGGTGCCGTTCAGGATGATGTCGATGACAGCGTTGATGTCGGCGACGTTGATTTCGCCGTCATCGTTCACGTCGGCAGCAGTAGTGCTACTATTTTCGCTCAAGATGATGTCGATGACGGCATTCACATCAGCAATATTGACCTCACCGTCGCCGTTAACGTCGCCATGTACATCAAGCTTCAAGTCGTCAATAATCTGCCCGAAATACGGATACCAGTTCTCATCAGCCCTGTAGGCATCGGCCGTCCCCTGCAGCACATGCAACGTACGACCAGAATAGTTAGATGGATACAAATAGAATACAGCAGAACCGGTTGTGATACTTGACGGGTCGGGAATATAAGAATAAACACTCGTCAGGCCACTGCAACCCCTGAACGCATCATAGCCGATTGACGTGACGGAGTTGGGGATGATGACGCTAGTCAGCCCGCTGCAGCCTTGGAACGCAGATTCGCTGATGGAAGTGACGGAATTAGGGAGTGTCACGCTCGTCAGGCCACTGCAACCTAAGAACGCATATCCGTCGATGGAAGTGACGGAATTCGGAATCTCCACGCTCGTCAGACCACTGCAAAAAGAGAACGCATCATTGCCGATGGAAGTGACGGAATTCGGAATAACAGTATTTTTACATCCAGATATCAACGTGTTAGAAGCCGTTTCAATAATGGCATTACAGTCGCCTCGGGAATCGTATCTTGTATTGCCACTTTCCACTGTAAGGTTCGCCAGACCACTGCAATCAGAGAACGGATTTCTGCCGATGGAAGTGACGGAATTCGGGATCGTCACACTCGTCAGACCACTGCAACCCCTGAACGCCTCATAGCCGATGGAAATGACGGAATGCGGGATCGTCACGCTCGTCAGGCCACTGCAAAAAGAGAAGGTAGTGACGGAATTCCCTAACGTCACGCTGGTCAGCCCAGTGCAATTGTAGAACGCATCTCTGCCGATGGAGATGACGGAATTCGGTATTGTCACGCTCGTCAGGCCACTGCAACCCATGAACGCATATCTCGTGATGGAAGTGACAGAATTAGGAATAACAGTATTTTTACATCCAGATATCAACGTGTTAGAAGCCGTTTCAATAATGGCATTACAGTTGCCTCGAGAATCGTATACAATATTGCCACTTTCCACTGTAAGGTTCGTTAGGCCACTGCAATAAGCGAACACACCATAGCCGATGGAAGTGACGGAATTCGGGATCGTCACGCTCGTCAGACTATTGCAATCAGCGAATGCATAATCGCTGATGGAAGTGACGGAATTCGGGATCGTCACGCTCGTCAGGCCACTGCAAAAAGAGGGTAGTGACGGAATTCCCTAACGTCACGCTGGTCAGCCCAGTGCAATTGTAGAACGCATCTCTGCCGATGGAGATGACGGAATTCGGTATTGTCACGCTTGTCAGACCTCTGCAACTCCAGAACGCACGATCACCGATGGCAATGACGGAATTCGGTATTGTCACGCTTGTCAGACCTCTGCAACTCTGGAACGCATAGCCTGTGATACTTGTGGTACCATTAGATAAATCTATCTGTGTTCCTGCAGGCATCGTGCCTTTATACTTATAGGCTACCAACCCAGCGTAAACAAGCCCATCAGGTTGATTATCATACCATCCAGTACTCTTAAACGCATCATAGCCGATGGTAGTGACAGAATTCGGTATCGTCACGCTCATCAGGCCACTGCAACCCTGGAACGCCCATCTGCCGATGGAAGTGACAGAATTCGGGATCTCCACGCTCGTCAGGCCACTGCAACGCTCGAACGCGCGATCGTTGATAGTAATGACGGTATTCGGGATCTCCACGCTCGTCAGGCCACTGCAATCCTGGAACGCATAACCTGCGATACCTGTGGTACCATTAGATAAATTTATCTGTGTCCCTGCAGGCATCGTGCCTTTATACTTATAGGCTACCAACCCAGCGTAAACAAGTCCATCAGGTTGATTATCATACCACGGAGTACCCGTAAACGCATGACCGCCGATGGAAGTGACGGAATTTGGAATCGTCACGCTCGTCAGGCCACTGCAACGCTCGAACGCACAAACGCCGATGGAAGTGACGGAATTCGGAATCTCCACGCTCGTCAGACTACTGCAATCAGCGAATGCATAATCGCTGATGGAAGTGACGGAATTCGGTATCGTCACACTCGTCAGGCTACTGCAATCAAAGAACGCATATTCACCGATGGATGCGACGGAGAAAGTGGTTCCTTTGTAAGTAACAGTCTCAGGAATGATCACATTCCCTGAATACTCATTGTCATATTCGGATTTATAACTTCCTTTATAGGTGACAGTGACTTCGTTGCCGTTGATGTTGTAATAGATGCCGTCCACCTCGAAGATGTGGGCGACGGCGGAGGTTGGCAGCAAGAGGGCCAGCAGCAGGATGGAAAAGCGGAAGAATTGTTTCATTGCCTTATGTATTTGAAGTAAATATCGGTTGATAGAATCATTGATTTAAAGTTTGAGCCACAAAGATAATAAGGATTTTTCAATTCTTATCACAGATATGCCCATTTCCCATACATCCAACAAAAAAACGGCCGGCTGCGCGGGCAGTCGGTCGTTTCGTGTTTTTGATGTGGTACCTCCGGGGATCGAACCAGGGACACGCGGATTTTCAGTCCACTGCTCTACCACTGAGCTAAGGTACCTTTTCAAAAGCGACTGCAAAGATACGGCGACTTTTTGACCTGACCAAATTTTTGGGGGAAAAATTTAAAATTTTCTTTTTTTCGTTGAAAAGCATTAACTTTGCGATTAATAATAAAATGAACCAGCCAAGATATGTTGCCACCCATCATCAAACTGTTACGCCCGGCACAGTGGTGCAAGAACGCGTTTGTGTTTCTGCCCTTGTTTTTTGACAAGAAGTTCACCGATCCGCGCTTGCTGGCATTGACGTGCCTGTGCTTTGTCATCTTCTCGCTGGCGGCGAGTGCCGTGTATTGCCTGAACGACATCCTAGACCGCAAGGCCGACGCCCAGCACCCAGTGAAGTGCCAGCGTCCCATTGCCTCGGGGGCGGTGAGTGTGCCTGCCGGCTGGGCAGCGATGGTAATCTGTGCGGTGCTGGCTATTGGGCTAACGCTGGCCTTTGTGCCCAAGCTGATATGGCTCTTGCTGGGCTACATGGTGCTGAATGTGGCCTATAGCCTGTGGCTCAAGCATGTGGATTTGGTGGATATGCTGATTGTGGCATCGTTCTATGTGATGCGCGTGTTGGCGGGTGCCATTACCTGTGCCATCATCCCCTCGCAGTGGATTGTGGTGATGACGTTCCTGCTGGCCCTGTTCCTGGTGCTGGGCAAGCGTCGCGATGACGTGATGATCCAGGTCGAGAGCGGAACCGTCGTCAGGCGCGGTGCCGCCAACTATAACCTGGAGTTCGTCAACATGGCGTTGACGCTGGTGGCAACGGTCACCATTGTGGCCTACATGATGTACACCATGAGCGGTGAGGTGACCAGCCGTTTGGGCAGCAAGTATGTGTATTGCACTGCCGTGTTTGTGCTGGCAGGCCTGCTGCGCTACCTGCAGCTCACGGTGGTGGGCAACCGCACCGGCAGTCCCACCAAGGTGCTTTTCCATGACCATTTCATCCAACTGTGCCTGTTGGGTTGGATTATCTCGTTTATCCTGATTATCTATTGCTGACGTCATGAAACGGACCGTGGCATTTGACTTTGACGGCACCTACACCCTGCGTGACTCGCTGCCTTGCTTCCTGAAAGCGTCATTCGGGCGGTGGGCCTACTGGTGGGGAGTGCTGTTGTGTCTGCCATGGATCCTGTTGTTCAAGTTGGGTGTCATTAGGGGAGGGGAGGCCAAGGAGAGGCTCATCTCCCACTTCGTCAAGGGGATGCCCCGGGAGCAATTCCGTGCCCTGTGTGACGCCTTCAAGGCCCAAAAGCCGGTTTTGCAGCGCCCCGAGGCGCATCGCGCCATGCAGCAGGCGCTGGCCGACGGCGACCAGGTGCTCGTCGTGACGGCCAGCCTGCGCGACTGGGTGGCGCCGTGGTTCGAGGGCATGGACGTGCAGGTGCTCGCGACCGAACTCGAGGAAGACGCTGACGGCCGCCTGACGGGACGTTTTTCCCGCCCCAACTGCAACGGTGCCGAGAAGTGGCGCCGCATCGTCGAGGCCGTTCCCGACGTGGAGCAGCGCGAGCTGGTGGCTTATGGCGACAGCGGCGGCGACCGCGTCATGCTCAGCCATGCCGACAAGGCCTACCTGTGCAGTTTTGACACGACCATGGACCAGATGCCCGCCGTGAAGCGTTATGCAGGACGCCTGTTTTGGCCCGTGTTGGCCCTGCTGGTACTCTATCAGCTGCTGGGTGTGTTCTTCGGCATGGACGTGGCCGACGCGGGCTTCTACCTAACTTTCTATGACAATATCTTCACTCATCCCTCGAGTGTCGAGTATAATTTCATGTACTACTTGAGCGGCGTCATCGGTGGCGCATTCCAGTCGCTGTTCCCTTCGATGGGAATAGCGGGAATGCGTTTGCTGGGCGTGGCGTTCAACACGCTGTGTGCCGTCATCCTGTATTTTGCCCTGCGCCGCCATGTCGATGAGCGGGCGATTACGCTGGGGTGCGCCCTGGTCGTCACCTCGTTCATCGCGCCGCCCTACACCTTGTGCTACGACCTGTGCACCATCGTCTTTTATGTGCTCTCCATCGTCATGCTGTGGCACGGCATGGAAAAAGGCAAGTCGTGGCTCATCTTGCTGGCAGGCGTTGCCGCAGGCCTGAACATCCTGGTGCGCATTCCCAATGTGCTGGGCCTCTTGATGGCCTGTGTGCCGTTCATCAGGTATTTTGCCGAGCGCCGTCGCCTTCACCTCAGTTGTAAAACCGCTGCATCGCAGACCGCCCTGCTCTTGGGTGGGGCAGGTATGGCAGTTGCCCTGGTCCTGGCGCTCATGCCGGAACGCCACTACACCTGTTTCCTGAACGTGCTGCGCGACCTGCGCTCCATTGCCGCCGACGAGAGCGGCACCGCGTCCCACACCACGGGCCAGATGATGATGACCCAGTTCAAGTTCTATGCGACCGAACTGGTGGTAGCACTCAAATTGGCAGTGCCCGTCTTGCTGTACTGGTGGGCACACATGCGCATCGGCTCCAAGTGGCAGCAATGGGTGCTGAAAATCATCGCGCTGGCCGTGTTCGTATGGTTCGTTTACCGCATGCATCCTCTGCAGCCCGTGTGGGTCATGTGTCTGGCTGGCGGCATCATGGTGATGGTCAAGCATTGGCACAGTCGTTCGGGATTGGCCTGGATGGCCTTGTTGGGCATCGGCATGATGCTGGTGATGCCCGTGGGCAGCGATGGCGCCTACAACAACGGCACGATTGTCGCATGGGCCCTCGCGCCCGTCGCCGCTTTGTGGTGGCTACACCGCAGCCACGTGGCGTTCCCGCTGGTGTTCATTGCCGTGTGTGCCCTGCGCATGGTCACTGGCGGCGCCTACTTTGACGGCGGCCCCCTGTGGCAAAAACAATATACCATTGATAACGACCGTGCGGCGCACGTCTATACGACCCGCGAGCGGGCCGAGGTGCTCAACACGGTGCTCCGCGGCATCAAGCCCTACGTCAAGCCGGGCACCACGCTCATGGCCTATGGCAGCATCCCGCTGATGAACTACTTGACCCACACGCAGCCCTATCTGGGCTGCTCCTGGGTGGAGCAGCTGAGTGCTCCCATGCTGGAACATAAATTGTCTTACGCCGCCAAAATGGGCTTCCCGCTCGTGCTGCAGCAGAAGTTCAGCACCCTAGGGCCGTACTGGAGCGCGCCGATGGAGAACTTCAGGACTGATTACGGCGACCAGCAGAACACCTACCGCGACAACCGCAAGCTGGAAGTGCTCAACCGTTTCCTGAAATATGGTGACTACCACGTCATCTATGAGGACTCGCACTTCATTTTATACAAGCCAGGGTGGGGCGACCAGATCTGATACTCGATGGAAGGACTGCTGCAATACATCTGGCAACACAAGCTGTGGCTCAGCGAGGACATGGTGACCAACGACGGCCGCCGTGTGCGCGTCATTGACCCAGGCTTGCTGAACACCGACTCGGGTCCCGACTTCTTCAACGCCAAGGTGGAGATTGACGGACACACGTGGGTGGGCAACGTGGAAATCCACGTGCGCGCCAGCGACTGGAAACGGCACCATCACGACGAGGACCCGGCCTATGACAGCGTAATTCTGCATGTCGTTGAGAAAGATGATGCCCCGGTACACCGCATCAACGGCGAACTCATTCCGCAGGTCGAACTGAAAGTGTCGCCACGCTTCAACGAGAGTTATGACCGCTTGGTGAACGCGCATGTGGAACTGCCCTGCGCCGCCCGCCTCAAGGAAGTGCCCCAGTTGACCGTCACCGAGTGGGTAGAGGCATTGGCCTTTGAGCGGCTGCACGGCAAGGTGGACCGCCTCAGGGACTTGTATGACCGCTACAATGGCAGTTGGGAGGATATCTGCTATGTGCTGCTGGCCAGGACGCTGGGCTTCGGCATCAACAATGACGCCTTTGAGCGGCTGGCACGTGTCACCCCGCTGCGGCTGCTGCACAAGCACAGCGACTCCATCCTGCAAGTCGAGGCGTTGCTGTTCGGCCAAGCGGGACTGCTCAACGGTGCCCACAGCGAGGACACCTATTACCAGCAGCTGATGCGCGAATATGCCTTCCTGGCCAATAAATTCTCGCTGCGTCCCATCGAGGGCACGGCCTGGCGTCTGTTCCGCAGCCGTCCGCAGAATTTCCCCTTCCGCCGCATCGCCCTGCTGGCGCAGTTTGTCCACGGCGGATTCAACCTGATGAACGACATTCTCCATGCCGCTGACACCAAGGCTTTGCGCCAGTTGTTTGACGTGGAGTTGAGTGGTTACTGGACCACGCATTACAGCTTCGGCAAGCCGTCGCCCAGCGCTGGGCGAGCGTTGAGCAACAGCAGCATCGACGTGGTGCTCATCAACACGGTGGCACCGCTATACTATGCCCGCGGCGAGATGACCGACGACTATGCCATGACCGACCGTGCCATCGCCCTGTTGGAGGATATTCGCCCCGAGCAGAACAGCATCGTGACGATGTTCCGCAACGCTGGCATCAAGTGCGACGACGCCCTCACCAGCCAAGCCCTCATCCAGCTGCGCCGCAACTACTGCGAGGCCCGCAAGTGCATCTACTGCCGCCTGGGCCACCGCCTGCTGGCCACCGACGCCCGCTCAGTTTAAACTACGAATTACGCATCTAAAAAAACTACGAATTACACGAACCTTCAGCTCGGCGAAGCCAATTGAACTAATTGGCATCCGCGTTCTTTATTCTCGGCGAATTACACGAATTGGCGTCCGCGTTCCTTTTTTCTGTCGGATTATGCGGATTTAAATGATTGATAAAGGCTGGCCAGCCTGTTTTTCTTGAAAAAATGTCCCACGTCCCTCCCTCGGTGACTGCCAGTGGTCAACTGGTGGTAATGCTGAGTGCGACTTGCAATGTGCCCCATGCCGATGTGCTGAACCTGCTCCGTGCTGCCCAAGACTTGGGCCTACAGGGTTCCGCCTGAAACATGTGGGGGTTCCAGTTCGCCCCACGTGACAGTCACCTACTTCCGTTTAATTCAATTGACTGAGGTCAATTGAAGTTTAGAGTTTAGAGTTTAGGGTTTAGGGGTTAGAGATTTATAGTTTAGAGCATTAACTCCTCACTTCTCACTCCTAACTCCTAACTTTTACATAAGTTCTGTGGTGAAATTGACCGACTGAATTTTCACGTCCAGTTCCCGCAGCTGTGTCGCGAGTTTGTCGATTTGCTTGGCCATGGCCTTGACGTCGATGGTGGTGACATACTTGATCTCGCTGCGCGAGTAGCGCTCGGTGGTCGTTGATGCTTGGTTAAAGACATCGCGCAGCACTTGCACGCGCTTGAGAAGCACGTCACGCTCGGCCATGAGTCGTGTGACGGGTTTGCCGTCACAGCAGGTGTTCATGTTGGTGAGGTTGATACGGTAGATGAGTTCCCGCAGCTGATTCAGGCAGCTGTCCAGTTCCTTGAGCAGTTCCACGGGTTCCTCAGCGGGCTTTTCACCCTCCTGTATCCTCACGTTGTTCAGGATGCGTGCCTTGAGCTGGTCGACACGCGTCTGCAAATCCTTGCGGATGCTTAATGCTTCGGCTAACTTCATGATTTCTTGAGTTTATTGGTTGGATAGTCTGCCGCAAATATAGTGGTTTTTCGCCGTTTGTGCAACAGGGTGCAGGGAATAATATGTATCCATTAAAAACGTCGATGATGTTAGCGGTTCGAAGAACCGATTTCATTCAAAAAGACCATGCAAGAACCTCGGAGAGGTTCGCAGCTTGGTCCTAAAGGCTGAGCAAGAAAAGTGCCTCGAAGAGGAACTTTGTGATTCGAAGGCATTTGACAACTCTAGAAGTTCGTCTTCGACGCACATTTCATCTGATATCATTAGCACCAAGCTGCGCTCATCTTCGAAGAGCTCGCATGGTGTTTTACGATTAAAGTCGAGTCTTCGACCCGACCTGCCTCTTCGAGGCAAACGCCAAGCTCCTGATTCAGAAAGAGCAGTTGTTTGACTATTTTTCAGTTTATGATAGTAAGGCCAAATAGTTTTAGCTGGCATTGATACCTGGAAATAACATTGAGAGCCGGGGATCACTGGGTCCTCGGCTCTCTTGTTGATGGTAGTGTGCCTTATGGCATACTTGAAGACTAAATGGTATTACTCTTCGGGCATCATGACAACCTCTACCTTGTTGCCGGCAGCCAGAATCTGGCGGGCGAAGGCAGCGATGCTCTCGGGCGTCTGAGCATTTACAATCTGCTCGTAGCCGGTGTGGTCGTCAATACCACGGCCCACGTACTCGGTGAGGACACTCATCCAGTAGTAGTTCTCCTTCAGGCTGGTGTTGAAGTCCTTGATCATGAGTTCCTTGATCTCCTTCAAGGTGGTGGGATCGATGGTGTTGCAAGCGTTGACAATCTCCTCGTTCATGATCTTGAGGGCAACGTCGGCAAACTCGGGCTTCATCGGGCAGGAGGCCGTGATGGTGGTAAAGGGACGGTCACCACTGAGTGATGCATAGCCACTGGCGCTAGCCGAGTAGGCGGCACCTGCATCCTCGCGGATCTTCTGCAAGTAGATCTTGCTCAGTACCTGGCCCAGGATGTCGGCCTTGATGCTGTTCTCCAGGCTGTAAGGAGTCTTGGAGTCATACCAGTAGATGCTGGCATTGGCCTTGGGCGTTTCCATCTTGCGGGTGAAGTGGTTGATGACTTCGCCCTCGGGACGGGTGGCAAAGTTCACCCAGTTGCTCAGGTTACCCCTCTTGCCAGGCAGGCTGGCGATGTACTGCTCAATGTACTGACGGATCAGCGTCTCGTCAAAGTTACCAATGAAGTAGAAAATGTAGTTGGCGGCGTTGGCGGTGCGCTCCTTGGCGATCTCCAGCACGCGGTCATAGTTGATATTCTTCAGATCCTCAACCTTGAAGGGCTTGCTGCGCCAGTCGTGGTTGGCCAGGGTGTAGCTTACTGAATCTCTGAAGACGCTCTCGGGACGCAAATCCTGATTCTTGAGCATGGTCTCGAGCTGGTTCATCAGCTGATTGTAGCTCTTCTCGTCCTTGTTGATGTTGGTGAAGGTGAGGTAAGCGAGCTGGAACATGGTCTCCAGGTCCTTAACGGTAGAGCTACCCATTACCACGTCGTTGTAAGCACCCATGCTGAACGATGCGCTGGCCTGCTTGCCGGCGGTAGCCTTCTCGAGCTCGGTCCTTGAGAAGTTGCCCAAACCACTCATCATGGTGATGTAGGATAGCAACTCGGTGTTGGCCCAATCCTTTTCGGTATAGAGTGACTGACCACCGCGAGCGATGGCTTGCATCTCGATCTCGTTCTCCTTGAAGTCGGTCTTCTTGAGGATGACGCGGGCACCGTTGCTCAGCTCAAGCTCCTTGTAGTCAAACTGGCTGTTGTAGCTTTCCTTTTTGATTTTACCCTTCTTGGGCATCTTGCTGATGAGGGGCTCTTGCTTCACATTGTCCACAAATGCCTCCACCTGTGCGTTCAGACCAGCGTCAACGGCAGCCTTCAGGCCCTCGGGGGTGGGATATACGGCACCGTCCTTCTCCTGGTTGAAGTTCATCACAACGAGGTTCTTACCGGTAGTGTTGATGAGCTCGGGAATGACCATGTTGATGAGGTCCACGGGAATCTGCGGAGCGATCATCTGCATGATCTGGTACCTCTGCTCAATCGAGGGCATGGGCTCGTTGTCAAGGAAGTTGCGGTAGTACTGGGCAGCATAGCTTCCGTTAGGAATCTTGTTGCGCTCGTTGTAGCGGCTCTCCAGACCACTCATGTAGTTCTCCCTGGCACGGTCATACTCGGTAGCGGTAAAGCCGTGCTTGGCGGCACGCATGGCCTCGGTGACAACGGCTTGAACAGCGGCCTCGATTTGACCCTCCTTGGGCATCACGCTCAGGGTGAAAGCCTCAACATTGTTGGACAGCAGGTAGCCGCCATCGTAGGCATAGGCCTGCAGGAAGGGGCAGTCGGGCTCCTGAGACATCTCGTCCAGACGGTTGTTGAGCATGCTGCTCATCATACCGGTGGCATAGTTCTCGAGCAGGTAAGACAAGTCGCCCTTCTGTTCCTTGGGGGTGGCCTCGTGCTTGAACATCACGGTAGCCTGGCTGTACTGCTGCTCCTTGTCCTTGTCAACAACGATGATGGGCTCCTCGTTGTCGGGCACGGGCTCGTCAACGACCTGGGCGGCGTTGGGATCAAGTACACAGTCCTTGAAGAGCTCCTTGATCTGGGCCTCGATGTGGTCAACATCGACGTCACCCACGATGACCAGAGCCTGGTTGTCGGGACGATACCACTTGTGGTAGTAGTCACGCAG
>CAJOFM010000003.1 GCA_905233915.1 uncultured Muribaculaceae bacterium | reverse complement strand
GCAGATTTTTGGCTGAAAATTTTGAAATGCCCGTAAAGCCAGTATTCATCGGCTCTACAGGCATGTCTTATCCTGCAAAATGACCCATAGGCCTAAATTGTGTCCTGAACCCATCACGAAAATAACGGCCGCGACAAAACGGGACCACGAAAGATATCGGGACCATGTCCACAATGGACATGGCCCCGATAACTTTTTATAAATCAAGGATTACTAAAAATCCTTCTTTATTACTTCAGGCCGCGGTTGCGCAACAGGGCGTCAACGGTGGGCGCCTGGCCACGGAAACGCTTGTAGAGCACCATGGGATCCTCGGTGTCACCAGCCTCAAGGAGCGCACGATAGGCATCGGCAGTAGCCTTGTCAAAGCAACCGGCCTTCTCAAATGCCAGGTAGCCATCGGCCTCCAGCACTTGTGACCACAGGTAGGTGTAGTAACCGCAAGCATACTCGTCGCTAGCGAAGACGTGCTTGAAGTAGGGGCTACGATATCGGAACTCGACGAGGGCGGGCATGTTGAGCTGCTTCTTCACATCCTGCTCGAAGGCCTTCACATCGATGTTCTTTACCTCCTCGGGGGTCCAAGCCTTCTTGTGCCAGTACATGTCCAGCAAGGCGGCGCCCACCAGCTCGGTGGTCATGAAGCCCATGTTGAACTGAGCGCTCTCGTTAAGCTTCTGCACGAGGCTGTCAGGGATAACCTCACCAGTCTTGTAGTGACGGGCGTAGTTCTTGAGCACCTCGGGCTCAAATGCCCAGTGCTCGTTGATCTGAGAGGGCATCTCGACAAGGTCACGGTCGGTGTTGGTGCCGGCCAGGCCGCGATATTCCACGCGGGTGAGCATGCCGTGCAGCGCATGGCCAAACTCATGGAAGAGGGTCTGCACATCGTCCCAGGTGAGCAACGAGGGGGTGTCGCCCGAAGGACGAGCCATATTACCCACATTATAGATGATAGGACGAACGTTGGCGCCCTTATAGCCGTAGGCCTCCTGCATGGCATTCATCCATGCGCCGGGGGCCTTCACGTCACGAGGCAGGTAGTCGGTCATGAAGACGGCGAGGTGTTTGCCCTCGGCATCCTTCACATCATAAACCTTAACCTCGGGGTTGTACTTGGGAGCATCGGGCATCTCCTCGAAGGTGAGGCCGTAGAGCTTGTTGGCAATGAAGAAGATACCGTTCTTCACCACGCTGTCGAGTGCGAAATAGGGGCGCACATCGTCCTCGCTGAAGTTGAATTTATCCTTCTTCACCTTCTCGGCATAGTAGTAATAGTCGCAAGCCTCAATTTGGGCGGTATCGCCATGGGCGGCAGCATACTTCTGCATATCGGCTACTTCCTCGTCCACCTTCTTGATAGCAGGACGCCAGAGTTGCAGCAGCAGATCCTCGGCAGCCTTGGGAGTCTTGGCCATATAGGGATCGGTGGCATAGTCGGCATAGGTGTTGAAGCCGAGCAGGTTAGCCTTCTGCTGACGCAGCATGAGGATGTTGCGGATGTTCTCGCTGTTGTCATACTCGTCGCCATGGCTAGCGGTGGTGATGTAGGTCTCGTACATCTTGCGGCGCAGGTCGCGGCTGTCGGCATAGGTCAACACGGGCAGACGGGTTGCTGCGATGGCGTTGAAGGCCCACTGGCCCTTCTTGCCCTTGTCGGCAGCGAGCTTGGCTGCGTTGTCGATGATGTCCTGGGAAAGACCCTTCAGCTCCTCCTCTTTGTCAATAAAGAATACGCAGCTGCTCAGATCATGCTGAATGTTGTTACCGAACTTGAGGTTGAATTCACCCAGCTTGCGGTTGATCTCCTTGAGCGAGTCCTTCTGGGCTGCAGTCAAGAGGGCACCGTTGCGCACGAACTTCTTGTAGTACTTCTCGGTGAGACGCTTCTGGATGGGATCCATACCCAACTTGTCGGCGTTGTCATAGACGGCCTTCACCTTGGCAAACAGGCTGTCGTTCATGTACATGCCATCGCTCTGTGCGGTCAGCTTGGGCATCAAGGTCTCGGTAAGCTTCTGCATCTCGGGGGTGTTGTCACTCTCGCTGAGGGCAAACAATACACCTGAAACCTTGCTTAGGATTTCACCACTGTTGTCGAGAGCCAGGATGGTGTTCTCGAAATTGGGCTCGGCCGTGTTCTTGATGATGGAATCAATCTCGGCATTCTGCTGCTCGATACCAGCATCCACAGCGGGCTCGTAGTCAGCATAGGTAATCTTGTCAAACGGCGGAATGCCGTACTCATTCTCGTACTCCGACATAAACGGATTGTTCTCAGTTGACTTTTTGTCACTGCAGCTCACAAGCACGAGGGCTGCAAGCGCAAAGACGGTGAATAAAACTTTCTTCATGTCACTAAATCATTTAAGAATATTGGTTATTTTTTATCTGTTATTTCAATGTCAAATGTTGCCATCAACGGGTAATGGTCGCTGCTGCCGCCCTTAATGCGCTTGACAGACAACGCACGCACATCGCCACGGTAGAAGATGTGGTCGATGCGGTAAGGCAAGTGATGGCGGTTGAAGGAATGGCCATAGCCACGACCCACCTCAAACCAAGTGTCCTTGAGGTCATCGCCACAGATGGTGCGATAGACATAGGAAGTGGACACATCATTCATATCGCCACACACAATGAGGTTAGCCGGCGAGGCATCAATCGCTTGTCTCAAGGTACTGGCATCATCGCCACGCAAGGCAAACGAGCGGCGCATGCGTTCCAGCGGAGAGAGCTTGACACTGGGCGACACCCTGACGGTCTTGCTCTTGCCGAAACTCAAGTGATAGGATTGAAGCCTGAAGTCCATGAGCCTCAATTGCTTGCCTGACGGCAGCTGCAGGTCATAGGCACGAGCCAGATAGGAGTTGGTCTCACGATTGTATCCAAGCGGTGAGCGCTGATGTTGAGGCTCGCCAATCGTCTGAGTGGTAAAAGGATACTTGGAAATGATGTTTAATCCCTCGGGGCTGCTGTAGAGGTAAGGATACTTCGCCCTTACCTGTTTCATATAGGGCACCAACGACGGGATTTCCTCCCATTCTAGTCCAGAGGCAACACCTTCCTGCAGGAGTACCACATCGGGGTCAGCATCAAGAATCAGCTTCATCGTCTCAGACGGCTTGGCACTGAGCTTGGGCTCATTGTAATTAAAGCCAAGCACATTATAGGTCATCACTTTGAGAATCAGTGACTGATCGGCAGGTGTTGGCGGGATGTTGTCGGCACTGTTCATCCCGACATAAAACTTGAGAATCGGCAATGTCGCTACAACCGATATCAGAACCGCTAACACAGCCAACCATCGCCGCCAGAACAATGCGGCCACAAAAACGGCCAGCATGAGTATCAACATGGGGATAAACGCCAGCATCAAGAACGGGGCGCCCACGAACGACTGCGGGTTGATCTTACCCGCATAGGCACACACAATCAGCAACAAGGCCCCGATGGCAACAATGATTTCGAAGGTCCAATTCTTGCGTTTCTTGCGACGGCGATATGATGAATAATACTTTGATTTCTTTGGCATTGGTGGTAGTAATGACATGATACTAATTTTTTAATAATGTGTTAAGGTTCGCGGCGTCGTGATGCCTTGAATAACTTGTCTTTTTCTTCGTCGGTCAGGGCATCATAACCAGAGGACTTAATCTTTCCTAATATAATATCAAGCTCAGCCTCGCTGACGGTGTCGGCAGGGCGTTGAGGCTTAGAAGGTTCTTGTTTCTTGTACTGAGTGCGCTTGGGACGCTTGAATTGAGGTAGCGAACGGCCATTGAACAGACCCATCAATCCGTCAATCAAGGCGTTAAGCGGACGAGTGATGTCTCGGCCTTGCTTGATGCGCAATGCATATATCGCGCCCACGATAGCACCGCCAATGTGGGCCATGTTGCCACCGAAATTGCCACCCTCGAGGCCCATCACATCAATCAAGACGGTGACGATGGCCACCCACTTGATTGACACCTCGCCCAAGAAAAGCAAGCCAATCTTGTAATCGGGCGCATAGACCGCAGTAGCAACCACCACTGCGATAACCGATGCCGATGCGCCAATCAGGAAACCATGAGTGCCTGAAAAATACGGCAGCAGGTTATAGGCCAGGAGGTATAGCAGAGCTCCGCCCCATCCCCCTAACAGATAGACACCTGTGAGTTGCTTGGGCGAGAAAAATTCCATAAAGATGCGGCCCAGCCAGTAGAGCCACAACATGTTGAACAGGATGTGTAAAAACCCAAAATGGGAGAACATATAGGTGACCAGTGTCCACGGGCGATGCAGCAGCGTCATCAGGTCGTTGGGCAATTCCACCCAGCGCACGGGATCGCCGCTGACATTGAACAGCATTGCCCCAATCACAACAATATGCAACAACAAGAAGACCCCGATGTTGATGAAGATGAGTCTCAACAACATCGAGCCCTGCAGGTAGTTGCGCTTGATATCGTCAATAAAAGCCATTGCGTGATATCGTGCCGTTATGCCTCCAGTAAAGTATCATAATGATACCGGCAATCATGCCTCCAAGATGGGCGAAGTGGGCCACATTGTCCAGGGTGCCTGAAACGCCGAAGAATAACTCAAACAGACCGTAGCCCAGCACCATCCACTTGGCCTTGATGGGGAACGGAATAGGAATGATATACATCGGCATATTGGGGAACAGCATACCAAAGGCCAACAAGATGCCAAACACGGCACCCGAGGCGCCCACTGTGAGCAGTGAGTTATAGAACTGGTCCATTGTGAATGCAGCATGGCCCTCGTTGATGGCCTTGATAATCTCGGTAACCGAAGACGCAGCAGGCCCCGTAACATTGTTAGCAAGAATGCTCTGCCACGAGAACTGCCACACCAGTTCCTGGACAAAAGCCGCACCCAGGCCACACACAACATAATAGATCAGATAGCGCTTACTGCCCAACACGCGTTCCAACAAGCTACCAAACATCCACAACGAGAACATGTTGCAGAAGATGTGAGCGATGCTTCTGGTATCATGCATGAACATGTAGGTGAACATCTGGGCAAGATTGAACTCCGAACCTTTCCAGAAGTGCAGACCTAACCAACGCTCCAGATCGATAATACCGGCGCGCTGAAACACAATTGTAGCCAACCACATCAACACATTGATGATGAGGAGATGCTTGGTCACGGGCATGATTGAAGCCCATAAGGACCTATTATTGCTTTGCATATATGTCTATCTTATCTAATGCTTGATTTAGATTACAAAATTAGAGAAAAACTCCTTATTTAGGGCTATTTAGACGTAAAAAAAACAAAAAATAGCCATTTTTAGGTTATTTTTCGCATTTTTTTGATGATTTTATTTGGCGAACACGTTGTTTTACTTATATTTGCGCAAAGAAATCAACCATTTTATTTATTCACATAACTAATTTTAATAAAAAAATTATCACTATGAACAAGACTGAATTAGTTCAAGCAATTGCTGAAAATGCTGATCTCACCAAGGTTCAGGCCAAGGCCGCTCTCGACGCAGCTCTCGGCGCAGTAGAAGGTGCTCTCAAGAAAGGCGACAAGGTTGCCCTCATCGGTTTCGGTACCTTCCAGGTAGTTAAGAAGGATGCCCGCCAGGGTATCAACCCCATGACCAAGGCTAAGATCAAAATCCCCGCAAAGAAGGTCGTTAAGTTCAAAGCCGGTGCTGACCTGGCCAAGAAGGTAAACGCTAAGAAGAAATAAGCAATTGCCTGTTCAAGATTAAGAAACCAGCCGCAGTATTGATTACTGTGGCTGATTTTTTTACACATATCAGTAAAAAACCACATCGAATAAGTGGCAGGAATGATATTTTGCTTATATTTGTGGTTTGAAAACAGTTTTCAACAGCGAGAAATTTCATTCTATTAACATCATAAAAAAAATCGCTTATGAAAAAAAACAAGACCCACAGGACATGGTTGAGCCGCTTAGCTCTAGTGGTGGGATGCCTTGCTGCAGCAACGGCACTCCAAGCCGCTAACATCACAGTTGACGGTATCAACTACTCGACCAACACCACCAAGAAGGAGGCCACAATCTCCAAGTACACTATCATCAGGGCCACTGACACCACGCCTGCCGACACCCTCTTCTACTCAGGTAACATTGTGATTCCTGAGAAGATCACCTATGAGGGCGTCGAGTACACTGTAGTAGCTACAGCGGCCAACTCGTTTCTGGACTGCCGGGACCTGACAAGCCTCACACTGCCCAACACTTGTGTGACTATTGGACGCAACTCCTTCAAGGGCTGCACCTCATTGCTCGTTAGCCCCATTCCCGAGACGGCAATCAGCGTGGGTAGCGGCGTGTTCAACGGATGTACCAGCTTGGAAGAAATCACTATTATTCCCGGCTGGAGCAAACCCATCAGCGAGGAATTTGCCAACTGCCCGAACCTCAAGCGACTGATCATCGCCGAAGGTGCCACGCCCGTGGAGATGAAGGTGACCGCCTTCGGTAACAACGCCGAGGCACGCACAGCCCTCAACAGCATCGAGTACCTGTACATGGGCCGTAACGTTGACGCGAGCAAGTACACCAACGCTGAGCAGCCTTTCCACAACATGGGCAAACTTAAGACCCTTGTTATCGGTGGCCAGACGACAACCATCCAGGGCACCACATTCCAGGGTTGTACCGCATTGAATAATGTAACCTTTGAGCCCGGCAACCTGGTAACCAGCATCGGTACCAGCGCGTTTGCTAGTTGCACTTCACTGCCGAGCATTGACATCCCTGTCGGCGTTACCACTATCGAGCAGAGTGTGTTTAACGGTTGCCGCAACCTGCAACAGGTGAGCATGGGCGACAATGTGACCAGCA
Source organism: uncultured Muribaculaceae bacterium (assembly GCA_905233915.1). Classification (GTDB taxonomy): domain Bacteria; phylum Bacteroidota; class Bacteroidia; order Bacteroidales; family Muribaculaceae; genus Sodaliphilus. The sequence continues at coordinate 194,834 of CAJOFM010000003.1, read as the reverse complement.
TCGGCATTACCGCATTCTACAACACTGCACTGACATCATTCACTTTCCCCAGTGCACTCACCTCTATTGGCCAGAGCGCCTTTGAGAACTCTAAGTTGAATGGTGAAATCATGCTGCCGGCATTGCTGACCGCAATTGGAACTCAAGCCTTTGCCGGCACACAGTTAACCAGCGTCATCATCCCTGCTAGCGTGACCAGCATCGGCACAGGTGCGTTTGCTCCCATCCCCACCCTGGCCAATATCACCCTTGAAGAGGACAACACCGCATTCAAACTTGATAATGGCGTGCTGCTCAATGCCGCCGGCAACCGCCTGTTGGTTTCGGCTCATGAAGGCAATATCGGAACCGCCTACACTAGCGCTACGGTTACCAGCATCGACAACTACGGCTTGGCTTATGCCCCGTTTACTGGTGTTGACCTTCCTGCGCTCGTTACCATCGGCAACTATGGTTTTGCTTACAGTGATATCGAGAGCTTCACGCTTGAGAACAATGTCAACGTGGGCCAGAACGTATTTGCAGGTTCCGCACTCAAGGAGATTGTCATTGCCGACGGACGCAACGAGATTCCTCAAGGACTGTGTGCCCAGTGTACCAGCCTGACCAGCGTCACGCTGCCCGCAACGGCTACCAACATGATGCGCAACTGCTTTGAGGGCTGCACCGCACTCGAGGAAATGGAAATTCCCGCCAACGTGAACTACATGGAACCCGGTTCGGTTCCCACCACCATCAAGGTGCTGCGCGTGCTCAACGTCAACACGCCCGCACTGGCAGCCGGCGTCTTCAACGAGAGCCAGAGCAATGTCATCTGTAAGGTGGCTCCTGGCTCGGTTAATGCCTTCAAGAATGCCAACCAGTGGCGTTACCTCAACATCGTTGCCGACGAGACCATCTCGGGTGAAGGCTCCACACTGGGATGCCCCGCGGGCTTGTACTTCGCCACCACCGACGGCAGCCTGATGTACAAAGACGAGGACGGCAATATTGTCAATACCAACTTCAACGCCGGCAAGCACGCCCTGACCCTTCAGAACTACAAGAACCGCGTGTATGTAGCCGTTGCCGGTGACAAGTTCACCTATCAGGATCCCAACCAACCCCTGGGTGACGGTGAGCTGTTCTATGTGAACAACACCAACGGCATCTTCTACCGCGTGACCGTGCTCAACAACGTGGGGTACGCACCCAGCGAGGACCCGTTCACCATGTTCATCGACAAGCAAGAAAACAAGATTTATATCAGCGACCGCAACGTGGGTATCCACGAGCTCAATGCCGACACCACGGGCCTCTATGGCCAGCAGCCCTTCCTCTTGCAGAACCAGTGGCTCCCCTACTACGGTGACGAAATCAGCTGGGGTAGCATCACCGGCGGTTTTGCTCAGGACAAGCACGGCATCTTCTGGATGAGCAAGAAGTTCAACGGCATCTGCCTGCTGCGCTTCACCAAGGCCGACATCTATCCTGACGGCGGCACCGGCAAGCCCAAGCACTTCAATGCCTTGTTCAAGGATGCTATCATCAAGACCTTCTACCTCGATGAGGAGAACGGATACCTGTATATGCAAGTACAGACCGATCCCTATGGCTGCGTACCCGGCATCTACCGCATCGCGCTTGATCGCATCGAGAACATGTCAACAGGTGCCGACGTGGCTGGTAACGAAGCCCTGCGTATCGCCGACTGCGAACTCATCGACGACTCCCCCATCAAGGTTGAAGGCGCCGAGGACAGTGGCGAGCTTGCCAATGTGGCCCAAATCAACAGCGACGGCAACTACATCTACTGGAGCTATATCGCTCCCGCCAACGATGAAGAGGCTATTCGCAAGAGTGTTCCCCTGGATCCCAACAACCCGTTGCACAAGAGCGGTATCAAGTGCTTGCCTGCCAAGCCCAATGCCGACGGTAGCATGCCCACAAATATCACCTTTGCCGTTGAGGACGTTCTGGCCTATGGCGTGTGCGGTTCCACTAATACCGAACCCGGTCCTGGTCCCAATCCCAACGTTGGCGACGTGAACGGTGACGGCGAGATTACCATTGCCGACATCAACGCACTCATCGACATCATCCTGAACGACGGAACCAGCCCCAACGCTGACGTGAATGGTGACGGCGAAGTGAACGTTGCCGACATCAACAAGCTGATCGACATGATTCTATCGGGAAATTAAAGCAATAGAACAAATTGGAAATCAATAAGAAAGCGCGGGTCATCACGGCCCACGCTTTCTTAATCTTTTCTCTTCAGAAAGAAGAATGGATTAACCATTCTATCTACCGACAGTATTAAGTTAATCCAAAAACTCTTCTAAATCAAAACTGTTCTCTTCTCTTAACTTTTTCCTTTTATGCGATGCAAATATAATATCATTTTCTGACACACAAAAATTTTTTTGACTTTTTTTACAAAAAAGCTATTATTTGCACTATTTCGGCTTCATTCCATAGATGCGGTCAACAACCAATGCAATCGCACCGTCGCCTGTCACATTGCATGCCGTACCGAAGCTATCCATAGTGATATACAAGGCAATCATCACCGCCTGCTGGTCGGCAGTGAAGCCCAATATCGACTGCAGTACGCCCAGGGCTGCCATGATAGCGCCACCCGGAACACCGGGGGCTGCCACCATCATCACACCCAGCATGAGGATGAAACCGGTGAACTCGCCGATGGCGATAGTGCCACCCTGCATGAGCAGCAATGCCACGGCACAAGCCGTGATCTTCATGGCACTACCCGACAAGTGAATCGTGGCACACAGCGGCACCACAAAGCCCGCTATGCCCTCGCTCACCCCGTTCTTCTTGGCTTGGTTGAGTGTAACAGGGATTGTCGCAGCCGATGAAGATGTTCCCAAAGCTGTGAAATAGGCGGGAAGCATGTTGTACAAGGCCTTGAAGGGGTTGCGTCCAGAAATTGCACCGGCCACGCAATACTGCAAAACCAACAATATGATGTGCATCACAAAGATGACGCCAATGATGGCCACGAACACGTTGATGATGCGCCATGCCTGACCCGTGAAGGACATGTTCAGGAATATCGAGAAAATGTAGATAGGCAGGATGGGAATAAGCGCCACCTCGATAGTCTTGGTAATGATGTCACGGAACTCATCGAATCCCTTCTTTAACTGCGGAGACTCGAAGAAAGCGATGCCCAATCCCATCACAAACGCCGTAACAAGAGCACTCATGACGTCGAGCAGGGGTGGAATCTCTATCGTGAAGAAGGGCTGCAGTTCCTCGGCATTGGCCACGGCCGCAGCAGCCTGCGAGCGGTCGATGAGCGCGGGGAAAAAACTGGTACTTGTAAAATAGCTCAAGAAGCCCGAGCACACCGTGTCACCATAGGCAATGAGGGCGGTAATCAGCAGCAATCGGCCAGCGCCCTTACCAATGTCGGCAATCGCCGGAGTGACGAGTCCCACAATGATGAGCGGTATCAGGAACGAGAGGAAATGACTGAACACACTGTTGAAGGTCACAAAGCACCTCACGCACCATTCAGGGAAAAACATGCCACACACCACACCCAGAATGATGGCGATGATGATGCGAGGCAGAAGTCCAATTTTGGATAATTTCAGCTGCATAACAATTGATTCTTGACTTTTTTTGGGCAAAGGTAATATTTTTTAGCGTACTTTTGCGTTTATTATATAAATGTGTATGATAACAATCTCGAAATATCACCCCTCGATGGCAGCCCAATGGAACGAGTTTGTGAAAGCTTGCCGTAATGCCACATTCCTGCATCAGCGAGGCTACATGGACTATCACAGCGACCGCTTTACCGACTGCTCGCTCGTCGCCATGCGCGACGGCAAGTGGTGCGCGGTGCTGCCCGCCTGCATCGACGGTGACACGCTCTATTCCCACCGCGGCCTTACCTATGGCGCATGGCTGGTGCCACTCAAGCACTTTGATGTGACCGTCATGGTCGAGGTGATGGATACCGCTATTGAATGGATGAAGGACAACGGTATAAAGCATCTGGTCTATAAACCGGTGCCCCACATCTACCACAGTTACCCCTGTGAGGAGGACCTGTATGCCCTGTTCCGCCACAATGCGGTGCTGGTCGAGACCAACATCTCCACGACAATCGACCTCACCTGTCCGCTGTCACTTGACCGCGGCAACAAGAGCGGTGCCAACGCGGCCCGCAAGGCTGGGATTACCGTTGGGCAAAGCGAGGATTGGGATGGTTTCTGGAATCTGCTCTCATCACTGCTTGACGAGCGTTATGGCACGCGCCCGGTGCACTCACTTGACGAAATGCGCCTGCTGCAAGGCCGCTTCCCCGAGAACATCAAGCTGTACACCGCAACGCTTGACGGCGAGCTACTGGCCGGGGTGGTGATGTATCTCTCGCACCCCGTTGCACATTGCCAGTACATCGGCGCTTCACCCCGGGGTAAAGACAGCAAGGCACTGACACTGCTGTTTGAATACCTTATCAATGAGCACCAGCGGATGGGGTTCCGGTATTTTGACTTCGGCATCAGCAACGAGGATCATGGACGTTACCTCAACGAGGGTCTCGTCAGGCAGAAGTCTCGCCTGGGTGGACGCGGTATCGTCTATAACACCTTTGACATCACATTATAAATATAAATGGCCGGCAAACAGGGTAACATATCACGCATGGCGATGAAAGCGATGGGCCTCTTCGGCGGGGTTCAGGTGATGGGTATCCTGTGTTCCATCATTCGCACCAAGCTTGTAGCCCTGTGGATAGGCCCTGTGGGCATTGGTTTGTTCGGCTTATTCAACAATGCGCTGGAGATGATCTCGACGGGCACCAACCTGGGCATCAGGTCGAGCAGCGTCAGAGACATTTCTCAAGCGTTGGCCTCTGATCGTGGTTTAGTGGCCCGCATGGTGACCGTTGTGCGACGATGGTCGCTGTGGCTTGGTCTAGCGGGAGCATTGCTCACCCTGTCGCTGGCCCCCTTGCTCAGCCAAATCACCTTTGGCGACAGTGCTCACATCTGGGGATTTGTCGCCCTCAGCATCGCTGTTTTGCTGCAAGCGCTGACCAACGGTGAATATGCCATACTGCAAGGCACGGCGCGCCTCAAGCGTTTGGCAAGTGTCACGCTGTGGGGTACAATCGTCGGGCTTGCGATTTCGATTCCCATGTTCTACCTGCTGCGCGAACGCAGCATTTTGCCGTCAATCATCGCTTATGCCGCCGCTTTGGCTGCTTTTGCATGGCTGTTCCGCAACCGCGACTACCCCTCGGTCAAAGTGAACTCCCGCGAGACCTTTGACATGGGCAAGGGGTTTGTTAGGCTGGGTATTTACATGACACTCGGCAACTTCGCTACCATCTTGGCGAGCTACGCCTTCAACGCATGGCTTAACGTCAATGCCGGCACCGAGACCGTGGGCTATTATCAAGCGGGTTACACCTTAATTAATAAATACACAGGGTTGATTCTCACTGCCCTGGGCATGGAGTATTATCCCCGCCTGGCCAAGGTGGCTGAGAGTCGCATGAGGCTACGCGCGTTCGTCTCCCAGGAAATCAACGTCGCCATTGCAGTCATGGCGCCCGTGGTAGCGCTGTTCATCCTCTTGCGCGAGGTTGTCGTGTGGCTTCTTTATACACCAGAGTTTAACGTCATCCTCACCTTCATCTCTTGGGGAATGATAGGCACTGTCTTGCGCACCTTGTCGTGGTGCCTGGCATTCACCATCCTGGCTAAGGGCGACGGAAAAACCTACCTGTGGACCGAGGTGGCCAGCGCGGTCATCAACCTGGCGCTGAACATCGTCTTCTATCGCTGGTGGGGTCTCACGGGACTGGGTATCGCCTTCCTTGTCTCCTACCTGCTGTACACCATAATCATTGCCGTGGTTTACTTCAGGGGATACCGCTTGAGCATCTCCCGTGCAAGCATTTACAACCTGCTGTGGACACTTGCAGTTGCCTCGGCGGTGATGATTGCCATGGAGAGCGGCGCCCTGGCTATAGCCATTGTGCTCACCGTGATAAGCATTGCCGTCGCCATCAGGCAAATCATTGCCTTGTGGCGCAGATAAAAGAGCGGCCCCAATTATACTATCGCAAACCATAGGGACCTCACCATCATCGGTTAAATTTTAATAAAAAGACGTGAATTTATTAACAATTTGGTGCGTTGAATTAAATAATATACTATCTTTGCAACGTTAAAACAAAGTATTAACCGCGAGGGATCTCACCAGCAACAGTTGAGATTCTTCTAATTTTTTGAATCTTAAAAATTAAAAAAAACCACAGTATTTAGCATGGCTATTACTTACATGACACAGGAAGGCTACGACAAGAAGATGGCCGAATTGGCTCATCTTGAGAACGTAGAACGTCCCGAAGTTGTCCGCGCCATCGTCGAGGCACGTGACAAGGGAGACCTTTCAGAGAACGCAGAATATGATGCAGCCAAGGAGCGTCAAGGTATGCTCGAGGGCAAGATTGCTGAACTCAAGGCGCTGATTGCATCGGCCCGCATCATCGACGAGAGCAATATCTCGACCGACGAGGTTCAACTGCTCACCAAGGTGACCATCCGCAACCTCAAGAACAAGGCACAAATGACCTATACTATCGTTACCGAGACCGAGGCCAACCTGCGTGAGGGCAAGATTTCCATTTCCACCCCCATCGCCAAGGGTCTGCTGGGCCACAAGGTTGGCGACAAGGTAGAGGTACAGGCTCCTGCCGGAAAGATGAAGTTTGAGATCCTGAAAATCGAAGTATAATCCCACTTGTTATGGCAACTATTTTCAGCAAAATCGCAGCTGGCGAAATTCCCAGCTACAAGGTGGCCGAGGATGACCGCTATTACGCGTTTCTCGACATCAACCCCATGGCCAAAGGTCACACCCTGGTTATCCCCAAGCACGAGGTGAACTACATGTTTGACCTCGACGAGGAGGAATATGCTGGCCTGTGGGCATTTGCCCGCAAGGTGGCTATGGCCCTTGAGCAGGCCGTTCCCTGTAAGCGCATCGGCATCGGTGTTTTAGGTCTTGAGGTACCTCATTGCCACATCCACCTCGTTCCCCTGCAGAGCGAGAAGGACATGGCCTTTGGCGGACCCAAGCTCACCTTGCCTGCCGAGGAGATGCAAGCTATTGCCGCAGCTATAGCTGCCAAGCTCTAAGCCACAGAGATAATTCATCAAGTACCCGCTCCGCCACACTTGGAGTGGGTACTTCGTGTTAGATATCACCATCAACCACACTAAAGTAATCATGAACACGATTTGGATTGTTTTGCCCATCCTAACCCTGCTGATGTTTGAGCTGGGTCTAAACCTGAAGATTGAAGATTTTAAGCTGTTTAAAACACGTCCCAAGCCTGTGTTGGCCGGTCTTATTGGACAAATTATCGCCTTGCCCTTGCTGGCATGGCTCATTGGTAAAGCTATCGGGCTTGACCCGATTTTCCTAATCGGTTTCGTGCTTATCGGTTGCTGCCCAGGTGGCAGTTCGTCTAACGTGTTCTCGATGCTCGCCAAGGGAGATGTGGCCCTGTCGGTGTCGCTCACTGCCTGCAGCAGCATCATCACGCTGGTTACCGTGCCGCTCATCATGGAATGGGTTACCACAGCAGCCGGCAGTGCCATTCAAGTGCATCTGCCCGTAGGCAAACTGTTCATGCAGAACATCGTGCTCATGTTCCTGCCCATCGCCGTGGGTATTGCCGTGAGGAAGAAGTGGGAGAAAATCGCTGAGAAACTGCACAACATTCTGTCCCGCATCGCTTTCCCTGCCCTGATTTTCCTTGCCACGGTATTCTTCATCCAGAACCGTGACGCCATCATCGACAGCTTCGGTCAGCTTGGTCTTTCCATCAGCGTGCTCATCCTGTTGGCTATGGGAAGTGGTGCCCTACTCTCCCGCGCCATGCGCCTCACGGGTAAGGAACGCCGCACCATCGTTATCGAGGTGGGTATGCAGAACGCGGCTCAGGCCATCGCCATCGCCAGCAGTCCACTCGTATTCAACAATGACATCATTGCTATTCCCGCCATCATCTATGCACTGATGATGAACGTCATCCTCATCACCTACGTTGCTCTCATCAAGAACCGTTGAGCGGGAACTATTTCAGCTTATCCATGATATAACGCTCGAGGGGGTAAGTCAGATAAGACAGGGCGGTTGACAACACAAAGACAAGGGCCGCATCTGTCAGCACCCTCACGACCGGCATCGCAGAGCTCACGTAGGTGTGCTGGCGCAATGCTGCCACCACTGCAAAAATCACGCTCTGATACAGGTACATGGTGTAACCTCGCTTGTTCCAGATGCGCAAAAGCCGGTTTTGGGGAACACGTATTTTCCAGAACACCAGCGAAACCAAGCACAGTACAAAAAGGCTATAGGCACAGAACACCCAATCGGGCGGGAATTTATGGTCCTGCAACGGGCTGAAATGCCCGCCTAATAAGAATTCGTTAACCAGTAAGGCTGCCAAAGCGATAACCGCCAAGAGCACGCACAACCTCATGTCACATTTCCTGTAGTACAGGTATCCCGCAACGATAAACACGTTGTAACACAACACCTCTCTGATGAGAGCGTTTTGTGTAAACGACTGAACCACAACGAACAGGAGAATACATGCCACGAAGTACACATGACGATTGACGTGCTTTGTCAACTTCACCTGTAGCGGGAACGAACAAGCCAGAATCAGATAAGGGATAATAAACCACAAGTGCGCCATATAGGGGATGTGGGGGACATCCTGGCAAAAAATAACCTTCAACGCATCGGTCCAGCTGAAGTCCGACAAGCGAACCGGCCTGAAACCCACCAGTTCAATTCTGGGAATCAGCAGTGTCGCCACAACGGCGATGACTATCGCCACAATGGCATAGATATAGAATGGCACTACAATCCTCTTGAGTCGATTGATGACCGTTTCCACGATACCACGTTTGGAACGGCTTACCGAGAGAGCGGCACCCGAAACAAAGAAAATAACCGGTGTACCAATCACCACCAACGAGAGTATGGGTTCTCCAGCATTTAATAGCCAATGCAGTACATGGGATACACACAAGATGTATATCATCACCAGTGCCCTGTAATTATCGAGTTGAATATCTCTTACCTTATTCACTTGCGCTAAATCATTATATAGATGTGCAAAGGTAACTTATTTTTGGACACGCCCCTGCAACATTAAGGCAATTTTTGGCAGAATTGTCTATTACCTGAGATAGAGGTCATAGTAACGGGACTCGCCTTCACCCAATCCGCCGCCCGTTGTCTTGAGGTGCCATGCCGATTCTTTATTCCACCGCTCAGGTGACAGCTCGACGTCCCCGACAGTGATTGATTTCATGAATTTCCATATTGGGACCACAAGCTCCTCGCGATAGATGCCGCTCCATTCCCGTTGAACACTCATGTACTGATGAGGCGCCAAAACAGCCACGCTGATGCTGTCTTCCTTACCGTAATGAGTCGTCACGCTGTCATTCTCGACGATGTCAAATCCCTGATATGCTGATGTTAATATTTCCTTGTACATGGCTACTGTCACCGTGTCCTCGGTCATGTTATGGATATTGTATTCCACCGATGACAAGGGGTCACACGAGGTGAGCAACAAGATGACAGACAAAGCAGCCACCCACACTTGAAAAACGGTTGCTTTCATTTCTACTGAGCGGTTTAACGGATTACAATATATTAACGTCTCAGCATTCAATATCTTGCCTTACTCCCGTCAAATTTATGGCCATTCCCATTTTTAGAAGGCGACAGATGCCCACTAAACGCTTATCAAATCGTTAATAATCCTTATAGATGAGGGTCGATGGCATGGTGTTTGCGGGATTTTTAGTATCTTTGTTGGTTAAAACGCAGAATTTATATAAAGAATGTCACAAGACAAACAGAATCAGATAGCAGAAGATAGCGCTATGGATGGCGCTCAGCAGTCAGCAAGCGACTTCGGCGGTTATGACCGCCTGGTTACTTTATCACCACGCGAACACATCCGCCAGCGCCCCGGCATGTACATCGGAAAGTTGGGTGACGGCTCCCAGAACGATGATGGCGTTTACGTCCTCATCAAGGAGGTCATCGACAACAGTATTGACGAGTTCAACACGGGCTATGCCAAGCCCAACATCGATATTGACGTTGCCGACGGCACGGTTACCATCCGCGACTACGGACGTGGCATCCCCCTGGACCAGGTCAAGGCAGCCTCATCCAAGATGAATACCGGCGCCAAGTATGACACCCAAACCTACAAACGCTCAGTGGGTCTGAACGGTGTGGGTATCAAGGCTGTCAATGCCCTCTCGACAGAGTTCTACATCCGCAGCGTGCGCGACGGCCAGTGCTCATCGGTGCTCTACAACGAGGGCGTGGCCAAGGAGGAAAGCGGCATCATCGCCGCTGCCGAGGGTGAGGAGAACGGCACGCTGGTACGTTTCAAACCCGATGGCAGCATCTTCAAGAATTACGAGTTCCGCGAGGAGATCATCGAGCAGATGATCAAGAACTACTCTTACCTGAACACGGGTCTGACGCTCACGTTCAACGGTAAGAAATACCACTCGCGCAACGGCTTGAGCGACCTGGTGAAGGAGAATATGACCAACGACCCGCTGTACCCGCTCATGCACTTCACGGGTAACGACATCGAGGTGGTAATCACCCATGCGGCCCAATTGGGCGAGGAATTCTACTCGTTTGTCAACGGCCAGCACACCACCCAGGGCGGCACCCATCAAAGTGCTTTCCGCGAGGCGCTCTCTAGGACCATCAAGGAGTTCTACAGCAAGAACTTTGAATATAGCGACATCCGCAACGGTATCGTCGCCGCCATCAGCATCAAGGTCGAAGAGCCCGTGTTTGAGTCCCAGACAAAGATCAAGCTGGGCAGCAGCATCATGTGGAAAGATGGTCCCACCATCTACAAGTACATCAACGACTTCATCAAGAAGGAACTTGACGACTATCTGCACAAAGCGCCCGAGACCGCCGAAGTGCTGTTGAAGAAGATTCAGGATAACGAGCGCGAGCGCAAGGCCATCGCTGGCGTGAGCAAGCAAGTGCGCGAGAATGTCAAGAAAGCTACCCTGCACAACGACAAGCTGCGTGACTGCCGCGTCCACTTCAATGACTCCCGCGCCCCCAAGGACAACGACCGCCGTGGCGACACCGCCATCTTCATCACCGAGGGTCTCTCGGCAAGCGGTTCTATCACCAAGATACGCGATGTGGAAACCCAGGCCGTGTTCTCGCTGCGAGGCAAGCCGCTGAACACATTTGGCATGGACCCCAAGAAAGTCATCATCAACACGGAGTTCGCGATGCTGCAGTCAGCACTCAATATCGAGGACGGAATCGAGGGTTTGCGCTACAACAAGGTCATCATCGCTACCGATGCCGATGTTGACGGTATGCACATCCGCCTGCTATTGCTCACTTACTTCCTGCAGTTCTGCCCCGAGCTCATCAAGACAGGCCACCTCTATATCCTGCAGACGCCTCTGTTCCGTGTGCTTAACAAGAAGGAGGCAAAACGCAAAAACCGTTCGACCAAGCGCGAGGCCAAACCGCAGAAGGTTGAGACCTACTACTGCTATAATGACGAGGAGCGCCTTGCTGCCCTCGACAAGTTGGGTGACGCCGCCGAGATCACGCGATTCAAAGGTTTGGGTGAAATCTCGCCCGACGAGTTCAAGGACTTCATCGGTCCCGACATGCGTCTCGACCGTGTGCAGCTGCGCAAGGAAGACTCCGTAAAACAGATGCTCGCCTTCTTCATGGGCAAGAACACCATGGAACGCCAGGGCTTTATTATTGACAACTTAGTAAACGAAGACGATGAAGACATCACAGTGCATTGAGAAAGAAGGGAAGCGAATAGCGCTTTTCCCCGGGTCGTTTGACCCTTTCACCCGTGGCCATGAGTCTATTGTGCGCAGGGCGTTGCCACTGTTTGACAGATTTGTCATCGCCATCGGCGTGAATGCCGACAAGCGGTCTTTCATGACTATGGAGCAACGCAAGGCATGGATTGAGAGCGTATTTAAGGATGAACCGCGCGTCGAGGTCATCACCTATACCGGCTTGACAGTTGACATTGCCCGCGAGATAGGGGCACAATTCATCGTTCGCGGCGTACGCCTGATTCAAGACTTCGAGAACGAGAAGCACCTGGCCGAGGTGAACCGTGACCTGACTGGCATCGAGACTATTCTGCTCTACACTCTGCCCGAGTACAGCCACATCAGCAGCAGCATCGTGCGCGAGCTCTACAATTACGGCCAGGACGTAAAGGCATATCTACCGGTCGATGCCGACGTGACACAACTCCCCCACTAAATCACAGAACAAAAAAACAAAACCAAGATGAAAAAAATATCACTGGCCATCACTATGTGCCTGGCTTTCTCCTTGACCTGTATGGCCCAGCGGACCATGCCCCAAGCGTTGCAGAAGCTGTTGAATGCCGAGTATGCCATCTCGACACTGTATGTGGACTCGGTCAACGAGGACAAACTGATTGAAGATGCCATCAGGGGAATGCTTGAAAGCCTGGACCCCCATTCATCGTACACCGATGCCAAGGAAACCAAGGAACTGGAAGAGCCCCTGCAGGGTGAATTCAGTGGCGTGGGCATTCAGTTCAACCTGAATCAGGACACACTCTATGTAATTCAGACCGTTCCCGGCGGTCCCAGTGAGCGCGTGGGTATCCTAGCAGGAGACCGCATCATCACGGTCAATGACACTGTTATCGCCGGTGTGAAGATGAAGAACATCGACATCCAAAAACGGCTGCGCGGCAAAAAGGGCACACAAGTGACCGTCAAGGTATTGCGTCCTGGAGTGAAGGAACCTATCACATTCCGCATCACGCGCGACAACATCCCCCTGCACAGCATTGATGCCCAGTACATGCTTGATGACAAGACTGCCTACCTGCGCATCTCTCGCTTTGGCGCCAAGACCCACGAGGAGATGATGGACGCCCTCAAGAGCCTCAAGAAGCAGGGCATGACCCAGCTCATCATGGACTTGGGCGACAATGGCGGCGGCTACCTGAATGCCGCTATCGACATGTGCAACGAGTTCCTGGAGCGCGGCCAGCTCATGGTCTATACCGAGGGCGACAATGCTCCCCGCAACGACGCTACAGCCAACGGTTGGGGCGATTATAAGGATTTACCCATGGTAGTCATCGTGAACCAGTACTCGGCATCGGCTGCAGAGATTTTTGCAGGAGCCATGCAAGACTGGGACCGCGCCGTGGTTGTCGGTCGCCGCACCTTTGGCAAAGGATTGGTGCAAAGACCCTTCAAATTTGAAGACGGCTCAATGATGCGCCTGACCGTAGCCCGTTACTATACACCCAGCGGCCGTTGCATCCAGAAACCTTACAAGCGCGGTGACAAAAAGTCTTATGAGAAGGAACTGTATGACCGCTACAATGAGGGTGAATACTATAGTCTTGACAGCATCCAGTTCAACGACTCACTGCGATACACTACACTCATCAACCATCGCACCATATACGGAGGCGGCGGGGTTATGCCTGACGTGTTTGTGCCTGTTGACACCAGCGAATATTCCACCTATTACCGCGACCTGACCGCCAAGGGCATTACTAACCAGTATGTCATCGGATATGTGGACAAGAACCGCAAGACCATCAGCAAGCAGTTCCCTACCGTCAAGGAGTTTGACAATGGCTTTGTTGTCACCGACGGGATGATGCGCGATTTCATCGCCATGGGCGAAAAAGACAGTGTGAAATATGATGAGGAGAAATACCGCACCAGCGAGAACATGCTCAAGGCCATCATCAAAGGCTTGATTGCGCGTGACGTCTATAGCGACCCCGGAGCTTACAGCGTCATTATCAACCACCGCAATCCTGACGTGCAAGCCGCCTATAACGTACTTAATGACCGTGACCGCTACAATCGCCTCTTGCTCGAGGGCAATCCCGAATATGAGCGTCTAGTCAAGAAGCATTAAAGAGAATTAATCATCACTGCCGAAAAACATGATATTCCGTGGCGGAGTATCATGTTTTTTTATTTTTTGAGCATTTCTTTGTTTTTCTTATTCATAATTTGTAACTTTGCAATCTAAACCCGATTTTATTCTTTAATTTATTAATTTTTTTAATTGAATCGCTTATGAAAAAATTTTTATTTATTCTGTTGATGGGCGTTTTGGCACTGCCGATGATGTCCCAAAGCAAGGTAGAAGAAGCCGCTTACAGGGCTGGTTTCCGTAGCACGACTAAGGTTGTTGCCCATAAGACCTTCAAACGTCAACACATCAATGTTGCCCTGCGCGATGAAATTCCTGAGGGCTATGCTAGTGTAACGCTCGCTGCTGGCGACTTATGGCAAGACGGCTCTGGCTACCAGATGCTGCTGGATGCTGATGCCACCGCCTATGGCGTTCTCTTCCCCGAGACAGGTCCTCTGACCCAGGGTGGTGATGCCGATGCTTCTGTTTATGCTGAGTTTGAGTACAAGATTCCCGAGAATGCCGATGGCTCATGTAATACTAATAACATTGTAATGAACAATGCAGTGACCATCCTTATTCCCGCCGGTGTCTATGACTATGTGATTACCAACCCCACTCCCGGTGACAGGATTTGGATTTCCACCAACGACGGTACAGCTCCTGGCCGCGCCGATAACTATGAGTTCATGAGTGGTGCCACCTACATCTTCACCGTAACGCTGGGTTCGAACAACGACCGTGTTGACCTCGAGTTAATCGATCCCAACGCACCCGTGATGCCCGAGAACGTGACCGTTGATCCTGCTACCGGTGTCGTAACTTGGGAGAACGACCACGATCCGTTCTTCAACCTGCGTTACAGGGAGTATAATCCCAATGTAGGTCATCAATATGTTTGGGACCTTGAGACCGCAGAACAATTTGAAGGCTGGATGGCCCTCGACAACGATAACGACGGCTATAGCTGGACCGCAGAATCGGATGAGTATAATGCTCACAGCGGTTCGAATTACTTTGAATCGGTAAGTTGGATCGCAGGCGTTGGTGGCTTATACCCCGACAACTGGCTGTTCTCGCCCGTTGTGGATTTAGGTGGAACATTGTCATTCTGGGCATATGCATCATGGGATGATGTAATTGCCGTTTATGTAGCAGAAGGTGATGGCATGAGCATCGACAATTATGTACTGATTGCCGATAACCTCATCCCTGATGGCTGGACCCAGTTCACCTTCGACTTGAGTGAATTTGCCGGTAAGACTGGACGCTTCGCTATCCGTCACTATGGCTGCTATGATCAGTACAAACTGAGAATTGACGACATCGTTCTCGATATTCCTGGTGACGAAGCAGGCGAGTGGATCTATGCAGGCACCGAGGGTAACGAATTTGCTCTCGAGAACCTCGTTCCAGGCACCACCTATGAGGTACAGGTACAGGCTGTTGGTGAGGGTGAGCGCACCAGCAATTGGACTGAAAGCACCGTGTTCACCTATAATCCCGAGGTTGGTCCCATCGAGCCCACCGAGAAGACTGATGCTCCCAGCAGCACCAAGGAGAACTATGTTTACAACGACGGCAACCTGTACTACAACGCCTACACTGTAAACCTGATCGAGACCGAGCCCAGCACCATTTACTACCGTGTTGGTGTCATGGTTGACGGTGACTATGTATATGGCGAGTGGATGGAGTACACCGGTGAGCTGAACTTCACCGAGGAGGGTACCTACATGATCGAGGCTTATGCTATCGCCGAGGGCAAGACCGAGAGCGATCACATCTGGGACGGCTTCACCGTATCCAAGATGGTTGACGTTGAGGAACTCTTCGCAGGCAAGACCGTTGCAGGCGTACGCTACTTCAACCTAATGGGTCAGGAGATGCAGCAGGCTAATGGTGTGACCATCATGGTGACCACCTTCACCGATGGCACCACCAGCGCCGTTAAGGTTGTGAAGTAAGCTATCTGCCTTTAGCTTATAGCTATTAGAAACATGTCAGGCGACCTCGCTTTGAGGTCGCCTGATTATTTGTATTGGCTTTTTATTTTGAAAAAAGATTGCAACCTGCATAAAAAGTAGTAATTTTGCCGATATCACAATTATAATGGATTTTCATTAGAGATGTAACTGAATTTTTCAATAATTGTTTAATTAATCTTAAGTTTTTTATTATGAAGAAATTATTTACGCTTTTTGCTGTTGCCGCAATGGCATTGGCCGCTCAGGCCAACGTGCTCACCGTTTGTGATGGTGACGCAATCAATTACCTGGTTCCCATTAATGGTTGGTATGTTGATCAAGAAGGTACTATGGCTCAGATGATCTATCCCGCCGACATGCTCACCGAGATGCAGAATGGCAAAATCACTCAGGTGAAGTTCTATCCCGAGGAGACTATCGAATTTGAGAACTGCGAGTTGGAACTGTCTTTCAAGACCGTTGATCAGATTGGTTTTGAGACGACTACCGCTGTTACTGGCGCAACCGTTGTTGCCGCAATGGATGTTATGTATGGCCGCACTGAGTTGGTTTTTGACCTGTATCAGCCCTATGAGTACACTGGTGGCAACCTCATGGTGGAGGTTAACGTAAGCATCGAAGGTGATTACAACTATACCTCCACCTACTTCCTCGGCGTGAACACCGAGTACAATGCCTCTATGTCACACTACATGTCCTATGGCACCCCGAGTGATGCCCTGCATCAGTTCCTGCCCAAGTGCAGCTTCACCTATGAGCCCGGTGAGGTTACTCCCGTTGAACCCACCGAGAAGACCGATGCTCCCAGCAGCGCTAAGGAGAACTACGTTTACAACGACGGCAACCTGTACTACAACGCCTACACTGTAAACCTGATCCCGACCGAGCCCAGCACCATCTATTACCGTGTTGGCATTCTGGTTGACGGTGAGTATGTATTTGGCGAGTGGATGGAGTACACTGGTGAGTTGAACTTCGACGATGAGGGCACCTACATGATCGAGGCTTATGCTGTGGCCGAGGGCAAGACCGAGAGCGACCACATCCACCGTATCCAAGATGGTTGACGTTGAGGAGCTCTTCGCTGGCAAGACCGTTGCCAACGTGCGTTACTTCAACCTGGCTGGTCAGGAGATGCAGCAGGCCAATGGTCTGACCATCATGGTGACCACCTTCACCGATGGCACCCAGAGCGCTGTTAAGGTTGTGAAGTAAGCAATCTGCTCAAACTAATAGCAATACGCTTTTAGAAAACAAATCAGGCGACTTCGATTTGAAGTCGCCTGATTTGTTTATAGTCATCTCTATTGCTGAGAGAAGGGCGGTGGAATAGACGGGCCGTTGCCAGGAAGGGGCGGCGGGGTCATTCGCGCCTGATCGCGTTGTCTGAGCTCGTCAATGCGTTTCATGGTGTTCTTGTAGACGCGGTAGATGAGCAGCACAAACAGAATGTTGATGACCACCGACATAGCGGGGAAGATGCCCTCGCTGAAAGCCAACGCATCATATACCCAATGAATGAGCACCGGCACCGCCAGCACACAGGCAGTCGTGAGTCTCGAGCGGTCACCAAAGTGGCGCTTGCTATAGAAATATCCCATGGCACAGGCTATGGCGAAATGGGCCGGAACAGCCGTGATGCCACGCATGATGCCTGTTCCCAACCAATCCTCGCTCTGCAACAGATACAGGACATTCTCGGTACCGGCAAAGCCAAGTCCCACACAAGCGGCATAGACAATACCGTCAAAATACTCGTCATAGTAGGGATTCTTGCGCAAGAAGAGCCATAACATCAATAGTTTGCTCATTTCCTCGGGCAAGGCGGCTGCAAACAGTGCTGTGGAAACCGCACCGGAGAACGAGCCCAAATCATAAGTGAATAAGCCCACGATGGCCAGCAGCTGAGTAATGACCAATGTGACGAACGTTGAACCGACGCCATAGAGAAAGGCTTTAAACAGCATTTGCGGCGGTTCGGGCCGGTCTGAATCCTTTTTATAAATCCACCAGCCGAGAAGAGCAGCCGGTATCAGTGCCGTGATGATAACAAGTAGCATAGTGGTATCGTTTTTTAAAAGGCACCCGATGACATGGTGATAACTGCCATCGGGTGCTTTAGTTTAAAAAAGATTATTTATTATTTACATCGCAATGCGGAATCCAATGGAATAGGTGCGCATGCCTGCAAGCTGATACTCGCGGCAAGTCGAGCGGCAATCGGTCGGTGCATCAAACCAGCAGCCACCACGGATGACACGACGGTTAATGCTGTGAGAGGGATCATAGGTATCCTCACTATCGTAAGGTTTATACCAGTCGCTGCACCACTCATATACATTACCACTCATGTCATACAGGCCCAATTCGTTGGGGCTCTTGGTGGCAACTGCATGAGTGCCATAATCGTCATTACCGATACCCATAGCATAGCTGTTGTCATAGTACCATGCTACCTCGTCGATAAAGTCACTACCAGCATACAGATAGCCGGCGCTCTCGTTACCGCCACGAGCGGCAAATTCCCATTCAGCCTCGGTAGGCAAGCGGAAGGTCTTTCCGGTGAGCTCATTCAGGCGCTCAATGAAGATCTGGCAATCTTCCCAGGTCACCTGCTCAACAGGACGCATGGGATTACCTGTAAAGGCGCTCGGGTTGGTACCTTCCATCACAGCCTCCCACAACTCCTGGGTCACCTCGGTCTGACCGATGAAATAAGGCTCAAGAGTCACCTCGTGGGCGGGAAGCTCGTCGTTGTTGGCATATCCCATTTCTACCATGGCGGTGTCAACACCCATCTTGAAAGTGCCACCCTCAATGGCTACCATCTGGAACGTCACGCCATTGACAGTAATGAGTCCGGGATCGGGAATGGGCTCGGGTTCGGGGATGTTCTGCAAACGGTCCATAAAGGTGCCCACGGCAGCCTGCATCTCATCGAAGTTCTCATCCATCACCGAGCTGCAGTCAAGCAGGAGCATCACGAGGGTGCTTGAATAGACACTATCCACATCGGGAAGGCGTGAAGCCGAGAACTCGGTGCTGGCCTCCCATGCACTCTGGTCATCGATCCAGTACCATTCCTGAATCTTATTCTTATCGATAGTTTCCTCGTTATCGAGCTGGATACCATCAAATACCATATTCACAAACATGCCATCGGTGCTCGTTGCAGCGACACTGTCACCAGCATTGCAAACCATGCCGTTGTAGACGATGTCGGTCAGGCTACGGGACTTGAGCGAGAAAGTGCCCTCGATGTAAATCTGTGAATCGTTGACCGTCTCACTGTCAACATCATCGAGCGTGAAGCGGATGCGTGTACCAGTGCCCACACCCGGGAAGATGAGCGTCAGCGTCTCGGACATATTGCGACCCACCAACTCTTCGGCAATCGATTCAAAGTATGGAGTCACCTCGGCCATGTCAGTGATCTCAAATGCCTTGGTCGAATCGCTGGCTAACGCATACAAGTTGCTACGGAACTGGTTGGCGTCCTTGATGTTGTCATTCATCAGTCCAATGGTGTAAGACTTGATGGGCTGACCGTAGATGCGCTCATTGTCAAGACGAGCGGTAATGGCATTGGCATATTCGGCCTCGGTGTCATACTTATCGGTCATCATGAGTGAACCCTGGTCAACACCCTTGGTGAAAGTCACCATTGCCACATTCTTGAGGTTGCGAGGATTCCTGGCAGTCTTCAGTGCATCGATAGCCTGATCCACAGAGTAGTACAACAGACGTCCCTGCTGAGTAGTCAGCGAGGACACAAAATCGTTAAAGCCAACGACGGTTGTTGTGTCAAGTAACGAGAGTTCCTTGGTGTTCAAGGTCTGGTTGTAGCCGATAATGCCCAGATAGACACCAGTCTCGGCAGTAGGAATAACAGGACCGTTCAAGATGAGGTCAATCAGGTAGTTGATATCAGCAACGGTGATATCGCCGTCATGATTGACATCACACTGAGAATCGGTACGACCTGACATGATCGCATCAATCAACACATTGATATCAGCGATGTTCACATCACCATCGGCATTGACGTCGCCATCGATGTTGCTCACATAGCGATTTGGGGCCGCCAAAGCCATTAATGTTGATATTAAAATCAGTCAGTCTTCTCATATTCAATTATGTTTTAGTTAATTTATTTTCCGCACAAAAATCAACCTACAAAATTACACTTATTTTAAACAAATAAAAAACATTTTAGTGCAATAGTTATTAACAATTTGCCCATTTTGAACAAATTTTACCGTATCTTTGCAGCCAAAGTTGTCAAAGAGGGAGTAACCGATGGTGCTCAACATGCCACAAGTTGCTCATGACAACACATTTGCAACATGGTTTCTATCGTGCATCTCATCGGGGTCCTGCTGACCGTAGCGTTGCTGCTGGCATTGAGTTGGCTAGCCGGCCGCAACGTGAAAGACGAGCACACGTTCACCACTGGCGGACGCGCCGGTAGTTGGATGGTGTGCGGCGCCTTGTTGGGCACATTGGCCGGGGGGCAATCCACCATCGGCACGGCGCAGTTGGCGTTTTGTTACGGTATGTCGGCATGGTGGTTCACTATCGGTGCCGGGCTGGGATCTCTGGTATTAGGACTGTTTTATACCGGTCCATTGCGACGCAGCGGGTGCACAACCCTGCTTGAGGTTGTCAGTCGTGAGTATGGCCGCAAAGCCGAGACCATAGGTTCAATTCTGTTTCTGATTGGTATTTTCATCAGCATTATGTCGCAGGTGTTGTCGTCATCGGCGATGATTGGCAGCCTGTTCGGCATGACCACAGTATGGGCTTCTATCACGGGTGCCGTGCTTATCATGCTGATGGTGCTTTATGGCGGTATCCGCAGCGCCGGAGTGGCCGGAATCGTCAAATTAATACTGCTCTATCTGTGTTCGATTATAGCTGGCATCGTGGTTTGGCATGTGGCAGGCGGCTGGTCGGGGCTGCGCGACGGGGTTGACACGATCTATCACTCCCCTGCCCTCGCCCAGTTCAATGACTTGACCGATATCGAGAGCATCCATCACCGTTATGGCAGTCCGTTCGCACGCGGTGCATTTAAGGACTTGGGCGGTTGTCTGTCGCTCGTCCTGGGTGTCGTTTGTACCCAGAGTTACGCCCAATGCATCTGGTCAGCAGCCAGCACGGCCAAGGCCCGTCGCGGAGCCTTGCTGTGCTCGTTGTTCATGCCCATCATCGGTGCCGCCTGCACCCTTGTGGGCATCTATATGCGCGGTCATTATGTCACAGCCGACGAACTCAAGGCACTGCAAGCAGCAAGCGAGTCCCTGCCTGCGGGGATTGGCGTTATCGAAAACTCGGCACAGGCATTTCCCGCCTTTATCCTCGGTCACATGCCAGCATGGTTGGGCGGCCTGATGCTCGGTACCATGCTCATCAATATCCTGGGGTGCGGCAGTGGCTTGTCGTTGGGTGCCGCCACCATTCTGGTGCGTGACGTGTATGGTAACTTCAAGCGCCGCATGGGCATGACGTCTTCTCCCCTGTCACCACTCGCCCAGACCCGCCTGTCCATCATCGGCATCCTTACTGCGGCTGTGATAGCCACCTTTATCTTCAAGAGCAGTTTCATCAACGACCTGGGTTTCCTGTCCTTAGGCCTGCGCGCTGCCGCCATCCTGCTCCCACTGAGTTTTGCCTTGTGGTATCCCGGGCGTTTCAAGTCCAGCATTATCCTTCTTTCCATGCCCGTGGGCGTCGCTGCCATGTTGCTTGCCAACGCAGCCTCCCTGCCAGGCGATGCTGTCTATTACGGGCTCGCCGTCTCCCTTGCCATCCTCCTGATTACCGGCAAGAAAAACGCCGAAAAGGCATGACAAACGGGTGCAAGGCGATGCCTTGCACTACTTGACATGTGACAAAAATTTCAGCTCAAAATCACCCTTATGCTGTTAAAATGATATTAATGAGGGCGTTAACGTCGGCGACATTAACTTCGTTGTCACCATTGACGTCGCCAATTTCATTGCAGTCACCACCAAGGATCATGTCGATGAGAACGTTGACGTCGGCAATATTGATCTCTCCGTCACCATTAACATCACCGGGCAACGCAGCCTTCTCCTTATAAACAAAGCTGATGATAGGTCCATAGGGCGTGGTGTGAGCGTTACCATCAAAGTCGAGGTAACTGGTCTTGCAGCGAGCGTAATAGGTCGAACCGTCAACCATGAGTTTGCCATTGACCTTTATACTCTCGGCGGGCAAGGTGGTCTGATACTGACCATCTTTCAATGTCTCGATGAAACGGGTGCGGCCCCAAGTAGTCGCGCTGTTGGATACCTCGATGACGTAGGAGGTCGCCCAACTTTGAGGCTTCAGCGTGATGTGTTCACCCATATTCAGCACACCGCCATCGATGGGCACAACAAAATAGGCTGCTGAATGAGCCACCGAAAAACGCACGGTGTTGCTGGTCATTGTCACCCCATCGGCAGGCAATAGCACACGCACGAAATAAGTGTTACCAGGTTCCAACAAGTCATCAGGAATCTGGAGTTCTCCCGTTGACGAAGTTCCCTGATAGATGACGGATTGGAACATGTCGTCACTCGATATATACAGGTAGGCATCATTACTGCTGCCGCAGGTGTACCATTTAACGGTAACCGGCACGTCAAGGTCTTGGCTGCCATCGGCCGGGTCAGTGATGGTAAGCAACATGGGCGTGAAGGCACGCACCTCGCTCACACCGCTGTAGCAACTGTCGGAACAGGACTGCACACGCCAGTACTGCGTCTTGCCGTGGGTGAGTTTATTGAAGTGCATCATGATG
Organism: uncultured Muribaculaceae bacterium; assembly: GCA_905233915.1. Taxonomy (GTDB): domain Bacteria; phylum Bacteroidota; class Bacteroidia; order Bacteroidales; family Muribaculaceae; genus Sodaliphilus. The sequence continues at coordinate 172,001 of CAJOFM010000003.1, read as the reverse complement.
ACGGCAGTGTCGGTCACGGTAACACGCTCTAACACATTGTCGAACTCGGGGGTGGCGGACAGTTCCACGACATAGCGGGAAGCGCCATCCACCTTGTGCCAGGTGAAACTGAACGGAGCATCGACAGTGGCTCCAGCCTCGGGAGAAATCAAGACAGGATCATCAAGCTGTTCAAGCTCCACACTCAAGAATGCAGGTTCCCACTCGTTACCCACGCGGTCAAGCACGCACACGGCAAACTGATAACCCTGGCGATATTGTTCCGGGATATCATAGGACGAGCCATAGGTCATGCCTAACAAGTAGTCGATCTGGCCGGCAAAGGTCGATGTGTTCATCGTAATGGGAAAAGCATATACCGTGTAGCGAACGTTATCATATCCGTCCCAGCTGAGAACGTCTCCCAAGCGCTGCAAATTCTGAACAACGCCTGGATTATAACCCTCCTTCCATGGCATGGGGGGCGGCAGGGCGGGACGAGTAAACACGGTATTTTTGAGATAATGGGCCAACGTGTTGCTGTTGAGCGCATACAGGTACTTGCACGAGTAGAAGATACAGCCGGGGTTACCGTCAACAGATGATGTGCGGTTGAATTCCACCTCATTGGCATATTCCTTGTACTGCACCGCAGTCGATGAGCTGGTCAACCCCGATATTGATGAGGATATATAGACCTGACGGCCGAAATGATCGGCAATCTGGCCCCACCAGCCAGTAATCTGGCCGTAATCGTTGGTGCTGTGTCCAAAGGGCCAATAGACCTGGGGCGAGATGTAGTCGATACTCTGGGCTTCGAGCCATGCCAGCGGGTCACTGAAGATGCTGTTATACTGCCAGTCGCTGCCTGTGGGGCAAGGATCCACACCATGCATGTTAGCCACAGCCGAACTCGAGGCGGCGACACCAGCCGGTGAAATACCGTAACGAACCTCGGGACGGGTCTCCTGAATCATGTCATACACAGCCTGAACCATGCGGTTGACATTGTCACGACGCCAGTCGCAAAACGAGAGCGATGTGCCCGATGATTGCCACTCGCCATAGTCCTGCGCTGTAGAGTTGGCTGGAATACCGCTGGGATAGAAGTAGTCGTCATACAAGATGCCGTCAACATCATAATTGGTAATAATCTCCTTGCACACGGCAACGATACGGTCGATGGTACGCTGCTGTCCCGGGTCAAGGATGACGGTCGTGCCGTAGGTGAGCAACCAGCCATCGTTCTTTAGTTCCTGGTCTTGGGCGGTATTCCAGTTGGTGCCCGTGCTCCATCGATAGGGATTCACCCAAGCATGACACTCCATGCCGCGCTTGTGGCAACCCTCGACCACATACTGCAACGGGTCAAAGCCAGGATACTGCCCACGCGTTCCCGTCAAGTAACTCGACCAGGGCTCAAAGCTCGACTGATACATCGCATCGCACATCGAGCGCACCTGGAAATTGACAGCATTGAAGTTATTGACCTGCAATGAATCGAGCAAACGGTCCATCTGAGCCTTCTGAACATCGGCCCCTGCACCCTGCGAGGGCCAGTCCAGACACCAGACCGTGGCAATCCAAGCCGAACGGAACTCACGCTTGGGCTGACCATAGGCCCATGCACACGTCAACAGGCCCGAAAGCAGCAACGCCACGAGCATTATTGTAATATATCGTTTCATAGTGCTACGAAATTTGGTTAGAGTCTGTCAAAGGGAATGTGGGTCAGCAACTCGCCGAAGCGATTTGCCCCCTCCTGCAACTGTCCTTCCACCATCTTGCGCAGGAAGAATGGCAATTCAAGCTGCAACTCGGCGGTACTCATCGTGGTCTCATCGGACTGCGGCTCAAGATTAATGACCATGCTGATGGGCACGGGCGATGATGTTGCCGTATATACCACACGCCTACCTTCCACGCTGTTCTCATGGTCAAGGGCAAGCGTCACCTCGCCCATCGGCGACTGGATGGCGATGGAGTCCTCGGTGAACTTAACGGTATCGAGATGCTGCCTAGCCTCGCCATCGATTTTGTCGGCATGGGCATCAATCTGGTTCTTAATAAGCGAGGGATTAGTGAGTTTGCTATAAATAGTCGCAGCGTCACAAGCTATGGCGTGCGGATTGCTCTTGAATGATTCCATTTAGAATAAAATATATGAGAGGTTAGAAAAATTAATCGACTGTATCAAAGCCCAGTGGCGTCCAATTCTCGGGATCACTATGCCATTGCTGCAGGGTGTCGGCATCGGCCTGTGACAAATTGCCGCTATCCATCGCCACATCAATCATTGTGTCAAAGTTGGTGAGCGTGATAACAGGTAGCTTGGCACGTCTGAGCGCCTTGGAAGCACGAGAGAACTGGTAGTCGAAGATGACAATCACACCAAGCACGATACCGCCAGCCTCACGCACTGTGTTCAGGCATTTCATGCAATTATTGCCAGTAGAGAGCTGATCCTCAATGAGAACAACTTTCTGCCCAGGCTTGATGTCACCTTCAATCAGATTCTCAAGGCCATGGTCTTTAGGCGTCGAGCGCACATAGACAAACGGCATGGCCAATGAGTCGGCAACCAGCGCACCATGAGCAATGGCGCCAGTGGCAATGCCGGCAACCACCTCGGTGTCGCCAAAATTCTCCATGATGAGTCGTGCCATCTCCACCTTGATGAGGTTGCGCACCTCGGGATAGGACAACGTCATTCTCAAGTCGGTGTAAATGGGAGAGTTCCAACCCGTGGCCCAAGCAAACGGACTATCGGGCTGCAATTTGATGGCACTGATCTGCATCAGTTTCTCGGCAAGCAAAGTATCTAATTTTTTCATTTTGGTCATTAAAGGTTCAAAAAGATGTGCGAAATTAGCAAAAATCCCGCGGTTCTATAACAGGTGATCATAAGAAAAAAACAAAAAACTTGTTAACACGGCAACACACGGTGCACAGTCAACACATCATTTGAAGACAATGACTAACCAATATCAATAGTTCATCGCCAACCTCAAGCCCACATAGCCTGTCGACTCAGATGGAGGCATCATGCCACGAAAAGAGACCCTGCACAAAGGGGCCATGGAACCCCAAGACCCACCACGGATAATGTTGTCAGAACCCGACTCGGGTCCAATGGGATTGACTGCGGGCTCCCCATCGTAGCTGCTGTAAAAATCCTGGCACCACTCAAAGACGTTGCCGCTCATGTCATAGAGGCCTATTTCATTAGGCTGTTTTAATCCAACGGGATGCGGGCTATCCAGCGCATTCTCATAGTACCATGCGACCAAGTCGACATCGGCACTCCCAGCAAACCTAAAGCCACGGCTATAGCCGGCACCACGAGCAGCGTATTCCCATTCGGCCTCGGTGGGCAAACGGAAAACCTTGCCAGTGAGTGCGCTCAGCTTGTCCACAAAACGCACGCACTGAAACAGCGTCACATTCTCAACAGGACGTCTTGGGTCGCCCTGACACTTGCTGGGGTTGTTGCCCATCACCGCCTGCCATAGTTCCTGTGTCACCTCGGTCTCGGCAATATAGTAGCTCCAGACGGTCACCTCATGAACAGGACTCTCGTTGCGGTAGGCATCAGGATCGGTTGCGGGCGTGGATCCCATCATGAACGTGCCACCAGGCACATACACCATCGTGAATGAAACCCCATTGGCTGTTATGGTGACTTTATCAATCTGAGAACCTGGGTCAAGAATCATCCGAATGATTCCAGTCACGTCAGCGACATTGAGTAGCCCATCGGCATTGATATCGGCAGCCCACTCGTTAATATCGCATTCATTGCCAAGGACATGGGAAATCAGCAAGGTCACATCGGCCACGTTTACAAAACCATTGTCATCGACATCGCCCATCTTGTCTGACGTAGCCATTGCTGTCATCGATAACGAGATAAGCATCACCAATGACAACAAAAAGAATTTTGGGTATTTAATTTGATTTTCCATCTTGAAAAAAGCATTTGAAGAACCACATGTTTAGTATTGTACAAAGTTATTGAAAAAAAGGCAAATGACGAATAGATTACGTCAATAATTGTTGAAACGGGCAATTTTAACTACTTTTGCAAATAAACTGAAATAGCGCATCATGAAAAAGATAATAATTCTGTTGCTTATGGTCGGCGCAATGGCATTTAATGCTGTTGCCGACAATATAGTGGAGTTAAGAAAACCTGATGTGAAGGGGCTAAACGTTAATGAGCGGGAGATGGAAGCGCTGGAATTCCTGTATGCTTATATGCCGCTTGCTGACGTAACAGACTACACTGTGCAGTTCCACCTCGATAACGTGAGGGCCACCCTAGAGGCCCGGGAACAGATGCCGTGGGGTAAAACGGTGCCCGACCTGTTGTGGCGGCATTTTGTGCTGCCATTGCGCGTCAACAACGAGGCGCTCGATATGTCACGCCCGGTCTTCTTCGAGGAATTGAAAGAGCGTGTGAAAGGGATGAGCATGGAAGAGGCAATTCTTGAGGTTAACCATTGGTGCCACGAGCATGTGACTTACCAACCGAGTGATGCCCGCACACTGTCACCGCTGGCCTGCATGAACACCGCCATCGGCCGTTGTGGCGAAGAGTCCACATTTACTGTCGCCGCACTGCGTTCCATCAGCATCCCTGCCCGTCAGGTGTATACGCCCCGCTGGGCACACACCGACGACAACCACGCTTGGGTCGAGGCCTGGGCCGATGGCAAGTGGCACTTTATGGGAGCCTGTGAGCCCGAGGCAGTCTTGGACCTGGGATGGTTCAATGCACCCGCATCCAGGGCCCTGTTGATGCATACGCGCGCCTTCGGTGACTATAACGGTCCCGAAGAAGTGATGCTGCGCACCCGCAACTTCACTGAAATCAACCTAATCGGCAACTATGCCGCCACCGCATCAACCCAAGTACAGGTGCTGGACCGCATCGGCAACCCCGTTAAGGGCGCTAAGGTAGAATTCCGCATCTATAACTACGGCGAGTTCTATCCTGCCGCCACCAAATATACCGACACCAAAGGCAAGACCTCGCTTACTGCGGGCCGCGGCGACATGCTGGTGTGGGCCAGCAAGGACGGGTGGTACGGATATCGCAAGGTCACCTTTGGCAAAGATGGCAAGGTGGACATCATGCTCACCCGCAGCAACAGCCTCAAGAGCGGACCCAGCTATGAGACTTTTGATATCATGCCGCCCCAGGAGCATGCCGTGATGCCTAACGTGAGCCCAGAAATGGCCGCCGCCAACAAGGTGCGTTTTGCCCGTGAGGACTCTATCCGCAAGGCTTATGAGGCAACGTTTGTTACTGCCGAGAAAGCACAATCACTATGCCCTGCTATAGCCGATTATCTGGTGAAAGCTCGTGGCAACTGGACTACTATCCTGGAGTTTGCCACCAACCACAGCGAAAACATGGAGCGCGTAATCGGAATTCTCAAGGGTCTAAATGACAAGGACATGAGAGATGTTCCTATGGCAATCCTCGAGGATGCCTTCAACGCACGCAGCAACCAATTAGGGCAACGTGTTGAATATGAAATGATAACGTCGCCATTCAAGATGGAATTGCAGGATGCCTTTGGCGCCGCTGCCGAGCAGATGCGTCAAGATCCGTCGTTGCTGGTTGCTTGGGTGCATGACAATATCGACATACGCCCCGAAGAGAATGCCTTGCACATCGCCCAAACGCCGATGGGCGTGTGGCGTTCACGCGTGAGCGACAACCGTGGCAGGGACATATTCTTTGTGGACCTGGCCCGCTCGCTGGATATCGAGTCCCGAATGGATCCCGTTACAGGCAAGGTGCAGTACCGCACCAACGGAGACTGGCAAGACGTCAATTTTGAAGCCATCGAGCAACAGAATGCCCAGACAGGCATCCTGAAATTGCGCTATACCCCCACCCCAACCCTCGACGATCCTAAATACTACCATCACTTCAGCCTGTCTCGCATCCTGGATGACGGCTCGACGCAGTTGCTGAACTACGACGAGGGAGATTCGGGCTTGGAGCAAGGGTCATCGTGGAGCAACACGTTCAATAATGGCACAGCACTCGATGCAGGCACTTACATGCTGACCAGCGGCACCCGTGCCGCCAGCGGCAAAGTGCTCGTTGCTAACCGCATTTTCAATGTAAAGCCCGATGAGACAACGACCATCAACCTGACCATGCGCCAGAGCGATGACATCGTGGCTGTCATTGGCAACTTCAATTCCGAATCCAAGTTCCAGCTCCTCAACAGCGACTTAAATCCCATTTCGGGTGACCCTGTGAGCATCCTGTCTCAAACGGGTCGCGGATACTTCATCGTCGGTATTCTGGGCGTGGGCGGGGAACCGACCAATCATGCCATGCGTGACATTGCGCAAATGAAGGATGCCCTCGACAAGTGGGGACGCCCCTTGGTATTGCTGTTTGAGAATGAGCAGGAGGCGCAGAAATATCGTCAGGAGAACTTTGGCGCCTTGCCCCGCAACATCATCTACGGCATCGACCTTGACGGCAGCATCCTTCAGCAGATTGCCCAAGAGATGAAACTGCAAAGCAAGACTCAGCTACCCGTCTTTATTCTTGCCGACACCTTTAACCGTGTGATGTTCTGCTCTCAGGGCTACACCATCGGCTTGGGCGAGCAGTTCACCAAGGTAATTAATAATCTGGACAAATGATAGACCTTATTAACCGATTGCAAGAACGGCATGAGTTGGTGGCAGAAGAGTATCTGGCACTGCTCAACATGACCAACCCGCATGACGTTGAATATCTCTATCAACAAGCCCGTGGGGTAGCTCAACAACAATTCGGTAAAGGAATCTTTGTGAGAGGGCTTGTTGAGTTGTCTAACGTGTGCCGCAACGACTGCCTTTATTGCGGCATCAGGCGCAGCAATCGGCACGTCACCCGTTACACACTGACTCGAGAGCAGGTAATAGGGTGTTGCGAAACTGGATACGAAATCGGATTCCGCACCTTTGTACTGCAAGGCGGCGAATGGGGCGAGGAACGGACAACATGGATTGCCAACCTTATCTCCGAAATCCGCCAAAAGTGGCCCGATTGCGCCATCACCCTCTCGCTAGGAGAGCACCCGCGTGAGACCTATGCCCTGTGGCGTGAGGCCGGCGCCGACCGCTACTTGCTGCGTCACGAGACGCACAACGAGCGGCTTTACAACCTGCTTCATCCATGCGAAATGTCACACGCCCACCGCCTGCAATGCCTCGAATGGCTCAAAGACCTCGGCTACCAGGTGGGAGCAGGCATCATGGTGGGGTCACCATTTCAGACATTAGCAAGCATCGTCGAGGACATCCAATACTTGACCCGTTTCAAGCCTCAGATGATTGGCATAGGGCCATTCATTCCGCAACATGACACGCCGTTAGGCCGATTCCCTGCAGGGAGCGTTGAACTGACAGCGCGCCTGTATGCCATCCTGCGACTGGCATTGCCCAAAGCGTTGATCCCAAGCACCACCGCCATGGCTTCATTGGCCCCTGATGGCCGCCTTCGCGGCATCCTTGCAGGTGCCAATGTGGTGATGCCCAACCTCTCGCCTCAGGATAGCCGCAGCCTGTATGCCCTCTACGACAACAAGGCTTCTTTAGGTGCCGAGTCGGCACAAGGCGTGCGCAAGTTGGAGAATGAATTGGGCAACATCGGTTATCACATCGACTGGTCAAGGGGCGACTCCCCTTCCCACATGCCAACTTGCAAGTGAGAGAGAATAATAGTAATTTTGCATGACAATAACATGAATCATCATCAACACAAGAATTATGGGTAAGATTAATTTCACTGAAATCCTAAGTGCAACACTGGTGTTGCTCAGTATTATCGATATCGTGGGGTCCATTCCCATTATCCTGCAGCTGCGTGAGAAAGGCCGGCATGTGGATGCCACCAAGGCTACCATTTACTCGACCATCCTCATGGTGGGATTCTACTATGGCGGTTACTGGCTGCTCAACATTTTCAACTGCACGATTAACTCGTTTGCCACAGCGGGCGGCTTCCTCATGTTCCTGATGGCATTAGAGATGATTCTCGATGTCGAGATTTTCAAGAACAACACACCCAACAAGGGAGCCACGATGGTGCCCATGGTCTTCCCCTTGATTGCCGGAGCCGGAGTGCTCACCACGCTCATTTCGCTCAAGGCCATGTATGCCGACATCAACATCTTTATCGGTCTGGCCATCAACATGATATGGGTCTATGTTGTGATCAAGAGCACCGACAAGATTCAGCGGTGGCTGGGCGAAGGCGGCATGATGTTCTCGCGCAAGTTCTTCGGCATTATCCTGCTGGCCATGTCAGTGAAAATGATGACCGAAAACATCGCCCTGTTGTTTTGATAAATCATTGAGTAATTATAACAGAGACAGCCGCCTAAGGTTAGGCGGCTGTCTCTGTTATATAATCAAGGCTGACGTTTATTTCCAGGCAGGATCACTCTCGTTCCAGCAGCGGTCGAGGGCGGTCACAGCATATTGCCATTTGCCCTTGCCGCCGTCGGGCAAGGCAAATGTCGTCTCACCTGTAATAGCGAGGATGTTGGCAGGATTTTCAAGTTTGCCCTTTTTTCCCTTGGGGTAACGGTAGATGACAAATCGGACGGCCTGCTGCATGGGGTCGTCGGTATCGTGGGCACGCCACACGAGGCATTTCTTGACACCCACCTTCTTGATATTAAGGTCATGCACCTTATGGGGAGCCTCGTTATCAATCCATGAATAGGCTGGAATGAGTGCAGGATGACAGGTCTGTGAGGTGGACAAGGAGTCAAGCACACCCTTGAAATTGCCTGTGATGGAGTATCCAGGCCACCAAGTCACACCATGCACATCGTCCATGGCACGTTGCAGTCGCAGCTTGTGGTCGAGCTGTGTGGGGTTAATCGTGTCACCACCCTCGGCGGCGATGTCGCGGTGATTCATCACATTATTGACTGCCTGGCCGTAATACATGTGACGGCCATTGGCATGGTCATTCCACCAGTGCATGAGCACAAGATCGCTGGCTGCCTTGTGTTCCAGTTCCCAATAGAGTTGAGGCACCATATAATCGACCCAACCCTCGGCGGTCCACTTGAGGCAGTCGGCAAACAGGGCGTCATAGCACTGGAGGCCATTGGTCTCACTGCCGTCGGGGTCGCTAGCCTTGTTGCGCCAGATGCCGAAGGGGCTGATGCCAAACCTCACCCAGGGTTTCACCTCCTGAATAGTCTCGTGCAATTGCTCGATGAGCAAGTCCACGTTGTGACGTCGCCAATCGTTCTTGTCCCATCCAATGCCATAGGCGTCATAGGATGCCGTGTCAGGAAACTCGACGCCCTCGACAGGATAAGGATAGAAGTAGTCATCCATGTGCAGCGCGTCGATGTCATAGCGGTTCAGGATGTCCCTGACAACGGTGTCGATGAAATTGCGGCACTCGGGCAAGCCCGGGTCGAAGTACAGTTTGCCGTCGGCATACTTGAGGAACCACTCGGGATGCTCGTAATAGATGTGTCCCTGTGCGGGCTCGTCATCCTTGCTACTGGTCACACGATAAGGATTGATCCATGCGTGGAGTTCCATTCCCCGATTGTGGGTTTGCTCAATCATGAACTGGAGCGGGTCCCACACGGGAACAGGGGCTTTGCCCGGCTCTCCCGTGAGCCAGCGGCTCCAAGGCTCGAGGTCGCTCACATAGGCAGCATCGGCCTGAGGACGTATCTGCCAAATAATGGCATTGCAGTTGGCACGCTGCAGCAGGTCGAGCTGTTCAATAAGGTAGTTGCGGGTCTGCTCAGGTGTCATCTCGGCATACTGCTTCTGCCCGATGATGTGCATCCACGCTCCACGGAACTCGCGCTTGGGCAACTGCTTAGCCGAAATGCCAGGCTCTAGCGCACTGACGCACATCGTCAATGCCAAAATGAGCATCGACGTAAAGAATAGTCGTTTCATGATGTGATAACTTGATTGGTTATGGATTATTCCTCTGGAACGTACGTCCAGACATAGGCGCCCAAGTCGATGGTGCCAGTGGCCAAACGGTCATTTCCATAGCGGTCATAACGGGCCTCGTTGGGGCATAAAGCGGGATTTCCCTTGCCTCTCGCGTCACTCTCGTTGCCCAAACGGTAGTCAAAGACGTAGTCGTCGCGCACCGTTAGGAAATGAGGATCGGCATCCCAAATACAGTTAATGAAATGGTTGTCATCGTCGCCATCGCTCTTGAACAGGCAATAACGCATATAGACGTTGAAGTCATCCAGCTTGCCCTTGTTGTTGAGCTCAGGGCACAGGCCATAGAGGATACAATTATTGAAATCAGCCCTAATCTTGCCGATACTACCATCGGAGAACTCCACATCATAGATGTTGACAAGGGGTAACGAGGGAACGACGAAGAGATAATTGTTGGCAAAAGTGCACTGGCTCATCGTTACCTTGCCACCAGCGAAGTAACCCACTTCCTCGGCCGCATCGCTGAACTCGGTTCCAATAGCCTGCACATAACAAGCAGCAGTTGCCAAGCAGGTCGATGCAGAGTTAGTGAGCACACAGTTGACGAGTTTGAGCGCACACTGGACTGTGTCACCATAGGAACTGCAGTGCATACCGATGCTACTACCCTTCATGATGACATGTTTCAAGACATTTCCCATCGTGGGCGGCGTGAAGATAATACCTCCCCACTGTCCTGACATCACATCAAAGCTGATGCTGCCCACCACGCGGTCCAAACGGTCGCCACGGATGGTAATCGGAGCCTCGACAGTGCCGTTGGCCAGCATCTTGCCCGCACAACGCATCGCAGCCTTGTCATGGAACAACAGGGTCGCTCCAGCATCAATCGTTAACGTAGCCCGAGGAGCGACAAACATGGTGTCATAGATGAGATAGGGTTTGTCGGCCGTGAAACGCGTGTTGCGGGAGATGGTGTCGCCCGTGATGCGCACCACATCCTGTCCCCATGCGCTTAGAAGCACACTCTGACTCACGCCATTGGTCACAAATTCCAAACGATCCTCCAACAAGGTGGGTTCATTACGCTCCATCTCGTCGAGATAAGCCTCGATGAAAATGAAGATGGAATCATTGCCACGTATTTCCACATTTTGAAACTCATCGCCACGCACGCCATCAACATTGAGGTGGAAATGGCCCTTATTGGAGAGACCTGCCACCTTGATGGAAGAGATATTGATCTGTTTCTTGCTATGGTTATAAACCACCATCTGCTTGGTGGCTGTGCCTTGAAGGGTTATCACTGTGTCAAATGCCACCGTGTCCTTACTGAAAGCCAACACGTCGCTTGATGATGTGGTGAAGCCGTCCTCGATACAAGACGAGAACATGGTGACCAACATCAGTGCAACGGCCACAATCCACAGGTTATATTTGCAATGAGTCATTATGAATCGGATTATCTAAATGTCTATATTTTAAGAACGCAAAAGTGGGTCTTTTAGTGTGTACACTACCGCTCGAAAACAGCAACCAACGGATAATGATCACTCTCCCCAGCCTTATCACAGCGGGAAGAGAGCACACGCAGGTCACCACGGTAGAAGATATGATCTATCTTGACATACATGTGATGCTCATGGAAGGTATAAATGGGGCCAAACCCCACATCGGCCCAGGCATCATGCAGATCATCGCCACACACTGTGCGATAGGCAAAAGAGCCTGGCGTGTCATTCATGTCGCCCATAACCAATATATCACCCGGGGTTTCATCAATCAACTTGCGCATAGCCCTTGCCTGATGGACATGCTTTTTAAAACCCTCATCCAACTTGCGGTGGACAGACTTGATGCGCCCCTTGCGTCCCGAAGGGATTCTAATTGACTCGATGACCGAGGCATCGTCTTTATTCAGCCTTAACGAGCTCAGGTGCATGCTCACCACCCTGATGTCTCCGCCAGGAGCTTCCACATCCCAGGCTTTGATGAAGTATGAAAGTGAGTCAGAATTAATCGTAGGAGATTCCACTTCGGTGAATGGGTATTTAGACAAGATACCAACGTCAAAGCAATGCTTTTTGCGATAGGGATACTTCTTATATAACTCCTTCAACATGGGTTTGATACGTTTCTGGTGCTCATAGGAGAAATAAACCAATCCCTCTTGAATCACCACGATGTCGGCATCCTCGTCAAGAATGTAACGCATGTTCTTACTGGGTTCCTTGGTATCATCAAACCAGTTGAACTCTGTCACATTCATTGTCAACACCTTGAGTTGGGTTTTATCAGAATCGGCTTTGGGAGAAAAAAGGTTGACCGGCGTTATCAATCGCAAGGTGGGCCATGCCAAGAACAAAGCGCCCACAATGATAACAGCCGCTCTCCATTGACGGAAAAGAACCAGCAGCAGTAACCAAGCCAGTACAACAATCGCCACTACCGGCAAAGCCAATGTAGCCATCGAGGGCAAGGTCCAAATGGTGGGATCAACCCTGCCGCCATAGGCCGCCAGGAGCAAAGCAAACGCAAGAATTATAGAGATGAGACGAAAAAGGTATTTCATCAGAAATCAAAAATGTTATTATCTCAGTTTCCAACCATCCTTAAAAAAGGGTTGCTGAGCAGTAAAACGAGGCGCATAGGTCTTAAGCAACCAAATCAACGGCCACTCGAGCAGCATCGTCAAGATAAAGACAAGTAATGTCAGCCCGATGCCTGGTTCCATCCCAAAGCGCAAGATGCACACCGAACGGATGGGCAGGAAAAGCAATGGATGCGTGCCCAAAATAATGAGAGAGTAACGTCCGTAATGGCACAACACGGGGATGCGCGGCAGAGCCATGCACACCAAAAACAACGTCAAGATGGCACAGCAAGGCAAGACGTAAACTTTCCAATAGCTAGGCAAGACCTGGAAGTGGAGATTCATGAACTCACTCATGAGGTAGATGGGCACGGCAACGACACATAGCAGCAAAACGCGGCATAAGTTCCACACGGGGGTGGAGGGTATCGGCTTGGCCTTCTTCATAGCCCAGCCTAGGATAAAATAGGGCATGGCGACAAGCGATGTATCGAGCATGAGTGGCAACATGACCTTGTTAACCATTAACCAATAGCCCAAAACAGATATCACAACCGTTGCCACCACCATTCCCCATACAGGCTTGATGAAACGTTGCAAAGCATAAAAGATGACATTAACCCAAAACAGGCTGAGCAAGAACCACAATGGGCCAGTCATCTCCCAAGAGCGCATGTAAAAGGGCTCCACGAGACGCACAGGAGAGACATCAATGGGTTCCGCGCCGATACTAAGCCGCAATCCAGCCTCGACACAACGCACACCATAGGCAAGAACAACAAAAAAAACAAACGGCACAAGGATATTGTTCACCTTGCGCCGCGTGAAATCGGCAAAGCCGTTATACAGCTTAAAGAAATAACCCGAGAGGAAATAATACATGGGCAGGCGGAAAGCCTGCAGGGCATTGTTCAGATTAGGTGCAAAATAATTGAAAAACTCATGGTCGATGTGGTACATCACAATGAGCATGATGCACAGGCACTTCATGAAGTCGATGTAGGCGATGCGCTGCTGTGCCATCATTGTAAACCACTCGACCTAGTGGGTCCAATCAGATCTTGCTCTTCAGCATATCGATAACCCGCGAGAAATCGGTCATCTCGGCAATTTCCTCAGGCTCGAGATCGATATCAAAAGCTTCCTCCAATTCAGAGGCTAAAGAGAGGTGGTGCAACGAGTCCCAACGTGCACAGTTTTTCTGAGAAACGTCGGTAGTAACAGCCTCCATTTCAAAGACTTCTCTCATTATCTCTAAAACCCTTTCTTCCATGTTCATAATACTCTTATGTTATAGTAATTCTTTATTTCAAAAACTTCCCTCAGTTCCATTTCATAATGTTTGGAACCATCACTGTCAGTTGACACGCAAGTCAAACCCATGCGGTCATAGAAGTCAGCCGTCTGGCCATTCTTAACTGTGGGCAAATACTGTGCCACAAGCTTGCGATAGCCGTCGAGGCGCAACAGATTGAGCACCGTCTTGAAGAAAGCTTCTTCTATACCTTTACCCAGGATGCGGCAACTCAACAACAGCGAGTCTACGTTAACGGTAATGTCGTCCACCGGTTCCAGGAAAACCGTTGCGGTGATACCACTGTCTCCAAAGCGGTCCCTGACTCCAAGGCAATAGACGCGCCAACCATTGTCTAAAAACCGCTGAACATCGGCCTCGGTGTATCGGTGTGTCGTCAGATTAAACTGGTTGGTTTTCTGAGTCATCTGGGCAATGCGTGGCAGGTTATGTTCATCGGCAGGAACGATGTCCAATTCCATGTCAAGGCTATAGAGATAGCTCTCCATATCGGGGAAACGGGCCTCGTCGGCCTTGCGCAAAGCATTGGCCTGGTATTGTTCGGTCTTCGCTCGGTCTTCGCTCGTCACCGTATAGATGCGGAAATAGTTCTCAACCAGTTGCTTGAAGAACGGCATCAGCTGATAGGGTTTTTCCGGGAAATCGGGGACGGCGACCTGTGGCAGGAGTTGACGGACAAGTTCCCGCTCGGTGGGATTGTCATCGATGAAGACCATACTGTCCAATCCGATGTTGAGTTCTGCCGCTAACTCACGCAGGTTGGTCACTTTATCTTGCCAGTTAATGCGCACTGCACTGAAGTGCTCACGCTTGAGAACCATGTTGGGATTGTGTTGCCATGCTTCGATGACATCGGCCTCATTATTCTTACTGCAAACGGTCAATATCACACCGTTTTTCTCCAGTTGCAGCAGCGCACGCTGCCAATAGGAGAATGCCTTGCCGGGATAGTCGCCGCCTAACCTGATGCCATCCACTCCGTCCTCGCCGAGCACCCCACCCCATAAGGTGTTGTCCATGTCGAGAACCAAGCACTTCTTGCGCTGCAAAGCCAATTGGGTCTCAATGCGTTGCCACCAGTTCTTGAAATCATGGGCCAACTTGGGGCTAAGCAGTGTCTGCGACATGAGGTAGTACTTCCAGTTGACCAATGCATCAAGTTCATATTGCCGCGTGAATTCACTGAAATCCACCCACTTGACATTAGGCCGTGTAGCCGCTAACGATGCCACATAGCGGTTAAACTCCATGATGGCATCGGCCACTGCAACATCCTCGCCCGTGAATTTGACAGGATAGAGATCTACAAGCGAGAATACGATGAACGGCTTATGGTCATCGGCTTCAGCAAGCACCAAGTCGAGTTTGCCACGATAAGAGGCCAATTCTTCGGCAAGTTGGGTGCTGTCGGTATTGACAGGCACTTGATAGAACCAAATGTAACGCTCCACATCACGGGGCACGATGCTGATGTCGTCATAACCTGAATAGGTCATGGCATCATCACCAAGGAAGGGTTCTACTGTATGATTGCGAAAGACAAAAGTTGTCATCATGTTCTTCTACTTAATCAAACGATAAACTTTGCTCAAGAGCTTCCACACGGCAGGACGCATCATCATGGCATGGATGATTCTCCACTTTTTGCCATAGTAGTTAGACTCAGGTCCAACACACGGGAAGGGGTATAAGCCCAATTGACGGATGTGTTGCAGCACACTGTCCACTAAGCCTGTAGTCAATGCCTTGGTCATCGAGAAATAGAGATACACATTCCTCAGGCCAAGCACACTGACAGGTGCTTTCCCGCCTGACTGAGCCTCATACTGGCGAATGGTCTCGTCAATCGAAGCAGCAGCATCAACTTGACTGAAGAGACGACGGCGCAGATGTTGTTCATCCTGATTGTGCATAGCGCTATCGTCACGGCGCATATAGCGGTAAGGAGCCGCCTCGTCGTGAGCCACGCGTGATGCATGAAGCAGGACCTGAGCAATCAGAGCCCCGTCTTCACAAACAAGCAATGAAGGATCAAAGCGCCACTGTCCCTGATTAAGGTAGTCACGACGAATAAGGAAACGCCAGATATAAGGCGTCATAACATGACTATCAAGGTACTCCGCACCCGTCATTACCTGGGAGGAGAGCGAAAAGTCCTCACGAGAATGAGGGTAAACCTGCCCCTCGACATTAACCGGCTTGTAATTGAAAATCAAGGCATCAACATCGAGGTCGATGGCACGTTGGAGCAATAGCCCCATCACATTGTGCTCAAGAAAGTCATCACTGTCAACAAACTGAATATAACGGCCACGGGCATTGTCAATGGCCAAATTGCGCGCAGCGCTAACACCTGCATTCTCTTGGGTGAGGATTCTCACCTGCCGGTGCTCGCGGGCAAATGACTCAATCAAGTCACGGCTGCCATCAGTTGAGCCGTCATCCACAATAATGATTTCGTAATCGTCCCCGGGAATATCTTGATTAACCACTGATTGCAAGCACCGAAGCACAAAGGCCTCGGTGTTATATACAGGGACAATATATGTCAAACACATGTCATCCATCAACGATTGGACTCAACCAGTTCAATTAATCCTGTATTCTTGTGGAAAAGGAAAGCGACACGGCAGTTATTCATCGCACAAGCTGGCACGGGGCCGTTTACCAAAAGAAAGCGACGTTCGCGCAAAGACGCGACTGCCGATTCTATATCCTGAACCGTGTAACACATGTGATATGGCGAAACCCCGACAGCGGACAACGTGCGCAAAACCGGCGACTGATCATCGAGCGGCTCCAGCAACTCCAATCGCGGTTCACCAGGCTTGTCGAGAAAAGCCACTCGCACGTGTTGGAGCGGATCATCGACCGTCGGCGTGGCGACGTAACCCAGGTCCAAGTAGAAGGCCTTGGTCTTCTCGATGTCACGGCAAGCGATGCCAATGTGGTGAAACAGGAGTTGCGGGGTCATTGTCAATACTCAATCACAGGTGAAACGTTGCAGTCACTGGTTGTCATGATTGCAGAGCCCCAGCTCAGTCCAGCACCAAACGCGCTCAACAAAACAGTGTGAGTGCCATCCAACTGTCCGCTCAACTCACTAGCGATAGTCAAAGGCACAGAAGCGCTGCTGGTGTTACCGTACTTGTGAATGCAATAGGGAACGCGGTCATGGGAAATCTTGAGTTTCTTCACAAAGAAATCCATCATGAATCGGTTGGCCTGATGGAAAACGAGATAGTCCACGTCGTCGATAGTTTTACCTGTCTCGCTAAGCAACAACTTGATGCTCTTGGGCACCTTACTGATAGCGAAATTGAAGACATCCATGCCGTCCATGAACACCTCGAGGTCGGAGCGGATGTTACCCTCTTCCTGCTCGCGCTCGACACAGGACTCAGGTGTGATGGGATTGCGCATGCCGGCGTGGATTTTGAGTTTGTCCTCGCCACTGCCATCGGTATAGAGCAAGAATGTTGATTGTCCGAAATCTCCCTTCTCGATAAGGGTTGCCGTTCCGGCATCACCATAGAGGGGCCAGTCCACCTTGTCTCGACGGTTAACGATTTTAGAGAACGTCTCACCGTCAAGCAACAACACACGATTCACACCAGGCAACGAGGCATAGGCAAACGCCGTACTCAGTGCGAAAAGATAACCCGAGCAACCCAATGAGATATCAAAGCACATCGTCTCCTTGGGTAACCCCAACCGGTGCTGCAGCAAGCATGATGTGGCAGGAATGCGATAATCGCCCGTCTGGCTCATGAACAAGAGCACATCAATGCTCTCGGGCTGAATATCATTATCCTGCATTAATCGCTGGGCGGCCTTAAAGCACAAGTCGCTGGCCATGACATCGGGGGCTGCTATGCGCCGCTCAACGATGCCTATATTCTCAATCGTTTTCTCAATTTCTTCCTGCGGGATAAGGTAACCCAAATCCTTGTTGTAGTACACCTCTGGAGGGACGCAAGCAGAAAGGGCGGTTATACCAACCCCTTGAAAAGAAATCTTGGCCATAATATCAGATGATTATAGTTCTTCCTCCACCCTGGACTCGGCAATATGGAACAGATCCTCTACCGTTTCGCTGTTACGAATGTCATCACCGCGGAATTCCACATCGAATTCCTCGTCAATCATCGCGATAATCGACAATGCAATAAGAGATGACCATTCGTCCAATTCCTTGAAACGAGTGGTGGCTTGTATCGTATCGGGGTCCGTCTCATCAAACAGATCCGCAAATAACTCTATGAACTTATCGATACTCATGTATTCGAATATATAACGTAGAATCCACGTCAATATTTTTCACAAAGGGGCAAATTTTATAAAAAAATCGATACGATGCCCTAACTGTGGTTTATTCGTGGATAAACAGTTTCATTTTTTACATTTTCAATGCTTGCAGCAAGCAATAATCTCACGGGCAACCCGCTCGACATCTTCATCACTTACCCAAGGACCACTGGGAAGACACAATCCCATTGTGAACAAATCCTCACTCACACCGTTAACATAGGAGGGTGCGCCACTGAATACGGGTTGAGTGTGCATCGGCTTCCACAACGGGCGAGACTCAATATTGCATGCATCCAGATGCAAACGCACTGTCTCATAGTCAGTTCCCGTCTTCTTAGGGTCGATTATTATTGTATTGAGCCAATAATTACTGTCACAACGATCGTCGGGATTGGTGTGGACGGTGATACCATCCACATCACCTAAGAGCTCAACATAGCGATCGCACAAATGCTTGTGATGTGCCAGGTGCTCATCAAGGATGGTCATTTGTCCACGGCCAATGCCCGCGCAGATGTTGCTCATGCGGTAATTGTATCCGATTTCCTTGTGCAGATAGTAAGGCATCGGCTCGCGTGACTGTGTGGCATAAAACATGGTCTTTTTCTTGGCTGCCTCGTCGGGGCAAATAAGGGCACCGCCACCACTTGTGGTAATCATTTTGTTACCATTGAAACTCATGATGCCGAATTCTCCAAATGTTCCGCACAATTGGCCACGATAACATGAGCCAAAGGCCTCGGCAGAATCCTCAATGACAGGTATCTCATAACGCCGCGCGATCTCCATGATATCGTCAATCCTGGCAGGCATGCCGTAAAGATACACAGGAATGATGGCTTTGGGCTTCTTTCCAGTCTTAGCGATACGGTCCTTGATTGCCTCTTCGAGCAAATTAGGATCGATATTCCAGGAATCGCGCTCGCTATCAACAAATACCGGCGTCGCGCCCTGATATACTACGGGATTGGCACTGGCCGAAAAAGTCATTGACTGGCAGATCACCTCATCACCGCGAGTAACACCGAGATTAACAAGTGCTAAATGAATAGCTGCTGTACCCGAACTGAGAGCAACTACTCTCTTGTCCTCGCCACACAATTGCTCGAGATCTTCCTCAAAAGCATTTACGTTGGGACCGAGAGGCACAACCCAATTGGTATCAAATGCCTCCTGAATGTATTTCATTTCCTGTCCACTCATGTGGGCGAGACAAAGTAAAATTTTGTTGTTAGCCATATTTTATCGTTATATTATTTGTTCTTCTTCAGTTATAGAATGACCTGGATAGATGGTACGATGCTTCAACAGGTCAAGAATTAGAGCCTCGCTTTGATATACTAAAGCCTTATCGGCATGCGGAAAAATTGTAACAGTCTTAATTCCAGGAATGTAACTATCTCCAGTAAAAACCGCATCGCCCACAACCCATGTCACACAGCTCGGGCTGTGACCCGGCGTAAACACCGCTTGGGCAGTGACTTCATCGAACATTCCAATTTCCGTTCCGTCTTCAATCACACGGATATTGCCAGGACTGTCAAGCACGAAAGGGTTCTCGTGATACCTAGACAAGTTCATCTTGTCACTGAGGAGCCCCACATGTCCATGCTCATTGGTGTAGATGGGCACTTGAGGAAACACCGAGAGCAGATGGTTCAAACCATAGATGTGATCAAAATGAGTATGTGTGAGCAAAACCCCACTCAACCGGCCTTCGATCAAAGGTAAAATCCTATCTACATCTCCACAATCGACAAGCCAGGAACAATTGCCCTGTGTAACCACATAGCTACAGGAATTGAAAACCGAATTTATGACTTGCCTAATAATCACTTGTCATTCTCATCTAGAGGGCCGTCATCACTGCATGTGCAGGTAGAATGATGAACCCTTGTCAAATGTCTTCTTGTAGGTCTGCATCTTAACGCAGTCCACGCGCCGAGCCCGCTCAATGACCTCGTCCAAGTACTTTCCGAACATGGGGCCAGCCATCATCTGAGGGCCTTCAACGCTTGGAACGAGATTAAATTCAATGAACAAGGGCTCACCATCGGGCAAAACCGTCACATCCCAACCCACGAAATCGAAGTACGGCAGACGGCTGTGCATCCTCTTTAATGTCTCGATAACCTTGCCGTAATTGGGTATCACCAGGTTCTCGACTCCTGTCTCTTCCTTAAGTGAAGACACCTTCATGCTCCTGAAACGATACACATTATCGTCAACCAAGCCATCCTCACGGATGAGGCAAGTGCCTCCACCCTGAGACACGTTGTCCTTGATCGCTCCCTTGCCACCAAAACGCATGTGTGCAAAGGGATACAAGAACTCATAAGTCCCATCAGCACGGCGATAGGTATAAAGACGCATCGAATTGAGCGAGGTGGGATTAACCTGCTGCAAATCAGGATGCTGCTTCACTTTTTCCTGGACGATGAAATTCAACGCATAATGATTGAAAAGAGCACGGAGCTTGCCAGCATCAAAGTCTGTGATTTGCTCTACGCCCTCGCCATTACAAGTTTCCACAGTCGGTTTAATCATGATTTCGCCGCCCTTGTCTCTAACGATTTCAATGGCTCGGTCAATGGATATTTCCTCTCCCTCATTGTAAAAATGCCCATGAATGTTCTTGACAATTGTAGCAGGCTGCTTCACATCCGGGAAAAGAATGCTATAGATATTCTTATCCAGATAGGCATCCTTGAAATCGTGGCGGTTCAACGCCGGGATGACATAGAAATAATACACATCCATCGACAAGTAGCGGTCGCTATGGATGCCGTTAAGATGTGAGAAGTAGTCATCAAACATCATCGACACCTTAAAGCCGCGCTCCTCATAGTAGGCCGCTAATTCGCGCTTATGGGCTTTGTAATCAAAGCCGTCGGCCATCACATGGGACTTGAAATACCAATCACCCCAATAAAACTCCTTGTTACTGTTTAAAAACTGAGCCATAATCCTCAATCATTAGTAGATGACCAAATCGCTCACTTTCACATGGCCTGCATAGAACTCCATGCTAGCCCAGGCCAAGCCCACGCCGAAACCACAGGCCACACAATGCTTTTCGTCGCCCGACAGTTGCTCGCTGCAACGCGTGACCATCGTCAACGGAATTGATGCGCTGGTTACATTGCCATATTCTTCCAAGCAGTACGGAGTTTTCTCCGGAGCGATTTTAACGGACTTGCGTATTTTCTCGTCAATGAATTTATTGGCTTGATGCAGCAACAACAAATCCACAGAATCCACGTCAATGTGGAAAGTAGAAATCAATTCTTTGAGAGAGCGTGGCGGTTGCTTGATGGCAAAGCCAAAGACGTCCATGCCGTTGACAATCATATCAGTACCACGGCGATAAACACCTGGCGAAATCTCCTTTTCCTCTAGCGCCTCGGGCGTAACAGGATTGCGCATACCGCCATAAGGAGCCCACACGGCATCATAGCCACTGCCATCAACACCATACATGAAATTCATGGGGTGTGACTGTTCAGGATCGTATTCCAGAGCTGTAGCTGTTGCCGCATCACCGAACAGAGGGCGCACTGCCGTGTCACGGGGATTGCGGTTCTGAGTATTGGTTTCGGCCGCAACAAGGATAGCACGCTTGAGGGTTCCATGAGACATGAGCGAAGCAACGATGCTCATGCCATAGACCCAGCCAGAGCAGCCGAACGGCAAATCAAAGACACAGCAATCGTTGCGCAAGTGCAGGCGGTCTTGAAGCACACATGCGGTTTGAGGCGCAATATAATCCCTTGAAGTGCAGACATAGGCAAAGCAATCCACATCCTCGGGCTGCCAATTCAGGTCAGCCAACAAACGCTCGACGGCCTTGACAGTCAGGTCAGATGCCGTAGTACCATTTTCAACCTTGTGGTGGCGCTCTATGCCTGTAGATGCAATAACCTTGAGGGCATCGTTCTCATCCTTATAGATTGGAAGTGTGCGATTATCCTCAACTGTTGCCGGCACACAGGCGCTCATGCCAGTAATGCGCACATTGTTTATCGTTAGTTGCGACATATATTATTGTTTGAGTTTAAGTCGTTGTATTTTGCCTGATGACGTGCGAGGAATCTGATCAATCCATTCCCATTGGACTGGGATTTCATGAGGCGGGAGTAACTGAGCCAGACGTTGTTTCAGATCGTCGACAACCATCATGACACGTCCACGCTGCAGGAACACTTTTGGCACCTCGCCAAGTACACCTTTCGGATCTGGGACTGCTATACATGCGCAGTCTTCAATTCCGAGAGACTTTATAGCGTCCTCAATTGTTACCGGACTCACTTTCTCTCCCCCAACGTTGATGAGCTCTTTTTTACGGCCAGTCAAATAAAAATAGCCATCCTTATCTCGATGTCCCCAGTCTCCAGTCCTGAACCATTCACCAAAGAAGGCATCATCATTGTCCTGCGGGAGAAAATAGGAATGCGTCACCATGTTACCACGCACGCAGATTTCACCATCCACGCCATCTGCCAAAGGGTTACCCAGGTCATCGACAACAAGAGCCTCCACTTTATCGGTTGCCGGACGGCCAACAGAGTCAAGGTTATCTGCATTGGAATGAAACTCGGTAAACATGGCACGAGAGGCCTCGGTAAGACCATAATGCATGCACAGGCGCGTGTTGGGAAACATTTCCATGAGCTGTTGCTTATCCTCGAGAGGTAAGGCAGCGCTTCCTATCTCGATATACCGCAACTGTTCTGAAAACTTCGTCATCCGTCGGCCACTAATCCGTTTGATATACTGCCAGACTGCAGGCACCATTCCAAATCCCGTAACATGCTCTGTTTCAAGCACCGTGAAGAATGACTTGAGGTTCGCGAAATTTCCAACAAGCACCAAAGTCGCACCAACTGTTAACACACAACGCAGACGGCCGAGGCCAAAGGAGTGGCTTAATGGTAATGCCAGGGCCTCGATGTCCGATGAATTGGTACCGATAAAGGAGTTGGTATTGCCTGCCGAGCCTGCAATATTAGCGTGAGTCAGGCAAACGCCTTTTGGCAAGCCTGTGGTGCCAGTAGTGAACATTACATCGGCGACATCAGCGTCCTCCACATGAGACAACTCCAAAGCATCTCCTGCCCTATTCTTATCATCAAAATAATTCAAGGGCAGACATCGCAAGCCCTCAATAGAAAGGTCGTCCCCAAAGATGACAGACGGATTGACCACGCCAATAATGTAATTCAACCTCTCTCGAGGAGAAGCAGAATCAACCACCACGTTAACAATGCCCAAAAGATGTGCAGCAAAATAGAGATAAACGAACTGAACCTCCTTTTGTGCGGCCAAAATGATATGGTCACCCTGTTTCAAGCCAAGGGCCTGAAGGCTGGCGGCGGCCGACTCAATATTGGCTACGAGCTGGGCATAGGTAACAGACGCGGCACCCTCAACAAGCGCTAACTTGTCGGGGGTGTGTTCAGCATTTCGCACAATGTCACACAGCAGTTGGCTGTGGGGGGCACTAAACATTGGTTAGTCGATTGACTTCGTCGATGATAGAGCGAACCGATGTCAGGTCAAACAGTACATCAAGCGGAAACTCTATTTCAAGTTCCTGCTCAATTGTACTGATAATCGCCAAGTTACCGACCGAATCCCACTGAGGAATATCGCCCGACGAAAGTTCATCGTTCACAAGGGAAACATCCACATTAAGGACACGGGCTATTATTTCTTTAACCTGCGATTCCATGACGCACATGACTACTTTTGCCGCTTTTTTTCAACAATATTGTATAAATCCTGAATCGTCTCAGAGTTAATGATATCATTACCTTTAAGAATAACATCATACTCGTCATCAACCATGGCAATGATAGAGAGAGCAGTCAAAGATGACCATTCATCAATCTGCCTGAACTTGGTATCGGCCGTAAACAACGATTCATCGGTGTCATCAAACTGAGCAGCAAAATTCTCAATAAATTCCTGAATATTCATATGTTGTAAAATTACTTTTCAAAAAAGTATCTACTATCCAGATCCGTTAATTATAACGATAAAAGGACATACTATTTTAATAAGACTCAAAAAAAGCAAAACTAAATCGAAAAACCGCCATCAATGACCAGGTCATGTCCGGTAACCCAACTGGAGGCGTCACTCAAGAGGTAAACAGCGGCATTGGCGATGTCCTCAGGTTGGCCATAACGGCCCAGGGGGTATCGCTTGGCATCCTCGGCGAGCTGCTCCTCAGTGATGGTTCCGCGGTGGATGAGCGGAGTGTCCACCATGCCCGGACAGATGCTGTTGACACGCACCTTGCGCGAAGCGTACTCACGAGCTGCGTATTTCATCACGGAGTTGAGGGCAGCCTTAGAAGCTCCATAGATGCCATTGCCCGGCATGAAACTATGAGTGCCACCAATCGAAGCAATCAAAACCACCGAAGCGCCTTTCTGGAGTTTTTTCTTCTTGTACATCAATCGCATTAACTCGACAGGCGCGAAGAAATTAACGTCGAACATTTCGTCAAACTTCTCTCGCGTGCCGAATTGCAACGGCAACGTCGTCGAGTTGCCAGCGCACAGAACAGCTCCGTCAAGAGGTGGTAATGAAGCCACTAGATTCTCAACTTCATCATAGTTTGTCAATTCTGCTTCGATTTGTGCCGCTGGTTGTTTCTGTAATTGTCCAACAGTTGCTTGTAGTCTCTCAGCATTGCGGCCAGTGACCACAACATTGGCACCCAAGCAGGAACAGGCAATAGCAGTAGCCTGACCAATTCCAGAAGATGCACCCGTCACTAGTACAGTTTTACCTTCAAGAGAGAAAGGGTTATTGTTCATACTAAATGGTTATTTATAATCAAATTTCTTAGCCGGTGTGCCAATGTAGGTGTAGCCATCCTTGGGTTTTGTCATCAACACACTGCCCGCACCCAAAGTAACATTGTTGCCAATCTTGATTTGTTGCAGCACAACGCTGTTCACACCCAGCAGATTACATTCTCCTATTTTCACATCTCCAGAGAGATGTACACCTGGCATAATGACGTTAAAGTTACCGATTTTATCATCGTGACCCAAGATATCGGAACCGTTTAGAACATTGAAGTCACCAATTGTCACGTCGCAGGTAGCACTGCAGTTATCCTGAATGATATTGCCGCGGCCAATCTTAAATGTCTCAGGATCAAGAATCTTGAATGACGGAGCAATCAAGTTTGGGAAACTGATATTAGGATTAGTAATGCGCTCAAAAATCAGCTTCCGGGTAGATGGACTGCCCACTGCAATTGCCAATGCAAGCGGCTCTTTTAGCTTATTAAGCTCGGCCATTCCACCCAACACTTCTCCATAATGAGAAACCTGAGTCCCGGGCTCTAAACGGTCGTCATAGAAGCCCACCAGCTCCCATTTCTCACCTTTTGAGCTATTATTGATGCGCTTGATGCCACCAGCCACTTCACGGCCCAAACCACCAGCACCATAAATCGCAATCCTCTTGATCGACTTTTCGGATTTATTATCTGTGTTAACCATTGAGCCAGAATGAGGGGACATGTCTACTAAATAATCGCATTTAGCAAAAGTTAACCCATAAGTTGGAATGAGCTGAGATCTCTCGAAAGATTTGCCTTGTGCCCATTCTATGATGGCTTTAGGGAGATTCACGCCAGCCTCATAAGAGAATGGAAATCCTCCACCGAAGCGAGGATTAAGCTCAAGAACATAATACTTGTCGTCCATCTCAAGGATGTCACAATCGAGATTACCTATATGCCTTAAATTCTTTCCTATCACTTCTCCTATATACCTCAAATCAGAGCTATCAACCGTAACGGCTTTATCTGTCTCTCCAGCACGCATAGCAAGTTTTTCCTTGACGGCAACACCTACGTTACGACCATTTAGATCATTCATGACGTCAAGGCCATATTCTTTTCCAGTAATTTTTTCTTGAATCAAGATAAAATTATTATCATGTTGAGAAACTTCGCCTAAAATACCCCTAAGTATTTTACGTTTAATCAAATCGTAAATAATACGAAGGTCCTTCTCATTATCAACAAATTCAATTCCAATAGAGGCCGATCCCCATCTTGGTTTAATAACTACGGGGAAATGTAGCTCACCACTCTTTATGGCTCTCAATGCCGCATCAATATTGGCATATGTTTTGGGGGTATTAAGGCCTAGTGAAGTAATAAACTCGCTTGTACGAAGTTTATCAAAACAGATATCAATTACCTCTGGATCTGAAACAACCGGAGTCACTCCTATTTGTGTAAATAGGCCCTTATTCTTAGCGAGAATCGGTAATTCCAAGTCATTAAGAGAGATTAGTATGTCCACATTGTGTTCCTTACAAATCTTGATTAAGGCATCAATATAATGCTCATCATAAACAGCTGGGACTACCACCCGCACATCAGCAGCTGACAATGCTGGGGCGGTTAACTGCATGTCGGCACCGATGATTTTGTCCCCGTAGCCTAGCTGCTCCTTGAAATACTTTAATAGATATGTGCGACGACCCGCGCAAGTAAATAAAATATTCATATATATTTAAATATAATTTTCATCTCATTACATTCATAATTCCACCTGTATGCCAGAACATGATATGATTATTCTCAAGATGCCGCTTCCTAATAATATCCATCATACCAAAGAATGCTTTACCTGAATAAGTAGTATCAAAAACAAGTCCAGTGTTCTTCATAACTTCATCAAGGTATAATTTCATTTCTGAAGTGAACTGTTCGTATCCACCACACAGATAATCAGTACAGAAATGGACTCGATTCTCATATCGGTCTGTCATTTCAAAATACCGAGAAAGCATATTAGCAAAGTCCACAATCACCTGTCGGCCACGATCATATTGTCGAGCGACTGAGATGCCAATAACCACAACATCACCCCAACCCACTCTATCTAGTCCAACTAAAATTCCAGCCTGTGTTGAACCAGTACCAGATGCATGAAAGATATAATCAGGTTTATAGCCAATCTTGTCACACTCTTTTTTTAGACTTACTACAGCATCGACAAAAGCTATTCCACCAGGCAAGTCATGCCCTCCGCCATGGATATAATAAGGCTTGAAACCGCTTTCTTTTAGGCGTGACATCGAAAGATCCATTGCTTGTGCTGTATCTTCAGGTCGAATGAATTCACATTCAGCACCGCTCAGTCGATCAAGTAAAGCGTTACCTTTTTCCCTCTTAAAACGATTTTCGTCACCCTGAATACACAAATGGCATTTCCAGCCATTGCGAGCGGCCATCAATGCAATAGCACGATTGTGATTGCTTTGTATCCCGCCACATGTCACCACGGCATTATATCCATTTTTTTTTATGAAAGATTCATAGTAAACCGCCTTGCGAGCTTTACCTCCACCTCCAATAAATGGATATATGTCGTCCCTAACAATAGTCAGGTTTAGGCTATCAACTAATACTCTTTCCAGAGATATGAATTCCATAAAAAACTAAAGATGCCTTGAATTTGGGAACAAGAGCAAATCATCCTCGTTCAAATGATTATGAATCAGCCAATCTTTTCTTAAAATAGAGACAACATAAACATCTTTCACAGTTCCATGAGAATAGGTTTCCTCTCTCAGTAAACCATCTCTCTTCCAACCAAGTTTCTCTACAACCCTATGTGCACCGTGATTATGTAGGAGCTGAAAACCATAAATTTTATTTAACCCCAACTCTATAAAACCATATTCATCTAATAGCTTATAAGCCTCAGTCCCATATCCGCCACTCCAGTACTCTTTCTCTCCTATGACACAATGCAACTCTGCCTTCATCGCAGGAGTTTTGATATTGAAGAGACCACAAAAGCCAATATGTTTATCCCCTTCAACTGTAAAAATAGAGAACTCTCTTCGAGTAGGGTCCATCACAGCATTAGCAAACCAGCGTTTAGTCTTTGATATCGACGTTGGAATATCATAATTAAGAGTAAACTGTATATCTGGATCGTTAATCCATTTAACTCTATTGGGTATATCTTCTTCTTCAAAAAGCTTAAGATATACTTTTTCTCCTTTTAATAGCTGCATAATTATATTACGTTTATTATAAATATTTAACTACGGCTTTGCCATCAATTTTCAATTCTCCTTGGCTATTCACGCACTGAGTGCGCAAATAACAAATATGTTTATCTTCTTTCACTTCTTCAACAGTAATTATAGCTGTTAATAATTCATCTATAAATACAGGATTTTTGAAATCCATATCCTGATGAAGATAAATAGTCCCTTCTCCAGGCAAAATTGTTCCAATCACAGCACTTATGAGGGAGCCACTCAAAAAACCATGGACAATTCTTCGATGAAAGAGACTCATTTTAGCATATTGGTCATCTACATGAAGTCTATTACTGTCCATCGAAATTCTAGAAAACAGTTCAACCTCTTCAGATGAAAATGCTTTTGATAGACTCGCTGTTAGTCCTTTTTCTATTTTTCTCATAAGCTAATCATTAAAATTATTCATTATATTGACTATTTCGAAAAGCCAAATCTCTCTTTCCTTTCATCATCCAATCTCATTCCTCCTACAGCAGGAACAACATCAACACCTTTACCTCTAACTACATCCTTAATTGTAATCAATATTATTTTACAATCAAGTTTAAATGACAAGTGTTCAACATAATAAGCATCATTTTCCAATTTATCGTCCCAACTAGTGTGATTACGGCCATGTACTTGCGCCCAACCAGTAATTCCAGGGCGAACGGAATGTCGTAACATTTCTCTTTCAGTATAAAATGGAAGATAATCAGGAAGCAATGGCCTAGGCCCAATCAATGCCATATCTCCTTTCACTACATTAATCAGCTGTGGCAATTCATCAATAGATGTTTTGCGGACAATCGCTCCAATCTTGGTCAAACGCTGAGCATCAGGCAGAGGGTGCCCATTTGAATCACATTCATCTGTCATTGACTTGAACTTGATAATCTTAAAAATCTTTGCATCTTTTCCTGGGCGCTCTTGATAAAAGAACGCTCCCGCACCCTTATTAGCGAAATGGAGACACACGGTCACCACTAATAACAATGGTGAGAGGCAAATCAGCGCTGTCAATGATATAAAAAAACCCAGAAAACGCTTGATATAATTGCGATAAAGAAATTCCATTTTATAGTAGCCCAAAGATGGTTATTACTCTACAATTAAAAACACAATTTGAGAAAGACAATCTTTTATACTAAGAAGTCATGGCCTCTTTATAGTATTTCTTCATATGATCCACCCCCCATAATATGTATGTTGTAGAAACTGGATTGCTCAGATGCTCTTTATTCCATTTCTTCATTTTAAGATTTATGTGAAGCTTATTTAATACGTGGGGTAAGTAAATGGGAGTATTAAGAAAAATGAATCGACAATAGGCTTTGATTTTTTTTAATGGATTCTGTTTCAATTCTTTTGAAAAATTGAGCAACGATTTATAAGACTGAGGTGACATTTTTTTACCAATAGTCTTTAGAGTATCGTAATGAAAACAATATCCAGCTCCCACTTTCTTTTGTCCAAATAATTCTCGAGGCACACCAGCTTCTTCAACTATCCTTCTGCAGATTGGCCGATCATATTTTACCCCTAATCGCCATGGCGACATTTCATCTGATAACGAAATATCATAAATCTGCGATGCGTGGTCTGCTCCAATATTTGGAATCATAATGAGAACAGTGTTCGTTTGCAAAAAAATTTCATAGGAGTTAGAATTGGAGCCCTCTATTGGGTAGTAAAGATTCTCATATGGAGGATGATCTATTCCCCAAAACTCATCCCCCTGAAAACCGCAGAACAATAATTTATTTTTAAATAAGGCCTTGTGGGCTTCAAAGGTTATAAGGGCACCACTATCTCCACTGGCGAAATCCGCTGCCTCTATGAATTCTGTATTGGATTTTGCAAAATCACCATCACATTCGTGTATTTTCGTGTAACCCAATAATTTTGCAATTTCTGTTCCACAATCATTTTCATAATGTGAAGGACGATTAAAAGTAAACGCTTCATCACACCCAATCTCTTTTGCCAGCGTCGCACAAGTAGTTGCATCATAACCTCTTGATACAGTTGCTATCATTCCATAGTTATACTTTCTTATACTACTACTTAAATTTATTAAGATCAGATTTAGGGTTGTCTTTAACCCACTGAGATAAGTCTTGTAATCATCAAACTGGAAATCAGAATATCTCCTTTCTAATTGAATCGATAAGGATTTACTAACAGTAATCTTTGTGAATGAATAGATAATAAGTTGAGATTTGTCTAACAATGGGGCATGTGAATGAAATGGAGGTTCCATATTTCTTTTTCCCAATGTTTCACAACAAAAATCATTGTCGAACTCATAATAATCCGGGTCAAAATTCTTATCAGTGAATGCCAGTAAAAAAGAAGCTGAATTTGAAAAATAAAGATTATTATCCATCCTTATTGCGAAAATGCAAGCATTTATATGGTGAGGGGTCAAAAACATCACACTTTCACCTTTATTTCTAGCTCCAGTGCAACAAGCAAAATTACAATTTTCAAAATCTCCCTCTTCAAAATCTCCATCCCAAACCCCTGAGACAAAAAAGTTGTCATACATTTCCACAGCATTACCAGCAAAGACCTGTATTTCATCGCACTCCTTTTTCATCACAGCAAGCCAAGATAAAGGAGGAAGATTTTCTTTTAAATTATAGATGAACTTCATAAATCTAAATAAAACGTTATTTACAATCAGATATACAGAAACACCAATTATAATCCATTCACATAACTACCTTTTGCTTTTGCCAATCAATTAAGTTATCAGCCTGATCAATAGATTTAAAAACAAAAGAACGTACTAGCTTCTCTAATTTCAAAAAAGCATATTTTTTCCCAATATTGGATTTCAAGTGGCGTTTATATCGATTGAGCAATGTTCCTGGCTCCTTGAAATAATCTTCATAATCGACACGTGACATCACTTTGCTTGTGCCAGGCAACAGGTCTCCGATATGGAAATAACACATGGCATAGTCGCTGAGAGATAATTCACGCTTTACAAACCACAGTGGGAAAAATCGGAAATACCCCCCGCCGCTATATGCCAATTCTTTTCCCATTATTCGAGCTGTACAAATTGGGAATTCCTTGATACGGATTCCTTCCCGCTCAATGATTACAGGAGATTTGTGTCCAAAATTAGGAAATCCACCAAAATCACGGGCAGCAGGAAAGACCGAAGCGTCACGCTCGATACCACATTCTGCCAGCACGTCAAACGCCCATACGTTACTTTCTCCAATCGAGAAAGCAGGGGCTCGATAGCTCAGAATCTTTTTACCGATGCATTGCTCCAATGCATCGACTGCTTCTCGTGTGTCTTGGAGCACTTCGGCCCTAGACATCTTGTTGAGCCAGGTATGCCGATAACTATGGCAGCCTATCTCATGTCCGCGCGATTCAATAAGCTTTATTACATGAGGGAATTCTATTCCCATCCCCCCCACACAGAAGAAAGTGGCCTTAAGCTGGCGTTCATCTAACAAATCTAAGATTTGATTAAGAAACTGGTCAAAGAGTTTTATCCTCTCCGGCCGATTGTCATGATTGTGTTTCTCTAGGAACCACTCCTCTATGTCAAAGGTCAAGATATTCATTCCTGTGTTTCCTCAATATCTCGTCTGGGAATCTGTTTCACGACTTTAGCCGGCCGTCCCACGGCGATGGTCCATGCGGGAATATCATGAGTCACAAGAGAGAAGGCTCCTACTATCGCACCTTCACCTATGGTCACACCAGGCATGACAAACGATTCCATGCCTACAAGTGAACCTTTTTCGAGGTGTATTTCTCCAAGCCTATAAGGCAATTTGGCGTAATCGTCACCAACTTTGTAATCCCTTAAGTCACGTTGATGGCACAACAAACGGGTACCACCAGCTATATGAGCATGATCTTCAATATAGATCATATCGGCATGTCCGGCATCAATTTTCACTGAATCTCCGATGAAGATGTCTTTGCCCACATGACAACCAATTTTCTTGGCCACCCAGGGACGCACCTTGCGCGGCAAGATAGGAGATAACAGCCAAGAATGCATGACATACTTGAGCAGGAAGC
This sequence comes from uncultured Muribaculaceae bacterium, assembly GCA_905233915.1. Classification (GTDB taxonomy): domain Bacteria; phylum Bacteroidota; class Bacteroidia; order Bacteroidales; family Muribaculaceae; genus Sodaliphilus. Next base: position 139,701 of record CAJOFM010000003.1, on the reverse strand, counting down.
CATCACGATAAGTCTTGTAAACGCGCTTGATCACTTGCCAAATAGAAACCTGGCCATACTCCTCCTCGGAATAATTCAAGCCAATGGCTCTTAAACAACGATAAGTTAAACTCAGTTTCTTCTTTTCCATTATTCTTTTTTTGATATCAAATTAATAAAGTCAAGAGTATTTTTCATCACATCATCGTGGTCATAGCATTGCACAATGTGTTCACGTGCTTGATGCCCCAATCGCTGCGCAAACTCTTGGTCAAAGAATAGTTCAATTTTATCGGCAATATCATTGGGGTCAATATCTGCATACACTCCAGTCTCGTTTTCCACAATTGAATCGATGCAACCTGTTGAACGTGAGACCACTGCCGGCACTAGCATTGCAGCGGCCTCGGCCGTTGCCAATCCGAAGCCCTCACGATAACTAGGCAATACAAATACATTCATGGGAGTGTAGTACTTCTGAACATCATTGAAAGGCACTCGGCCAGTGAATTTTACCAACGGAGAGTTTTGCAGGAAATCAACCGTTTCTTTGTTCACGGCATCACGTTTTTCAAAACCTCCTATAACAAGTAGTTTTATGGAGCGTTCTGGATGACGTTCTGACAGCAGCTTAACTGCTTGTGCTAACTCTGATATGCCCTTGTCACGCACCAAGCGGCCACAAAAGCCTACAACAAAAACGTCATCGGTAAGTCCTAACTGTTGCCGGATTTGGCTGCGCTCCTCGGCATCCATCAGTGCTGGATTAAACTTGGTTTTAACATCGATGCCGTTGCATGTACCATGGCCAATTACTACTTGCTTCCTCGGATTATCCATGCCGATTTCAGTGCGGCGTTTAGCTACCGATGGGCTAACGCACACAATCCGATGAGCCATGAGTGAGACCATCTTTCCTTCGACAAGGAAGAATGCACGCTTGGCACCGCGCATGGTGTCAAGAAGTACTCCATGGGCATATATCACTCGCATGGGAACGCGCAACAACCAAGCCGCCAGTGTTCCAAGCAACCGTGATTTCTCTTGATGACTGATGACCACATCAATCTTATTACGACGGATGTAGTTGAAAATCTTGAATAAAGCCTTCAAGTCGCGCCAAGGACTTGGCGACCGCTCAATCTTAACAGGGTAGTATTTGACTTGCCGCTCACTACAGAACTGATCAATACCAGCTCCTGGAGAACAAATGAGGTGCATCTCATATCCCCCATTCTCACGGAAATAAGAAAACTGGTCTCCAATGAAACCCACAGCAGAATTAGGAAGATTGATTATCTCAAGAATTCTTTTCATAGTCCTCGACTGGATATACGATGTATTTTCTAGTGGGTGATGATTCTTGCGGGATAATTTTCCCAGGATTGCCAAGTACAATACTATTGTCTGGCACATCAAAATTAACGAAGGCGCCGGGTGCAATCAACACATCGTTACCAATTTTAATTCCGCCTATAACAATGGAGTTAGCACCACAATACACATTGTCGCCAATAATCGGGGCGCCTGGTTTCTTTCCCCCATCATTTAAGCCAATGAGTACACCCTGTGCAATATTAAAGTTCTTTCCAATTATAGCATCAGTATTTATCACAATCCCGCCAAAATGCAAAATGCGCAACCCTCTTCCGACACGCAGATATGGAATAAACTGGATGCCTGTAATTATCTTTGTCACATGCAACAAAGCATACCAGAAGATACGTGATAAGGCGTTTTTTGCTTCTTGGGCATGTCGATATATATATATAAACGCGCACCCAGGAGAGGTGATTATTTTGCCTATCCGAACGTGCCAATGACAGATACGCGGGCCCTCGTATCTATAGAAGTCGTACCGATAGGATGGGGTTTTCATCTTTTTAACTTGCGTTTGTGGAAAAACTCATAAATCGCATTCGGCATTAAACCTTTAGCAATATTGTTGACCGAGAAGATGGCAAACTTGTGCCAGGGTAAGCTCAGGGTCTTGTGGGCCAGATAGTGGGCATAAATGCCATTGAAGCGGCTCTGCAAAGTGCGACGATGGGTTGCCGTGCGGTCATCGCGCATAGCATAAAGACACTCGTCAAGCATATAGCCACGATAACCAAGAGCAAACATCTTCATCCACAAGTTGTAATCCTCATATCGCAGCAACTTAGGATTAACAGTATATCCTCCTACAGCTTGATAAGCCTCAGCACGCACCATGCATGGAGCATGGCAAAATGCTGTGCCATAAATCAAACTATTCTTTGTTGACTCATACCCTCCTTTTCCACGACCAAACTCACCTTGCTCATCAAAATAAACCATCGGTGTGGAAACTATCGCATACTCTGGATGTTCATCCAGAAAATTAATTTCTTTCTCAAAACGGGTTGGCATCGAGATGTCATCGCCATCCATGCGAGCTACATACTGTGTATCAGCATGTTCCAGGCAATGGTTGAGGGTATAATTCAGCCCCATATTGTGCTCGTTCTTAACGAGGACAAAACGCTCAGGATTCTTTACAGCATATTGTTGCGCTACCTGATAAGTATCATCACTGGAACCGTCATCACACATGATAACCTTAAACCCCTGATAGGTCTGAGCCATCAGTGAATCAAGAGCTTCAACCAAAGTCGGAGCACAATTGTAGATTCCCATGATCACACTAATCCGTATCTTTTCCATAACTTATGTATAAATGCAAATTCTCTTTGATATGATTCTACTGGTTATTCACGCTAATTATCTCCACCAATACAAATTAAAGCCACGGAAACCAGACATGGTGCCAAAGTAGAAGATAAAGAACATAAAGAAAACAAAACCAGAATACAGGAAAAAAATAATTGCCGTTTTACGGTCCTGGTCTTTCCACAGATTCATGCGGAATAAAGGATAGGCAATAACCAAGGGGAAAAGGAACCATGACAGATAAGCAAAGCGGTTGGAGAAAGAAGCGCGGATTACCATAATCCAGAACGCATTACAGAGGATGTAGGTATTGGCTAACACATTAAACGTTCTATCATTAAACTTTCGGTACATGGTTAGATACCATGCCATGATTACAGGCCAAATGCTATAGAACAGAAAGTCCCATCGGAAACCAGTTTTAGAGAATTCAGACATCGTCTCTACATCTTGAGCGCCCTCGGAATATTTACTCATGCGATCATCAAATCCCAAAGAGGAGAAAAACTGCTCGACATATTGTCCTCCAATCAGTGAAACTGCAATTGAAAGCAACCAGAATCGGATTGCCACCTTGGGGCTTTTGATAACAAAAACTGAGACCATAGCCGCAGCACTCGGCAACATTGTAGAGCGATGGACGCCAAGTGCCATGAACATTAAGAACAACGTTGCTGGCCAGAATTTCCTATCTGTTGCTATCAAAGCTATAGCTACAAGATCTATGCTACAAGCAAACCCATTACGAATACCGTTAATGCCATAAGAATAAGTACTAAACGCTGTGAAAAAGAACAACATCGCCATCCATAAGTTCTTGCGCATCAACAGCAAACTGGTCACGAACATTCCTCCTAAATAGACGAACTCAACTACAAGAGTAAATTCGTAACCATTCAAACCCATTTGCTTCAAGAAAAAATTGAAGTTATGCCAAAACCATTCAGTTTTATAGTTGACAGGAACATATTCTTCAAAAAGATTATGATATGCCCATCGGTATTGATTCGAATCCACAAAAATAGAGCCATAGGGTCTCAATCCCAAATAAAGGATCAGGGCAATCGTCAATAATAGTGCAACCCCTTGCATAGCGGACCCATTGTTGCGCAACAATTTTTGCCCACCCGAGCCTATATAATAAATTACCGTTCCCCAACTTATAAACAAGAAGAAGAAATAGTAAGCAGTACCATAATACCAAGAATCAATAAAATCTATAGGTTGCATATTCTTATTGGTTTTACAAATCGGTGATTTGTAAGAGAAAAAGCATTAATAGTTATTGAACATGAAAGAAAACCTTAGTCATGTATAGTGTAACATGAAGAAACCTCAAGGATTCCTCATTTCATTCACTTCTTGAAAAAACGTTTCACCTTACAGGCAAGGAGAGGGAACCTGCGCTTTTGGTCTATGGCGACAATATAATTCCCCTTAAAATATACAAAATTAAATTGATGGCCGGCAGAAAAGCCACAGCTTGTTAGGAGATTGTTCCTTATAAGCGACTCTTGATAACGGGTCCTAGACAGTTCCTTGACACTGAACACATGGATATCCTTCCCGTACTCACCTTCACAATCCTGAGCAAAACGATACAAGACACCCTCATGCTCAATCAATGAGCCTCCGTTACGGCCATACTTGTCCCCTACAGCCAGAGGGGACTGAGGATGAATCTCATAATCACTATCAAAACTACCAGAGCAATAAAGGAGTTGTTCTTTATCATCTCCATGATAAACCGTCGTAAAAAGATAATAGCTATTATCTCGGTTTACTATCGACGAATCGCAAAAATCTACTGTCGGCATTATTTCTTCCGCACTATGTTGCAATATCGCCTTATAAAAATCAAAGTGTTCAAATTCATTATTGGCTGCTTTATACAAACGAATCTCGTGAACTGCTGATGTCTCGGGCATCATGTACCATTGCCCATCATGCTGGAAAACCCAGGGGTAAGACAGGTGAAAATCTTCGGCAAGCACAACTTTCGGCTCAGACCATGTAAAAAGGTCATCGGTCGATGTCATCATGATGATACCTTTGTCCCGATAACGATACTCCTCATAGAAGAGGTACAACGTGTCATCTTTAACTACCAAAAAAGGATCAGCATCAATCGCTACTGGCGAGAGAGACAGAGGATTTCGGCTGCTGTTGATACGCTTGACTATCTTGCTGTTCCTCAATTCAAAGGGTTCCTCACAAACCAACACCAATATGTCAAAACACTCGTTGAACAACATAATCTATATAATTCTGCGACGGAAAAAACTCACTTTGGCTCCAAACTGCTTGATTACATGCCATTAACAATAATAACGAACGTGCGAGTCAATTATCAAAAACCATAAGAATTTCAAATGTTCTTTCTCACTCACAGAATCCGTCAATTTTCCAATAAGGAAACTTTTGGGGATCATCATTCCATGCGATATGAAAGATGGGCTGGTTAAAAACACCAAAATTGATTATGGGCTTACGTGACCTGTAAAAGAACAATGAAAAGCCTTTAAATCGAGGATATAATGCTGCCGTTTTTTTATCTACCTCGGCGAGTAAAACTGTGTACCAGAACGGAAAAGAATCAAATTTCACGACTACATAATAATGACCCAGAAATTTAATATGATATTTATTTGTTCCTGTTATCCACCACTTGGCATATTCATAGGGCATTTTCTCGGGGTACTCTTTGGCATATTTTTTAGGAGAATAAAAAAAACCAGCATATAGTTTGGCCTCATTCCATCCAAGTTTTCTATACCCATGATAAGATTGCTTATTAGGGCAACCATAAATGTAACTGTCAGGGGGGGCCATAGCAATTTCATGCTGAGTTATTCCCTTCATAATGCCATGACCTCTTGCTTCTGGCAAAACACATGTATCGGCTGACAAAAAAGCTAATTTACCATCCACATCGTTTCTCCATAAGGCATCTGCACCTACAGGCTTACCATCTAAATATGCAACAGCCATGATGGAAGGGCCATAGATGTTATCAAAATACTTACGTTTGATAAATTCATCAGTAAAATTCTCAAAAACTTGATTTTCAACAAATTGCCAATCTTTGACGAATTGATCATCCGCTTCGTTTGTCCATCTACAATCGTAAATTACTTCGTTCATATTAGTTATTTTATTGATGTGTCAAAACATAAAAGACTGCATAAATTACATACTTCTATGACGAAGCCAATAGTACACTTTGCCCCATAACGGCTTCATATCATGCCTGTTGTAAACTAATAAGCAATCTGTACTCAAAAATTCCCTCAGCCACCGCCAAAAAGACACTTTACCTGTCAAAACGCTCTCTCTGAAGTCTGCTCTAGAAAACATCAACGAGAACGGTAATTTCCTAATATTCTCTGACGAGACATCAAGTTGACCTTGCAACAAGGACTGAGCAAACATATAAGGCAGATTAACGCCACATTTATGGAAAGCGTACATCCAGGCACTGCTTCTGAAATTAATTTCTAAAAAATAGGTTTGTCCGTTCTTGTCAACCAAAAACTCTATCTCAAAAATGCCGTTATAACCAGTCTTTTCGAACAGCTTCTTGATGGGTTCTATTAGTTCAGGACGAGGATTTCTTTCTATATAGGCATAATTACCATAACTATCCTTCTCTGTACGATAATATCTATTATTTAGCGGCATATACAAATCCCGTCCATCGTTTATCACAAACCCTTCATAATCAATCTCGTCAACCTTTTCAATGTATTCTTGGATAACAACCCGCTCTTGATTGATCTGCTTGAAGGCCCGCATTAATTCCGCCTCGTTATAACACACATGTACGTTAGATTTCCAGTTATAAAAAGTCGAAGTAGGAGATTTGGTAATCACCGGATAGGATAGTGTAGTGGGCAGTTCCCCGTTCCTCACCTCTTCGGTTTTTGGAATCTTCAGTCCGCACGATTCAGCAAGTTGGGGCAAATAACCCTTCTCCATCATCCGAGTGATGCGTCCCTGCTCACCTGCATGATAGAAAAAGAATTTATCCTTCAACTCATCAAAATGACGGTCTAGACATGAGACGGTTTCATCTTCGGTCGCAAAAATGAATGGCTTCTCCTTCTCGTTGCCAAACTTAGATAGTATGTATTGATAACCCTTATCAAGTGTACGGGAAAGATAACATTCCTGAACATATCTGCTATATTTGCACAGCTCAGGTATTGTCCATAAAACAAGATAAGGCCTGATGCCAATCTCACCTAAGGCTCTCACGACACCCAATGTATTGATGCCATCACGACCTATGACAATGAATTTATGGTTCTGGATTTTGTCGGTTATTGTTGACATATTATTTCGAGAGCAGGTGGCTACACGTCTTAATCAGGTGAGAATACATGGGTTGGCGAATAAAATAATACAACAAGGGTCACCGGGTCCTTGAGGGGAGGCGGTGGACGTGGAGAGCGGGCAAGGCTGGTGACACTATCACAGTAGTCATTATCAGCGAGTTACCTGTTGCATATGTATGTTAGCGCTTTGTTAATGGGGTGTTTTGAGCCCCACAAAAAACGCCGTTTTAATCTGCAAAGATAACTTGATTCTGAAACATGGGCAAATTTGTAGCCCAAAAAGAGCGGGTTTGTTGACAAAAAACACATGTTATCCACGAAGTATTGCGGGGATTGGAAAAAATACCTAATTTTGCCGATTATTTCACTATTTACACAGAATACTAAGTATTGCAACACTAGAATGACTGACAATAAAAACAATAGGCTCAAGGTGGGCATCACCATCGGAGATTCTAACGGTATTGGTATTGAGGTGGCATTGAAGGCAGTCTGCCTGCCTGAAATGATGGATTTGTGCATACCTGTCATCTACGGTTCGGGGAAGCTCGTGAATTATCATCGCAATGCCTGCAATATGCCCAATTTCTCGATCAACCACATCAAGAGTGCCGCAAACATAAAGGACAACATGCCCAACCTGGTGGAATGTATCGACCAGGAAATCAAGGTGGAATTGGGCCACCCCAGCAAGCAGGCTGGAGTAGCCTCGTTCCTGGCACTTGAGTCGGCAGTGAGGGACCTTAAGTCGGGACTTATCGATGCATTGGTAACGGGTCCCATCAGCAAGGAGAACATCCAGAGCGAACAATTCAAGTTCCCCGGCCATACCGAGTATCTGGAGAGTGCTGCCGGCGATGGCGAAAAGGCCATGATGGTCATGTGCACCGAAAATCTGCGCATCGCTTTGGCCACGATACACCTGCCGCTGGCCCAAGTCCCCTCGGCCTTGAGCATTGATGGCATTCGCGAGAAGTTGCACCAGTTCAACGACTCGCTGAAGCGCGATTTCTTTATCAACAACCCGCGCATTGCCGTGTTATCCCTGAATCCACATGCCGGCGAGAACGGCATCTTGGGCACCGAGGAACGCGACATCATCATCCCTGCCATGCAACAGTCACTTGATGAAGACGGGGTTCAATGTTTTGGCCCTTATGCTGCCGACGGTTTCTTTGGAGCCCGCCATTACCGCAGGTTTGACGGCGTGTTGGCGATGTACCACGACCAGGGTTTAGCACCTTTCAAGACCATCGCGATGGACGAGGGTGTGAACTTCACCGCCGGACTGCCCATCGTCCGCACCAGCCCCGACCACGGGACGGGATACGATATTGCCGGACAAGGCATTGCCAACGAATCCTCGATGCGCCATGCCATCTACACGGCTATCGACGTGTGCCGTAACCGCAGCCGTTATGACGAGTCAGGAAAGAACCCGTTGCCCAAGTTGTTCCAGGACAGAGGACGCGACAACGTCAAACTGGATCTGACTAAAGGAGAAAAAGACTAATATCCGCTATGATTCAAGGCATTATCTTTGATTACGGCGGCACGCTTGACAGTCGCGGCGTGCATTGGAGCGAGGTGTTGTGGCAAGGCTACCAGCATGCTTCAGTTCCCATTGATAAGGAGACTTTCCGCACAGCCTACGTCGAGGGAGAGCGGGCTTTGGCCAGGGAGCGCATCATATTGCCTCAGGATAATTTCCACACCCTGCTACGCAAGAAGGTCGCTCTTGAAATCAGCTATCTGCCCGTGCAGCCCGATGAAGTCACGCGCCATCAATGGGTGGAACAGATTGCAGCTTACTGCGACAATGCCGCGCGCAGCTGCATTGACGAGGCCCGTCCCATGTTGGAGCAGTTGCACGACAGATTTCCCATGATGCTCGTGAGCAATTTCTACGGAAACATCGACGAGGTGCTGCGTGAATACGACATCCGACACTTTTTCAAAGGCATAATCGAGAGTGCGGTTGTGGGCATCCGCAAACCCAACCCCACCCTATTCCGCCTTGGTGTAGACGCCCTGGAAATGCAACCAGAGCAAGTACTTGTTGTCGGAGACAGTCTGAAAAAAGACATACAACCAGCAGAGCAGCTGGGCTGCCAGGTGCTGTGGCTCAAAGGAAAAGGCTGGACCGAAGCCGAGGACCGGCAGACCCACCCTCACACCATCACCAAGATTGCCCAAGTGCTGGAATATATCGATAAATTATAACGAACAGTTTTTTTTAATATTCATAATTATAATGAATTACGCGATTATTGCTGCAGGAGAAGGCTCCCGGCTCGCCCATGAGGGTGTTACCAAGCCCAAGCCATTGGTGGAACTGCAAGGTGAGCCTATGATTGGCCGCTTGATCAATATCATGCTCAGGTGTAATGCCGAGAGCATCAGTATTATTGTCAATGAGCACATGACCGAGGTGCGACAGTACCTTGAGAGATTAACGCTCCCCGTGCCTCTCAATCTAGTCGTCAAGACCACCCCTAGCTCAATGCACAGCCTGTGGCACCTGAGTCGCGTCATCCCTAATGGCAAGTTCTGCCTCACTACTGTAGATACCATTTTCCGCGAAGAGGACTTCAAGGAATATATCGATGCCTTTGAGTCCGATTGCGAGTATGATGGAATGTGGGCAGTCACACCGTTTGTCGATGACGAGAAGCCCCTCTGGGTAGAAGTTGACGACAACATGGGCATAACAGCCTTTCGTGACAAAGCTTGGGAAGGAGCCAAATATGTTTCAGGTGGGGTTTATGCCATGACCGACAAAGCATTCACTGTGCTTGATGACTGCATCGAGCGAGGCATCAGCCGCATGCGCAATTTCCAGCGCGCACTTGTTGAAGCCGGTTTTAACCTGCAAGCCTACAGTATCGATAAGATTGTTGACGTTGATCATGCCGATGACATAGCCACAGCCGAGGCATTTTTGGCGGGTTAATCATCCAGAAATTAACTCATTTTTTCTCATTGCTTAAAAAATGTTATTTTAGCCGAAATTGCCACTTATTTGGTAAGAATGGTTCAAAATCTGCTTAAATAACGAATACGTAGCATTAATGTTCATTAACAAATAAATATGTAATAATACGTGAATTTTTGATTATTTAATAGCTTCAATCAAATTTTAACGTATTCAAACCAAATTTTAAAGTTCTTTTATAACTCAATTCAAAAAAAGGCTGTAATTTAGCGGCGTTTTTTTGCAATGGGCTATTGCTATCCCTGCATTAAACAACCGCAACACCATAATTGCGGTAAACAAAATCAACATTAGATAATAACCTAAACATTTTAAATGTAATAAAATTATGGCAAAAGAAATCGTTAAGCCCGCTACCGGCAAATTGGGTATTATGGTAGTAGGATTGGGTGCCGTGAGCACCACCTTCATGACTGGTGTGATGATGACCCGCAAGGGACTGGCAAAGCCCGTGGGCAGCATGACCCAGTATGACAAGATTCGCGTAGGAAGAGGCGAGAACAAGAAGTACTTACATTATAATGAAATCGTATCGATGCCCAGCCTGGATGACATCGTGTTTGCTGCATGGGACGTATATCCCGTCAACGCCTACGAGAGCGCCATCAATGCCGAGGTATTGAAGGAGAAGGACATAGAGCCCGTTAAGGACGAGCTGTTGAAGATCAAGCCCATGAAGGCTGCCTTTGACAAGAACTATGCAAAGCGTCTGGACGGCGACAACGTGAAGCAGTGCAAGGACCGCTGGGACATGACCGAGCAGGTGCGCGAGGACATCCGCAACTTCAAGAAGGAAACCGGTGTAGACCGCGTGGTTGTTCTGTGGGCCGCTTCGACCGAAATTTATGTCGAGCCCGACATGAAGTATCACGGCACAATTGCAGCTCTCGAGCAGGCAATGAAGGACAACGTGGTTGACAAGATCGCTCCCTCGATGTGCTATGCTTATGCTGCACTTATGGAGGACTGCCCCTTCATCATGGGCGCTCCCAACACCACCGTTGACATTCCCGCCATGTGGGAACTTTCAGAGAAGACCCAGGTGCCCATCGCCGGTAAGGACTTCAAGACCGGCCAGACCCTTGTGAAGAGCGGTTTTGCTCCCATCATCGGCACCCGCATGCTCGGCCTGAACGGTTGGTTCTCGACCAACATCCTGGGTAACCGCGACGGTCTCGTGCTCGATGAGCCCGCCAACTTCCGCACCAAGGAGGTCAGCAAGCTTTCTACCCTGGAGTCCATCCTTGTTGCTGATGACCAGCCCGACCTGTACAGTGACTACTACCACAAGGTGCGCATCAACTACTATCCTCCCCGCAATGACAACAAGGAGGGATGGGACAACATCGACATTTTTGGCTGGATGGGATATCCCATGCAGATTAAGATCAACTTCCTGTGCCGTGACTCTATCCTGGCTGCCCCCTTGTGCCTCGACCTGTGTCTGCTCATGGACCTCGCTCACCGCGCCGGCCGCTATGGCACGCAGCGCTTCCTGAGCTTCTTCCTCAAGAGCCCGATGCACGATTACACCCAGGATGAAATCCCCGTTAACCACCTGTTCCAGCAGTATGTAATGCTGAAGAACGCCATCCGTGAGATGGGAGGTTACGAGGCCGACGAGGAAATCGATTAAAACTGTCACATAATGGCCAATTAACAGTGGCCAAATCATAAACAGGGAGGGCAAATTTGCCCTCCCTATTTTTTTGAGCCCATTTCGTCATTTTTATATTTTTTTTATAAGGTATCACTTGTAGATTAAACGATTTGCCGTAAATTTGCACTTGATTATGCCGTGTTATCAAGAGTCATAACACATTAGTCATCATTATTCATGTGAACTGAAACAAAATTAGCTCAATATGCAACAAATAGCTCAAGAAGACATGGTCGCAAAAGCGGCCGCTGAGGAGAAAAAGAAAAAACGCGCGCGCACTGGTATTAAGTGGGATCGTTTATTCCTAGCATGTGCTTACAACTGGTATTGGTTTATCCTTTCCATGATCATCTGTGCCAGTATAGCATACCTGTATGCTAAGACACAGCCACAATTCTACATTGCCAAATCATCCATCTTGATCCGTTCTAAGGACAGTGCCCAAGGTACTCCTTCGATGACATTCAGCGATCTAGGACTCAGTACCGTCAACTACATCCCTAACGAGCCCTTTAAGCTCAGGTCATCCAGGATTATGGAGATCGTTGTAAACTCACTGGGACTTAACGTGCAGTATTATGGCCACATGTTCCTGCGTGACGTCAACATCTATAAGGAGACGCCTGTACAGGTGACACCACTCATGGAGGTAACTCGAAGTTTCTCACTAACCATCATCCCCAAAGGCGGTGACAACTTTGAGTTCAGGGTTAATGAAGGTCCGTGGAAGAAGGCCCACTTCGGCAACAAGGTAAATACCGAGTATGGCCCCATTGCAATCACTAAGACCAATAAGTTCAATGAGAGTTATACCGACTACAATGTGATTGTTTATGTCACCGACCCATCGTCGATGGCTAGATCACTTGCCTCAGCATTGGTTGTCGAACTGGCAGATCAGCATAGTGACATTATCAATCTTGCTATCAGGGGACAAAATGCCGAAATGTGTGCCGACATCCTTAACGCACTGGTTGTTGCCTACAACCAGGAAGGCATCAATGACAAGAACCAGGTTGCACGCAACACCGAGGCGTTTATTGCCGAACGTGTTTCGGACCTCTCTAAAGACTTGAGCGGTGTCGATAGCGAAGTGGCTGTTCTTACGGCAAACTCTGCAAACTCGATCATGTTGGGTAATGAGGCCAATACCTTGAGCAGGGTAAACGAAACCGAAAATACCAATCTCGAGATCAATCTGGCTTCACAAATACGAAATCATATTGCTAGTATGGGCCACAGCGACCTTATTCCTGTTAACACAGGCATGAATAACACCGGTATCACAGCCCAGATTACCCAATACAACGAGGCCATGCAGGACTATCAAAAGATTTCTGCAACTTCCAGCGCTGAGAACCCGGTAATGAAAGAGCTTTCTGCTGCTTTAGCAGCACAGAAGAAGACTATTCTCGCCAGCCTTGATAATTACATTGGTTCATTGCGCACCAAGCAAAGTCAAGCCCAGCGATTACAGAACCAGGCCAGGAGTAGCATGACAGCTAACCCCGCCCATGAGAAAGCCATTACTGAGGTAACCCGTCAGCAGAAGATTAAGGAAGAGCTCTATCTTTACCTGCTTAACAAGCGCGAAGAAAATGCTCTTCAGATGGCAATCACTGAGCCCAATGCAAAGGTCATGGAGCCGGCTATTCCTAACTACACACCGATTACAGCTCCCTTGACTCGTGTTGTACTCACTGGTATGATTATCGGTTTGTTGATCCCCGCATTCATTCTTTATGGCGTATTCTGGTACTTCTCGCTCGACAAGACCATCCACACCCGTCGAGAGGTTGAAGAAGTTTGCGATATTCCCATTTTGGGCGAGCTGCCTGCTAAAAAGAACAACGTCACCGGTGAGATCGTTGTTAACGAGACCTCCAATGACCGCATGAACGAGGCATACCGAATAGTCCGAAACAACCTTGACTTTGTAACCAACCAAGACAAGGACAAGAGCGAGGGAACCGTAATCCAGTTCACATCCACAATGTCTGGTGAAGGTAAGAGTTTCGTGGCAGTCAACCTTGCTTTGTCCTATGCATTTGTCAACAAGCGCGTTATCGTAGTCGACCTTGACTTGCGTAAAGGTAAGTTCTCAGAATATGTAGGTGTTCAGGACGGTCGTGGTGCTTCGGCATTCCTTTCTGGCAAGGAAACCGACTTGAATAAAGTCATCCATCGTGCTCCCCTGCATGAGGGCTTCGACATCATCAGTGTCGGTGCCATTCCTCCCAACCCCACAGCATTGCTGATGAGTGAGAATATGGGCAAAATGGTTGACGAACTCAAGAAGAAGTATGACTTCGTGATTCTCGATACCGTGCCCTATAACCTGATTGCCGATGCCGCTATCGTGAACCGATATGTCGACCTGACCATCTACGTAATCCGCGACGGCAGGGTTGAGCAGCAGTACATGTATGAGCTCGAGCATCTGTCTGATGAGAAGAAGATTAAGAACCTCACCATCCTTATCAACGATATCAAGGTGAGCAAGACCCGCTACAACTATTCCTACGCATACGGTTATGGTAAGGGTTACGGATATGGTTATGGATACGGATATGGTTATGGATATGGTGGCGACAGCGGTGGCTACTATGTCGATGACACTCCCAAGGATCGCGAAAAGCCTATCAATGGCTAATCATTATCAACAACGATAGCATTCGGGTCTCACAATGAATGTGGGACCCGAATGTATCATCAATAGAAATCAATATAATATGAAAATAGCTGTTGTGGGAACCGGATATGTCGGACTGGTAACAGGGACATGCTTCAGCGAGATGGGCGTCCATGTGACCTGTGTCGATGTTGACGAGCGCAAAATTGAGCAACTGAAACAAGGTATTGTTCCCATCTATGAACCTGGCCTTGAAACACTTGTTCGCAAGAACATGAAATCAGGGAGAATGAGATTCACGACCCGTCTCGAAGATATCATCAACGAGGTGGATATCGTCTTCATAGCAGTGGGCACACCTCCTGACGAAGACGGTAGTGCCGACCTCAAATATGTTCTCGAAGTGGCACGCACGATTGGCCGCAACATCAACCACTATGTTGTTGTTGTGACCAAGAGCACTGTTCCTGTTGGCACAGCACTCAAGGTTAAAACCGCCATCAACGAAGAACTGCAACTGAGGGGCGCAAACGTGGAATTTGACGTGGCCAGCAACCCCGAGTTCCTGAAAGAAGGTAATGCCGTGAAGGATTTCATGAGTCCTGACCGTGTCGTGGTTGGCGTTGATAGTGAGCGTGCACGCAAGCTGATAGCACGTCTCTACAAGCCGTTCATGATTGTGAGCGACAGACTTATCTTCACCGACATCCCTTCGGCCGAGATGATCAAATATGCCGCCAATTCCATGCTTGCTACCCGCATCAGTTTCATGAACGACATTGCCAACCTGTGTGAACTGGTGGGTGCCGACGTAAACATGGTGCGCAAAGGTATCGGCAGCGACACACGCATTGGCAAGAAATTCCTGTATGCTGGATGCGGATATGGCGGTTCCTGCTTCCCCAAGGATGTAAAAGCCCTAATCAAAACAGCTGCCGACCACGGCTATAACATGAGGGTGCTGCAGGCGGTAGAAGATGTGAATGCTGACCAGAAGCTCATTCTCTACCACAAGCTTATCAACTATTACGGCGGCGATGAGGCACAACTCAAAGGTAAAATCATTGCCCTGTGGGGATTGTCATTCAAGCCCGAGACCGACGACATGCGTGAAGCCCCGTCTCTAGTGCTTATCGACTTATTACTCAAGGCTGGAGCCATTGTCAAGGTATATGACCCTGTGGCAATGGATGAATGCCGCCGCAGGATTGGTGACAAAGTCGTTTATGCCCAAAACATGTATGATGCCGTCAAAGAGAGCGATGCCCTGATGCTTGTCACCGAGTGGAAGGAGTTCCGCATGCCCAACACTGAAATGTTATTGCAATCCATGCGGGGCCGACTTATCCTAGACGGACGCAACATTCTTGACGGAGAGGAGTTGCATCAAGCCGGATTTGAATACCACTGCATCGGCCGATAACAATGCCTACAAATAACAAGAGCGGCTCCACCCTGAGGTGAGGCCGCCCTTTGTATTTTATTGTCTAATGGTTATTTAACAACCACCTTTAACGACTCGGTGTCGCTGGTGACAAAGTAGATGCCGGCCGGCAATTCCAAGTTAGCTGTACCCATACTGTTATCTGCCGCTACACAATTGGCATCCATGTCATAAACCTCGAGCAATTCTCCCGTCAGATTCTTCACTACGATTCCACCCTTAGCGGGTAGGGCAATCCAAGACGCGTTGGCCTTGGCTGATGAAGTGCCAAGGATAATTGCTATAAGGTTGGTCACATCAGCCACATTAATAGCGGCATCGCCATTAATGTTTGCCACATCCTCGTCAAACGGGCTAACCGTGCTGCCCAGGATATAGCCAATAAGAGCCGTCACGTCGGCGACGTTAACATAGCCATCCATATTCACATCTCCCAGCTGAGGACTCACTACTCCTTCAACATCAACATAGGCGGTTACTTGGCTTGTAGTGGCAGTTACTGTACTATTGAAAGTGCCAATCGTCGCGGTGCTTGCAAGGCGCACATAGAACACCTCGCCCGACGGGTCAAGAGTCAAACTCTGGGACCAATTGACTTGATTAAGACTGAGTTCGAATGCCTGTCCAACGGTCAACGTGATATTCTCCTCGTTATTGTCTGCCGACACAATGCCAGTCACAATACCAGATTCCCCGTTTCGCGCAGCTTCAATTCTGTCAAGCGGCGAAATTTGGATGGAGGGCATTACAACCTTACTGGCGGTAAGATTTACTGTCACATTGACTTCGTTGCTGCTGATAACAAGTGTTCCAGTAGCATCACCAGCCTGGGTAGCTGAATAAGTTATCGTTGCGGTTGCACCAGCATTTGCGTTTGAAGCCGAAATCATTCTCGGGGACACGGTAAAACCGGTTCCTGATGCCGTCAAAACCAAGGTTTTGGTCAAGTTAGAGCCCTTCACTGTGATCGTCTTTGTCACTTGGGTCTCATCACCTGTAATTGTGCCCACATGCACCGTCGAACCGTCAACAGGACTTGTCAATTCGGGAACGGCAACAGGAGTGGGATTGCTCGTGATGGCAATATCGTCAATGTTGAGGCGTGCGCCTGCCGTCTGCAAAATCTTGATGCGAACATTACCATTCACGTTCAAGTTAAAAATATACTGCTGCCAGGTGTCATTAGGCGAACAGGTGCCCACATTGGTCCATGTGCTGCCAGCGTCGGTACTATATTGCAGTTGCAAAGTCGGGGTGGCCTCATTACCGCTCCACTTCTGAGCAAAGAAGGACACTTTGCTGGCTCCATCGCCGAGGTCTTCGGCCATCTCAATGTAAGATGCCGCGGTCTTGCCGAAACGGCAGCTCAGCTCACCATTCTTATGGGTATCTGCCGCCCAGATACCTACGTCGGACGTGTTCCAAGCAAAGGCATGACCTTGAATAAATGTAGTGCCGTAACTCTCATAAGCCGAGCATCCTTCCCACGTTTCAATCGTCTCGGTACCCGTTCCGCCTCCAGTGTTATAGGTAGCCGTCAAAGTCGAACTGTTGCTCACCTCACTGCTGTTAATGGTCAAACGGCCCGTAGCATTGGTCGCAGTTCCGTTATAAGTGACTGTCACCGAGGTTCCGGCATTGACAGCAGCAGCGGTCAATGATGACGGGGTAACGCTGAAACCAGATCCTGTGACTGACACCGTCACATTCTGCGTCAGATAAACACCCTTGACGGTAATCGTTTTGCTCACACCATTACCAGTGTTGGTGCCCACGTTAATGGTTGATCCATTGGTGGGCGATGAGATTGTCGGAGTGTTGGTCGCACTGCCTGTCCAAGCATTGCCCGTCTGGTTGCCCCATAAGAATTCGGCTAGTTCGGGGTGATCAATAAACGGGTTGCGGTTGTGCTGGATGCCATAGACAGCATCGTTGCGGGTCGTCTCGAGCGCACTCACAGGGTCATTGCGGTGCCACTCCAGCAACTGGCTGATAGCCCAAGTGGTGAGGCGCTTGTAGCTGCTGTTGGTAAACACGGCACCGCCCTCGCTCTGAGTCCAGCTGCCAACGCGGTCCATATAGCGCACTACCATATAGAAATAGGTGCGCGCAAAGTCGCCCTTATACTCGTCGGCAACCTCAAACACTGTACCCGAATAACCGCTATGAGTACATCTACCCAACTTGCCTGTTCCATAGGTGACACCGTTGTTACAGTCACCAAAGGGGTGACTGGCGCGCATATTGTTCACATAACCGTCAACGGGGTACATGTGATACAAGTCGGTGTACATAGTGTCCTCATCTGCCCCCCACCAACTGTTGGGAACCGAGTGCTCACGGTTATAGCAATCACCAACACCGCTATATCCTCCACTTGAACATTGGTTGGTGCTATAGGTATACTGTGAATTAGAATATCGGTCGATGATTGTATTGCCGTTGCAGTCAGTCGTTCTGAATTTCTCCCACAAGTTGCCATAATAAATCATGTAGTGGCCATGAATCTTCTTGTGCAGTGCTGTCATCAGTTCCTGGTCGCTCTTGCCCAATGCGGTCGTATAGTAGCCGTTGGGAATAGCCGCTGCCGCCTGCAAGCCCACGAGCGACACAAGTAGCAATAAGAGGTTCAGTAGATTTTTCTTCATTTTGTTTATGGTTTTATGAATAATATTCAATAGGTTTCCAATTTTCGGCAAAATTATAAAAAACATTGGTAACATGCCCTAATTTCAAGGTACAAATCGGTGATTAACCACATTATAAGTGTCAAAAAAATGTAATTCCTGCGCCCAGCCGCGACAAATAGATAAAAAATGTTTATTCTCTCGAGAATTCTCTGCAGTTGCCGTATTTTTCAGTAAGTTTGCAGTCTAAAACAGATTTAAAAAGGATTCATGACAAAGTTTTTAACCCGATTGGCATTTGCCGCTACAGTGGCTATGCTGCTTACCGCCTGTGGCGGAAACGACACTACCTATCAGTACAAAACGCAATACCTGCCCGTTCAACTCGTGGGCAGCGAGAAGTGGAGCATCCTGGATGTGAACAGTGGCGAGGTGGTCACCAAAGACGCTTTTACCAATGCCCCGTCGCCCATTGTTGACGGCATGTTCTATGTGAGAAATGACGAGGGCAGCTACGACTATTATGATGTGAGCGCCCCCACCACTCCTGTCGCAGGCCACTTTGGCAGCGCGACAGCCTTCAGCGACGATGGCGTGGCCGTGTGCAGCCGCGTGGGTCAGCCCATTTGCGTCATCGACCGCAAGGGTCAGGTCGTCAAGCAGTTGCCCAAGGAGATTTCCCAGTGTTCCATGTTCTCGCGCGGCATGGCAGCATTCCAGAACGACAATGGCCAATGGGGCTACATCAACGCTGCTGGTGACACAATAGTTCCGGCCATCTACAGCAGCGCCAACATGTTCCTCTATAACGACTATGCCCTTGTCATCGACGAGAACCAGCCCAACGACAGTGTGGTGAGCTTCAGTGTCATCAACAAGAGCGGCAAGATCATGTTCACTGGCACCACTGCCGAGTATGAGCCTATACAACCCTACTTCATCAATGGTGTAATGCCAGCGATGAAGGGTGATTCCATTGTGTGCCTCAACGAGAATGGCAAGGAAGTAGCCAATCCCATCGACGACCAGGAAAAGGTGTCCAAGGGTGGATATGCCGATTTCTCACGCACGCCAAGCGGGGATTATATCGTCGTGAAGGACAAGAAAACGGGCATGGTGGATAAGAATAACAAGACACTCATTCCTATCGAGCACGACAACCTCATCGACATCAACGGCGAACGTCTGATTGCCGTTGACGGCGATACCTACCATATTATCGACCGAACGGGCAAGCCCGTGGGCAATGTCAAGTTCAGCAATGCCCACGTGAGCGAGGACAACCCCTATGCCACCCGTGGCTACATCGACACCGACCTCGCCGCGGCTTCCATGATGATGATGTTTGACGAGACCAGCTGCTGCGGCGCCAATGCCTCTACAACCCTCATGGACATGAACAGCATGGTGGGCACCGATGCTAGGATGTATGCCGGCAACAACACCCTCATCTTGCCCCAGGGTCCCTACTTCGTACAATATGTGTTCGACCGCGAGGTGGCTACCGCCAATGCCGACAGCACAAGCGCCGAGTTCAACTATGACGCTCATGTTAAGTGTGTCATTGTCTCGCTCAACGTCAATCACTGCCCCGCCACCACCGAGCCTGCCATTGTCAACAAGGTGGAGAGCCGCCTGGGCACCAAGGGCTTTGTCCTGGCCAGGGACGGCATCTTCTGCAGCGACTACCTGACAGCACTGACGCTTGGCTTCGACAAGGGTATCATCAACCTCATCTACTACATGCGCTTCAACGAGTCTGTTCCCCAGACAAAGAACAGGCGCTAGGCATTAAGCGCAAGACTTTAGTAATCACTCTAAAAACTAAATATAATGTATTACGTACAAAAGACACTCGAGATTTCATCGGCCCACATGCTCTATCTTGACCACAACAGCAAGTGCGAGAACCTGCATGGCCACAACTGGATTGTGAACGTCTATTGCAAGGCCAAGGAGCTGGACGACAACGGCATGGTCACCGATTTCACCATCATCAAGGAAATGGTGCACGGCAAACTCGACCACCGCAACCTCAACGAGGTGCTTGACTTCAATCCCACGGCCGAGAACATCGCCCACTGGATCGTCGAGACCGTGCCCAACTGCTACCGCGCCGACGTGCGTGAGAGCGCCAACAATTTGGCCATCTACGTCAAGGATGAGGACAATGATGTGGAGTGAGGCTTTAGGTGTTAGGCTTTAGGCATTAGAACTTGACTAAAATGTGGAAGGTTAACGAGATTTTCTACTCGCTGCAGGGCGAGGGATACAATACAGGTACCGCCAGTGTGTTCATCAGGCTGAGCGGTTGCAACCTGCGTTGCACCTTCTGCGACACGCGGCACGAGGAGGGCACGATAATGTCGTTGCCCGAGATCGTTGAGCAGGTAATGCATTATCCTCAAGCCCCGCTCATCGTGCTCACAGGCGGCGAGCCATCGCTGTGGATAGACGATGATTTTGTGATGGGGCTCAAGCAGTTGACAGGCAAGCGAATCGCCATCGAAACCAATGGCACTCATCCCCTGCCCCACGGCATTGACTGGGTCACCCTGTCACCCAAAACCGGCCTTGGCAACAGCGGTGACGTTCCTGTGGTGCTCACCCGTTGCGATGAGCTCAAGGTGGTTTATCTGGGTCAAGACTTGGCCCAGTACAACACCATCACGGCCACTCACCGCTACCTGCAGCCTTGCTGGGTAAACGACAAGGAGCAACGCCTCAGCAACATGCGAGCCACCGTCCAAGCCGTGCTCGACAACCCCCAGTGGCGACTTTCCCTACAAACGCACCGCATCCTCGACATCAAGTAGCAGTCCCGTCTGTTGCGTTGACAACGCAACATATCAAACCTAGAAACAACAAACATCCGCACTCCATTGTCTGGAATGCGGATGTGTTTCATTCATCTCTTAACTCTAAACTGCGACCATTTTACTGGCGGCCGCTCAGGACGACGTCGCGGCTGGTCTTGGCGATGAGGCCTTGGAGAACCTTGCCGGGACCCAGTTCCTCGGCCTCGGTCATGCCGTCGGCAACCATGTTGGCAACGATGTGGCTCCAACGCACGGGAGCGGTGAGCTGTTGCAACAGATTAGCCTTGATTTCGGCGGGATCGGTGTGCGGCTTGGCGTCCACATCCTGGTAGATGGGGCAGCGGGGAGCCGAGAAGTCGGCAGCCTCGATAGCCTCGGCAAGCTCAGCGCGGGCAGGCTCCATCAGGGGCGAGTGGAAAGCGCCACCCACCTTGAGGGGCAATGCACGGCGTGCGCCAGCCTCCTTGAATTTCTCGCAAGCGGCCTCGATAGCGGCAATCTCACCCGAGATGACCACCTGACCGGGGCAGTTATAGTTGGCGGGGACGCAGATGCCATCAATGGTGGCACAAATTTCCTCTACCTTGGTGTCCTCCATGCCGATGATGGCAGCCATCGTCGAGGGTGCGGCCTCACAAGCTTTCTGCATGGCCAAGGCACGAGCCTCAACCAACTTCAAACCCTGCTCAAAAGGCAGTGCGCCAGCGGCTACCAAAGCCGAGAACTCGCCCAGCGAGTGACCGGCAACCATGTCGGGCTTGAACTCATCACCCATGGTGAGGGCGAGAATTACGGAATGCAGGAATACGGCAGGCTGAGTGACCTTGGTCTGCTTCAGGTCGTCCTCGGTGCCTTCAAACATGAGGTCGGTAATGCGGAAACCCAACACTTCATTTGCCTTTTCAAACAATTCTTTGGCCTGGGGATTGTTGTCATACAGGTCCTTGCCCATACCCACAAACTGTGCGCCCTGACCGGGGAATACGAATGCTTTCATTGTCTAATTGTCTCTTTTATAATTGATAATAATGTTGATTACGGAATTTTTTCTGCAAATCGGCTGCAAAGGTAGCACTTTTTTAGATAATAGATATAAAGATAAGAGATAAAAGATGCTTTTTTCATCGTCATTCGACGAATATGCATATCTTCTCTCTTCTCTTTTATCTCTTAACAAACAAGGTATTTGGTGGACATCATTTAGTGGTTGGCATGGGCGGGCAAAAGCACCGCCCGAGCCAAACCACTAAATTACGTTAAATTGACGAGGAATAAGACTAAAGAGCGAGTCGCAATCCAAGGTTGTTGCCCGTGTTCAACGGGCCGAGGAAGCGGCGGTGCAACACGCTGCAGTACTTGGCCTCGTAGTACCAGCAGCCACCACGGAGCACGCGGCCAGGGCCCGAAGTGGGACCAGTGGGATTGGTCTGCGCATCACTGCTGTAACTGTCTGCCCAGTAGTCCTGGCACCATTCCCACACGTTGCCGCTCATGTCATACAGGCCCAATTCGTTAGGGGCTTTAGTGGCAACTGTTTGTGTGCCATATTCTACATTACCGCTTGTTTGTAAGGGAACACTATACCACGCCACATCATCAGGGTTGTTGCTACCCGAATATTTGTAACCCCGGCTCTGGTTGCCGCCATGGGCTGCAAACTCCCATTCAGCCTCGGTAGGCAGGCGGAACGTCCTACCTGTCAACTGGTTCAACTTGGAGATAAACGTCTGGCAATCGTTCCATGAGACGCTCTCCACAGGACGCTGAAGGTTAGTGGCGTAATTGTTACGACTACTAAAGTAGCTTGGGTTGCTATCCATCACTGCCTGCCACAAGGCCTGCGTCACCTCGGTCTGGCCGATGCAGTAACTCAAGAGCGTCACCTCGTGGGCGGGCGGTGCCCAGTAGAAGTCATCGCCAGCCTGCTCGGCTGTCAAGCCCATGCTGAAGGTGCCGCCCTCGACTGCCACCATCTTGAACGTCACGCCGTTCACAGTGAAGGTCTCGGTCTGCAGTTCGTCTGGATTCACGGGCTCATCTTTTCCGCATGACGTGGAAATTACTGTCATCAGAACCAACACAAATACAATTGAACTGATTTTTTTCATCATCAATTCATTTTATATGTTAACTCTTATCTAAGCCAAATATTCAGTGGGGTCGTCAATGCCGGCGTCACGCAGGGCTTGACGGCGCTCGGTGCAGGTGCCGCATGTGCCGCAATGCTTCTCGCCACCCTTGTAGCAGGAGTAGGTCTCGCTATAGTCTAGCCCCAGGGCTGCGCCATGACGTGCGATTTCAGCCTTGCTCAGGTCAGTATAGGGGGCATAGACCTTGACACCCACGTAGGTGCCCGTCATCATCGCTGTGCTCATGGCTTCGATAAAGGGAGAACGGCAGTCGGGATAGATACTATGGTCGCCGGCATGGTTGGCAATCATCACGCGCTTGAGTCCGTTGCTCTCGGCAATGCCACAGGCAATGGCCAGCATGATGCCGTTGCGGAACGGCACTACCGTCGATTTCATGTTCTCGTCATTGTAGTTGCCGTCGGGAATGGCATCGGCACTCTCGAGCAGAGCGCTCTTGAAATACTTGTGCATGAAATCCAGCGGAATAACCAGGTGCCTGATACCCAAGCGCTCACAGTGCATGATGGCACAACGGCGCTCACGGCCGTTCTGTGTGCTGCCATAGTCAAATGTGATGGCCATGGCGATCTCGTCCTTGTACTCATAAAGCATGGTCGTCGAGTCCAAGCCGCCCGAGATGATAATTACAGCATCCTTTGCCATATCAATCGTTGTGGAAATTAGCGATGAGGCGGACTCTCACCATATCCTGGTGGTCGCTGTCGCCATAGTTGGCAAACGGCTTGATGCTGATGCCGCCACGCGGGTTGAACAAGCCAATGACCTCGAGGTACTTGGGATCCATGAGCTTGACCAGGTCCTTCATGATGATGTTAACGCAGTCCTCATGGAAATCGCCATGGTTGCGGAAGCTGAAGAGGTAGAGCTTGAGGCTCTTGCTCTCTACCATACGCTGGCGAGGGATATAATTGATGATGATGTGACCGAAGTCGGGTTGACCCGTCTTGGGGCACAGCGACGTGAACTCGGGGCAGTCGAGGGTCACCACGTACTCATTCTCGGGGTGCATGTTCTCGAAGGTCTCCAGCACGTCAGGGCGGTAATCAAACTCATATTGTGTGCCCTGGTTGCCCAGCAGCGTCACGCCCTCTAATTCCTTTTCGTTTCGTGACATAGTCCTTAGTTTTTAGTCCTTAGTTTTTAAGTTCATTTTCCAAATAACAGGTCTAAGGCAAAGCGGGCTGCCTCGGGACCTTGCGGTGTCATTTGGTCAAGCGTCTGCAATGCAGCGGATTTCACGCACTCTTCCAAGTCATCACTGCAGTTGAGAAGCAAGTGGCGGCTGTAAGCCACAGTAAACTCAGGATGTCCCTGGAAGGTTATGACTTGGTTACCCATCTTGAAGGATTCATTCTTGCAGAATTCACTGGTGGCACACAGTTCGGCCCCCTGGGGCAAAACCATCACCTGGTCGTGGTGACTATAGAGCAGGCGCATCTCCTGACGGGGGAAATAACCCAGCATCTGCCCGTCAAGCACGTGTGATGCACGCACACCAACCCCCATGCCACCTTCGTAGGGCCTCACTTCTCCGCCCAGGGCACGTGCTATGACCTGGTGACCGAAACACACGCCCATCATCTTAGCACCACGGCTATAAGCCTGTTCAATCCATCGAACCAGGGCTACAATCCAGGGCTTGTCATCGTAGGCCGAATCCAGGCTCCCGGGAATCAGGTACAGTTCATCGGCATTGACAGACTGGGGCAACTCGCCCTGCCACGTTTGATAAATCTTGTAGTCGGGCCGTTCGCCAATGGAAGCGAACAAGTCGAAGAACAACGACTCGTAATTCGGGATGAAATCGGGAAGTCGTCCCGGGAAGGTGTCACACAGCAGGATGTTGACGCAAGGTGTCATAACTCGTCAATCTCCTCGCCCGAACGCTCCATAATGCTTGCGGCCAGGCCATCGGCCGTCTGGATGAGAGTTACCAGCGGGTAGAGCTTGCGAGCGGCATCATAGTTGCGCACGTCCTCATAACTGTTCTGGTTCACGCCCCAAGCGCCCATGTGCCAACGGATGGCAAGCATCTCATCATCGTCGAGTGCCAAGCCGCTACACAACAGCAGCGCGAGCGATTTTTCGCCATGGCCCATCGGGAAGTTCTTGTAGGTGATTTTGTAACCCTCGGCGTCTTCCCAAATGCCCAGCGCATTCTTGCGTTTCTTGATTGAACGCTTGTAGATATCGCACTTGCACACATCGTGCAGCAGACTGGCGATGATGATGCTGTCACGCTTCACCTCATGCTCGAGGCTAGGCTCGATGGCCTTCATGCCCTCCCACACGGCAAGCGCCGCCTTGCAGGTATTAAGCGAGTGACGCGCTAGGCCGCCCTCCACATTCAAGTGATGACCTGCCGAAGCAGGAGCTGTGAAAAAGCCCCAAGACTCCAAGTCGCCAATCACATCCTCGATACCGTCACGCCCAGTCGAACGCAACAATTCCAGGATTTCTTCTCTACACTCCTTATCACTTGTTTTCATTAATGATCTTATATCTGTTATCTAATCTCTATTTTCTGATATTCGAGGGTTTGTAGCCATGCTCACGGCGATACTTGCGCACATCGCGGAACAGGTCGGTGGCATAGACAAAATTGTTCAGATCGTCATTGTCCACATCATAAATCTGGTCCTTGTTGCCAATCCATCCCACATGACCCTTGTTGATGAACACGATATTCTCGCCAATGCCCATCACCGAGTTCATGTCGTGGGTGTTGATGATGGTGGTAATACCAAACTCATGGGTGATATCGCTCAAGAGTTCGTCAATCACAATCGACGTCTTGGGGTCGAGGCCCGAGTTGGGCTCGTCACAGAAGAGGTACTTGGGATTCAGCGCGATGGCACGGGCGATGGCACATCTTTTCTGCATACCACCCGATAGCTCGCTGGGGAACTTGTTCTCGCTTCCAGTGAGGTTCACACGGTCGATACAGAACTGGGCACGGTCACGCATCTCGCTATTGCTCATTTTGCCAAACATCACAAGCGGGAACATCACATTACCCATCACAGTCTCGCTGTCGAACAGGGCCGAGCCCTGAAACAGCATGCCGATCTCCTTACGCAATTCCTTGCGTTGCTTGCGGTTCATCTTGGTGATGTCACGGCCGTCATACAAAATCTCGCCCTCATCGGGATCAAACAAGCCAACAATGTTCTTGACGAGCACGGTCTTGCCCGAACCCGACTGGCCAATGATAAGATTTGTCTTGCCGTCATAAAGCTTGCAGCTCACGTTATACAACACCTGACGGGTACCGCCCTCTTCCTTGAAAGACTTGGATATGTTCTTAACTTCAATCATTTCTCAGTTTTCAGTTCTTAGTTTTCAGTTTTCAGCAAATCCCTAAAACCTAAAGACGAATTATAGTAATAAGAGGGTTAGGATAACGTCGGCCACCAGAATCATGATGTTGCTCATCACCACCGTGTCGGTGCTGGCTTGTCCCACTTCAACCGAGCCGCCCTGTACCGAGTAGCCATAGTAGCAGGCGATAGTGGACATCAAGAAGGCAAACACCAGTGATTTGATCAAGGCAAACCACACATACCACTCAATGAACAACGACTGAATGCCGAAAATAAAGGTGTCAGGGTCCACAATGCCCGTGATGATACAAATGAGCCAACCACCAAACAGACTTGTTCCCATACAGATAACCACCAAGAACGGCAAGATGGTAATCAGGGCCAATATCTTGGGCATGGCCAGGAAGTTGGCACTGTTGATACCCATAATGTCAAGAGCGTCAATCTGCTCGGTGGCACGCATCGTACCAATCTCACTGGCAATGTTGGAGCCAATCTTACCCGACAGAATCAGGCACAAGATGGTTGATGAGAACTCCAGCAGGATAATCTCACGAGTGGTCAAACCCACGGTGTAACGGGGCAGTAACGGGTTGGAGATGTTGAGCTTAATCAGGATCGTACACAACGAACCGATGAACAACGACACGATGATAATCAACGGGATCGAGTCGATGCCCAATTTATATATCTCATTGAGATATCGTTTGAAGAATACCTTCCACTTGTCGGGGATAGCAGTGACCCTCCACATGAACATGCAGTAGTCTCCAAACTTCTCCAGCATTTTAGTCAATAACATATATTCTACACTTTGTTTTAACCTGCAAAATTACCAAAAAGTTTTCAGTCTTTAGGCCGATATCCTTGGTTTTTTAGTCCCTAGTCTTTTAACACAACGGGCATCGCCATGAGAGACTTCCTTTTTTTACCGAATCAGGTTGTTGAGCATGGCATAAACGGTGAGGCCCGCAACACTCTTGATGCCGGTCTTGTGGGTGATGTTCTTGCGGTGAGAGATGACGGTGTGGACACTCACGTTAAGGGCATCGGCAATTTCCTTGTTGGTCTTGCCCTGGGCCAACTCGACGAGGACGGCGGTCTCGCGTTTGGTGAGCTCATAATTGCCCTTGGCGGAATCGGCCTCGCTTGGCAATACCTGTGCTAAGGCCTCGATGATCGCGGCACGGCTGTCACGTATCTCGACCACAGCGTCGTAGTTCTTGAGTGCATCCCGCTCGACATACTGATAGACCAGGGCCACTACCGCCATGGATCGGTCCCCTCGCAAACTGGCAATGTCGTCAACGAGTGTGGGATTGATGAGGACTATATCGGGGCGGGCTGACGTCAAGCGTTCTGACAGCTTATCCACATTCATGATCGGGTCCAATACCTTGAACCGTATCTGGTCTTCAAGGATGGCTTTCAGCCCCTCGATAATGACCTCGGAGGGCTCCACTATCAATAGGCGCTGTTTCATGACAGGATGGCGTTTTCAAGATGGTGAACCAGCGGAACCATGATTTTCTCCTCGATAAAGGTGTGCTTCTTTAGGTCCTCGCTCAGCCTCAGGATATCATAGACCACATCGGTCACATTATCGTCGTCGGCTTGAGGGGGCAAGTACTTGAACACGATGTTCAGCAGGTCATCAAGTTTGCCCTCGATATCGCTGTGGGTGTGCAGGAACTCACCTATGCTGTAAGTCGTGTCACGCTGTCCCGACATCAGGGCTCGAATGTGAGGAAAGACATCACGCTCCTCGTGGGCAAAATGTGTTTCAACCTCGGTCTTATACTCCTTGAAAAAACTGGAAAAAACCGGCCCGATGCGTCCCGGCAGCTGTTGTGCAATGGCATCGAGGTGGCGCTCGATGTGGGGCAAACGTTTATCAACGTAATACTTGTGGGATTTTTCCAGATAGGGCACGAGGCCAGTCATGTCGGTCCCAAGGATGGCAGGCGTCGAGGGCACATAATTATTAAAGGTATAGACGTTGCAAATGAGCAAGAAGAAACCCGTGTCCACCCCACTCTCCTCACACACGTCGGCTATCGAGCGGTCGCCGAAACCCAACGAGATACCCAAGCGTGTCAGCAGGGTCAATAACGATGGATGGGCGGTGATGAGGTCACTCAGGCGGCTGTCACTCAAGAAAAGTCGCGATTTCATATTGTTTCAGTTTTCAGTTGACGGTTGGTCCAGACTATCCAGCTAATCTAGATGGTCTAGAGCTAATTACTATTAAAGCGGGTGCAAATATAGCACTTTTCTTCCACTTGCGCAAGGGTGATATAATATCCCCATAAATGGGGATAAAAACGCCATCAGAAATGCAACATTATGGGATTGCGGGGGCAAATAAGTGGAATTAATTTTGCAACGTGGAAAAAACTATAGACGATATGGCAATAGAACAACACGATAATAAAACGACAAATAAGACCCGCCTGCTCGACAATGAGCCCGTGGGAATGACCGTGCAGGTGGTGCGGGTGATGGGTGACGGCGCTTTCCGTCAGCGGTTACTGGAAATGGGCTTCGTACGCGGGGCTCAGGTGACCGTGCTCAAGAACGCTCCACTCAAGGACCCCGTGGAATATATGATTATGGGGTCGCATATCTCGCTGCGCCACAGCGAGGCTGCACAGGTCGAGGTAACCGACAAGGACGCGGAATTCTGCGACATGGAAGACGCCTTTAACGGTATTGTTGAAACCGAGGTTGCTGGTGTTGACCCCATGGCCGACAATGTGTTGCGCGTAGCCCTTGTTGGCAATCCCAACTGCGGAAAAACCTCGCTGTTCAACAATGTAACAGGTGCTAAGGAGAAAGTGGGTAACTACGGTGGTGTAACTGTGGACAGCAAGGAAGGCTGGTTCACGATTGGCGGCCGCAAAGTACAGCTGGTGGACCTCCCTGGCACATACTCGTTGACTGAGTATTCACCCGAGGAGATGTATGTGCGCACCTATATCCGCGACAACCGTCCCGACGCGATTCTCAATATTGTTGACGCTGGTAACCTGGAGCGAAACCTTTATCTCACCACTCAGATCATGGACATGAACATTCCCATGGTCATTGCCTTGAATATGTGGGACGAGCTGGAAAAGAGCGGCGACAAACTCGATATCGAGATGATGAGCCGACTGCTGGGAGCCCGCATGGTACCTGTCACCGCCTATAATGGGCACGGCGTGAAGGAGGTGCTGCAGGCAACGATGGAGGCCATCGACGAGAGCGAACAGGAGACTAAGCATCACAACGTGAACTACGGCACACTCATCGAGGACAGCCTAAAGGAACTGGGCGACATGTGCCCACAACTGGACCGTTACACCGTGCTTAAAATCATCGAGAATGACCAGCATGCTCTGGCTCTACTCGACAATCAAGACAATGCTGCCAACGTCAAGATAGCGGCTGCCGAAATGCGCCAACGCATTGAGCGGGATTATAACGACGACATCGTAAGCATCATCACCGACCTGAAGTATGGTTTTGTGCGTGGCGCGCTAGCCGAGGCGCTTACACCCAACCCCGACCGCGCCACAGGCGAGACCAAGCCCGGTTACTCGTTTGACCGCCTGTTGACCAACCGCTGGCTGGCGTTGCCCATCCTGCTGGTTCTGATGTGGCTGATGTTTGAGGCCACCTTCACGTTGGGAGCTTATCCCCAAGAATGGATTGAAAAAGGTGTCGGGCTGTTTGGCGAATGGATCGGTAACGCTATGCCTGACGGCATACTCAAAGACTTGATTGTTGACGGCATCATAGCCGGTGTCGGCGGCGTACTTGTGTTCTTGCCTCAAATTCTGATTCTGTTCTTCTTTATCTCGTTGCTGGAGGACAGCGGCTATATGGCACGCGCGGCATTCATCGTGGATCGCATCATGCACCGAGTGGGGCTTCACGGCAAGTCGTTTATCCCCTACCTCATCGGTTTTGGCTGCGGTGTGCCCGCCATAATGGCGACTCGCACCCTGGAAAATCGCCGCGACCGCCTGGTAACGATCCTCACAATTCCGTTCATGTCATGCTCCGCACGCCTGCCGGCCTATCTGCTGTTGGTAGCCGCATTCTTCACGGCAAAGCAGGGATTGATTCTGATGAGCATCTACCTAATCGGCATCCTTGTGGCAGCCCTCACTGCCATCATCATGAGTAAGACCTTCCTGAAACACGATAAGACCCAGTTTGTGATGGAACTGCCACCCTACCGCAAACCTACGGCCCGCAACGCGACCATCCACATGTGGAGCAAGGGCAAGCAGTACCTGCAGAAGATGGCCACCGTCATACTGGCGGCCTCCATCATTGTTTGGGCGCTTGGATACTTCCCCCGACACGAGGGTCAGACCCCACAGGAGCAGATTGAGAACTCCTACATGGGTATGATGGGAAAAGCCATCGAACCTGTAGTAGCCCCATTGGGCTTCAATTGGCAAATGGGCGTGAGTGTGCTCACTGGAGCCGCTGCCAAGGAGATTGTCGTCTCGACCATGGGTGTACTCTATACCGGCGAATCTGATGCCGATGAGGAGTCAGCACCGCTGAAAGAGAAACTGCAGACCGCCACCAAGCCTAACGGCGAGCATGTGTTCGACCCCATTGTGGCCTACTCTTTCATGCTGTTTATCCTGCTGTACTTCCCCTGTATCGCCGCTTTGGCGGCCATCAGGCGCGAGGCCGGCACCAAGTGGATGGTGTTTGAGATTTTCTACACTACGGCAGTTGCCTGGCTAGTATCATTTATCTTCTACCAGGTAGCAAGACTTATTTAATTTGGAATTGATATGACGACTTCAGCTATTATTCAGACGATAGTAGTGCTCGGCATCGTAGCCGTGGCACTGGTTTATGTGCTACGACGGGTAAGCAAGACCCTGCGCGGCCATGACAAGTGCGATTGTGGCTGCGGCTGCGGCAAGAACTGCAAGAACAAAAAGTTTTAATAGATGCTCACCATCTTCTTCCAGTTATACGGAGCCTCTTTGAAAGTCTGTGAAATAAAACGAGCCAGACATCTCACCAAATAAGCGGCTATCACTACGATAACAAAGAAAATGGGTATACTAAACGGAAACAGGAAGTTCAGTTTATCGGTAAACAAGCAGTTTTGAATCAAATAGATCTCTAAACACAATCCACCAACAAAACGGATAACAAAATGCCCTATGGGTGTGTTATACAATAATTTCATGGACTTTCCTTCTCCCCACAAGTAAAGGAAAAAGATTGCCAGCAACAAAGGAATGAAACTGAACACATGCAGGAACCCCAATTGTTCAATGCGTGCAGTTAATCCATTCATTGTATAGAAGATGATAATACAGAATATCGCCAACAGCAAGTTACGCCACTGGTATTCACACTGTTTCATAAAACTAGACGTACCCATCTTGGCTCCGAACAGCATGAACACAAAATAGAGCAACCAAGTCAAATGCTCTCTATTATCACCATACATGCTAAATGGGAATGATCTATCCATTGCAAAGAACCAAATGCACATAGCAAGGGAGACGCCAACCAAAATCAAGTTAATCCTGCGTTTAAAATATACCCCGATAAAATAGATGAACACATAGTACACCATAATATATGTAACAAACCATCGTCCACCATGCAAGATAACCCAATTGATGTCACAATTTAGCCCAAAGATTGCACTGAAAATAATAGCAACAGCAAAAACTGTTGGATATATTCTGTTAATGCGACGTTTATACCAATTAGGAAAATCATTTGCATTTTCTATTGGCTTGAGAAATAAAGTAAACCCCGAACAGAAAAAGAAAAGCGCATTCCCAATGGCGCCGCCAGTCGCAAGCATGCTATATTTACCATACAGAAACTGTAAGTGTGAGTTGGTAATCAAGAGTACCGCCAAAAACTTAAGGATATCAATCCCTACATTACGTTCTTTCATATCAATTAATCCTACAGCGCTATAATTAAATCTCAAAAAAAAAGTACGGCAAGAAGCCTAAACAAATCTTTCACCTATCAGTATTACTGCACTGCAACGTACAGATAAAAACCGACAAGACCTGCAAAGGTAAGTATAATATCTGAATTATCCTCCTTGCAGATTGCGTTTTTGAGTTACATACAGAACTGAAATGACTATATAAACAATAAAAACGCCGCAGCTATAATGGCCACGGCGCTTTTATTAATTATCGGAATTGTTCTATTGAACTTGCCACTAGGAGCAATTACTCCTCGTCATCGAGAAGAATGTGCATAACCTCGATGGCACTCTTCATGACGTTGGTACCAGGACCGAAGATGGCGGCTACACCTGCCTTGTAGAGGTAGTCGTAGTCCTGCATGGGGATCACACCACCAGCGGTGACGATGATGTCCTCACGACCCAACTTCTTGAGTTCCTCGATAACGGCGGGAACGAGGGTCTTGTGACCAGCGGCAAGCGAAGAAACGCCCAGCACGTTGACGTCGTTCTCGACGGCCTCGCGGGCACTCTCCTCGGGAGTCTGGAACAAGGGACCCATGTCCACGTCAAAGCCACAGTCGGCATAACCGGTGGCTACAACCTTGGCGCCACGGTCGTGACCGTCCTGACCCATCTTGGCAATCATGATGCGGGGCTGACGGCCTTCCTTCTTGGCGAAGAGGGCTGTCAAGCGACGAGCCTCTTCCAGGTCGGGATCTGATTTGGTTTCTGCTGAATACACGCCTGAAATGGTTTTAACAACTGCTTTGTAACGTCCAACGATTTCCTCGCAAGCATCAGAGATCTCACCCAACGACGCACGGTCCTTGGCTGCCTCAACAGCGAGTTCGAGCAGATTACCCTTACCCGTCTTGACGCACTCGGTAATAGCGGCGAGGTCAGCCTTAACCTTGGCCTCGTCACGGTTGGCACGCAACTTCTCAAGACCTTCAACCTGTTCCTTGCGAACCTCGGTATTGTCAATCTCAAGAATGTCGATGGGAGCCTCCTTCTCGAGGGCATACTTGTTGATGCCGACGATGGTCTGGCGGCCACTGTCGATGCGGGCCTGAGTGCGGGCAGCAGCCTCCTCAATACGCATCTTGGGCACACCGGTCTCGATAGCCTTGGCCATACCGCCCAGCTTCTCAATCTCCTCGATGTGAGCCCATGCCTTCTGTACCAGTTCGTTGGTCAGTGACTCCACATAGTAGGAACCTGCCCAAGGATCGATAACCTTGGTGATGTAGGTTTCCTGCTGGATGTAGATCTGGGTGTTACGAGCGATACGAGCCGAGAAGTCGGTAGGCAGTGCGATAGCCTCGTCGAGAGCGTTGGTGTGCAACGACTGGGTGTGACCCTGTGCGGCAGCCATGGCCTCGATACAGGTGCGGCCCACATTATTGAAGGGATCCTGGGCGGTCAGCGACCAACCAGAGGTCTGGCTGTGGGTACGCAACGACATCGACTTGGGATTCTCAGCACCGAAGCTCTTCACGATCTTAGCCCACAACAGACGACCAGCGCGCATCTTGGCGATCTCGGTGAAGAAGTTCATCGAGATGCCCCAGAAGAACGACAGACGCGGAGCAAAAGCATCAACCGACAGGCCTGCATTCACACCAGTGCGAATGTAGTCCATACCATCGGCCAGGGTGTAGGCCAGCTCGATGTCGGCGGTAGCGCCTGCTTCCTGCATGTGGTAACCCGAAATCGAGATCGAGTTGAACTTGGGCATATACTTGGAGGTGTACTCAAAGATGCTGGCAATGATCTGCATCGAGAACTTGGGAGGATAGATATAGGTGTTGCGCACCATGAACTCCTTCAAGATATCGTTCTGGATTGTACCCTGCATCTCCTCGAGCTTGGCACCCTGTTCCAGACCAGACACGATGTAGAACGCCATGATGGGCAGCACGGCACCGTTCATGGTCATCGAGACAGACATCTTGTTCAAGGGGATGCCGTCGAACAGGACCTTCATGTCCTCGACCGAGCAGATCGACACACCGGCCTTGCCCACGTCACCCACCACACGGGGGT
Organism: uncultured Muribaculaceae bacterium; assembly: GCA_905233915.1. Lineage (GTDB taxonomy): Bacteria > Bacteroidota > Bacteroidia > Bacteroidales > Muribaculaceae > Sodaliphilus. The sequence continues at coordinate 105,030 of CAJOFM010000003.1, read as the reverse complement.
TATCGGCATTGTAGCCACGGTGGGTGGGAAGGTCAAATGCTACGGACAGACCCTTCTGGCCAGAAGCCAGGTTGCGGCGATAGAAAGCGTTGGACTCGGCAGCGGTCGAGAAACCAGCGTACTGACGGACGGTCCACGGACGGAACGGGTACATCAGCGAATAGGGACCACCCAGGAAGGGAGGAATACCTGCAACAAACTCCAGGTGCTCCAGACCCTCAATATCCTCATGAGTGTATATAGGCTTGATGTCGATGAGCTCGGCATTCTTCCACACTTCGCCCTTAGGCAGGGGATTGTGCTTTACATTAAAAGCATCATTAGCAATATCTATATTCTTAAAATTCGGTCTCATAGCAGTCTCGTCATTTTAAAAGTTTAGCGTTGAATGCTTTTAACGTGGCAAGCACGTTGGTACGCACATTGATAAAGTTGGTAATACCCATAGCCTTGAACTCGTCGGTCTCGGGACCTGCGAGTACGAGCTCGGCACGGCCGTCGAGTTCCTTCACTGCCTCGGGAATAAGGGCGGCATACTCGTCATCGCTGGAGCAGAGCACAACCACGTCGGCCTTCTTCTCCATAGCGGCATCCATACCCTCCTTGACGGTCTTGAAACCGTTGTTGTCGATGAGCTCATAGCCAGCGCAAGCAAAGAAGTTGTCACTGAACTGGGCACGAGCCAGACGCATAGCCAGGTTACCGATGGTGAGCATGAACACCTTGGGCGTGTTGGCGGCGTGCTCGGTAGCGAGGCGAACCTCCTCGAACTGCTCGGCCAGACGCTTGGTGTTGAGCGTTACAGCACCCTCAGCCTCCTCGTGGTTGCAACCGCAGTGGCAGCAGCAAGCCTCACGGGCATCAGCCTTGTCGGCAGCCTTCTCGGTGAAGTTGGGGAATTGGTTAGTACCCAGCAACTGCTCACGGCGCTTAGCCACCTTGTCGAAGCGCTCCTTGGCAGTAGCGTTGATAGCATTGATGATGTCACCGCTCTCGAGAGCAGCCTTGAAACCACCCTTATCCTCGACGTCGAGGAAGAGTTTCCAGCCCTGCTCGGCGAGGTTCTTGGTCAGCATCTCCACATAGTAAGAACCGCCAGCGGGGTCAACGACCTTATCGAGGTGGCTCTCTTCCTTGAGCAGAATCTGCTGGTTGCGGGCGATGCGCTCGCTGAAGTCGTCGCTCTTCTTGTAAGGAGCGTCGAACGGGGTAACTACGATCGAGTCAACGCAAGCAAGTGCGGCACTCATGGCCTCGGTCTGCGTGCGCAACAGGTTCACGTAGCTGTCATACAATGTCATGTTGAAACAGCTGGTCTCGGCATTGACGTTCATCATGCACGAGTAGTCGTTAGCGGGATTGAACTGCTTCACGATGAGAGCCCACAGTTCACGCGCGGCGCGGAACTTGGCGATCTCCATGAAGTAAACAGTCGAGATACCCATGTTGAACTTGATGCGGTTAGCCACCTCATCGGCGGTAAAGCCAGCCTCGGTCATCATGGCCATCCACTCGGCACCCCATGCCAGGGCATAACCCAGCTCCTGGTAGATATAGGCACCAGCGTTGTTCAATGCCAGCGAGTCAACGCTGAGCACGCGCAGGTGAGCAACAGGCTTCACGGCATTCATCAGCTCGGTAGCCATGGCAACGATGTCGCCAGGGAAGGGCTCACCGTGCTTAAAAGTGCGCTTGAACGGGTTGAAAGCGATGCTGCCGACGAAGGTATCCTCGCAACCGGACTCCTTACAGAGTTCCACAAGTTCCTTGGCGTACTTGATTGCGCACTTGGGGCAGCAATGAATGTTGATTTCACAGGCGGGAAGATTGATGCCCTTGAAGAGTTCCTTCAGGTCCACATCACCATTGTGCATGTGGAAGCCGATCGAATTGACGCCCTTGCCGAGCACCTCGATAGCCTTGGCATTGGCAGCCTGAACATCGTCAACATTGATGTTCTGGCGCACCTTCCAGTCGTTGTTGTGGCGAGTACCGCGGACGTAGGGGAACTCACCAGGGAGTGATTTGGTCTGCTTGAGGTCGGCAATGTCCACGCTGCGATAGAGCGGCTGAGCATTGAAACCCTCATTTGTCCGCCAAACCATTTTCTTTTCAAAGTCGGCCCCTTTGAGGTCAACTTCGGCCTTGGCACGCCACTCCTCGGGAGTGACAGGCGCGAATTGGTCGAACAATTTCTTTTTTGTTTCTGCCATAAAATTGAATATTATATAGTAACCTTAAAAATTTGATATAGTCACTGTTGATCTTGGAACATTCTGTTCCAATCGGCAAAGGTACTATTATTTATTGAACTAGAGCCGTTTTTTCACAATATTCCTCAGAAAAAAGACCTATCTTTGTGGAAAAAAGATTCTAACCCTTACCGATAAATGAAGAGATTAATCATTCTGGCAAGCCTCATCTTCATGTTGATGCCGATGCAGGCGGGCAAGCATAAAGACAACGGACCAGTCGTAGCGGCCTATGTGACTGGATGGAACGAGTTCAAGGAGTTGCCCGACTGCTCGGTGCTGACACACATCAATTACGCCTTCGGCAATGTGAACAAGACTTATGACGGAGTGACCATACAGCATCCAGAACGACTGCGGCAATTGGTCGAATTGAAGAAGGACAACAATATCTATATCGTGCTGAGCATCGGCGGCTGGACAGCAGGCGGTTTCAGCGAAATGGCCTCAACCGAGAGGCGTCGCAAGGCATTTGCCCGCGACTGCAAGCGCATCGTGAAGGAATACAACCTTGACGGCATCGACATGGACTGGGAATACCCTAGCAGCAGTGAGGCCGGCATAAGCTCGTCACCAAATGACATCAATAATTTCACATTGCTGATGCGTGAGCTGCGCAAAGCCTTAGGCAAGGATTACCTGCTGTCGTGCGCCACCATTGCCGACGCGCGCTTTGTCGATTTCAAGGCGATTGAGCCTTACGTTGACCTGGTGAACATCATGATGTATGATGTGGGCAACCCACCCTACCACCACGCGTCGCTGTACCGCAGCGAGATGTCGGGCCGCGTGACAGCCCAGGAAGCCCTGCAGGCCCATCTCGACGCCGGCATCCCTGTGAACAAGCTGGTGCTGGGCGTACCGTTTTATGGGCGCTCGGTGAAGGGGTTTGGTGACACCGCCTATGGCGCTCTTGTGAAACGCACCGATGTCATCCGCAGGTGGGACGATGTGGCCAAGGCGCCCTATCTGGTCAACGATGAAGGTGAGTCTCTCTGTACCTACGAAGATGCCGAGTCGCTGGCCTGGAAATGCAGGTTCATCAAGGAAAAAGGGATGCGCGGCGCGATGTACTGGGAGTACCGCAACGACGATGCTGCGGGGACACTACGCAACGCCGTGTGGAACGGCGTGATGGGGCAGTGAGTGGAGGGCCTGGTTTACGAGCTGTCGCTCGCAATACTTGACACGACCGATGGAGAAGCCTCACGAGGTGAAACATCTTTGATGATGATTTATAAAGAAAAATGAAGTGAGGAGTGTTAAAATTGAGTTATTTGCACTATCTTTGCAAAAAGATAATCATAATTCTACCGAAAATGGAAAGTAACACCACTATTAGACTGTATTCATTAGGGTGGCGCGAGGTGCGCACCTATATGTTCGCCGTGTTATTTATTGTGGGCAATATCGTATTGCCGCAGCTGTGCCACCTGTTCCCGCAGGGAGGCCTGATGCTGCTGCCCATCTACTTCTTCACGCTGATTGCCGCTTATAAGTTCGGATTCCGTGTGGGTCTGCTGACCGCCGTGCTGTCACCACTGATCAACTCGGCGTTTTTTGGCATGCCTCCTGCCGCCGCACTGCCCATCATCATGATTAAGGGTGTGTTGCTGGCCGGTGCTGCCGCTTGGATGGCAAACCGCAGCAAGGGCGCTTCACTGCTGGCTCTCATCGCCGTCGTGCTCGCCTATCAGCTTGTGGGCGGCCTGATTGAGTGGGTCATGACCGGAAGCCTTGCCAGCGCCTTACAAGACTGGAAACTCGGCTATCCCGGCATGCTGCTGCAAGCCTTTGGTGGCTGGCTCGTGCTCAATTATCTGCTGAAAAAATAAAAACGACTTCTTCCCGTGTTGGCAAAAAGGGCATTTTGCTTATTGACGGTCATCGCTTGGTTGTGGGGTGCCGCAATCGAGCCAGTGGACTATGTCAACCCGCTGGTGGGAACACAATCGAGTTTCCAGTTATCGACAGGTAACACCTACCCTGCCATCGCCATGCCATGGGGCATGAACTTCTGGGTGCCACAAACGGGCAAGATGGGCGACGGTTGGCAGTACACCTACGGAGCAACAAAGATTCGGGGCTTCAAGCAGACGCACCAACCTAGCCCCTGGATCAACGACTACGGCCAATTTTCCCTGATGCCCACCGTGGGCGAGCCAGTGTTTGACGAGAACGAGCGCGCCAGCTGGTTCTCGCACAAGGCCGAAATCGCGACACCTTACTATTATCAAGTCTATCTCGCCGACCACAATGTGACCGCCGAGGTAGCACCCACCGAACGGACCGCCATTCTGCGTTTCACCTTTCCTGAGACAGAACAAGCCAACATAGTCGTTGATGCCTTTGACAAAGGTTCGGAGGTAACCATCCTGCCCAACGAGCGGCGCATCATCGGATACACAACGCGCAACAGCGGTGGCGTGCCTGAAAACTTCAAGAATTACTTCGTCATCGAGTTTGACAAACCGTTCACCGCCTATTACACCGTTGACGACAGCATTATTATCAATGGACAGTCACACGTTACCAGCAGCCATGCTGGAGCTATCGTGACCTTCAGCACACGGCGAGGCGAGGCTGTCAACGCCCGTGTAGCATCGTCGTTCATCAGCCCTGAACAGGCAGATCGCAACCTTAAGGAATTGGGAGATGACAATCTGGAGGACGTGAAGAAAAAAGGCCGCCAGCGGTGGAACGAGATATTGGGCCGCATTGAGGTCGAGGATGACAACGTGGATCACTTGCGCACATTCTACTCGTGCCTATACCGCTCGGTGCTGTTCCCACGCAGTTTCTATGAGATTGATGCTGACGGAAAGCCCGTCCACTACAGCCCATACAATGGCCAAGTGCTGCCTGGCCGCCTGTTCACTGACACTGGTTTTTGGGACACCTTCCGCGCCCTGATGCCGTTTGTAAACCTCATGTACCCCACGATGGGCACATGGATGCAAGAGGGGCTGGTGAACACTTGGCTCGAGAGCGGATTCCTGCCCGAATGGGCAAGCCCCGGCCACCGCAACTGCATGGTGGGCAACAATAGTGCATCGGTTGTCGCCGACGCATACTTGAAAGGCTTGCGCGGCTACGACATCGAGCAATTGTGGATGGCACTCATGCATGGCATCGGGGCCGTTCACCCTGAGATAAACTCAACGGGGCGCCTGGGCTATGAGTATTACAATGATCTGGGTTATATCCCCTACGATGTCGGCATTAACGAGAGCGTGGCCCGGACGCTGGAATATGCCTACGACGACTGGTGCATCTACCGCTTAGGGCAGGCTCTTGGCAAGCCCGAAGAAGAAATCGAGGTCTTTGCCAACAGGGCCATGTACTACCGCAACGTGTTTGACGACTCTACCAAGCTGATGCGAGGCCGCCTCGAGAACGGGCACTTCCAGACCCCTTTCAGCCCGTTGAAGTGGGGCGACGCCTTCACCGAGGGCAACAGCTGGCACTACACGTGGAGTGTGTTCCACGACCCGCAGGGTCTCATCAACCTGATGGGCGGCAAAGAGGTGTTCTGCCAGATGTTGGACTCGGTATTTGCTGTGCCCCCTGTATTTGACGACAGCTACTACGGCTACACAATCCACGAGATACGCGAGATGCAGATCATGAACATGGGTAACTATGCCCACGGCAACCAGCCCATCCAGCACATGATCTACCTGTACAACTACGGTGGACAACCATGGAAAGCGCAGTACTGGACCCGTCAAGTGATGGACCGCCTGTACAGTGCCACACCCGACGGTTATTGCGGCGATGAGGACAATGGCCAGACCTCGGCCTGGTATGTGTTCTCCGCATTAGGATTCTACCCCGTGTGCCCTGGCAGCAACCAATATGTGATTGGCGCGCCCTATCTGGATAAAGTTGTTCTTCATCTCGAGAACGGCAAGCGCGTGTCGCTTACCCGCGAGGGCAAGGGCTGTTACATCCAGTCGATGAAGGTTGACGGCAAGACCTACAACCATAACTATCTTGAGCATGACCTGTTGACCCGCGGCAGTGACATCCGTTTCGTTATGGGAGAAACCCCTAACAAACGCCGGGGCACCGATAAAAAAGACCTGCCCTACTCCTTCTCCAAGAGCAAGTAAAAAAACAAATAAAACAAGACGACTGACAGCGCCCTTGACCCAGGGCGTTGTTTAAGGTTGGTCGCTGTGATAGGCCACAAGGCCAGGCATGGAGCTCAGCAGAATCTTGCGGACAGTGGCGCCGAAGTCATTGGCTACCTCAAGCAGGATTTCGCTATAGGCAGTAGCAATGGGACCAACGAAATTTACAGGATAGCTCTTGTAGTCGTACTGCGACACATTGCGCTCAAAGAAACGCTTGAACTCGCCCACAATCAGGTCATGGACATAAGGACTGTCCAAGTGCTCGCTCAAGAAGAACGAGTAGGTGCGCAGGTTGCGTGTCGCGGCAGGGTTGTTGAGCACCGCATCGAGCACCTCGTCAGGCGTGACCTTGTATTTATCGAAGAAAGCCTCGGTCAGCTCCTTGGGCGCTAAGCCCTTGAGCGCATCACCCAGGAAAACGCGTCCCAACGCTGCACCACTACCTTCATCACCCAGGATAAAGCCCAAGGCGGGCACATTCTTCACGATGTCATTACCATCGTAAAAACACGAGTTACTACCCGTACCCAGGATACATGCCAAGCCTGCTTCACGCACCAGCAAACCCCTTGCCGCTCCCAGCAGGTCACTCATTACCGTCACCGGCGTCTTGAACTGGGCAACCAGCGACGACTCGATGATCTTGTTCTTCTCGGGGCCAGAACAACCAGCACCATAGAAATAGACATGGCTCCAGCGGCGTTTGAAGAATTCAGGCGGTAATTCCAAGCGGATGCTGTGGCTGATTTCGCGGCGCGACATGAAGAACGGGTTTAAACCCGAGGTGAAAGCATGCGCCACTTGCTGGCCGTTCTCAATCAACGACCATTCGGTACGCGTCGTGCTACTATCAGCGATGAGGGTAATATTTTGACCTTTAAGCATTCCCAATGTAGTTAACGAGTGTATTGTTTTGTTAATTTATTGTTAATCACAACATCGCGCTGCGATTTCACACCACAAAATTATACATAATAGCGTTCTCGACAACATAAACCACTACTGAAAATCCCATTTCTAGCAATTATTTAACTTTTATAGACAAAAATTAACTATAATTCCAGACAAAACAAAAATACGGCATCCGCGCTTGTGACGCGGATGCCGATAAGTTAACCGTTAATCACTATTGCCTATCAAGCAATCTCAATGGCACGATCCATCTTTTTCTCGGGTTCCGGAGCCAACTTGGGCAGCTCGATAGAAAGGATTCCGTCCTCGACCTTGGCGCTGATGTGCTCCTTGTCCACCTCATCGGGCAGAATGTAGGTCTGCTCATAGTTGGTGTAAGAGAACTCGCGGCGAACGTAGTGGCATTTCTCACCTTCCTCCTTGCACGACTTGTCCTCGTGCTCGGCCTTGTGCTCAATCTTAACGACCAGATTTCCGTCCTCGTTGATGTTCACCTTGCAGAACTCCTTCTTGAGGCCAGGTGCGGCAACCTCCATGGTGAAAGTCGTGTCGCTCTCCTTGACGTTCACGGCCGGAGCAGTGGCCACATGGCGGGGCGTCCAATCCATGTCAAACAAGTCATTAAAAGCGGTGTCTAACCAATTGTTGCGGTTGTTTCGAATTACAGGAAAATACATAGTCATTACCTCCTAATCTTTTGTTCTATTTTTATGAGTTGTTAAATGTTTCTATTGTTGCTTCGGGCTTGCGCCCTGATTGCACTTCCAGATTAAGCAAATCAGATGCCAAGGCCTTAAAGTTTAAGCACTGTTAATATTCAAAGACACCGTGTCAGTTTTTTAAACTATTTTAAACTAAAAGCTGACAAAATGTCAGTTTTATAACAAAATCAGTAGGACTAGAAGTCCTACTGATTTTAATCTTAATAATTGGTTATAAGGCTTTTATAACCTTCAAAGGCACAAAAGCCATCGTTTAATATCCAATCGCTATAATCTCACCTTAGTGGATGATGTGCGGCCATTGATGTGAACACGCACGAGGTAGATGCCCGATTCCACATGAGAGATGTTCAGACAGTTACCACCTGCCGCCTTGATGATGCGGCCATTGATGTCGATTAGTTCAACACCCTGTACCCAAGTGTCGGCACTCACAACGATGTAGTCACCGGAAATATTCACCTTCATATTGGCATACATCGGTTCGTTGATGCCTGATGCCTCTTTCCTAAGCAGGTTGTCAAAGCGGATGACTCCAGTCTTGCCCATGAGCTGATTGCCCTTAACAAGTCTAATGCCATAGAAACTATAGCTACCGTCAGCAGGAGGTATTACACCCGTCATATAACGCCACCCATGGAAATCGATCTTGCCCATAGGAACCTCGACAACATTAACATGATCGGCACTGACAAACAGTGCTTTCAGGTCATGGTAACTCATGTCACCCCAAACATGCAGGCCAACTGTATCTCCCTGATAGAAAGGTATATCATAGTTCGCGGAACTCAGCATTTCAAGCATGTCGCGGTTAGTCATATCATAAGTGAGCTGCAATGATCTGCCGCCGAATAACTTTTCGGCAGATAAATTCATTGTGGTCGCGGGAACGCCATCGGGATCGGAAACAGTGAAATATTCATAACTCGCAAAGCCCTCGACTACAGTCATGCCGGGCTTGTCGGCACCGGCGTCAACGCAGGTGAAGTTGATCATGCGGGCTTCGGGCAGGTGGATTCCTGCAGTATCGGCTATCTCACGGTCGAGCAGGAGGCGATAGTCCTTGCCAGGCTCGAGATTCTGGGTGAGTTGCAGGCGGATGAAACCGTAGTCATCACCACGCCTGTTGTACTTGATACTGCGTTTGTTCCAATCCAGTTCATTGTTCTCGCTGTCGAACACATGCAGACGGGTGAACAAGTTATAGTTGTCGAGCAGTGAGTCAACACGCAGTTCCACATAGGGCGTCTTGAAGTGTACTGGCGCTCCCTCATAGGGGAAGACGGCCAATTCAGTCAAGTGGTTGCGCCCCTGTGTCTCAAACTCCATCACAAAATCGTCCTCCATCGGCATGCCACCCGCATGCTCAGCACTCTTCTTGAGCGTGAGGGTGTAATGCGTGTTCACGTCAAAGGCATCATCGGGTGTGAACACGAGACGATAGTAGGAATCTTCCCATCGGAACGAACCCTCCACAGGCGGGTCGAGCGTGAAGGCATCACAGGTAGTGAGGCTGTCCATGTCCCAGTTGAACTTGAGCACTATCTGTTCACTGCACTTCACAGCAGGGTCACCCTCATGCCACACGGGGCTGTAGTCCAGCACCACGGGAGGCGTGTCACGCACTTTCTTGAGGTAGAAGTTCTGATAGGTCGATGCGTTGGCAGCGACGGTAACCGTTGCAGTCTGCGTGAAGTGCGTATCCTTGCTCACCTCTACGGTATAGGTACCAGGCTCGACATACTTGAACAAGTAGATGCCGTTGCGCAGCGTGTCAGTCTGGCATCGCTGCACCTCGTTACCATCCATGTCGAGCAGACGCACAGTTGCATCGCCAATGGGCATCAGGTTATCCTCACCAATGACAATGAACGGCTGGGCGCACTCCTGCAGGCGCTTGATGCGGTCGTCACGGATGTTGCCGGTCACAACACCGAGATTGTAGTTATCTAAACGGTTAAAATACTTATCGGTGCCTAGCGAGAGGTTCCAGCCCTCCATCCAGCAATACTTGAAGCTTAACAGACGGTAGGCCTCAGGGATATAGTCGTGGAACGAGCCTTCGCTCAAGTTGGCCACCGCACGGTTGCCGCGTAATACGCCATAGCCTTGTGTGCCCCACTCCGGGCGGAAAGACCAGTCACCCCATATCTGGTAATTACTGGTCCACACCGTGCTCGTGCTGGCATACAGCGCCGGCTCCAGGTCGGCCGCCAAGACGTCGGCATTGGCAATCTGCGGGGAACCCGTATAGCCACGATAGAACACCATCGGGAAGTTGGCTACCGAAGTTGTACCCGTCGCATTGCTGTGGATCGAAATGAAAATGTCGGCACCGCTCTGGTTGCACAGAGCGACGATGGTCGAGAGTGCCAAGTCGTCGGCCGTGCCATTGGTCACACGGGATATGCTGGTCCTGTAGCCCTTCTTCTGCAGGATTTCCTGCATGGCAAGACCTTTCCTCAGATTGGACTTAGACTCCCAGGAGCCGGCACTGTCGCCCTGACTAAACGGGTAGATGACCATGTTGCGGTCATCGCTGTCATAGCCACCATGACCAGGATTGATGTACACATGGGGCTGCTGGGCGCTGGCGACGTTGATGGCAAACACCGTCATCAACATCGCAATCATCGAAGATTTGAGTATATTCTTTCTCATGACGTTGTAACGGTTTTATTCGTAAATGTTGATTTGCATCTGATACAGCAGGCCATCGATAGTCGTAAAGACAATCTTGCCCCCGCCACAGGTGGGCTGCATCGACATCGACTCGGGCTTGGTCAGCTCACTCATAAAAGTGCCGTCGGCCTTGAGCAGCACAATCTGTGAAGATGTGAACTGGTGACCGTCATCCTTGGCATTCTGGGCCACAAGGTAGTCATTATTGTACCAGCTGGGCATCTCGTAGTTGCCGAGCATCGCCAAAATCTGTCCCCGCAGGTCGATGACCACGATGCCCTTGCCAGCGGCAAAGAAGGCGACCCGCTTGCCATCGGGCGAGAGTGAAGCCCACAGATAGCCCGCCCATGAGTCCACCGGCGAGAAGACGCGTTCCTCGCCAGCAACCGTCACGTGGACGCGGCTGCCCTCGGTCCACGCGGCATCGCCGATATCGCCCGAGGAGTTATAGTTTTGGCCCGGGGCCCTGAGTGCTGCGCCACGGGTTGCTGACACGGCATGCACGGCGCCATGCTGCGGTTCGGTGAGGCGTGTCATTTGCTCCGTCGCGATGTCATAGCTGCAGCCAGTGCGGTAAATCAGGTTATCATCGCCCGCACTCATGCAAACGAAATATACCTTGCCGTCACCTCCCCAGCAAACGTCATTGCCTACCACCTCCATGGTGATGGTGCTTAGTTGATCAGTGGACAGGTCATACACCTTCATCCCGGCATCATCGGTCTGGTACACCAGTCGGTTTCCCGTCTGGTTCAGTACGGGGTAGTAGGCTGGCTCCTCGCGGTCTTCAAGCAATCGCTTGAGCGAGGTCACCTCTACCTGTTGGGCCATGGCCGGCAGCAGTATCGCCACCAGCAGCATCAAGCTTGTCAATCGTTTTCCCATATCATTTAGTTTTTTAGTCCTTGAGCGGCCCCTTTTTTGGGGGGGCTGTTGTAATTCTATTGTTATTTTGCGAATTAACAATTCGCAATACTTGACGGCACGTTAACGTCACTTTGGTTTCTGGTCCTTCTTGAGTTTCAGGTTCTGGTAGGATGTCTGGTTCTTCTTGACTTTGATTTTGGTGGTAAGATACTTATTCTCGCCTCCGTAGAACATGTCAAGGCGGTATTTGTCGGGCTTGAGGTTGGTGAACACAAACACGCCATTATCCAGATTATCAACCGTGAAAACACGTGTCAAGAGGCCGCGGCTGTTGTACAGACGCATCAACGCCCCATTGATGGGCAACTTTTCGTCATCTTTAAAGAGACGCCTGTCCTCGTCATGGCGCTCGAGGTCTTCCCAACGCACAACTCCGGCAATGACACCGTTAGGGAATTTCCCCTTGCGGCCAAAGTACTCGTCGATGCCGAGCGACTGGTTCCAAGCCTCAAGCCAGCAGTAGCTGTCACTCAGCAGGCGCTCTCTTTCGGGCAGATAGTCATGGAAAGAGCCCTCGCTCAAGAAACCGGGCAACTTGTTGAAGCGCAACACGCCCAGTCCCACCTTGTAACCCCAGTCATAGAATGACCAGTCACCGTTGCTTCGCTGCTTGTGGGTCCACACGGGGATTTCGTTCTTATAGAGGTGCTTCATCACCGCCTCGCTCAACTGCAGGCTACCCTCGACAACGGGTTTGCCGTTCCATCCACGATAGAGACCCAGGGGGAAATTCAACCGGGTCGGTGTTCCCGTGGCATTGCTGTGGATAGAGAAAAAGATGTCGGCACCACTATTGGCGGCCAGAGAAACAATCTCAAACAGATCCAAATCATCCTCAGTGTAGTTGGTCACTCGCGACACTGCGGTCTCATAGCCCTTGTTTTGGAGAATCTCCTGCAGGGCGAGGGCCTTGGTGAGGTTGGAATTGGATTCATAGTAGTGCACAGTGTCCTGGACGCCGATAACCCATGTGGGCACGTGGCGGTCATCGCTGTCATGACCGCCATGACCAGGATTGATGAACACACGCGGCACATCCTTCTTGCTTGCCGGATTCTTCACCTTCTCGGTCCTTGACTTTCCTGTAGCAGCAGGCAGCGGCCGGGCAGCGGCGATATCGAGCTCCACCTGCCTGACCTCACCGCTGTAAAGCAACGAATAGACCACCTTGCCAGCTGCCGTCATAGGCTGCACGGCGCGCTCGTCACGGCCAGAGATAGCCTTACACACCTCTCCATTGACCGAGAGGAGCCATACCCTAGAACCGCTGATGCGTGGATTGCCCGCATTGCTCATGGCAATGACATAGTCGTTATTGTACCAACTGGGCATCAGAAATTCGCCCAGTTCGGCAACAATCTGGCCATTGAGGTCACAGACGAAGACCCCCTTGGAAGCGGCCTCAAACATCACCTTGGTCCCATCGGGGGAAAGCGAAGCCCACAGGTAGCCATTGCTCTCCTTAACGGGCTGCAAGGCACGTGTCACACCACTCTCGTCCACCAGATATAACTTATCGCCACGGGTGTAGGCCCACGCCCCCACCTGCTTGGCGCTGTAATATATCTGCCGCTCACCATTGATGACCACCCCCTGGGCCGCAGGCAGCACCTGTACCTGCCCATGCTGGGGTTTCAAAACGACCTTGTCTTGTCCCGTAGCAGGGTCATAGCAATGTCCCGTGCGGTAAACCAACTTGTGGCCCTTGCGCTGCTGCGTGATGTAATAGACCTTGCCGTCGGGACCAAATACCGCGTCAAAGCCGGGGAAGTCCTTTTCGGAAATGATGGTCACCGCACCAGTGGCCAGGTTCTTCAGCATCAAGCTGGTGGCCTCGGTGGGCGAATAGAGCACCCACTGCCCATCAGGACTTAACTGTGGGAAAAAACCGCAACTGTCCACCAGTGTCTTTGGGCTGCCCTGCTTAACGCCAGCCGCCGAAGCTCCGATGGCCAGCAGACACATTAACGTCAATGTCAAGAAGTATCTTTTCATATCCAATCATCGTTAAGTTCACAAATACTTGAAAAAGCAAAGGTAATCAATTCTTTTCAATTATCAATTGTCGGCGCAGAGTTATTTTTATGAACAAACGGAAAGAAACCTCATTTGCCCCATGACAAAAAAAAACAGAAAGCACGGCGGACAACCGCGGTGCTTTCCTACTTATCAATTATTGATTCTAATTTTTAGTCTTTTGGTTATGCTGAATGATATCAGAAGTGTATTATTGATGTCTTATTTATTGAATTACCGCAAACATGGAGCTGATGGCATCAACGGCACCATTAATGTAGGCGTAGATGCAGCTCAGCAGACCAATGAAGATGATACCAAGCACACACAGGATGAGACCTGTGCGCTCGGTCCAATGGCTCTTGAATGCGGGAATCACACAGTCATCCTGGCGCAGGAACATCGCCTTGACCACCAAGAGGTAGTAGTACAGGGAGATGATCGTGTTGACCAATGCAATGAGCACGAGGGCATAGATGGCCACCGAACCCTGATGGCAAGCGCCCACAAAGATGAAGAACTTGCTGAAGAAGCCTGCGAACGGGGGAATACCACCGAGCGAGAACATTGCAAGCATCATCGTGAAGGCCAGCCAGGGATTGGTCTTGAACAGGCCGTTGTAGTCGTCCATGGTCACTCGGCCGGTGTGACGCTCGATAGCGGCAATCACGCCAAAGGCGGCGAGATTGCTGAAGATGTACACCAGCACGTAATAGATCATCGAGGACATGCCCATCACATTGACGGCGATAACACCGAGCATGATGTAACCGGCCTGGGAAATCGACGAGAACGCCAGGAAGCGCTTAAGGTTGCGCTGACGGATAGCGAACAGGTTACCAATGGTGATGGTGAGGATGATGATGGCATAGAGCATCCACTCCCAAGCCTGGGAATAGGCCGAGCCGAACACCTGCACCAAAATTACCAGGAACGAGAATGCGGCGGCACCCTTGCTGATGACCGAGAGGTAGCTGGTCACTGCCGTGGGAGCACCCTGGTAAACGTCGGCCGTCCACTGATGGAAGGGAACAAGCGAGAGCTTGAAGCCCACACCAGCAATGACAAACGCCAAAGCAGCAATGAGCAATGCCGACTTGTTACCGATGAGTGCGGTAGCAATATCCTTGAAATACAGCGAACCGCTCATACCATAGACGAAGGAAATTCCCAACAGGAAAATTGCCGACGAGAAGATGGCGGTAAAGATGTACTTGGCAGCGGCCTCGTGAGACTCATAGTGACGCTTCTCAAACGCAGCCAGGGCAGCGATGGGCAACGACGCGGTCTCGAGACCGATAACGAACAACAGGAAGTGACGTGCCGAGATCATGAAGAACATGCCCAGCAACGTCAACAGCAACAACTCGTAGAACTCGCCACGGCGAACGCTGACGAAGTCGCTGTTGGTCCACTTCACGGCCTGCAGGAGCACCAGGAGCACACCCACGTTGAGGATGTTCTTCATCACCCATGTGGGGGCATTGGTCTCGAACATGCCGCCAAATGCTTCACCCACGGCGACGGGGCAGAAGCAATATATCGTGTAGAGCGCAAACATGATGACCGTGAAAATGGGCATGTGACGCTGAGTGCGCTCAGGCATGAAAGTGTCGTAGATGAAAACAAGCAGGAAAACCAGCAACAGGCCTATCTCCTGCGGCATCAATAAGAATTGTGAATAATCCATCATATCTTTAATGTGCAATTTTTATCAGGTTAAACACTTTCATTACAACAAGGGGGGATTTCCGGCACCTATTGCAGCTGCCAGCGCTTCCTGTAACGACTTGACAATCGGGTCAAAGCTGCTGCTAATGATGTTGATAAAGAAGTTGGGGAAGCAACCGATGGCAGCCACAGCGAGAATCAGCGTGGCGGTCGAGAGGCGCTCCTCCCAGCTGGCGTCGGTCAACGAGCGGTGATGCTCATCCTGTACCTCGCCAAACAGCAACTTGGCAACAACGCGCAGAATGTAAACTGCCGTCACGACAATCGATGTGGTCGCCATAATGGTGAGCACGCGGCGGAAGGTGTCGGCATGCTGGAACGATCCGAAGAAGATGGTCATCTCGGCAGCGAAACCACTCAGACCCGGCAGACCCAACGATGCCAAACCGGCAATCACATAGCCCACGCCCAGGTAAGGCATGATGTGCATCATACCGCCCATGTCGCGGATGTCACGGGTGTGGGTGCGACCATAAATCATACCGATAAGGGCAAAGAACAAGGCCGTCATCAAACCGTGCGAGAGCATCTGCAGCACTGCACCGGTCATTGCCGTAGTGTTGAACATCAAGATGGCGAACAACACCATACCGCAGTGGCTAACCGACGAATAGGCGTTGATGTACTTGAGGTCGGTCTGCACACAGGCGCTCAACGCACCATAGACGATGCTGATACCCGTGAGCAGCAGGAAGATCCATGCCAACTGGTTAGCGGCAAACGGCATCAGGTAGATGGCGATGCGGAAACAGCCGTATCCACCAAGCTTCATCAGCACACCGGCGTGAAGCATCGACACCGCTGTGGGCGCCGAAGCATGACCGTCGGGAGACCATGTGTGGAACGGGAACATGGCACCAAGGACGCCAAAACCTACAAACGTCAGCGGGAACAAGAGGTATTGCCAGCTGTGGGGGATGGCATTGTTATGGGCAATGTCCAGGATGTTCATCGTCAGGTTGCCGTCGGCAGCCGAGTGGAAGTAGATACCGATGAGGCCGAGCATCAGGAAGGCCGAGCCACCCATCAGCATCAGCGTCAGTTTCATCGCACTGTAGTTCTTGTTGCCGCTACCCCACACACCAATGAGGAGGTACATGGGAATCAGAGCGACCTCATAGAACATGAACATCGTGAACAGGTCAATCGAAATAAAGAAACCGAACACACCCGTGGACAGGAGGAAGAACCACATGAAGAACTGCTTGGGCAGCGGGTTCATCTTCCACGAGGCGAACACACCGGCGAACACAATGAACGCCGACAGCAATATCATCACAACCGATACACCGTCAACACCCAAAGCCAGATGGACGTTGAAGGGAGCGTACCACAGCACGTCGCTGCGCAGGATCATCTCGCTGGTGTCACCGGCTCCGCGCACCTGAAGAAAGATGCTCACCAGCCAAACGGCAAGCACCATGAGGGCGCTGGCGCCAATCACGGCAACGGTCCTGATGGCCTTTATACCGCGGTTGCGGCACAGGGCCAGGCCTCCAAGAGTCAACAGAGGCACGATCACAAAGTAAATCAGTATATTATTGAAAATTTCCATTGTATATCCTTTCTATTTTGTTAGACCGTTGATTTAGAGTAATACACATATCATAGTGATTGCACCCAGCAGGAGCGCACCCAACAGATAAACATACACATAGGCCTGGATGCTGCCCGACTGCATGCGGCGGATGCCGAACGACAGCGAGTTGGTAGCATCGGCGAGCAGATTCATGAAGCCGTCGATGATGTGACGGTCAAACCATGCGATGGGCACACAGATGGCCTGGAAGATCACCTTGTGGGTGATGAACTGATAGAGCTCGTCCATGTAGAAACGCTTATAGGAAGCGGTCCACAAGCCGCGCATCGCATTGGCCATGCGCTCGGGCAGCGGGTTCTCCTTGAAATACATCACCGTTGCCAGGGCAATGCCCACGAGGGCAATGAGGACACTTGTGCCAGCCACCTTCATGTCGAGGGCGGTGTGCAGAGCCTTGCCGTCCCAGGTAACCAAGTTGTGGAAGGGCACAAAGCCCGCAACACACGAGATGGCAGCCAGGATAATCAGCGGCAGGGTCATCGTCCAGGGCTGGTCCTTGGGAGCGTGGTGTGTATCATGCACCTCATGTTTCTTCCACCAGAAAATGAGGTAGTAGATGCGGAACATGTAGAAGGCGGTCATACCTGCCACCATCGACATCCAGATGCCCCAACCCAGGCCGCGCTGGTAAGCAGCGACAAGGATTTCGTCCTTGCTCCAGAAACCGGCAAACGGGGGAATACCGGCAATCGCCAGACAGCCAATGAAGAAGCAGATGCTGGTGATGGGCATGAACTTGTGCAAGCCGTGCATCTTGTCGTTCTCATTGCTGTGAACAGCATGGATGATAGCACCGGCGCACAGGAAGAGCAACGCCTTGAACATAGCGTGGGTGAACAAGTGGAACATCGACGCCATGTAGCCCAGACCGTAACCCTCGTGAATCTCGATGAGGGCGTTTTGGTTAGACGATACAGCCAGCGAGGTCATCATGAAGGCAATCTGCGAGATGGTCGAGAAGGCCAACGCACGCTTGATGTCGCTCTGGGTGCAGGCGATGGCTGCGGCATAGAATGCCGTGAAGGCGCCAACGACCAGGATGATGTTCATCGCACCCTGCACAAGCACATAAAGCGGGAACAACCTTGCCACCAGGAACACACCGGCAACAACCATGGTTGCGGCGTGAATCAGAGCCGAAACAGGAGTGGGACCCTCCATTGCATCGGGCAACCAGATGTGCAACGGGTACATCGCACTCTTACCGGCACCACCGATGAAGATGAAGGTCAAAGCCCACGCTATCACCGAGCATCCCATGAAGGTTGTTGCACCTGTTGATGCAACAGCGCTCTGAGCCACCTGCATGTTGGTTGAGGCGACATCGTTAACGATGGGGTTGAACACGAGTCCATCTCCACCATTAACACCACCAAAGTCGAAGGTGCCCGTGTAATAACTCAGGATCATGATACCCAACAGGAAGAACAAGTCAGCCAGACGGGTGACGATAAAGGCCTTCTTGTTGGCATGGTTGGCAGCGGGCGTCGAATAATAGAAACCAATGAGCAGGTAGGATGAAAGACCCACCATCTCAAAGAAGATGAAAATCTGGAAAATGTTGGTGGCAACCACCAGACCCAGCATCGAGAACGTGAACAGGGCCAGGAAGGCATAGTAACGCTGGAATCCCTTCTCGGCGTTGCCGTCATGGTCGCTCATGTAACCCAAGCTGTAGAGGTGCACCATCAACGATACCGTGGTGATGACCACAAGCATCATCGCGGCGATGGGGTCAACGAGGACACCCATGCGCACCACCAGCGTGTCGGTAAATGACAACCAGGCAGGATTGGCAACCACAACAGCCTGACGCACACCGTCAAGCATCTGTCCCTGGCCACTACCATAGAAATAGGTCAGCGCCACGCCATAGGCAAGGACAGTGTCGACCAGCATGGCCAGCACACCAATCACACCCGTGATTTTTCTACCCATTTTCACCCCGACGAGTCCCAGGAACAGGAACATGAACAGGGGCAATGCTACAACTACTATTGCTAAACTTAATGGCATAATCGTTAGAATTTCAGTTTAGTGATTTGGTTGATGTCCACGTTCTTGGCAATGCGGAACACATTGATGATGATGGCAAGGGCAAGTGCCGTCTCGGCAGCCGCAATGGCAATCGCGAACAGCGAGAAGAACATGCCGTCCATCTGACCAGGGAACAGGTAACGGTTAAACACCACAAAGTTGATATCCACCGAGTTGAGCATCAACTCGAGCGAAATCATGATCGCGATCATGTTCTTGCGGGTGATAAATCCGTAAACACCGCAGCCAAACATGATGAGGCTGGGAATGAGATACATAAACAGTGTCAAATCCATAATCTTTCTCTCCTTTCTCGTGTTTAGCGGCGACGGGCAATAACCACACCTCCAATGATACAAGCCAATAACAACACACTGATGGCCTCAAAAGGCAACAGATAACCAAACTTGTCGGTACTCAACAAGAACTGGCCGATCTTCTCCATATTGACGTCCACCCCACCGCTGAGCAAGCGGCCAGCAAAGCCGCTGTAGCTGAACAGGCCGAAACCGCACACGGCGACACCGGCCAGGGCGGCCGAGAGTCCCAGCCACCGACGGTGCGAGGCGAGGACATCGGCATCCTTACCGGGGCGTTGTGTCAGCATGATGGCAAACACAAACAGCACCAGGATACCACCGGCATAGACGGCAATCTGAACCGCTCCCAGGAACTGATAGTCCATCTGGAAGTAGATGATCGCTGTTGCAAACAGCACAAACAGCAGATAAGTTGCCGAGCGCAAAATCTTGCGCGTAGTAACCGTCAGCACCGAGAACACGATGATGGCGATGGCAACGATAAAATACAAAATGATGTTACCTACTGATTCCATTATTTTTAGTTTTCTTTAGTTTCTTGTTTGGGCTCGTCGGCAACGGGCTTCTTCACAGGTGCGGCTGCGGGTGCAGCGGGCTTGGCGGCCGGTGCGGGAGCAGGAGCATCGTCCTTCTCGGGCAGATAATTGAGCTGCTTGATGAGCTTCTCGCGAGTGAACACTGCTTGCTCAAAGTCGTTGCTGAAGCGGATGGCATTGGTGGGGCACACCTGGACACACAGTCCGCAGAAGGTGCAGCTCCCCAAGTCATACATGTACTTGTCGAGCTTCATTTTCTTCTTGCCATCGGGCAAATCCACCATGCGCTTGGTGATGCTGATGGTCTGGTTGGGGCAATTGCGCTCGCAGCTGCCACAAGCGATGCACTTGTGGTAACCATTGTCATCATAGATGAACTCCAGCGTAGCCCTGAAACGCTCCGGGATCTTGAGCTTGGCGCGGTTCTCGGGATACTGCTCAGTCACCTTGGGGGTCACCAGCTCTTTACCGGTCACCTCCATGCCCTTAATCAGGCTGTAAAAGCCTTTGAAGATTGAGACGAAATACTCCTTAATGTTCATAATATCATTATATTCTTTATTTCTTAACAATTCGCATTAGCGTTCCACCTGACCGCCCAGAATGTCGAGCAACTCGGTGGTGATACCCTGTTGACGCAGTTTGTTGTATTCCAGCTGCAGCTCGTCGAGCAACTCCTTGGCGTTATCACTGGCCGCCTGCATCGCCATCACGCGTGCGCTCTGCTCACTGGCCGCGCTCTGGATGAACACATCCTGAAGCATCGACTTGATGTGCAGGGGCAGCACGGTGTTGAAGATGGTGTTGGCGTCGGGCTCAAACAGGCAAGGACTGTTGGCGGCGCGGGGGTCAACATTTTCAGCTAGTCCCTGATAGCTCACGGGCAGCAACTGCTCGCGTGCAAACACCTGCTTACCGGTAGAGATGAAATGCATGTAGAGCATCTCAACGCGGTCATAAGTGCGATCCATGAAATGGGTCTTCATCAGGTCGGTGAAAGCATACAGCTGCTCGCTGTCGCTGCGGGTGTTGAGGGAGACTTTCTCCATCAGGATATCCTTGCCGACGATTTTCTCGACGGCCTTGGTCATCTTCTTACCCACGGGCACTACGGTGATGCCCACCTGGCTGCCATACTCATCGCGTACAGCCTTGATGGTCTGGAGCAACTGCTTGAAAATATTGACGTTAAAGCCGCCGCACAGGCCGTCATCACTACCAAACACCACCAATGCGACCCGCTGCACCTCGCGCTCGGCGATGAGCGGCGAGTCAAACTGCTGGTCGGTCACCAGCAAGTGGCTGATGACGTGTTGCACCATGTGGCGGTAGGGTGACAGGCGCTGCAGCTGGCCGGTGGCCTTACGCATCTTGGACGAGCTGATCATCTTCATCGCGCTCGTGGTCTTCTGCGTCGAGGCTACCGAGCCTATTCGCGTCTTGAGTTCTCTTAATGTTGACATCTTGCGAACTTAGTAATTGCAGGATTAATTAACTGTCGCCTGGGTGTACTTGGCCGAAATCTCGGCAGCGGCAGCTTTGAGCTTATTCATGACGTCATCGTCAATCTTGCCACTGCGCAGGACATCGAGCACATCGCTCTGATGCTTGCCACGCAAGTAATGGATGAACAGTTTCTCAAACTCGCCCACCTTGTCCAGAGGCACGTCGCGCAAGAGGCCATTCACACCACAATAGATGATAGCCACCTGCTCCTCGACCTTCATGGGGGTGTACTGGGGCTGCACGAGCAGGCGCTCGTTCTTGCGGCCCGTATCGATGGTGCGCGCGGTCACGGGGTCAATGTCGCCACCAAACTTGGTGAAGGCCTCGAGCTCACGGTACTGCGCCTGAGCGATCTTGAGCGTACCAGCCACCTTCTTCATACACTTGATCTGAGCGTTACCACCCACACGCGATACCGAGATACCCACGTTAACGGCAGGGCGGATACCCGAGTTGAACAGTGCCGACTCGAGGTAAATCTGACCGTCGGTAATCGAAATCACGTTGGTGGGAATATAGGCACTCACGTCACCAGCCTGGGTCTCGATGATGGGCAATGCCGTCAACGAGCCACCACCCTTAACAATGGGCTTGAGGGGTGCGGGCAGGTCGTTCATCACACTGGCCACAGCCTGATTCTCGTTGATCTTAGCTGCGCGCTCCAACAGACGGCTGTGCAGATAGAAGATATCACCAGGGTAAGCCTCACGACCCGACGGGCGCTTGAGGATAAGCGAAATCTCACGGTAAGCGACAGCATGCTTGGAAAGGTCGTCATAAATCACGAGGGCGTCACGACCGGTGTCACGGAAGTACTCACCGATAGCGGCACCGGCAAACGGTGCATAGTAGCGCATCGAAGCCGAGTCGGCAGCGGTTGCGGCTACAACAATAGTATAGGGCAGTGCCCCACTCTCCTCGAGCTTGTTGACGAGGGCGGCCACTGTCGAAGCCTTTTGTCCGATGGCGACATAGATGCAATATACAGGCTTGCCAGCCTCGAAGTTGGCCCGCTGATTGATGATGGTATCGACCGCAATGGCGGTTTTACCGATCTGGCGGTCACCAATGATGAGCTCACGCTGGCCACGGCCAATGGGAATCATTGAGTCAATGGCCTTGAGACCCGTCTGCAACGGCTGGTTCACCGGCTGACGGAAGATAACGCCAGGAGCCTTGCGTTCCAGCGGCAGGCGCAGTTTCTTGCCATCGATGGGTCCCTTGCCGTCAATGGGCTTGGCCAGAACATTGATGACGCGGCCCAACAGACCCTCTCCCACCTCGATGGAAGCGATCTCGCCGGTGCGGCGCACCTTCATGTTCTCGGTCACGGTGTCCACCTCGTCGAGCAGGATGATACCCACATCACTCTCCTCCAGGTTCATGGCAACGCCTGTCACGCCGTTCTCGAACTGCACCAGCTCGTTGGCCTCAACATTGTGCAAGCCATAGGCATGAGCCACGCCATCGCCCACCTCTAGGACAGTACCTTCTTCTTCAAAGGCCGCTTGACGCTTGGCGATGTCATCGATGAGCTGCTGTTTCAGTATATCAGATATTTCACTGGGATTAATCATCTTGAAAAAATCTCTCTAAGTGTCTTACTTCTTTTGTAATTGCAAACGCAATTCATTTAATTCTCTCTTTACCGACGCGTCGAGCACCAGGCCGTTGATCTCAACGGTGAAACCACCGATGAGGTCGGGATTAATGACTTGCTCAATCTCGAGTGCCATCGCTCCCAGGCGCTTCTTCACAATGTCGATAATGGCATTGACCTCGGCCTCGGGCATGGGGACCGCCGTAGTGATAACCACATGGGCAATCTCATGGGCCTCACGGTAGAGATCGACATAGGCAAGGGAAATCTTCTGCAAATACTCAGCACGGTTGTTGCGCACACACAGCAGCAGGAATTTATCCAGCGAGCTGCCTGGTTTTCCGCCCATGAGCTTGAGCATAAAGGCTCCCTTCATCTCGTCAGAGACTTCAGGGTTGAGTACCGCGCGCTTGAGTTCGTCAATAGCGGCATAACGGAAACTGAGCTTCTTCAGGAGCTCATAGATTTCCTCGGAGTCGCCGTTCTCAACGGCGTACTTGTACAGCGCTTTGGCGTATCGGCGTGGGATAAGTCCGTCGCTCATAATGCATTAGTTTTTAGCCTCAACCTCATTCAGATATTGATTGACAAGTGCGCGCTGGGCATCATCGTTGGCGATGTTGTGGCGAATCACCTTTTCGGCGATTTGCAGCGCCAGGTCGCCCACCTCGGTACGCAATTGCTTCTCGGCCTCCTTGCGTGCCTGTTCAAGTGATACTTGAGCGGCTTCGGTCACCTTCTTGGCCTCGACAGCGGCATCGCCCCAGGCCTTCTCGATGAGTTCGTTGCGCATCTTGGTCGCCTCGCGCAGGATTTCGGCCTGCTCGTTACGTGCCTCAGCAATCAACTTGTCCGCCTCGGCCTTGGCATTGTCCATGTGTGCCTTCGCCTCCTGTGCATAGGCCACGCCCTTGTCAATGAGGTCGGCCCTTTCCTCCATCGACTTGATGATGAAAGGCCATGCCCACTTGGCAAGGATGAGGAACAGGCACAGGAATGCGATAAACATCCAGAATGCCAGGCCAAATTCAGGCTTGAAAAGTTCCATCTGGTAAACCGCTTAAGGGGTTAATTACTGGATGAAGATGGCAAGGATGCAAACGATCAGAGCAAAGAATGCAACACCCTCGATAAGAGCGGCGATAACAATCATGTTGCTACGGATGTCGTTGGTTGACTCGGGCTGACGGGCGATTGCCTCCATGGCACTGCCACCAATCCTACCAATACCGATACCTGCTGCGATAGCTGCGATACCTGCTCCAATAGCTGCGCCAAGGTTGGCCATAGCCTCTAATAAAATCATTCCTAACATAGTCGTAAAATTTTTTAGTTGTTATTGTTTTGTTTTAGTTATTAATCTTGTTTGTTATCATGTTGACCATCTTCACTCATGATGCTCGTGGACATGGGCCATCGAGATGAACATGGTTGAAAGAATAGTGAACACGTACGCCTGAATGAAGCTCACCAGCGTGTCAAGCAATAGCATGAACAGCGACAAGGCCACCGACAGCGGCGTCATCGCGCCACCGATAGCGGTGCCGAACATGCTGCCGAAGATGAAAATCAAGAGCATGAACACGATAACCACCATGTGACCACCCATCATGTTCGCAAAAAGACGAATCATCAGGGCGATGGGCTTGGTGAAAATACCGAACATCTCAATAATCTGCATCAAGGGCACGGGCAGCTTGAGTGCCGTGGGCACCTCGGGCCAGAAAATCTCTTTCCAGTAATGCTTGGTACCCGTCAGGTTAGTAACCAGGAAGGTGATGAGCGCAAGCACCATCGTAACCGCCAGGTTACCCGTCAGGTTGGCACCGCCGGGGAAGATAACAATCAGACCCAACAGGTTCATTGTCAGGATAAAGAAGAATACCGTCAACAGGTAAGGGGCATACTTGGGTGCCTCCTTGCCCATAATGGGACGGATGGTATCGGTATAGACGAAGTCCACCACTACCTCGAGGGCAGCGGCAAACCCGCGCGGTGCCTTCATTCCGTTTTTCTTATACCAGTTGCGCACCTTGAAGACCATGAGCAACACCAGCAGGGCAGCAATGAAAATGCCTGCCACATTCTTGGTGATGGAGAGGTCAAGAGGGCGATATTGACTACCGTCGGGCAACACCTGGACCACCTTGTTGTTGTAGTCGCCGCCCTGGGCAATCTGGAAACCGTCATACTGGGCGCCATGCTCCAGACGGTTGGACATGAAAGCATGCCAAGAACCGTCCTGACCGCGCACAATGACGGGCAACGGAATGCGCTTACTATGGTTGAATGGCACCTCCCAGCCATAAGCGTCGCCCAAGTGCTCAAAAATGATCTCCTGGGGGTTCACCTCGGCATTGCCGTCACCGCTGTGGGCCCGATGGGCTGCCGTGTCGGCATAACCCAGAGCCATGAGTGCGATGATGACTACCGCGATGATTGCTGTGATTGCTTTCTTCATAGTCTTGCGTTAATATAGGCAAACCGACACCACATTATCTTTTACATCGGCCACACCGCCGTGAATGTCACGCTCCACAGTGCTGCCATCAGCCACATAGCTCATGCGGCCAGCCTTGAGGGCGGCAATGAGTGCGGCATGGTTCTTGAGCACTTGGAACTGACCCATGACGCCAGGGAGGGTCACGGCATCGACAGTGCCTTCAAACTCGATTTGTTCAGCCGATATGATTTTGAGTGTCATGTTATATATTTAATAATGTATCAACAGATGCTGTGTGATTAGGTCTGCTCAAGCAGCTTCTTGCCCTTGGCGATGGCCTCGTCGATAGTGCCGACGCTCAGGAATGCCTGCTCGGGCAGGTCGTCCACCTCGCCGTCGAGGATCATCTTGAAGCCGCGGATGGTCTCGTTCAGCGGTACCATCACGCCAGGCAGACCGGTGAACTGCTCGGCCACAAAGAAGGGCTGCGAGAGGAAGCGCTGGGCACGGCGTGCACGCGACACGACCAGCTTGTCCTCGTCACTCAACTCTTCAACACCCAGGATGGCGATGATGTCCTGCAACTCATTATACTTCTGCAACAGGTGAATCACGCGCTGAGCGACATCGTAATGCTCCTCACCGATGATGTTCGGGTCCATGATGCGCGATGTCGATGCCAGGGGGTCAACGGCGGGATAGATACCCAACTCGGCGATTTTACGGCTCAACACGCAGGTTGCATCCAGGAAGTTGAACGTGGTTGCGGGAGCGGGGTCGGTCAAGTCATCGGCAGGCACATACACGGCCTGTACCGAAGTGATACTACCTGTCTTGGTCGAGGTGATGCGCTCCTGCAGCTTACCCATCTCACTGGCCAGTGTGGGCTGATAACCCACGGCCGAAGGCATACGGCCCAACAATGCCGACACCTCGCTACCAGCCTGGGTGAAACGGAAGATGTTATCCATGAACAACAGGATGTCCTTACCGCCACCGTCCTGGTCGCGGAACTGCTCGGCCACGGTCAGACCTGACAAGGCAACGCGCAGACGGGCACCGGGAGGCTCGTTCATCTGGCCGAACACGAGGGTGGCCTGGGAACTCTCAACAGCCTTCATATCGACGTCCTTGAGGTTCCACTCGCCCTTCTCGAGGCCTTCCTTGAACTTCTCACCATAGTTGATAACGCCGCTCTCGATCATCTCGCGCAGCAGGTCGTTACCCTCACGGGTGCGCTCGCCCACACCAGTGAACACCGAGAAACCGTTATGTCCGTGGGCAATATTGTGAATCAGCTCCATAATGAGCACCGTCTTGCCCACACCAGCGCCACCAAACAGACCGATCTTACCGCCCTTGCTGAACGGCTCAATCAAGTCGATGACCTTGATACCGGTGTACAGGATTTCCTGCGAGATGGACAAGTCGCTGAACGGGGGAGCGGGCTGATGGATGGCACGACGGGCACCTTCCTTCAACGGTTCCAGGTGGTCGATACTCTGACCGATCACATTCAACAGGCGGCCCTTGATCTGGTCACCCGTGGGCACCGAGATAGGACATCCCTTGGACAAAACGCGGGCTCCTCGTTTCAGACCGTCGGTGCTGTCCATGGCGACACAGCGCACGGTGTTCTCACCCACGTGCTGCTCAACCTCCAGAATGAGTTCGCTGCCATCGGGACGTTGAACCGACAGCGCCGTGTAGATGGGAGGACGTGACGAGCCCTCATCCTCAAAGGCGATATCGACAACGGGTCCGATAACCTGCGTTATTTTTCCATAAGTTTCAGCCATAATATAATGATTGACTTTTTATAGTTGTTATAATTGATAATTCAAGTGATATTAAGCACCAAAGTACCATCCCTGGGTCACGATGATGGCCATCACCACCAGGTTAACCAGGCCGATGGGCATCAGGTAACGCCACTCCAGAGCCAGCATCTGGTCGATGCGCACGCGCGGGAATGACCAGCGGATCCAGAAGAAGATGAAAGTGATGAAGAACGCCTTACCCAGGAACCATACCACGCTGGGGATGTAGTCCATGATGTTGTTGAAGGCTTCCCAACCGGGGATGTGAAGGGGCATCCAGCCGCCCAGGAAGAGCAGCGTGGCGATACCCGACACGATAAACAGGTTCAGGTACTCGGCCAGGTAGAAGAAGCCGAAGTGGATACCCGAATACTCGGTGTGGTAACCGGCGGTCAACTCATGCTCGGCCTCGGGAAGGTCAAACGGGCCACGGTTGTTCTCGGCATTGGCGGCAATCATATATATAATGAACGCGAGAATGGCAGGCAGGTGGCCCTTGAACAGGAACCAGCCGTCGGCCTGCGCCTCGACGATGCCCGTCACCGACATGGTGCCGGCCAGACACACAATCGTCAAGATTGAGATGCCACAGCTCAGCTCGTAGCTGATCATCTGGGCACCGCTACGCATAGCGCCAATCAGCGTGTACTTGCTGTTACTTGCCCAACCGGCGAGCAGGATACCCAGCACACCAATCGACGACACAGCGACGATGAAGAACACGCCGATGTTCATGTCGACTATCTGCAGGCCCTTACCCCAGGGCAGGCAGGCAAAGGTGAGCATCGAGGCGATGAGCACCAGATAGGGAGCAAGCTTGAAGAGGAACTTGTCGGTGTTCCACAGGGTGATCAACTCCTTCTGGAGAATCTTGATCACATCGGCGAACACCTGAAGCAAACCCCATTTACCCACGCGCATCGGGCCGAGTCGGCACTGAATCCAACCGCACACCTTGCGCTCGTAGAAGATGTAGAACATGGCGATGAGCGAATAAGCGACCAGCAGACCTACTGCCACCAGCACACACTCGATTGTCGTGGTGAGCCAGGTGGGCATCACGCTGTTCAACAGATCATCAATCCATCTCGTGACTATTCCGAAGTCAAACATATCTCGTTTCTCTTTTAGTGGTTTTGTTCTTGATTAATTAACTCGTCGATTAGCGGTCGATGTCGGGGATAACGAAGTCGAGCGATGCCGTGATGGTAATCAGGTCGGCAATAAGGTTATCCTTACACGTCAAGTCAACCACGCCAATCAGGTTAAAGCAGGGCGACTGGAAGTGCACACGCACGGGCTTGGTGTTGCCATCGCTCTCGATGTAAACGCCAAAGGCGCCGCGGCTGGCCTCTACCTGCTGGTACCAGTGACCTGCGGGCAGCTTCATCATCTTGGGCACCTTGGGAGCGCAATACTCGCCCTGGATGCCTTCGGCCTCGAGCTTGTCACAAGCTTGGCGCAAAATCTTGATGCATTGTTCCATCTCCTTCATGCGCACCATGTAGCGGTCCATCGAGTCGCCGTTCTCATAAACGACCTCATCGAAGTCAAACTCGTTGTACAGCGAGTAGGGGTTGGTCTTGCGCACGTCACAGTGCCAACCGCTAGCACGTCCCGAAGGTCCAGTGATATCATAGGCGATGGCGTCCTCCTTGGAGAGGATACCCACGCCCTTCATACGGTTCACGGCGATGACGTTGCCGGTAAAGAGTTTGTGATACTCCTTCAGGCTCTTCTCAATGACGTCACAGGCATGGCGCACGTCCTTGATGAAGTCCTCATGCACGTCGGCCACAACGCCACCGATGGTGCTATAGCTCATCGACATGCGGGCGCCGCAAGTGCGGTCAAAAATATCGTAAATCAATTCACGTTCACGGAAACCATAGAAGAATGCCGTTGTAGCGCCCTGGTCCATGGTCAAGCAACCGTAGCTCAACAAGTGGGAGGAGAGACGCATCAGCTCGTCCATCATCAGGCGGATGAGCTCGGCACGGCGGGGCACCTCAAGGCCGAGGGCCTTCTCAACGCACATGCACATGCAGTGGCGGTTGATGTGGGCAGCCATGTAGTCCATGCGCTCGGTATAGAGCAACATCTGGGGATAGGTCAGGTCCTCGCACATCTTCTCGATGCCACGGTGGATATAACCGCTGACGACGTCAATTTTCTTGACTGTCTCGCCGTCGAGGCTGGCGCGGTAACGCATCACACCATGGGTTGAGGGATGCTGCGGGCCGACGTTAACGACATACTCATCATCCTCGAACACCTTGCCCTCGATTTTCTCGACCTTGCCATTCTCGTCCTCGACCCAGCGGCAGGTGTAGTCCTCATTGGTCTCGTCCTCGAGACGCAGGGGGTTGCTTGCGGGGTCGTAGTCCTTGCGCAGGGGGTAACCCACCCAATCGTTGCGCAGGAACATGCGGCGCATGTCAGGGTGACCGATGAACACGATGCCGTAAAAGTCATACACCTCGCGCTCCTGGAAGTTGGCGACAGGCCACAGGTCACACACCGTGTGCAGGCGAGGATTCTCGCGGTCGGTGGTAGCCACCTTGACGTGGAGCAGCTCGTGGGTGCTGGTATTGGTCAGGTAATAAATGCAACCCAGCGACTCGGTCCAGTCCATGCCGACCACTGCCGACAGGACATCGTAGTGCATCTGGGTCTTGAGTGCGCGGGCCAGATCGTGCCACTGCGCGTCATCGACGGTCACCAGCGGGAATTCGCCGGTGGTATCAACCTGTGCCTGGGGGCACAACTGGGTGATTTTGTCTTGTATCTCTGCCATATTATCGATGGTTTTTTATCTGATTATTACTTGGCTTCCTCTTTCAACATCTGACCGTCATACTTGAGGTCAAGTTTCTCCTTGCGGTTCACACCGCCAAAGTATTTCTGCACCTTGATCTTGCGCTGCAGCTGCATCAGGGCATAAAAGAAAGCCTCGGGGCGCGGAGGACAACCGGGCAGGTACACGTCAACGGGAATGATCTCGTCAACACCCTTAACCACGCAATAGCTGTTCTTGAAGGGGCCTCCACTCACGGTGCAGGAACCGCAAGCGATCACATACTTGGGCTCGGCCATCTGCTCATACAGGCGCTTCAGCGCGGGAGCCATGCGATAGTTGATGGTACCCTGGCACATGATGTAGTCGGCCTGGCGGGGGCTGTTACGTGCCACCTCAAAGCCGTAACGGGCCATGTCGTAGCGTGCAGCACCCAGACACATGAACTCAATAGCGCAGCAGCTGGTACCGAAGCACAGCGGCCACAACGAGTTGCTCACGCCCCAGTTCATCAACTGGTCCAGCTTGCCCACGATGATGTTGGTGCCGCCGGCGCGCAGTTGCTCTACCAGGTTATCGATATATTCATTGTCCTTGAAGTCCTCATGCTTCATCGACTTGATTTTCACTTCCATCTCAACGCTCCTTTCTTCCAGGCATAAGCCAGACCTAAAACCAGAATAACAAGGAAAGTACCCACGGCGAGCAGCGCCTGACTGCCAATGTTCTTGCAGATGGTTGCCCAGGGGAACAGGAATACCGTCTCCACATCAAACATCAGGAACAGGATTGCAAACAGGTAATAGCCCACATGATACTGGGCCATGGAATCACCACGGGTGGGGATACCGCACTCAAAGGGCTCGCCTTTCTTCTTTGTGTAGCTGCGCGGGCCAATAAGCCACGCGATTACCAGAGCGCCGACTACCAGCAACACACCGGTCAAGGCCGCCGTGATTGCGAGCGTGGTGCTCTGTACTCCGAAAATTGAAAAATCCATAAAGAGTTCTAATATTGTTTTGTTAATTTTTGGCAGGTTTAATTAGCACCCGAAGCCCCTATCATACAGTTACTTACAAGTAACGAAGCAGGAATGCGCAAAGGCAAAACCCCGAAATGCGATGCAAATTTACACAATATATATTAAACAGCCAAACCAAAAGCGCACCATTTTTCGCACTTGTTAACAACTCATTTTTTAATACCCACGTTCTGACCTGATTAGCATTTTGACAAATATTACGGCAATTGGGCAAAACGAATGTTTTTAAGTAAAAATTAAGTGTGGTTTTCGAGAAAAGTGATAATTTTGAAGCCTTAATCACTTGCTTTCATCCAGATATGAAAATTCTGATTGTCGAAGACGAACAAGGCATCTGCCGCTTCCTGAGTGAGGGACTGCAGGAAGAAGGCTACGAAACCGTCATTGCCAACGACGGAGCCAAGGGCCTTGAGGCTTTTTTTGAGCAGAAACCCGACCTGGTGCTGCTCGACTGGATGCTGCCGACAATAGACGGGATCGAGGTCCTGAAGAGGATACGCGATGCCGACCGTGTAACGCCAGTCCTTTTCCTGACCGCCAAGGACACCGTCGCCAATGCCGTTGAGGGCCTGCGCACCGGAGCCAATGACTACATCAAGAAGCCGTTCTCATTTGACGAGCTCCTTGAACGCATCAAGGTACACTTCCGCAACCACACCGATGACGACAACCGTTTTCTGGGAAATGTGCGCATCAATGTTTCGTCACGTCAAGCCTTTGTTGACGGGCAGGAAGTGAAGCTGACCATGCGCGAGTTTGACCTATTGCTATACCTCATCGACCACAAGGGAACTGTCTGCACCCGCGACGAAATCATCAGGCACGTGTGGGGCATCAAATTCCAGTATGACACAGGGGTTATCGATGTGTTCATGAACTCATTGCGCAAGAAACTGATGACCGACCGCGACAAGGGCATCATACGCACGGTGAGAGGAGTAGGTTTTATTGCTACTGAGACAGATGGGAAAGATGAACGATAATAAAAAATTCCAAAATGAGATTGCCCGCAAGGTCATCATTCACGTGGGGCTGTTGACCATGGTGTTATGTTCGCTGCTGATGGCAGTGTTTGACTTTGAAATCCACCGCGCCACCCGCACCGCTTTGACCAGCGAGCGGGTTGTCAACATGTTTGGCGAAGTGCTGATTGCCACCGTCATCTTCTATGCGCTCACGATGGTCGCACTCTATTTCGTGTCGCGCAGCGTCGCCAAGAAGAGCCTGCAACCACTCAAGGAAGCGCTAGAGCGCGAATTGTCTTTCACCTCCTACGCTTCCCATGAGTTCAGGACTCCCCTATCGGTGCTGAAAGGCTCAATGGAAGTGCTGATACGCAAACCGCGCAGCCAGGCTGAGTATGAAGAAAAAATCAAGCAATGCATCGGCGAAGTGGACAAGATGAGCGACATGCTCGATGACCTCCTAACACTGACCCGCGTCGAGAACGGGCGCATGATGCTTCATGACGAAACCATCAGTGTAGCCGACCTGCTGAACAGCATCACCAGCCGGCATGCCGAAGAACTCCTCGGCCGCAACATCCATATCAGTGTCCAAGTATGCCCCGAAGAAACCACGGTAAAAACTGACCGCGTCGCCCTAACCACCATCATGTCGAACATCATCGGCAATGCAGTAAAATATTGCGATGAAGGTGGCAGAGTCACCATCTCTTCCCAAGTGACCGACGGCATGGTGAATATTGCAGTGACCAATACGGGCCACGGCATACCGCGCGAGGAAATTGACTTGATCTGGAACAAGTTCTATCGTGGCGCCGAAGCCGGCAACCAATACATCAGGGGATATGGCTTGGGGCTGCCCATCATTCGTCATTTTTCCGATCTTATCGGCGCCGATGTAACCATCGACAGCGACCGTGACCAGCCAACCACATTCGCACTGTCCCTGCCTGTATTTTTTAATTAAATCTTAAGACTTTTTTGCGAACAAAGGACTTATTTTGCATCGATAAACGAAACTGAACTCTGCGATCGCAAATAAACGATTACGGCCCTTCATCACGGCCTTGTCCCATACCTTAATTTGGGGGCCGACGAGAAAATCATTACCTTTGCAGTCGTGAAAAAGATAACATCTGTCATATCATTTTGCCTAACGGCACTCGTCGCCACGGCAACGCCCACCGAGGCTCCTACAGCCTTGGGCGATACTTTGTCACTGGATGAGGTGACGGTGACTGCCATCAAGCAAAGCACCAACCTGCGCAACCAAGCGACTACTCTTACTGTCATCGGTCAAGCGGAGGCTGAGCGCAACCAGGCCGTCTCAATCAAAACCGCAGCCGACCTGGTCCCCAACCTGTTCATCCCCGATTACGGCAGCAGGATGACCTCGACGGTGTATGTGCGCGGTATCGGCACCCGCATCGACCAGCCGGCTGTGGGACTGACCATCGACAACGTGCCGGTGATGACCAAAGAAAACTACGACTTTGACCTGATGGATATCGCCCGCTTTGAGATGATGCACGGGCCGCAGAACACCCTGTATGGCCGCAACACACTGGGCGGACTGATGAACGTCTATACCCTGTCACCGCTCAACTACCAGGGCACCCGTGCCGTCGTTGAAGGCGCCAATCACGGCACATGGCGCGCAGGGGTAAGCCACTACTTGCTGCTCAAGGAGAACTTGGGCCTGTCATTGTCGGCCCAATACGGCTCGACCAAGGGCGAGTTCACCAACCAGCAAAACCATGAGCGTTGCGACTGGGAACGCCTGTTCACCGCCCGAGCCAAGGTCGAGTGGCGCAACTACGACGGTTGGTACGTGTCCAATGTCGCATCAGTTTCCACAAGCCGTCAGGGCGGTTACCCCTACGAGTGGGTAGAGACAGGAAAGATTGCCTATAACGACACGTGTTTCTACCGCCGTACTTCGGTCACTGACGGTCTGACAGTGCGCAAGGCCATGGACAAATTCACCCTGTCGAGCATCACCAGTTACCAGTACCTTGACGACAACATGACGCTCGACCAGGATTTCACCGAACACGACTACTTCACATTGACACAAGCGCGGCGAGAACACGCTGTCACCCAAGACATTATCGCCCGCAGCCATGATAAAGACGATGACGGCTACAGCTGGCTGGCTGGGGCAAGCGGATTCTTTCGCCATTACCGCATGCATGCTCCGGTCAATTTTTACGATTACGGCATCTACCAACTCATTGAGCGTCACTTCAATGAAGCGATTCCCGAGTACCCTGTCGCATGGGACACACGCAATTTCCTCTTGGGCAGTGATTTCACCAGTCCAAGCTGGGGCGCAGCACTCTATCATGAGAGTTCCTACCAGTGGGGGCAATGGACGCTGTCGGCAGGACTGAGGCTGGATTACGAGCACGCGCGCCTGAACTATCACAGTGAGACGCACACGGGCTACGACATCCTCAACGCGGCCACAGGCGACGTCTTTTTCCATCAGGACATCGACATTGACGACCGTGGCAAACTCAACAAGGACTTTTTTGACTTACTACCCAACGTGAGCCTCACATGGCACCCATGGCAGGGTAAAAACCACACGGTGTTTCTTGCCTTCTCCCGTGGCAGCAAGGCGGGCGGATTCAACACCCAGATGTTCAGCGACGTGTTACAACAGCGTCTCATGAATATGATGGGCATTGGCATCAAGTACGATGTGGACAAGATGGTGGGGTACAAACCCGAGAAGGCATGGAGCTATGAGTTGGGCGGACACTTCGAGTGCTGGGGCGCCCGCGTGCAAAGCGACCTTGGAGTATTCTTCATGGACTGCCGCGACCGCCAGTTGACTGTATTCCCCCCAGGCACTACCACGGGACGCATGATGACCAACGCCGGCAAGACCCATAGCTGGGGTGCAGAGTTTGCGATGACGGTGACACCCACCGAGTTGACCCACTTGAACGTGAGCTACGGTTTCACCCATGCCACCTTCAAGGAATTCAACGACGGAAAAATCGACCACAGCGGCAAGCGTGTCCCTTACGCCCCGATGCACACCCTGTTTGCCGAGGCAAATCATTCGTTAAGGATTAACGGCGATTTGAACAAATTGCTTACCTTTGCGGCCAACATGCGTGCGATTGGCGACATTTATTGGGACGAGGCAAACACTATGAGGCAGCCGATGTATGCCCTATTGGGCGCATCAATCACCTGGAAACAAAAACATTACAGTCTGCAGCTATGGGGTAAAAACCTCACTGGAACCGACTACAAGACGTTCTATTTTGTGTCCATTCAGCACCACTTCCTGCAACGGGGTCACGGACGCCAACTGGGAGCCACTCTACGCCTGGAATTTTGAGCCATTTTGAATGATGGCATTAAGTAAAATTTAATAGATATATTATAATTATACATAATAAAAACTAACAATCTCAAGAACAATGAAAAAGTTATTTTCGATGCTGTTTATCACGGCAATGCTAGGCTTGGTGTTCACCGCCTGCGGCGATGACAAGGATGAGCCCGAAGTGCCCAAGACGGCCAATCTGGAAAGTGTCCATGCTGACGAGAACGACAACTATTTCGTGTTTGACATCGACATGACCGAGAACAAGGGTACTATCATTATGCACAACATGCAATTTGCCCCCGGCGCTCCTGTGATGACCTTGCGCGTTAATGTTCCCGTGAGTTTGAGCAGTAGTGGCGATGCCTATATCATGAGGGGTTCTGGCCTGGTGGTAGAAATGAGAGTGGGAGACGGCTCCTGGGTACCCATGCCCAGCGAGAACTACCTGTTGAATAACCTGATGTGCACGGTCAATCCCAAGGCCAAGACCTATGACATCTCATTCGACAGCCACGGTGGTCACTTTGAGGAGAGCGGCAAACTTCAGTAAAAACCATTTTATAGAGATTTCATATAAAAAATTGGACAAATGGCGCATGAAACGATGTGCCATTTGTTTTTTTGATATATCTTTGCCAACTGAATCAACATTTTATTGCCTATTCAAAGGAACAGATAGACATGAAGTTTTTTTACTCTATTTTATCGGTAGCTGTCGTGCTGGGCATGATGTTCACATCATGCGGCAAAGACGACCCCGACGAGCCTGTCCTCCCCACTACCTATCAATTGGAGAGCGAGCACGGTGTTACCAATGACACCTACCTGATTTACGACATCGACCTGGACAAGGATTCCAGCAGTATCTATGTCTATAATGCCGCATTCAACATCGGCTCATCCACACCGCTAAAACTGAACATCCTTGTTAATGCACCGTGCACTGTTAACAAAACGGGCAAAGTGTTTACCTTTACCGGCTCCAATATCGTGCCCAACCTGATGCGCGGCAACACCCCCGTACCCTTCCCCACCCTGCAGGTCAACAATCTGATCAGCATTGTGAACATCGAGAACAAGACTTATTCCATCTCGTTTGACTGCCAGGGCAATGCTATCGGTAAAGAAATCAACAGCCACTACGACAAGGAGGGCAAGCTCAAATAGTTTTTTAACGACATTTAATATAAAAATCATTACTAATGGCGCCAGATTAATGCGCCATTAGTTTTTTAAGTGTATCTTTGCCGCCTGGATTAAATATTGAAAAGCATGAAGAAATTATTATTCCTGATAGCAATGGCAGGCATGTTGATGGCAGTCATCTCATGCGACAATGATGAGCCCAAGCGAGGTGATGGTGTGTTCACTGTCAACACCCCGATGGTCAACCACATGTACAACACCTTGACCGACAATATTGTAGGTCTTGCCAGAACACATAACAAGCTCACTATTGACACCATCAAGCACACGGCAACGCTAGAGCTTAACTATAACGACGGCAGCGACAAGATTTTGAAACTCGACGACATCAAGGCAACGCCCAAGCGCCTGGGATTCTATGAGTTAAGTTCACCCAGTTATAGCCAGTTCAGCGGCTATGTGGACTTTAATGAGGGTTCGATGCGCTACCGCTACACCACTGCCGACGGCCTGCGTGTCATCTCCACCACGCCCGAAGTGTTCTTCCTCAAGACCCAGAATACTATCGAGTATGACGACACGACCGAAACGACCGTCATGGAGGGCACCATGTATCAGTTCAACGTCGATCCTTCCAGCATGAAAGCCATCGTCAAGGTCATGGGCATTCTCCACGCCAAGGACTGGAAATACTTCATCAACATCACGGGCAATAGTGTTCCTGTCACCCTTACCAAGAATGGCTACATCATCGCTGGTGAGAACATCAAGACCAACGCGACCTACCGCGCCCACCGAGACAGCACCAACACCAATGTGGAATTCCAGAGCACCGACAAATACCCATTCAAGACATTCAACGCTAATGTTGATATGGCCAACGACCACCTGGATGCCAATTTCATGATGGGAAGCAGTGCCACCGTCACCGCCACGGGCCGCACCTATCCCGATTACACCGCTTATTAATCAACATCATAATAATTACAAGAAAATGAAGAAATTATCATTCCTTATGCTCGCATTGCTGGCAGTGACCTTATTCACCGCCTGTGGCAATGACGATGAGCCTGTTAACAAACAGACGTTTACTGCCCCTATCAACTGCCGCGCCATTGATGGTAATGAGGTGGTGTTCTCCCAGGGCACGTCCAAAGTTGAGGTCGATTACACCAACATGAAGATCAAATTTGTCGCCGATTACAAGGACATACATGGCCAGTCTCACAGTCTGTCCACCCCTGACATGAAACTGACCAATGTTTCATCTCTGGTTTACGAGTTCACAGCCTCGGCAGGTCAACCCGGAAGCACTATGATCGAGTCACTGGGTGGCTACATCGACATGTCAACCGGCATGATGTGGTATACTATCAATACTGGCTCAGGCGAAATCGTGTGCACCTCTCACCTGATGTATGCCTACACCAACACGACCATGACTAATCCCGACAACAACAATCACGCTACCCACCAACAGTCGGCTTACCTGTTTGTTCCTGACGACAAAGGAGAAACCTGTATTCTGCAGATTTTCAACTTCATCGCCGACCTCAATGGCGCTGTCGTGGCACAAGAGGTTCAGTACAAAGATTTGACGCTGACCCCGACTGTCACGGGTTACACCATCACTGCCGACATGGTCGAATCATCCTACAAGGGCTACTACACCCTCAGCGATGTGAACATCACCCTTGATGACCAGTGCCGTGTCATGAATGGCACATTCAAGTGCAATGGCCTTGTGTACACCTTGTCAGGTGGCCTGTTCTCCTACAAATGACCTATTGAATTCAATATACTCGATCAATTGACATGAACAAGCGCCCGCAGCGATGAGTCTGCGGGCGTTTTTTCTTTGTTCGCTGTAACCAACAAGTCACAAAGCGACAGGAAATGCAAAAAAAAACATAAAAAATGCCGGATTGTGGCTTAATTGGCAAAATTTTTGCTAACTTTACACGCTCAAAGCAAAATCTTAATGGCAGCACGTGAGAAATATGACGAGGCACTGGTGGTCGAGCAACTGCACGACCCCAAGTTGTGCAAAATAGCATTCGGTAAGGTAATTGAGCACTACAGTTCGCAGCTTTACTGGCAAATACGCCGCATGGTTATCGACCATGACGACGCCAACGACGTGTTGCAAAACACCTTCCTCAAAGCGTGGACCAACATTGACAACTTCCGTGGTGACGCCAAGCTCTCGACATGGCTCTACAAGATTGCCATCAACGAGAGCATCACGTTTGTCAACAAGAAGAAGGTGATGAACCAACTCTCCATCGATGATGACGAGAGTTTCCTCGTCAACCAGTTGGAGAGCGACGAGTGGTTTGACGGTGACCAGGCCCAAATCAACCTGCAAAAGGCTATCGCCACCCTGCCCGAGAAGCAACGGTTGGTCTTCAACCTGCGCTACTATGACGAGATGAAATATGATGAGATGAGTGAAATTTTGGGCACCAGCGAGGGTGCGCTGAAGGCCTCCTATCATCATGCGGTAAAGAAAATTGAACAATATTTAGGTGAGAACGAATAATTTTTTCATCACCGATTAAACTTTTTTGACATTTCCTAGTCAAACAAGCGTTATGAAACGAGAAGACTCCACAATATTGAACAAATATGGTAAGGATCCGGGCTTTAAAGTGCCGGAGAATTACTTTGCTGATTTCAACCAGCGCATGGCTGAGATGCTGCCCGATGTTGAGATCACACCCGTCGACGTCAAGCCCACGATGTGGCAACGGCTCAAGCCATTTGCCTACCTGGCTGCGATGTTTGCAGGAGTGTGGTGCATGATGTCGGTGTTCAGCCACTTCACCAACACGAGTAACCTGAACGGTGTGAGCGCCGTGGCCGAGAAGATGCAAGACGACAACAGCAATGTTGACGACTTCATCATGAGCGGCTCGGTGAGCGACTATGACATCCTCAGCTACGAAGACTCGGTGGCGATGAGCAACGAGGAGAACTTTTCTGACGAAGAGTAACCAAAAAAACGAACAATTGCCCTATGAAGAAGATAGTTTCCATATTGATACTTGCCCTGGCCGTCACATCGGCCGCAATGGCACAGAACGGACGCACAAAATTTGCGACCGACATGTATCAGGCCAAGCATGAAATGATTATTGAAGAACTGGGACTGACCCAGACGCAGCAAAAACAGTTCATGCCGATTTATGAGCAAATGGAACGCGAGATTTATCAGGTGAACCGCAACGCCCGCGCCCTTGCCAAAGAGGTAGAGAAAAAGAAGAACCCCAGCGACAAGGACTATGAGGCAGCCGCCTCGGCACTTTCAAGGACCCGCATCCAGGAAGGCGAGATCGAGGCAAAGTACTTCGAAAAGTTCTCCAAGATTCTCAGCAAGAAACAACTCTTCCAGCTCAAGCAGGCCGAAGTCAAATTCACCCGCGAGATGCTAGGCAAAAAGAAAAAAGGAAAACAGTAATAAATAAAACAATTTCTATATGTGACAAATAAACCCACGACACCAACATGCCGTGGGTTTATTGTTTCCCCGCGGCGCACTCCACGACGTTAATTATTGCAAAATATAGAATGTTGGTGAGGTATTTGCACATTATTATTGTAATTTTGGAGTTATTAAGGTAGAATTAAAACCGTTGTGACTATGAAACAGATAATCATCCACACCCTATTTATAGTATTTCTCATCATGGCATTTCCATTCAATTCATCAGGCAGCGAGAAGGAGATTGACTTCAACTTCCCGCAGGACGTATCCAAGAACGCGCTTTCCGACCTGGACAAGGCACTCAAGACGGGCGACGGCGAGCAGACGGTTGACGCGCTAGTGCGCTACAGCATCGCCCAGAGCGCTATCTCGCAGGACAACATGGCCGACATCATCTCGCGCATCGAGACGGTCATTGACAAGGAGAAACGACCCCACATCAAGGCGTTGCTATACCACCTTGAGGCTCTCATCTATCAGAGCTACCGTAACCGCTATGCCATTTGGAGAGACCGCAACAACCCCGACGAGGAAACGCCCACCGACATCAGCGAGTGGGACCGCAAGCAGTTCGACAAGAAGATTGTTGAACTCATCGAGAAGAGTCTCGCCGAACCCGAGGCACTCAAGCCAGTTGCCGTGACCACACTGCCAGGCATCATCAAGTGCAACGGGCTGGGTGCCACCTACGTCCCCACCCTGCATGAATTCATGCTGATGAAAGGGAAAGAAATGTTGGAAGATGCACAGGGCGACGAAACCGAGGCACTGGTTGACCGCATCAAGACCGACTGGCTCACGACCACCGAGAGCAACGTGCCGGCACACATCTACGCAACAGAAGAACTCAAGGGATCCATATCTCTTGAGACCTACCAGCAATATCAGAATAACGAGCATTGCGCATTGCTGCTCAACAGCATAGCATGGGGAGACAACAAGCTCCATTACAAGACATTGAAGGAGTATGTGGAGCGTTTCCCCAACTCCATCTACACTGCCGAGGTGAAAAACGCCATCACCCAATTGGAGAGCAAGCATGTGAGCCTCAATTACCCCGAGGTGTGCTCCTCCCGCGACAGCATCACCGTCACCGCCAGTGTCAATAACGCCAACAAGTTTACCATCGAGGTTTACCGCATCCCCGACAACATGCTCAAGGAATATCGCCTAAGCAAGAGCAAAATGGAACTCGTGTCACGGCACACCGTACAGGTACAGGGTAATGTGCCGTTTAACGCAAACAACGTCGTTACCACTTTGCCGCCGTTGACCTATGGCGCCTACATTATCTGCCCCGAACTTGCTGACGGCAAGACCGCCGACCCTGACGTCTATAGACATGACATCCTGCGTGTGACCGACATCGCCACATTCACCATCAGCCGCAATGACCACAAGGACCGTATTGCTGCCGTTGATATCAATACAGGCAAACCCCTGCCAGGCGTGACCATCAAAAACGAGAAAGACAAAACGCTGGGCACTACAGGTTCGGATGGTACCATGACCATACCCTTGCGTACTGATGCCACAGGCAAAAACGTCATTGACTTCGGCGAGGAATTATATGCTTATAAGGGTAATGACCGTTATGGCTTGCCCATTTATTCAAGCGTACTTAACAACCGCAGCAGCGAGAACAATTCAGCCAAGGTATATACCGATCTGGGCGTCTATCGCCCCGGCGAGACCATCCATTGGGCCGCTATCGTCTATAACACTACGGACAAAAGCCGTAAAGTGCTCGCCAACAAAGACATAGAAGCCTTTTTCATGGACAGTAACCACGAACCGATCGATACCCTGACGCTGACCACCGACGAATTCGGACGCATCGAGGGCACTTTCCTGGTGCCCAAGGACCGCATGAATGGCCTGTTCTTTATCCAACTGAAAGAAAAAGGCCAGGGATATGACGTTCTCACACGGCACAACGTGGGCGTGAGCGAATACAAGACGCCGACGTTTGAGGTCACCTTCCCTGAAGCGCGTCACAGTTATGTCGCAGGTCAGCCCGTCAAGGTCACCGGCAAGGCAATGACTTACAGCGGCTTGCCCGTGCAGAACACAGAAGTGCGCCTGTCACTTATCCAAAATGAATGGTCCTGGTGGTGGTGGCGCACAAACAACGGAGAAGGTGAGCACTTGATGGATACTACCATCATGACTGACGAGCAGGGCAATTTCACCATTGAATTTCCCGCCGAGATCTTCAAGGAAAACAAGAACTACACGCCCAGCAAACGCTTCTATTGGGCACGTTATAACTATAAAGTCGTGGCAATTGTCACGACCGATGCTGGTGAGACCCACGATGAGAGCACCTCGTTCATTGTGGGCACGCGCCGCGGCATTGAGTTGGGCAGCGAGAACAATGATATCTACCTCAACGACAAGCCCATCAAGCTGCCGCTGAAGTACAACACCACCGACGAGGAAAATCCCAATACTTATTGCACGTGGGAGGTTATTCCCGTCGATGGCAAGGAACCCGTCAAGACGGGCAACCTCAACACCGCCGACCCGACCATTGACCTCACCAGTCTGCCATCAGGCCAGTATAAGCTGAGAATCCACATCCTTGACGCTGAGGAGGGCGAGCAGGACGTTGACGTGGAACGCGTCATCACCCTATACCGCAAGGGCGACAAGACGGCGCCCGTCAAGGACACTCCGTTGTGGCTCACACCGCTGGAGCAAAGCGTGGACAAGAACAATGTGGGTCACATCACCATTGGCGTTTCCACGCCCAAGGCTTATATCTATTATGTGGCCAGCACATTTGATGAAGTCATCGCTCAGGGTTGGCTTACCTACGACAAGGGCATGCATGACTTTACCTTCCAGCTACCCAAGGAGGCAGGCAAGGATGTGAACGTGACATTCATCACCCACTACGGTACCAAACTCCGGGAAGAGACCGTCACACTGCGGAATCCCTACAAGGCCGAGGCCATTAAAATCACCGCTACCTCGTTCCGCGACAAACTTGTGCCCGGCGACATGGAACGCTGGACATTCAGCCTAACCGACCAAAACGGCAAGCCCCACCAGGGCGCAATGCTGCTCGACATGTTCGACAAAGCCATCGCCAGCATCGAGGGGAATGACTGGAGTTTCAGTAACTGGAGGCCCAACTACCGCTCTGTAATCATCAACTCAACCCGACTGGGCAACCACAACAGCACCTGGACCAGCTGGACAGGCAGATCAATCGACATTCCTGATGAGGCCCGCCCCCTGCTGCCGATACTTTATACCTATAACCAAATTTTCTTCGGCTATGGTTACGGCCGTGGTCGCATGATGATGAAGGGAGCACTCGGTGCAACCGCCCAATTGAATGATGAGGTAGCCTACGAGGAGGCAACGGAAATACATTATGATCAGATGCTTAAAGGTCGTGACACGGACGCAATAAAGTTCGAGAACGAGGTAGGGATTGAATCTCCAGCTGTCAATGACAGCAAGGAGAATGCAGTCAATGAGAAAAATCTTGACAAGGTGGCCCTGCGTGAGAGTGACGTCAAGACAGCTCTGTGGCAGCCGTTGCTCACCAGCGACGACAAGGGCAACATCAGCGTGGAATTTGAGGTGCCCAACTTCAACACTACTTGGATTACCCAGGCTGTGGCATGGGACAAGAAGATGGTGGGCTCCACCTGGATGGCCGAAGTCTTGACCCAAAAGCCCCTGATGGTGCGCAGCAACATGCCGCGCTTCCTGCGCCAGGGCGACAAAGCACAACTCGCCGCTACAGTGCAGAATGCAACCGACAAAGCCACTACTTGTGACGCTGTGATTGAATTGTTCGACCCGCGCACCAATGAGGTTTATGCTACCCGCAAGTACAACTTGACCCTCAACGGTAACGGCAGTGAGGCAGTCACCATCGATTGGCTGGTGCCCGACACCGTGGCGATGGTGGGCTTCCGCATCAAGGCCGCCAACGACCGCTTTGGCGACGGTGAGCAGGTGATGGTACCCGTGCTGACGACCATTTCGCCTGTCATCGAGACGCAGCCGTTCTATATCGAGGCAGGACAAGGCCACTTCGAGCAACCGTTGCCCAAGTTCCCCAAGGATGCCCGCGTGACGCTGGAATACTGCGATAACCCCGTGTGGTACTGCGTACTGGCACTGCCCACGATCTTCAGCGAGGAGTATAATATCGCCACCCATGCCGCCCACAGCCTGTTTGCCCTGCAAGTGGCACAGGGCGTTGCCAAGTCACAGCCCCAGATCAAGGAGGCCGTCACCTACTGGAAGGAGCACAACGAGGACAGCACCCTCGTGTCGATGCTGCAGAAGAACCAAGACCTCAAGATCGGCACCCTGCTAGCATCCCCATGGATGCGCGAGGCTGACCGCCAAACGCTTAGGATGTCGAAGTTAAACGAACTCTTTGACAAGGCCATCGTCAAGAAGGAGTACGAAAAAATCATCACCGCCCTGCAATCGCTGCAGATGGGTGACGGCGGTTTCACCTGGTTCCGC
This sequence comes from uncultured Muribaculaceae bacterium, assembly GCA_905233915.1. Classification (GTDB taxonomy): domain Bacteria; phylum Bacteroidota; class Bacteroidia; order Bacteroidales; family Muribaculaceae; genus Sodaliphilus. The sequence continues at coordinate 60,501 of CAJOFM010000003.1, read as the reverse complement.
TATCCCGGCTGCAAGTCCAATGTGTGGACCACAGGAACCGTACTCGAGCTCTTCGGCGAAATCAAGCATCTGGGTTACCTGCCTGAGGACAGCCGCCTGGCTTCAATGGTAAACCGCGCCCTCAACTACTACGACAATGAGAACGTGCGCCTGCTCAACGAGTACAAGAAATACAACAAGGATCCCTACGGACAGTTCACCGAATATGCCTACACGCGCAGCCTCTTCCCCGAGGTGAAGCAGAATGGCGCCAGTGCCGACCTGTTCAGGAAGACGGTCAAGTACATGGACAAGAACTGGCATAAAGGCATCACACTCAAGCAGAAAGCCTACTATGCCATGACGCTCAACCGCAACGGCTACCAGAAGACAGCCCGCAGCATCATCGAGAGCGTCCGCCAGTTTGCCATCGTTAAGTCCAGCCTGGGCATGTATTGGGACAACCTGCAGACAAGTCACGGCTGGTGGGAGTTTGACAAGATAGCCTATACCAGCACAATCCTGCAGGCCATGAACGAGGTTGATCCTCGCCAAGACGAGATTAACCTGGTGCGCAAATGGATGTTGCTGATGAAGCAGAGCAACGATTGGGGCACCTACAGCCTAGCCGCCGACGCCGTTTACAGCATCCTGAGCACTGGCAGCCAGTGGCTTGAACGCGCTGCCAATCCCACCATTACCGTGGCGGGCCAACCCATCATCCTGGACAAGATGGCGCAGTATGTGGGCTATTTCCGCACCAGCCTGCCTGCCACCACCGCCGGCAGCGTCGTGATTGACCGCACTGGCAATGGACCTGCCTGGGGCGCCGTCTATAGCCAGTTCAAGGCTCCGATGACCCAGATCAAGGAGAAAGCCATCGAAGAAGTGTCCATAAGCAAGGAATACTATGTGTATGCCCAGGATGGCAGCCTGCATCAAACCACCTCGTTCAAGGTGGGCGACAAGGTCAAGGTGCGCATGGTCATCAAGGCCAACAAAGACATGGACTTTGTCACCATTACCGATGAACGAGCTTCCTGCTTCGAGCCCGTTGACCAACTCTCGGGCTACCGCAGCGAGGACAACACCTGGTTCTATCAAGAGACCAAGGATAGCCAGACCAATGTGTTTGTGAACAGCCTTGACAAGGGCACGCACATCATCGGCTATGACGTGTGGGTGACCAATCCGGGTGAATTCACCTCGGGAATTGCCACAATCCAGTGTCAATATGCTCCGCAGTTGAGTGCCCACAGCGCAGGCAAGTCCATCATGGTCGATGGAAAATAAGGTGTTCTCCAGTTTTTAGACTAGGATTTTGATTTGTACTTTTATTTACCTGTAATACAGATAACTAAAAGTTCCTATGGTTAAAAAAAAGACAAGTTTTGTGTTAAAAAAACAACAAGTTTTTCAAACAAATATCGGCATTTTCATAACTTCAGAGATTGCGTCGGCAGTACTTTTGCGATGCAAATGGCATAGATCCTGTTTATCTATATCATAATTGCATCGTTTGTCAATAAACGATTATCATAAAACGAAATCTTTTGATGGTAGTTAATGTTGATTAAATGATTATTAAAGCCCAGCCTTAAATCTCAATCCTATTATTAAACGCAAGCAATAGAAACATGAGAATTACGGTGTCTGCGCGAGCAGCCACCGTTTTTTTGTGTTTCTCAAAAAAATCATTATCTTTGCGCATCCTATTATCAACCAAAATCAAACAAGGAATATGGCAGCAATCAAGACTATCGGTCTGTTGACCTCGGGAGGAGACGCCCCCGGCATGAATGCCGCAATACGTGCGGTGACGCGTTCAGCAATCTACAATGGCTATAAAGTCAAGGGTATTTACCGTGGATATAAAGGCCTTGTTGATGACGAAATCGTCGATTTCAAAACCCAGAATGTGTCCAACATCATCCACCATGGCGGCACAATCCTCAAGACAGCACGCTGCAAGGAGTTCAAGACCGACGAGGGACGCCAACAAGCCTATGAGAACATCAAGAAGCACGGCATCGACGCCTTGGTGGTCATCGGCGGTGACGGCTCGTTGAGCGGAGCCCGCCAATTTGCCAGCGAATATGATTTCCCCATCGTAGGACTGCCCGGCACCATCGACAACGACCTGGCGGGTACTGACCACACCATCGGCTATGATACGGCGTTGAACACCATCATGTGGTGTGTGGACCGCATCCGCGACACTGCCAGCAGCCACGATCGCCTGTTCTTCATTGAGGTGATGGGACGCGAGTCAGGATTCTTGGCCCTGAACGGCGCCATCGCCACCGGAGCCGAAGCAGCAATTATTCCTGAGATTTCCACCGAGCAGGATCAGTTGGCAGAACTCATCGAGCGAGGCTTCCGCAAGAGCAAGAACTCGTCCATCGTGCTGGTAGCCGAGAGCCCTGTTACTGGCGGCGCCATGGGCCTGGCCGAGAGGGTGCGCAAGGAGTACCCACAGTACGACGTGCGCGTGACCATTCTGGGACACCTGCAGCGAGGAGGTTCCCCCACTGCCCAGGACCGCATCCTGGCTTCACGCATGGGCGCTGCTGCCATCGATGCCCTGATGGAAGGCCAGCGCAACGTCATGATTGGCGATGACGATGAGAAAATCGTCTATGTCCCCTTCTCCAAGGCCATCCACAACGACAAGCCCATCGACCGCGAACTGCTCGAGATCTTGAGACGACTGTCGATATAAACTACGAATTACGCGAATTTTCACTCATAGCATCCGCGTTCTTCTATCTGCTACGAATTAAACGAATTGGCATCTGCGCTCTTTATGAGTGCAGATGCCATATTTTGTATTATAGTATGCTATTTACTGGTATTTGGGAGAGGGGCCATACTTGTTCTCACCCCACTTGCTATCGAAAATCGCAAGGATGTGGTCGATGACAAAGAACAATATGAAACCAAGTGAACAGCAAAACATCACTGTAGCAGCAGCGGGTGAGGACTGAACGGCATCGGCCATTGCCTGAGCCATGGCCATCACGTCACCACCACCAACATTAGTAAACATACTAATATTGGGGCCCACCAAAAACAGCATAGAGCCGAGGTAACCGATATATAACAATGCCATGATAGCTACCCACCAGCCACTGCGGTTAGTGTCGTGCAGGCGACGGGTGAGTGCGGCAAACAAGGGAATGATGGTTCCCCAAGTAAATACCACACTAACATAGGCTATAGCAGGCACAATGCCACTTAAAAAAGCAAGGGCACTCGTACCGATTAACACAAAGAGCGCGAACCACCAGAACTCGCTGCGGCGGGCGCGTCCCTTGAAGTCAAAATATTTCTTGAAACATGTGATTACAGCAGTGACAGGATCCATCATGGGGCTTGCCGTCACGCGGGGTTGATACTGCGGCGCGGGCTGTTGCGGTGCCTGCGGCTGATTAAACACTGGGGGAAGCGGTTGATTCTGTTCCATAATATCACTATTGTTGTTATTCTATTGACTACTATCTCCACCGCGAACCGATGGAGGCTTTCAGTCCACAAAAATAAACTTTTTTCTTCAACCCGAGGCAATCTTTTTGTAATTTTGCAGCCACATTATATATATTAGACAATGAACCGTCAATTAAAGATATGGCTGGAATGCTTCAGGCTGCGCACCTTACCGGTGTCGCTGAGCGGTGTCATCATCGCCATCGGCCTGGCAAAGTGGCACCACCGATTCCAGTGGATACCAGCCCTATTATGCATAGCATTTGCCCTGCTGGCACAGATTGTGTCCAACATGGCTAACGAGTATTTTGACTATCTGAAAGGCACCGACAAACCCGGTCGCGTGGGACCACGTCGCGGCGTCACCGAGGGCGACATCAAGCCCACAACGCTGCGAAATGCCACCTTCGGCCTGCTGATACTTGCAGGTGTGGTGGGTTGCTGCCTTATCCCCTATGGCGGGTGGTGGCTGCTGCCCGCAGGCATCGTTATCGCACTGGCGGCACTGGCCTATAGTGCAGGTCCCTACCCTCTTTCCTATCACGGCCTGGGAGAACTGATGGTGTTCATCTTCTTTGGCGTGGTTCCCGTTAACCTGACTTATTATGTGATGGCGTTGCGCTTTGACCCGCTGGTCCTCCTGTTCTCCATCACCATCGGCCTGATGGGAGTGAATGTGTTGCTGGTCAACAACTACCGCGACGTCGAGGATGACCGCATTGCAGGCAAAAAGACCCAAACCGTCATGAGGGGCCGTCCTGCCACAGCATTTGCCTACCTGCTCAACGGCTATACCAGCATCGCAATCCTCGCCGTGTTCTGGTTCATGATTGTGATGTGCAAAGGACGTGTCCTGCCATTGTGGACGCTCTCCATTCCCGTGCTTTACCTCGTGATGCACACCATCACCTGGCACAAGCTCAAGCAACGTGATGGAGCTGCCCTAAACCCGCTGTTGGGAGGAACAGCCCGCAACATGCTCATCTTCACACTATTATTCACCATCGTCTTTATCATCTATTCATAATCTTATGGCCCTGATTGACGACATACGCGCGCTGCGCATTGCCGACTATGATTACCCGCTGCCCGACGAACGCATCGCCAAGCACCCTCTTGCCGAGCGTGAGCAATGCAAACTATTATATAATAAAGGTGGCGAGATTGAGGAACGCAAATTCTGGGAGGTGCCCTCGCTACTGCCCGAGCACTCGGCCCTCATCTATAATAACACGCGCGTGATTAACGCAAGGCTACGTTTCCGCAAGGAAACGGGCTCAACAATCGAGATTTTCTGTCTTGAGCCGGTATTTCCACGCGATTACGAGCAGATTTTCCAGACCACCGGCCACTGTGTGTGGCAGTGCCTGGTGGGCAACAGCAAGCGCTGGAAACAAGGTCTGCTGACTCAGGCCGTAACTATCGACGGTCAAGAGGTCACCCTTGCCGCATCCCGCGGCGAGCAACGGGGCAATGCGTGGGAAATCGCCTTTGATTGGGACGGTAACGGGCAATGCACATTTGCCGACGTTCTCGATGCTATCGGTGAGATTCCCATTCCGCCTTACCTGAACCGTGGCACCGAGGAAAGCGACTCGACTGATTACCAGACCGTCTATAGTCACATCGACGGCAGTGTCGCAGCACCTACCGCGGGCCTTCACTTTACCGACGAGGTGTTGGCCGAGTGTGACCGCCGCGGCATCACACGCCGTGAAATCACCCTGCATGTGGGTGCGGGCACATTCCAGCCCGTCAAGAGCGAGCACATCGGTGACCACCCGATGCACTACGAGTTCATCAGCGTTCCCCGCGACGTGATCATGGACATTATCAACGCTCCTGGCCCCATTATCGCCGTGGGCACAACCAGTGTGCGCACCCTCGAGAGTCTTTACTATATCGGACAGACACTCGAGGAAAATCCCGACGCCGACGAGGAAGCCCTCACCGTCACCCAATGGATGCCCTACACCACACCGTGCCGCATCTCGACCCAGAAGGCGTTGCAGAATATCGTCGATTACCTTGACCGCCATCATGCCGACACCTACATGGGCAGCACCCAACTGATGATTGCCCCAGGCTTTCAGTACCGCATCGTTAACGGCATGATCACCAACTTCCACCAGCCACAGTCCACCCTGCTGCTGTTGGTTGCCGCCTTCGTCGGCAATGACCATTGGCGCACGATGTATGATTACGCCATGGCGCATGATTTCCGCTTCCTGAGTTACGGCGACGCCCAACTGCTCCTGCGATAAACGACCAAAACATCACGATAAACTGAAAAGCAATCGCCCTATTCATCTATGAAAATGGGCGATTTGTCGCATGATTATGCCCGATGGGGCGGTTTGGCGGGCTTATCACGCATATACGGCTTAAACCTGGCATGGGGATTGCGGTCTAAAAGACAAACGAAACGAATTTTGAAATAACTTGTTGAACTATTAATACAACACAATTATGAAAACTTCTGTTACAAAAATGATGATGAGCTTCGCGCTCATGGGATGCCTGATCTTCGGCGCATCCGACGCCTCGGCCCAAGGCCGCAGTCGTTCTCAAGGAGGCAGCACCAGCAGCAGAAGCCAGTCGGCAGCTGTCTCTCGTTCAAGCAACGCATCGGCACCAACGGTGACACGCAACAGCAGCCCTAGCACGAGCCGCAGTTCAGCCACCCCGCAGGTAAGCCGCAGCAGCTCAACCTCGAGCCGCAGCAGTGCTTCCACCCCGCAGGTGAGCCGTAGCAGCTCCACTTCGAGCCGCACCGCAACTACCCCGCAGGTGAGCCGTAGCAGCTCAACCTCGAGCCGCAGCAGCGCTTCCACCCCGCAGGTGAGCCGTAGCAGTTCCACTACCTCGAGCCGCAGCGCGACCACCCCGCAGGTGAGCCGCAGCAGCCAAAGCAGTAATAGTGGTACCAGCGTCATTCGTGGAGCCACTACCCGCGGCGGCGATAACACCAAGAGCACTGTTTCCAGCCACAACTCGACCCTGCAGCGCAGCGACAATACCATCGGCAGCAGCATCAAGAGCACCAAGCCCGGTATCGACAGCAACAAGGGCGGCATGGACAAGCCTGGTGACAACAAGGGCAAATTTGATAACGACCGTAAGGGCAACCGCGGCGACAGAGGTAACAGGAACGGCAATGGCGGCATTGACAACGACCACAAGGGCAAGGGCAATGGCAATAACGGCAACCGTCCTGGTAACAATGGCAACCGCCCCGGCAACAACGGCAAGCATGATAATGACCGTAATGGCAACAAGGGGCATGGCAACCACAATGGACGTCATGGTGACAGCGGCAAGCATGGAGGCAACCAAGGTTACAATCACAACCACCGCTATGACTACAACGGCCACCACTATCGCAACGAGTTTGCTTGGAACTATTCACACCACAGCTGGAGCCGTCCGCTGCCTCCTCCCGTACGCGCTCACCGTCCCGCTCCCCTGGTATGGTACCGCCCTGTGATTCCCGCTGGATGGCACCCCTACGCCGGAGCTCCTGTCATCGACCGTATCCTGGGTATCATGTTCGGCACGCTCTATGAGGCTTCGCTCGACCATCTGTACTACAACGGTTACTTCATCGATGGCTATGCCGACGGCATCATCTACCTGAGGGATGTGCCCATGCTCAACCTCTACTGGCCCGATGTAATGCTCAACTATGATTACGACCGACTGGTAAACGCTCAGTTTGTATATCACAGCAGCTACTACGATCTGGGACGCTATAACAGAGTGTACAAGAGCCTGTCCCGCCTCTATGGTCCTCCCGTATATCGTGACGGCATGACGATCAGCTGGTATGGCGGCAACAACACCGGATGGGTCACCCTGTCACTGAACGAGAGCTATGGTGACTACTACACGACAATGTCGATCGGTTACTAAAAAACAGTTATAATTCATACGCATAATTAAACAATTCCCAATGGGTGGCGGCCTGCCGAAAGCGGTAGCCCGCCACTCTTTTTTCGGCAATTCCGTTGTTTTCTGATTTACAGAGAAAAAGGGCAAAAATGGTATTTTTGGACCCTACCGGAAGCGGTTATGGTTGATTTTAACAATTTTTCAATGCATTTTTACAAATATTATTGCTGAAAATTTGCACGGTATCATCGATACCAGTAATTTTGCAGCAGTTTTTTCATAGGATTAGATTTTTAAGGTTTAAAGTGTATGGTTGTTGTGAAACATCCATACATTTTTTTGTATGCATATCGACGCGCATACTCCATAAAAACACTATCTTTGCCTCCCAAGAACGAGCATATCGCAGCCATCTATAGGGCAATGCGATTGAAGTCGCTGATCATGAAGAAGTTGTGCCTATTCATACTGTTAATCACAATTGTCGGCATCTTTCCGTCACTGGTACAAAACGGATGTTTTGTGCTTTCCACCGACATGGCAAGCCAGGAAGTGCCCTTCATCATCGAGACCAAGCGGATGTTGACGAGCGGTTGCCCGTTATGGAGCTGGAACCACCTCATCGGTGACAACTTCATTGCCAGCTACACCTTCTACACGCTCACGAGCCCATTTGTGTGGATCAACTGCCTCTTTCCCGACCAGTGGATGCTCTATGGCATCACCTTCACACTGCTGCTCAAGATGCTCTGCACTGGACTGGTCGCCTACGTTTATTTGAGAAAGATGTCCATCTCCTCCGACGCATCAGTCGTGGGCGCGTTGATGTATGCCTTCTCGTCCTTTGCCGTGAGCAACCTGTTCTACTATCATTTCCTGGAACCGATGATCGCCTTCCCACTCTTGCTGACAGCTATTGAACGGTTCATCAGGAGAGAGCGCTATGACGGAGTGTGCATGGTCCTGGCTTCGTTTCTCGTGTTCTTCATCAACTATTATTTTGCCGCCTGCAGCATGGTCGCCGCCCTGATTTATGCCCTGTGCAGGCTGGGTTTCAAAGAAATCCACGCGAGCGCGGCAAGGGTTGCCTATGGTATGCTGCTGGTGGGTGTTGGCTTGTTACTGAGCTGCTTCGTCTTGTTGCCCACCGTTGCCCACTTTCAAGGAAATCCCCGCCAATCATTTCAATTAAGCAAATCTTATCTTGACTTCATCGGCTGCATCGAGCGGCTCTACACACTATTCGAACCTAAACTGGTCGAGGGCCCCAATACCGCATTTTTCGTGTATTCATTCGGCAGCAATGCAGCCAACATTCCTGTGATAGGTCTGCTGCTCGCGGGATTGTATGCCCTGCGCCGCAGTAGCTGGATTGGCTCACTGATTGTCGTGTCGATAGCCTTATATGTAACACCGCTCAACGATGTGTTCTCGTTTTTCACCAATCCGGGATACACAAGGTGGGCCTATGCATTCACCTTGTTTGTCATCCTGGCCAGCATGAAATTTGTTGACGAGAAACAGCGGTTGACGATGCGTCATTTTTGGGTTTATGCAGCCATCTGCTGTGCGGGTGTGGCGGCTTCGTATGTGATAGGCCGATACTGCAACCAGCGGTTCTATGGATCCGCTTTCGACAGATCAGACCTCATGATTAATCTTATAGCCCAAGCGTTGTTCGTGTTCCAGATGGTTTTGCTCTTCCTCTACGTGAGGCATAACAATACCGTCACGCTGTTGCGGTGCGTAGTGGTGATGTCACTGGTTTACTTCCCCGTCAGCGTGCTGATGAATACCGATTTCATGAACAAGAGCCAATACCGCACCGAGATGTATGGCAGCATCAAGCAATACCTGCTTGACAACCATCTCCCCTACCACAACGGGAACTTTGAATGGCGCACCGATTTCCTGGCACAGTTTCCCAATGTGTCGATGCTCAAAAACAGGCCTTCAGTCTCAACGTTCAACTCGGTACAGAATAACACGATGGCACCGTTGCTGAATGCTATCGGGAGCAGGATGGGTGTCAACACCGCCAAGGCCGAAAAGAATGCGGTCTCATTTGACGCCCTCATGTCGGTGAAAGAAATCATCGAATATGACAATTATAGGCATCTGTGCGACTCGCTGAAGCGGCCTGAAGCCCCTCGCGAGGCCTGCTTGAGCAACAGGCGTGCAGGGGATGGCTATACCATCTATGACAACAAATATTACATCCCGATGGGCTTCACCTATGACAGTTACATCAGCCAAAGCCGGATCGACTCGCTGATGGCTGCCGACTGTCAAGCCGACATACCGTTACAGATGCTGGCCAATCTGGTTGTGCCCGACACGCTCGTTTCCGTCGCCAACAGCGTCCTTGCCCTGGGAGAGATCCGCAACGACCTTTCCATCGACAGTCTGGTGACAGCACGCCGCAAAAACGTGTGCACCACCTTCTCGGGAGACACCCGAGGTTTTAAGGCCACCGTCAACATGACAGAGAAAAACATGCTCTTCTTCAGCGTGTTGAGCGACAAGGGCTTTAAGGGCTATGTGGACGGTGTGGAAACCACTATATATCCCGTCAATCTAAGCCTATCGGCCGTCATGGTTGATAAAGGTTACCATCAAGTAGAATTCAAGTACTTCCCACGCGGGCTGCATGAGGGCCTGCTCCTGACGCTGGCCGGACTTGTTTTGACCCTCGTTGTCCTCATCATCGACATGAGAAGTCAACGCGGCCATTGCAGAAATCGTAAAAGTGAAGTACCTTTGCAGCAGAAATTATGACTAGGTTGGAGTTGAATATTCTGGGATGCGGAAGCGCGACGATGACGCCGCGCCACCAGCCCTCATGCCAGGTGCTCAACGTGCGTGACAACCTGATGATGATTGACTGCGGCGAGGGTGCGCAGCTGGCCGTTAGACGCATGAAGCTCAAACTGATGCGGCTCAACCACATCTTCATCAGCCATCTGCATGGCGACCACTGTTTCGGCCTGCCAGGGCTGGTATCGACGATGGCGCTGCTGAACCGCACCAGCTCGCTGACGATACACACCTTCAAGGACGGAGCCGAGCTTTTCGGGCAGTTGCTTGACTACTTTTGCCGCGAACGCCCGTTTGAAGTCAAATTCAACATCATCGACACCCACAAGCGCATCATCTGGGAAGACGATGCGGTTACGGTCACCTCTTTTCCCCTTGTGCACCGCATTCCAGCCGTGGGATTCCTTTTTGCCGAGAAGCCTAAACAGCGACACATCATCGGCGAGGAGGTCAAGCGCCTGGGTGTTCCCCACTATGCCATGAACTCCTTGAGGCAAGGACAGGACTGGGTTACCACCGATGGAATCGTTATTCCCAATGACCAATTAACCACACCTGCCGACAACGCCATCAGCTACGCCTACTGCAGCGACACAAAGTTCTCGCGACGGGTCATTAAATATGTGACAGGTGTGGACTGGCTGTACCATGAGGCTACCTATGACCACAGCCTGCACGTCAAGGCCCACAAGCGCTACCACAGCACATCGCTTGAAGCCGCGACTGTGGCGCGTGAAGCTGGAGTGAAAGAACTTATCATGGGTCATTTCTCCAAGCGTTATTTAGATGAGACGCCGCTGCTGGATGAGGCCTGCCGCATCTTTCCCAACACACGCCTTGCCAACGAAGGTCTGGTCGTTGACTTGAACACCCCTCGACCTCTTCCGGAATAATCTGGCATGATTTTTGTCATGTGTGGTTAAACCCTAGGGTACTCGTGCAGTCCAATGGGTGATTTTTGCGCCGGGAAGGCTTCTCAGGAAAAGCACAAAGGGCAAAAAAGGAATAAATAATTACATTTTTTAACAACGGAATGTAGTAAAATCTTTAAAAATAAACTTAAAATCACTGTGTTTCACGCAACTAAAGTCTAAAAAATATTCAATGGGGCTCAAATTAAGTAAATTTTTCTTTATTATTTGAAGAAATTGTATTTCCTTTGCAGTCTCAAATCTAGGGCAAATTCCGTACCTTTGAAGCTAAATGCCTGCATCAAAGGAAGAAACGAGCCCAAGTAAATCCAAAAGTGTGAACATACATTTTTAACCAATAACAATTAAAAATTACGACTATGTCTGAAATTGAAGAAAGAGTAAAACAAATTATCGTTGACAAGTTAGGTGTTAGCGAGTCTGAGGTAACTCCTGAGGCTACTTTTAGCCAGGATCTGGGTGCTGATAGTCTGGACACCGTTGAGCTGATCATGGAATTTGAGAAGCAGTTCGACATCAAGATCCCCGATGACAAGTCTGAGACCATCCAAAACGTAGGCGACGCCATCAAGTTCATTGAGGAAGCTAAGGCTGCCGAATAATATCTTTTAATTTCCACTTTACCACATGGAATTAAAGAGAGTTGTGGTAACAGGTCTTGGTGCCATCACTCCCATTGGAATGGACGTTGAAACCACTTGGAACAACGCCCTTAAAGGAGTGAGCGGTGCTGGACCTATTACTCATTTTGACACGACACTGTTCAAGACCAAGTTTGCTTGCGAGCTCAAGGGCTTTGATCCCCTCAACTACGTGAGCGATCCCAATGACCGCCGCGAAATCAAGGACTTCAAGCGCAATGACCTGTACACCCAGTACGCTATGGCATGCGCTAAGCAAGCCGTTGAAGACGCCAACCTGCTTGCCGACGGCATCGACCGCGACGAGATAGGCGTGATTTTCGCATCAGGCATCGGTGGTTTGCACACCTTTGAGGAGCAGGCCGGTGATTATGCAAGGCATGAGGACCGTGGCCCCATGTACAGCCCCTTCTTCATCCCCACCATGATTGCTGATATCGCAGCAGGCCAGATTTCCATCAAGTATGGTTTCCGCGGCCCTAACTTCGGTGTTGTTTCAGCCTGTGCCACCTCGACCAATGCTCTCATCGACGCTTTCAACTACGTCCGTCTGGGCAAGGCTAAGGCTATTGTCACTGGCGGTAGCGAGGCCCCGTTGTTCCCTGCAGGCGTAGGCGGCTTCAATGCCATGAAGGCCATCTCGCTACGCAACGACGATCCCGAGGGAGCATCCCGCCCCTTCAGCGCTTCACGCGACGGTTTCGTCATGGGTGAGGGCGGCGTGTGCCTCGTGTTTGAAGAGCTCGAGCACGCCCTGGCTCGCGGTGCAAAAATATATGGTGAGGTTATCGGTGGCGGCATGAGTGCCGACGCTTATCACATCACTGCCAGCCATCCCGAGGGCTTGGGCGCCAAGCTCGTGATGCAGCGTGCCATCGAGGACGCCGGCATCAAGCCCGAGGATGTTGACTATGTCAACGCTCACGGCACCTCCACTCCCGTTGGTGACTTGAGCGAGGCCCAGGCTGTGAAGGATGTGTTTGGCGAGCATGCCTACAAGCTCAACGTGAGCAGCACCAAGTCGATGACCGGCCACATGCTGGGCGCCACTGGTGCCATGGAGGCCGTCTTCTGTCTGCTGGCTTGCCGCGACGATATCGTACCTCCCACCATCAACCATGCCGATGGTGACGAGGACGAGAACATCGACTACAACATGAACTTCACCTTTAACAAGGCTCAGAAGCGAACAGTTAACATTGCACTTTCCAACACGTTTGGTTTCGGCGGACACAATGCTAGCATCATCGTCAAGAAATACCAGAAATAATCTGCTGGGATAAAGACAAGATGCCATTCAGCAACGCCATATCACTTATAAAGCTCCTTTTCATCAAGGAAAAGGAGCTTTATGTTTTTATTCACCGCATCACTGGCTACTATCCACGCGACATACGCCCCTATGAACTGGCCATGGTGCACCGCTCCAAGCCCGTGAAACTCGCCAATGGCAGTTGGGCCAACAACGAGCGTCTGGAATATCTGGGCGACGCCGTGCTCGATACCGTGGTCGCCGATTTCCTTTACCACACTTACCCTGGCAAGCATGAGGGATTCCTCACCTCGACACGTGCCAAAATCGTACAACGCGAGAGCTTGAACCGCATCGGCAATAGCCTGCATCTTGACTCTCACGTCCGTGCCCTGACCCACTCGTCATCACACAACAGCTACATCTGCGGCAACGCCCTCGAGGCCCTCGTCGGCGCCATCTATCTGGATCAGGGTTACAAACACTGCCGCAAATTCATCATCAACCGCCTCATCAAGAAGCACTTTGACCTGAACAACCTGGTCAAGACCGAGCAGAACTTCAAGTCACGCCTCATCGAGTGGACCCAAAAGTATCACATCACCATCGAGTATGAACTGGTGGACTCCTATACCGATAGCGACAAGAACCCCGTCTTCCGCACGGCAGTCATCCTGGGTGGCATCTATGCCAGCGACGCCGTGGGCTACAGCAAGAAGGAATCCCACCAGAGCGCCTCTAAAAAAGCTCTTGACCGGCTCAAGCAAGACCAGCAATTCTGCGAACAGGTGCTTGCCACCGCAACCCAATAGTACAAGGAGCTACCGCTACTATCACACCAACTGTCGTTGAAACCTTCTGACAGCTATCGTTATTGGGGAGTCATCCCCTCTAACAAACGTGAAAAAGTTAAAAAATTGGTTTCATTCTCCCGAGTTTTCAGCAAACTTTTGTAATTTCGCAAATCTTTGCGGTCCAAAAAACCGCCATTAACACAGCTTTTCATGAGACCAATCACCAATATATTGCTTGTGCTGGCCCTCATCTGCTATTTGTTCCTGCCGTTCTACGACATCTCGTTTATCGGCACGGTCACTGGGCTTAAATTCACAGCCGGCACCATATCCCAATCACTCTCGCTGGGCAATGTCATCCTTGCCCTGCTACCTTTCATCGCCATCTTTGGAGCCATCGGGCTGAACTGCCTGAAAGGCCGCTGGTGGGTGCTGGGCACCATTGCCTGTATCCTGTTGTACATTTGGTTCTTCATGCACACCAACAGCTCGCATGACATCTTATTGCAACATGAGCCCGAAGTAGCGCCTGACAACGATCTGGGAGAAGGCTTTTCCATCATTGGGTTGGGAATAGGCTATAAACTGTCGTTTGTACTCACGGCGTTGTCACTGCTGTCGGCCATCATCTCGCTGTTGCCCTTCAAGTTCAACGACACCATCGAGAAGGCCGTCGATGACACCTTTGAGGAAGGCCGCCGCCATGTGCGTCAGGAATACAACCGCATCGAGAGCAACCTGCACAAGGTGCACAAGGCCAAGCAGTCCCCCACTCCACCACCTGCCAGCACCATCAACAATGATGTGCCAGAACCCGTTGAAGACAAGGAAGACCCGTCACGGTTTATGCCAAAATAATTCTTAGGAGTCTAGGAGTTTCCCTACCAATTTCTAACCACAAGTCTATAATCAATCCTTATCCTTTACAGGATGATGCATGTCGATGCGCTTGAAAGTCAGGGGCGTCGTCACGCGCAGTGTGTTTTTGCTGGCCCCGTAGAACAAGACTCGTCCTCCCAGCACATCATATTTGGCCAACACACCATGCACATTATTGAATACCATATTACCCATGTAGATGTAATCCTGATCCAGGTCCACACTGTGCAGCAACACCCATTTGCCTGAAAACTCACCCTGCCACAACAACTGCCAGTTAGGGTCATCGGTTGACGTGGGTGCCATGTTAATCAACTCATTATAATAGCCACTGAAAGTGCTGTCCTTGGTATTGAAAGAATAGGACATCTCGATGAAGTGGATGCTGTCATCATACTGATACTCCCAGTCACCATCCATGTACTTGTTGTAATGTTTCTGCAACTCTACGGTCTCGAGCGTGGTCCAATCGGTCTCAATCACCTCATGGTCACCCTCACAAGACACAAACAGCCATGCCGCAACAAACGGCATCAATATCCAAAGCCATCGTTTAACAATACCAAATTGAAGCATACTCCTAGTTTATTTTTGTTATATATAGAACGCAGGCGCGGCAAAAATATTGCCCGCGCCTGCAAGTATTCATAATAGTTAAGCTTTTATCCATTAATTGCCGCCGCCCATGCCGCCAGTGACACCGTTGCCGGTGTTGCCCGACTGCTTTCCGCTGCCGATGAGGTCATCGTTCTCGATAGACTTGTCGGCCTTCTTGACACGGGCCGAGAGCGAGCCGAAGCGGTAACTGATGTTGATGCCGAAGCGGCGAGCCTGTTGCTCGTAGCGGGTCCAGCCCGTCACGTCGCCCTGGGTGATGTAGTTCTTCATGCTCATGTACTTGCCTCCAAAGGGCATAACTGCCTGCAACTGGACTGTCAGGCGGTCCTCCTTGAGGAAGGAGCGCTGCAAGCTGAAGCCATGGAAGAACACGGTTCCCATGCGGCCATACAGGTCGGTGATGCCTCCGCCCCACATGCCGGCGAAGCCCGAGAGTTGCAGTTTCCAGGGCAGGAACTGGGTGACGTTGGCAAAGAAATTACCACTCATGCGGTCGTTCTTCAAGTTCAACTCCTTGCTCTTGTAGTAATTGTAACCAATAGAGCCGTTGAGCATGATATTGGTCTTTTGGGTCATCATCCACTGCACGAAAGCCGACACCGTCGTCGAGTAGGTCTTGAGCGTGTTGGCATAGGTAGATACCTGTACCAGACCGTCGGTCCACTTCACGGCACCGATGCCGTTGTTGCTGAACTGGAACTGCGGGGTGATGTTGAACGTCAGCTTGGGACCCACGCGCATATAGGTCAAGCTCACCGAATGATAGTGGACACTGCCCAAGTCGGTGTTACCAAAGGAGCGGCTTGTCGGGCTCTCGATCACGGCAGGATTCAAATAACTGATGCCGGGGCGGTTGATGCTGGCAGCGTAGGACAACTTGAGGCTGTTGGCGAAGTTGAACTGGTAGCGCAGGCTGGCGCTGGGCACGAAGTCATTGAGGTGTGCCTCATAGGGAACCTGCTGGCCGTCGGGATAGGTGGCACGCAGGTAGCTATGCTCGTAGCGCAGTCCGGCACGGGCATTCCAAGGGCCACTGGAGAAGGTGTAGCTCACGTAGGCGGCACCCACCTGTGTCACATGCTTGTAGCGCATGTCGGTGTCATCATCAATGCCCAGATAGTCCAGCACGTTGTGGCTGCGGTTCAGGCGGTAGATGTACTTGGCACCAGTCTCGAGAGTGTGCTTTGCAGCGAGGGGACGCGCCCAATCGAGCTGCACGGTGTGCTCGTTGAAGTTCTCATTGCCAAGCTGGTCAATGCCACTGTAAAGTACGGGCATGTTGACGATATCACGATACTTTGAATTATCCTTGTTCTTGTTATGCCATGCCGAGAGCATGTAGCTCAACGTGATGGTCTCGCCCTTGAGGTGGGTGCGGCGTTGGTAATCCAAACGGCTATCAAAGCTGTAGCTATCGGCATTGGTGTGGTTGCCCAAACCATAGCTGTAGATAGGCATGCCCGAGGCGTCACGCATGAGGCTTCTGGTGGCACCGTTTCCGCCATAGTCGTAGGCGAAACCACCCAATGACAAGGAAACCAGGTTCAAGGTATCGGGTTCCCAGCTCGCACTCACATCGCCAAAGTGAACCGTCATTTTGTCCACGTCGAATGTGCCGTCGGTCATCAGTTCTGCACCGCTCTGCGTGTAGCGGTTGTAGGTTGTGGTGTTGGTTTTCTGGCCGTTATTGCCATCGTGATGGATGCCGTAGTCTACCGACAGTACCACCTTGTCGAGTTGCGTGGTCAGGTTAAGCGAGCCACCCAGTGAACCCAAGTTGTCGGCCCTGGCCGATGCCATGCCCGAGACGCCCTTGAGCGTCGAATTATCGGCCATGACAATGTTCAGGATCATGGTTGTGCCCTCGGCATCATACTTGGCGCCCGGCTCGGTAATCACCTCGATGCGCTTGACACTGCTGGCCGGCATGGCCTTGAGGATGTCCTTGGCATTGCGGGAGAGCGAAGGGTCGGGATGGCCGTTACGGAAAATCTTGAAGTTGGTTTGGCCGTTGACGCGGATTTCGTCGCTGGCATCAACGCTGACCATGGGCACCTTGCGCAGCATGGTGAGCACGTTGTTGGTCTTGCTGTCGGCATCGTCGGCGACGCTGTAGCCGATACGGTCCACCTCTTGCTTGATGAGCTGGCGCTGGGCGGTAACGGTAACATCCTTCAACTGGATATTGTCAAACACGCTCAGCAACGAGTCGTTGACCCAATCGTCATCATCGCTGACGACAGGAGCTGCCTCACGGGTCAAGGACAAGGAAGTGGAGTAGCCCATTTGGGAGTAAGTGCCATCCAAAGTGTTTCCCTTTAGGGTCGCTTTGTAGCTTGCCCCAATCTCGGGAACCTCCACACTCAGTTTGTCGCCATCGGCCTTGCCTTTGGCCTTGATGCCGTAGGCCTTCTGCTCGGGCGAATCAAGCGTGATGGTCAATTCCTGCCCATCCTGCTGGATGTTCAGCACCAGGGGAATGGTATAGGGTCCAGCAGTGATGTTTCCCTTCCAAGCACCGCTAAAGTCCTGTGCCACTATGGCCAATCCTGTCAAGAGGACCATTACTACACTCAAAAATCGATTATTCAAATAACGTTTCATTATCTTTATCGGGTTTTAATATTGTTTCTACCTTATAGACGCATGCCACTCTCAAAAAGTTTCACATCGCCAATTCTTTTTATTTGATTTCACCCGTTAGACGATACGACACTACAAAAAACTACACTTCTTGCATGAGTTTTTTTCTGTTGGCACAATTATTGCTGTTTTGTAAGAAAAATGTTTCACATATTTTAATTGAATAAGGACTATGTTACTGTCAACAACACCCAACATCGAGGGTTACAACATCCGTGAGTACAAAGGCGTAGTGACTGGTGAGACCATCATCGGCGCCAATTTCCTGAAAGATATCTTTGCAGGCATCCGCGACATCGTGGGCGGGCGCTCGGCCAGCTACGAGAAGGTGCTGCGTCAGGCCAAGGACATCGCCATGAACGAGATGATGGACCGCGCCAGCGAGATGGGTGCCAACGCCATCGTGGGCATCGACATCGACTACGAGACCATCGGCAAGGACAACTCCATGCTCATGGTAGCCACCAGCGGCACCGCCGTCGTCATCTGACCCCTTTCCCAAAAAGGAAAACAATAAGTACAATAAACACAATTGGCTGATTGCCATAAATTTGTGTTTATTGTACTTATTGTTTTCTTGTTATTTAGTTTTCGTTTTCTACTTTGAGATTTCGATAATCGTCGTTGTGGTGATATCGGCGATGGTGACGGGAATCGTCAGTGTGCCAGTTTTCTTGTCGTAAGTCATGCCCTGAGCCTTCGAGCCGTTAATTTTCACTTTGCCTGGCTTAGTTGTGGCCGGGATGATGAGGCGATATTCCTTATTGGGGGTATCGCCGTCAATTTTACCCCTAGCGTTGATGGTAATAAAGCAGGACTTACCCTGAGGTGTGGCAGTGAACTGAATTTCACGATGCCTCTCCCTGTCAAGGGTGCCCGTTGAATGGAGATCGTCATCAAACAAGGTGAAACTTGAAGGCGTTTCACTCGTGTAATAAACGATATCCAATTTGTCGGGGTTATAGTCGCCCACATTATCCATCTCATAATTGGCTTGCGGAATGAAGGCTCCAGCACGGGCAAACAGCGGCAGCACCTCGAGGGGGGCACTGTAGTTAACCGTCGTGTGGCCCTGATAGCGTTTCTCGGGATGGTTGATGTCCACCCACGTGCCCTCGGGGAAGGTGATCTCACGGCTCACAGCACCCTGCTGCAATACGGGAGCGACCATCACGTCATGGCCCCACAGGTACTGGTCCCAAATACCGTCGTAACGGCTGATGTTCATATCATCCTCATAGAAGCCCAACGGGCGCACCATGGGCAGACCGTTGCGGGCATTCTCAAAAGCCAGCGTGTAGTTGTAGGGCAACCAGGTGTAGCGTTGCTTGATGATGCGCAAGGTGAGGTCACCGAACTCGGTATAGTGATAGGGTTCGGCATGATAGGTTGAGTGGGTGCGCAGCATGGGCGAGAACAGGCCGAGCTGCAGCCAACGGATGTAGAGTTCGCCGTCACGCTTGTTGCTGGGATCGACAGCAAAGCCGCCCACGTCATGCGACATATAACCCAGACCGCTCAAGCCCGCGTTGAGCATGATGGTGACCTGGGGCTGCAGACCACCCCATGAGCGGGAAACGTCGGTGGACCAGGGGAAGACGGAATAGCGCTGCAGGCCAGCCGTACCGGCGCGCATCATCACCATCGGGCGACGGTCAGGATAATCTTTCTTGAACATGTCATAGATGATGCGGCTCCACTCGTTGCCGTAGAAGTTGTGGTACTGCTCAGCGGTGAGGCCATTGTAGTGGCGGATTTCCAACGGATGCTTCTCGGGCTCGCCCAGGTCACCCCACCAGCCGGTCACGCCCTCCTCGGTGAGGGATTTGTAACGGTCGTGCAGCCACTGGCGAGTGGCGGGATTGGAGACGTCAAACATGCCACCTTGTCCCACCCAAATGGTCACCGTGTGGGTGGTGTCGCTCCCATCGGTCTTGCAGAAGAGGCCCTGGGGGTCTAACAACTTATAGTTGTCGATGGCGCGGCCATTGGTAAGCACATAGGGCTGAGAGATGGTCACCACGTTGACTCCCTTTTCCTTAAAATCGCTCAGCATCTTGCGGTGGTCGGGCCACTGCGTCTTGTCCCATTCCAGGCGTCCCATGTCCTCTTCCACGCCATACCAGTACAAGTCAAACACGATGCCGTCCAGCGGGTAGCCCTCACGTTTGAGGGTATCGACCACGCCCTCGCTCTCGCGCTGGTCACGGTAGCCATACTTGGAAGTGATGTAACCCAGCGTCCACAGGGGCGGCAGTTCCTGACGGCCCACCAGCCATGTGAAGTTCTTGACCACGTTCTCAACCCTGCCGTTACCGTTGATGACGTAATAGGAAATGGGTTGGGGAGAGGTGGTGCTATATTCAAAGCCCTGCTCTCCCAAGTAGAGGGATGACTTGCAGAAATCGTCAAACAGCACGCCGTAGCCCTTGGACGAAATCACCATCGGCATAGTGATGCCCATCAGCTTGGTGCGCTTCTCGCCCATCTGATAACCATAGTTCTGGGTGTTATAGTTGATGAGCGTGTCGCCAGCCAGGTTGAACGAGTAGCCGCGCTCACCCGCACCGTAGAACGACTCATGGCCGTAGTGCAACAGGGTCAACGTCGATGAGCCACGGTCACACAGGTCGGTGATATAATAGCCATTGCGGCTGCCCACCGTGATGCTGCCCAGGGTCCTATCCAGCACCACCTTCATGCCACTGCCGGTGCGCATCACACTCATGTCCTCCAAATCCTCGACCTTGATTTCGGCCTTGGCGTTCTTATCGAGTGCCAGCGAGGGGAGGCGCTGACCGTTCCACCCATCGGGTAGCACATCCACACGCACGATATCCTCGCCCACGGCGGTCACGGTGACCGTCTGGTGACGTGCCGCGTCGCTAAACGTCATTGTCGTCGGCTGCGCCTGGGTAGCTAACGCCAACACAGTCACAGCAACCACTGTTATCATCCTGTTAAGTTTCATTGTCCTCGTCATTAAAATGTCAAACTATGACTGCAAAGATAAAAGAAATCTTCAATAAAACGATGATAACGCCTAAAAAAAGGAGGACATGCCGGATAGTCCCGGCATATCCTCACAATAAATGTGTGTTGGTGTGTTCTTCAGTCTTGTGGGGTAAAACAGTTATTCAATACTATTGGTAACCTTGAGGGCCTCCTTCATGGCTCATTTTTTGAAGAATTTGAGGCCCAAAACTTCCCAGAAGTCCTCGGGTAGACAGATGTTCTCGACCCTGATGGCATGGGCAAACATGGAAGCCACATCACGCATGTCATAGCCTGCGTTACCGCACCCCACGCGGGTGACCAGGAAACGCTGGTCGGTGTGCTGGGCAGCATATTCGATAAAGCGATGCACAGCCTGGGCAAACAAGTCATAATCACCAGTAGTGGGGATGGCATAACTCTGCCCCTGCATTCCCTCGCCCTGGCCGACGATGGCACCGAAGTGCTTCACAGTGTGGGCAGCGGCACCGCCTGTATGGGTTCCCTGAGGGTCGCTGCCGAAGACAAACACCTCGCCCTCAGCCAGCTGGTCAATCCAGTCGGGGGTGATGCGGTCGGCATAGTAAGCGCGGGCATTGGCGCGACGCATGGCCATTTTCTTCTCGCGGCTGGCCATGGCGTCAAAGTCACGGTTCATGCGTTCATAGTAGGCGCGCTTGGAAGAGCTGTCGCGGTGCCAGGTGTTGGAAGCGCCCACATCATCGTGGTCAAACTCCATAACATGGTCGATGGACAGCTTCATGGTCACCTCCACCACATCGTGACACGAGCCCATGTAGGAGAAGGTCCAGCCCTCTTCCTTGAGTTGCTCAATGAGATGGCGCAGAGCCTCACCCGTCCACTTGCGGGAAGCGTTCTCCATGCCGTCGGTGATGATGGTGACCACAGCGGTAGCGTTCTCGTCGTCCTTGATGTGCTCGTGCAATCGGGTCAGCGACTCGCCCATAGCGTCATACAGCGGCGTGCCGCCACGGGGGTGATAATCGTTGAAATCAGTGACCTGGGCAATGGGCATGGCGGCCATGTGCAGGCGAATGGGCGGCTGGCCATAGCCTCCAGTGTCAAACGTGAGTAACGTGAGGTAGTGCTGCTGAGTGTCGGCAAAGTCCTCCTGAGCCTTCTTGATGGTGGCGATGGTCTCGTTGATACCACCGATGGTCACCTTCTCCAGACCACCCATCGAGCCACTTTCATCGACAATGATGAGGTTGTGGATCTGCGCTTTCTTGGGGTCAACGGTCTTTTCACTCACACGCTGCTTGTTCTTAAACGGATTGTTCATAGTCAATAATGTATTAAAATGTTGATAATAGGTTGATTAATGCTTTTATGAGATGATAAACTGCTATCGGTCATGCGGCCGGATTGGTCTTCTTGATGTAGATGTACTTGGGATAACGGCCCAGCACGAACAGGGTGACGGGGCAGAGCCAGATCTCGCGCTCAAATCCCTCCAGGCCCGTGACATTGTAGAACGAACCGCCAGTCAGGGAATGGCGACCCTGCACCAGGCAAGCATCCAGGCTTGTCGAGCGGCTTGTTGCTGGGAATGACACTGACGTGGGCAAACCTGTCATCGTCACTCAAGAACTCGCACAGTTTGTCGGCACCGGCCACCATCATCAGGTTGTGATGATCGAAGGGCCATCCAGGGAAGTCGACATACCACCGCCTGTCATCCTCGTGGTTGAACTGAAGTTGGTACTCATCACGACGGCCAAACACACTCTGTGACATCACCTTTGCTCCGTGGAGCAGATCGTTGATTGAATAAGTCATAGTTATTACAGTTTTTAAAAACGTTATTAATTGTTGTTGTTTTGTTCCCGTTGACGCTGCAAAAATAACTAGGATTTTAACAGACCTTCATTTTCTGCAACCTTGCCAAAATGTATTTTTTACACATTGGATTTCAAAGTCTGCTATATTTACATTATGTAAATTTTACACAATGAATGTTTTTGTCTAGTTTTCTCCCCTTGTAAAAGGGAGGTTATGAGTTAAATATTACCGATAAATGAAATCAGAATTCCAATCGCATGCCTATCTTTTTGGCTTGCTTGTAGGCTTCTTCATCAAACGTGTAGAGTTTTGGGGACCGGTGTGGATTACCCGTCACCTTCTTTCCTGTTTCCTTGATGTAGCCGAGTTTCAACATCTTCTTGGGGAAATTCCTTCGGTCCCGCAATTTGGTGTCATCCTCGGGGGGATCAAGTATCGCTATATATATATTATGTAGCTGGGGCATCGTGAACTCTTTGTCAAGCAGGTAGAAACCGATGGGCTCGAAATGAATGCGCTGTCGCAAGCGTTCGAGGGCCGTCTCGATAATCGCCTTATGGTCAAAGGCCAGTTCAGGCAATTCCTTGACAGGGAACCACTTGGCTACCCTTGCGTCATCACCGCCCTTGACATGGTACTTGTCCTTGACGACCAGGGCAAAAAAGGCAATCGTGATCACGCGTTCACGCGGGTCGCGGTCATGACTGGAGAAGGTTCCCAACTCATCCATGTAGATGTCTTGGACATCGGTCTCCTCGCGCAGCTCGCGGTAGGCACAATCATGGGCACTCTTGTCCTCGGGCCTCATGAAACCGCCTGGCAGCGCCCACATGTTCTTGTAAGGCTCCAGGCCGCGCTGGATAAGCAGCACGTTCAACTGTTCTCCATCAAAGCCGAACACGACCGAATCGGTCGTCACCGCCGGATGCCAGAAGGGAGATTCCCATTGCTTTGTTTGCTCGTTGTACTTCATCGCCAAAAAGTCTTTGTGTATTTTTTACGCTGCAAAAATAATGCCAATTTTTGAAACCGCCAAATTTTTGTGTAATTTTTACACTTTCATGCCATTTTTTCCTTGTTTCCCTATGGTTTTTAAGAGTAAACGCATGTCAAACCATGTCATCTTGTCAACATCATGTAAATAGTTTGATGATAATGGCCAGGTGACATGTGGGGCTATTCCAAGCATTTATTGTAATTTTGCCCTCACGAATAAAATAACGACTATATAATAATGGAAGAATTTGAAACCGGAAAACAGGCGCGACGCCGCACGCGCCCGACGCATGAACCCGAAATCATAGGCGAATTCGGCAAACTGCCACCCCAAGACACCTCACTCGAGGATGCCGTGCTGGGAGCGTTGATGCTCGAGAGGGACGCATACAATACCGTGTGTGAAATCCTCAAGCCCGAGGCTTTTTACAACCCCGCCAACCAGAAGATTTATGAGGCCATCCAGACTCTTGCCGCCAACGGCAAGCCCATTGACATGCTCACCGTGACCGACCAATTGCGCACCAACAAGGCGCTGGATGAAGTGGGAGGTGCCATCCGCATCAGCGAACTGACGGGCCTCGTGTCGAGTGCCGCCAACGTCGAGTTCCATGCGCGCATCGTGGCGCAGAAATACCTGGCCCGCGAACTCATCAGCTACAGCAGCCAGGTGCAGCAGTTGGCCTTTGACGAGTCCATCGATGTGTATGACCTGATGCAGGAAGCCGAAGGCAAGTTGTTTGAAATCTCCAAGAACACCCTCAAACGCGACGTTATCCCCATCGAGAACGCCGTCTCGGAAGCCATCAAGAAGATTGAGTGGGCCGCAAACCGCCCTGAGGGACTCAGTGGTCTGGAATCGGGTTACCACAAGCTGGACCGCCTGACCAGCGGTTGGCAGAACAGTGACCTCATCATTATCGCCGCCCGTCCCGCCATGGGTAAGACGGCTTTTGTCCTGTCGATGGCCAAGAATATGGCAGTTGACTACAACTATCCCGTCGCCGTGTTCTCGCTTGAGATGTCAAGCCTGCAGCTGGTGAACCGCTTGATCAGCAACGTGTGCTCACTCGAGGGTGAAAAAATCAAGAGCGGCCAACTGACCCAACCCGAGTGGGAAAACCTGATGACCCGCACACGCAGTCTGAGCACCGCACCGCTGTATATCGACGACACGCCGTCGCTCTCCATCTTTGAGTTGAGGACCAAGGCCCGCCGCCTCGTGCGCGAACATGGCGTGAGAATCATCATCATCGATTACCTGCAGCTGATGAATGCCACAGGCATGAAGTTTGGCAGCCGTGAGCAAGAGGTGAGCACCATCTCCCGTAACCTCAAGCAACTGGCCAAGGAGCTCGATATCCCCATCATCGCCCTGTCGCAGCTCAACCGCAGTGTTGAGACCCGTGCTGCCGACGACAAGTTGGGCAAGCGCCCGCAGCTGAGCGACTTGCGTGAGTCGGGCGCCATCGAGCAGGATGCCGACATCGTTTGCTTCATTCACCGTCCCGAGTACTACACCCGTTCCAGTGAGGACGCTGAGGGCAACAACATCCGTGGACTGGCCGAGTTCATCGTTGCCAAGCACCGTAGCGGTGCCACCGAAACCATCAACCTGCACTTTGTGAGCAAGTATGCACGTTTCGAGAACCAGGGTGAACAAGACCTCGTTGGCGGCGAAACCACCTACGAGTCCAAGATGAATGCCGGCCCCGAGGCCGCTGGCGGAGCCTCGCCCGTGGCTGACGGCTTCACTCCCCCACCCCCCAACGTAGACTTCCTGCAAGGCCCGGAAGACAAAGGCTCCCCCTTCTAGCCTATAGAAGCCCTAGATTCTATGGTTTTCATAGAAGGATTGAAGAATTATTATTACTTTTGCGGGGTTAAAATTGACATAAAACCTAAACTATAGTTTATTTTATAATGAAAAAAATGTTATTAGCTATGGCCATTATGATGGCTGCCGTGCCTGGTGTACAGGCACAAGTGACGCACGGCGTGAACCGTGCCGACATGGACCTGAGCGTTAAGCCGGGTGAGGATTTCTATGAGTATGCAGGTGGTGGCTGGATGAAGGCCAATCCGCTGAGCAAGCATCCCGAGTATGCTTCCTACGGTACGTTTAACGTACTGGCCGAGGAGAACGAGAACCGTCTGCGCGACATGTTCTTGGAACTCGGCAAGACTGAGCACAAGTTTGGCACCGTTGACCAGAAAGTTGCCGACCTGTACAAGATGGCAATGGACAGTGACCGCCTGAATCGCGAAGGCGCACAGCCCCTGATGGGTGACCTTGCCAAAATCAAGACTTTCAAGAAGAAAGACCTGACAAAGTTCATTGCCGACCAGCACCTGACGCTGAGCAACCCGTTCTTCGGCATCGGCGTTGAAACCGACCTCAAGAACAGTGACATGAACGTGATGTGGCTCGAGGCCGGTACCAGTGGCCTGCCTGACAGGGACTACTACCTGAACACCGACGCCGACAGCAAGAAGATCCAGCAGGCCTATAAGGACTACCTGGTAAAGATGTTCATGCTCGCCGGCTACAGCAAGAAAGAGGCAAACCGTGCCTGCAAGACCATCTATGACATCGAGTACAAGTTTGCCCAGGCCAAGATGGACCGCGCCGAGGCACGCGACTACAACAAGCTCTACAACATCCGCACCCTGGACCAGCTGCAGGCCGACTATCCCGCCATCAACTGGAAGGAGTACTTCAACCTGATGGGCACTCCAACTGTGGAATGGGTTATCCTGACGCAGCCCAAGGTGATGGCCGTAGCCAACGACCTGATGACCAAGCTCAACGAGCAGCAGATGCGTGACTACATGTCCGGTCTGGTCATCCGCAGTGCCGCCAATTACCTGAGCGACGACTTCGGCGAGGCAGCATTTGACTTCTATGGCCGCATGCTGAGCGGACAGAAGGAGCGCAAGCCCCGCTGGAAACGCGCGCTGGGTCTGCCCAACGGATTGCTGGGTGAAGCTGTGGGTGAAATCTACGTCAACAAGTACTTTGCTCATGGCAGCAAGGAGAAGATGATGAAGCTTATCGGCGAACTGCGCAAATCGCTGGCGGCACACATTGCCGGCCTGACCTGGATGAGCGAGCAGACAAAGATCAACGCCCTGGTGAAGCTCAACGCCTTCACCGTCAAGATCGGTTATCCCGACAAGTGGCGTGACTACAGCGGCTTGCAGGTTGACCCCAGCAAGAGCATGTATGACAACATCAAGGCCGCCAGCCTGTATGAGACCCGCCGCAACCTGGACAAGATGGGCAAGCCCGTTGACAAGGACGAATGGGGCATGACACCGCAGACGGTGAACGCCTACTACAACCCCACCACCAACGAGATTTGCTTCCCTGCAGCTATCCTGCAACCGCCTTTCTTTGATGTGGACGCTGACGATGCCACCAACTTTGGTGCTATCGGTGTGGTTATCGGCCACGAGATGACCCACGGCTTCGACGACCAGGGCCGCATGTTCGACCAGTACGGCAACATGACCGACTGGTGGACCGAGGAGGACAGCAAGCAGTTCCAAGAGGCTGCCGAGAAGCTCGCTGCCCAGTTCGACGAGATTGTTGTGGTTAAGGACCAGCATGCCAACGGCCACCTGACCCTGGGTGAGAACATCGCCGACCAGGGTGGTCTGCGCATCGCCTATGACGCTTTCCGCACCACACAGCAGTTCCGCGAGGGCAAGGAGATTGACGGTTTCACTCCCGCTCAGCGCTTCTATCTGAGCTATGGCCGCATCTGGGCCGGCAACATGACCGAGGAGGCCATCTTCCAGCAGACCAAGAGTGATCCCCACTCCATCGGCCGCTACCGCGTGAACGCCACGCTGAGGAACATCGACACCTTCTTTGACGCATTTGGCATCAAGGCTGGTGACAAGATGTGGCTCGATCCCGCCGACCGCGCTATCATCTGGTAATTTACCATCAATAGCATAAAAGAGAGCCCGCGGCATCATCGTCGCGGGCTACTTTTATAGTAGTTATAGCTCCTATAGTATCTTTAGATGGGGAGGTTGAAGAGGGTGGCAGCGTTGCGGTCGGTGGCAGCGCTTACTTCCTCGGGGGTGACACCCAAGTAATTGGCGATGAAGTCGTTGATGTGGGGGATGTAGGCACTCTCGTTGCGCTTGCCACGATGAGGTACAGGCGTCAGATAGGGGGCATCGGTTTCCAGCAACAGACGGTCCAAGCCGATAACGGGCAGCAGTTGGGGCACGGTGCTCTTCTTGAAAGTGACCACCCCGTTCACGCCGAAGTAGAAATCGCCCCGCTTGCGGACGCGTTCAACGTCGGCCGGCGTCTCGGCAAAACAATGGAACACGCCCTGCGGCACTGGGCAGTCCAGGTGGTCTATGACATCGAGAATATCGTCAAGCGCCTCACGGCAATGCATAATGAAAGGCACGCCCAACTCATGACACCAGTGCAACTGGATATCGAGCGCACGGTGCTGTTGTTCGCGCCAGGTCTTGTCCCAATACAGGTCAATGCCTATCTCCCCTATCGCCATAACAGGATACTGGTCGAGCATGGGTCGCATCTTGCCCAACACATCAAGGTAGTCGCCATGCACATCCTCGGGGTGAAGCCCCAGTGCCATCGAGATGTAGTCGGGGTATTGCTCACGCATGGCGGCCAAACGCGGAATGCTCTCCAAATTCTCGTTAGGCAGAATGATGTGACGCACACCAGCCTCACGAGCACGTGCAACAACCTCATCGCGGTCCTCATCGAACGCGTCACAATAAATATGTGAATGACTGTCAATCATTGTTAATAGTTAGGAGTTAGGAGTTAGAAGTTATTAAGATTTTGAGATGTAGTGTAAGTGATACTACTTAGTAGCTTTTTCAATTCAAGGTTGTCTTGGCAAATTGACACGAACTGATCGTCAGTGAGATAATCTGTATCGTGCAGTAATTCAAGCCAATACTCAGTTTCATTACATTCTTTAAATGAAATATACATTTTGGCCAAGAAATCCTTTTTACTTACCGCAGCTTGTGCTTCAACTACGTTGGCACCAATACTCGTTCCACTGCGCAGCAATTGTTTTGAGAGAATATATTCTTTTTTTTCACTACACAAATAGCGATATAACTTCACTATTCTGATAGCGAAGAGTTTGCTTTTATCTCTTATAGCACTGACCATCTTAACTTCTAACTCCTAACTCCTGACTCCTAATTAAAATTGGCGACCGGCTAGTTTATTTGCGAGTTGGACAAAAGTTTGCTTGTCGTCATCGCTCATTTTCACTTGGTTGAAGGCAGCGATGGCTAGGTCATTGTAATGGGCAATGGCTTTAAGGGCCATGTCACGCACGCCCAGGCGCTCATACAGGGCTGTCACACCACGAACCTTGTTCTCGCGGGTGGCATACTGGTCGTTGAGCCAGTGGCGCAGTTCGTCGGCATCATCTCCTTGGGCAAGCAACATGGCATTGATGAGCAGGAAGGTCTTTTTGTTGTTCATGATGTCACCGCCGATTTCCTTGCCGAAGGTTTCGGGATCGCCCCACACGTCAAGCATGTCGTCCATCAGCTGGAAAGCCAGACCCATGTTCACACCAGCCTCATAGAGCAGGTCGGCATCCTTATCGGCGGCATTGGCAATCAGGGCACCTGTCTTGAGGGCGCAACCCAGGAGGACCGAAGTCTTGAGGCGTATCATGTTGATATACTCATCGACCGTCACATCGTTGCGGTTCTCGTAGTCCATATCCCACTGCTGACCCTCGTAAATCTCGATGGCGGTCTTGTTGAACAAATCCATCACCGGCCAACTGCCCGTGCGGGCAATGTACTGGGTGGCGATAGTCAACATGGTGTCACCGCTCAGGATAGCGGTGTTATCATTCCAGCGACGATGCACCGTGGGCTTGCCGCGGCGCACATCGGCGTTGTCCATCACGTCGTCGTGCAACAAGGTGAAATTGTGGAACATCTCGATGCCCACCGCACCGTCAATCGCAACCGCGGGGTCACCACCCATCGCGTCGCATGCCATCAGCGCGAGCACTGGACGTATGCGCTTGCCTCCCAGTGCCATGTGATAGGCAATGGGCTCATAAAGTTGACTGGGTTGCTCAGGATATGGGATGGCAGCAATCGCTTGATTGACAAGGTCAAGATACTCTTGGAAAGGTTTCATATTATTAGATAGTCTTTAATTGGTAATCATCTATTATACAGAGCAATGCCCTGCAACGCATCAACTGGTTATTTCTTGAGAGCCGCCTTATAGGAAGCCTCAAAGGTGTTAAATTCCTCGGGAGTGTATAAGGTGCGCAACTCCTCGATGCGTGCATTGACGTCATTCATATCGGCATCAGGCTGGTTGGCGTCTGCAGCGAGGGCGGAACCCAGTGCGGCCGGCCGTGACGACTGCACATACACGCACATCTGCTCATGTAAAGAGTAGCCGGCAACAAGAGCCTCCATCGTGCTGTCAAACACTTGGATGTGGCCATCGTGACCCACCACATCGCAAAGCCAATGTATGAGAGCCAGATAATCGGCGGCCGAGTCGGTATCGAACTGGCGCAGGCGCAACAGGTCCATCATGGGCGGCACCTTGAGTTGGGCTAGTTCGGTGGGTGACAACACGATCACGTGGGCCGCTTGCAGGAGCGAGTCTCGCCCATCGGCGAGCAACGGTTCAGCAAAAGCCCTATTGGCAGCCTTGACCTCCCAAGGCCAACGCAGGCTGTCGCTGCGCAACGCATCAAAGCGTTGCACCACCTGATGCATTGCGGCCGTATCGCCCCACACGGCAAGGAACTCTTTTCCTGCCGCCGCCCCCCGCTTGCCACCGTCACCACAGGCGGTCATCAGCAAGACCAGGGCAATGAATATGAATGGTAAACGCTTCATCGTTTCTTGTTTTCTTCAGGGAAAATCGAGTTGTACAGCGGGCGGTCCTTTTCCTTGAGGTAGGAACGGAACGCCTCGTCAAAGGCGCGCACTGCCGCCGAGTCGCGTTTCAGAACATACACGCTCTGCTTGGCCTTGGCATCCATTACCGCACGTTCCATCGACATCGTGTCGGTGTGGTCGATTGCCACAAGCGCAGCAGCCGACCTCATTCCACTATCGCGTGCCTCGGCATCCAGCGGCGATTTCTTCTCGCCGCAACCACCCAGCAACACAGCTAACACCACAATCCAGCAGCACAGTTGTTTCATCTTGATTGTTGTTTTCCGCAAAAGTACAAAAAAACTCCAACATACAGTATTGGTTTATCTCAAGTGTCGTTTTTTTTCATTACTTTTGTCCCCAAATACTCAACATTAATTGGAGACAATGGGATTGAAGAAGATTACTATTGCCATTGACGGTCACTCGTCAACGGGAAAAAGCACGATGGCCAAAGCGCTGGCAAAGCGTATTGGCTATGCCTATGTGGACACTGGCGCGATGTACAGGGCCGTGACACTGTATGCGCTACGCAACAAACTCATCAAGGGCGAGAAGGTTGACGAGAAGGCGCTGAAGGAGCATCTGAAGCGTGGCGACATCGCCATCACGTTCCGTCCGACCAAGGAGGGCAAGAGTGTGACTGTGCTCAACGGCCGCAACGTGGAACGCTACATCCGCTCGATGCGCGTGAGCAACGTGGTGAGCATCATCGCCGCCATCGGTTTTGTGCGCAAGGCAATGGTACGCCAACAGCAGGCCATGGGCAAGGACAAGGGTCTGGTGATGGATGGCCGCGACATCGGCACGGTGGTATTCCCCGACGCCGAGATGAAGGTATTTGCCACCGCTAGTGCCGAGGTCAGGGCCCAACGCCGTTTTGACGAGCTGCGCGGCAAGGGTGACACCACAACGACATTTGAGGAAGTGCTTGCCAACGTCAATGAGCGCGACCGCATCGACAGCACGCGCAAAGAGAGCCCGCTGCGCCAGGCCGACGACGCCATGGTGCTCGACAACTCCAATATGACCATCGAGGAACAGAACGAGTGGCTGTATCGCCTCTACCTTGAGAGAGCTACCATCTAAAAGATATTGCTGACGACTACCAGTGGCAATTATTGAGATCGATAAGGGATCAGGGTTCTGTTTTGGGGTGACGACTGCCATCCGCAAAGCCGAAGAAGAGCTTAATGAGACCGGGCATCTGTATTGCCTGGGTGACATTGTGCACAATACCGCCGAAGTGGACCGCCTGGCCAGCCGTGGACTGGAAACCATCACCCATGAGCAGTTGGAACAGTTGCATGACGTCAAGGTACTGCTGCGCGCCCATGGCGAACCACCCGAAACCTACGAGACCGCCCGCCGCAACCGCATCGACATCATTGACGCCACCTGCCCGGTAGTCCTCAAGCTGCAGCAGCGCATCAACACCACCTTCAATGGCAGCGAAGCTGGCAAACCCGCACCACAGATTGTCATCTACGGCAAGCGTGGCCATGCCGAGGTGCTGGGCCTTGTAGGTCAGACTCAAGGCCAAGCCACCGTCATCGAGAACATCGGCGAAATCGACAAAATCGATTACTCGCGCGACATCTACCTCTACTCCCAGACCACCAAGAGCGTGCAGGAATTCCAGCACATCGTCGAGGAAATCAAACGGCGCGTGCAACTGGGTGTCATCTTCCGCAGTTTTGACACCATCTGCCGCTCGGTGGCCAACCGCATCCCGCAGATACGCGAGTTCGCCGCACAACACGAGCTGATCCTGTTCGTCAGCGGGGCCAAGAGCAGTAACGGTCGCATCCTGTTCGCCGAGTGCAAGGACGCTAATCCCAACTCCCACCTCATCAGCGGCGAGGGCGACATTGACCCCTCATGGCTCGAGGGCAAAGAGCGCATCGGCATCTGCGGCGCCACCTCCACCCCCCGCTGGCTCATGCAGCGCGTGAGTGACACCGTCTATCAATTGACCAACAATAATAACGCTAAAAGCTGATTGCCAATAGCTAAAGTTCAATCATATATATGACCAAAAAGAACCTCATCATCGTCATCATCCTGCTATCGGTCATCGACCTGGTAGCGGCAGGATGGTATATGTCCCGCCGCATCGAGGCCAGTGGCATGAGCCAAAGCCTGTTTGACCAGCGCGACTCTACCGAGAACATCGCAATGGCCGACACTATCATCAATGCGTCACAGGCCGATGAGTTTGACGACTTGCAGCACAATACCTACTACTTCATTGCCGACAACCCGACTGTTGCCGGGGACAACAGCACGCGCTACACAAGCATCAAGCACGTGAAAACGCGCTGGCCCAAGTCTATCAACGGCGACAAGGAATTGTCCGAGTTGAACAAGGAATTGATAAGCAAAGCTTTTAGCAACACCCAGGCCAAAATGAAAGACGCGCGTTACGTCTATCTAAACACGCCCACTTTCAACAAGCCCATGGGAGATGACTATCACAAGGTGACCACTGCCCCGAAGATTGTTCCCACCTACGGTAACGTGAGCCAGGTGCTCGTCTATCCCTACATGACCTCCCAACGCATGCTCGTCATGGAGATTGACAAGGTGGAATACAATGGCCACAGCAATATCCAGAACAGCATGTTTGTCCACTACGACAGGCAGAACCAGCGACTATTGTCCCGCATGGATATCCTCGTCACCGACTTCGAGAAAGAGAACAAACTGCTCAAGGCGCTCAACAAAAAAATTGACGAGCTGAACAAGAACCGCGGCGACAACAAACTGCAACATGCCTTGAATGCACCCGCCGAAATCTGCTGCGGCAAGAAAGGCATCAGTTTCCAGTTCAAGCAAGGCACCATCTCACCTGACCCCGTCGAGGTATTTCTCGATTACGAGAAAATGGAGCCCTACCTCACCAAGGATTTCAAACGATTGCTGAAAGACAACGAGGATTTCACAATTTACGACGAAAAAATCAAGCCCGAGCCCATCAATTCAACGCCCAAGAGTGCAACTCCGGCTGCCGCCATGGCTCCGGCCAAGAAAACGAAGAGCCATCAATATGACAATTACGGCTCAGGCAAGTACAACAATTACAAAAAGTACAAGAGATACAAAAAGTCCAGAAAATACCGCAACAACTATAACAACAGCTACAAACAAAAGTACACTACGCCAACACGAACCAAGCAGAAGCGGTATAGCGGGGCAAAGCGTAAATCTGGACGTTACGGTTACGCTGGTCAGCGGCGTTCGAAGCATCGCCGACGCTAAGGCCACGTTCTTCCAGGGCCTGACGCATGGTTGACAAGGCCAATTCCTCGGTGTTGTTGTCCTTGCTCAGGTGGCACAAGAACACATGCTGCAAATCATCATGGTAACGCTCAGCGACAAACTGCGCAGCCACAGCATTGTCGAGGTGACCCTTGTCGCCTATCACACGGTCCTTGAGCATCTGGGGATAATCGCCATTGATTAACATCTCACGGTCATAGTTACACTCTATCATCAAGTGATTGGCGCTGCTCATGTAATGGGCGGCGCGCTCGGTAATGATACCCATGTCGGTGCCAATGACAAAACGCTCACCATCGTAATCTATGCAGAAGCCCACGCTCTTCACGTCGTGGCTGGTCTCAAATGCAGTGATTTCCATATCCAGGATGCGGAAAGGAATCTCCTTGAAGATGGGAACATGATAATCTTGGATACGGCCCGAAATGCGGCATCGCTGCATCATCTGGCTCATCACTCCCATCGTGCAATAGACGCTGCAACGGCATCGGGTAAGAGCGGGATACAGGCAACGCATGTGGTCCTGGTGGGCATGAGTGAGCAAGATACCCTTAACCATGTCGGGCTTCACACCATTGCGTTCAAGCAGGGCAAACGCCTGGTTCAAGTTGAGGACACCATCGTCCTCGGAGACCTTCTTGTGCTTGCGGTTGGTGCGGGGCGGCGGCTTGATGCCTGCATCGATGAGGATGCCGCCTTGCGGAGTGCCCAAATAAGCACAATTACCGCTACTGCCACTGCCAAAGCTCATGAAACATAAGCCCTTGTCATGACGGACATGGCTTTTCAGCCCCTGGGGAACCTGAACCACGTCCTGTGCTCCGGGGGTGTCGTTGCCATCCACGTCAAAACGGATCTTGAGCGGCTTGCCCTCTCCGTCATGCGCCTTATGTCCCTGTCCTGCAGCCACGTCGTCGTTATTGATACATCAAGAAGATGGTGGGTACCTTGTGATAATTGTATTGAGCCTGACGCCACTGCGCCATCGTGCGGGTGATAATGCTCTGGTTCACGCCGGTGATGTCACTGGCGACGCACAAACGCATACCCTGAGGCATGTGCTGGGCGAGATCGGCGATAAGCTGGTTGTTGCGGTATGGCGCCTCGATAAAGATCTGTGTCTGATGCTCACGTTCAATGCGGCGTGTCATCTCCTTGAGGCACTTCTGCCGCGCTCCGGCATCAACCGGCAAGTAGCCCACAAATGCAAAACTCTGTCCATTGAAACCCGATGCCATCAGGCTCATCAGGATGCTTGACGGACCCACCAGCGGGAACACCTTATATCCCTTGCGCTGGGCGATGGCGACCAGGTCGGCACCGGGATCGGCTACTGCGGGGCAGCCCGCATCGCTGATGACACCGACAGACTCACCGCAGCCTATCGGCTCCAGCATCGCCTCGAGTGCGGCTGTGTCACTGAGGTCGGAGTGTTCATTGAGTTCAGTAAACGTGAGGGCATCGATGTCGATATTGCGGTCACATTTTTTAAGGAAACGCCTTGCCGAGCGCAGGCTCTCGACCACAAAATAACGGATTCCGCACACAACATCAATGTTGTGCACAGGCAATACCCTCTCGATCGGCACATCGCTCAACTGAGTGGGAATCAGGTACAAACCTGCCTCCAGCATCCTTGATTTCAATAGTTCTTTTTAATATAATTTGCAAATATAATCAAAATTCTCAAGCCACATTATATTTTATCACATATTCAATCAATTTTATTTCTGTGCTCCATGATTTGTACCAAAAAGTGAAAAATGTGGCGACAGTAGTTGCAGGAATAGATTTTTTTGTAATTTTGTGGGTAGATTATAGACTATACTGAATGATTGAACGGCACATTATCATTGACAACGTGGATCCCGTGACTTTCTACGGGGTAAATAACAGTAACATACAACTTATCCGCAACCTGTTTCCCAAACTGCGCATGGCAGCACGTGGCAGCGTCATCACCGTCATCGGCGATGACAGCGAGACAGCCAACTTTGAGCAAAAAGTCCATGAACTTGCCGACTATTGCGCAACCTACAACACGCTGCCCGAGAATGTCATCATCGACACCATCAAGGGCACCCCACCCAAGCAGTTGAAGATGGACGATGTCATCGTCTATGGCGTGAACGGTAAGCCCATCAGTGGCCGCACGCCCAACCAGCAGCTATTGGTCAAGACTTTCATGAACAATGACTTGACCTTTGCGTTAGGCCCTGCCGGAACAGGAAAGACCTATCTGGCGGTAGCACTCGCCGTCCGGGCGCTGAAAAACCGCGAGATCCGCAAAATCATTCTATCCCGTCCAGCCGTTGAAGCCGGCGAGAAACTCGGTTTTCTGCCGGGCGACATGAAGGACAAAATCGATCCCTATCTGCAACCCCTCTATGATGCCCTCGAGGACATGATTCCCATGGCCAAACTCAAGGAGTACATGGAGAACAATATCATTCAAATCGCACCACTGGCCTTCATGCGCGGCCGCACCCTCAACGACGCCATCATCGTGCTTGACGAGGCCCAGAACACCACGACCCATCAAATCAAGATGTTCCTCACCCGTCTGGGCATGGGATCTAAGATGATTGTAACCGGCGACACCACCCAAATCGACCTGCCGCGAGCCACGACCTCGGGCCTGATACACGCCCTGCGCGTGCTCGATGGCGTGAAAGGCATCGGCAAGGTAGAGTTTGAGAAAAAGGATATCGTGCGCCATCACCTGGTGCAGCGCATTGTTGAAGCCTATGAGCGCTTCCAGGAATCCAAGAATGAGGAATCAGGAATCCATGAGCGACGAGAGGAGTAACCGGGTCGAGCAGGTGACGCCATATAGTGACCAGACAACTGCCAAGACCGAGCAGGTCAGGCAGATGTTTGACGCTATCGCGCCCGCCTATGACTTCATGAACCGTGCGATGACATTGGGCATCGACATCTGGTGGCGACGACTCGCCGTCAAGCGGCTCAAACGCATCCATCCAAAGCATATCCTCGATGTGGCAACTGGCACTGGCGACTTCGCCATCCAGTTGAACGAATCTCTCCATCCGCAACACATCACGGGCATCGACCTGTCACAGGGGATGCTCGATGAGGCTTGCCGCAAGGTCAAGGGAAAAGAGCTGGAAAACACTATCTCATTTGAGCAGGGCGACTGCATGGCCTTGCCGATGGCTGACGAGACATTTGACGCCGTAACGGTGGCCTTTGGGGTGCGCAACTTTGAGCATCTGCAGCAAGGTTATCATGAAATGGCGCGTGTGCTCAAGCCCGGTGGCATGCTGTGCGTGCTGGAACTGTCCACACCCACCGACCCCATCATCCGCTGGTTCTACGACATCTACACGCTGCACATCATCCCCGCCATCGGTGCCATGAAGAGTGGCGACAAGAGTGCCTACCGCTACCTGCCGCAGAGCATTGCCGCTGTCCCTCAAGGTGACGACATGCTGCAGTTGATGCGCAACGCAGGACTGCGCAAGACCGCCTTCAGGCGTCTCACGCTAGGCGTCTGCACCATCTACACAGCAGTAAAATGACTAGATAATCTAGATGTTCTAGATAGTCTAGATTAATTAGGGCTCGTATTGGTAACCTAGGTCCTCGATGCAGTCGATGATGAGCTGGTCGGGGATGGAGCCTTCAACCAGGGCCGTGCCCTTAGCCAAATCAACAGTCACTTTTTCCACACCAGGGAGGGCTGCAAGGCCTTTTTCGACATTGGCTTTGCAATGGGCACACATCATGCCTTTAACTTTGAATTCTTTCATAGCTACAGTTTTATTACGTTTGATTTGATAGGATTTCCAGTACTTCGCACCTAAGGCGACAACAATCATGCCAATCAGGGCAATGCTGCACAAGGTGTTGAACCACGACACGTGCATGTGATGGTGCATGACATGGGTGGGCAAGGCGTTGACAAACAGTTCCCGCAAGCCGGGCCAATAGTCAACCAGCACACCAAAACCGATGGCACCGCCGATAATCGACAGCAGATAGACGATGGTTGCCTTGCGCCCAAAGGCATTGTTCACAACAAACATCGAGGCCACATTGGCGGCAGGTCCAGCCATGAGCAGCACCAGTGCACAACCAGGCGACATACCCTTGAGCATGAGCGCGGCAGCGATGGGGATAGATCCCGTGGCGCACACATACATCGGGACAGCCACCAGCACGATGATGAACATATTCAGCAGCGGCCAACGGGCATAAGTCGAGAAGAAGTCATCGGGCAGCAGCACCGTTATCAGCGTCGCAATCACCAATCCCAGCAGCAGCCAGCGGCCTATGCTCTGCATCATGTCGAAGAAACCGTATTTGAACGTCTCCACCACCTTATTCCACAAGCCTTTAGGCAACTCGCTGAACTCGTAGTTAGCATCGTTTTTCACGTCACCAAGGGCGCCCTTGCGTTCCCAATGGCCCACAGCCAGTCCACCCAACAGCGATGTCACCAATGCAGCGACAGGCCGCAGAATGGCAAAGGGCAAGCCCATCATCGAATAGGTGGCAGCAATGCTGTCCACTCCCGTTTGAGGCGTGGCGATGAGGAAAGATGTGGATGCCGCACGAGAGGCACCGCTGCGACGCAGGGCAACCGCCGTGGGCAACACACCACACGAGCACAGGGGCAACGGTATGCCAAATGCGGCAGCAGTTAGCACCGATCGCAGTCCTGTTCCCGCCAGGTAGCGGCTATAGATTGCCGACGGCACAAAGGCATGCAACAGGCCAGCGATGAAAAAGCCCAGCAACAGATAGGGCGACATGCCGTTAAGCATCGACACAAAAGCGTTCACATAGTCCATCATAACAGCCGCAAAATTACCAAAAAGAAAGAGACGTGCGGCTTTAAAAAGTGAAAAAATGCTCTTTTCGGCACTTTGACTGCAAAAACATTTGCTCTATGAAAAAAAATATCTAATTTTACCCCTTTAATGATACATGACTACAATGCTTTGGCATTGGTCACGTTAACAAATCATTGAATTTAAAAACGCTGATTACGCAGATTATACGGATTTTTAATTCACTGGTGATATGGCTTATTTGATTTACGCTAATGAGTCTTATAAAATAAAAGGTTGTATGATGGATGTTCATACAGAACTTGGACCTGGATTCTTGGAGCAAGTCTATCAAGAAGCTTTGGAATATGAATTCAAGAAAGCAGGAATCCCATACAAGCGAGAAGCTCATCTGAAAATTAAATATAAGGACATATCTCTCAATAAAGATTATATCGCTGATTTTATCTGCTATGACAAGATTATCATTGAGTTAAAAACAGTTTCTGACATAATTGATATTCATAAATGCCAGGTATTAAATTATTTAAAAGCAACTGGATTTCAACTTGGTATCATAGGTAATTTTGCAAAGAAAAGCCTTGAAACAGCAAGAGTGGTAAACAGCTATAATCTGCTTTATGAATAAACAACGCAGGTTATGATTATGACTATTGCTTGAATGATTAATCAGTGAAAATCAGCGTAATTAGCGTTAAAAATAAAAGGCCAAGAAAATACTGATAACAAGTTATGGACATCAGACTACCAAAACGAATGGACGGGCATCAGCCAGAAGTGCTGATCGAGTCCAAACAGATTACCATCATAGGAACCAACGGCGCCGGTAAGAGCCGTTTCTGCTCGGCATTAGTTGACGAACTGGGCGACAAAGCCTACCGCATCTCGGCATTGAAGGCGCTCTTCCCCACTGCGCCCAGCGCCGAAGTCCTGCCCGGTTCCATCGATGACCTGTTCAACCGCATGAACGCAGCCAATCCGCTGGTACAGAACAAGGCGGAGACCGAGTTTGACAAGTTGTTCTTCATCATGCTCAATGAAGAGTTCCGCGAGCTGATGAACTTCAAGGCCCACAAGCTCATGGATGAGCAGATGGAGTTCCCCAAAACCAAACTCGACATCACCGTCAAGAAATGGCAGGAAGTGTTCCCCAAAAACAAGGTGCTGCGCGAAAACGGCAAGCTGATGTTCTCGACCGAGGGTTATGAGGACAAATATCCGCTGATGGGCCTGAGCGACGGTGAGAAGTCGGTGCTCTATTACATCGGTGCTGTACTCTACGCCATGCCCGATGCCGCCATTCTGGTTGATGACCCAGAGACATTTATCCACAGCAGCATCATGCGCACCCTGTGGAACGTGCTGGAACAGATGCGCCCCGACTGCACCTTCATCTACAACACCCATGACGTGGATTTTGCCAGTTCACGCATCGACAACCAGTGCGTGTGGGTCAAGGAGTTTGACCCCGAAGCTGTAGCCTGGGACTACGAGGTGATGACCTCGAGCCGTGAATTGGACACTGCCCTACTCGACCTGCTGGGCAGCCGCAAGCCGGTTTTGTTCATCGAGGGCGATGACAAGCACAGCATCGACTCACGCCTCTACCCGCTCATTTTCCCCGAATACACCGTCAAGCCGCTGGGCAGCTGCAACAAGGTCATCGAGACGGTGCGCACATTTGGCGACCTGCAGAGTTTCCACCAGCTCGAGAGCCGCGGCATTGTGGACCGAGATCGCCGCAGCGATCAGGAAGTGGAATACCTGCGCAAGAAGAATATCCTCGTTCCCAATGTGGCCGAAGTGGAGAACATCCTCATGCTAGAGGGCGTTATCCGCGCCGTTGCACGCCACAAGCGCCGCAACCCCGATATTGTCTTCCCCAAAGTGAAAAAACGCGTCATCATCATGTTCACCCACGAGCTCAAGCAGCAGGCGCTCATGCATGTGCGCCACCGCGTGAAACGCGAGGTGGAGATGCGCATCGACATGAAATTCACCAGCATCAATGCGCTGGAGAACCACATGGTGGAGCTGGTGAGCGAAATCAACCCACGAGGCCTGTACGACCAGTTGTGCCGGGAGTTCCATTTCTATGAGGACAATAGCGACTATGCCAGCATCCTCAAGGTCTATAACCAGAAGCTCATGCTCAACGAGAGCAACGTGGCCACCTTGTGCGGGTTCAAGAGCAAGGACGATTACATCCGCGGCGTGCTTAATATCCTGAAGGGCAACAGCGACAATGCCGCTGCCATCCGCAAGGCCATCAAGGAGTGTTTTGGCCTAGAGGAATAAATCCACTGACATCGCCGTGACAAGTCACGGCACAATAAACCTTTTCAACTCATGAGAGACAACAAGGAAGCGACATTGGCACTTGGCACACAGCCTGTGGGCAGGCTGTTGTGGCAATATGCATTGCCTGGTGTGATTGCGATGACGGCGTCGTCGCTCTACAACATGGTGGACAGCATCTTCATCGGCCACGGCGTGGGTCCGATGGCTTTGGCTGCATTGGGCATCTCCTTCCCGTTAATGAACATCGGCGCGGCTTTTGGCGCCGCGGTGGGTGTCGGTGGCTCCACCCTGATGTCGCTGCGTCTGGGTCAACGCCAGTATGATAAGGCAAACAACGTGCTGGGCAACATGGTTGCCTTGAACATCATCACCGGACTGCTGGTGGGTATCGTGTCCATCATCTTCCTTGATCCCATCCTGCGGTTCTTCGGCGCCAGCGACCAGACGCTGCCCCATGCCCACGAGTACATGTTCATCCTGCTGGTGGGCAACGTCATCACCCATCTATATCTCGGCCTGAATGCTGCATTGCGGTCGGCCAGCAAGCCCCGGGCGGCGATGATTGCCACCATCGTCACGGTGGTGCTTAACACCATCCTCGACCCCATCTTTATCTGGCCCCTGCACATGGGCATCAAGGGAGCAGCCATTGCGACTATTCTGGCTCAGGTCATCGTCCTGTGCTGGCAGTTATGGCAATTCTCCCGCCAGCGTGAACTGTTGCACCTCGAGTGGCGTTTCCTCAAGCCCGCACGCAATATCATCAAGGACATCGTGAGCATCGGCATCTCGCCGTTTTCCATGCAGCTCACGGGCTGCGTGGTGGCCATCTTCATGAATAATGCCCTGATGACCTATGGCGGAGACCTCGCCGTAGGCGCCTACAGCATCGCTAACCGATTAGGATTCATCTTCTTTATGGTCATCATGGGTATCTGTCAAGGTTTTCAGCCCATTGCCGGCTATAATTATGGTGCACGCAACATGGACCGAGTCAAGCAGGTGTTGCGTCTCACCATCACCGCATCGGTCATTGCGATGACCGTCGGCTGGGTGATTGGCGAACTGCTGCCTGAGCCATGCACACGCCTATTTACCGACGATGAAGGGCTCATCGCCATCTCGATTCGCGGTATCCGCATCAACATGCTCGTCTTCCCCGTTATCGGCTACCAGGCGGTAGTCACCAACTTCTTCCAGACCATCGGCAAGGTGCGCATCAGCATCTTCATGTCGCTCTCGCGTCAGTTGCTGTTCTTGCTGCCCACGCTGCTACTGTTCTCCTCGTTATGGGGCCTTGACGGTGTGTGGGCTTCCCTACCCGCCAGCGACTTCGCTGCCTTCCTCGTCGCTGTCATCATCATGCAACGCTTCAAACTCCAAAGCAAAGCATAACTTTTATCAACAATCAGTTGCAAGTACGGAAAAAAGTACTTATCTTTGTGGCGATAAAATTGAGACGAAAATGAGAACGACCAATTACACTGACTTGAGGAATAACCTGAAAAGTTATCTTGACGCCGTCGCAGCGGACAATGAACCGCTGATTGTGAGCCGTCCTGGCGCCGAGAGCGTTGTGGTCATCAGCCTCGAGGATTACAATGCCATCATGGAAACGGAGTTCGTGCTCCAGCGGCCACAACTGCTACGGTCGCTTGTGGCTGCCGAGGATGACATTGCGTATGGCCGTGTGACCGCCCAGCAAGATGGAGAAACCATTGACCAATTACTTGACCGCGTCACATGTACCAAATAGTACTTACCCAAACGGCGATCGACCATTATAATGCTTTCGTCAAGAGCGGTAATTTGAAAATTGTGAACCGCATTAAGCTCTTGCTTGCCGATATTGCCCAACATCCCTACACGGGCATCGGCAAGCCCGAGGCTTTGCGCCATTCCCTAACTGGCATGTGGTCACGACGCATCAACCGCGAGCATCGCCTCATCTACTCTGTTGACGATAACCGCATCATTGTCCATATCCTCGCCATGCATTCCCACTACGGCGAGAAATAATCCCTTTCACAAGGACAGGTATTATCTTTTTTTGTAATTTTGTAGATTGAAACTTATTCTGGAATTGATATGCCTTATTTTTCAGTGATAGTGCCGGTGTATAACCGGCGGGACGAGGTGGAGGACCTGTTGAAAAGCCTCACCTGTCAGACCGACAAGGATTTTGAGATCATTCTGGTGGAGGACGGCTCGACGGAGCGCTGCGAAGACATCGCGCTGCGCTACAACAAGGAGCTGGACCTGCGCTACTTCTATAAAGCCAACGAGGGGCGCTCCATTGCTCGCAACTACGGGTTGGAGCATGCCACGGGCCAATACTTCGTGTTCTTTGACAGCGACTGCGTCATCCCGCCTGACTACTTCAAGACGTTGGGGCGCGAGTTGGCCAACAACTACGTACCGTGCTTTGGCGGTCCCGACGCTGCAAGCGACGATTTTACAGACGTGCAAAAGGCCATCTCTTTCTCGATGACGTCGCTGCTGACCACGGGTGGCATCCGTGGCGGCAAGGTGCAGATGGAAAAGTTTGTGCCCCGCTCGTTCAACATGGGCTACTCCCGCGAGGTGTGGGAAAAGGTGGGCGGTTTCCGCGAGATGTTCAGCGAGGACATCGACATGAGTACGCGCGTGCGCCAAGCGGGCTTTAACATCCGCTTGATACGTCCCGCGTTTGTCTATCACAAGCGCCG
Organism: uncultured Muribaculaceae bacterium; assembly: GCA_905233915.1. Lineage (GTDB taxonomy): Bacteria > Bacteroidota > Bacteroidia > Bacteroidales > Muribaculaceae > Sodaliphilus. The sequence continues at coordinate 16,720 of CAJOFM010000003.1, read as the reverse complement.
CACCAGCATCAGCAAGTTCGCAAGGCAGACCTACGTCTTCGGCATGTCGCGCATCACCTTGAAACTGCTCTACCCCGACAGCCTCAAGCTTGTGCACTGCCTGCCCGCCGTGTTCCTCATCGGCTGCGTGCTGTTGTTACTGCTCTCGTTGTGGAAATGGTGGTTCATCCTGCCCATCCTGGTTTATGCGGCAATGTTATGGATAGCCGCCTTGATTCAGACGCGCAGCCTAAAGATTGCCACGCTCGCTGTCGCCACAAGCTTCACGCAGCTGTGCAGCTACGGCTGGGGCTTCGTGAAAGCCTACTTCTGGAAAATCCTGCTCAAACACGGACGTGACATTGAGGAGGAAGTGGCCATGCGTAAGGGGAAATAGGTTTTAGGTTTTAGGCTTTAGGTTTTAGGCTTTAGGTTTTAGGGGGTTATGATGGAGGAGAAAGAAAATAAAAACCTAACGGGGACACGGAACATCAAGGAGACGGTGCCCGAGGAGGACCGTCCCCGCGAGAAGGCTAAGAAGCATGGTTTCGGCAGCCTATCGACCGCCGAACTGCTGGCCATCCTGCTGAGAGTGGGCACACCTGGCGAGTCGGTCGTGGACCTGTGCCAGCGCATCTTGCGCGACAATGACGGCAAACTCTATCTCATCGCCCGCAAGGGCATCAACAACCTGGTGAAGAACTATCACGGCATCGGTGAGGTCAAGGCCATCGAGATTCTTGCCGCCCTGGAACTTGCACGCCGTTACCAGCAGGAGGAATTTCAGGAACGCTTCAAGATCACGAGCAGCGACGATGCTTATCAATATCTGCGCCCGCGCATGGAGCACTTGGACCATGAGGAAATCATGGTGGTGCTGCTCAATCACGCCAAGCAGGTCGAGGAGTGCGTGCGCATCAGCAGCGGTGGCACGGCGATGACTGTCGCCGACATCAAGATGATACTGCGACCCGCCATCGAGCGGCTGGCTTCGGGCATCATCCTGGCGCACAACCATCCCAGCGATAACCCCACCCCAAGCATCCAAGACGACCGCCTGACTGAACGTGTCCATCAGGCCTGCAAGGTGATGGACATCCAGCTAGTGGACCACATCATCGTGTGCCGCGGCGGCCGCTACTACAGCTACGCCGACCACGGCCGCCTGCTGTAATAACCAGATTCTATAACAACATTAAAAATATTATCACTATGAGAATTTTGAAATTAATGCTGCTAGCAGCATTCGCCATGTTGGTTGTCACCTCTTGCAGCCAGAAGAAAGACGCGCCCAAGGTACTCGTGCTGTATTATTCCCAAACGTCAAACACTAAGGCTGTTGCTACAGAAATCGCCAACCGCCTTTCTGCCGACATCGAGGAGGTCACCCTTGTAGAGCCCTATGACACGGCGTTCCAGGCAACGATTGAGCGTTGCAAAGCTGACCGCGAAAAAGGCATCACACCCGAGATTCAGCCTCTGAAATCAAACATTGCCGATTATGATGTGATCTTCATTGGCTATCCTATCTGGTTCGGCACCTTTGCCCCTCCCATGGCCTCGTTGCTGGACAAGGTGGACCTGAGCGGCAAGAAGGTGGTACCGTTCTGCACCTTCGGCAGCGGCGGACTGGAATCAAGCGTGAAAGATCTTGCCGAGAAACAGCCCAATGCCGAGATTCTTCCTGGTTACGGCGTGCGCGCAGCTCGTATCGACGCCGTACCCAAGGAAGTTGAGCAGTTCCTGACGGTAGGCGGTTTTATTGATGGTGCTTTTGTTCTGCCTGAGGACTTTCCCGAGCAGCACCCCGTCAACGCCGACGAGACCGCTATCTTTGATGCTGCTGTTGACGGCTATCCAATGCTCAACGCCAAGGCTACAACCGTGGCATCCCGCGCCATTCCCGAAGGCACCGAGTATCTGTTCACAGCCCAAGACCTGCCACGTGAAAAGAAGGCCGACGTACCTCCTGCCAGTGAAATCAAAGTCTATGTGACTGTTGAGAAGGACGCAAAACCTGTCTTTACCAAGGTGGTGAGATAACTGAAACAACTATTTCAGACTATTGTCATACATTGCCAAAACCATACTTTATACCATGCGTGTGCGCCGTCTAATGATGGTGCACACGCTGTTTTATACCTAATAATGATGATATTTTGATGGTTTTTCACCCAATCATGTGATGCCACATACTCAAAAATAATGATAACTTTGCAGCCGAAATCAAGTCAATAACACTTACAATCCTATTAATGACACATCACATGAATAAACAAAGCGCATTGCTTACTACAATAATCCTAACGTTTATTGTCGCCAACAGCAGTCTTTTTTGCCATGCCCAGGACTCGGTCCGAACCTTCGTCCCCATTGTCAATTACACTGCCGACCTAGTTGTCAACACCCGCGGAGGCATCAAGACCGGTGCGCTATTCCTGGGCTATGCAGAGGCTGGCGTGGAAATCAATCCGTGGAAGAACGGTCAATTCAACTTAACCCTGGCAACGACACACGGCGACGAGCCATCGGCCTTTCTGGTAGGTGACTGGCAAGTCTTTGACAACATCGAGGCAGGGAGCTACTTCTTCTTAAACAAGGCATGGTATAGCCATACCTTCAATAAGGTTACTGTCAAGGTGGGTTTGCAGGATGCCAATGATAGCTATTCAACTTGTGACGCATCAAGCAACATGTTGAACACATCCTTCGGCGGGAATCAGGTGTTGCTCTCAGCTGGCAACATTCCCACAATGCCCAATAATGACTTGGGCATCACTGCAGAGTGGAAAGTCAGCAACACGCTCAAATGGCAGGCCGGCATTTTTAACGGCGCCTACATCGCGTTAGGTGACGGCAACAAATTTAACCTGAAGCACAAGTTAAGCAGCAGCAACGGTTATGTGATGGTCACCGAGGCGGCCGTCAATCCCAATGACGCTTTGTTGCTCAAGCTTGGGGCCTTCTATCACACGGGATTTGAGAACAACGGCTACTACGCATCATGCGAGAAATCATTTCAGATGCAGGGCAACCGGGCCATTAATGCCTTTGTCACTGGTGGCTATGCACCCCGAGCCTGCGAAGATGTCGCAAATGCCAGCATCACCTGCGGGGCGACACTGACGTCCCTGTTTAACAGGAACGGAGCCGACGCTATGAGTGCAGGCTTAGCTACAGTACATATTGACGGATACAAATGGGAAACTGCCCTTGAGTTGAATTACCTTTACCAGATTAATGACCACTTTTATGCATCACCCGACCTGCAATGGATCATCAACCCAGGAGTTTACTTAGGACTCAAAAATGCGCTAGTGGCCTCGTTGAGGCTGGGATATGAACTTTAGTTAGGAGTTAGAAGTTAGAAGTTAGGAGTTAGAAGTTAGGAGTTAGAAGTTAGGAGTGTTCTTCTCTAAACCCTAAACTCTAAACCCTAAACTCTAAACCCTAAACTCTAAACTTCAATCTCCTGAACATCAGGAGATTGAATCAGGATGTTCTGCGATGTAGCGCCACAGCGGGGCCGCCATGAGGGCCTGCAACTGGCGATTCTCGCGCAGCATCGCCTCAACCTCAGCACGTGACAAGAGCAGCACGGCAATGTCCTCACTGGCATCGAGATGCTGATCGCTAACACGTTCCACGCCTTCGGCCAGGAAACAGTGGGTGATATTGTCGCAGATGCTCGGATTCTGCCCCACAGTCATGATTTCACGCCAGGTGCCACCGCCGTAACCCGTTTCCTCGAGAAGTTCCCGTTGTGCAGCCTGCAAGGGAGCCTCACCCTGCTCCACCACACCGGCACACAGTTCATCGAGCACCACGTCCATGGCATGGCGGTATTGCCTGACCATGACGAACTCGCCCTCGCGGGTAATGGCGATGATGTTGACCCACTCGGGATATTCCAGCACATAATGCTCGGGGTTGATGCGCCCGTCGGGCAACTGCACCTTATCCACACGGGCTGTGAGCCATGGCCGCTGGATGATGTAGCGGCTCTCTAGCGTAGTCCATTTTTTGATTTCCTTTGCCATAAAATATGCCTTTTTATATTAATAACGGAGAAACACGCCGAATGGTACACTTGAGATGAAAAAACGCTACCTGTGGCCTTTCTATGAGAATGAGTGTCAAAGTATTCTCCTTTTCGGATTTTTGCACTACCTTTGTGCTCGTGGAAGTAAGGACAATCATTAAAAAAGGACGCGAAAAGAAGGTGTGGTTCGCCATCCGCGTGACCTACAACCGCGAGCTCAAGGTCAAAGCCGACCTTGACGCACGCGGCATCACCAATTTCGTGCCCATGCAGTACCGGCGTGAAGAGCGCAACGGTGTGATGGTCAAGCGTCTTGTGCCTAGCGTACACAACCTCATCTTCATCCACATCACACCCAGCGACATGAAGGAGTACAAGATGACGACCGACCTGCCCATCCGCTACATCATGAGCCGTGGGACTGACGGGACCAGCAAGCCCATTACAGTGCCCACGCGCGAGATGGAAAGCTTCATCAAGGTAGCTGGCACCTATGAGGAAAAGCTCATATACCTCAATCCCAACCCCGGCGATTTTGCCCAGGGAGAACGGGTGCGCATCATCGGCGGCATGTTTGAGGGCGCCGAAGGCGTGTTTGTGCGTTTCAAGGGTGACCGCCGCGTGATTGTCAATGTTGAGGGCCTTGTCGCCGTCGCCACCACCTATATCCACCCGTCGATGATTGAGAAAATTACCGAACCCGAACAAGACAGATTAGATAACGCATTATAATAAGGCATTAGGCTTTAGGTGTCAGGCTTTAGGAGGAGGAAACCAACTAAGGACTAGAAACCAGGGACTAAAAACTTAATAGAACTATGAACGAGAACAAGCAGAAAGTCGCCCTCATCACGGGCATCACGGGCCAGGACGGGTCCTATCTGGCGGAATTCCTGCTGGAGAAAGGCTATGAAGTGCATGGCATCCTGCGCCGTAGCAGCAGTTTCAACACGGGCCGCATCGAACACTTGTACCTCGACGAGTGGGTGCGCGACATGAAGCAGCGCCGCCTCATCAACCTGCATTACGGCGACATGACCGACAGCAGTTCGCTCATCCGCATCATCGAGAAAATCAAGCCCGACGAGATATACAATTTGGCTGCACAGAGCCACGTGAAGGTATCATTTGACGTGCCGGAATATACTGCCGAGACCGATGCCGTGGGCACACTGCGCCTCATCGAGGCTGTGCGCATCGCAGGGCTTGAAAAGTGCACCAGGATTTACCAGGCTAGCACCAGCGAGCTCTATGGCAAGGTACAGGAAGTGCCGCAAAGCGAGACCACGCCATTCTACCCCCGCAGCCCCTATGGTTGCGCCAAGCTGTACTCGTTCTGGATCATGAAGAATTACCGCGAGAGTTACGGCATGTTCTGCGCCAACGGCATCCTGTTCAACCACGAGAGCGAGCGCCGTGGCGAGACCTTTGTGACACGCAAAATTACCGTTGCTGCCGCGCGCATCGTTCATGGCTTGCAGGATAAACTGTACCTGGGTAACCTGAATGCCCTGCGCGACTGGGGTTATGCCCGCGACTATGTGGAGTGCATGTGGCTCATTCTGCAACAGCCCGAGCCGGACGACTTCGTCATCGCCACGGGCGAATACCACACGGTGAGGGAGTTCTGCACCCTAGCCTTCCATCATGCCGGAATCGAACTTGAATGGCAGGGCGAAGGCGTTGACGAGAAAGGCATCGACAAGGCGACCGGCAAGGTTCTGGTCGAGGTCGATCCCAAGTATTTCCGTCCAGCCGAGGTGGACCAGTTGTTGGGCGACCCCACCAAGGCCAAGAACGTGCTGGGCTGGAATCCCCGCAAGACCTCATTCGAGGAACTGGTGCGCATCATGATGGAATATGATTTACAGCACATCAAAAAGATTTACCATCTGAAATGAAACAGGACGCTAAAATATATGTGGCAGGCCATCGCGGACTCGTGGGCAGTGCCATCTGGAACAGCCTGAAACGCAAGGGCTACACCAACCTCATTGGCCGCACCCATCAGGAACTCGACTTGATGGATGCAGTAGCGGTGAAGCGCTTCTTTGACGAGGAACAACCCGAGTATGTGGTGCTGGCAGCAGCCCATGTGGGTGGCATCATGGCCAACCTGAAGTACCGCGCCGACTTTATTTTCCAAAACCTGGCTATCCAGCAGAATGTCATCGGTGAGAGTTGGCGGCATGGCGTGAAGAAACTGCTCTTCCTGGGCAGCACATGCATTTATCCGCGTGAGGCGCCCCAACCCATCGGAGAAACGGCCCTGCTGACGTCTCCACTGGAATACACCAACGAGCCCTATGCCATCGCTAAAATCGCTGGCATGAAAATGTGCGAGAGCTTTAATCTGCAATACGGCACCAACTTCATCGCCGTGATGCCTACCAACCTGTACGGCCCACGCGACAACTTCAACCTCGAGACCAGCCACGTCATGCCCGCCATGATCAGGAAGATGCATCTGGCCAAATTGCTGAACGAGAACGACTTCGAGGGCATCCGCAAAGACTTGGAACGCCGTCCTGTGGAGGGCCTCGACGGCACGGCAAGTGACGAGCAGATTGTAACCCTATTAGAAAAATACGGCATCTTGAAGGAGCGCCTGTGTTTGTGGGGCACTGGAGCCCCCATCCGCGAATTCCTGTGGAGCGAGGACATGGCCGATGCCAGCGTCTATTGCCTGGAGCACATCGACTTCGAGGACGTGCGCGGCACCGATGACGAGGTGCGCAACTGCCACATCAACATCGGCAGCGGCAAGGAAGTGACCATCCGTCAGCTTGCTGAACTGGTCAAGGCCACCGTGGGCTACCACGGCGCCATCGAATGGGATGCGACCAAGCCCGACGGCACCCTGCGCAAACTCACCGACGTGAGCAAGCTGCACTCCCTGGGCTGGCACCACACGATGGAACTCGAGGACGGTGTTCCCGCCCTCTACCGCTGGTATCTGGAGAATTAAGCCATTCGCCCGCTGGAGGCTGATATGGCCAGCTACTGGTTGTCAGGGGGATTCAGCATATAGTATTCATCAAAGACAAACACTGAACTGTTATGAAAAAAGAGCTATCAGGCGGTTGCGGCATCGCAATACTGGGATCCACATTGATGATCATCATCTTTGGCATCATCGCCGTGTTCAACATGAGGTCCGATGGAGAAGCGGGCGAAGGTTTCGTTGGGCTGATGGTACTTATCTTCCTCCTGTCGCCTTTCATCTATTGGGGCTACACATTGGTTTACAAGTCCTTGCATCCTGGACAGCCAGTGAGACTTACCAAAAACGTGATTCGTTATGGGGGTGCTGGGCTGATTGCCTTCGGTGTCTTGATGGCGTGGGCAGTACTGACAAACAGCCATGCAGAGCAGACGCCAAAACCCATTACCGAGATTGCCCAGGAGCCTAATGAGCCGAAGGACAGCGTAGTCATTACCGAGGTGATGGAAGGCGACCCCTATCAGGAACTGGACGAACTCATCGGCCTGGAATCAGTCAAGGAAGAAGTGCATACCCTTGCCAACTTTGCCAAAATACAGCAGCAGCGCAAAGCGCAGGGCTTGAAAGTGCCCAAGATGTCTTATCACCTTGTGTTCACGGGTAGCCCTGGCACAGGAAAGACCACTGTGGCACGCATCGTGGCACGCATCTACAAAGACCTGGGTATCCTCAAGAGCGGCCACACCGTGGAGACCGACCGCTCGGGGCTCGTGGCAAATTACGTAGGACAGACCGCCACCAAAACCAATGCCGTGATTGACTCGGCGCTCAACGGCGTGCTGTTCATTGATGAGGCCTATGCTCTTGTGCCTGAGAACGCAAGCAGTGACTACGGTCAAGAGGCCATCTCCACACTGCTCAAGCGCATGGAGGATGACCGCGACAAGTTGGTGGTCATTATTGCCGGTTATCCCAACGAGATGAAACGCTTCATCGATTCTAACCCTGGCCTGCAGTCGCGCTTCACGCGATACATCGATTTCCCCGACTACACTGACCAGGAATTGTTTGATATCTTCAAACTGTACCTGAACAAGAACCAGTACACCATCACCGATGATGCAGCCGAACTGCTCAAGAACAACTTCAGCCACGCTATAGCCACCAAGACCAAGAACTTCGGTAACGCCCGCTATGTGCGCAACATCTTTGAGCGGGCCGTCGAGCAGCAAGCCAACCGTCTGGCAGCCAAACGCAGCATCAGTGACGAGGAGCTCTCCCTGCTGACCAAAGAAGACATCGAGAACGCATTCAAAGCAAGATAATAGAAAGAACTGCCATGACCAGATTCCACATCACTTTCATCGTCCTGCTCATGGCACTGACGGCCGTGCAGGCACATGCTCAGGTTGTGACTAAAGCCGAGATGGCCAGCATCCGCGCCGCCTATAGCGCTGCCAAAGAGCAGATAGCGCTCAACAGTCATGCCCAAGAGCAAAACGTGCCCCGCAGCGACATGGAGATCGTCAGCCATTACGTCGTCCCCGGTTGCGGACCCACCGAGGAGGTCATCCATTACTATTTCACACCTGGCGAAGATCCCGTGCTGGGAACGCCCGTGTACAATATCTATTTCATTACCCGCAGCTACAACGTGGCTGCCCGCAAATTCTATCAAGAGTTCCTTTTCGACGGGCCAGAATCCGAACTGGTATTCTTTTACCAGCAAAATGACGCCCTGGATGGAGGCACCGACGAGACACGGTACTACCACGGCAAGAACGGCGTCCACAAGTCCGTCAAGGGCACCGCAGAACTCGACGAAGTCTTCGCCACCCGCCTCGCCGACGAACTCACCAACGCCTTCAACCTCCTCATGAACAAAGACCACTGAACACCCTAAGGCTTATTAATGATTTTTTAGAAATCCAAATCAAAAAACCAATGATTTTGGCACGGTATTTGTATATCCCATGTCGAACTCATAATTTTTGGAGGTTTTTTAGGGTTAAACATGATTGTCAGCATGGCTCGTGAGAGTAGTGCTGATTTACTTTTTATATCCAGCGGTGTGAGTGATGATGGAAAATTGAGTAATTTTGCCCTGGAAATCAAGAATAAGAATAATCATGACCGAGAAAGAGAAAATGCTGGCTGGGCTCCCCTACTCTGCTGTTGATGCCCAACTGTTGAAGGAGCTGAATGAGTGCAAGGATATCATCTTCCGTTACAACCAGTTGCTGCCTTCGATGCGGGCCGAGCGCACGGCGATGCTGAAAGAATTGCTGGGACACGTGGGCGATGACAATATCCTGATTAATCAGCCGTTCTACTGCGACTATGGCAAACACATCAGTGTGGGCAAGAGGTTCTTTGCCAACTTCAATTTCACGGTGCTTGACGAGGCGCTCGTGACCATAGGTGACGACTGCTTCGTTGGTCCTAACGTGGGTGTTTACACTGCTTGTCACAGCACCGATCCAGTGGAGCGCAACACGCGCCGCGAGTGGGCCCTGCCTGTGACCATCGGCGACAACGTGTGGATTGGGGGCTCGGTGACGATTCTGGCGGGAGTGAACATTGGTGACAACGTGACGATTGGCGCCGGTTCGGTGGTTACCCGCGACATTCCGTCAAACAGTATTGCAGTGGGCAATCCGTGCCGCGTCATCAAGAAACTGTAACTGCGGATTATACTATTTTTTGATAAATCAGGCGGCGCCTCGGGATTGCTCAAATAAAAATGCCTTTTTATTTGGCACTCCGCTCGACTTGCACTAATTTTTGATAAATCAGTCGGCGTCTTGGGATTGCTCAAATAAAAATGTCTTTTTATTTGGCACTCCGCTCGACTTGCACTAATTTTGTAGTGAAATTTAACCATTCAACATAAAACAACAACTTAAACTACTAATTATCAAATGAGTATGGAGAAGAGAATCGTGGAATGCGTGCCTAACTTCAGTGAGGGACGCAATATGGCCATTATCAAACAAATCACCGATGAGATTGAACGTGTCAAGGGCGTGAAGCTGCTCGACGTGGACCCGGGTGAGGCAACCAACCGCACGGTGGTTACCTTCGTGGGCGAGCCCGACGCAGTGCTCGAGGCAGCTTTCCAAGCTGTCGGCAAGGCTGGTCAACTCATCGACATGCGCAACCACCATGGCGCACACCCCCGTATGGGTGCCACCGACGTATGCCCGCTGATTCCTGTGGCAGGCATCACGCTGGAGGAATGTGCTGAGCTGGCGCATAAACTGGCCGAGCGTATCGCCCGCGAACACAATATTCCCTGCTACTGCTATGAGGCTGCAGCAATGAAGCCTGGCCGTCAGAACCTGGCCGTGTGCCGCGCCGGCGAATACGAGGCGCTGCCCGAAAAGATGGGTAATCCCGAGAAGGGTCCTGACTTCGGCGACCGTCCTTTCGACGAGGGCGTGGCCCGCACGGGTTGCACCGCCGTCGGTGCCCGCGACTTCCTCATCGCAGTGAACTACAACCTCAACACCACCTCGACCCGCAGGGCCAACGCCATCGCCTTTGACGTACGCGAGAAGGGCCGCCCCGTGCGTGAGGGCAACCCCATCACCGGCAAGATTGTTAAGGACGAGAACGGCAACAACGTGATGAAGCCCGGTACCCTCAAGGGCACCAAGGCCATCGGTTGGTACATCGACGAGTACAAGATCGCTCAAGTGTCGATGAACATCACCAACATCAACGTGACGCCGCTGCATGTTGCCTTTGACGAGGTTTGCCGCTGCGCACAGAACCGTGGCATCCGTGTCACCGGTACTGAGATTGTGGGCCTCATGCCCAAGCGCTGCCTCATCGAGGCTGGTAAGTATTTCCTCGAGAAACAACAGCGTTCGACCGGTATCCCCGAGGAAGACATCATCAACATCGCTATCCACTCGATGGGTTTGGACGACCTGAAACCGTTTGATCCCAACGAGAAGGTCATCGAGTTCATGCTCGAAGCCGACAACAATACCGGCAAGCGTCTCGTGGACCTCACCGTGACTGGTTTTGCTGACGAGACCTCGCGCGAATCGCCCGCTCCCGGCGGCGGTTCCATCAGCGCTTACATGGGAGCACTGGCCGCTTCGCTGGGCACCATGGTAGCCAACCTGTCAAGCCACAAGCCCGGTTGGGACGAGCGTTGGAACGAGTTCAGTGTGTGGGCCGACAAGGGTCAGGCACTCAAGGTCGAGCTGCTCCACCTCGTTGACGAGGACACCGATGCCTTCAACCGCATCATGGCCGCCTTCGGCATGCCCAAGAAGACCGAGGAGGACAAGGCTGCCCGCACTGCCGCCATCCAAGATGCCACCCTGTATGCCACCCAGGTGCCCCTGCGCACGATGAAGGCTTCGTTCAAGACCTTCGAGATCTGCCGTGCCATGGTCGAGACCGGTAATCCCAACAGTGTGACCGATGCTGGCGTGGGTGCTCTCGCTGCCCGTGCCGCCGTAATCGGTGCCGGCATGAACGTGAAAATCAACGCTTCGAGCCTCACCGACCGCTCAGTAGCCGAGAAACTCATCGCCGAGGCCAACGAACTCGTTGCCAAAGCCAATGCCGAGGAAGCAGAAATCACCGCTATGGTAGAAGAGAAAATCAAGTAAAACAAACAAAATAAAACAAAACATGACCAAAGAAGAATTCATTGCCGATATCAGAGCCGGTATTCCCGAGGAATTGCCCGAGTTGCAGGCCTACGACACTGAGATTAACCATGCGCCGAAACGCAAAGACATCCTCACTCCTGAGCAGAAGAAACTCGCCTTGAGGAATGCCCTGCGCTATTTCCCCAAGAAACTCCATGCCGCACTGGCACCCGAGTTTGCCGAGGAGTTGAAGAAATACGGCCGCATCTATATGTACCGTTACCGTCCCCAGTATGAGATGTATGCCCGTCCCATCGACGAGTATCCCGCCCGTTCGCGTCAGGCTGCCGCTATCATGCTGATGATCCAGAACAACCTGGATCCCCGTGTGGCACAGCATCCCCACGAGCTCATCATTTACGGCGGCAACGGCGCCATCTTCCAGAACTGGGCACAGTATCGCCTGGTGATGAAGTACCTAAGCGAGATGACCGATGAGCAGACGCTCGTAATGTACTCTGGACACCCCCTGGGCCTGTTCCCCTCACACAAGAACGCCCCCCGCGTGGTTGTCACCAATGGTATGGTTATCCCCAACTACAGCAAACCCGATGATTGGGAGCGTGACAATGCCCTGGGCGTTAGCCAGTATGGTCAGATGACCGCCGGCTCCTATATGTACATCGGCCCGCAGGGCATCGTGCACGGCACAACCATCACGGTGCTCAATGCAGCCCGCAAGCAGCTTGTGAAGCGCGGCCAGAAGGGCGGCGACATTCACGGTATGCTGTTCGTGACCGCAGGTTTGGGTGGCATGTCAGGCGCTCAGCCCAAGGCCGGTAACATTGCTGGCGTGGTCAGCGTAACCGCCGAGATCAACCCCCTCGCAGCCCAAAAGCGCTACGACCAGGGTTGGGTGGACGAGCTGCATGACAACCTCGATGAACTCATTCCCGCCATCCGCAAGGCTGTGGCCGACAAGAAGACCGTCTCGATGGCCTACGTGGGCAACGTCGTTGACCTGTGGGAGCGCCTTGCTGCCGAGGATATGCACGTTGACCTGGGTAGCGACCAGACCTCGCTGCACAACCCCTGGGCTGGCGGCTACTATCCCGTGGGACTCACCCTCGAGGAGAGCAAGCAGATGATGGCCGAGGAGCCCGAGAAGTTCAAGGAGTTCGTTCGCGAGTCACTGCGCCGCCAGTGCGCCGCCATCAACAAGTTGGCCGACAAGGGCATGTACTTCTTTGATTATGGCAATGCCTTCCTGCTCGAGTCGAGTCGCGCCGGTGCCGACATCATGACCGCTGACGGCAAGTTCCGTTACCCGTCCTACGTTCAGGATATCATGGGCCCGATGTTCTTTGACTACGGTTTTGGCCCCTTCCGTTGGGTTTGCACCTCTGGCGACCCCAAGGATCTTGAGACCACCGACCGTCTGGCTGCACAGGTTCTCGAGGAAATCCGCAAGGATGCTCCCGAGGACATCCAGGGCCAGATGGATGACAATATTCATTGGATCAAGGAGGCCGGCCCCAACCACCTCGTTGTGGGTTCACAGGCTCGCATCCTGTATGCCGACGCCGAGGGCCGCGCCAAGATTGCTCTGGCATTCAACGACGCTATCCGCAGCGGCGAACTGAGCGCTCCCGTGGTGCTGGGACGTGACCATCACGACGTGTCGGGTACCGACTCACCCTTCCGTGAGACCAGCAACATCTATGACGGCTCGCAATTCTGTGCCGACATGGCCGTCCAGAACGTAATCGGCGACTCCTTCCGCGGTGCCACCTGGGTCAGCATCCACAATGGCGGCGGTGTAGGCTGGGGCGAGGTTATCAATGGCGGCTTCGGTATGGTCATTGACGGCAGCGAGGATTCAGCCCGCCACATCCGCGAGATGCTCTTCTGGGACGTGAACAATGGTATCGCCCGTCGCAGCTGGGCCCGCAACAAGGGTTCGATGGACGCCATCCGCCGCGAGATGGAACGCACACCCGAGCTGACCGTCACCATGCCCAACCTTGTTGATGATGACGTGATCGACAACGCAGTGACTATTTTCTAAAATATAACAAAAGTTTATCTCATTATATGACACATCAAATCAGTGCCGAGCATCTCACGGTTCAAAAAATCGCTGAGATCATCGAAGGCCATCACACGTTGAAACTCAGTGCCGATGCCATCAAGCGCATCACCCACTGCCGTGAATACCTTGACAAGAAAATCGCCGAGAGCGACAAGCCCATCTATGGCGTGACCACAGGTTTTGGCTCGTTGTGCAAGATTTCGATCAGCAACGACCAGCTCTCGCAGCTGCAGATTAACCTGATGATGTCTCACGCCTGCGGTGTGGGCGAACGAGTGCCCAACGACATCGTCAAAATCATGATTCTGCTGAAGGTGCAGTCGCTCTCCTATGGTTACTCGGGTGTGAAACTCGATACCGTAGAGCGCCTCATTGACCTGTTCAACAATGACGTCTATCCTGTGGTTTACAAGCAGGGTTCGGTAGGTGCGTCAGGCGACCTCGTGCCGCTGGCTCACCTGTGCCTGCCCATCGTGGGCCTGGGAGAAGTTGAGTACAAGGGCGAACGCATGAGCGGCGCCGAGTTGTGCAAGAAGATGGGCTGGGAGCCCGTTAAATTGGGTTCCAAAGAAGGTCTGGCATTGCTTAACGGTACGCAGAACATGAGCGCTCACGCTGTGTGGGCCCTCATCAAGGCTGAGCGCCTGAGCAAGTGGGCCGACGTTATCGCCGCTATCTCGCTCGAGGCTTACGACGGCCGCATCGAGCCGTTTACCCATGCCGTGCATGCCGTACGTCCTCACCAAGGTCAGATTGAGACTGCCGCCCGCATGCGTGAATTGCTTGACGGTAGTGAACTCATCAAGCAACCCAAGGTCAACGTTCAGGATCCTTACTCATTCCGCTGCATCCCGCAGGTTCACGGTTCAGTCAAGGATACTATCCGCTATGTGGGTTCCGTTATCGACACCGAGATTAATTCTGCTACAGACAATCCCACCGTTTGTCCCGAGGAGGATCTCATTATCTCGGCAGGCAACTTCCATGGTGAGCCCATCGCCATGCCCATGGACTTCCTGTGTATCGCTATGGCCGAGTTGAGCAATATCTCGGAGCGCCGCACCTATAAGCTCGTGTCAGGCACCCGTGACCTGCCCAGCTTCCTCGTGGCTCATCCCGGTGTGAACAGTGGTTTCATGATTCCTCAGTACACTGCTGCTGCCATTGCCAGCCAGAGCAAGACGTTGTGCATGCCGTCATCGGCCGACACCATCCCCACCTCACAGGGCCAGGAAGACCACGTGAGCATGGGCGCCAACGCTGGCGTGAAATTGTGCAAGGTGGTGGAGAATACCGAGCGCGTGTTGGCTATCGAGCTCTTCAATGCCGCACAGGCACTGGAGTTCCGTCGTCCGCTCAAATCATCAGCTATACTTGAGCATGTTTTGGCCGACTACCGCAAGTGTGTGCCCTTCATCAACGAGGATCAGCCCATGTATCCCCACATCGCCAAGTCGGTAGAATTCCTGCAGAATGAAAAGATTGATTAAGAATATCGCTTGCCTGGCAGGCCTGGACTTCGACAAGAAGCCATGCCTGCGTGGAAGCGAGATGGCAACTCTCAACTGTGTCAATGACGCTTGGTTGCTGATTGATGGTGACCGCTTTGAGGATTGGGGCGAGATGGCTGCGATGCCCGCGCCTCAAGACGATTGGGAAGTCATCGACGCCCAGGGCGGCACGGTGCTGCCCTCATGGTGCGACAGCCACACCCACATCGTGTACGCCGGTAGTCGTGAAGGCGAGTTTGTGGATAAAATCCGCGGACTCTCTTACGCCGAGATTGCACGCCGTGGTGGCGGCATCCTCAATTCGGCCGACAGGTTGCATCTCTTGAGCGAGGACGAGCTTTACACCCAGGCTATGCGCCGTGTGAAAGAGATTATCGCTAAGGGCACCGGTGCCGTTGAGATCAAGAGTGGCTACGGACTCAACACCGAAGACGAGTTGAAGATGCTGCGCGTTATCCGCCGCATCAGCGAGACATCGCCCATCAAGGTGGTTTCCACTTTCCTTGGTGCACATGCTGTGGGACGTGAATATGCAGGACGCCAGGGAGAGTATGTCGATATGCTCATCCGCGAGATGATTCCCGAGGTTGGCAAGCAGCAGTTGGCTGACTTTATCGATGTCTTCTGCGACGAGGGTTTCTTTACCCCCGACGAGACATCGCGCATCCTCGAGGAGGGCGCCAAGTGGGGCATGAGGCCCAAGATACACGTTCAAGAGTTGGCACCATCAGGTGGCGTCGAGGTGGGCGTGAAGCACAATGCCGTATCGGTTGACCACCTCGAGAGCATGATTGACGAGGATATCGAGATGCTCAAGGGCACCAATACCATTCCCACAGGTCTTCCCGGCACTTCGTTCTTCCTGAACATGCCGTTCGCACCTGCACGCAAGATGATTGAGGCTGGCCTGCCTGTAGCTACTGCAAGTGACTACAATCCTGGTTCAACGCCCAGCGGTGACATGAAGTTTGTTGTTTCGTTAGCTTGCATCAAGATGCGCTTGCTGCCTGCTGAGGCCATCAACGCAGCCACCATCAACACGGCAGCGGCTATGGACCTGAGCAAGGATTATGGCAGCATCGCCAAGGGCAAAGTTGCCAACTTCTTCATCACCGACCCGATTCCATCAATCGACTTTATCCCCTACTCCTACACGACTCCTATTATTGCGAGGACATTCCTCCAAGGCTATGAAGTGAAGTAAGGAATATACATTATTATAACGGGCAGCGCTGTCATGGCACTGCCCGTTTTCTTTATAATATAGCTATACAAAAAAACGAGGGAGCCGCTGTTTGACCAGTGACTCCCTCTTAAGGGGCGGTTACCTGCGCCTTCCCATGTCGCCGACCGCCGGCGTGGTGACGCTTAGGGCTCTGTGACAGGAACGGGAAACAGGCGGAGCCGCACGCTCCGGCCACACGCACACACGGACACAATAAAAAACGAGAGGCGACATCATTGCTGACATCACCTCTCTTAAGGGGCGGTTACCTACTCTCCCACTTTCGCAGTACCATCGGCGTGGTGAGGCTTAAC
>CAJOFM010000002.1 GCA_905233915.1 uncultured Muribaculaceae bacterium | reverse complement strand
CTTCAGGTGTGAACTGTTCGGGATGATAATATCTGACAAGGACAGCTTTAAGCCAGTCTTTATCCAGATTGTCCTTGTCCCGTTCATATTCCCTCTCGATAAAGCCTTTGAGTTTCCGGAGTTCTTCATTGGTCTCTGTACGAAGCCTTGGGTCACAAATAGCCTTCGACTTGACACACTCATTCTTCTCGTCCCAAAGATTAGGATTGATGGTGAGTTCTGTCTGGGCAACTGAATCCAATCTCCTGCCATCCCTCAGTCGCAAATATATGGTGGCCATCGATTCCGTGTCATACCTTTTTGCCGATTTTTTGATGATAAATGTAACTTTCATGTCTTTTTTATGGTTGTTGGGATAGTGTGTAAATTGCTTTATACAAAGGTAATACTTATCCTTTAAATGACCAAAATTTTTTCCCCACATTTTCCCCACAACTGCTAAAAACCTTGCAAAACGCTTAAATGCGCTTAAATCCGAGAGTTTTTGTAATATGTTGAAAATCAATGGATAATAAGCAAAATTAAAGGGTTTTCAATTGAATGCCATTTAAGCGGATTTAATATTTTCAATTGCGGCTCTGGGTACCAAGCAAATAAGCAATGCGCTGTGTCTGTTTAAGATACAGCGCATTTTTACTTGAACAATTGGACGGAAGTATTTCCATGATAATCAGTGAAACTCACAGTGGGCGCAATGTAATGGGTTGATTATCTAGGAGGTTAGGTGGTCTCTATTCGGGGGGACATATATAGTTCTGGTTACTTTTCTATTACCACTCTATCTTTTTAGTTTTATGAATGGGATTTAATTACTGATACCTCATTCCTAACTCCACGGCTTGAGGCCCAGGAACATTTGTGCCAGGTCGGTGTCGTTGTTGAAGTCGTTGATGAGCTTTTCGCCTTGATCTAAGCGGCCAATGGCCTCCATGTCCTCGCTGGAGAGTTCAAAGTCAAAGATATCCAGATTGCTTGCCATGCGCTCCTTGTGCGAGGTCTTGGGCACCGGCATGATGTCTTGTGACACTAACCAGTTGAGGGCCATTTGGGCATTGGTTTTGCCGTATTTTGCACCGATGGCCTTGAGTGTCTCGTTTTCAAAGAAACCGTGTCGTCCTTGTGCCAACGGTCCCCATGCCATGAGTTGGGTGCCATAGTCCCTGATGAGTGCACGCATGGCCTTTTGCTGGGCAAACACATGCGTCTCGAGCTGCAGCACAGCGGGCTTGATGTCCATGTGCTCGGCGATGTCGATAAAACGCACGTTATAGAAGTTGCTCAGTCCGATGGCCCTTGCTTTGCCAGCCTGATAGGCTTTTTCCATGGCTCGATAGGTGCCATAGCAGTCACCATAGGGCTCATGCACTAGCAGCAGGTCAACATAGTCGGTGCGCAGTTTGCGCAGCGACTCATCGATGCTTAGTGCCGCACGCTGCTCGCCGGCGTTGCTGATCCACACCTTGGTGGTGATGAACAGCTGGTCGCGCGGGATGCCGCACTTCTTGATGGCAGCGCCCACACCTTCTTCATTCTTATAGTCTTGGGCCGTGTCGATGCTGCGGTAGCCAATCTCGATGGCGTCCAGCACGCAGCGTTCACATTCGGCTGGTGAGAGTCTGAATACGCCAAATCCCAGTGCAGGCATCTCCACACCATTGTTCAGTTGAATTGTTTTCATACGGGTAATATCATGTCATTGGGTTACTATTGATGGCAAAGGTAATGATAAAAATCGAAAAAACGCACTCCCCGGCCCATTACTCCCTTATCCATTGAACAGCACCCCAAAAGTTAACATAAAACTTTTGGGGTGCTGTTCAATAGAAAAATTAGCGAAATTGGCTTCGCCGAGCTAAAGGTTAGTATTAGCCCCGCAGGGCCGTAAGCAGATGCCCTTATCTCTCATCTTTTATCTTTTATCTTTTATCTGTTAACTGTTAACTGTTAACTGTTCACTGATTAAGGACTTGCTGGATAAGGGCGGTCACGTCGCCGACGTTGACTTGGCTGTCGTTGTTCAAGTCGGCAATAGAGAGGTCAACAGGTGTGCTGTTGAGGACAATCTGGATCAACGCCGTCACGTCAGCAACATTCACCAGGCCGTCACCGTTCACATCTCCCCGTATCTCTGGTATGGGAGCAAAGGTTGCCGTTACCTTCACTTTGCTGGCGGGCATGACAAAGGTGTAACTGTTCTCACTGACCTTGGTAGTAGGGACCATGATGTGGGCAGGAGCCATAGCCGGCTCCCAGGCTCCGTCATCCGACATGCCACCACCGATGAGTTCACTCTCTACCAAGAGCTGTTCTAGGATATAGGAAGGAGCATGGCCAAGTGTCAGCGTGACAGTTTCACCCTGTGCTGCAGTTGCTTTGTCGCTCATAACATAACCATTCATGGTCGGCAGAATTTCCACTGCGTATGTTTCCTGTGCCAGTCCTACGACCCATGTGGCACACGCTATAATCATTGATAAAAATAATCTCTTCATAACATTGATGTTTTTAATGTCCAACATACTTCTTACCCTGATGGATGTAGATGCCGCTGTTGGGCTTGCCAGGCAGAACACGGCCATTCAAATCATAATAATGCTCGTCTCCATTATTATCGACAGTCTTGATGACCACAACATCGGTGGTTTCTGAGCCATTGTTGACAAACTGCGACAACAGTCGTTGTACCGCTGCGGCATTGCTTGTTGTCGAGTGGAAGTAAGAGCGGAATGGTCCAACATACACATTCTCAAGTTCCTTGTCGGCAGGCACTCTGTGCCACATATTGTCACTCTGCAGGATATAAGCGCCCATGGTGCGCAATGTGCTGTTAGGAATAGTGACTGTTGTACCCGAGAAGATGTAACCGAGGTCTGCCCACTCGTCAATGTCGGTGGGCTGGAGTGTGACGGTGACTTCGCCTTCGCTGTCGAGCGACACTTCATCGTTGCTCACTACCACATAGTAAGGTTTGTAAGCTTCCATCTCTCCTCCGTCCACTTCACGGAACGAGACGATGGTGTTATTGTCCTCGGTGAGAATTTCAAGAGGCTCATACACCTTCACGTTATCGCCAGTGAGCGTGAGCGGATAGGGCAGATACACACTGAAACCTGTACTCTCATAGTAGGTATTGGTGATAATCTCTCCATTTTCCTCATATTCATCGCGTACGAGTTTTGCGCCCAGCACTCGGTTCAGACTTGCGCTACCAGTAGTGAATTCCGCCTTGGCCACAAAGTCCCAGCCATCGGTGAGCAGGAGTGAGTTGGCATGATTGCCTGCAACCACGTTTACTTCACTCTCCTCGCAAGTGGTCGTTGCATCGGTCCAGATGATGGTGCGCTCGCTCAGGCCATAAAATGAATTTTGGGGGTCGTTGCGCTCCACGTTCCAAGGCAAAGGCTGACCATTTTCCTTCTCGAAGCGTTGTGCGCCTCGCATGTCGATATAGCGGATGTTGTGACACCCGTCAAAGACGCCCTTGCCCATGGAGTATTTCTTGCTTGCAGGGATGGTGACACTGGTGACCTTGTCGCAGCTGGCAAATGAGCTGCCAAAGATGTTGACTTCGCTATTGGTGAGGTATTCCACAGGCAGCACGACGTCGCCACTCGCACCCGGTGCGCAGGCAACTACATAACTGCGATAATTGCCCACGTTGTGCAGCAGCATGTTGTTGACCACAAGGTAACCATTGCTGTTGGGAGAGGTATTTCCGACCCTTTCCAAATAAAGTCCATCGAGGTTGGGGCAATAGGCAATGAAATTGTCGTCATGGTCTTTAAAACCACTGCCAATATAAAAACGGAAGAGTTCGTCACAGCCGCGGAAGGCGCGCTTGTGCACTGTGGTGACACTATTGGGAAGTCTAACCTCACGCAGAGAGTCGCAGTCCTCAAATGCGCTGCTGCCAATGGTTGTCAGGTTTGGGCAATACATGAGAATATATTTGAGGGTCGAGGCCATACATGCCGAGTCGCCAATAGCTGTGACATTAGAGTCGTAATTGATTTCAGAATGGCCAATTTGCAGTATATCCAAACCGGTTTGGCCGGCGAATGCCTTGGGCAAAATCTCAGTTACTGGCTTATCCTTGTGTGTTAGGGGAATTTCCAGTATCGTTAATTCGCCGTCCCACGTATCCAGCGGAACATTGCTGTCATAGCCTTTCACCTTATAGGCAACGATTTGGTTGTTCTCGTCGTGCACAGGCAGATAAATGATGCCCTTGTCATCGATGTCGTAAACCATGTTGGCAAGATACATGTCCTTCAAATTTGAGGGTACAGGATAGTTCTCAAAGCCCTCGGTGAAGTAGTACCAGTTTTCATTGCCCAAGTATGGCTCAGTATTGCGCTCCATGAGGCTGTTGAAGGTCGTGTAGGTCGCATTATCACCATTGATTGCGTTGTTATCGCAATAGACGTTAATATTCTCGGTACTACCTCCGTAGATTTCATAACTGCGCTTATCAGGATCTACATAGTAGGCGCAATTGGTAATCTCGGTGGGCACATTGGCATATCCAAGAATCCAACCGGAATAACTCATTTTTTCACCGGGTGAGTAATTCCCCTCAATAATGAAGTTAGACCAAGCCAGGCATCGATTGATGGTGACATTCACCTGTCCAGGGGTGTAACTGCCATAAGTGCCACCCACGATACCACCCAGGCGCCAGTTATCTGAATTGAGTAG
This sequence comes from uncultured Muribaculaceae bacterium, assembly GCA_905233915.1. Taxonomy (GTDB): domain Bacteria; phylum Bacteroidota; class Bacteroidia; order Bacteroidales; family Muribaculaceae; genus Sodaliphilus. The sequence goes on along the minus strand of CAJOFM010000002.1, from coordinate 275,468 downwards.
GTTGGCCACATAGGAGCCAGCTGCGCAGTCTTCAACTTTACCGTTTTGCATGTGGCCCACGATGCCGCCAGCCCAACCTTGGTGGGACCACACTCGGCCCTCGAAGTAGCAGTGCTCTATCACACCATTCTTAACAAATCCCACAATGCCGCCGGCGCTACCAGTTGCACGCACAGTGAAATCTCCGTTCCCAGCATTGCTGGTAACAAGCACATCGCTCACGCGGGTATAGTTGTTACAATATCCCAATACAGCACCCGTATAATCCGTGCCAAAAACGCATGGATTCTCCAGATATAGATTGTGGATATAGGCATTGTCGGCATAGCCAAAGAGTCCGGCACAATAAGTGGTAGCATTCATCTTCAGTCCCGTAATCTTGTGGCCATTACCATCAAAGCATCCGTCAAACGGGTGAGCTGTGGTGCCAATGGGTATCCATTGACCGTCGGTGTCAAAGTCCCACTCGATATCAGCAGTGAGCTCAAATGAGGTGGCGCCATCATAGTACTCAAATGTCGTTCCATTGTTCACTTTTTCGCGGAACGTCTTGAGCTCGGCTTTGCTGCTGATGGCAACGGCATCGGAGGTGCGCTCATAGATGCGTGCAAAGGCGTCTTTCCAGCCAATGGTGTCTCCATAATTGGTGTTATTGTAGCTGTCAATGGCTTGTGCTGGCACATAGAGAGTGCGGTTTTGCCCCGATCTTGACGTGCCGCGCTTGCTGCCATAGAAGTAAAACACATCGTTATAGCTCCAAGTGGGTGCTGTGCTACCCTTGCACTCCATGTACTTTAGGGACTTGAGTCCGGCAAATGCGGCACGGCCCACACGGGAGAGCGATGCTGGCAGAGTCACCTTTTCAAGCTTAGAGCATCCCACAAAGGCACAGTCACCAATGCTGGTGGAGCCCTCGCCAATCGTCACTTGTGTGATGCCACTGCACATGCGGAAGGCATAGGTCCCGACATTTACAGCAAAGTCATAGCCCTGAACCCTGTGAGTTCCAGGAATGAAAACAGTCCCTTCTAAATAGTGCGGTATACAGGCGTTGCGCCCGTTGCCCAGGATGACGGCATGATTTAAATAGTCGATTTGAACCGGAACAGTTCGGGTGGAGCCGCCCACTGTAATATCAATCGTTCCTTCTTCGATGTAAGCAGCCATTACTGCCATGGGCAACAGCATGCTTAAGAACAGGGAAATAAACTTTTTCATTTTATTATTGTATTTTAGAGGGTTAATCATCATTACCCGTTAAAACCCATTTAATCATCTGAATGTCGGGCGAGAGTCCTACGAGATAGCCCCAGGCACCTGTCATAAAGAAGTTTTTGCCGGCGTCCACGTGGTCGTCGGTGCAGGTGGCATCGCGTATATACACGTCGGCATCACCTTCGCTGGCAGTCGTGCAGGTCACTCCGGCTGCCGTGGTACGGCTGCGCTTGCTATCGTAGAAGTAGTAAGTGAGGCCTTGCTGGTTGCGGATGAACGAGAGCAGGTTCTCGTAGGGTACTACGGTGTCGTAGGTTGAGTGGAAGAATGCGATGCGGTGCTGCGGAGTCCACCCCTTGGTGAGGTTGTTGCTCTCGAGGGCACGGTGCAGGTCTTCCATCACACCAGGCTCGGTGGGCACTGGTGTGTCGGCAGTAAGGTTTTTGAAGTAAGCCAAACAGATTGGTGTCATAATGCTATCAAGTTTACCATGTGCCTGCATCTTAGAAAAAATCCCAGGATCGTAGAATTCCATCACATCCTGGAACTCCTCGGCCGAAAGATGCTTGGTTAAGGTGAACGCCCCTTCGCTATCGTGATAGTTTTTGGTATATGACCCGGTTTTACCCTCCCTCATCATTTTCACATATTCTTTATTGATGCGATCGGTGTTGTACTGGTCGTCTACATTGTCGTTGGCCTTAGCCTCGAGAAATTTTATCGATTCGGTGAGCAGGAATTTCGTGCTCAGGTAATCGTCAACATAGTGCTGCTTCATCAAGGGATTGCTGTCGCACATGCCCTTGAGGATAAGCGGCATCACGATAGGCATCGACACCTTTCCCTTGCGGTGAATAGACCTGTTATTACCATCGTAGGTTTTACCGTCGTCTTGCATGTAATAGCGCAAGTGTGCCACGGGGTCATAGGGACCGTCGCCGCACACCGAGCCGGCGAAGTGCAGTTCGTCGGCAAGGCCATTAAGCTCAATGAACTTGTGCGTAGCCAGTGCCACCGAGCCCCCTTGCGAGTAACCGATAGCCACACTCTGCCAGTTGGGCTCAAAGGGATCGACCTCCTCGATATCGACAAGGTGTTGATACATGGCAAGACCACTGCGCACACCGTCCACCACCTGACGGGCTGTCAACTCTTGGTACAAATAAGGGTGAGCGCGGTCTTTAGTGATGCCATAACCCTCATAGTCGGGTATGATGACCAGATTGCATGGCTGACGCATATAATTATTTTGAGCATAGCACAGCATCATGCCATTACCTGTAGCTGTTGACATGAACCCGTAGTTGCTCCACTCCGAAGGACACTCAAAGTTACTCGTTATCGTCTCGTGGCAACCAATAATCAGGTTGTTGGGCATGGCATGGGCCCAGGAGGTCCATGAGGCGCGTGGTACACCCATGAGAGCCGAGAGGTAGATGACATTGCCATCAGCATCGACCGACGGGTATTTATAGGTGTATAGGAATACAGAGATATAACTCCAAAAACCGAGAGATTTTCTATCACCGTCATCAGGGCCCCACTGTTCGCCGGGGACTACAGCAGCGCGAAGTCTTTTGGGCTCGCGTGACAGTTGCTCAAACTCCTCGGGAGTGAAAACCCTACCCCCGTCTCGCACTTTTAGGGTATCCATTTTGCCGGTCTTGGCATTAGGCACGATAGAGTCGTGCTGAGCAACTACCATCACACTCTTCTTGAGAATGGTCACATCATTGGGATCGACCGTTGCTGGCACATCTCCAAATGATTGGGCGCTCACACACATTGTGGCAAGCGCCAGCACGAATGTCAATAATAATTTCTTCATATTCTCTCTGATTATTTAAATAATGAATTATTGTTCTTTTTCACTTTTTGCATAAGTCCTATAAACTAAGGACTAAGGACTAGAAACTATTTACAGGCCGATGCCGTCCAGGTCGCCGATATAGCCCTTGACCTGGTCAAACAGCTCCTTGATTCGGGTTACATTGTCGTTGCTGTTCAAGATTTCCTCCATGCGCAGCATGGTGCCGCCGGTGAACGTCAGCAGACCATAGTACACGTGGTTGCCCGTGTCGTCAAAGTCGGTCTCCACCTGGCAGCCCTTGCTCTTGAGATAGTCGGCCATCTCAACGCCCGCAAGGTAGTTCATGTACAGGTCACCAGAGCTGTGCATGATAAAGTACTTGGTGTCTTTGCTCGGTTGCCAGTTTTGGCCGGGGCCGCACAGCGAGTTGCTGCGGAATTTGTCATATACCATCTTGCCGACCCCGCTCTTAAAGTTGCAAGCGGCAGGTGTCAACACCTCACTGATCTTCTCGGTGCCTATCAGGCCGTTGATGTCCCATGTACCATAGTCTTTCGATAGAATCCACTCCTGAATGTGGCTGGCCAGCGGTTCCTTGAACACATCACTGTAACTGAAGTCCATGTGGTAGGTCTCCTTGTAGGCGACAATCATCAGCGGCAGAGCGCAGATGTAACCCGAGAAATCGCTCTCCACATAGTTCTCATAGATGGTGCAGATGTCAAAGGGGGCAGCACCGGCAGCAGTGAGGTCCCAATGCAGGTCGGGACGATACTCGTCCACATAGCGCTGCAGGGCAATGGCCGAGAAGCCGCCGCTGGAGTAGCCCACGTTGAATTTGTGCAGGCCCTCGATGGCATAGCCCTGGTCTTTCAAGACAATCATTGCGGCATCCCAGCAATCAATCGATTCCTGGGCGGTAATCTCCGGGCAGCAGTAGGCCTGGGGCTTGTCCTCGGTCAGTGTCCAGCCATACAAGTCAGAAGAGACAGCAATCAGGTTCTGGAATTTGTTCATATAGAAACCCACGTCGTCAATCTCGTTCTGTGAGGTGCGTTCGCCATGCTTGGCCGTCGTGAACTCGTTGTAGAACATGAGCGCACGCGGGGCAGCCTCCTTGTTGAAGACGGCGGGATTCATCGAGATAACGCCCGTCAAGCGTACTGGCGTCTTCATGTCGGGACCCACCGAGGTGTACTCAAAGATGATCTGATTGAAATGGAGATTGAGGATGTCGTCTTTCACATTCTTCAGGGCATGGCAACTACGTGTCTGCACGACTTTGACATCAAGGTCATAGTCTCGGTTCTGTTTGCCGTTGCCTGGCTCATCGCTCGAGCAAGAGGTAATGATGCAGGAGCACATGGTCAGCGCCAGCATTGCAAGTGTCGTTTTCACTAAATGTATCATTTGGTTTATATTTTATTAATTGATTGTTAATAGTCTGCTTTTCTCGGCAAATCGCATCATCTGCGACCACAAGTCAGCCCATTAGGCGCTTTTTTTCGCGGTATTGCTTGGGCGACATGCCAAAGCGGTTCCTGAATATGGTGCGGAAGGTAGTCGTGCCTCCAAAGCCCGCTTCGTGGGCTACAGCGTCGACCGTCCAGTTGGGCTGCTCCACCAGCAGGCGACAGCCTTCCAGCAGACGCTTGGCGTTCAAGTACTCAGCCAGCGTGTTGTCTTCTCGTCGGGTCTTTATGGCCTGAGTGATGCGCCGCTGGGTCAAGCCGAGCGCTTTCGATATCTCCTTGAGCGTCACATTGGGGTTCTTGTACAGTCCCAAACTCTCAATTTGTGCATCTATCCAGCCCATGAGCTGCTCGTCGGTCATGTCGGCAACGTTGGTGACATCATTGATCTCCTGCTGTAACAATACGCCCGCATGGTCGGCCTGATTGGCTTGACACATCATGTCATTGATTTTATCTTGGGCCTTCTTGAGTTGCTCCTCGGCTTTCAGCAGTTCATGCTCTTTCTCATAGAGGGTCTGCTGGGCCGATGCCTGTTGCTTGTCGCTTTCCTTAGCCTGGTCAATCAATTCGGCATTGTGTTTCATCAGCTTTTGAGTCACGCTGAAGGACAGCACCAGGGCGATGATGACCGCAATAAATATAGCCCCAAGGGCGAATATGATGAGCTTGAGGATGAGTGACTCCTGCATGAATGATAGGTTACTTTGTGTGAGTAGACTTATTATTTGGAATAATTACTTTACAAAATTACTGCTATTTTCAGTTGGAGCCCTGGCAATGCGGCAAAATCATGCATTTTTCTTCAACCAAATCGGCGCTAAAACAACCAAATCGCCACTTTTGCGCCAAAACGGGCTATTCCGGCCAACCAATAAGCCTTCTTTTTGAGAGAGAATTACTACTTTTGTACCACTCTAAAAAAACGATTCCAAATGCAAACTACCACAAACGTCAATCTTGATTATACACAAGACGATAACCGCAACATCAACCGCCTGGCCTCTGGACTGCCCCAATGGGTCATTACAGTAGCCTTCATCATCATGGTGGCGGCGGCAATATGCACCATCACCCAGATTGACAGTTGGTTGAAAATTCATGCTTCAATAGTCATTGCGCTCATCAACACAGTGGGGATGGTGATCATGTATTATGCCACGATGCGTGGCATGAAACGCCTGTATCACCCGCTCACGGCTTTGTGGATAATTGTCCTTGTGCTCAACATCATCAGTTTTATCTCCATCCTCTTTGAGCCGGCATTGCCCGAAGTCAGTTTCATCACTGCTTGTGCGCTGCCGTTGGCCTACCTGCCGCTGGGGGCACTGATCACTATCTGGTACCGCGGGCGAATGCAGCAAGTGGGCATCTGGATGATTGTACGCATCCTCGTTGACTTTTTCCTCCCCATTGCATGGTATATGCTGGGCATCGGCCTTAACAATCTTCTCCTGGATTCCATCATTGTCATCGTCGAACTCATCTATGCTTGGCAGTTCTTCCGTCTCCTGCGATAATTAGTCAGGACCCTGGACAGCATGACCAATCACTAGCTAACGGCTAAAAAGCCATAGCTAAAAACTGGAATTTTGCAGGCTTTCCTTATCGCCGAAAATAGACCTTACGACTTATTTACCGGCAGGACACCTTTTATTGGGTGTCCTGCCGGGTTTTATTCTTTCATCTCAAAAGCACATGATAGCTTGCATAAACTGGCAAGAATCAAAAAAATCACTTGGAGTTCTTGCTAATGCAGTGCGCTGTCCCTTTTTTTTTCTTGGGAAATAATCGGCTGGTTTTCGGTTTTTTAGCGATGATGAATGGAATAGATTGGGGTTATTATGTATTGATTACAGTGGGGTTGTTTTCAAATAAAGGGCGGGAAATTTTGATATGTTTTAGATTTTTAGCAATTTTGCAGGCTGATTGATATTTTATGACCATCATGCAACATAATTAATGCATTTTGGGCCTTAATGTTGACAAAAATGCGAAAATCCTATCAATTTGCTTTAATTATACTGACAATTGTTGGCCTGTTGGCCTCATGCTCCCATCAGGAGAAGAAGTACCGCATCGGGGTGTCGCAATGCTCCGATGACATCTGGCGTGACAAGCAGAATTCAGAATTGAAGATCGGCGCCTACTTCCATGACAATGTGGAGTTGAGGTTTGCGGCGGCCTATGACAGTGATGAGCGCCAGATTCAACAGATCGACAGCCTTGTCGGGACTGGGATCGACTTGCTTATCGTGGCGCCCAACCAGGTGTCGACGATTTCGCCTGCCATCGACAGGGCCTATGACAAGGGCATCCCGGTGATTGTGTTCGAGCGCAAGACCAACACCAAGAAATACACCGCCTATATGGGTGCCGATAACTATGAGATGGGGCACCTTATGGGCGAGTATGTGGCCTCGCGGCTGCATGAACGCGGCCGCATCATCGAGGTGATGGGACTCAAGGGCTCTTCGCCCGCTATTGAGCGCCACAACGGCTTCAGGGAGGCTATTGCCCAACATCCTGGCATCCAGGTGGTTGCCACCTTGCAGGGTGACTGGACCGAACCGACGGCCTATAACACGGTCAAGCAATGGCTCGACAAGAACAAGGGGGCTGAGAAGATTGACTTGGTGTTCGGCATGAACGACCGCACCGCAATGGGTGCGCGCAAGGCGTTTGAGGAGGCTGGCGGAGCGTTGCCGCTGTTCTGTGGCATCGATGGCCTGCCGGGCGAGAACGGAGGCATCCGCCTGGTGCAGGACTCGCTGCTGGATGCTTCCTACATCTATCCCACCCACGGCGACCAGTTGCTGCAGTTGGCGGTGGATATCCTTGAAGGGAACCCCTATGAGAAGGAGACGAAGCTGATGTCGGCACTTGTCACCCAAGACAATGCGCGCGTGCTGCTCATGGAGAGCGAGGAGGTCATGCGCCAGTCGCGCAACCTCGAGCGGCTGCATGAGAAGGCCAGTCAATATTTTAACCAACTGGGTAACCAGCGCACGCTCACGTTTGTTGCCCTGGCCGCGATACTGCTGTTGCTGGCCCTGCTTGCTGGCATCTACATGTACTACCTGCAGCGGGCACGCATCCAGGACGAGCGCATCCAGATGGAGCGCGAGCAGCTGGACTTCTATACCCAGGTGAGCCACGAGCTACGCACGCCACTGACGCTCATCCAGGGCCCGTTGGACCAGTTGTTAAGGACCAACGACTTCCGCACCGCAAGCGACAATGCGCGTGAACTGTTCACCATAGTTCGCCGCAATACCCATCACCTTACCGCACTTGTCAACAAGATGCTGGATGCCCAGGTGGGTGGCCGCAAACCCGACATGACCTCGGAACAAATCGATGCCATCACCGTCCAAAATCCCGTTGACGTTCCAAACGGCAATCCCGTTGCCGACGAGGACGCCTCGACTGTGCTGATTGTTGACGACAACTCCGACATCCGGGCTTATCTGCGCTCCATCCTGCAAGGGCAGTACCGCCTGCTCGAGGCCGAGGACGGTCAGCGCGGACTTGAACTTGCCCGTGAACAGGTGCCCGACCTGATCGTGTCCGACGTGATGATGCCCGTGATGAACGGATTGGAGTTCTGCCAACAGGTGAAAAAAGACAACATCTCCAGCCACATCCCCGTCATCCTGCTTACGGCTAGGGCGCTGGAGAAGCACCAAATCGAGGGCTATGAGAGCGGAGCCGACGCCTATATTACCAAACCGTTCTCTCCGGAATTGCTGCTGGCGCGCATCGATAACCTGCTGCAAAGCCGTCACCAACTCAAGGACCTGTGGGGCATGAAACCCATGGCCGGGATAGCCTCAACCGAGGCGTCCGCCGCATCTGCCGAACCTGCCGATGCCGCCCCTGCACCCATCGAGGATGCCTTCATTTCGCGGTTCAAGAGCTTGGTGGAGGAACGCCTGGCTGACAGCAACCTGAGTGTTGAGGAACTTGCCGCCGCTATGGGACTGAGCCGCGTGCAGCTTTACCGCAAGGTCAAGGCCATGACCGGCAATACGCCAGTGGACCTTTTGCGCAAAGCCAGGTTGGCCCAAGCCCAGAGGCTGCTGCAAGAGTCTGGTTTAACCGTGAGCGAAATCGCTTATCAGGTGGGCTTCGCCTCGCCATCCTACTTCACCAAGTGCTACAAGGACGAGTTTGGCACCGTGCCAGGCGAAGCACGCAAGTCCTGATTCTGATATATCCAGGGCCCTGTTTTCAAGCAGCTGAATAATCTTTTTTCTGGGTGGCATCATCGCCCCAGCTTTTTTACAAACAAGCCTTATGTTTGACTTTAACGGTGCAAACATAGGGCTTGTCTTTAACCTCAATAGGGCTTGTTTTTATTGTTGATAGGGTTGAATAGACCTTTATGTCTTTGCGCCTTGGCATGTGTCCGTGTGAGTGTTGGGGCTAGTAATAATCGTTCATTGAGTAGCAGAATTGATACATTGAAACAAATTTACAAGCAGAAGAACTAAAACTGATAGTCCCCTATATATTAGTAGGTTAACTTTGCAACCAATCGACATAAACTAATCATTATTATTAACCAAAACCAACAGAACAATGAACGTACTGAAAAGATTTCTACTCAGCTTCATGCTCATGTTGACGTGTACGATTTTGTATGCGCAAACAGAAATCACAGGCACCGTCGTTGACGAGACTGGAGAAACCGTCATCGGCGCCACTGTGATGGAGAAAGGTACCAACAACGGTACAGTGACCGACTTTGACGGTGTCTTCACCATCAAGGTAAATCCCGGAGCAACCCTCGTTTTCTCCTACGTGGGTTTCCTCAATGTCGAGATGCCCGCTAGCGACGGCATGGTGATTACCATGAAAGAAGATGCCCTCTCGCTCAACGAGATTGTCGTGACGGGTTATACCACGCAGCGCAAGGCCGACTTGACTGGTGCTGTGTCGGTAGTCAGCGTTACCGATCTGGTGAAGCAAAACGAGAACAACCCCATCAAGGCGATGCAGGGTCGCGTGCCGGGAATGAACATCTCGGCCGACGGTAATCCCTCGGGTGCCGCTACTGTCCGCATTCGTGGTACAGGTACCCTCAACAACAATGACCCGTTGTACATCATCGATGGTGTTCCCACCAAGGCCGGTATGCACGAGCTCAACGGTAATGACATCGAGAGCATCCAGGTCTTGAAGGATGCCGCTTCGGCTTCTATCTACGGTAGCCGCGCTGCCAACGGTGTCATCATCATCACCACCAAGGGCGGCAAGGACGGCAAGGTGAAAATCGACTTTGACGCCAGCCTCTCGGTTCAGACCTATGCCCACAAGATGAAGGTGTTGAACGCCAAGGAATTTGGCCAGGTAATGTGGCAAGGCTTCGTTAACGATGGCCTGAACCCCAACCTGAACGGTCTGGGTTATCATTATGACTGGGCCTATGATGCCAAGGGTGTTCCCATGCTCAACAACATCACCATGAGCAAGTATCTGGACCCCGCTGGTATCACTCCCGCCGCCGACACCGACTGGTTCAAGGAAACCACCCGCACGGGCTTCGTTCAGCAGTATAACGTATCGCTGAGCCAGGGCACCGAGAATGGTACATCCTTCTTCTCACTCGGCTACTACAAGAACAACGGTATCATCAAGCACTCCGACTTCCAGCGCTTTTCGGCTCGTATGAACTCGACCTACAAGCTGCTGCCCATCGGCGACCGCAAGATCGTGACCGTGGGTGAGCACTTCACGGTAAACCGCACCAACGAGCTTCAGGCTCCTGGCGGATTCCTGGAGAATGTGCTGCAGTTCAACCCCTCGCTGCCTGTTTACACGACCGATGGCCATTATGCTGGTCCCGTGGGCGGTTATCCCGACCGTGAGAACCCCGTGGCCCGTCTGGACCGCAACAGCGACAACCGCTACACCTATTGGCGCATGTTCGGTGATGCCTTCATCAACATCAACCCCATTGCCGACTTCAACATCAAGTCGACCTTTGGTCTTGACTATTCACAGAAACAGCAACGCATCTTCACCTATCCCATTACCGAGGGTACAGTGGCCAATCCTACCAATGCCGTTGAGCCTAAGCAGGAGCACTGGACCAAGTGGATGTGGAATGCTATCGCTACCTACAATCTGGAGCGCGGCGCACATCGCGGCGACATCATGATTGGTACCGAGCTTAACCGTGAGGATGACTCATGGCTCAGCGCCAAGGCTTATGACTTTGCCGTCCTGAATCCCGATTACATGTGGCCCAATGCAGCTGTCGGCGAGGCCGAGGCCTACGGCTCGGGCGAGGGTTACACCCTGGTATCCTTCTTCGGCAAGTTGAATTATACTTATGCCGACCGCTATCTGGCTAGCTTGACCATGCGTTATGACGGTTCAAGCCGCTTTGGTCGCAATAACCGCTACGGTACATTCCCCTCGGTCAGCCTCGGTTGGCGCATCAGTGAGGAACCCTTCATGCAGCGCATGGAGTGGCTCGACAACCTCAAGCTGCGCGCATCTTGGGGACAGACCGGTAACCAGGAGATTTCCAACATTGCCCGTTACACCATCTTTGAGAGCAACTATGGTGAGGCTGGATTTGGTGGCCAGAGCTACGGTACCAGCTACGACATCGCCGGTACCAACGGTGGCCAGACGCTCCCCAGCGGTTTCAAGCGCAACCAGTTGGGCAACGATAACCTCAAGTGGGAAACCACAACTCAGACCAACCTCGGTTTTGACTTCGGTATGCTGCGCAACGCGCTCTACGGCTCATTTGAGTGGTACTACAAGAAGACCACCGACATTCTGGTTTACATGCCCGGTATCGGTGTGATGGGTGAGGGTAGCAGCCAGTGGATCAATGCTGGTGAAATGACCAATAAGGGTATCGAGCTGAACGTGGGTTATCGCGGCAGCGTGGGCGATTTCCAGTATGACATCGCCGGTAACATCGGTACCTATCGCAACAAGGTGACCAAGCTCCCCGAGACCCTGGCCGCAGCCGGTACCTTCGGTGGCAATGGTGTCGAGAGCGTTGTGGGTCATCCCATGGGCGCCCAGGTAGGTTATGTTTATGACGGCATCTTCAAGAGCCAGGACGAGATTGACAACCACGCCGCACAGAATGGTGCAGGCCTGGGTCGCATCCGCTGGAAAGACTTGAACGAGGATGGTGTCATCAACGAGAAGGACCAGAAGTGGATCTACTCTCCTGTGCCCGACTTCACTTGGGGTCTGAACATCTATCTTGAATACAAGAATCTGGACTTTACCATGTTCTGGCAGGGTGTGCAGGGTGTTGACGTTATCAGCGACCTGAAGCGCGAGTCCGACCTGTGGGCTGGTCTGAACATCACCAACCTGAACAAGGGCCGTCGCTTGCTTGACGCTTGGACTCCCAATAACCCCGGTTCCAACATCCCCGCTGTCAGCACGATGGACAACAACAACGAGAAGCGCGTGAGCAGCTACTTTGTCGAGAACGGCTCCTTTGCCAAGATGCGTAACATCCAATTGGGTTACAACTTTGGCAGCAACGTGTGTGACAAGCTGCACATCGCCCGTCTGCGCATGTATGTGTCAGCCCAGAACCTGCTGACCATCAAGAGTAAGTCATTCACCGGTGTGGATCCCGAGAATCCCAACTTCGGTTATCCTATCCCCTTGAATGTCACCTATGGTCTTAATGTTTCATTCTAAAAATTCAGGATTCACTATGAAAAAGATATTCAATATATTGTGTGTAGGTCTGGTTTGCTTCAGTGCCACCACATTGTTTACGTCTTGTGATGATTTTCTCGACGAGCACAAGCCCCAAGCCACTCTCAGTGACGAGCAGGTAAAGTCGCCCGAGAATGCCGAGGCCATGGCCATCTCGGCCTACGCCATCTTCACCTCTGCCGAGGACATCAACTCATCATTCTCGATGTGGAACTTCGACGTCCGTAGTGATGATGCCTACAAGGGTGGTAACGGTACCAGCGACGGTGACGTCTTCCATCAGCTTGAGGTTCAACAGGGCGTGCTCACCACCAACTGGAACATTAATGACATGTGGGTGAGGTTGTACAACAGCCTGTCTCGCGTGAACAGCGCCATCGCACTGCTCAAGGAGACCGACGACAGCTACACCATGAAGGGTCAGCGTTTGGCCGAGATGAAGTTCTTGCGTGCCTATGGCCACTTCTTGCTCAAGCGCCTGTACAAGAATATCCCCTTTGTTGTCAACGAGAATTTGACCTACGAGGAGTATAACGAGCTGTCCAACACGCAGTACACCAACGACGAGGGCTGGCAACTCATCATCGATGACTTGATGGAAGCCTACAACACCCTGCCCGAAGTTCAACAGGACAAGGGACGTCCCACCCGTGCTGCCGCAGCCGCTTTCTTGGCTAAGGTTTATCTCTATAAGGCCTATCGTCAGGATGACGCCAACAGCAACCAGGTGACGAGCATCAACCAGGGTGACCTGGAGAAGGTGATCGAGTTCACCAATCCCGCCTTGTATGCCAACTACGGCCTGGAGGCTGACATCCACAATAACTTCCGTCCCGAGGAAGAGTACGAGAACGGCATCGAGAGCATCTGGGCTATCCAGTACTCACGCAACGATGGTTCCACCTATGGTAACCTGAACTGGAGCTACGGCTTGATTCCGCCCAACATCCCTGGCGCTACCGACGGTGGCTGCGACTTCTACAAGCCCTCGCAGAACCTCGTGAATGCCTATCACACCGGCGGTGATGGTCTGCCCCTGCTCGACAGCTTCAATGACAAGGACTTTGACTTGAGCAACGACAATGCCGACCCGCGTCTGTTCTTGACCGTGGGTATGCCCGGACTTCCCTACATGTTCAACCGCAACTACATGATGGAGGAGACCAGCATCTGGAGCCGCAGCAATGGTCTGTATGGCTACTATGTATCTCTCAAGCACAATGTTGACCCTGCTCTCATCGGCAGCTACCTCATTAAGGGTTCTTACTGGGCAAGCTCGATGAACCGCATCGTCTTCCGCTATGCCGACGTGCTGTTGATGCGCGCCGAGGCTTATGCCCAGATGGGTCAGGCCGACCAAGCCATCAACCTCGTGAACCAGCTGCGCTCACGTGCTGCTACCAGCACCCAGATGATTTCCAGCTATCCCAACACCTACGGCGTGAAGATTTACATCAGCAACTATCGCGGCAGCTATTCCAAGGATGAGGCCGTGAAGATTGTCAAGATGGAACGCCGTCTGGAGATGGGTATGGAGAGCGAGCGCTTCTTCGACCTTGTGCGCTGGGGTGATGCCGCCACAGTGCTCAACAAGTACTACTCCGAGGAGATTGACCACTGTGCCATCTACAGTGCCGCTCACTTCACCGCCAACAAGGACGAGTACCTGCCTATCCCGTTCAGTCAGATTTCGGCCTCCAACGGTCACTACACACAGAACATTGGCAACTGGTAATCACATAGCAACATAGTTAATTTCCGATGAATAAAATAACAATGATTATGAAAGCTAAGATATTATATATATTCTGTGCGTGTCTTGCATGCTGCGCACTTGCTCCAATGCTCAGCTCATGCTCCGATGACAACATCAGTGACCTGGAGTTGTCGGGCAACTGCATGATTGATCAGCTCTCACTGGACAACTTTGAGGGTATCATCGACCTGCCGTCACGCTCCATTATCGTTCGTCTGCCCGAGGTCTATGAGACTTCGGCTATGAAGGTGACGTCTTTGAAGATGTCAGATGGTGCCGTGTGCAATATTAACGAGGGCGAAACCATCAACATGGACGCTGCCAAGGTGTTGCACGTCATGAACGGTGACGTCTTTATGGACTGGACCTTGTCTGTCCTCCATGACGAAGCCCGCATCACCTCGTTTGTGATCAACGACATCTACACGGGTAGCATTGACCAGGAGACCAAGTCGATTGTTGTCTATATTCCCGCAACGCTCGACATCACCAACCTGGTTCCCACCATTACCTATAGCGCTAATGCTACGATCTCCCCGTCGTCGGGTGTGGCTCAAGACTTCTCGCAGCCCGTTACCTACACGGTGAAGAACAATTCGGCCGAGAGCGTCTATACCGTTAAGGTGATTGCCATCAGCAAGCCCAAGGCCCTCTTCCTGGGTTCGGCTCCCACGATGAGCGAACTTGATCCCGAGGCTCAGGCCGCTTGCCAGTGGATGCTGGGTAATGTCGAGAGCTCGCTCTATGCTTCGTTTGCCGACCTGCGTGCTGGCACCCTCGACCTGTCGGAGTGCAAGCTCATCTGGTGGCACTGGCACGTTGACGGTGGCGTGGATGGCCATGACAACTTTGTTGCCAAGGCTACCGATGCGATGAACACCCTGAACGAGCTGCGCCAGTTCTACGAGAACGGCGGTTCGTTGCTGCTCACCCGCTATGCCGTTAACCTGCCTTCATTCATCGGCACGACCGGTGACGACGAGTGGACGACGCCCAACAACTGCTGGGGTCAGGACGAGGCCTATGCCGAGTTGTGCGGTGGCCCGTGGACCTTCCGTATCTTTGACGGTCAGAATGGCCATGCCATCTATCAGAATCTCGTGACTGGTGATAACCCCAACGAGGTTTATTGCACCGATGCCGGTTACCACATCACCAACTCAACCGCCCAGTACCACATCGGTACCGACTGGGGTGGCTATGACAACTACGACGTTTGGACCAGCCGCACTGGCGGTAGGGTTCTCGGCGTAGGTGGCGATGGCGCTATCGTGCTTTGGGAGTATCCTGCTCATGACGGCAAGGGTGGTATCATCTGTGTCGGTTCGGGCTGCTACGACTGGTATTCCTATACCTACGAGGCTGGCTATACCGAGAAGTTCCACAAGAACATTGAGATTATGACCAAGAATGCTATCAACTATTTAACCAAGTAATTGACTCATGAATAAGTTCAAGAATATTTTCAGCACACTGCTGTTGTGTTGCTTTATGGTAGCTTCGTCGGCATGCAGCGAGGAGAAGTTCGGCCCCGATCCCTCCAAGGACTGGGACAACACCGCATTCTTCAATTCGGTAGACGAGGCTGGTTTCCAGACCTACTACAACCCCGCCATTGGCCGTTGTGGTGATCCGATGCCTTTCTATGATGCCAAGGCTGGCCACTTCAAGGTGCTCTACCTGCAGGAGTTTGATAACAATGCCGCTTTCAACTATCACCCCTTCTGGGGCGTGTCAACGGTTGACGGCGCTACCTATCAGTCTCTGGGCGAGGTACTGCCGACCGGCACTTCGGCCGACGAGCAGGATGCAGCCCTGGGTACAGGTTGCTGTATCTATAATGAGAAGGATGGTTTGTATTACATCTATTACACGGGTCATGACCGTTTTGGCCGCGAGGCTGTGATGAGGGCAACCTCAGCCGACTTCAAGGACTGGTCAAAGGATGCCATGTGGATGTTGAAGGGCTCGACCTATGGCTACTCCGACAACGACTTCCGCGATCCGCAGATTTTTGTTGCCGACGATGGCCTTTACCACATGGTCATCTCCAGCAACCTGAAGTTCGCCGAGTTCAAGTCCAGCGACTTGAAGACGTGGGAACACGTCGGCAACTTCCCCATGATTTGGGACCGCATGTGTGAGTGCCCCGACATTTTCAAGATGGGTAACTACTGGTATCTCGTGTACAGCGAGGGTTATCGTGCCTCATGGAGCCGCAAGGTGAAGTACATGATGGCTACCTCTTGGGAGGCTCTCAGGGCCTGTTTCAACGATCCCGGAGCCAACTGGCCCCGCGACGGTCATGAGGGCGTGCTCGATACCCGCGCATTCTATGCCGGCAAGACGGCTAGCAACGGCCAGGACCGCTACATTTGGGGTTGGTGCCCCTACCGCACCGGCAACACTATCCACGACAGGAACATCAACGTGGGTGCCGGCGGTGAGCCCAACTGGTCGGGCGCATTGGTATGCCACAAGATTATCCAGCATGCCGACGGTACGCTGACCCTGGGCGAGGTGCCTGCAATCGCTGCCAAGTTCAACAACGAGCAGAATGTTAAGGTGATGGCCAGCAGTGGCGCTCAACTGAGCGGTGTCAACGGCACCCTCTCGGGTGATGGCGCATTCGTGATGTACAACCGCCTGGGAACCAGCAACCACATTTCCTTCACCGTGACCACCTCCAACAATTGGGATCGCTTCGGCATCTCGCTGGTGCGTGGCACCGACTCCGACCGTTACTACACGATGATGGTCAACCCCGAGGATGAGAACCACCGCAAGGTGAACTTCGAGCAGGAGGGTAGTGCCGGTAAGGGCTTTATCGAGGGTATCGATGGCTATTGGTTTGAGCGTCCCGCCGACAACGTTTATCACATCAACATCTACACCGACAACTCGGTGATGGTGATGTACATCAACGACGTTTGCTGCTATACCAACCGCATCTACGGTATCCAGAAGAATTGCTGGAGTATCAACAACTATGGTGGCAATATCACCATTTCTGACCTGAAAGTGTTTCAGTAAACGGTAACCAATAGTTCCTTTACAACAATGAACAGACTTTTAACTATCATGGTGGCAGTGCTCGTGGCCTTCTCGGCCACGGCACTGGTCCCCCAGTTATTGAGCGAAAACCACGCCATGCTGCGTGTTGACGCCACGGGCAAGTACCTGTTGCTGCCCGTGCAGGAGAAAGAGGAGAACGCCTATGTGCGCGTCATTGTGGACAACGAGCAGGTGCAGACGCTCAACGTTCGCTTTGCGGTGGACAAGGTGGACTACTATGTGCCCCTGGATATCCAGCGCTTCGGCAACAAGAAGGTGCTGATTGATATCTCGTTCCATGGCGACCGCCGCACCACCGGTGCCGTCAAGGACTTTGTCTGCTGGCGTGAGATGCGGGTGACCGACACGTTCGACGACAGCAATCGCGAGCGTTTCCGTCCCGCCTATCACCACACCCCCGCCTATGGCTGGATGAACGACCCCAACGGTATGTTCTACAAGGATGGTGTTTGGCACCTCTACTATCAGTTCAACCCCTACGGCTCACAGTGGGAGAACATGACGTGGGGACACTCCACCTCGACCGACCTTATCCACTGGACCCACCAGCCCATCGCCATCGAGCCTGATGCTCTGGGTACCATCTTCTCGGGCTCTTGTGTGACCGACGGTAACGACGTGGTGGCCATCTACACCTCGGCTGGACAGAACCAGACGCAGTCGATTGCCATCTCGCACGACAACGGCATGACGTTCGAGAAGTATGACGGCAATCCCGTCTTGACGAGCGATGTGCCCGACTTCCGCGACCCGAACCCCTTCTGGAACAGCGACATCAACGCATGGAACATGATTCTTGCCGCTGGCCAGGAAATGAACATCTACAGCTCCAAGGACATGAAAACTTGGAAGTATGAGAGTTCATTCGGCAAGGAATACGGTAACCATGGCGGCGTGTGGGAGTGCCCCGACCTGATGAAGATCGACGACAAGTGGGTGCTGATCTGCAATATCAATCCCGGCGGTCCCTTCGGCGGTTCGGCAACACAGTATTTTGTGGGCGACTTTGACGGCCACAAGTTCACCTGTGAGTCGATGCCCAAGGTCACCAAGTGGATGGATTACGGCAAGGACCACTATGCCACGGTATCGTTCTACAACGCGCCTGCCGATCGTCATGTGGTCATCGCGTGGATGTCCAACTGGCAGTATGCCAACCAAGTGCCCACCCGCCAGTTCCGCAGCGCCAACTCGATTCCCCGCGACCTGGGCCTGTTCACCGACGGTGAGGAGTCCTACGTCAGCGTGAAGCCTTCTCCCGAAATGCTCGCAGCACGCGGCGCCAAGGTGAAGAAGCCTACCGAGACCTGCGAAATCGTCGTCGATGTGAAAAACTCGATGGAGTTGACCCTCTCCAACGCCAATGGCGAGCAGGTGGTAATGACCTATGATGCGGCCAAGCAGACCTTTGCCATGGACCGCACTGCCAGCGGTGACGCTTCCTTCAGCGAGGCTTTCCCCGTTGTGACTGTTGCCCCCACCCACGGGACTATCAAGCAGCTGCGCATCTTCGTTGACCGTTGCAGCATCGAGGCCTTTGATGCCGACGGCAAGATGGCGATGACTAACCTCGTGTTCCCCACCGCACCCTACACCAACCTCAAGGTCAAGGGCGGCAAGGCCACGATTTACCAGATTAACTTTTAGCCGTTAGTTGCTGGCGGATGCCAACTGAGAACTGACGACTGAAAACTGAAAACCGAAAACTGAAAACTTAATATAAAAATGGCAAAGACAAATAAAATCGCGATCATCTCGGTCATGCTGTGCTTCTTCTGCATGGGCTTTGTGGACCTCGTGGGTATCGCCTCCAATTATGTGAAAGAAGACCTCCAGCTCACGGACTCGGTGGCTAACATCTTCCCCTCGCTGGTGTTCTTCTGGTTCCTCATCTTCAGCGTTCCCACAGGCATGCTGATGAACAAGATTGGCCGCAAGAAGACGGTTTTGCTCTCGCTGGCAGTTACAATCCTGTCGCTGATGATTCCGTTGTTCGGCAACAGTTTCCCCGTGATGCTCATCGCCTTCTCGCTGCTGGGCATCGGTAATGCGCTGATGCAGACATCGCTCAACCCGCTGGTATCGACCGTGATGGGTGGCGGCAACCTCGCATCGACGCTCACCTTCGGCCAGTTCATCAAGGCCATCGCTTCGTTCCTCGCGCCTTATCTGGCCATGTGGGGAGCTACCGCGGTGATTCCCAGCCTGGGTCTCAACTGGCGCGTGCTGTTCGCCATCTACTTTGTGGTAGGTATCTTCTCGACGGTCCTGCTGGCTGTAACCCCCATCCACGAGGAGAAAATCGAGGGCAAGCCTTCGACCTTTGTGGAGTGC
Source organism: uncultured Muribaculaceae bacterium (assembly GCA_905233915.1). GTDB lineage: Bacteria > Bacteroidota > Bacteroidia > Bacteroidales > Muribaculaceae > Sodaliphilus. The sequence continues at coordinate 256,093 of CAJOFM010000002.1, read as the reverse complement.
TTCAAGCTCTTGGGTGAGCCCATCGTACTGCTCTCCTTCCTGGGCATCATGTGCCATGTGGGCATCGACGTGGGCACCAACACCACTGCTCCCAAAATCCTCATGGAGCGCTTGGGCATGACCCTGAACGAGGCTGCTTTTGCCACCTCGCTGTACTTCATCTTCCGTACCATCGGTTGCTTGACCGGCTCGTTCTTCCTGCGCGTGATGAAGACCCGCACGTTCTTCATCATCAGTGTCATCCTGATGGCCCTCTCGATGTGTGGCATGTTCTTCGGCCACGAGAAGTGGATCCTGTACACGGCTATCGCCCTTGTGGGTTATGGTAACTCTAACATCTTCTCGATGTGCTTTGCCACGGCTCTTGAGTCGATGCCTAAGAAGCAGAACGAGGTGTCTGGCCTGATGATTATGGGCCTGTTCGGTGGCACCATCTTCCCGCTGTTGATGGGCTTCGCCAGCGATGCTGTGGGCCAGGCTGGCGCTGTGGCAGTGATGGCCGTCGGTGTCATCTACCTGTTCACCTACATCAAGCAACTCAATCCCGCAACTAAAAACTGACAACTGAAAACTGACAACTATGAATGAAAAACGTTATGTAGTGGGTCTGGGCGAGGCCCTGTGGGATGTTCTCCCCGAAGGTAAGAAACTGGGTGGTGCCCCCGCCAACTTCGCCTATCATGCCGGACAGTTCCTGGGCAGTGGCAACGCCATCGCCATCAGTGCGCTGGGCGAGGACAAACTTGCCGAGGAAACCATCGAGGCCCTCGAGGAACATGGCCTCAAGTACCTCATGCCGCGTGTGCCTTATCCCACCGGCACCGTGCAGGTAACCCTTGATGAGCAGGGTATTCCCACCTATGACATCAAGGAAAATGTGGCTTGGGACAATATCCCCTTCACGCCCGAGATTGAGGAGATTGCACAGAACTGCCGCGCCGTGTGCTACGGCTCACTGGCTCAGCGCAATGTCGTGTCGCGCGAGAACATCCACCGTTTCCTGGATGCTACTCCCGACGACTGCATGAGGATCTTTGACATCAACCTGCGTCAGCAGTTCTACAACAAGGAAGTCATTCAAGAGTCATTGCGCCGTTGCAATGTCCTTAAAATCAACGATGAGGAGCTGGTAATCATTGGTCGCATGTTCGGTTATCCTGGCCTTGACATGGAGAACAAGTGCTGGCTCATTCTGGGCAAGTACAATCTCGACATGTTGGTACTCACCTGTGGCACCAATGGCTCCTATGTGTTCAAGCCCGGCGAGATGTCATTCCAGGCAACTCCCAAGGTTGAGGTGGCTGATACCGTTGGCGCTGGTGACTCGTTCACAGGTTCCTTCTGTGCCGCCATCCTGGCAGGCAAGCCCATTCATGAGGCCCACAAGCTTGCAGTAGAGGTCAGCGCCTACGTCTGCACCCAGAACGGCGCCATGCCCACCTTGACTCCCGAACTCCTCGCGGCAGCCAAGTAAAGCAAAATACCTGCTCACTAAATAAATGGACCCGACTGGAATTCCGGCCGGGCCCATTTATTTTCATCCTTACCCAAAAACTGTTTTTTGCAACAGGAATACGGTCTATGATAGATATTTCATTATCTTTGCACCGTGGCAACCATGACGGCGGCAATGTGGGGCCGTCAGGTGTGCAGAGAACATTTCTGTTAACGAGGATGCTGGAAACTTATAAATGCTTGAAGAAAATGACAGTGATAGTAAATAACTCCAAGATAAGGATATTCAGCGGGGCCAAGGTCGGTGACGTGGTGCTGCGTTGGGCAGTGCGCAACAGGCTGGATATTAGTGAAGTGTCATCGCTGCAGGTGACCGACAAATGGGGCCACATACTGGATAATGCAGCCCCCTTGCGTGATCAACAAATAATAAAAATCATAAACCGGTGATATTATGAAAAAGAACTTTTTGTCCATCGTGACGTTGGTATTGGTCTCGTGTTTTGGCGTTCATGGTGAGACCGTGAGGATTTTGTCAGCCAACGATATGCACTCGGCGATTGAGAAGATGCCTCAACTTGCCGCTATCGTCGACAGTCTGCGGGCCATTGACCCGTTCATGCTGATTATGTCGGCTGGAGACAACCGCACGGGTAATCCTTACAATGACCTTTACGAGCCCGTTTCCTATCCCATGGTCTCGATGATGAACCTCATCGGCTTTGACGCATCGGCCCTGGGCAACCATGAGTATGACTCCAATGTTGCAGGTCTTGCAAAGGTGATTTCGTTGTCCAATTTCCCGTATCTTGCCGCCAACATCAGTTGCCCGCCCGAGACTGGAATCCAGGTGCGTCCTTACAAGGTCTTTGATGTCAAGGGCATCAAAGTGGGCGTGCTCGGCATCACGCAGATTGGTGAAAACGGCTTGCCCGATACCCACCCCGATAACGTGAAAGGCTTGGCATTTCAGCGCCCCGAGGAGGTGATTCCGCAGTATAAATGGCTCACCGAGCAGTGCGATGTCAATGTATTGCTGACGCACGTGGGCTTTGAGGTCGATGTGGAGTTGGCTAAGCAGTATCCTTACTATGATCTCATCGTCAGCAGCCACACCCACACCCAGCTCGAAGGCGGCGAGATTCACAATGGCGTGTTGATTACCCAGAATGGTTACCAGCTGCCTCGCGTCACCCTCACGACCCTGGAAGTCGAGAATGGCAAGGTGGTGAGCAAGAAGGCCGAGAATATCTTCTTGAACAATTCCAACAGGCATAGTGATGCCGCCGAGGCGTTGCTCAAGCATTTCAAGAACAGCCCCGAAATGGAGCGCGTGGTGGGCCAGATGCTAAGTGACATCAAGGGTTATGACGCCTTGGGTGTGATGATGTGCGATGCCTGGCTGGAGGAGTGCAATTGCGACATTGCCTTCGAGAACTACGGTGGTGTGCGCTACGACTTCTTCCCTGCAGGTCCCATCACGGTGAAGGACATCCTTAACCTTGACCCGTTCATGAACAATCCCGTGGTGATGACCCTGACAGGCAAAGAACTCAGCGACATGCTCATCGCATGCTTCAAGGCCGACCGCAACCGCTTCCCCGTCACCAGCGGATGCACTGCTGTAGTGACTTATAGCGACACCAACAAGTCGTCGATCAAGAAGTTGGAGCTTTTCGACAAAGATGGCAAGAAGCTCAACATGAAGAAGAAATACCGCGTGGTGACCAACAACTATGTGGCCTCCATTGCCGACTCTCCCCGCGAAGACCAAGGTGTGCGCGGGGATGTCACCACTAGCGACCTCATCATCCATTGGCTCGAGAAAAAGGGCGCCGTGGACTACCAAGGCCGCTCCAGTTTCACCGAGAAGTGGTAACTCGGTTACCCCTCTCAGTTTCCATCGTTACTCAATCACAAAGCTGCGGGGGTAGTAGTCGCTATAGAAGCGGCCGTCGGTCGCCGTGAACTTCAGCACGCAATAGTTGGGGTCGGTAACGCCGCCCGGATAGTATTCGGTATCACCGTCGCGCCAGATCATTTCCTTGTTGGCAGCATCGGTCAACACTTGCATGGTGCCGCGCAGCATCATGCCCTTGAACCCCTCAGCATCGCAAAAGTAGATTGAAGCCTTGGGATTGGCCTTATAGTGCGCCACACGCAGCGAAAACGTGTTGGTCGTAAAGTAGAACGTCTTGATGCCCTCACGCACACGAGGCGACAGCATGGCCTTGGTGCAGGGGAAACCTTCTTCGTCAACCGATGAAATATAGGTGACGGGCAATGTGTCGGCCATCTTGGCAATCAGGCCTTTAACCCCCACTAGGGCGGGATTTTCAGGAGTCGCATCATTGATGGTCATTTCCTTGCGCCAGCGTTTCAAGTGGGGGAAATACATTTTCATCTGACCGATGTACTCCTCCCGGGTGATGGGCTGGGGTAGTCCCTTGTTGACCTCGTCGACAAACTGGGCGCAATGCTCAATCATCTCATCCATCGTGCAGTCCTGCAAGAACTGGCCGTCCTTGTAACAGTACTGGCAGTAATCAAAGTTCGTGCTCCCGTCAGCATTCGTGCCGCAATCCTCATTCTTAGTGAGCGGCATGCCGCAACTTTGACAGAACTGAGGAAGTTGGCCTGGCAGCAAGGCTCTTACTTTCTCGGGGAAAGTCGCCTCATAGGCCTCGAAGGCTTCGGGGTTCACATCGGCGACAAAGTAGCCTTTAGGTGGGCAATAAGTTGCTTCAACGATACCATTTCTTTCCAGCCAGCCGGGGATGAGTTCCTGAGCGAGGAAATAAGGCACTTCGGCATCGCGCGGCTCGGCATGGTAATGGATCTTCATCTTGCTGGCCAAGTCAAAGCCCGCATGGCGATAGAAATCGATGTTACCCTCCATGCACAGGAAGCCTATTCCAAGTTCACGAGCCTTGTCCAACGCATAGTTCAGCAACTTGAGGCCATAGCCCTTGCGCTTATAGTCGGGATGGATGCTGATGGGGCCAAAGGTCCAAGAGGGGCACCTAGTGCCGTCGTCAAGGACGAGTTCAGCCCTCGAGAACATGATATGGCCCATAATCTTGCCGTCCTCTTCCATGACGAGATCGAGTTCGGGGATAAAGTCGGGATTGCAACGGTACTGGTTCAGTACATAATGCTCGGTGCAGCCTGGACGATACACGTTCCAGAAAGCTTCTCGCGTAAGGTTTTCCACCTCGCGGTAATCCTTGGGTTGTTCTAATCTGATATTCATAATGAAACCCTTAAACCATTTTGGTATTTCTATATTCTATTCTTAGTTTACTGCAGCAAAGTTACTGATAGTTGCAGAAACTTCCAAACTGCTTGTGATACTTGCTATATGCTATTAATGACCTTTTGCAGTTCTTCCAAAAACCATGCGGCGTGGCCACCGTCCATCTGTGCGTGATGGAACTGGAACGAGACGGGCAGTGTGACTTTTAGCCACTTCTTGCGATATCGTCCCCACATCACCATCGGGTTGCAGAACTGATTATTATATTGATTGACTATGCTGTCAAGTTCAGTCGCCGTCATGGCCGATGTTCCTATCACCATGGCATCATCTACAAAGGTGCTCTGAGAGGAACTGCTTGCCGATTGAGTCAACGTCGTATAGTCCCTGTTGAATTTCTCCAAGTCATCACAATAGGGGACATCGCAAGAGTTGATGCCCCCATTGCAGTTATTCACTATCACATTGATGGCTAAGCGGTCATACTTGTACAGCTTGCCGTTCTGGGGCAACATGTAAAACTCCTCAATCCGTGATGCTGCAATGCCAATGCACCAGCACAGGAGCATGTTGAAACTCAGCCCTTTTCGCCGACTCACCTGATACAGCCGCGTCACGTCAAAGGTCTTGGTGAGCGTCACCATCGGCATGGGTGATTTCATCCACAACTCGAAGGCGATGGCTCTATTGGTGTCCTTTGGATTGATTTCCTGTTTCATCAGTTGCGGCGATGCGGTGGAAATTCCTTGACTGTGTTATAGGCGACCACCTTGCCGTCGTTGTCAAAGGTGACGACAAACAGCATCTCCTCGGCATCAATCACTTCACCGACCATCTTGCGGTAGCCCCACTGTTCTCCGTTTTCGTCGGCGTTCCTGAACAGGGGCGAACCCAGCAGGTGCTGGATGTCGCTCTTGTTCATTCCCAGTTCAACTTTATTGATCTTGGTCGTGTCGCGGGTGGCGATGCAACTGTCAAATGCCAGGCTCATTACGAGTACAAGCATCACCGCGATAATCATTTCTTTCATTTTCATAATTGTGTCGTTCTAAATTGTTGATAATTACTTTTTATGCTACTTCACCTCACGGCACCTAGATTGTTCAAATCTGATAATCATAATAACTCCCAACTCCCAACTCCTAACTCCTAACTTCTAACTTCTAACTCCTAACTTCTCACTTATTACATTCTCGCCTTCTGCTTCTCGCCGGCGCCGGTACCGCGGTACTTGCTGCTGGCGGCGTTGAACTTCCAGGTGAGGTCAAGGGAGAAGGTGCGCCGGGCGGGATTGCTGGTGTACAGCTCACGTGGGCCATAGATGGTAGCCCCAGCCTTGCTGGTGTTGAACAGGTCCATGCAGCGCGCGTCAACGGTCAGTGAGCCCATGCGGTGCAGGCTGATGTCCTTCTGCACTCCGATGCCGCTATAGAACCGGCTCTTGTTGATGCGGAAGTTGTCATAGTCACCGCGCGATGTCACTTGTAACATAGCGTTCAGGCGCCAGTCGTGCGGCAGTTCGATGTCGTTGTTCCATGTCAATCCCAGGTACGGGTGGTTCAGCGTGAGGATGGAACCGTCGGCGGTCGGTGTCTTGTAGTTCTGGAAGATGGCAATCGCCGTCCATGTGGGATGCCAGCAACCGAACACGGGCCTCAACGACGGGATGACGGTAAGCCGGTTATAGCTCTCCTTGCTGTTGATGGGATGCACGAGGCTGATGAGCGGATCCTCAGAGCCGGGATAAGGCTCGGTGGACATCGTCTCGGAGTCCTTGATGCGTGCGTAGTTCAGCGACAGGTTCATCCACTGGTAGGCGGCATTGAAGACCAGGCTGTGGGTGTAAGTGGGCTTCAGGTAGGGATTGCCGCTCTGATAGCTGTAACGGTTGATATAGACGGTCGAGCTGGTGAGGCTGCTGTAGGCGGGGCGCTGGATGTCGCGGCGGTAGGACAGCGACAGCTGCACCTTGCCTACCGGAGCCGACACCACAAACGTGGGGAACCAGTCGCCATAGTCGCGGCACACCTCATCCTCGCGCTCATTGAAGTTGTAATAGTCGTTCTTCAGGTGCTCGTAGCGCAGACCCACCTGGGCGAATACCAGGCCGAAGTGGCGGCCGAACTCCACAAAGGCTGCCGTCGACGACTCGTTGATCTCGGTGTCGGTGGCCTTGACGGGAACACTTGCCGTTGCCGAGAACGAGTAGGCATCGGTGCGGTGGTTGTGGGAGTATTCACCGCCCGCCGACAGGTTGCCGTGCCAAACGGGGTAACTCAGGATGAGTTTCGATGCCCAGAAGTTGTTGCGGCTGCTGGTGTTGCTCTCGATGCTGCGGCTGACGGTGACACCGTCCAGGACGGTAGCCTCGCTGGTGCTGCCCGGCGTCTCGGTGCGGTCAAACAGGCCGTCCACGTTCAGGTCAATGCCCAGGGAACCCACCTTGCCGTTGTAATAGGCATTGAAAATGTGCTTCCTGAAACGGTCGTGCTGATCGACGTCGCTCACCGAGCGTTCGGTGAAGACGCCATTCACATAGCTATCGGTGATGAACTGGTCATGAAAGTCGGCACTGGGATGGCGGTCAAATTTGTAAAAAGCGCCAAAACTGTGGTTATCGTTGACCACATAGTTCATCTGCAGTTGGGGTGAGAGGCCTTTCCAGATGTTCCTACCCTCCTGCGTGACAAGGCCCTCGACCCGGTCAGGACCCACAAAATAAGACAACTGGTTTTCCTGCAACATTTTGGAGTGGCCGTAGCGGCCTGCCCAGAACGAGGCGGTGATGTCAAAACCGCCTGTACGGTAGTTCACATCCAGGTTATTAGTAATGGTGTGGCTATACTGGTACATACCCGTCAGATTGTCCTGGAAACTGAATCCGTCGCCCTGCGCTTTTTTGAGTGTGATGCGCACGACGGCCTTGGTCGAGGCGGCATAGCGGGCTCCAGGGTTCTGGATGACGTCAACGTGCTGGATTTGGTCAGAGCGCAGGCGGGACAATTCGCTCACATCCTGCACCTTGCGGCCGTTGATATATACCTCGGCCTCGCCGCGTCCCAGCACCGTCACGGCGCCATCGCGCTTGGCCTCCAACGACGGCACGCGGGCCAGGGCGTCGGCCACGGTTCCGGCCTTCTCAAGGATGGTCCCTTCGACGGTGGTGCGCATGGCCTCGCCCTTGACGCGGGTCTTGGGCAGTGAACTCTTCACCACTACCTCGCCGAGCATCAGGGTGGCCTCCTTCATCTGAATGGTGAGTCCGCTCATCGGTGTGAGATATTGCGTCTCATAGCCAATGCTAGACACCTTCAACAAACCGTCGCTCTTGAGCGTTACGATTTGGAAATGTCCCTGGTCGTCGGTCATCGCTCCCTGGACAAAAGACGAGTCGGGCATTGACAGGAGCACCACGTTCACAAATGGCATTGGCTCGCCTTTTTCATCAACCACTGTGCCAATCACATCAGGCGATTTGGCCATAGCCATCACGGCTATTGACAATACAGCCATCACAGCTGCCAGTCTGAAACTAATCTTTTTCATAACTTTCATATTTTTGTTTAGTAAAATAACTCCTAACTCCTAACTTCTAACTTCTAACTCCTAACTCCTAACTCCTAACTCCTAACTCCTAACTCCTAACCGTCACTCCGCCAAAAAAGTTGCTGGCGGTGATGTGGAGCGTGGGAGCTCCAGGGAGGGTCCGGTTGTTTGTTTGATCACTCACTCCTCCTATAAAGCTGTGGCTCTTCACAATGACATTGATATTGGAGGGGACAAACACTTCCACGCCGCCCATGAAGGTGTGGATGTCGATTTCCTCATCCTCGTTGATGGAAGCTTCGCGCAGGTCAAGGCGCAGGCCGCCGCAAAAGGCATCAAGTCTCGCTCCATGGAAGACTTCGCCCCGATAGTCGTATTCGTCAGCGCCAAAACGCACGGCACAACTGATGCGCTTGCCTTCCTCTCCCTGAGGAATGGGGCGCTTGAGCCACTGCGACGGGTTCTTGACATAACTGTGAATGATGAGTTCGGCTCCAATGTACAAGAGGAGAATGGGGCCGAAGTATTCTGTCCATGAATGCTCCCAGTTTAACTCTAGGATGCCCCACATGTCTGCCAGCCTCAGCAAGGCAGCCACGATGAAAATGATTCCGATGATAGTTCTGCGTGTCATAATTATATGTTTTTAATTGTTTGTTTTCGGCCAAAATTGTTTGCCTAAAGCACTGCAAAGGAAAGACCAAGTCCCTTATCTCCCAAGTTTTTGGGATATTCTGCGGGTTTATGTGACGAATGACAAGCCATCAGGGATGAAATGCATAATTGTGACGAGTGGGGTTGCTCGTTCATCTCTTTTATATTACCTTTGTGAGCCTATGAGTGAAGGACAAAAAGACACGATCAAGACCCGCGCCCTCAGCATAGCATTCATCGTGCTGGCGTTGGCGATATTCAAACCTTTCGGGCTCGAAGCATGGCAGTGGATGGGTTTGGCTCATCTGCTGGCGATCTTCCTGTTGGGTATTGTGAGCTGCATGTTGACCGAGGGCATCTTGAAGTATATTGTGAGGAAACCCAGGTCTCTCGAGTGCGGTGTCGATTACATCATCCGCCGCAACCTGTGGTTCCAGCTCATCAACACTCCGCTTGTATCGCTGCTGATATGCCTGTACCGTCATTTCGTGATGAGTGATTTGGTGCCTGGTAATGTGCTGTCGTGGAGTAACTATTTTGAGACATTGCTCATTATCGCTTTTGGCTCATTTGCCATCGGCCTGTACTGGCGTTTTAAGTTCCGCAGCAGGTATCTGACAGCGGAACTCGAGGAAACCCGTCTCTTGAACGAGCAGCTGCAACGCCTGCAGCAGGAGACAGAACAGCGCGCTCTTGCAGCGGCAAGGTCTGCCCAAGTCCATGAACTCAGCGAGGCTCCCCAGCAGCCAATCAGCGAGAATCAGCTTCCATCGGTTGTCACCCTTGCAGGCACAACCAGCGAGACCGTCATGGTGCGGATTGCCGATTTGCTATATATCGAGGCGGTGGGTAACTATGTGAAAATCTACCATTTGCATGAAGGTGCGGTGCAATCCAGCATGCTCCGCGCCACCTCCAAGCAGATGGAGGACGACCTGCGGGCTTACCCCATGATTGTCCGTTGTCACCGCGCTTTTCTGGTCAATCTGCAGCAAGTCGAGGAAATCGTCTCACGTTCAGGCGCGATGCAACTGCTCATCAAGCACAGCCATGATTTCCTCCCTGTGTCCCGCAGCAACATGACCCAGGTCAAGGAAGCAATCAAGCAACTCCAATAGTTTAAAACAAAAAAATGTTGTCACAACCTTGAAGATTTAGTGAGGTATGGAAGATTTGAATATAGGAATGTGTTTTTCGGGAGGCGGTTACAGGGCTGCCACATTTGATTTGGGCACGTTGTCGTTCCTGAATTGGTTGCGCCTTGAGGACGGGCGCACGCTATTGGACTGTGTGTCGGGTCTGACTTCGGTCTCGGGTGGCACTATTCCCGCTTTGAAGTATATGCAGGCCCGGGCACAGGGACAATCGGTCGATGAAATGGTTGATGAGGTGTTCGACTTCCTGTGCAATGAGGACCTGGTGGCGCGTGCGATGCAAGGCATGAGTGCCGAGAAGGCCAACCGCAACATGTCGAGCATCAAGATCATGGCAGGCATTTATGACGAGTGCCTGTTTCACGGTGCGGTGATGGGCGACATTTTCGATCACTTTGACCGCATCCCTGTCAAGGACTACACGGCCCTGGCCACCGACTTTGACAACTCATTGGCCTTCCGATTCCGCATGACCGAGGGCCAAACGACAAAGGGTGAAAGGCTCTCCTACGGTGTGTTTGGCAACGGCAAGAACAATATTGGGTTGAGTGTGGCACGCCACATTACGCTTGGCGAGGCGATGGCGTGTTCATCGTGTTTCCCCAGCGGCTTTGAGCCGATGATGTACCCCGATGACTTTAAGGTATCGCAGATGCCTGACATAGCCTGCAACATCATGAAGCGTTTTGGTCTCATGGATGGCGGTATCACCGATAATCAGGGAATTGAGCCGATTATCAAGGCCGAGGAGCGCAGGCACAAATACCGTGCCGACCAGCGTCGAACCGACAAGGCCTTTGACCTGGTTATCGTGAGTGATGTGTCCAGCCCTGATATGGAAGGTTATTCTCCCAGCGAACAGATGTTGCCCGAGGGCGTCGGCAAACTGACGTTGGGCCGACTGCGCAACTACGGCTTGATTTCCGAGGCGGTTGTGATGGCCTTGTTTATCCTCGCGCTGGTTTTGGGCAGCGGTTTCTGGACGGGAGTAATGACTGTGATTTTGGCCATTGTGACGCTTGCCAATGTCGTGGGAGCCCTGCTCAAGAGCAAGATGTTCCGCGCCATCGGCAAGACATTCATCGGCAACAATGCCACATTCATCAGCCACTTGAAGTTTGCCACCCTTGAGAGCATGTTGATGAACCGTGCCAAGTCACTTGTCATGATGTCAAGCGAAGTGTTTTTGAAACACCTGCGCCAAATGAATTACGATTCGCTCTATCATAATCCGGCATGGGTTAACCGTGTTATCATGAGTGCGATCTATGAATTAAGTAAAAAGGGTAACTGGAGTGACGATTTACAGCCCAGCGCGGTCATGCGGGAGAACAGCATCCGTGCTGCCGGGATGGGTACCACATTATGGTTCACACCCGAACAAAAGGCTGCTGGAATGCCTCAAGCCATCCTTGCAGCAGGTCAATACACGATGTGTCATAACCTGTTGCTATACCTTGACAAAATCGACAGTCAACCAACCAATCTCACCCCAAGTCATGACCTCATTAAAGCCCTGAGGCCTCAACTCATGGAGGCCTGGCATAAATTCCAACTTGACCCGCAATGGATGGTTCCAAAGAAAAAAGGTATATAAATTAATCATCATAGGTGCTCCATACTTACCGAATATAGTGAATATTTAATTAAAATTCAGTAGTTCGGGCAAGAAAAACGCAAAAAATCTATAAATATGTTGTTGAATTACGATTATTGTCATTACCTTTGCGTTACTAACCAATATTTAAGTATATATAGTTCAGATGGAGACAACGACATTAACAAAAAAACCTAGAAAAAAGAAAGTACTCGTGAAAAGAAAACGTGACCGCTTACAATTGATCACTGACTTGATCAAGACAAACTGCATCGGCAGCCAGAGTGAATTGGCCGACATGCTGCGTGAGCACAACATCAATGTGACTCAAGCAACCTTGTCACGTGACTTGAAGGCCTTGAAGATTTCCAAGGTGGCTACCGACCGCAACACTTACATGTACATCATTCCAGATAGCAACCAGTTGCAGGATAGACTGTTGAGTATGCGTCAGACGGATACTCACGCCGCTAAACAGGTGGGACTCGTGTCGGTGACCTTCTCGGGTAACCTTGCCGTCATCAAGACGCGCAACGGCTACGCTCCGGGTTTGGCTTACGATATCGATATGAGCCGTCCTCCCGAAATTCTGGGAACTATTGCAGGAGCCGATACCGTGGTGGCCATCCTTGCCGAGGGCGTGACCCACGAGCAGGCTCAGGCGGTATTTGAGCAGTTCATGCCAAAGAACTCTCCCAACCCCTTTGGCACGTTGCAAACCCCTTCTGCTGAATGATAAAAGTCGGCATCATCGGGTGCGCTAACCTGCGTGCTGCCGAACTGGTGCGTGTGCTCATCAACCATCCCGATGTGGAGTTGAAGTGGGCACGCGATGCGGGTGTCGCTGGATTGCGCCTGGACGCTATTGTTCCAGGCGTGGTAGGCGAGTGTGACCTTACGGTTGAGGGCGACGGGGATCTTGACGGCGTTGATGTGGTTTTCCTGTGCGGTAGCCGCGCCGAAGTGACTCGTCGACTCGCTAGACTCCACATCCCTGAAGGGGTGCGTCTTATCGACCTCAGCGGTAGTCACAACCTCGATTATGGCGATGGAAAGCCCTGGGCCTATGGCTTGGGCGAGATGCAGCGGCGGCTGCTCGTGCATGAGACTGGCCACATCACCGTGCCAGGTAATGCCGCAACTGCTGCGATGCTGGCACTGATCCCGATGGCGCGCAATCTATTGCTTAATAGCCCCGTGACCCTCCATGCGGCTATTGGCGTGGGTGCGTTGACCGATGAGGGCAAGACCCTTGACGGTCTTGACCTTGGCGCTTGGGCCAGTGACCAGCAACAGGAAGTCGCTCTGGCGCTCAGTCAGTGCCAAGCGAGTTTCAACCAGCCTGTAACGTTAACCTTAACGCCGCTTGCCGAGCGCCGCACCCTTGCTGTGGCTGCCAGGTTCAAGTGTGGCGTTGATGGTGCGATGGCGCGTCAACTGTATGAGCAATACTACGATGACCACAACTTTGTCTTTATCGTTGACCGTCCCATCCTCACCGCCGATGTGGAGAATACCAACAAGTGTCTCTTCCGCATCGAGAAAGATGAACGCAGTGGCGAACTCACCGTGCATGCTGTGATGGATGTCATGCTCAAGGGTTGTGCCGGCAATGCGGTACACGCAATGAACCTGATGTTCGGTTTGCACGAACGCGCGGGACTTGCCTTGAAGGCTACAGGTTGTTAAAACAGATTTTATACATTATATATTATATATATTAAAACAAATACCATTAAATCATGTCAGTAAATAAAGTCATTCTGCTGGGCCGTGTGGGCCGAGACCCAGATGTGCGCTATGTAGCACAAAATCAGCCCGTAGCATCGTTCACTCTTGCTACTACCGACCGCGCTTATACCAACGCTAACGGTGTCGAGGTGCCCGAACGCACCGAGTGGCACAATATTGTGATGTGGGGAAAGAACGCCGAGGTCGCCGAGCGTTACATTCGCAAGGGCAGCCAGATTTATCTGGAAGGCCGCCTGCGCACCCGCGCTTGGGAAGATCGTAACCAGGTAAAGCGTTACACGACCGAGATTTACGTTGACTCGTTCGAGCTGCTGGCCCGTCCAGCCACTGCCCAACAACCCGCCGCTGGGCAACCTCAGTAACCGTCAACGCCAAAGATAACAGACGGGACGCTCACCTCGCATGGTGGAGTGTCCCGTCTGTTTTGTTAGTTATGTGTCAGTAACCGGTTAGAGGTACTTGTCGCCAAACTTGGATTTCATGTCATTGACATACTGTTTGATTTTCTGCTCCTCTTCAAGGGGCACAATCAGCAGGGCGTCGTCAACGTCGGCGACGATATAGCCCTCCAGGCCTGAGGCAACGATGAGCTTGTCACCCTTGACGGCGACGATGTTGTTGTGGCTGTTGTACATCAAGGCCTTGCAGTTCTGGGTGACATTGCCGTCCTTGTTCTTGGGCGAGTGGTCATATAGCGAGCGCCAAGTGCCCAGGTCATTCCAGCCGAAGTCCACTGTCTCGACATAGACATTGGGTGCCTTTTCCATCACGGCAAAGTCAATGCTGATGCTGGGGCAGGCTGCAAAATTGGCATTGATGAATTCTCGTTCATCGGGGGTGCCGAAATAGGATTGGCCTTGTTTGAAGACTGTGTTGACGTCTGGTGCACAATCGTTTAGCGCTTTGATGATGCTGTCGGCGCTCCAGAAGAACATGCCCGAGTTCCAGAAGAACTCGCCCGACTCCAGGAACACCCGTGCCAGGTCCTCGTTGGGCTTCTCGGTGAACGTCTTTACGGTCGAGAAATTGCCCTCGACAGGTTCACCCACCTGGATGTATCCGTAGCCTGTCTCGGGTCTGCTCGGCTTGATGCCCATGGTCACCAGTGCGTCGCGGGTCTCGATGAAGTCAAACGCCTTGATAACGCTGTCCTTGAAGCGTTCAACGTTGATAATCAGGTGATCGCTGGGTGCCACCATCATCTTGGCATCGGGATTGATGGCCTTGATGTGATGTGCGGCCCATGCGATGCACGGTGCCGTGTTGCGGCGTGCGGGTTCCAGCAGAATCTGGTCGCGTTTGATTTCGGGCAACTGCTCGATGATGAGGGATTCGTAATTCTCATTGGTGAGCAGGATGATATTATCAATGGGGACAATGCCCTGCATGCGGTCAAAAGCCGTCTGCAACAGGCTGCGACCCGTGCCGAAGAAGTCAATAAACTGTTTGGGCTTGGCGGCCTTACTGAAAGGCCAGAAGCGGCTGCCCACGCCACCGCACATGATAACGCAATATCGGTTGTTATCCATTGATCAAAGGTGTTTATATGATATAGTATTGTTTATGCTGATTTATACTTGTGGCAAAGGTACAAATAAAAATCTATATGAGAGGTCATAACGCTAAAATACACACAATTCGGGTAATTGCGCGTCCCGTGTTTTTTGATGGTGTGGGAAAGAAAAGACAGTAGGGTGAGGACATTACTCGTCAAAGTAGATGGGCAATGTGCGGCTGATGCTCTGTTCCAGTGAGATGAGCGTCTCGGTAGCGGCTACGCCATCGATGTTCTGGATGTGGTCGTTAACGAGCGACATGAGGTGCTCGTTGTCACGGGCGTACACCTTAATCATCATTGTGTAGTGTCCGGTGGTGAAGTGGCACTCTACCACTTCCTTGATTTTGAGCAGCTCGGGCACCACGGTGCGGTACATGGAGCCGCGTTCAAGCGTTAGTCCGATGAAAGTGCAGGTTGAGTATCCCAGCAACTTGGGGTTGACATTGTAGCCCGACCCGGTGATGACACCGTCGTCGATGAGGCGCTGGATGCGTTGATGAACAGCGGCGCGTGAAACACCGCACACCTGAGCGACATCTTTGCTAGGTATGCGTGCGTTATTCATTACAATTTCCAGAATCTTCTTGTCTAGCGTGTCAATCTTTTCCATAAAATCAAATTTTGTAAGCAAATGCAAATGTAACAACTATTTTCAAATGTTGCTATAGGTTTCGGTAAAAATTTTTATGTTAATTTTGGGTATAAGGCATTAATCCGATGATTATCAGGTTAATAAATGATAAGTCATTGGATTTAAGATTGTATTTTTAATGGTTGGAGTGGAAGACGGCAGCGGGTAGCTGGCGCATGTTGTAGCAAGAGGCCATCGATTCGCCGTAGGCTCCGGCCGAGCGGATGGCTATGATGTCGCCTCGTCGGGTGACGGGAAGTTGGTAATCGTGGCCAAACACGTCACTCGACTCGCATACGGGACCTACGACGTCATAGGTTTCCTGCTCGTCAATGTTGTTGGATGTCAGGTTCTGGATTGTGTGGTGAGCCTCATAGAGTGCTGGCCTGATCAGGTCGGTCATGCCGGCGTCAAGGATAACGAACTTCTTGTTACGGTTCTCCTTGACAAATACGACACGGCTGATGAGCGAACCGCAAGTGCAGACGATGGCACGCCCCAACTCGAAATGGAGCCGTTGGCCAGGCCTTAGTCGCAAGTGACGCTTGAAGGTGCCGAAGTAGCTCGCGAAATCGGCCATCGGGTGCTCATCGGGCGCGTCATAGTCGATACCTAGTCCTCCGCCCACGTTCACCATCTCAAAGCTAATGCCTTGTTGCTCAAAGTGGTCCAGTAGCCTGTTGACGGTTTCACACAACATGACATAGGGCTTCATCAAGGTGATCTGTGAACCGATGTGGAAATGTAAGCCTCTCAGGTGGATGTGGGGTAGGGCAATGGCGTGGCAAACCACCTCGTCAAGCACCTCAAGGTTGATTCCGAACTTGTTATCGGCGGTGCCTGTGGTGATGTATCGGTGGGTGTGGGCATCGATGTCGGGGTTGACCCTGATGGCGATGTGTGCCGTCTTGCCCATCTCTCCTGCAAGCTGATTGATGACCTCAAGCTCGGGGATGGACTCCACGTTGAAGCAGCCCACGCCATACTCGAGTCCAATGCGGATTTCGCGGTCGGTTTTTCCTACCCCCGAGAATGTCATATCACTGGGTTTGAATCCAGCCTCGACGGCGGCTGTCACTTCACCGCCACTCACCAGGTCGGCTCCTATGCCATGTTTGGCGATAGTGTTGAGAATCTGCGGGTTACCATTGGCCTTGACGGCATAGTGAACGGTATAAGGATACCCCTCGATAAGGCGTTTGATTTCCTGTAACGTCTTGTGCAGCACATCCATGTCATAGTAATAAAATGGTGTGGGTGTCTGTTCCACCACATCCATTGCAAACCCATAATTGTTCCTGTTTTGATGGCCCATATCTCTCGACATTTGAATATTGATTACTGGTCGGCAAAGATATCAAAAAAATATTTACAATCTAAAAATTATGTGAATATTTTAGCTAAAAAAATAACCATCAGACAGTTGGCTATTGTTTTTAATGAGGGTGGCTTATGATGGTTAGCCCCTGGGAATTGTCTGATTTTTGCACTTGTAAATAGAATGAGGAGATTTATAAAATATTGATTTTCAGTACGTATAAAGTTATTAACAAGGGCTGTTAACAATTTTTATTTTCAAAAATGTAAATAAAATCGTTTGAGATTGTAAATTTCTCGAAAAATAGTTGTACCTTTGAAGTCCCCAAAAAGAGGCATGAAATAGCCCTTTAGATAGCGACAAAAGACGTAATGGAATCAACTGTTTATCATATACCTGCATTGCTCGACCAGAGCATTGAGGGGCTTGCCATTAAGCCCGATGGCGCCTATGTTGACGTGACCTTTGGCGGTGGCGGCCACAGCCGTGCCATCATGGCGCGTTTGGGTGCCCATGGCCGGCTCGTGGGTATGGACCAGGATATGGACGCTTGGAGCAACCGCTTGGAGGACGAGAGGTTTACATTTGCACATGGAAACTTCTCCTTCCTCAAGAATTTCTTGCGTTATTATGGCATTCCGCGTGTTGACGGTATCCTTGCCGACCTGGGCGTGTCGTTCCATCACTTTGACGCTGTGGAGCGTGGATTTACCTTCCGTGCCGACGCTCCACTGGATATGCGCATGAACCGCAGTGCAGCCTTCACCGCCCGTGAACTGCTCAACACTTACAGCGAGGAGCGACTTGCCGAAGTGCTTTACTTGTATGGCGAGTTGCGCCAGTCACGTCGCCTGGCAGCTGCCATTGTCAAGGCTCGCCCGTTGTCAACCACTGGTGAACTCGTGGATGCCGTGCGTCCGTTGCTCAAGGCATCGCAGGAAAAGAAGGAACTGTCGATGGTGTTCCAGGCCTTGCGCATCGAGGTCAATGGCGAACTCGATGCCTTGAGGAAACTGCTTGCCCAGTCGCTCGAGGTGCTCAACCCCGGAGGCCGCCTTGCGATTATCACCTACCACTCGCTGGAGGACCGATTGGTGAAAAACTTCATGCGTGCCGGCAATATCGAGGGCCGTTTGGAGAAAGACTTCTACGGCCGCGTCAACACGCCTTGGCGCCTCGTGGGCAAGGTCGCAGTGCCCAGCGACGAGGAGGTGGCGCGCAACCCCCGTTCACGCAGTGCCAAGCTGCGTGTCGCAGAATTTGTGTCAACAACGAACCCCTAGGATTATTATAGAGAGAAAAGTAACCAACAAAACATTCACACCCGAGAGAACGATGAGCGAGAGAAGAAATTACACGTCAGCAACAGGCAAGAAGGCGGGCAAGGACATTATCCAGGGCCGCTTCTTTTCCCTGGACTTTTTTAAGCGCAATGCCGTCTATATCATTGCGCTTGTGATCATGGCGCTGGCCTATATTGCCAACAAATTTGTGTGCCAAAGCAGCATGCAGGAGGAAATGACCCTGAAGGTCGACCTGGCTAATGCCCAGACCGACCTGGTCAATGCAAGCGCCGAATATAATTCCATGATACGCGAGAGTGAGTTGACAAAACTCATGCAGGAAAAGAACCTGGGCTTGTCATCCCCCAAGGAGCCCCCCTATGTCTTGAAATCCAAATAAACCCCATCTTTCTGTTGGCCAAAAACACCCGAAACAATGAAACAGAATAATAAACGACATATCCTCGCTCGCTATGCCCTGGTGGTGGGCATCATGCTGGCTTTCTCGTCGCTCATTGTGTGGAACTTGATCAAGACCACCGCAGTGCAGGCCGCCGAGTGGAACAAAAAGGCCAATGATGTGCTCATGGAAACCGTGCCCATCGAGCCCGAACGTGGCAAGTTGCTGGCCGATGACGGTTCGGTACTTGCAGCCAACCTGCAGTACTACGTGCTGCGCATCGACTGGTTTACCGATGGCATTAAGGCTGACACCCTGATGAAGGATATCGGCGCCCTGTGTGACAGCCTGGCGGCATTCGACAACTCGATGACCGCTGCGCAGTGGAAACAGAAAATACTGAGTGACCGCAAGGAAATCCTCGACGCGCCCCACAAGATCGGTCCTGACGGCAAGAAAGGACGCAAGAACCGCGCTTACCGCTTGTTCCCCTATATGCTCACCCACAAGGAGTATGACCGTGTTCGCCATTTCCCCTTCCTGTGCCGAGCAAAGAATAAGAACGGCTTCTACTACGAGAAGCATGACCGTCGCATCAAGCCCTACGGCGACATGGCGGCGCGCAGTATCGGTAACGTGGGCCAGAACGAGAAGAGCAGTAGCATCCATGGCCACTCGGGCCTGGAGATGGCACTGGACTCGTTGCTCTACGGCACTCCTGGCGTCGCCCGCAACATCCAGCTCACCAACGGTATCGTGCGGGCCGAGGCCGTTCCCGCCGTTAAGGGATATGACATCACCACGACCATCAATGTGCAGCTGCAGGACATCGTGGAGAACGAGCTCAACGACATGTGCCTGGAAACTGGCGCCGAGTGGGCAACCTGTGTGCTCATGGAAGTGGCCACCGGCGAGATTAAGGCCATCAGCAACCTGGAACGCAGCAAGACAACTGGCGAGTATGTCGAGGGCGTGAACCACGCTGTGCTTGGTTATGAGCCCGGTTCGGTGGTAAAGACCATCTCGATGATGGTCGCCCTCGAGGACGGCATCATCAGCAACATCGATGAGCCCATCGTTACGGGTTCGTCTTGGACCTATGCCGGTGGCAATCCCATCACCGATGCCCATGGCGGTGCGACGCGCACTCCTCGACAGATTATCGAAACCTCGTCTAACATCGGCATGGCCAAAATCATCGTTAGGAAATACGGCGACAACCCGCCGGGTTTCCGCAAGCGTCTGGAGGGTATGGGCTTCTTTGAGCCTTTCAACTCGGGTATTGCCGGTGAGCAGATCCCCTGGTTCCAGGATGCCGAGATTAAGAACGGTGGCCGTGTGACCCTGTCCCGTCAAGCCTTCGGCTACGGTTCCCGCATCCCGCCGTTGTGCACCCTGGCGATGTATAATGCCATTGCCAACGATGGCAAGTATGTGCGCCCCCATCTGTTCAAGAAACTCTCCAGGGAAGGAGAGCCCGACTCGATTATCCCCGTGACCTACATCCGCCAGCAGGTGTGCTCACCCACTAATGCCAAGAAACTGCGCGAGATGCTGTACGAGGTGGTGTGGGGCAGTCACGGTACAGCCCGCCACTGGGTGCAGGATGACAAGGTAAAGATTGCCGGCAAGACAGGTACGGCGTTCGACGTTGTGGGCGGACAGTACAGTGGCAAGAAGCGCCTTGCCTTCTGCGGCTTCTTCCCCTATGAGAAGCCCAAGTATTCCTGCATCGTGCTCATGCTGGGTGCCGACCGTGGTGCCGGCGCCAGCAGCGGTATGGTGATGAAGAATATCGCCCGCAAGATGTATGCCCATGGTATGCTGGATATCGTCACCGACTATGCCTCGTTGGACAACAAGGAGGCCAAGAACTATCCAACCCTGTTCGCCTCGATGAATGACTACGCTTCCAACAACATCAAGCGTGGCCTCAAGGTGCAGACTACTCATCACTATGCGCGTCCCACGCGCGTCGAGAAGGGCGTCCCCAATGTGGTTGGCCTTAATATCCGTGAGGCCATCAAGCTGCTGGAGGATGCCGGGCTTAGCGTCAACTTCAGCGGTTCGGGCATGGTGACCAGCCAGAGCCTCGCCGCGGGTTCTCAGTATGCCCGTGGGCAACGCATTCACTTACGACTCAGAAACTCTTGAATCATACTAACTCCAGAATCATGAAGAAAATTTCACAACTCATCCAGTCTATCACCCCGCTGCAGGTAGTGGGGAATACCGATATTGAGATCACCGACCTCATCAATGACTCGCGGCAGGCGCGTCCTGGCGTCATGTTTGTCGCTGTCAAGGGTGTCGCCGTGGACTCTCACCGCTTTATCAACAACGTTATCGGGGCTGGGGCCCGCGCCATCGTGTGCGAGGACATGCCCGCAGAACTGAATCCCGAGGTCACTTATATCCAGGTCGAGAACGGTGTGATTGCGCTGGCACATATCGCCGATGAATGGTTTGACCATCCCTCTAAGGCCTTGCGCCTGGTGGGTGTCACCGGCACCAACGGCAAGACGACGACAGCCACGCTGCTCTATGAGATGGCCCGCCTGATGGGTTACAAGGCAGGACTGTTGTCCACGGTCAAGAACATCATCGACACCCGTGAGGAGGTTGCCAAGCAGACCACTCCCGACCACTTGACCCTCAACCGCCTGCTGCACGAGATGGTACAGGCTGGTTGCGAGTACGCCTTTATGGAAGTGAGTTCCCATGCGTGCGTTCAGCACCGCATCGAGGGCATCACCTTTGCCGGCGCCATCTTTACCAACCTGACGCGCGACCATCTTGACTTCCACAAGACGGTGGACAACTACATTGCCGCCAAGAAGATGTTCTTTGACGCCTTGCCTAAGGGGGCCTTTGCCCTGGTCAATGCCGATGACAAGGTGGGCGAGGTGATGTTGCAGAACACCCTTGCCGACAAGTACCGCTACTCCCTGCGCTCCATGGCCGACTTCAAGGGTCGCATTGTGGAGCAGCGTCTTGACGGTACCAGCCTGGAGTTGAACGGCAAGCAGGTTGAAGTGCTGTTCACAGGCCGTTTCAATGCCTACAATCTGCTCTCGGTCTATGGCGCCTCGTTGCTGCTGGGCTTTGACCCGCAGGAGGTGCTCGTGAAGATGAGCCAGCTCGAGCCTGTAGCGGGCCGCTTCCAGACCTTGCGCTCATCGCGCGGCTACACCGCTATCGTGGACTATGCCCACACGCCCGATGCTCTGGTCAACGTGCTCGACACCATCCGCGAGGTGGTGGGCACCAACGGCCACATCATCACCGTGTGTGGCTGTGGTGGCGACCGTGATGCCGGCAAGCGCCCCATCATGGCCCGTGAGGCTGCCGTGCGCAGCGACCGTGTCATCCTCACCAGTGACAATCCCCGCACCGAGGACCCCGACGAGATTCTGCGCCAGATGGAAGTCGGCCTGCCTGATGAGTCACGTCCCACAACGTTGACCATCACCGACCGCCGTCAGGCTATCCGTACGGCTTGCCAGTTGGCACAATCTGGCGATGTGGTGCTGATTGCCGGCAAGGGCCATGAGGATTATCAGGAGATTAATGGCGTGAAACATCACTTTGATGACCGCGAGCAGGTGCTTGAGGTCTTCGACGGTGAGAAATAACTGAGATTATTAACCAACACAAGAATAAGATATGCTGTATCATCTTTTTCACTGGCTGCAACAGTATAACGTGAGCGGAGCGCGCTTGTTCGACTACATCTCGTTCAGGGCTGGCTTTGCTTTCATCCTGTCGCTGTTCATCGGCATCGTCATTGGCCGCCGCATCATCTTCAAGCTCAAGAGCCACCAGATGTGTGACAAGGAGCGTGAAGAGAAACTGGGCGGCAATTCTGCCAAGCAGGGAACCCCCACCATGGGCGGTATCATCATTATCATCTCGATACTGGTGCCGTGCCTGTTGCTGGGCAAGCTCAACAACGTCTATATGCTGCTCATGATTGTGTCCACCCTGTGGTGCGGCGCTTTGGGTTTTGCCGACGACTATATCAAGGTCTTTCACCACAACAAGCAGGGTCTCAAGGGCAAGTTCAAGATTGTGGGCCAGGTGGGTCTGGGCATTATTGTAGGCTTGACCATGTACCTGAGCCCCGCCATCGTGATGAACGAGAGCGTCCATGTCACCAACCGCAACGAGACGCCCGAGTTGGTCGAAATCCACAAGTCCCAGGCTGTGAAGGCGACCAAGACCACGTTGCCCTTTGTCAAGAACCACAACTTCGACTATGCCTACTTCACCAAGTGGATGGGCAAGTACAAGCAGTTGGGCGGCTGGATCCTGTTTATCCTGGTGACCATCTTTGTCATCACGGCAGTGAGCAACGGTGCCAACCTCACCGACGGCGTTGACGGCTTGGCGACGGGAACGTCGGCGATTATTGGAGTTGCGCTAGCCATCATGTGCTATCTGGGGGGTAATGTCATCTATTCATCCTACCTGAATATCATGTACATCCCGGATAGCAGTGAACTGGTAGTGTATGCCGCAGCCTTTATTGGTGCGACAATCGGTTTCTTGTGGTACAACTCCTTCCCGGCCCAGGTGTTCATGGGCGACACGGGTAGTCTGTGCCTGGGTGGCATCATTGCCGTGTTTGCCGTGCTCATCCGCAAGGAGTGGCTCATCCCCCTGTTGTGCGGCATCTTCCTGATCGAGGAACTGTCGGTTATCATGCAGGTGTGGTATGTGAAGCGTCACAAGGGCAAAAATATGCGCCTGTTCAAAATGACGCCCCTGCATCACCACTTCACGGCCGACCCGACCAAACTCACTTGGGACTACAAGATCAAGACCCCTGACCACCGCATCCCCGAGGCTAAGATTGTGATGCGTTTCTTCCTGGTGAGCATCCTGCTGGCCGCACTGACGTTTGTGACATTAAAAATCCGTTAATTCAGAACCTATCAACAACAGAATACCAACATGGCTAAACGATTAGTAGTATTGGGTGGTGGCGAGAGCGGCGCAGGAGCCGCGGTGCTCGCCCATATCAAGGGCATGGACGTGTGGCTGAGCGATGCGGGCAGCATCGGTCAGGACTACAAGGACCTGCTCGACAAGTATGGCGTCGCCTGGGAAGAGGGCGGCCACACCCCTGAGAAAATCCTTAACGCCGATGAGATAGTCAAGAGCCCCGGTATCCCCGACACGGCTCCTATGGTGGCACAGGCCATCGAGAAGGGCATCCCCATCGTGAGCGAGATTGAGTTCGCTGGCCGTTACACCGATGCCAAGATGGTGTGCATCACCGGTAGCAACGGTAAGACCACGACGACCAAGCTCACTTACCATATCTTCAAGAAAGCGGGCCTGAACGTGGGCCTGGCGGGTAACGTGGGCCGCAGCCTCGCCTTGCAGGTGGCCACCGAGCATCATGATGTCTATATCATCGAGCTGAGCAGTTTCCAACTTGACAACATGTATGAGTTCAAGGCCAATGTCGCCGTGTTGCTCAATATCACGCCCGACCACTTGGACCGTTATGACTACAAGATGGAGAACTACGCCGCTGCCAAGTTCCGCATCACGCAGAATCAGACTGGCGAGGACTCGTTCATCTACTGGCACAACGACCCCATCATCGCTTCACAGCTGCGCCAGCATCATCTGGAGTCACGCTTGTTGAGCTTCACCAGCGACGACGATGACAACCAGGCTGCCTGGCTGCACGAGGGCGTGCTCAACTTCAAGGTTGACGGTAACCACTGGGATATCCCGCGCGACGAATTGTCGCTCAAGGGCTTGCATAACGTCTATAACACCATGGCGGCAGGCTTGTCGGCCCAGGTGTTCGACATCCGCAAGGACGTCATCCGTGAGGCGTTGGCCGACTTTGAGGCTGTTCCTCATCGCTTGGAGTATATCGACACGGTCGACGGCGTGCGTTACATCAATGACAGTAAGGCCACCAACGTGGACGCCTGCTGGTATGCCCTGGAAAGCGTCAACGAGCCTTGTGTGCTCATCCTGGGCGGCATCGACAAGGGTAATGACTATAGCCAGATTGAGCCGCTGGTCAAGCAGAAGGTGACCGCCATCGTGTGCCTGGGCAAGGATAACGCCAAGCTGCATGAGTTCTTTGACGGCAAGGTGCCCGTGGTGACCGACGCCGGCAGCATGGCCGAGTGTATGGACAAGTGCCGCAGCCTGGCCCATGAGGGCCACACCGTGCTCTTGTCGCCCTGCTGCGCCAGCTTTGACCTGTTCAACGGCATGGCCGACCGTGGCAACCAGTTCCGTGAGTGTGTAAAGAAGTTTAAAGCTCAATAACGAACAGCATCGATATGTCTTCTGCTGAAAAGACAAACAAATATACCGAGATTTCCCGGAAATACGGTGACCCGTGGATCTGGGGCATCTACATCATGCTGCTCATCATCTCCATCATCGAGAGTTACAGCGCTTCCAGCCGTGAGATTGCCTCACAGGGCATCTATATGCCCATCATCAAGCAGTGCATCTTCCTGGGGCTGGGTGCGGCATGCGTGGTGCTCCTGCAACGGGTGGATTACAATAAGCCCAAGTTCCTGTATGCGATGATACCTGGTCTGGCCATTATTACGGTGTTCAGTCTGGTGTACGTCATGTTCTTTGGCGAGGTCATCAACGGTGCTCGCCGTGCCATGACGCTGTTGCCGGGTGTCACCTTGCAGCCTGCCGAGTTGGCCAAGTTATCAATAGTTACCATGCTGTCCTATATCTTCGCCAAGTCGCAGAAGAATCAGGACATCAGTCGTGGCGGATTGATTGCTGCGGCCTTTGTGGTGGCATTGTACGGCGGCTTAATGATTCGCAGCGGCTTGACCAACACGCTGCTGCTGATTGCCATCAGTGGCTCGATGCTGCTGATTGGCGGCGCCGCATTCAAGAAAATAGGCATCCTCATGGCTTTCTTCCTGGTCATGTTCGGTTTCTTCTTCATTATCAAGAGCAACAACGATAAGAAGGAGGAAATGTTCAAGGATACACAGAAGGAGATTATGGTCAATGCGCCCGTCGCTGGCGCTGTTGTGGAGGAAATGCCCTCGGGTGGAGACTCCAAAGATAAAGATGTTGTGGACCGTCGTTCAGGCACATGGAAGAACCGCATCAAGGAGTGGCTGAACAGCGACTCACTGGTTTACCGCCCCATTACTGCCAAGAACCAGCAGGAGATGTTCTCCCGCATGGCCCAGGCCCATGGCGGCCTGGTGGGCAAGGGCATTGGACAGTCGCGCGAGTGCAGCCGCTTGCCGTTGGCCTTCAGTGACTATATCTACTCGATTATTGTTGAGGAAACCGGCCTGATAGGCGGCATCTTTGTGCTGCTGCTCTACTTGTCGCTATTGGGACGAGCAGCGATGATTGTGCGGCGCAGCAAGCGTGTGCTGCCCTCGCTGCTGGTCATCGGTATGGCGTCGTTCATCACGTTCCAGGCCCTGTTCCACATGGCCATCAACGTGGGCGTGTTCCCCGTGTCGGGACAACCCTTGCCACTCGTTTCCAAGGGTGGTACGTCAATCATTGTGATCAGCGTGGCTTTTGGTGTGATGTTGAGCGTCAGCCGCACCATCGCCAACTATGGTAATAAGAAAAACAAGGCAGAGGAAACTCCTATTATCGAGGGTCTTGATGCCGTTAACCCAACTGAAATACCTCCTAAAAATGTCTGGAAATAAAAATCAACAACTCAACGTCCTGGTGAGTGGCGGTGGCACGGGTGGACACATTTTCCCTGCCCTGTCTATCGCCAACGAGGTGCGTCGCCGTTACCCCGATGCAAGGATACTGTTTGTGGGTGCCGAGGGGCGCATGGAAATGGAAAAAGTGCCAGCTGCAGGCTACAACATTATCGGCCTGCCTGTTAGCGGCTTTGACCGCAAGCACCTGTTGCGTAATTTCAAGGTGCTGGCCAAGTTGCTCAAGTGCATGAAACTGGCCAATAAAATCCTCGTGGATTTCAAGCCCGATATCGCTGTCGGTGTGGGCGGTTATGCCAGTGGCCCCATGCTCAAGGCAGCGCAGAAGCAAGGTGTTCCCACCCTGCTGCAGGAGCAGAACTCTTATGCTGGCGTTACCAATAAGTTGCTGGCTGCCAAGGCCGACTGCATCTGTGTCGCCTACGAGGGCATGGAACGCTTCTTCCCCCAGGACAAGATCGTGCTCACGGGAAATCCCGTTAGGCGCAACTTGCTGGAGTGCGGCGCAACGCCCGAACAGGCCCGCCAAGCCATGGGTGTGGATCCCGCTAAGAAGACCATCCTCATTATCGGTGGCAGCCTGGGAGCCCGCACCATCAACAATGCCATCATCGATGGCCTGAAGAAAATTGGCGAAGCCAATGGCGTTCAGGTTATCTGGCAGACGGGCAAGATTTATGACCGCCAGTGCAGTGAGGCCTTAACAGCCTCGGGCGTGAAGAACGTGGTGCAGATGCCGTTCATCAGCAACATGGACATGGCTTACCGTGCCGCCGACCTGGTTGTCTCCCGTGCCGGTGCAAGTTCCATCTCCGAATTGCAGTTGCTGGGCAAAGCCGCCATCCTAGTGCCCTCTCCCAATGTGGCCGAGGACCATCAGACCAAGAATGCCCAGGCCCTGTCAACCCGCGGTGCTGCCATCCTTGTTCCTGATGCCGATGCCGCATCAACCCTAGTGAACACGATGCTCGACACCGTTACCGATACCGCATTGACAGCATCATTGGCCGACAATGTGGCCAAGATGGCCCTGCGTGATGCCGCCGAGCGCATCGTTGACGAGATAGAGCGCATCATTCAATCACATTAAGTATAACCAACAAGTTTTTAGGATTATGGAACTAATTGATATAGAACAATATGATTCTCTATTCTTTGTCGGTGCCGGGGGCATCGGTATGGCTGCGCTGGAACGCTATTTTCTCATGCATGGCAAGAGAATTGCAGGTTATGACCGCACTCCTAGCGACCTGACCCGAGAGTTAATCCATGAAGGGGTAGAGATCGTCTATGAGGACGACCCCAACTTCATTCCTGGCTATTGCCTTGACCCTAAAAACACCTTGGTGGTCATTACTGCGGCCATCAAGGACGAGACCCCATGTGCATTGCGCGACTACTTCCGTGATCGGGGCTTCTTGGTAATCAAACGCGCCAAATTGTTGGGAATGATTACCGCACACAGCAAGGCCTTGTGCTTTGCCGGAACCCATGGCAAGACCACCACATCGGGTATGGCTGCCCATATCCTGCATAGTTCAGGCATAGGCTGCAACGCCTTTTTGGGCGGTGAGTTGCGCAATTACGACAGCAATTTCCTGCTGTCGGCCACTAGCCCCTATTCGGTCATTGAGGCCGACGAGTATGACCGCTCATTCCACCACCTGCGTCCCCACATCGCCGTGGTGACCTCGACCGACCCCGACCATCTGGATATCTATGGCAACGCCGAGAATTATCTGGAGAGTTTCGCCCATTTTACCGAACTCATCCAGCCTGGCGGAGCCCTCATCGTCCACACTGGCCTGGCTCTCAAGCCGCGTGTTGCCGATGGTGTGAAGATTTACACCTATAGCCGCAACGAGGGCGACTTCCATGCCGTCAATATCCGTAAGGGTGATGGCGAAATCATATTTGACCTGGTGACGCCGTGGGAAACTGTGGCCGACATCAGCCTGGGAGTGCCTGTTGACATCAATATCGAGAATGCTGTTGCCGCCATGGCGGCTTGCCGTCTGGTGGATGCGCCGCATGATGGAATGCGACAGGCAATAGCGTCATTCCTGGGAGCCAAGCGCCGCTTTGAGTTCTGGCTCAAGGAACCCGGCAAGCAGGGTAGGGTGATGATTGATGACTATGCCCACCATCCCGATGAGTTGCGGGCCAGCATCTCCTCGGTGCGCGACCTGTACAGTGACAGGCGGTTAACCGTCATCTTCCAGCCCCATCTCTACAGCCGCACGCGTGATTTTGCCCCAGCATTTGCCGAGGCTCTCTCACTGGCCGATGAGGTCATACTGCTTCCTATTTACCCCGCTCGAGAGGAACCCATCCCCGGTGTGACTAGTGAAATCATCCTTGAAAAGGTAACGAGTATTAAAAAATGCATTTACTCGAAAGAAAATTTGATTAAGTCAATACATTTGAGTAATTTTGACGTCTTATTGACGGCAGGTGCTGGCGACATCGCCAATCTGCTGCCTGAGATATGCGATGAATTCAAGAAACAAGAGCGTTGAAAAGACTGATTCAATATAGTATTCTGCTTGTGCTGGCGATAGGCCTCACCACGGGAATTCTGTGGGCGAGAGGCAAGTCGCAGGGCGAATTGTGCACGGCTATTGAGGTTCAAGTCATCAATGCCGACAGCACCGCATTTGTCACGCCCCAGGGTGTCCTCAATGACTTGAAGAGCCAGGGTGTGAAAATCGTGGGCAAGCACATGCGTGACATCAATGCCTCTAAGATAGAAGAGACGCTCAAGAAGTCGCCTTATCTCGAGAATGCCGACCTGGTGAAGTGCCAGGACGGCAAGGTGCTCATCAGGGTGAGTCAGTTGGTACCGGTGCTCAGAGTGTTTGACGGCGAGAGGTCCTACTATGTGAACCGTGCCGGCAAGCGCATGGAGGCCACGAGCAATTATCACTGCGATGTGCCGGTGGTACAGGGCCATTTCACGAGTAAGTACCCGGCCACGCGCTTGCTGCCGCTCATCGATTATGTCGAGGGCGACTCGTTGCTGCACTCGCTGGTGACGATGTATCAGGTGCGCGACACCAATAACATCATCATCGTGCCCAACTTCAGCGGTCATGTGATCAACTTGGGTCATGCCGACGACTTCGTGAACAAGTTTGCCAAGCTCAAGCTGTTCTACAGTGAGGTGTTGCCCAAGAAGGGGTGGAATACCTATGACACCATCTCCCTCAAGTGGAACCATCAGATTGTGGCCACACGCCGCATCAAGGCGGTGGAACAGGTTATCGAGTATGATCCCGATGACGACGAGCAGGCTCCCGACATCCAGACGATGACCACGGGCACCCCCGAGGACAACAAGAAGGCCGAGCAGCAGGCATCACAAGATGCAGCCAAGAAGGCTGATGAAAAGAAAGCCGACGAAAAGAAAGCTGACGAGAAGAAGGCCGACACCAATAAGGAAACAACCAATGATAAGAGCAAAAAGAAGAGTGACTAAATAAGTAATAATAACAAACAACCAAATACATCAATTCTACTTTATGGAAAAGAACCAATATATCGTAGCACTTGAAATCGGCAGTTCCAAAATTGTCGGAGCGATTGCCGAGAAAACCCCAGCTGGATTCTTGAGCGTAAAGCACCTCCAGGAGGAGAAACATATCAACAGCGTGAGGTATGGCATTGTTCAGAATGTAGAGAACATCAAGAGCATCATCAACCGCATCCTCAAGAACCTCGAGGGTATGGTTGACGGCCGCATCACCCAGGTTTATATGGGTGTGAGCGGCAGGTCGCTTCACAGCATCATGAGCGAGGTGAAACGCAGTGTGGGTACTACCGAACCCATCACGAGTGAACTCATCGAGCGCATTATCCACGATGCCACAAGCACGCCGATACGCAACCACGAGACGGTGGACGTCGTGCCCTGCGCCTATTTTGTTGACAAAGTAAAAACCCCTAATCCTGTTGGGCAATTCGGTTCTTCCATAAAAATCGACGTCAACCTTATTGTCGCCAAGCAGCAACTGATGCTTAACCTGAACCGTTTGATGACGTTCGGCATTCCCGTTAAGGATTTTATCGTTACCCCGTTGGCTGTGGGCAAGCACATCCTCAATGACAGTGACCGTGAACTGGGCTGCATGCTCGTGGATATGGGTGCTGAGACCACCACGGTGACCATCTACAAGAACCAGGCCCTCGTCTATCTGAATACCTTACCCCTGGGTGGACGCAACCTCACCCGCGACATCATGACGGGTAAGAACGTGCTTGAGGAGACCGCCGAGAATGTGAAGAAGAACATCAACAACCCGTTGGACCCCAATCACGTGAGCATGGTGGTTATCGAGGACGTGAATGCTCGAGATGCCGCTAACTTCATCAGTGCTCGCACCGGTGAGATTATCGCCAACATCAACCAGCAGTTGGCCAATGCGGGTGTATCGACCAAAGATATCCAAAGTATCGTCTTGATTGGTGGCAGTGCTCACCTGGGAGGTCTGCAGCTAAAGATGACCGACGAACTCAAGATCAAGGTGCGCATGGGTCAAAACCCCATCAGCATCAATATCATGAATGGCGAAATCAACCGCATGGAGTACATCGAGGTATTCTCGCTCTTGGCCGAGGCTGCCGAGCGCATCGGTGATGAAACCTGCGTAGAGCTTAACAGGTATGAGGATCCCACCTTTGAGGGACACCAACCGTTAGAGCCGAAGCCCGCCCCCAATCCCAATCCTACCCGCACTTCAAGGCCTACCGAAAAGACCAATAAAAAGCCGGGATGGATCAAGAACCTGACTGACCGTTTTAACCGCCTCATGACCGATGAAGAGGAGGACGATGAACAGTAAATCAGCTGCAAGCGGAATTATCAATAACGAATAAAATACAATCACAATATGGATAACAACAATATCAATTTCGGTGGCCGTGACACGAGAATGCCCAAGGGCGATATCATGTCCACTCTGGATCAGAAGTCAGGATTCGACGATAAGGCCAAATCTCCCACCATCATCAAGGTGATGGGTGTGGGTGGCGGTGGCAATAATGCCATCAATCACATGTATATGCAGAACATCGAGGGTGTCTCGTTTGTTGTACTCAACACCGACCGCCAGCAGCTTAATGAGTCGCCGGTGCCCAACCGCGTGTTGCTGGGCCCGAATACTACCCATGGATTGGGCGCAGGTAATGTGCCTGAAGTGGCACGTCGTGCTGCCGAGGAGAGCGAGGCCGACATCGCAACCCTGTTCGACGACGACACCAAGATGGTATTCATCACCGCTGGTATGGGTGGTGGCACCGGTACGGGTGCTGCGCCTGTGGTGGCACGCATTGCCCACGAGAAGGGTGTGCTCACCATCGGTATCGTGACCATCCCCTTCCTGTTCGAGGGCCCCAAGAAGATTCTCAAGGCGCTTGGTGGTGCCGATGAGATGGGCAAGTATGTGGATGCCCTGCTCATCATCAACAACCAGCGTCTGACTGAGATCTACAAGGATCTGGACTTCACCAACGCCTTCGGCAAGGCCGATGACACGCTTACTATCGCTGCCCGCAGCATCAGTGACTTGATTACCGTCAATGGTAAGATTAACCTGGACTTCAACGATGTGAATACCACCTTGCGTGATGGCGGTGCCGCTATCATCAGTTCGGGCTATGGTATCGGTGAACGTCGTGTGACCAAGGCTATCGAGAACGCCCTGGAGTCGCCGCTCCTCAAGAACCGTGACGTCTATGGCTCAAAGAGGATTCTGATGAACTTCTACTATAATCCCAATAGTGAATCTCCCCTGCTGATGGAAGAGATGAATGAGATTCAGGAGTTCATGGCCAACTTTGATCAGGGTGTCGATGTGATTTGGGGTATGGCATTTGATTCCACACTCGAGGACCAGATCAAGGTGACCGTCCTCGCTTCGGGATTCAATGTGTCGCTCGACAAGGAGGCTCCGGTTTCTTCGGTACAGCCTCGTACAAGTAGTCGTGAGCCGGTTTCGGTCGAACCCAACATTACCGACTCTCAGCGCCTCGCCGAGGAGTATGGTTCCGATGCCATCAACGATCTGACCCTGAAACAAAACAGGGCTCGTTACATCGTGCTTACCCCCGAGCAAATGGACGATGACGACATGATTGACTTGATCGAGAAATTCCCCACCTACGGCCGCAAGCCCGACCTGCGCAACCAGCTGAATGAACGTCAGCACGCCGCATCCCTGGACCGTCCTGTCGAGGTGCCCAGATCAACAAAACGCCCCCCCATCGGTGATTCACAGACCATCGACTTCGGTGATAATTAACAGATAACTAGCAACTAGGGTCTAACAACTAGGGACTAGAGACTAAAAACCAAACAATGCTGACATTACAATTGATTAACCAGGACCCCGAGGAGGTGATTCGCCGCCTTGCCGTCAAGCACTTTGACGGACGCGAGCCCATCATGCGCATCGTGGAACTGGACAAGCAGCGCCGTGCACTGCAGAAACAACGCGACGACAACGCCGCTGTGCTCAATAAGATGGCCGCACAAATCGGTGCCTTGATGAAGCAGGGTAACCGTGACGAGGCCGAGAATGTGAAGACTCAAGTGGCCGATCTCAAAACCGCCAACAAGGAGATTGACGACAACCTCACTGCTGCCCAGGACGAGATAACCGAAATCCTGCTCAGTGTCCCCAACGTGCCCTACAGCGGCGTGCCCGAGGGCAAGACAGCCGAGGACAATGTAGTCGAGAAGACTGGCGGCAAGATGCCCGAGTTGCCCGAGGACGCTCTGCCCCATTGGGACTTGGCCAAGAAATACAACCTCATCGACTTTGACCTGGGCGTGAAGATCACGGGAGCCGGATTCCCCGTGTATGTGGGCAAGGGTGCCCGCTTGCAGCGCGCCTTGATCCAGTTCTTCCTCGACGAGGCTGGCAAGGCTGGCTACGTGGAGATTGAACCGCCCTTCGTGGTGAACGAGGCTTCGGGCTTGGGAACAGGCCAGCTGCCCGACAAGGAGGGCCAGATGTACCACTGCCAGGTGGATAACTTCTACCTCATCCCCACTGCCGAGGTGCCTGTTACCAACATGTACCGCGACGTCATTATCCCTCAGGAGGAACTGCCCAAGAAGAACTGCGCGTTCTCGGCATGTTTCCGTCGCGAGGCTGGTTCCTATGGCAAGGATGTGCGTGGCTTGAACCGTCTGCACCAGTTCGACAAGGTCGAGATCGTGCGCATCGAGAAGCCCGAGGACTCCTATGCTGCCCTCGAGGAGATGAAGGACCATGTACAAGGTCTGCTCGAGAAGCTGGAGTTGCCGTGGCACATCCTGCGCCTGTGTGGTGGTGACATGAGTTTCACCAGCGCCATTACCTTCGACTTCGAGGTATGGTCGGCTGCCCAGGAGCGTTGGCTCGAGGTGAGCAGCGTCTCCAACTTTGAGACCTATCAGGCCAACCGCCTGAAGTGCCGCTACCGTGGCGACGACAAGAAGACGCACCTGTGCCACACCCTCAACGGTTCGGCACTGGCATTGCCGCGCATCGTCGCTGCCCTGCTCGAGAACAACCAGACGCCCGAGGGTATCCGCATCCCCGCCGCCCTGCAGCGTTACACTGGATTTGACATCATTGATTAATCAATAGAGGCTTTAGGCTTTAGGTATTAGGTTTTAGGTGTTGTCGCTTGAAACCTAAAACCTGAAGCCTAAATTATCTAACACCTAACATCTAAAGCCTAATATGAAACGACAGGCCTGGCTCGATTACCTCAAGCTGATAGCGATGTATCTGGTGGTGGTTTACCACACGCCTCCCCGCTACGACACCGCCCACGAGGTGGCCCTCTTCAACATGGGTGCCCCGGTGTTCTTCTTGGCGGCCGGTTATCTGTTCAACATCGCAAAGCAGAAGGATTTCCTGACCTTCCTGCGTCATCGTGCGCGCCAGATTCTGGTGCCTTATGCCACGTTCTTTGTCGTTTTCTATGCCCTCTGGCTTGTTGTGGGGCGCCGCATGGCCGGCCCCGAGGAACAGGCTATCGATGTGCTCACGCCCGTTTGGCAGTTCATCCAGGGCACGCCCGACGTCGTGCTGGGTCCCTTCTGGTTCCTGGCGGCCCTGTTCACCATGCAGGTCATCTACTATCCCATTAGGAAATACCTATCCTGCTACTTGCCGCTTGTTGTGGCGGTGCTGCTGAGTCTCTCACTGCTCATTTTGCCCGACGTGCCGTGTTTTCGCTACTGGAATTTGGACAAGGCTTTCCTGTACATGCCCATCTATGCCTTGGGCAACTGTTGCCGCCCATTGGTGGACCGATTCTCGTTTGCTGTCACTGGACGCTCGTTGCTATGGCTCGTTCTGGCCGCAGTGGGCTTGGGTTTCCTCATTTTTGCCCCGCTGAACATCGACCGTGGAGTGGCCTACGTGCTTGCGCCATTGGCGGTCATCATGGTGTTGCCGCTGTACACTGCCGTGTGCAAGTGGCTTGAAAAGCACTTTGGAACAAGCCGCATCGCGCAGAACGTTGCCATCACCAGCATCACCTATCTTGCCCTCCAGAACTACCTCATCGGTGTCATCAAGATGGTGGTCGGTAAGTTTGCCGGCCCTGCGTTTCTCGATGACAACATCCTGATGAAGGTTGTCATCGCCCTTGCCGTCATGGCGGTGCTGTATCCGATTGCCCTGTTCATTGAGCGTTATGCTCCCTGGATGCTCGGCAAGAAGCGTCCGTCTGGCAAAGCATAGTTTCCTGATAAATGATTGAAAAATTCCATCTGCTGGAAGTGGATGTGGCGACCATCGAGTTGCCGCGTCAATTCACTTGCCCCTTCCTGTATGAGCCCCATCCGCTGGCATTGAAGGCGGTGGAGCGGGTTCAACAATATGTCGCTACGCGCGATGATTGGGCCGAGGAATTGGCGGCTGGCAAGATGTTGGGCGTGCTTGTGGCACAGGACGACGACGGCCGCTTGGGTTATTTGGCGGCTTTTTCAGGTAACCTGGCGGGTAGTGTGCATCACGACTATTTCGTGCCGCCTGTTTATGACCTGTTGGATCCGCAGGGTGAGTTCAAGCGTGGCGAGGCGCAGATTACCGCCATCAACCACGAGGTGGAGCGCTTGGAACAATCTCCCGAGCGTGAGGCCTTGCTGCAACGTGAGGCAAGCGCCCGACGTGAGATGGAAGAGGAAATCGCCCGATTTAAGGCGATAATGACGCGGCATAAACAAGAGCGTGACGAACGCCGCGCCAAAAATGACCTTACTGCCGAGCAACAGGAAGAACTGCTCAACCAAAGCCGATTTGAAAAGGCGGAACTGAAACGCATCCGACAGCGTCATCAGGCGTTACTACAGGGAATTACTGAAGAGATTAGTGACTATTCTGCGCACATCGATGAGTTAAAGGCGCGCCGCAAGATGATGAGCGAAGCCTTGCAGGAACGCATCTTTCGCCTTTTTGTAGTGACTAATGCCCATGGTGAGCGCCGTGACCTGGTCGAGGTGTTCAAGCCGTTGGGCACGCTGCCGCCGGCCGGGGCAGGGGAATGCTGTGCACCGCGCCTGCTCAATTATGCTTTCAACCACAATTTGCGGCCCGTGTGCATGGCCGAGTTCTGGTGGGGCGCGTCACCCGTGGGCGAGGTGCGACATCACGGCCATTTCTATCCCGCTTGCCGTAGCAAGTGCAAACCAATCCTCGATTTCATGCTTCAGGGACTTGATGTGGAGGACAACCTGTTAGGACAACCCCTGGAGGAAACGGCACTTGACGTGGTCTATGATGACCCGTGGCTCACGGTCTTGAACAAGCCGTCTGGAATGCTCACCGTGCCGGGGAAACTGCTGGAAGATTCCCTGTTAACCCGTTACCAGGAGGCTTTTCCTGAGGCTGCAGGCCCCATTGTGGTGCATCGCTTGGACCAGGAAACGTCAGGTCTGGTGATGTTTGCCAAGGATAAGGATACTCACAAGCATCTGCAGCAGCAGTTTGAGCGGCACACGATAAAGAAACGCTACATTGCGCTGCTTGATGGCGAGGTAATGGCCGATGAGGGCATCATCGACTTGCCGCTGCGTCCCGATGTGGACGACCGCCCGCGACAACGGGTGGATTTGGAGTATGGCAAGCCTGCCGTGACTCAATACAGGGTGCTGGAGCGCCGGAACGGGCAGACGCTGGTGGCATTGCAGCCGCTCACGGGCCGCACCCATCAGTTGCGTGTGCACGCCTCCCATCAGCAAGGCCTCAACTGCCCCATTGTGGGCGACCGCCTCTACGGCAAGGCCTCCACCCGCCTGATGCTGCATGCCCAGTCCATCACTTTCACCCATCCCGCCACCGGACAGCCTCTCATTCTCCAGTCACTTCCTCCCTTCTAAACTTATGGGGGGCTGCGCCATCATTGTTTGCCCAGCATCCAAACCGCCTTGACTGGCGGAGAATCTAACAAATAAACATAGGCAATGATATAGCTGTTGGCCAGGATTTTTCTCAATGCTAATTTCGCTAATTATACGAATGAATGCTGATGCCATTCGTGTTACTCGCATTACCCCCGCAAGGGTTTGGGCCAACTTCTATGTCGTTCCCTAAACATAATATAGATTTTGTTGAATTTGATTATAATTTGAATTTTTTCCCGTGTGCAGCATGATGAATGCACCACTTCTCCTCAGTCATCCCCCAAACATCAAAAATAATGCTATTATTGATGAATAGTTCTCGGCTTTTCTAAGAAAATCAAATTAATTGACTATATTTGCACTGATAAAATCACCATTCACCTTTTAAAACACCACTGCCTATGTGAAATAATCAAGATTAAGATATCAAGATAAAACGCTAACTTTGAATCTTGCTTTTTGGAAAATCGCCAATTTTAAAAGAAGCTAGCAAAATGATGAATTGATGTTCACGCTTATGGAATGGACGTTTACTCATTTATGATAGCAAGGTGTTTGGCGATACCTTAGGAAGCGTAGATCGAGTATTTGGTCCACGTTTTTTATACTCCTGCCCCAGGGCCTTCAAGCAAAAAACTCGCCAATATAATATTATGTGGGAATGACAAACCAAGATTTACAAATTGCAGCATCCGACAGCATTTTTATCACGGCCAGTGTGCTGTGTGTTGAACCTGCATCTGTTTTTTATTCCATTCATGGTCATGAGGCCATCAGGCTGCAGTGTCCATCGGCTGGATTGGACTATTGCTTCACATTCGAGGTGAATCCTGCGAGAATTTCACAGCTGTCATTCTTGACAACTTCGCAGGCAGGTTTCAGGGCCATTGACTATCAATCATATATCCATAAATTCAGTTCCGAGAAGAGGGGCGTTCAAGAGTTTGTTCTCAATCTATCGCCTGTTGAGAAGCAAAACCTGTGGAAGATAATTGATGATTATGTTGACGATGGAATGGCCTATCAATTTGATTACATGAACTGCAACTGCACGTCCGAGTGCATTCACGTCATTAAAATGGCGCTTGACGAGGGGGTGGAATTGCAGTATGGGGACTTGCCAAAAGCCTTGACGGGTACCCACCGCACCGTTGTCAATAGCATGTCAACACAGTCTCCATGGTCGGCTCTGTTTTGGAACTTCACCATGGGCACTCAAGGCGACCAGATGAGCGATATCGACTACCGCATTTCTCCCTTTTATCATCATCAGGCATGGCGCAATGCCATCCTCGTTGATGGTGAGGGCCAACAACGACCGATGATCAAAGGCGAACTGCATCAGGTTATCGAACCGTTCCCCAAGCAGCAATCACATTACCCGTCACCGCTCATGACTTTTGGTACCCTCCTGCTTGTCACGTCATGTGTCAGTGCTTTGCAGCTGTTGAAAATAATCAAGGATTCGAGCCTGATTGTTAGAGTCCTTGATGGTTTTTTGTTGATGGCTCAAACTGTAGTGGGTTGTTATCTTGTGTCATTGCTTTTGTTTTCCAGTTTGCCTGCAACGACATGGAATTGGTATGTGATTCCCTACAATCCCTTGCCCGCGCTACTGTGGTTCTGCTACCATCGTCGCTCCTGGTTTGGCCATGTCTACGGGGTATACTCGCTGCTGCTTACGGCCTTTTTACTAATTAGTCCCCTGTTCCCCCAAACTAATCTGGTGATGTGCCTGCCTGTGGTGTGTCTCCTTATAAGATGTATCGCAATTTCAATCAATAATCACTTAAAAACCCAAACAAAATGAGAAAGAACTATCAGTTTAAACTATTGATGCTACTATCCTGTTTGCTGGCATCATTATCATTTACAGTGCGTGCAGCCGATCTGGTTGGTGACATTGGCTATAGAGCAGTCAATGCTCAAATCAAACCTTACCCGTCAGGAGCGGGACTCGTCTATGTGTCAGACGAAAAAGAAGACAACCATCAATGGTACAGTCAGTACAAATCCTTTAAAGGGGTGAGTTCAGGACCGGTGAATCTTTACGCAAAACCAAATGCCGGGTACAACTTTGTGGGTTTTACTAAAGCGAAAGCAGATGGAACAGTCTCTAACTCACTTGACGATTATTTGACTAAAGGCAGTCCTCAACTGTATTCTACAGGCGAGTCATATTCAGATTCCATCACTGCCGCAAAGAACGTGCCGAGTTCAATTCAGGAAATCTGTTATGCTGTTTTTTCAAGAGTTACAGTAAAAACAGAAAAGGAATCAATTGGCAAAGTCGAGATTTCTAAAGTGGTTAATGATGTCGGCGACTATGTGACGATTAAAGCAGACAATTATTATCATGATTATGGTGATGATTATGATGATTATTATTATGGTGATGATATTGATGATTATTCTTATGATTATTATAAATTTGAAAAATGGACACTTAACGGTCAAACTGTGAGTACAGATCCCACCTACTCTTTCAAAGTGACGCAGCAGGCCGAGTATGTCGCCCACTACAAAGGAATAAGTGAGTCTGAGTACAATGCCTATCCAAATTCTGCACCCAAGATATCTGTTGGGAAGATAGAAAGTGGCGATATGAAAGACTGGTATAGGGCATTTGCATTCGGTTTAAATTGTGGATTACATCATAATGTGAGTGTAGTTGTATGGGCTAGTCCTAGTATGCTTGTTGCTATACGGTTAGCTTCGGTAAGTTTTAATGATATATCTTCCACTAAAGAAAAACAAAATTTTCCTATATCATTACACATGTCTAATGGTATAATTCTTTCAGGAGTTTGCAGTTATGAAAAAAATGATCTGTTGTACACGGCAGTAGATGGCTATATTGATTTCAGTTTATTGGGAGTAGGTGATGCTGAATATCCTCCCTATAATAACATACGAGAGCACAATCGCTACGTCTCCAACCTATTGATGAACTATAACCTCACTAAGATTGTCGTTGATGGTAAAGAGATATTGATTGACCAAACTAAGTGGGGGTCAAAATACACTTTTGAAGCTATGTTTAAAGCTTTGGCCGAGAAATCGGGTAATTATGAGGCTTTTGATTTTTCTAAATCTTCGGTATCAGCGGCCTCCAATAGTGGCACGACATCAACAACCAGTCGTGCACCCTCCTCGTCAAGCACCTCGTCCTCTACCTCGAGTTACAGCAGTTCCTCGTCGCCATCGAGCTATGGTAGCAGCACGACTGAGTCTTCGTCTAGCAGTTCTTATGACTACAACTATGAGTGGCACAAGCGTTTTTGGGGGTTCTCTTTCGGCTATGTGCAGAAACAGTGGGTTGCCTCCGATGACGAGGACCGCGAGAAAATGGGTTTTTGGGAAGATTCTAAGTTGATACATGGTGTGCAGGCTGGCGTCCGCTTTGAGCCTTACGCTCGATTTGGCTTGGGACTGAACACAGGACTCTTTTATGAGTTCTACTATTCCAAGAGCAAGACGATGCTGGTGGATGGCTATAATGTGTACGGTGAACTGATGGAGCATGCGCTCTACATGCCGTTGCACCTATGTTACCGCTTACGCCTCGGGGATTTCCAGATCTTTGCCTTCGGCGGTGCCGGGGCCGACTTTGGCGTGGCCAACTCGATGAAGTTGAAATTTGACGGCTCCAATGAGGTGGGCTACGATGCCAGCAATATCTATGAAACCGAAGATAGCCCTGACTGGAAACGCTTCAATGCCTCCTATGAGTTCGGTGGCGGTCTGCGATACAAGGCGATGCAGGCCACGTTCACGATGTCCAAGGGTTTCCTTGACATGTCCAGCTCGGGCAGCTACAAGATGCGGCAAAACAAGCCCATGATGGTGACCCTCGGCTTCATGTTCTAAAGGTCCCCATTTTAACTGTCCGCAACTGTCCACAAATGAAACGAAAGCCGTTATTTATCAAATTGGCGTGATTTGTGGACAGTTGCGGGATATAACCAGCGGGAGTCTGCTGGTTTTTTTTGTGGCATGACATGGTGGCCGTGTGGCCATTTTTTATTACCTTAGCCAACTCAATTGTTTTGTTAACAATAACCAAAATCATCATATAGCTATGAAAATGAGGAATTTATGGATTGTCGCTGTGCTGCTGGCGGTACTCATGCCACAGGCGATGTCGGCAAGGGAGGAAACCGTCTATTCACCCAGCCGCAATATCGTTGTGAACTTCGATGTCAAGGATGGCATTCCCTACTACAATGTGCTGTTCAATGGCAAGCAGGTCATCAAGGACAGCCGCCTAGGGCTGGAATTGGTGAGTGCCAAGAGCAATGGCGACTTCAACAATTTTGATAACAAGCAGGCCGTGGACCAGAACTCGTTATACGATGGTTTCGCCAAGATGACGGCGCGTTATCAGTCCTTTGACGAGACATGGTCACCCGTGTGGGGCGAGGAGAGCTCCATCCGCAACCATTACAACGAGATGGCGGTGACACTCCACCAGAATGACTTCGGGCGCTATATCGTGGTGCGCTTCCGTGTCTATGACGACGGCGTGGGTTTTCGTTACGAGTTCCCGCAACAGGACAACCTCACTTATTTCGTCATCAAGGAGGAACGCACACAGTTTGCCATGCCCGGCGACATCACGGCATGGTGGATTGCCGGCGATTACGACACCCAGGAGTATCAGTACACCCGCTCCAGGCTTAGCGAGATCAGGGGTCTCTTCCATGACCAGATTACGCCCAATGCCTCCCAGGAACAGTTCAGCGAGACCGGTGTGCAGACGTCACTCCAGCTCAAGACCGACGATGGCATCTATATCAATCTGCACGAGGCGGCACTGGTGGACTACCCCTGCATGCACCTGAATTTGGACGATAAGAACATGGTGTTTGAGTCGTGGCTCACCCCTGACGCGCAGGGCAACAAGGGCTACATGCAGACGCCCTGCCGCACCCCCTGGCGCACCATCATGATTGTGGACGACGCTCGCAAGGTGTTGGCATCGCGGCTCATCCTTAACCTGAACGAGCCCTGTAAGATTGAGGACACCTCATGGATCAAGCCCGTCAAGTACATGGGCGTGTGGTGGGAAATGATTGCTGGCCGCAACTCGTGGAATTACACCGACGATCTGCCCTCGGTGCAGCTGGGTGTCACCGACTACAGCAAGGTGAAGCCCAATGGCAAGCATGGTGCCAACAACGAGAATGTGAAGCGTTACATCGACTTTGCTGCAGCCAACGGCTTTGACCAGCTCCTCATCGAGGGCTGGAACGAGGGCTGGGAGGACTGGTTCGGCAACAGCAAGGACTATGTGTTTGATTTCCTGACACCCTATCCCGACTTCGACATCAAGGGTCTCAATGAGTATGCCCATAGCAAGGGTATGCGCCTGATGATGCACCATGAGACCTCGTCTAGCGTGCGCAACTATGAGCGTCACCTCGAACGTGCCTACGACTTGATGGATAAGTATGGCTACAACTCGGTCAAGACTGGCTATGTGGGTAACATCATTCCACGTGGTGAGCACCATTATGGCCAGTGGATGGTCAACCATTACCAGTATTGTGTTGAACTGGCCGCCAAACACCACATCATGGTCAATGCCCATGAGGCGGTGCGCCCCACTGGACTGTGCCGCACCTGGCCTAACCTCATAGGCAACGAGAGCGCCCTGGGCACCGAGTACCAGGCCTTTGCCGGCACGCAGCCCGGTCACACGGCCATCCTGCCTTTCACCCGCTTGCAGGGAGGTCCCATGGACTACACGCCCGGCATCGTCGAGATGGATATCGCCAAGTTCTCCCCCGATAACAAGTCTAAGGTGCTCTCCACCATCTGTGGCCAGCTCGCCTTGTATGTGACGATGTACAGCCCCTTGCAGATGGCTGCTGACCTGCCCGAGAATTATGCCCGCTTCATGGACGCCTTCCAGTTCATCAAGGACGTGGCTATCGACTGGGACCGTTCAGTCTATCTCGAGGCCGAGCCGATGGAGTATGTCACCATCGCCCGCAAGGCCAAGGGCGGCGACGAGTGGTTTATGGGCTGCGTGACGGGCAAGAACCCACATGACAGCGCCATCAAACTCGACTTCCTGGATGAAGGCCGCAAATACGAGGCCACCATCTATGCCGACGCTAAGAATGCCGATTACAAAACCAATCCGCAAGCCTACGTCATCACCAAGAAGAAAGTGAACAGTAAAACGACCCTCAAGCTCCACAGCGTCGCCGGCGGCGGCTTCGCGGTCTCCATCAAACCCCTGTAACTAGACAGAATATCTAAACAACGAATTACGCGAATTTAACGAAGGCTACGCAGCGGAAGCCAATTCGTTAAATTCGCGTAATTCGCATTTAAAAAGAAAAAGTGCAGATTCCACGCCTAAGGCCTAACACAAAAAAAAGAATGGGCAAGCAGCCGAAGCATACTTACCCAAATCCTCTCTCCACTGCGGTGTGTACGTGACTCGAACACGCGACCCCCTGCGTGACAGGCAGGTATTCTAACCAACTGAACTAACACACCATCATGTGAATGCCATCGAAATTTCTTTCTCAAAGCGACTGCAAAGGTACTGCGACTTTTTGAACTGACAAAATATTTTGACGAAAATTTTTCAAAAAAATATCACGTCGTCAATTAATCCCCTATTATTCAGCATGATAGATTGATATCCTATTGGGCTGAATGAGAGATAATAACTGGGATGAGGGCGAACGGAGAGATCAACAAGTTACCAAGTAGCTTCAGCGAGCGATTCTTCCATGACTTGTTTGCCGTAGGGAGTCAGGTACTCAGGGGCGCTAGGATCGTTGGGATAAATGAGGGGCACATCGATGTCGCCCTGGGCGAAGCTGGCAATCTCATAGACCTGATAGACGAGGTGCAGAAATCCTTCCTCGAAATAGAACACCGACGGAATCTTCATGATGCCGTCTTCGGGCAAGAACAAGTCCTCTTCGGTGTAGTCATACTTGAGGTTGATTGACTCCAGGATATGGGGACGGATTAATTCCGGGTCAATCAATATATCCTCTAACGTGACAATTTTGTCGAGTTCTGTATCATAGGTGATGTAGTCGTGGGCATACATGCCATGGGCTGCTCCTCCGTAGTAATAATAGGAAAACAGATGGAATATGGCGAACCTCTTGCCCAGGGTCTTGAGTTCGATTGTATGGGAAATGGATGAAATAAAGGTTTCGATATCTTTAAACTCATCGAGAATCAGATAGGGGCCATTATCGCCAAAGGGTACACTCTCGTTGTCGGTGTATAGCAGATACTCGATGGCCCGATCCATCTGCTTGATATCGTCCCTGCCGGTCAGGTGTTTGCAGAAGGCCTCCTGCAGTTTAGGGCACTCCTTGCCATTAAGCATCACTGGCCATAAGGCTTTGATGGAGTTTTGCTGATAGGCTACGTCTTCTCCTTCCCCAAGTTTTGCTTTGACGGTTTTGTCGATGTTATAGAACTGACAAGGTTCTCCGTATGATTGTCCCATGGCGGGGCATGCCCATAACATGAGCGCTATGGCGATCAGGATGATGGTCATCTTTTTCATGTGGAATGATGTTTTGTGCTAGATTAATCGGAATAGTCGAGAAGTTCGAGGGCGTAGGGGGTGTAGAGGCGTTTCATCTCTTCGGGCTTGAGCAAGTAGGGATAGATGGGGGCATCTATCATCCCCTGGGCATAGCTGGCAATCTCATAGACCTGATAGACGACGTGGAGCACCGAGCCTTCAATATAAAAGTCTCCTGGCAGTGGTAGCAGGCCGTTGTCGGGAATAAAGAGGTCATCCTTGTCATAGTCG
The DNA here is from genome assembly GCA_905233915.1 of uncultured Muribaculaceae bacterium. Taxonomy (GTDB): domain Bacteria; phylum Bacteroidota; class Bacteroidia; order Bacteroidales; family Muribaculaceae; genus Sodaliphilus. Next base: position 211,571 of record CAJOFM010000002.1, on the reverse strand, counting down.
TAGGCCTGCTTGATTGCCTTAAAGGTGACAGTGCGCAGCAGGGTGGTGTCGGCAATGATTTCAGCAAGGGTCACGGCTTTTTCGGTCTTCAAGTCGTAGGTGACGTAATTGTTAGCATAGATGCCATGCGCACCGCCAGACATATAGGAATAAGTGCCCAGGTGATAGAGCAACAAGCGGTCGGTCATGCTTTGCATGATCACATCCACTTCGCTGGTTGATAACTTGCCATTATCTTTGACCTCGGTGACGGGAGTGAATCTCTTGACGTCATAGTCGGTATAGTTGCCCGGGTTGAGCAGAAAGTCAACGGCCTTGTCAAGGGTGTTGAGTTCGGCGCTGTCGGTCATGGCGCGGAGCAGGGCTTGCTGGAGGTTGGGGCAAGGCTTACCATTGATTATTTGCGGCCAGAAAGCCGAGAATGAGTTATCAAAATACAGGGTGTCGCCATCGTCATCAACGTAGGAGTACTGTTTGTCCATGTCAATGTTATTGAACTGGCACAGGGTGCTGTCGCCATTGGCCTCTTGTACCTTGCTGATGTTGATTCCACTATCGTTGTTGTTGCTGTTGCATGAACCAATGGCGGTCATAGCGATTGTCGCCATGGCAATTAATAAAACTCTCGTAAACATGATAATCTCTGTTTTAAGTTTGTTTCCTAATTCACAAAGTTGACCGAGACACCGACCTGCAGTCGGGCGGGGTTAAGAGGGTAGTGCGGCATGGCAAAGTATGCATCACCGCTGTGGAGCTTCTGGTTGAAGTGGGTCCAGGCAACAAAGAACCGGGCCTGCTTCATCTTGAAGTTGGCATACAGGTTCATGATGGCAAAGTTGCCGCATTCCATCTCCTGCTGGCTGTGGAACGTCATGGTTGCAGGGTTGTAAACGGGCGCGTAATACTTGGTATAATAGTTACCGTCAACACCCATCTGCACATGCAGTACGCGGGCAATGGTGAACGTGGCATACAGGTTGCTGTAGATGGCGAACTTGGGCAACGGCAGCACTTGCTCGTTGCTGCTCGTCTGCAACGTCACGCTGTTGTCCCAGTTGAAGGCCTTGAAGTGCAGCCCCTGGCGCAGCCGTGCACTCAACACATGGATGGCGCCGCCATGCTGAGCGGGTAGGCCATTCTCATCCCAATAGATAAATTCGGTCAGGGTCTCATAGCCCACATTGACGTTGGTCCACGAGAAGGGCATGTCCAGTTCACCGCCAACGCGCACACGCTTGGTCTTGGAAAAGTCGTTGTGCCACACGTAGTGGTTGGACACGAAATTCTGTATCAGGTAGGGCACCGCCAGGTTCTTGAAGTAGCCGTAGCCCTTGACACTCACACTGTCGCCCAGCAGCTTGAAGCGCGTGGTCACGTCGCTTGTGATATCCACCTCGCCCGCAGCATCGCCCAGCACTCCAAATTGAGCTGTGGCGTTATAGCGTAACAGCGAGCCCTGTTGCTTGGTGAGCTGGCCGCCTACCCACAGCAGGTTTTGGGTAGCCCTGTGGGGCACCTGGGCAGGCAAGGGGTCAAGCCCCTCCGCCAGGGTCGTTCCCGTGACGCTGTCGGTCACCTGGGTGTAGCGCCTCACCTCGTGGGTGCCATAGACGGCGAAACCGAACTTGGCGTACTTGTTGAAACCCTCAAGCATCGATACGCCCACGGTGTTGCGCAACCGCCAGTAACTGGTCGTCTCGTCGGTGCCGCCAAGACCCAGATAGGAGTGTTCAAAGAAACTCTTGTCCTCAATGCTGGAACTGTTCAGGAACTGATGCTTAGCATGCTTGAAGTCCAGGGTCCAGATGAAACTTGTCACTGGCACATAGGTGCGGTCGATAATGGTATCGGTAATGCTGTCGCGGCGGTAACGGTAATAGCCCACCTTGTAGCGCTGGTTCAGGTAGAGCTGACTACCCTCAAGATGGCTGTGCGCTGCACTCAACAGGGTGGGGATGCTCTTGTTGTCCACGCGGGTCTCGCCGCCTTGCACCTCGGCAGGATCGGTGATGTAGCGGTCGTCGGTGATGCCGCCGCTTTCCTTGGTGGTGTAGTTGTAGTGGTTAAAGAAGGTCTGCATCTCGTAGCGGTCGCCCATGTGCGAGCCGAACAACCGCCATGTGAAGTCCTTGTCGGCCTGCACGTCATAGGAGCCCTTACTGTAGATGTAGTCGAAACCGCCGCCAAGTTGCGTCTTGCGGTCCACATTGCCCGAGAATTCCAGGCGCGTGCGGTCCAGGTTACTGTATTTGTCACCGCCTGTCGAGTGGCTCAACAGCGTCATGGGGATGCGCGTATTGTAGTAGCGCATCGTGCCTGTGTTATGCATCCATGCCTCGATGGCGTCCTCAAAGAAGAATTCGCCAGTCAAGGGGCGGTCAATGAAGATTTGGCCCTGACCAGGAGCCCCATAGTTGCCCGTGGTGAGCCATGCGTCGCTCACCATCGACGGTACCATCGTGCGGTGATAGTTCAGGTGGATGGTGTCGATGGTCGAGGGATAGTGCAGGCCCAGCGGCTCACTCACGCTCCATGCCACCGACGGCTCCACACGTTGTTTCTTGGTAGTGGACTTGGTGCGCTCCGTCGTGAACTGTGCCACCGCGACATGGGTCTCGGCAGCAACCATCAACATCAATATGAACAATATGATCTTCTTCACGGCTACAAAGGTAGTATTTTTTTGGCTTTTAGCAACCTGCTTGCGGCCTATCGGTTGTTTTAGCGCCGAATAGCCAGTGCGCCAACCATGGGCTGAGCCTGATAATCTCGCTGATGACAAGACAAACAGCGATAATGACGATAGCAATAATGGAAGAGGCCAAAAACTCGATGATGGGCATCGGGTGGTCATTAAACAATGTAAATGCGCTCAGGTTGAGGGGCAGCAGGAAGAAATGAAGCAGATAGATGTCAAGCGTGCGGCGGCCCACGTATTGCATCGTGCGACCTAATCTGGTTTCTCGGGAGAACAGCGCCTGCTTGTTGCGGAAGAATGAGAACAATACAATCAATCCCGACAATGACAACAACCCCTTCATGACAACCGTCTTGACAGGCAAGACATCACCCAAGGCGTTGACCGCCAGGAAGAACACGATGCACACGGGCAACAGCCACCTGTTGTCAAGCCACTGCTGCACCAGGTTGTAGTGCTGCCTCACAAGTGTTCCCAGCACAAAGAAGATAAAGAAGCGCCAGTGGTGTGCGCTCAGCAACGCCAGCACATTGTCGGCGGTCTGGTGATGCGTCGTCATGGTGGGCCAGCACAGGTAATACATGACCAAACCCATGAAGATGAGGATCCACGAAGCCCAGCGCGAACGCACCAGAAACTTCACAACTGCGTAAAACACATAGTATTCCAGCAAGACAAAGGTGAACCAGTAGCCGGCTTTGTTCTTGTCGAGCAGCCCGTCGAGGATGGGTGTGTGAGTGACGTGTAGGAAAATGAGAAGAAACAACAGCGGGCTGAGAAGTTGCACGGGAATCTTCTTCTTGAAGAAAGTCACAATCTGCCGGCCATTCCACACGACCCCTGCCTTGTAAAGGACAAAGCCGCTGATGAAAAAGAACATCGGCATCCTGACCTGCGTCAGGTAATGGTGGATGGAGGGGGTATTGCTGGAGAGTTGCCAGCACAAGGCTGCCACATGGTTGAGCACCACGAGGAACATGGTAAACCCCCGCAGCGCGTCGATGTAACCGATGCGTTGCGGGGAGTTTCCTGATGTGTCAAGCAGGGACATCCTGAGTGACGTTGATTGAGTGATGTCAGATGGTGCGCTCAACGGGAAGGACAAAGGCGCGCAGACCCAGTTTGGGCGTCGCCACATCCATCTTGTGCAACTCGTCGAGGACGGTGTCCACACGGCGGTCATCAACCACGGTCAGGATGGCCGAAGCGATCGAGGGCCACGCGTGGGTGGCATAGTGGGGCTCTCCCGTCTTGCTGCCGCGACCTTGCACCTCACGCCAGCCGGTGAATCCGCGGCAGTTGAGCAAATGCAGCATCTCGACAATGCGCTCATAATAAGCCTCGTCAAAGGCAATGAATATCGCTTTCATATCATTAATTCTATTCTTTTCTGTAGCATCTGTGCAATCTACAGTATCTTTTATCTCTTATCTCTTATCTTTTATCTCTTATCTTTTATCTTTCTCATGTTCCTTGCGAATCTTTTTGCGGGTGCGGCGGATGCCGGTCAGCGCAAAGATGGTGTACATCGTGGGAACAAACAGCAGGGTCATCAGCGTGGACATGGTCAAACCACCGATTACGGCGATACCCATCGGGCGCCACATCTCGCTACCCACACCAGTACCCACAGCCATGGGCACCATACCCAGGATGGTGGTCATCGAGGTCATGAGCACAGGACGCAGACGCGAGTGGCCACCGTTGATCACGGCACGGCGGATGCTCATGCCGCGCTCGCGGTTCAGGTTGATGTAGTCGATGAGCACGATACCGTTTTTCACTACAATACCAATCAACATGATGGCACCGATCATCGACATCACGTTCAGGTTGGTGCGCGTCAACAGCAGGATGAGCACGATACCCGAGAAGGCGAACATGATAGACGTCATGATAATGCCGGGATAGGTGAACGACTCAAACTGGCTGGCCATCACGATATAAACGAGCAGGATAATCAGCAGTCCCAGGGTGGCCAGATCGCCGAACGAGTCCTGCTGGTCTTCATAGCTACCGCTCAACTCGATCGACACCTCGGCGGGCTTGTCCATCTTGTCGATGAGCGGTTGGGCATCGGCAATCACCTCACTCATCGGGCGGTCCTGGACAACAGTCGACACGGTGATGATGCGCTCGCGGTCCTTGCGCTCGATCGTGGGCGGATAGAAACGCTCGACGACAGTGCCCACCTCCTTGAGGCGCACGCCTTGACCCATCGTGTTATAGAGCATGATGTTCTCGATGTCGCTGATGCTGCGACGATGCTCGGGATCATACATAACCTTGATGTCATACTCCATACCATCCTCGCGGAAGTAGCTCGCCGTCGTGCCGTTGATGCGGTTGCGCAACGCGTTGGCGGCAGTGCTCAGGTTCAAGCCGTACATGGCCAGCTTCTCGCGGTCAAAGTCCACATGATACTCGGGCTGATAATCACTGCGGCTGATGTTGATGTCGGCAGCACCAGGCACGCTCTCGAGGATGCGTTTCAGGCGCTGGGCCACACTATCGGTTTTGGTGAAGTCATAGCCGTAGATCTCATAGTTCAGTGTTGACTGGCCGCTCATGCCGCCGCCACGGGAACCACCCACGTTGACCAGGGCCTTCTTTAACTCGGGATATTGCTTGAGGTCTTCACGCATCATGCCGGCAATTTCGGTAATGCTGCGGTCGCGCTTGTTGGCGTCGGTCAGGGTGATGTTCATCGAGATGATGTGTGAACCGTTATTCTGCATCGAGGCAAAGGTGTTGTCGCTGCTGGCTTGACCCACAGTGTAGTTAAACACCTTGATCTCGGGATACTTGGTGGTCCACTCCTTGTACAGCCGCTGCGATACGTCCTTGGCCAGGTCGACGCGGGATCCGATGGGGAGCTCTAACGACACACCCAGGCGGCCGTTATCATTGGTCGGGAAAAACTCGGTGCCGACGAACTTCATCAGGAACATCGATGCGACAAAGATACCCAATGCAGTTGCTGTGGTAATCCAGCGGTGAGCAACGCACTTGTCAAGCACCTTGGCATAGAAGTCGTCGATCTTGTCGAGCACCTTGAGGATGGGGCCATACACTTTCTTGAAAATCTTGGTGTCGGTCACGTTAAGGCGCAGCAGGCGGCTACACAACATCGGGGTCAACATTAAGGCGCAGATGAGAGACAGCACCATCATGATGGTCACCATCCAACCCAGCTGCTTGAACAGCACACCGGTCATTCCCTTGACCAGCGTCAACGGGAAGAACACGGCAATCAGCGTCAGCGTCGATGCCATAACCGACAGGGCCACCTCGTTGGTGCCGTTGACGGCGGCCTGCATCGGGGCCGAGCCGCGTTCGATGTGCGTCGTCACGTTCTCGAGAACCACAATGGCATCATCGACCACCATACCGATGGCGATGGACAGCGCCGAGAGCGACACGATGTTCAGCGAGTTGCCAGTGGCATACAGGTAGATGAACGATGCGATCAGCGAGATGGGGATCGTCACCAGCACAATCACGGTGGCACGCCAGCGTCCCAGGAACACAAACACCACGATGCCCACAAACAACAGGGCGAAAAGCACTGTCTCGACCAGTGAGCCGATGGTGTTGCGGATGTTGTCGCTCGTGTCCACAATGTAACCCAGCTTCACGTCGCTGGGCAGGTTCTTCTGGATGCGGGGCAACTCCTTGGCAATCTTGTCCGAGATCTGCACCGAGTTGGCACCAGACTGCTTCTGCACGATGATCATCGCACCCTTCTGGCCGTTGCTGAAGCTCTCCTGGGCTCGCTCCTCGAGCGAGTCGTCGATGCGGGCAACGTCACTCAAGTGCACGACACCTCCCGTGGGTGACATGCCCACGACCATGTTACCCATCTGCTGGGGGTCGGTAAACTCGCCCTGAACACGCAAGGGGTAGGTCTCGTTACCGATGTCGAACGTACCGCCGGGAATGTTGCGGTTCTCGGCTCCCACGAGGGCGGCCACGGTCTCGACGCTCAGGTTGTAGGCCTCCATGCGCAACGGGTCCAAGTAGATGTGGACCTCACGCTTGGGGGCACCGGCGATAGACACCGATCCCACTCCATCCACACGAGCCAGCGGGTTGGCCACGTTCTCGTCAAGGATTTTATACAAGCCAGGCATACTCTGACCGGCCTGTACCGACAGCAGCACGATGGGGATCATGTCGCTGCTGAACTTGAAGATGATGGGCGTGTTGGCATCATCGGGCAGCATGCTCGACACCATGTCGAGTTTGTCGCGCACATCGTTGGTCAAAGTCTCGATGTTGTAACCGTATTCAAACTCCAGTGTGACAATGGAGATGTTCTCACGGCTGTTCGACGTGATGTGCTTGAGATGCTCAACCGAGTTGAGGGCATTCTCAAGCGGGCGGGTCACGTTCTGCTCGATATCCGATGCACTGGTTCCCGCATAGCTGGTCATCACCATGATGGTGTTGGTTTCCACATCGGGGAACAAGTCAATAGGCAGACTCCTCAGCGAAAACAGACCCAGTACAATCAGCGCCACGAAGATAAGAATCGTGGTCACCGGTCGTTTTACTGAACTGGAATATAAACTCATAATGGAATGCTATATGTTTAGTATCTCTAAACCTTAAACACTTAACTCTAAACTTCAAATTTCGCAACTGTGAAATTTGAATTATTTCTTGAGTTGAACTTTGGCTCCGTCCTGCAGGCGCGATGCACCGGCAACAACCACTTGGCTACCGGCTGCTACACCGCCCTTCACCTCATAGCGGTCCTCAAGGCGCTGGCCCAGTTCGACCTCACGCAGCTCGACTTCGCCGCCCTGATAAACCCAGACGTAGCGCACGCCCGAGCCCACCTGCTTCTGCACGGCGCGGTCAGGAACAACAACGCTGTGGGTGGTGCCATAATTGAAGTTCACGCGGGCAAACATGCCGGTGCGCACTTTGTCACTGCGGTTGGTGATGGCCACCTCGACTTGGAAGGTGCGGCTTGTGGCGTCAACGGTGGGGTGAATCAGGTAAACCTGACCCTGAAAGGTTTCGTCGCCATAAGTGTCAAACTTGACCACAACGGGCATGCCGCGTTTCACTTTGGGGTACTCGCTCTCGTTCACATTGACGATGACCTTGAGGGGGTTCTGCTGCTCGATGGTCAGGATGGGCAAGCCTGCGGGCAGATCGCCGGCGTCATAGTTCTTGGCGGTTACCACACCGCTCACGGGGGAGGTGAGCACGGTGTTCTCCTGCATCGTGCGGATGGCGCGTGCCGTGGCATCGTACTGAGCCTGCAGCTGGTCAACGGCCTGTTGCGTGCCTCCACCAATCTTCACCAACTCGCGGGCGCGGTCCAGTTCACGCTTCAGGTTCGCCAGGGCTATTTGCTGCTGGGCGATGTTCACGTCGTCAAGGATGACTAAGCGCTGGCCACGGGCCACGCGTGAACCCACGTCAACCAGGATGCGCTTGATGCGTGAGCCACTGTTTGACGAGATGTTGTTGGTCTTGAACGCTTCGACAGTACCAGTATACTCACTGATCTGCTTAACGGCTTCCTCGCCGATGGTCGCAACCTCGACGATAGGCAGTTCTTCCTTGATTTCGACCTTCTTGTCGTCTTTACTGGAACAGGATGCCAATGCAAGCACGAGCATCGCAATCGGTAAAAGTTTCGTTGTCTTCATTGTCTGTTATTTATTTTATTGTTGTTGTTATCTCTCTAAATACCTAAAGCCTAAAACCTAAAGCCTAATTCCTCACATAGTGAGTATTTCCCAATACATACTCCAGGTCGCTCTCGGCAACCAGATAGTTGTAGATGGCTTGATAATAGGCCAAGCGGGCTGCCATCAGGGCATCCTCGGTGTCTCGCAACTGGATAAATGAGGCGGCACCGATCTTGAAGCTCTTCTGCATGATTTCATTGGCTTTCTCGGCCATGTGCACGCCGTCCTCGTTGGTTTTAATCTGCTTGAGGTTCTTGGCGATAACGTCGTTTTGGGTAGCGACCTGCATGTGCAGGCTACGCTCCAGGTTCTCGCGCTGCCACTTCATCTCTTCGACGGCAATTTCGGCTTGCTTTTGCTTGTAATAGCGCTGGCCGCCCTGGAAGATGGGGAATGCGATAGCCAGACCCACGTTAGAGGCGCGGCTCCAACGCAGACCGGTGAAAGGACTGCCGTTGTTCATCGAGTGCCACATCAGGCTGGCACTACCGGTCAGGGTGGGGTACCAAGCCATCTTCTGCACATCAAGCACCTTCTTCAGGTAGTCGGTCTGCAGGTCCAGTGCCTTGAGGCTGGTGTTGTTGGCAAGGGTGGTGTCGGCTCCCAGGGTGTTGCTCAACACTCGCTCGTACATTTCACCCCTGAAGTCACCCAACTGTTGGCTTGGCGTGAACTCGGTGCGAACATCCATACCCATGAGCACCTTCAGTTGGAACATCAGGGCATTGATGGAGTTCTCGGCTTCGAGAATCGAGGGTTCCAGGTTGCTCACGGCGACATTGGCGCGTAACACGTCATACTCCGACGCGGCTCCCAGTTCATATTTCTTTTGAAAGATTTCGGCGTTCAACTTGGCGGTAGCGTGGTTTTCCTCAATCACGCGCTTGCTGTCCATGGCGAGCAACAGTGCGTAGTAGGCCTTCTCCACTTGGTTAACCAGCGAGAGTTTGTTGGCGCGTGCGGCCTCCACGTTCTGCAAGATCTGGTTCTCGTTCAGTTTGATGGATTTCCACAACTGGGGAACTACCAGCGGGATTTGGGCTTGGAAACCTGCGGCATGGGTGTTGTCGCTACCCATCTTGATGGCCATGGTGCCATTGGGTGTGTCCATGTACATCGTCTGCAACGACAGGTTACGCTGGTACTGGCCAGCGAGGTTGATGGTCGGGAACAGCTGTCCCAAAACCTCCTTGCGGCTGTAATCCACACGGGTGATTTCCATCTCCTTCACCTTGATGGTGGGATTCTCGTTCAGGGCGATGCGCACACACTCGTCGAGGCTAAGGGCCAATTGTGCCTTGCCGCTCAGTGCGCCGCCGATTAACATTAATAGAATAATGTAAAAGACTTTCTTGTTGTTGAACATTGTATTGTAGTTTTATTGATTTTGCTGTTGTTGCTCAAGATACTCGATCATCTCGATACCCTTGATGGTAGCGACGCCGCGCAGGAAGCTGATGAACACGTGGTCAAACAAATCCTCTTCCTTGAAACCGTATTTGGCGGCGTTGGAATTCTCGTGTAGCGCGCGCATGGACTGGGAAAACAGATAGGCTGCAATTTCGGGGTTGATGCGCTTGATGACCAAACCTTCTTCTTGGGCTTGGCGCAGCACCGAGGCAATGCCTGTGATCACCGTTTTCTCGTTCTCCATATGCTTCTCAAAGATGTCAGGGTACAGGCGCTTGATATCGTTGATAAACGCCATCGAGGTCGCCTCATACATCTTGCGTGCACGCTGGTACACCCTGAACATCGCCTCAAAGCAGTTGGACGATGTGTTGAAAATCTCTTTCATCTGGGCATTTTTGGCCTCGTGCTCGCGGTGGATGCACTCGACGATGAGCGTGCGTTTATCAGGAAATGTCTCGTAGAGGGTGCGCTTGGAGATGCCGCAGGCACGTGCCACGTCGTCCATCGTCATCGATGCGGGACCCACGCTCATCAGCATCTGGCTGCACTCTGTCACAATGCGTTCTCTTGTGTCCATTCTTGTTGCTTAGTAATATATCTTTCTCTATTTAGGGTGCAAAATTAGAGAAAACTTTTAAAACTCCAAAAGTTTTCTTGGTTTTTTTTATCAATTACCTTACATTATTTTTTGGAATGTACTTAACAGCAGGGTGTGTGCCTTGTCATAGGGGCAGTTTGCTCAATAAAAAAGTGAAGGCGGTGTTTTGCACCGCCCTCACAATTAGGTATGATTAAGTTTGATGAACTTAATAGGCTTAGAAGCGAACCTTGCTGCTCTTCATCGCACCGCTCTTGTAGCGGGTTACCACGATGTTGATGCCATCGAACGGCTGCTTGCTCTGAACACCTGCCATGTTCACATAGGTTACCGATTCAACCTCGTCGTCATCGGCGATGAGCGAGTTGATACCAGTGTTGACATCATCGTTGCCGAGGTTGATGCTTACGAGCGTTACCTCCTGAGTGTTACTGGTGGCGGTAGTGCCGTCAACATAGTTGGCAACAAGGTAGATGCTGTAAGTACCACCCTCAACCAGGTTGCTCAAGGTGATGCCGCGGCTGGTAGCGTCGATGTCGGTGATGACAAAGTCGGTGTTGTCACCTGTTGCGGTAGCGTTGAGGTTCATCGTGCCTGCATAGATGGCGATGTAAGCCATATCGGGCGAGTAGCTGCTGTCGGTCGAGTAGATGGTGATCTTGTCACCAGCGCTTGCGGTTACGGTCCAGGTATAGGTGTTACCCTTCGAAACGCTTTGTTTTACAGCCGAAGTCTTGGCCGACTTCACGGTGATGGTACCGCTGCCATAGCTGGTGTTGGCGGTAGTGATCTGAATGGTGAAGGTGGCGTTGCTGTAGCCCGAGGGAACAGTGTAGGTGATGTTGCCATAGCTTGAACTCCACCATGAAGACGAGTTCTTGGTGTAGAAGGCTCCATTACCTGCCTTCACATTGCTGCCGCCCCAAGGCGAGGTCAGCGTGATGCTGGCGTAGCTGCCGGTGTAGTTGCTGCCATCAAGGCTGCCAAGCAGGGTGGTCGAAGGCTCGTCACCACCGCTGGGCTGTGCGGTCAGCGTGCCATACAGGGTATAGCTCGATACCGACGATGTTGCTACATCGTGGGTCCAGTTGGCAGTGAAGCTGGTGCTGGAAACAATGGTAGCTGCATTCATCACGGGATTTGCCTTGTCGAGCGTGGCGGTACCGTTGAGCGAAACAGTCTTGCTCGTTGCGCCTGAGCTGGCTACGGTAACCGTAGCGGTCTGAGTGCCATAGGCGGTGGGCTTGTAGGTTACGGTCACGTTCACACCATTAGCGGCATTGGCTGCCGTGATGCTCGAGGTGGAGAGGGTGAAGACATCAGAGCCGCTCACGCTAAGCGTTACGTTGCCGGTCAGGTCGGCACCGGTTACCTTGAAGGTAGCGGTTGCGGTGCCGTCAACCTTGGCGCTCATGTTCAGGCTGGTGGGAGTTACGGTCAGAGTGGGAGTAGCAGCGGGAGAATCCTCCTTGAGGGTTACGTTCTGCTCGTTACTCCAGGCGCTTGAGGTGCCATCGGTGTAGAGGGCTTTCACCTTATAAGTATAGGTGGCACCAGCAGTCAGGTTGCTGACGGTGTAATACTTGTTGGTGATGCCGGTGATGGTGCGGGAATCGGCGTCGCCGGACTCGCTGGCGTTCAAATTGATATTGCCGGCATAAACCTTGATGAGCGACATATCGGGTGAATAGCTGCTGTCGGTCGAGTAGATAGTGATCTTGTCGCCAGCGCTAGCAGTTACAATCCAGGTGTAGGTCTCGCCCTTGCTGAAGGTGTGGCCCACAGCCGAAGTCTTATCCGACTTCACGGTGATGTTACCCGTGCCATAGGAGCCGGATACGGTAGTAATCTGAACGCTGAAGGTAGCGTTGGTGTAACCCGAGGGTACGGTGAAGGTGATATAACCGGTGCCCGATGAGTTCTTGGTGTAAACGGCATTGTTACCGCCCCTCACGTTGGAACCACCCCAAGGAGCAGACAGCGTGATGTTTGCGTAGCTGCCGGTGTAGTTGCTACCGTTGATGGTGCCCAGCAGGGTGACTTCGGTCGACGGGGTCGAGCTGCCTTGCTTGTTCACTTGCAGGGTGTAGCTCGAAACGTTGGCGCTAGAGGTCTGGTCGGTCCAGTCGGCGCGGAAGCTCGAGCTGGTGATGTAGTTGCTGTTGGCAGTGCTCATCACGGGAGTGTAGGTCGTGAGAGCTGCAGCGGTTGCGGTACCACTCAAGGAAACGGTCTTGCTGGTGGCTCCGCTGCTGGCAATGGTGATGCTGCCCGTCTGGGTGCCTGCTGCCGTGGGGTTGTAGGTCACGGTAACGGTGGCACCGCTAGCGGCTGCACTGGCGCTGATAGTAGTGGGAGAAATGGTGTAAACGCCATTAGCATCGGTCTTGGTCAAGGTCACATTGCCGGTCAGGTTGGTACCGGTAACGGTGAAGGTCTTGCTCACGGTCTGGCCAGCGGTGGTGCTGAACGACAGCGAGGTGGGGCTAACGGTCAGCGTCGGGGTAGCGGGAGCGCTTGTCGGCGGCTGGATACCGATAACCATCTGCTGATATACATTGAAGTTGTAGCTGCTGTAGCCGAAGGAGTTCAGCGAGCACCATGCGTTACCGTCGCCACTCCAACCGAAGTTGATGTGGTACTTGTTGGTGCTGCCGTTGTAACCATCGACGTTGAAGGCGTGGCCACCAGCGTTGGAGCTAACGGCGCAGAAGACGATGGGACGACCTGCGGCCATCTCCTCCTGGATCAAGGCTGCCCACTGGCTGTCGGTGTAGAGCGTGGAACCGCCGCTGTAAGCACTGGTCTTCTTCACAAAGCGCGTGGTGCTTGAGTCGTAACCGAAGAAAGTGAAAGCGTTGCGAATGTTGCATACACTGTCAACACTCACACCGCTACCACTCACACCGTAACCCATGCGCTCGGCCTGACCTACATAATGCATCAGGGTGGCAACAGCGGTGCCCTGGGCGGTCGTGTAGCTGCCGGTATAGTTGTCCAGCATGTTAGCCCAGTCAAACGTGGTTGAGGGCAGTGCTGAGTGAGTATAGCTCTTTGAACTATAGCTGGAAACGCTAATTGTTGACTTGTAGCCAGGGACAACGGGAGTTGCTGCGGTGGGGTATTTCCAGAAGTAGAACACCATCGAGGCACTCGTTGCGGGGCAACCCGTCAGACACTGATAGCTACCGAACTTACACTGGTTGTAGTAGGGTGCTTCCTGGTCCCAGTTGCACGTCAGCAGCGGGCCATAGGTGGTAGCATTCAACGACTGGTTGGGAGTTTGCACGCTTGTGGGCTGCAATCCCGGGTGTGCCTGAAGGAACATGATCTGATCCTTGTACTGACCAAGCATGTCCTGCATGCCCAGCGGCAGGTTGTTGATGTCCCTGAGGGGGCGGTCACCCACCATGAGGATTTCGTCGGCACGGTCATCACCAGCAACTACAATAAAGGTCGTTGAGGTGTTGTAGATGTAGTAAACGGGTTGATTAACTTTGGCGTTACTCATCTCTGCCTTGAGCAACACGGGCCTGATGGCGTCCGAAGACATCATTCTACCAGCATAAAGCTCATTAGTGAGGAAGCTTTGTGCTTTCCTAAATGCCGTAGCCTGGTCGACGGGTGCGGCTGTTAATGACATCGCCATGATGGCGGCAGTCAACAAAAATAAAAATTTCTTCATAAGCCTTTAAGTTTAAGTGATAATATTAGGTTTACTCTGATGAATTAAGGTAAATCATAATGGTTAAACAAAATAATTATAAGCCCTAATAACGCCCCAAAGTTAATGACGATTTTTTAATTAAACAAAGATTTTCATAATAATTTTTTGTTTTTTTTGAATAGGCGCTTGTCGGTTCATAATAATAATTGCGGGTTTTGTTGGTTTTATTAAATGCCAACCGCTTGATTATCATTAATATTTTTTTATTAAATGTGTTATTTTGGTATTTTAGGGTTTTTGATTAATTTTGTGCTGTATAACAAAATGATAAGACAATGAAATCTGCAAGCAACATCAGTGAGGTGATGGCTTTCCTGCGCCAACTCGCAATCAATAACGACCGCACGTGGTTCAAGGAGCGCAAGCAACAGTTTGACACCCTGCGCAAGGCATGGGAACAGGATATGGAGCGGCTTATTGGCTTAGTCGCCCAATATGACCCGCAGGCACGCGGCCTTACAGTCAAGGATAGTGTTTACCGTATCTATCGCGATATCCGTTTCTCCCACGATAAGAGTCCTTACAAGACCTATTTCTCGGGCGTCATCGGCAAGGGTGGCCGGCATGCGGTGCAGTCCTGCTACTATGTGCACATGGGTGTCGAGGAGATGATGCTGTGTGGAGGCATCTGGTGGCCCGAGAAGCCTATTCTTGAAAGACTGCGCGGCCTGATCGACGCTGAACCCGACGAGTTCCTGGCAATTATCAATCATCCCGACATCACTTCCCGATATGAGTGGATGTCGCGGTCACTCAAGTCGGTGCCTAAGGAATTTCCCAAGGATCATCCGCTGGCCCGCTACCTCAAGATGAAGGAGTATCTGTTGATGATGAGGGTGGACGAGAATTATTTTGACTGCGAGGACTGGGTAGAGCGCGTTGCGGCCGACTTACAACCTCTTAAACCTTTGCACGATTTCCTTAATTATGTGTTTGAATAACTATCTATAAAGTAACGGATTGTAATCTGGGATTTTGCCATCATTTTGGCAAAAGTGTCGGCATTTTGTTACTCAAAATCGCAAAATTCGGTGTTTTTTGCCATTATTTTTGCCGTTTTAACATCTCGAACCTGATTTTTTTAGGGTTTGAAGTGTTAATTTCTCATGAAAAGTACACCTATTAGAAAAAATGGTAGTAACTTTGCGGGCGATTTTTGAGGGAGTTCCCCCTGAAGTCTCTGAAAAACCTGCAATTATTTAGATTAATCAACATAAACAATAACATATTTTTTTTCAAGTAAATCTATGAAGAAATCCTTAATTCTCCTGCTGGCGTTTCTTTCAAGCCTGAGCTTGAGCGCCAGTGAAGCCGATCTGGTGATGCCCGAATCGTTGCATCAGCCGAGTTTCCTGCACTGGGGTTTCCTGGTATGTGTCTTGGGTATGCTGTTCGGTGTCTATCATTTCATGAAGACCAAGAGTCTGCCCGTTCATCCCGCTATGCGCGAGATTGGTGAGGTCATCTACAAGACCTGTTCGACCTACCTCAAGCAGCAGGGCCGTTTCTTGGCCATCCTGTTCATTTTTATCGGCGTGGTGGTTGCCTTCTACTTTGGCGGGCTCAGCCACATGTCGGTGGGTGAGGTGCTCATCATCCTGTTATCGACTGTAATCGGTATGCTCGGCTCCTATGCCGTGGCAGCCTATGGTATCCGCATGAACACCTATGCCAACGCCCGCATGGCGTTTGCATCGTTGCGCCGCGACCCCTTGCGCCTGCTCAACATCCCCTTGAATGCGGGTATGAGTATCGGCGTGATGCTGGTGTGCGTCGAGTTGATTATCATGCTGGTCATCCTGCTCTTCGTCCCCGTGCATCTGGCTGGTGTATGCCTTATCGGCTTCGCCATTGGTGAGAGCCTCGGTGCCAGCGCCCTGCGTATCGCCGGTGGTATCTTCACCAAGATTGCCGACATCGGCAGCGACTTGATGAAGGTGGTCTTCAAGATTGGTGAGGATGATCCCCGCAACCCTGGTGTGATTGCCGACTGTACCGGTGACAATGCCGGTGACAGCGTTGGTCCCACCGCCGACGGTTTTGAGACCTATGGCGTGACCGGTGTCGCCCTGGTATCGTTCATCCTGCTCGCCGTCAAGGACCCCGAGATGCAGAAGAACCTGCTCGTGTGGATCTTCTCGATGCGTATCCTCATGGTGATCACTTCGGTTGTCGCTTACTGGGTCAACAAGGCCTTCTGCAAGATGAAATATGCCGGCAAGGATAGCCTCGATTTCGAGAAACCCCTGACCTCGCTCGTTTGGTTTGCCAGCGTGCTCAGCATCGCTGTTACCTACGTCGTTTCCTATATGCAGTTGGGCAACATCGATGGACAGCCCAACCTGTGGTGGCAATTGGCAAGCATCATCTCGATGGGTACCCTGGGCGCAGCCCTTATCCCTGAGATCACCAAGATTTTCACTTCGCCCAAGAGCGGCCATGTCATGGAGGTTGTGAAGGCTTCGCATCATGGTGGTGCTTCACTGAACATCCTCAGTGGTTTTGTGGCAGGTAACTTCTCGGGCTTCTGGACCGGTCTGGCCTTCGTGCTGCTGATGTTCGTCGGCTATGCCTTCTCAATTGATATCCCCGAGACCTTGATGTCCTTCCCCGCCATCTTCGCCTTTGGTCTGGTGGCTTTCGGTATGCTCGGTATGGGTCCCGTGACCATTGCTGTTGACAGCTACGGCCCCGTGACCGACAATGCTCAGAGCGTCTATGAGCTCTCCCTCATCGAGGAGGTGCCCAACAAGGATGCTGAAATTGAGAGCGACTTCGGCTTCAAGCCCGACTGGGAGAAGTCTAAGCACTACCTCGAGGAGAATGACGGTGCCGGCAACACCTTTAAGGCTACTGCCAAGCCCGTGCTCATCGGTACCGCTGTCGTGGGTGCAACCACAATGATCTTCTCTATCATTCTCGTGATCCAGAAGACCCTCGGTGTGGATCCCGCCAGCCTGCTCAACCTGCTCAATCCCTACACCATCATCGGCTTCCTGCTGGGTGGCTGTGTTATCTACTGGTTCACCGGTGCTTCGACCCAGGCCGTTACCGTGGGTGCCAACCGTGCTGTTGCATTCATCAAGGACCACATCAAGCTCGATCCCAACGCACCCAAGAAGGCCGACACCAAGTCGTCAGTTGAGGTTGTGAAGATTTGTACCCAGTATGCTCAGAAGGGTATGTTCAACATCTTCTTGGCGATCTTCTTCTTTGCCCTCGGTTTCGCTTGCTTGGCATCGCCGGGTAGCGTGGGTGGCAACAATGCAGTTTCGCTGTTCGTTTCCTACCTCATCTCGATTGCCCTGTTCGGTCTGTTCCAGGCTGTGTTCATGGCCAACGCCGGTGGTAGCTGGGATAACAGTAAAAAGGTCGTTGAGGTTGACCTTGATCTCAAGGGCACCGACCTGCATGATGCATCGGTTGTCGGCGACACCGTTGGTGATCCCTTCAAGGACACCTCGTCGGTATCGTTGAACCCCATCATCAAGTTCACCACGCTGTTCGGTCTGCTCGCCATGGAGATGGCCATCAGCGAGAACTTCCGCGAGTTTGCTCCCTGGGTAGGTATCATCTTTGTTGTTGTTGCTATCTACTTCGTTTGGCGCTCGTTCTACCGCATGCGCATCGACGATACCATCGACAACATCATCGACGCCTACAAGAAGTAAAATAGACTTTAGGCTATAGAATTAAGAGACACGTCTTGGAAAAGGCGTGTCTCTTGTTTATTTCTCATGGCGATAAATGCTGCCCTGTCTCTCACCAATGCAAGCGTTTATCCATGTTTGTTAGGGGCTTCTCAAAAAAATCACTAAATGTTGGTAAATATTCATGCATTTTTGCTTGCTATGTCCCCAAAAAGAAGTATTTTTGTGGGTAGTTAGAAAATCTTACAATTATAACCTTTAAACTATCATCTTTTTATGGCAAAATTTCATGGAGCCGTAGTAGTGAATACGGAACGATGCAAGGGATGCCGACTGTGTGTTGTTGCATGCCCCTGCAATGTATTGAACCTCAAAGAAAAAGAGGTAAATGACCGCGGATATCATTTCGCTTACATGGAGCAACCTGAGGCTTGTATCGGTTGCCAGAGTTGTGCAATGGTTTGCCCCGATGCCTGCATCGAGGTTTATCGTGCGGCCGAGAATTAATAGTGACTAACCATTTAATTACTGTCGAACAATATGAACGATAAAGTAACATTGATGAAGGGTAACGAAGCCCTTGCCATGGCCATGATCCGCTATGGTGCCGATGGATATTTCGGATACCCGATCACTCCGCAGAGTGAGGTGCTTGAGAAACTCGAGGAAGAAATGCCTTGGGAAACTACTGGTATGGTTGTGTTGCAGGCCGAGAGCGAGGTCGCTGCCATCAACATGGTCTATGGCGGTGCCATGACCGGTAAGGCTGTCTGCACTTCCACCTCCAGCCCTGGTTTCAGCCTCATGCAGGAGGGCGTGTCCTATCTCGCAGCCAGCGAGGTTCCCGCCTTGTTGATCAACGTGCAGCGTGGTGGCCCCGGTCTGGGTACCATCCATGCATCACAGGCCGACTACTTCCAGGCTTGCAAGGGTGGCGGTCACGGTGACTACCACATGATCGTGCTCGCTCCCAGCAGCGTGCAGGAGATGGCCGACATGGTAGCCCTGGGCTTTGACCTGGCATTCAAGTATCGTTGCGTGTCCATGATTCTCGCCGATGGTACCATCGGTCAGCTCATGGAGAAGGTAGTGCTCCCCGAGCAGCGTCCGCGCCGCACCGACGATGAGATCCGCGAGCAGTGCCCGTGGGCCGTTAACGGCCGCAAGGGTATGCGCCCCAGCAACGTCGTTACCAGCCTTGAGCTCGACGACGACAAGATGGAGGAGAACAACTGGCGCTTCCAGGCTTGCTACCGCGAGATCGAGAAGAACGAGACCCGTTGCGAACTCATTGACACCGATGACTGTGACTACCTGATCACTGCCTTTGGCACCACCGCCCGCGTCGCCATGAAGACGATGGAACTGGCCCGCGCCGAGGGTATCAAGGTGGGTATGTTCCGTCCCATCACTCTGTGGCCCTTCCCCGAGAAGCAACTCCGCGAGGCCGCCAAGAACGTCAAGGGCATCCTCTGCGTTGAGCTCAACGCCGGCCAGATGGTCGAGGATGTGAAGCTTGCTGTTGAATGCAAGATGCCGGTTGAGCACTATGGCCGCTTCGGTGGCAACGTGCCCACCCCCGACGAGCTGTTGAACGTACTGAAAGAGAAACTCATTAATAAGAAATAACGCAATGGAACTTAACGATATCATTAAACCTGAGAATAAGGTCTATTCAGAGCCTAAATTATTGAATAGGGTCCACATGCACTATTGCCCGGGTTGCTCCCATGGCGTTGTGCACAAACTCGTTGCACAGGTCATTGAGGAAATGGGTGTTGCTGAGAAGACCGTTGGCGTTTCGCCCGTAGGTTGCGCCGTGTTTGCCTACAACTACATCGACGTTGACTGGGAAGAGGCTCCCCACGGCCGTGCTACCGCACTGGCTACCGCTGTAAAGCGTCTGTGGCCCGAGAACCTCGTGTTTACCTATCAGGGCGATGGTGACTTCTCGGCTATCGGTACTTGCGAGTCGATTCACGCTTGCAACCGTGGCGAGAACATCGTCATCATCTTCATCAACAATGCTATCTACGGTATGACTGGTGGTCAGATGGCTCCCACAACCCTGCTGGGTCAGAAGACCGCTACCTGCCCCTACGGTCGCCGTCCGGACCTCAATGGTTATCCCCTGGCCATCACCCCGCTGCTGGCACAACTCGACGGTACCTGCTACGTGACCCGTCAGAGCGTTCACACCGCTGCCAACGTCCGCAAGACCAAGGCTGCGCTGCGCAAGGCATTCGAGAACAGCATCAACTGCAAGGGTACTTCGGTCGTTGAGATCGTCAGCGCCTGCAACACCGGTTGGAAGCTCACTCCCGAGAAGGCCAACAAGTGGATGGAAGAGAATATGTTCGCCAAGTATCCCCTGGGAGACTTGAAGGACTTGAAAGATGGTATTCAACGCTAAAAATTAGAAGACACTATGATTAATGAAATAGTTATTGCCGGTTTCGGCGGACAGGGTGTATTGTCGATGGGTAAGATTCTTGCCTACTCTGGTCTGATGGAAGACAAGGAGGTTTGCTGGCTGCCCTCTTACGGTCCCGAACAGCGCGGTGGTACCGCCAACGTAACTGTTATCGTGAGCGATGAGCGCATCAGCTCGCCCGTCTTGAACACCTATGATGTTGTGGTTGTGCTCAACCAGCAGTCACTCGACAAGTTCGAGAGCAAGGTAAAACCCGGTGGTATCCTGATGTATGACACCTATGGCATCCACAAGAAACCCACCCGCACCGACATCAAGATTTATCCTATCGATGCAACCGAGAAGTCTATCGAGATGAAGAATTCCAAGACCTTCAACATGATTGTTCTGGGTTCGATGCTTAAGGTACGCCCCATCGTTACCATCGAGAGCGTGCTCAAGGCCCTCAAGAAGACCCTTCCCGAGCGCCACTGGCACCTCATCCCCCTCAACGAGGAGGCTCTGAAGGAAGGTGGAAACCTCATCAAGGAGTAATCCCCACTACCACAAGTGGTATCAATAAAAAGAGACGCATGCATGCGTCTCTTTTTTTGATATCTGGTCAAAGTATTGCGGGACTTTGTCCCGCAACCTGTTACTTCACCGCGACTTTCCACGCCTGGCGGCTAGTGGACGTCGTGAGGAGGTAGAAGCCGCGCGGCAGGTCGATAATCGTGTCATCGGTGAGGTTGTCAATGTTGCGCACCAGGCGCCCAGCCATGTCATAGACGTTGGCACTGCCCACCGGCTCGCTGCACTTGACAAGGATACCACCTTCCATCGGGATGACCTGCAACGGCTTGTCGGCTTGGATGCCGGTCAGGCCTGTTGCGTCGATGGTGATGACGTTAGATGGTTCGCTCATGTATCCCAGACGGTAGGACTGGACGTAATAGGTGTGCGTCTCATCGGCTTGGCGGTCGGTGAATGTGAAACTTGTTGTGCTGTCATCGTCGGTGGTGAACTCCTCGACACGCACATCGCCGCTATTTTTGTTATACACCGAGCGGGTGATGATGTAGTAGTCCACTTCTTCATCGGCAGTCCGCCAGTTGGCTGTGTAGTTGCTGCCGGTAATGCCTGTGGCATCGAGGGCTTCCAGCTTGGTTAGTGAAGGGACGGGCAGGCAACGTGCGTGCAACTCTACGCCCACACTGCCGGTCAGGCCGCCGTCCAGAATCACCAGGCGTGACGTGTGTTCACCAACTGTGGTTGGCGTGTAAGTGACCTTCAAGGGATAACCGTTGGCACTATTGGCGGCGGTGCGGCTCACGCTGGAGACGGGGATGGAGAACATCTCGGCATCATAGCGGTAAATCGTGAGCGTCAACGGGTTGGTCAAGCCGCGGCCCTTGATGTAGATGGTGTAGTCAATGCTCTTGCCCAGCGCCACCTCGCCGAAGTCGAGCACAGTGCCCTGGGTGGGTGCGATAAGTTCGGGCTCCCCATGATAGGTCGTGGTGTCGCTGCTGGTGCCAGCCTCACTCAGGTAAAATACCTGGCCCTGGCGGTTACCCCAAATGTATTCAAACAGTTCAGGAATATCAATGAACGGATTACGGTTGTTCTGGCAACGCTGCACGGCTTCGTTGCGGTCCACCTCCTTGTCGCTCACGGCATCGTTGCGTGCCCAGCGGCACAGCAGGTCGACTGACCATTCGTTCAGCGATTTCCAGTCATCGTTGTTGAGCATGAAGGTGTGGCGCCACCGGTAGTGCTGGTAGGTGCAGGCCATATAGAAATAGGTGCGTGCAAAGTCACCCTTGTATCGGTCATCGGGTTCAAAAACTTCGCTGGCACCACCTCCCTGGCCCGTCTTGGGAGTGCCCACCTTGGTCACACCGTTGTTAAAGTTCACTCTTGACACCTCGCCCAGGGGCCAATAGTATTTGGCAGCATTGGCGTCGGCATCGGCAGGGTAGAGGTGCATGATGTCGGTGTAGCTGGGGTACAGGTCGGTGTTGGAGTTTTGGCCGCTGGGTGCCCACCAGCTCTTGGGAAGCGAGTGTTCGCGGTTCATGCCGTAGGAGGAAGTGAAGAAGTAGAACTTGTCACTATACATGTCCCACACTCTGTTGGGGTTGTCGGGATAGCTGTCCGTGTCGCGGAAGTAGGTCCACAGGCTGTTGTAGCTGAGCACTGTGTGCTGTAACGTCAAGTCGTGAATAGCATTCTTCAACGCCTGGCCGCTCTTGCCGTCGAGAGAGTTGTAATACCCCGCCGGAATGGTAGCGTTGGCAGTCAGTCCAGCACATGTCGCCATCAGGACAACGACCATATATAAAAAACTCTTGCGTATCATAATTGCTTGAATTTTGCGTGATTGTTTCGGCAAAGGTAATATAAAGTTTTGGTTTTCAGTCTTCGGTCTCTGTTTTTTAGTTGTCTGAGGCATCATTCCTCCAGTTGATGAGGAAGACCCGGTCGCGGGCGCGGGTCATGGCGGTGTAGAGCCAGCGGTAGAAGTCCATCGACTGCATCGCGTCGGGCATGATGCCGCCCATGTCGATGAACACGTTGCGCCATTGGCCGCCCTGCGCCTTGTGACAGGTCACAGCATAGGCATACTTGACCTGCAGGGCGTTGAAGTAGGGATGCTCCTTCAGCTGCTTGTAGCGTTCACGCTTGTCACCGGTCAGTTCGGCCCATACCTCGTTGAACAGGCGCTCGCTCTGCTCGCGGTCCAGGGCCGGTGTGTCGCTCAACAGGCAGTCCACGACGATTTTGCAGTCCATTTCCACACTGTCGTGGTCGGGAAACTCCACGGTGACGTTGGCAAAGCGCAAGCCATAACGGTGCTCGATGTCGCCCCACACGCGCCTCACGCGGCACACATCCCCGTTGGCGATGAAATCCAACTGCTCATAGTCCCGCGCCCAGTGGTAGTTGTTCTTGGCCACAAGCAGCATGTCGTCGTTCACGAGCAGATCCTCGCGGTAGAGGATGCTGTTGCGCACGCCCATATTAAATAAGGTGGCGCGCTTGTTGCTGCGTGTCACGATAATGGTCTCGCCCATGTCGTCGCGGTCGTAACAGTCGCTGATGGTCTCCAGCAGGAACTCGCTCGACACGGCCTTGATGTCATCCATGCCCTCGAGGTCGAAGTGTGGACGGCCCAACCCGCCCTCCTCCATCGCTTGGCGCAATAGTGTGGCGTTGTGCAGGATGCCGCTCTCCTCGGCTTGACGGGCGATTTGTTGCAGGAACATGCCGTAGGTCGTCAGCCCCATCGACTGCAGGATGCCGTCATCGAGGGCAGGACTCACGAGCTGCCCCACGGGTGGCAACTGGGCATTATCGCCCATGAGCACCAGTTTGCAACCTTGGCCATTGTACACATAACTGATGAGGTCGTCCAGCAACCGTCCGCTGCCGAAGATGGACCCGTCGCTAGCATTACTGATCATCGAAGCCTCGTCAACGATGAAGACGGTGTCGGTGTGCTTGTTCTCGGCCAAACCAAAGGCGTCGATGCCATAGCCCTGCTGGCGGTAGATCTTGCGGTGGATGGTATAGGCGGGATGGCCCGAATAGTCGCTGAAGATGTGGGCCGCGCGGCCCGTCGGAGCCATCAGCACGGTTTTCTTCCCCTGTTGGTGCAGCGCTTTGACGATTGCTCCCGTGAGCGACGTCTTGCCTGTTCCCGCATAGCCGCCCAGGATAAATACCGATCGCTCGGGCGCACGCAATAGGAAGTGTGCCAGCGCCACAACCACCATCATCTGGTCGTCGTTCGGGTCGTATGGTAGCCAGCGCAACACGTCAATGGCCAGCTGCTTTACACGCGGATCCTGACGGTCGGCACCTCCTGTGTGATTGAAATTTGTCAGTCGCTCATCGGTATTCATGGCTACAAAAATATGAAAAAAACAAAGAAAACTTGCGATTATCCGCCAAAATGTATTACCTTTGCCGCGCATTTGACGAATGGAGTGATGCTCGAGTGGCTGAAGAGGCACGCCTGGAAAGCGTGTATACGTCAAAAGCGTATCCCGAGTTCGAATCTCGGTCACTCCGCAAAAAAAAGCAGAAACCAGTATGGCTTCTGCTTTTTTTGTTTATCCAATCTTGATGACTATGGCCTGTTTAAGATAAAGTTGATGAGCAAGGTCACGTCAGTAACGTTCAATGTTCCGTCACCGTTCATGTCGGCATAGCTATTGATGGTGGAGCTTGTTTCGCTATTCAGAATCATGCTAATCAGGGTTGTCACATCGTTCACGTTAATCATCCCGTCCATAGTCACGTCGCCAAGTTGTGTCGCATCGCCAATGATATTTGAGAAGTTCTTCCAATAATTGGCGGTTTTGTAGGCATCCAGCGACGAGGCGGGTACGTGGAGCGTTCCTGAATAATCACTGAATGAATTGTTGTCACATTCAGGAGGTGTCGTTGCCGAGCAATAGACGTGAGACGGCTTGACGTACATGCCCTTGACGCCAGTGATCTGGCCGTTAATGTACAAGTTGACCGCCCTCTGAATCAGGATGGTTCCTCCCTGCCATTGTCCTTCGCCACTCAGTGATACTGTGGAGATATGATAGCAGTTCTCAAACGCATAATAGGCCAGTGAAGTGACTGACGTGGGAATCGTAACGCTTGCCAGACCATAGCAGTTCAAAAAGGCGTCATAGCCAATAGTGGTCACTCCATTGGGGATGGTCACGCTCTCTAGACTGCTGCAGCCTGCAAAAGTCTTCTCATCGATCGTGGTGATGGCGTTGCTCAGGATCACGCTCGTCATGCTACTGCAATTCTCGAATGCATTGGTACCGATGGCGGTGACTGAGTTGGGAATGACCACACTTGCCAGGGCACTGCAGTCCTGGAATGCGCTATAGCCGATTTCGGTAACCGAGTTGGGAATAGCCACATTTTTCAAATTCTCGCAAGCATAGAATGCTACACCGCCAATCGAAGTGACCGATTCGGGAATGTTCAAACTCTCCAGACTGCTGCAATTACGGAACAGGCCGTAGCTGATGGCAGTGATTGAGTTGGGCATTTCCACGCTTGTCAGTCCGGAACAGTTATCAAATGCCGAGTTGCCGATGCTGGTGACCGACTCGGGGACCTTGACGCTTGTCAGTGCTTTGCAGCCCGAGAAAGCGTTGCTGCCGATAGTGGTGACAGTGCCTGGTATCTCCACACTTGCCAAGCTTGAGCAGTACTGGAATGCACTGCTACTGATGGTAGTGACACCGTTGGGGATGTTAACGCTCTTGAGTTGATTGCAGTTGTGAAATGCTGCATAATCAATTTTAGTGACAGCATTGCCAAAGGTGAAATCTGTCATGCTGGTACATGAAGCAAAAGCATTGCTGCCGAGAGATGTGACGGAGTTGGGGAGGATGAAACTCGTGAGTGCGCTGCAGCGGCAGAAGGTGCCCTCTTCAATGGCAGTGACCGAGTTGCCCAAGTCAATGCTTGACAAATTGATGCAATCGGCGAAAGCATACTTGCCCAGGGTAGTGACCGAGTTGGGAATCACCATGTTTGTCAAGGAACTGCAGCCTGAGAATGCGCTGCTGCCAATGGAAGTGGTCGAGCTGGGAATGGTCACGCCCGTCAGGTTGGAGCAGTTGTGGAATGCACTGTTGCCAATTGAGGTGATGGAGTTGGGAATGGTCACGCTCTTGAGGCTCGTACACTCGTCAAACGCATAGTTGCCGATGCTGGTGATGGTGCTGGGAATGGTCACATTCTGAGCCTCAGTGCCATTCAAGTAGAGGCGATGGGCATAATACAGTGGATTGGATTTGTCGGTGCCAAAGTTGATGCTGCACCAGGCTGCAATGTTGGTGATAGTGACCTTGTTCAGGCCTGTGCAGCCATTGAATGCGTCATTGCCGATGGTTTGGACCCTGTTACCCATCGTCACACTGGTTAATCCACTGCAGTTTCTGAAAGCCGATTCTCCAATTGAAGTGACTGAGTTGGGAATGTTCAAACTGGTCAGATTCCTGCAGCTGTTGAATGCCCATGTGCCAATGGTGTTGACCGAATTGCCCATGTTCACACTTGTCAGGCTCTCGCAGTAAAGGAAGGCTCTATCGGCGATAGTGATCACTGAGTTGGGAATCTCGACGCTCGCCAAGTTGCTGTATTCAAATGCCTCTTGCCCTATGGTTGTCACTGAATAGGTGGTGCCATCATAACTGATTGTTTCGGGAATCACCACTTCACCTGAATACTCATTGAATGAACTGGAGCTGGAACCTTGATAAGTGACAGTGGCCACATTATTGTTAAGGTTGTAATAGATGCCGTCCACTTCAATGTCGTGGGCCGAAGCAAGGAACGGCAAACAGATTGTCAAAGCTAAAAGCGCGGTTTTGATGACGGTTTTCATAATATTTTGTATGATTTACCCATTATGTTGTTATGTTGATAGCAAAATGCTATGGAATACCCTGAAAAACGGGAGCAAAAGTAGTGGTTTTCTGGCAAATTACCAAGATTGGGACTGAAATTCTTAATAATTATTCCAAATATGGAATTAGACCAATCCATTGATAATGAGTGAAAAAACAGAGACGCAACACTGGGTTGCGTCTCTGCAAAATATCTTACCTAATGGTTTAGGCTTACTTGCTATCCTTCTTGGCGCGCAGGCAAGAAACGGCAAGGAAGAGGATCAAGGCGATGTACATGACAATGGCCAGGATGTTGCTGGCAGTGTCACCCAGGGGACTGGTGTACTTGAAGCCGAAGAAGATCATAGCGGCGCTGACAACGCCCATGAGGGCACCACCGGCAATGAAACCGCTGGCCAGCAGCGTGCCACGCTCCTTGCGGGCAGCGTTAACCTCGGGATTCTTGCTGCGGCTGCCGACGAACCAGCTGATGATGGCGCCGACCAGCAACGGGGCATTCAACTGCAAGGGTATGAACATACCCAGCGAGAAGGGCAGGGCAGGCACCTTGAGCCAGTTGAGCAGCAGGGCGAGAATAGCACCCACGCCGTAGAGTAACCAGGGGGTCTCACCACCCATCATCAAGGGCTTGATGACGGCGGCCATGGCATTGGCTTGAGGAGCTACCATAGCATTGGGACCAGTGAAACCGTAGGCCTTGTTCAAAATCATCATCACACCGCCCACGGTAGCTGCCGACACGAGGGTGCCGACAAACTTCCAAGTCTGCTGCTTGGCAGGGGTGGTGCCGATCCAGTAACCGATCTTCATATCGGTGACCATGCCACCAGCCATCGACAGGGCGGTGCAGACAACACCACCGATGACCATGGCGGCAACGATACCCTTAGAGCCCTCAAGGCCGATAGCGACAAAGATGACGCTGGCAACAATCAGGGTCATCAGGGTCATACCCGAAACGGGGTTGCTGCCCACGATGGCGATAGCGTTAGCGGCGACGGTGGTGAACAGGAAGGCGATAACCAGCACAACGAGGAAGGCCACTATGGTCTGCACCAGGTTGTGGATGACGCCGATATAGAAGAACACGAAGGTCACCAACAAGGCTGCCAACAGGGCAAACACAAGCACCTTCATCGAGATGTCGCGCTGATGACGCTCCACCTCCACGTTCTGGGCCTGGCCCTTAAAGGCTTGACCTGCCAGTCCGGCGGCGTTCTTGATGACGCCCCATGACTTGACGATGCCGATGATACCGCTCATGGCGATACCGCCGATACCGATGTAACGGGCTCCGCCTGCAAAGATTTCATCGGGAGCCATCTGGGCAAAATCGGGATTCATGCCCATGAGAGGAACGATAATCCACCAGATGAAGGCACTACCGGCAAAGATGATGAAGGCATAGGGAAGTCCGATGATATAACCCAGACCGAGCACTGCGGCACCCGTGTTGATCTTGAAGATCATCTTCACGTTGTCGGTGAAGTTTTGCATTGCGGGAATGGCAGCAGTGGTGAGCACTTCTTTCCACCAGCCAAAGGTCGAGAGCAGGAAGTCATACAGACCACCCACAAGACCGGCGATGAGCAGCGGACGGGCCTGGTCGCCACCCTTTTGACCACTGACGAGCACCTGGGTCGTTGCAGTAGCCTCTGGGAACGGGAACTTGCCGTGCATGTCGCTCACAAAATACTTGCGGAACGGGATAAAGAACAAAATACCCAAGCAGCCACCCAGCAGTGAACTGAGGAAGACTTCCAGGAAGTTCACTGTGATTTCGGGATACTCGGCCTGCAGGATGTACAGTGCAGGCAGCGTGAAGATGGCACCGGCCACGATGATGCCCGAAGCGGCACCAATCGACTGGATAATGACATTCTCGCCCAGTGAGTTCTTGCGCTTGGTCACCGCACCGATGCCGGCAGCGATGATGGCGATAGGGATAGCAGCCTCAAACACCTGGCCCACCTTAAGGCCCAGATAGGCTGCTGCGGCACTGAAGATGACCGCCATAATCAGACCCAGCGAAACCGAGTAGGGCGTGATCTCGGGATACGTCTTGTCGGGCTTCAGGATGGGGACATACTTCTCCCCAGGCTGCAGCTCGCGCGTGGCGTTCTCGGGCAACGCGATCTCGTCTTGCTGATCATTAACAATGATTTCTTCGTCTTTCATAAAATAATTGATAATATTTGAATTTTGAATGGTTAATCAGGTTATCAAACTGCGAAGATAGGCAAAAAACGTCAACCTATTGGCATAAAAGCCGCTAAATGTGGGAATTTTTTGTGAGATTGAAGTTTTTATTTACCTTTGCCAAAGGAATTAATCTACGATAATGATATGAGAAAGAGTTTATTATTGATGGCCTTTGTGGCCGCCATGACGATAGGGACGGCATGCGCCCAAGAACTTGGTTTGCCTTCCATCCACAAGACCTTGTGCAACGAGAAGGTGAGTCTTGAGCAGCTGGCCACCTACATCGACACGACACGCAATGTGGAGCCGAGCGTCAGGCTCTTCTATGTCAACCTGTTGAACAATCCCACCCACAGCTATCGCATCGAGCATCTGGACCTGGGTTTCAACGGCTGCACGGGTCGCGTGGATGAGCATGTGGTCATGGCCAATGGCGATCATCGTGACAACGTGTTCATCTTCAACAATCAGGGTCTGTTGACGCAATCCACCATCCAGGGCCGTAAGGGAAAGACCGTGGTTGACTACACCTATAGCTACGATGACGTGCTGGGGTTCACCCTCAAGCAGAGCAAGAGCAAGAACCGCACGATCAATTATTCGCCCATCTTTGGCGAGCATGGCCGCCGAGAGTCCATCAAGGGCAGCAACGGCAGCCGCCAGGACTATACCTATAACGAGCAAGGCCAGCTCACTAAA
The DNA here is from genome assembly GCA_905233915.1 of uncultured Muribaculaceae bacterium. Lineage (GTDB taxonomy): Bacteria > Bacteroidota > Bacteroidia > Bacteroidales > Muribaculaceae > Sodaliphilus. The sequence goes on along the minus strand of CAJOFM010000002.1, from coordinate 182,023 downwards.
CTCGTCATCACACCCAGCAGCGGCGACAAGCGTGTGCTGCTTTACCAGGGCGGCTATGTCGTGCGCGAGGAGACGGGCGGCAAGGTCTTCCGCTATCACTATGATTTTGATACCGCCACAGGCAAGAAATTCCTCATCGCCATCAAGGAGCTCAAGGGCACCGATGTGGTGCACGAGCGCACCTTTGACTACGAAATCGACACGCACGGCCGCTACACCCGTGTGAGCATAGCCCTTGACGGCAAGCACCAGATGACCATTACACGCAGTTATAGCTTATAGCGGTTAGGCGATAGGTTTTAGGACGATAAAACAATAAAAGGAGCCGCTTTGACGTTTTAAATGTTAAAGCTATAGCAACGTGATTTCATGAAACAGATATTATATATCATAGTGGGACTGATGATGGCTTCGGTAGTGCTGTCGTTGTCGTCGTGCAAGGGCCCTAAACTCAAGGATGCCGACGAAGCCTACGACCGCGGCGAATACTTTGACGCGGCGACCATCTACCGCAAACTATATAACCGCTATAACCGCAAGGAAGATGCCTGGCTGCGCGGTGAGTTGGCCTTCCAGCTGGGTATGTGCCACTTGAAGCTCAACCAGGGCAATCGCGCGGTAGCCGCCTTCCAGAATGCCATCCGCTATGAGTATGGAGACTCGACGACCTTGTTGCGCCTGGCTCAGGCCCAGCAGCGCGAGGGACAGTATGCTGCAGCCATCAAGACCTATGATGAGTACCTGGCGATGTTTCCCAACGACTGGGAAGCCCAGGTGGGCAAGCGTGGCTGTGAACTGGCGCCCCAGTGGAAAGAGGAGGGTTCGCGCTATACTGTCAAGTCCAACAAGTTGCTGAATTCGCGTCGTGCCGACTATTGCCCGATGTACTTGGACAAGAACATGGAGTACATCTATTTCACCTCGACCAACGAGAAATCCACCGGCGAGTTGCGCAGTGAAATTACTGGCACCAAAAAGGGCGATATCTATTTCACCAAGAAGGATGAGAAAGGCGTGTGGTCACGACCTGAAGTGGTTGATGGTGGCCTGAACACCGAGCATGACGAGGGCGCTGCGGCATTCTCGCCCGACGGCTCGATGATGTACTTGGCCCGTGCCGTGCGTCAGGACTGGCCCACAACCGTTGAGATTTATACCAGTAACCGTAGCGAGGCCAAATGGAGTGCCCCGCAGAAGTTTGAAATCACCGCCGATACCCTGAGTAACTACACTGACCCCGCGGTCAGTCCCGACGGACAGTGGCTTTACTTCTCCAGTGACATGCCCGGAGGCCAGGGTGGCACCGACATCTGGCGCATCAACCTCAAGGATAAGCACGGAACTCTCGAAAACCTGGGTCCGCAAATCAACACCAAGGGTAACGAGCGCTTCCCCAACGTGCGCACCGACAGCCTCTTGTACTTCTCCAGCGACGGTCATCCCGGCATGGGTGGCTTGGACCTGTTTGTGGCCAAGCTGCAACCCCGCGAAGAGGGCGACAAGTTCTCACTGGATCGTTATGTCATTGAGAATATGGGCGTTCCCATGAACTCATCGGCCGACGACTTTGGCATCACTTTTGGCACAGGCGAGAGCGGAATGTTCTCGAGTAACCGAGGCGATGCCCGTGGATATGACCATATCTTTGATTTCATCAAACCCGAGCTGCAGATTTGGATTTCGGGATACGTAGTCGATAAGGATGACGAACCCGTTCCCAATGCGGTCATCCGCATCGTGGGTGATGACGGTAGCAACCAGAAGACCGCTTCCAAGCCCGACGGCTCGTTCCGTTTTGACCTGCAGCGTGGTGTCAAGTATGCCATGATGGCGGGAGCCGAGGGCTACTTCAACGCACGTCAGGAATTTGAGAGTGATGACGCCGAGGAAGATGCCGAATACAATGTGGACTTTATCCTAGCCGCGATGTTCAAGGCTCAAATCATTGAGAATATCTTCTATGACTTTGACAAGGCTGTGCTGCGTGACGAGTCCAAGTTGGCACTCGACAGCATGGTGATGCTCCTGAACGATCATCCCAACATCGTTATCGAGATGGCTTCTCACACCGACCGCGTGGGTACTGAGAAGTACAATCAAGGCCTCTCTCAGCGTCGAGCCCAGAGTGTTGTCGATTACCTCGTCGCTAACGGCATTCCACGTGAACGTCTCAAACCCACTGGCTATGGCGAGTCTCGCCCCAAGACTGTGACCAAGCGCATCCACAGCCAGTACCCCCAGTTTGAGGAAGGCGTGGCACTCACCGAGGAGTTCATCAAGACCTTGAGTAAAGAAGACCAAGAGGCGGCCGACCAGATCAACCGCCGCACCGAGTTCCAAGTCATCGACACCACTTACCAATACTAACCAACCTTTATCTCGATTTAAAGGAAAGGGCCGTGGCAAATCCGCTGCATAGAGGGACACTGACGATGGTGGCCCCTTTGCTTCATGAGGCCGCGACATTGTCGCGGCACGGGGAACTGGGCAGATGAGGGTGGGAGATTGTCGGAGCCTATTGTGAAACTGTACTGGGTGTCGTCAGGGTTACGGCTGAGGTCGTAGCTGCGGACAAGACGCACTGTGGTGACTTCGCGCTATGTTGAGAGAGGGGAGTGCTTAGAGGGAAATGAAAGCCGCACCCTTTCTAGAGCGCGGCTGAGTGTGGTTGAGTTTAATACTTTCTAGCGGCCGATGCAGTAGTAGATGAAGCCCATGTCCTCGAGCTCGTCACCGTCGAAGACGTTGCGGCCGTCGATGATGAGCGGAGTGTTCATGAGGCTTTTTACCTTCTGCCATGCGGGGATACGGAATTGTCGCCACTCGGTGAGCAGCAGGACTGCGTCGGCGCCCTTGACGGCGTCATACATGTCCAGGCCGCAATACACGTTGCTCCAGCGTCGTTTGGTGGCATTCATCGCAACCGGGTCATAGACGCGCACGTTGCACCCGGCATCCATCAGCAGGTTGATGGTGTCGATCGAGGGCGCTGAGGTCATGTCATCGGTCTCGGGCTTGAAGCTGAGTCCCCACAATGCGATGGTCTTGCCGGTCAAGTCGCCCTTGAAGTAGTTGTTGAGTTTCTTGAACAGGATGCGTTTCTGGCGGTTGTTGACATTCTCCACGGCTTTAAGGATTTCCATGTCGTAGTTGTGCTCGCTGCCTATCTTGATGAGGTCGTTGATGTCCTGCGGGAACAACGTGCCGCCATAGCCGCAACCCGGGAAGATGTACTTGGGGCCGATGCGGCTGTCGGTGCCCACACCGTGGCGCACGACGTTGATGTCGGCACCCACAATCTCGCACAGGTTGGCAATCTCGTTCATAAAGCTCACTCGGGTGGCGAGCATCGACGTGGCAGCATACTTGATCATCTCGGCCGTGCGGGTGTCGGTATAGATGACGTTACGGTTGTTGTGCATCAGGATGGTGCGGTACAAGCGCTCCATCGCTTGGCGAGCGGTGGTGGTCTCGGTGCCGATGACGATGCGGTCGGGCTTCATGAAGTCTTTGATACCGTTGCCCTCGGTGAGGAAGTCCGGGTTGCTGGCCACATCAAACTTGATGTTGGCATTGCGGGCTTCAAGAGTCTCCTGAATGATTTTGGTGACATGCTGGGCGGTTCCCACAGGCACGGTTGACTTAATGACAAACACGCTGTAGCGGGTGATGTTTTCGCCAAAATCTTTGGCGATATCAAGGATTGGCGTTAAGTCGGTTGAGCCGTCTTCACTGGCGGTTGTGTCGATGGCGCAAAAAACAAAGTCCTGATCCACAAAGCCCTGCTTGTAATCACTGGAGAAAGTTAAGCGCTTGTCATTGACATTGCGCGCAATCATGTTATCGAGACCTGGCTCATAGATGGGAATGGCACCATAAACGAGCCGGTTGATCTTCTGGCTGTCGCGGTCCACGCAGGTGACGTTGACACCGAGGTCGGCAAAGCATGTGCCGCTTACCAGACCCACATATCCTGTTCCAACTATAGAAACATTCATATCTTATTAAATTATATTCGTCTTATGTGGTTTACACAAGTAATCAATTTGCAAATATACGAAGATTTTATCAAAAATTCTTGTGTTTTTCATTAAAAATTGCTAAGTTTGCACATTCCAAATGATGGATTGTATTCTTAACCAAAGAAATCAACTTGTTTAACCAAAATATTAGTATTGAAACTATGAAAAAGTATTTAGCTGAAATGGTAGGCACGTTTGTGCTGACGTTCTTGGGATGCGGCGCTGCCGTCGCACTGGGTTGTGGCACCGATACCGCATCGGTTGTCGGCACAGCTATCGCCTTCGGTCTTGCTGTAGTGGCAATGGCCTACACTATCGGTGGCATCAGCGGTTGCCACATTAATCCCGCTATCACGTTGGGTTGCTTCCTGAGCGGTCGCATGAGTGCCAAGGATTGTGGCATGTACATGGTTTTCCAGGTTATCGGCGCCATCCTGGCCGCTGCTGCGCTTGCCGGAATTGTGAGCACAGCCACTCCCGATGCCATCATCACGACAAGTACGGGCGCCAACGCGTGTGCCTTTGGCGTAACCAATGGCCTGATTGTTGAGATTGTGCTTACCATGATCTTTGTGCTCGTTGTGCTGGGCGCTACCAGCGTAACCAATGGCGCTACCAACAACTTTGCCGGTCTGGCTATCGGCTTGTCGCTTATTCTCATCCACCTGGTGGGCATCCACTTCACCGGCACTTCGGTTAACCCGGCCCGCTCGATTGGACCGGCATTGTTCCAGGGTGGTGACGCTTTGAATCAGTTGTGGGTGTTCATCGTTGGCCCGTTTGTCGGCGGTGCATTGGCAGCCCTGATTTGGAAGATTATTGCCTGCGACTGCTGCAAGTGCAAGAAGGAAGAGAACTGTGAAGAATAATTAGTGGAAATTCACCCAAATCATCAATTATAACATTATGAACTACAAGATTATTGACATCGAGGGCATTGGAGATGTGTATGCTCCCAAATTGATTGCCGAGGGCATCGAGACTGTTGAGCAGTTGCTGGACGCCTGCTGTGGTCCCACCGGACGCAAGATGATGGCCGAGAAGACGGGCATCAGTGAGAAACTGATTCTCAAGTGGACCAATCATGCCGACCTGTTCCGCATCAACGGCATCGGCCCGCAGTTCGCCGAACTGCTCGAGGCTGCAGGTGTGGACACCGTCAAGGAGCTGCGCCACCGTGTGGCTGCCAACCTTGCTGCCAAGGTAGCCGAGGTTAACGAGGAGAAACACTTGTGCGGCCGTGTTCCCGCCGAGGTTGAAATTCAGAAGATGATTGACCAGGCCAAGGAACTTCCCCCTCGCATGACCTACTAATCCGGGTCACAATTCATTACAACGAGCCGCCATTTCCCAATCGGGGATGGCGGCTCGGTTTTTTTTTATCGGATTCTCTGTTACGGGATGGTGACCTCGCCACAGATGTCGCTTGCCATGTATTTCTTGACCATGCTGGGCGTGTACCGCATGCCGAAGAGGAACATCAGCTTGGTAATGGCAGCCTCGCTAGTGATGTCATAACCGCTGATAACCCCCGTATCGAGCAGGGTCTTGCCGGTCTCGTATAGTGAGCAGTTCACGCCACCGTTGACACACTGGGTCACGTTCACGATCACCACGCCGCGGTCAACGGCTTCCTTGACACACTTGATGAACCAAGGGTGATTGGGGGTGTTACCGGCGCCATAGGTCTTGAGCACGATGCCCTTGATGCCAGGCGTGTTGAGCAGGTAGTTCAGGGTCTGCTCGGTCATGCCGGGGTTGAGTTCCAGAAACATGACATTGGTGTCCATGTCGGTGCACACCTTCAATGGACGTGGCGGCATCTTCCTCAAACTGTTGGAATTATACTCGATGTCGAGGCCGATTTCAGCGAGTTCGGGATAGTTGAAGCTCTTGAAGGCGTTGAAGTTATCAGCACTCATCTTGGTGGCACGGTTGCCGCGCCACAGGTAGTTCTCGAACAGGATGGCGACCTCTTGAACACGGGGGCGACCCTTCTCGTCGGTTGCGGCAGCGACCTGCAGGGCGGTGATGAGGTTTTCCTCGCCGTCGGTGCGCACCTCGCCGATAGGCAGCTGTGAGCCGGTAATGATGACGGGCTTGCTCAGGTTCTCGAGCATAAAGCTCAATGCCGAGGCCGTGAATGCCATCGTGTCGGTGCCATGCAGCACAACAAAGCCGTCGTAAAGGTCATAGTGCTCCTCGATGGCCAGTGCGATATCGCGCCAGTGTGTCGGGTCCATGTTGGAACTGTCGATGGGCGGATTAAACTGGATGTTGTCGATGTCATACCGGAGTTTCTTGACCTTGGGCACATTGTCCATCAGGTGGTCGAAGTCAAACGGCTGCAGGGCACCCGTTTCGGGATTCTCGATCATCCCGATGGTGCCGCCGGTGTAGATAATGAGTATTCTGGGTATTCTAGGCATAGTTGTGTTGGTATAGAGGTTATTGCTCCATGAGTTCTGCCCCGTGAATGAAGGCTTTCTGGAAGAACATCATGTGGTAGTCCAGTGAATTGACCCAATAGTCCCAGCTGTGACGGCCGGGGCGCACGGTGAAGTCGTGGTCGATACCCGCTTCAACCAGTTGCTCGTGCAGGGCGATGTTGTTCTTGATGAAAATATCGTTCAGGCCATCATCGATGATGATGTTCTGTGCGGGTTGCAATGGGCAGTTTTTCACTTGGTCAACGAGGCTGCACACGGCATGGTCGCGCCACCGCTGCTTGTTCTTGTCGTATTCTCCCAGTCGGTCCTTGATGTGCCAGCTGTCGGGGTTCTGTGTGATGTCCATGTTGCCGCTCATGCTGCCACAGGACCAAAAGACGTCGGGATGACGGAAAGCGAGGAACAAAGCGCCGTGGCCGCCCATGCTCAGGCCTGTGATGGCACGCATGTAGCGGTTGGCAAAGGTGCGGTAATGACTGTCGATATAGGCCACCAGTTCCTTGCTCACATAGGTCTCGAACTGCATCTTAGGGTCGATGGGAGAGTCGAAGTACCAACTGTCCTGGCCGTCGGGGCACACGATGATGACGTTATACTTGTTGGCGAGCGCGTCAAGGTTGGCCTTGTGTGACCAGTCGTTGTAGCAACCATAGGCGCCGTGCAGCAGGTAGAGTACGGGATAGCGTCCGCCCAAGTTGTCGGGGGCATTGTACTGCTTGGGCACGATGACCACATTCTTGATGGTCCGTTTCATTGCTTGACTCATCACCTCGATGGTGTCACCCTGGATGATGGTTTGTGCCTCTTGGTTGACTGTTTGGGGTGCTGGATGGGCGCAGGCCGACACTGCCATGAGCGTCATGGCGGTAGCCAGCATGAGCGATTTTAGGAAAGTATTGTTCATTGTTCTTTATTTTTTGAGGGGTCGTTTTTTCTTGAAGAAATCGGTCATCAGCTTGGCGCACTCGTCACCCAGCACGCCGCCTGTGATGGTCGTCTTGGGGTGGAAGGGTGATGCGCATTGGGTGTGATAACCGCGCTTATCATCGCTGGCGCCATAGACGATGCGCGGGATCTGGCTCCAAGCCAACGCACCGGCGCACATCAGGCACGGCTCCACGGTGACATAGAGCGTGCAGTCGGTCAAGTACTTGCCGCCAAGGGTCGATGCTGCGGCGGTGATGGCCTGCATCTCGGCATGGGCGGTGACGTCGGTGAGTGCCTCGGTGAGGTTGTGGCCGCGTCCGATGACGCGCCCCTTGCACACGATGACGGCCCCGATGGGCACCTCGTCACGTTCCAGCGCCTTGTGGGCCTCGTCGAGCGCCATGCGCATGTACTTGATATCGATATCTTCGTTCTTTATCATCAGTTCAGGAACAGTTTGCGGATGGTGTCTCCCACCTTGACGATATATACACGTTGTCCCGGGAGGCTGATCCAGTTATTGACAGCGGGGCGCTCATACCACAGGTTGCCGTACACATCATAGATAAAGGTCCATTTCCCGTGGGTGTCACCCTCGATGTAGATGGTGCCGTCGAGTCCGACGATGGTCAACTGCTGCGGAGTCTCGTCCTTCAGTTCCTCGATAGCGGCAGGAGGCGCTTCGGTAGTGGCCACCAGTTGCAGGTCTTCCTCGTCTTGCATCAGGGTGGTGGGCACGACCAGATAATCGGTGCTTTGTGCCCCGATGGGCAGGAAATAGCGGTCGGCGGCAGTGATGGCCGTCAGGTAGCCGTCAGGGCCATAAATCTTGTAAGCAAGGTTATTGCCCAGCGTCAAGGCTGTCCAATTCTCGCCCAAGAACTCCTGTTGCATGGTGGGCAACACGGCCAAGCCCTCGTCAACCCAGAGCGAGAACACGTCTTCATCTCCCCACTGGTTGTCGTCTTGGTAGCGGCTGGCAGTGGCTGCATCGGCCACCATAACACTGATGTTTTCGCAGCCCTCAAAGGCATTGTCGCCCATGGCCACGGGTGGGTTGAAGCAATCGCTGTAGATTTCCTTGAGGTTGGCGCAGTAGCCAAAGGCCCTGTCGCCGATGCGCTGCAATGAGGCCGGCAGGAAGACCGTTTGCAGTCGCGTGCAGTCCTCAAATGCACCCATGCCGATGTCGGTAACCCCCTCGGGCAATACCACATTGGACACAGCGGTTCCGGCAAGCATGTATTTGCTCACGGCTGCCAGTCCCAGCGGCAGGGTAATGCTGCTCAGACTCTCGGCGTCGGCAAAGGCTGCCTCGCCAATCATCGTCACGCTGTTGGGTATTTGGATCTCGGTCACTCCCGATTGCCAGAACGCCCTGGGTGCGATGGCGGCGACATCATAGTTCACGCCGTCGCAGTACACCCTCTCGGGCAGGATGATGCAACCCTGATAGTGGTTCACGCCATCAAAATAGGCTGGCGCAACGGCCACTTGGGTGTCGCTGATGATGTTATAGAAGATGCCGTTGGCCTCGATGTCCTGGGCGCTGGACTTGCCGGCAGAGAACATCAAGAGGGTTAACAGCAATATGTAGGATAGTCGTTTCATTGGTGTTATTCTCGATAGTAAACGCGTTTCACACGTGGCGACACACTGGTGAGTATCTCATAGGGGATAGTGCCTCGTGCCTCGCTCAATTGCTCGACGGGAACGTGCTCGCCGAAGATCTCGACCGTGTCGCCCACCTTGCAAGGTGCATCGGTGACGTCGATCATCACGGCATCCATGCACACGTTGCCCACGGTGGGACACAACTTGCCGCCCACCCACATGCTCACATGGCCGTTGCCAAAGTGGCGGTCAAAACCGTCGGCGTATCCGATGTTGACCGTGGCAATGCGGCTGTCGCGCTCGAGCAGGCCATGACGTCCATAGCCCACGGTGGTACCTGCAGGCCAATCCTTGATGCTGATGATGATGGAGCGCAGTGCCGACACGGGCATGAGGCTGTCCTCGCTGCCGTCGAATAGCGTCTTGATGCCGTACAGGCCGATGCCGATGCGCACCATGTCGTATTGGCGCTCGGGGAAGCGCACGATGCCGCTCGTGTTGAGCACATGGCGCATGATATGGTGGTCAAATGATTGCTGCAGCAGTTCACTGCAGGAGTCGTAATATTCAAACTGACTTTGCGTGTAGGCATCCTGTCCGGGCTCGTCGGCAACGCTCAAGTGGGTGAATACCGAGACGGGGGTGATCACGTCCTGACTCTTGAGCATGGCAATGAGTTCGGGTAACTGTTCGCGGGTAAAGCCCAGGCGGTGCATGCCACTGTCAATCTTGATGTGCACGGGGAACCCCTGAACGTTATAGCGCTTGCCCTCCTTGATGAGGTCCTGGACCATCTCCATGCTATAAACCTCAGGCTCGAGGCGGTACTGGAACATGGCCTTGTAGTTCACACCATTGGGGTTGAGCACGATGACGGGCATCGAGATGCTGGCCTTGCGCAGCTCCACGCCCTCGTCCTGCACGGCAACGGCAAGGTAGTCGCAACCGCAGTCTTGCAGCGTCTTGGCAATCTCATAACTGCCGGCGCCGTAACCGCTCGCCTTGACCATGCCCACTGTCTTGGTGCCGGGCTTGATCAATGACTTGAAGAACTTGAAGTTGTGGGCCAACGCGTTGAGGTCCACCTCCATGACGGTGATGTGCTGCTTGGCCTCAAGCAGGTTGATGATCTGGCTGAAACCAAAACGGGGGTCGCCCTTGATGAGGATGGTCTCGTCGTCAAAGTCGCCCTTGGCGAAATGGTTGATAAACTCCTGGGTGTCGTCAAAGAAGTGCGCCTGCGGCACCTCGCTGAAGTAGCGCTGATGGCGGCACATCTCCTTGCCGATGCCCACCAGGCGGTTCACGCGCTTGGTCTTGAGCAGTTCGCTGACGCGGATGTAGAGTTCGTCGCCGCTATAGCTCTCGGTGCTCAGGTCGCTCAGGATGACGGTGCAGGGACGGTTGCCGGCACGGCGGGTCATGAAGTTGAGCGCCGGGGTGAGCGAGTTGTAGTCGCTGGTGTAACTGTCAACAATCACGGTGCAGTTGTTCACGCCCTCGATGACGTTGAGGCGTGTGCCCACGGGAGTGAGTTCGGCCATGCGCTGGGCGATGGTGTCACGGTCCAGTCCCAGGTGCAGGAGCACTGCCAGGCAAGTGATGGCGTTGTCCAGGTCACGGTCGGCTGTGAAGGGGATGGTTACCTTGCTGGACTCGTCGTCATAGGTGTAGTGTATCGTGGTGCCTTTCTCGTCACGGTCGGTACCGTCAACCTGCAAGGGAGCCTCGCAGTGGTTGCGGGACCATGACATGCCTATTGCCACGTCGCTCTCGACCAGCGGGGCGATGGTGTGGGTCACCAGCGGGTCATCGGCGCAATAGACGATGCACTCGCAGTTGAAAAGTATCTTGGCCTTTTCCTGGGCCTTCTGCTGCATCGAGGCAAAGCCGTCGTTATGCTCGCTGCCCAGATTGGTGATGATGCCGATGGTGGGCCTGATCATCGACTGCAGGTTGTCCATCTCGCCCGTGGTCGAGATGCCTGCCTCGATGATGGCAAGGTCGGTGTTGTTGTCGATGTCCCACAGCGAGAGGGGAACGCCGATTTGTGAATTGTAGCTGCGCGGGGAGCGCACGATGCGGTAATCATCCTTAAGCAACTGGAAGAGCCATTCCTTGACGGTGGTCTTGCCGCGGCTGCCGGTGATGCCGATGACGGGCAATTCACGGAAACGGCGGCGGTGGTAGGTGGCTAGCGTCTGCAGGGCATCGAGGGGTGAATCCACGGCGATGTAGTTGGCGGCGCTGCACTCTGGCAGGGTGTAATAGTCGCTGGCGACCACAAAGTTGCGCACTCCCTTGTCATACAGGTCAGGAATGTAGTTGTGGCCGTCGCCGGCATCGGTGCGCAGGGCAAAGAAGATGGTGTCGTCGGGGCTGGTGAGGGAGCGTGAATCCGTCAGCAGCTGGCTCACGATGGCATCTTCATCGATGATTTTCCCGCCGGTCACTTCCAGCACGTTGCTTATTTCGGTGATTGAGTAGTTCATGTCAGTTTCAGTTTCTAGTCCCTAGTCGTTAGTTTCTAGTTTTGGGCATCGATGAAGTGTTTGAGTTCTGGATGGTTGTTCAGGTAGGGGTACTCCTTGATGAGGTTGCGCACGACGCTTGCCGTGTCGGCATTGAAGCGGTCAACCGTCTCGCGGTTGGTGCTCATGGGACGGTGTTGCAGCCGCTTGTGGATGCGCTCACATCGTGCCACGGCAAGGGCGCTGTGGTCGTCAAGATAGGTGGCCTGAAACGCCTGCCAGATGTATTCCACCGCCACATCGCTGGGATGCACCATGTCGCTGCTGTAGAAGCGGTAGTCGCGCAGGTCATCGAGCATGATTTCATAGGCGGGGAAGTAGTCGCAGTATTCAGCATGACGGGTTATCGCCTCGTGAATCGCCACACGCAGCGATGCCTTACTCAGCGAGTTGGTGTCCAGCCCGTCGGCAACATGGCGGATGGGACTAACGGTGAAGATAATACGCAAGCCCGGGTTAAACTCGTGCAGGCGTGTAATCATCGTGTCGAGTTCACGGGACATCTCGCCGACGGTAGCCATCTTGCGCTCAAACTCATGTTGGGGCACCTTGTGACAGTTGGCAACGACCTCGCCGGTGGCGCGCAGCCGATAGATGATGGCTGTGCCCAGGGTGATGGTGAGCAACTGGGCGTCTCGCAATGCTTCATGGCCACGCCTGATGCAGTCGTTCATGTGGTCGATGGTCGCCTGTTTGTCGGGCATGGAGTGGCGCGAGTGAAAATCATAGCTGTTCCACACGCCGCCCTGCATAAACAGGGTTTGGCCGGCAACTGGCTCGCCGGCAATCAGCCGGTTTATTCCCTGAGCGATACTCATGGGGTTGTAGAGCGTGCCCATCGGGTTTACCGTGGCATTGAAGAATGCACCCCGCATTTTGGCACCGATGTTGTCGCTGAAACACGACCCCATCAGCACCACATGGTCGCTGTGGTGCAGCCAGCTGCGGTTCTCACCCGTCTTCACTGTCGTTCTGAACTCCATCTGCTAGAACTTAAAATGGTTGTTTTAACCTACAAAGGTAATGATTTTTATTGAATTCCGCTTCACATTTGGCACATTATTTAAAAAAGCCCCGCAATTTTGCGGGGCTTTATAGAGATGAGTTGTCCTTAATGACAGCGCTTTACTTCCTGATGAAGTGGTAATGTCCAGTGATATCGTTGATGAAGACATCATAGGTTCCGGCCTTGACAGGGATATTCATCCCGTTTGTAAGTCCAATACCATAGGGGAACTCTTGGGCACCCCAATTGTATGTCCATTCCTCATCGGCGGCAAACTTGAGCTCGCCGTCATATTCAAAGGTGACCGATCGCAACACCCAGTCATGATTCTCCTTCTGCGGGTTGAGGTTCTCCATCTTGAATACCGGGTCGTCGACGGCCCAACTGCAATACTCGCCGGGCATGTTCATGCTCGAGTGCACTGCAGGGATGTCTCCGGTATAGGGCGTGAATGAGAACTCGCCAGTGGCGGTGTTCATGGAGATGGTATATAAGCCTTCGCCGTTAACTTGGAAGGTACCAAACCCTTCTCCGATACCCCACACACCATTGTCACTATAACTGTTACCAGCCATCTCATCCCAGCTTCCCGGCGTGTGAATCACCGTGATCCAGTCATCGGGGCTGAAGAAGCCTGTGTAGGTGAGCAGACCCTTGCCTTGTGCATTGAACGGTCCAACAGGATAGAGAGGAATGAGTGCCGTTCCCACGGTGGTTGGATCATTCCACCAGGGATAGATGCCTATATGATCTCCCACAAGGTACCACATGTCGATATCTCCAGGCCAGTTTCCGTTCAGGATGAAACTGATGAGAGCGGTAACATCTGCCACATTAATGGCGCCGTCATAGTTGACATCGGCTGCCGCTTGGTTGATGGTGGATGTGTTGCCCAGGATGAAGCTGATGAGTGTGGTGACGTCGGCCACGTTAATAAGGCCGTCATCATTCACATCGCCACGGGTGGCCTCGACAGGGAAGTCGGCTTCAACGATGTTGGTGAAGTTTTTCCACGTTGGAGCTGTCTGGTAGGCCGACAGGCTGCCACGGGGCACGACTAGCGTGCAGTTACTGTAATGGGTGTCATCGAATACATAGTACCACTTTTGTGCCCTTGTGTCATATCTGCTTTGACATGCGGGAGGAGTGGGATTCTTCACGATGAGCGAGTTGAGGTTGGGCGTGTTGTGGAAAGCAAGATAGCCCAACGACGTGAGCGTTGACGGCAGTACGGCGTTCGTCAAACCGGTACAGTAACTGAAAGCCGAAATGCCGATTGTAGTCACTCCGCGAGGCACGGTGATTGATGTCAAGGCGGTATTCTCAAAGAATGCTGAGCCCTGAATTTCACGCAACGAATTGGGCAGTTCCACACTTTCTAATCTCGTGGCTCCACGGAAGGAACTCGAGCCGATGACTTCGGTGCCGTCGGGCACGGTGTAGTTATGAGTGTTGGCGTGCGGGAATGCGACGAGCAGTTTCTTGTCTTTGGTGAAGAGCACGCCGTTCACCTCGGTGTACTTGGTGTTGCCGTCTTTCACGAGAATTTCAACCAGATTATCACTGTAGTTGACGAAGGTGCCCGAGATGCTGTCCACACTGGCGGGGATAGTCAGTGAGGTCAATCCGTTGATGTGGGATACTGAGAACAAGCCTATCTGCTTGAGTCCTTCACGCAGCCTGAGTTTGCTCAGGATGGTATCGCCGTAGAAAGCATAATTATCCATCAGCGTGACGGTGTAAGGCACGTCGGCACTCACCATCTTGGTGCAGTTTTGCAATGAGTTGGGACCCAGGGCGTTCACGGTGCACAGGTTGCCCTGATAGGCCACCTTGGGCGGGATGCCCGGGTCAAAGAGGTTAGTGCTGGTAGCGTCGGTCACCATAGTGTTGAGCAGGTCATCGGTTGTTTTGTAGGTCAGGCTGTCCACAGTGAACTCAGTATTCATTGAGACAGGTGAGATGTCTGTGAAATTGCCCCGTGCATCCAGCCACTCGTTCAGACCCGCATACTGTGAAGCCATGCCGTTGGGGACATATACTGTGGCAGAACCGTTATCGGTGTCATAGGCCAATCCATAGAACGCCTCCTCGTCAATGCTTGGCGCCTGCCCATTGACGGCGATAGTCATTTCGTTCAGATATAGCGAATAGTAAAATGCGCGATAGCCGATGTCGGTGATGGTCGAAGGCAGGTAAAGTGACTGCAAATTGGTGCATGCAAAGAACGCGCCATAGGGGATGTTCTTCAGTCCTTCATCAATGACAACACGCTTCACCTCGGAGTTTGAGAATGCCTGTTCACCCATTGCTTTTACCGACGATGGGATGTAAACCGACTCCAGTTTATACGTTCGCTCAAACGCTAAGGAGGCAATGCTATCGCACGTGTTGGGCAATGAATAATGTTTCCCTGGCTTACCACAGGGATATCTGATAACGGTTTTGGGGATGCCGTTCTCCTTTGCTATCAGCACCCCATCATCGGCCATAAAGTCTGGGTTGCTCTCGTGCACAATGAATTCTGTCAATGCCGTGCACCCTTCGAAGGCGCTAGCACCTATAAATTCAACGGAAGGGCCTATTGATATGATCTTGAGGTGCTGAGCGCCTTGATATGCACATTGGGCAATCGTGACGCAATTAGATGAAGTTATAGCGTACTCGGAATTCTTTTGCGGCGGATAGCGCAAAAGGATCGTCTGGTTCTTGTCCCACAACTCGCCCTCAGCCGAGCGGTAATAGGGATTATTGATGTCCACCGAGATTGAGGCCAGTTCGTTGCAGTCCTCCAGTACTAATTCGTCGATTTGTGAAGCACTGGCGGGGAAGCTGATAGTCGTCAAGTTGCTACAGCTGGCGAAAGCATAATAGTGGACAGTTTCCAAGCCTTCGGGCAAGGAGATAGATGTGAAACCGGTGTTCAGGAAAGCATAGGGATTAATCTCTTTCACATTGGGCATATCAATCGATGCCAAAGCCTCGCAATAAGTGAAGCACTGATTCGGGATGATGGTCACACCAGTTCCTAGGAACGCGCTCTGTAATGCGGTACACTCCTGGAAACACATGACACCGAGTGTTGTGACACTATTGGGTAAATCCACGCTAGTGAGGCTTGCGCTTCTAGCGAAACAAGCTTTTCCAATCTCGGTGACATGATCGCCAACGGTGACTTGGGTGAGGCCTGTCTGGAACAGTGCGTAATCTCCAAGTGTGACCACACTATTGGGAATGGTCAATGACGTGAGCGCCGTACATTGGTAAAACGCTGCATAGTCAATCACGGTAATCGTGTTAGGCAGTGTAACCTCGGTCAGCTCGGGACACTGATAGAACGCGCCACGTCCAACGGCGGTGACGGTATAGGTGGTCCCGTCATGGATGACGGTGGAGGGAACGTTCACCGAGCCGCTATAGCTGTGGTAGTTCCTGTCCTTGAAGGTCACGCTCGCGGTGTTGGGGCCAGTGATGATATAGTAGATGCCATTGGCCTCAAAGTCATAGTCCTTGCCGACGATGTTGGAGAAATTCTGCCAAACAGAAGTTTGTTGGTATTGTTCTAACGACGCTGACGGAACATACAGCGTGGCATTGCTATAGGCGGACGATGTGAAGCAAGTCTGGTCGACGCACACGGGTGGAGTCGTTGCTCTGCAAGTGATGCTCGTGAGTGCATTGCAGTTTGAGAAAGCATTTTGGGCAATCCAGGTAACGCTTTTAGGAATGACGATACTGGGCAGCCTTTGGCACATGCCGAAAGTGCAGTATTCAATATATTTAACGCCTTCTGGAATGTTGATTTGTGTGAGGTAACGGCAGCCGTAGAAGGCATATATGCCGATTTGGTTGACAGTGCTGGGCAATGATAGACTGTTCAGGCCCGTATTGTCGAAAAAAGCGCTATTGGCGACAGTTGTCACGGTATAGTCCTGTCCGTCGTGTGTCACCGTAGCCGGAACCACGACGTCGCCACTGTAACAGTCGGGAGAATCATCAACATTAACGCTGGTCACAGCAACCTTGTTATCGCCCAAGTCTTGATAGAAAATGGCGCCCTCGACAAAGTCGCAGCCTATTTCATGGATACTGGTGAATTGTCCCCAGCAATTCGTGTTGGCGCTGAAGGTGTCAACAGTCCCGACTGGGACATAGAGCGTCGCATTGCTGAAGGCTATTGCACTGAAACAGTTGGCGCCCGCATTGTTTTGCCCAGCGGCCTGTGTGGAGAGACAGATGACAGTTTTCAGCTCGTTGCACGCATTGAACGCATTCTGGTAAATCGTGTACACCGAGGCGGGAATGGTGATGTTGGTCAAAGCGGAGCACCCATAGAACGCATAGGCTGCTATGTATTCCACTGTGTTGGGCATGACCACGCGTTTCAGGTTGGTGCAGTTCTGGAACGCCCGGTAACCGATAGTGGAAACTGTATAGGTCGTGCCGTTATGAGTTACAGTGGCGGGAATATTTACCGTGCCGCTGTAACTGTTGTAACTGGCATCCCTATAGGTCACTGAGGCTTTCGTGCCGTTGGCGGTGTAATAAATGCCGTCTTCGACAAAGTCATAGGCCGAGGCGGTCACTGTCAACAAGCAGGCGATGAGGACCGACAAAGCTCTGGAGTAAATAATTCTGCTCATAATTATAGTGATTATTGGTGAAAAATACTGCGGTAATAACTCGGCTGCAAATATAATGAAATATACTAGCCTAAGCAAGTTTTGACAAGAAAATGTGCTAGATAAAAACTTTTTTCAAAAAAAATCTTACAAATTATTGTAATTGTTCAAATAATTGTTGTAACTTTGTAGCCCGAAGCTGTACATTGGTGGTGTGAAAAATACCTTATGTGCTGATAATGAATTTATTAATGTATATTTTTTTGTGATTGTACTAATTAATATAAACTATAACTCTTATGGCAACGAAACTTGATTCACTAGATTACAAAATCTTGAAAATGCTGTCGCTGAATGCGCGCAAACCGTATTTGGAGATTGCTCGAGCATGCAACGTCTCGGGTGCGGCTATTCATCAACGCATCCAGAAGTTATACAACATGGGTGTTATCAAGGGATCCTTCTCCTTGATTAATCCTGCATCTGTTGGTTATCAAACCTGTGCCTACATCGGTTTCTTCCTCAACGATCCGTCAAAGTTTGACGAGGTGGTGGCAAGACTCAAGACCGTACCCGAGGTTGTGGAGTGCTACTTCACCACAGGTAAGTATGACCTCTTCATTAAGTTGTATGCGCAGAACAATGACCACCTGCTGCAGGTGATTCACGACAAATTCATGAAGATGGGACTGGGCCGCAGCGAGACACTGATTACTTTCAAGGAAGTGTTCAAGCGCCAGATACCCATCGCCCCAGATGGCGAAGAAGCAACCGTCGAGTGACGGCGTTAAGGGGGCGAAACAATCGCCCCCTTTATTATAGGATTTCAGGTTTATATATTAATTGAATAACAATGAAAGACATCAAGAACATCAATTTGAACCCCGAGGAACAACAGTGGCTCGAGGGTGCGCGTCACATGGGGCGCGAGGCCGGCAGGGTGCTTAAAGGGTACTTTCGCCGCCGAGACCTCAACATCGAGGACAAGGGCAGCGCCTATGACATCGTGACCGAGGCCGACAAGGCCAGCGAGCAATTCATCATCGACTACCTGCATCGTCATTTCCCGGGCCATGCCATCTTGAGCGAGGAGAGTGGGGATGACCATCGTCAGGCCCGATGCCAGTGGGTCATCGACCCGCTTGACGGCACGGTGAACTACAGTGCGGGACTTGCCACCTATTGCGTTTCCATCGGTCTGAAGGTGGATGGCGAGACACGGCTGGGTTATGTCTATGCTCCCACACTGGATGAGGAGTTCTTCGCCATTAAGGGGCAGGGCGCTTATGGGCCCTACGGCCGTCTGCAGGCAAAGTCCACTACCGCGCTTGACCATGCTGTGGTCTCGACAGGTTTCCCCTATGACAAAGCGACCAATCCCGATAATAACCTGGATCGTGTAGCCCAGGTGATGCCGCGCGTGAGGGGACTGCGTCGACTTGGGTCGGCAGCGATGGATCTGTGCTATGTGGCAGCAGGCTGGCTTGACGGTTATTGGGAGCTTAACCTCAAGGAGTGGGATGCTTGTGCAGGAGAGCTCATCGCCCAAGAGGCCGGAGCCGTCGTCATGCGTTACCGTGAGGACCACGGCATCTGTATTCTCGCCGCTTGCCCAGGCATCGCCGAAGCCCTTGCGGCACTGGTTGTGTGAGGCAAGTGTTATTTTTGTCTATTTTTTCTTGTGTGGGCCTAGGAGAGATGTGGTTTTTTTCCTAACTTTGCAGCCACATTTCGTCTTACTGACACCCTTCAATAGCTTAAAATATGCGCAAATCA
Source organism: uncultured Muribaculaceae bacterium (assembly GCA_905233915.1). GTDB lineage: Bacteria > Bacteroidota > Bacteroidia > Bacteroidales > Muribaculaceae > Sodaliphilus. The sequence goes on along the minus strand of CAJOFM010000002.1, from coordinate 163,075 downwards.
ACGATATATCTAATGTTTATCGTATTGATGCTTGCGTTTGTGCCTCTGTCGGGCATGGCGCAGCACAATACTGATATCAATAAGCCTACCCGGTCGCGTGTGACCGAGAAGGACAAGAAATCTGCCGATAATAAAAACACCAAGAGCACCAAGAAGTCAGCCCAGGATAATAATTCCCAGGCTGGCAAGACCGTTGATAAGTCCGCCGCTAAAGCTACTGATAATAAGAAAAAGGAGCAGCCTGCTTCCAAGGCTGCCGAAGTGCCCGCCAGCAAGAAGGACAATGTGAAGGCTGTTGAGAATGCTGCCTCCAAACCTGCTGACAAGAAGCCTGCTGCCCCTCAGGCAAAGCCTGCCGCTAACCAACCTGCAAGTCAGCCCGTCACCGATACCGCCAAAGCCGCCCAGCCTAAACCGGCTAAACCCAGACGCATGCCTGTTGATCCCGACAAGGTGCAGTTCGACGGCATCGACGTGTCCAAGCATCAGGGCGTGATTGACTGGGAAGAACTCAAGAAGAACCAGAAAATCCAGTTTGTCTATATCAAGGCGACCGAGGGCAGCAACTATGTTGATCCCCGTTACAGACAGAACATCAACAATGCCCGCAAGCATGGTTTCAAGGTGGGCAGCTACCATTATTTCACCGACTTGTCGGGCGCCAGGACACAGTTCCAGAACTTCATCAACACCGTTAAACGCGATGAGCAGGACCTGATTCCCGTGATCGATGTCGAGAAGCGCGACCGTTGGACGCCCCAGCAGCTGCGAGACAGTGTCAAGGTGTTTGCCGACCTGCTTGAGGACTATTACGGCTGCAAGCCGATTATCTATACTTTTGAGACATTCTTCAACAAGAACTTGGGCAAGGCGTTTGAGAAGTATCCTATCTTCATCGCCAAGTACCCCAAGGGTCAGGAGCAGCCTAATATCAACGGCATCAAGTGGATCCTTTGGCAGTTCTCGGAGAGTGGAAAATTTAGGGGCGTGAAGGACAACCTGGTGGATATGAGCCGCTTCAATAAGGGTTGCAGCCTCGCCGATATCCAATACAAACCCGGCAAATATAAGCCCAGGGCTTCCAGTGTGCGTGACGCTGTGGACCATAAGGACAAGCCCTCAACGGTCAACATGACCGAGCAGAAGCCCAAGGAGACTCCCAAGCAGTCCAAGAAGCAACAGGAGGAAGCCAAAAAGCAGGCCGAAAAAGACAAAAAGGCCAAGGACCGCAACAAGAAATTAGCCCAGGATGAAGCCAAGAAGCAGGCCGAAGCCGAGAAGAAAGCCAAGGAAAAAGCCGAACAGCAGAAGCGTCAGCAGGCCCGTCAACAGGCTCATGATGCCGAAGTGAAGCGTGAAGCCGAAGCCAAGGCAAAGGCTAAAAAGGAAGCCGAGGCCAAGCGTGAGGCTGAGGCAAAAGCCAAGGCTAAACGAGAGGCTGATGCCAAGGCCAAGCGTAAAGCCGATGCCCAGAAAGCCCGCGAACAGAAGGCCAAGCAGAGCGCCTCGACCAGCAAGACCAACAAGACTGCTAGCTTGATGAACTCGTCATCATCCAAGTTATCGCAATCACAACGCAACGACAGCATCCGTGCTGCCAAGCAGCAGGGCCGCAAGACTAATAAGAGCTCGGCCGACAATGATTAAGAAGCCGCACCATATCTCATGCCGACTGATGGCATTAACGCTGCTGGTCCTGGCGATTCTTGGCTCGTGCCGTGACACGAGTAAGGCGCCATGGGCCGACGTCTCTATACCGCCGCGCGACCCCGAGGCCAAATATGACGGCATCGACATCTCCAGTTACCAGGGTTACATCGATTGGGCTAAGGTGAGCAGTGACAAGGATATCCGCTTTGTATATATCAAGGCTACCGAAGGTGCCACCTACCATTCGCCGCATTATGCCCACAACGTGACACAAGCGCGCCGTCATGGTCTGCTAGTGGGCAGCTACCATTACTTGACCTCGAGTTCGACGATTGATGAGCAGTTTGACAATTTCTCCAAGTTCGCCCTCAAGTCGGTACAGGACCTGATTCCCATGCTTGACGTGGAGGTGCGTGGCGACTGGTCGCGCAGTCAGCTCATCGACAGCGTGGACAAGTTCTGCCAGTTGGTGGAAGACCTGTATGGCGTGCAGCCCATGATTTACAGCACGATGGGTTTTTATAACAAGAACCTGACACCCCATTTCAATAAGCATCATCTTTACATCGGCCGCTACTCCAATACCGAGCCTGAGATTAACTGGGAGGGCGAGTACACCATCTGGCAATACAGCGAGACGGGCATCATCCCAGGTATTGACGCCTATGTGGACCTGTGCCGTTACCGCAAGGACGGGTGGCTAGAGGAGATCATTCTCCCCTAGAGATCAATATCAAGCAATCAAATTGTCACTTATTGCATGAGCGCCGTGGCGGTCTTGGCTGCCAGGCGGGCATTATTGAGCACCAGCTGGATGTTGCTGGCAAGGCTGTCACCGCCCGTCAGGTCCTTGACCTTGGCGAGCAGGAACGGTGTCGTTTCCTTGCCGCGGATGCCCAGACGATTGGCCTCGGCAATGGCTTCGTCTATGGCTTTATTGATGACATCGGCAGGCATGGAATATTCCTCGGGGATGGGATTGGTGACGAGCATGCCGCCCTGCAGACCCATGTCTAGTTTGGCACGGAAAGCGGCGGCGAGGTCTTCTGGAGTGTCGATGCGGTAATCCACCTTGAAGCCGCTGTGGCGCGTGTAGAACGCGGGCAATTCCTCGGTACCGTAGCCGATGACGGGAACGCCCTTGGTCTCAAGATATTCCAGGGTAAGCCCCAGGTCGAGAATGGACTTTGCGCCGGCGCAGATGACCATGACGGGCGTCATGGCGAGTTCCTCAAGGTCGGCACTGATGTCCATGGTGGTCTCGGCGCCACGATGCACGCCGCCGATGCCGCCCGTGGCAAACACCTTGATGCCTGCCATCGCCGCAATAATCATTGTTGTGGTCACGGTGGTGGCGCCATCAGCGCCGCGGGCAATGAGCACGGGCAAGTCGCGGCGAGATGCCTTGGTCACAGCCTGGCCTTTCTTGCCTAAGTATTCAATTTCTTCAGGGGTGCAACCCGCTTTCAGTTTGCCGCCTATGATAGCGATAGTGGCGGGCACGGCGCCATTGTCGCGGATGGTCTGCTCGACCTTCAACGCTGTTTCCACATTTTGGGGGTAGGGCATGCCGTGGGAGATGATGGTGGACTCAAGGGCAACTACGGGACGGCCCTCGTTGAGTGCCTGCTGGACCTCGGGGGAGATGGATAAGTATTTGTTCATTTTTCTTTATTTTAATAGAGGCTCTAGATATTCTAGATGTACTAGATGAACTAGATGTTCTAGATGGACTAGAGTGACTGGATTATAGATATTGTTTGATGTCGGGATTGACGGTTTGGAGAGAGAGTAGGGCGGCATGGGCTGCTTTGAGACCCGTTTGTGCGCACTCGGGGAAGGGTGTTCCTTGCAACTGGGCGTGAGCCACACCGGCGATGAAGGCATCCCCTGCTCCCGTGGTGTTGATGACGCGGGTTGGGATGGGGCGGAATTGCTGATGGCTGGTGCCGTTGCTGCAATACACACCATCAGCCCCCAGGGTGATATAGACATTCTCAACACCCATTGCCGTGAGGTGGTCGGCAGCATCCTTAGCACTATTGCAACGAGTGATGGCTTGTGCCTCGATGAGGTTGAGTTTTAGGGTGTGCAGGCGTTGGGCACTGCTCTGTTGCAGGGCTTTGGTGACGCGAGGAGCCTTGGCGGTGCTCACGGTGTCTACCACCAGTGGCGCTGTACAATGGTCGATGAGGTACTGCAGGGATTCAGTCGAGATGTTAGTGTCGGCAATGACAATTGCCGAGGCGTTGATGTCCTGAATGCGGGCCTTGAGGAAGTCGGGACTGATGCGGTCGATGATGTCGGTATCGGCCACAGCCGCAATCATGTCGCCGGTCTGGTCGTTAACACACAGGTACAACCCGTTGCGCATTCCCTCGCAGCGCTCGCTCAACGAGAGGTCAAGCCCGATGGCCTGGCACTCACGCCAGCACATCTCGCCGAAGGTCTCGCCGCCAAAGGCGCTCACGAATTTCACCTCATGACCCATCAACCGCAGGTTGTGGGCAATGTTCCTGGCCACACCACCGCAACCCAGGGTCACTTGCCCCGGTACCGAGTCGGCGGGGACAAACGGGGCCGTCAATGCCGCCGAGATGTCCATGTTCACGCCTCCGATAACAGTAATGAATTCACTCATCTTCTTTTCTTGGTCGTAGTGTTAACGTTTTGTTTGTGCAAAGATAGGACATTTCCTGTATAGTTACTAGCGATTAGTGCTCAATCTTATAAGAATGCGCCCTTAATCATAGCGTTGTTTCTCACATTTCTGGTTGCGATTTAGGCCGCTGGAGAAGCGGGATCAATGCCATTGGGCTATCATCATCAAAAAAACTGATAACAAAAAGTGAAAACTGAAAACTTCTTATTATCTTTGCAAGTTAGAACGAAATGAACCATAAAACTAAAATGATATGATGACCGATAACGAAAAAATGCTGGATCCTGACGTGAAGCCGTTGTACATCGTGACTGGCTCGACCGACAGCATGGGCAGTGTGATTACACGCAAGCTCGCCGAGCAGGGCAAGGCCGTGTTGCTGGCAAGCCGAGACATCAAGAAGGCCGAGAGTTATGCCGCCCAACTGCGCACGGTGACGCGCAACAAGAACATCTCATGCCTGCAACTCGATCTCAACTCATTTGAACTGGTCAACGACTTTGTCGCCCGCCTGAAGGCATTGAACCGCCCCGTGGCCGCGCTGATCAACAATGCTGGCCTGCTGCCCCGCCGCAGCGAGATTTCAGAGAATGGCTTTGAACATGCAGTGCAGGTCAACTACCTGAGCACGGTGTTGCTCTCGATGCAGGTTTATCCCCTCATCGAGGAGGGCGGACACATCGTCTTGTCCACCTCGGTATCGCGTCGATTTGTTTCGCTGCCCTATGAGTTCCCTGCCGTTTCCCACTTCACGCCTTGGGGCGCCTACGCTCAGAGTAAGTTGGCGCTCACGCTGTTCTCGATATACATGTCGAGCGTGATGAAGGTGCGCCGGGTTTCGGTCAACTGTGTCAATCCCGGCCTGTTGAAGAGTGGAGCGCTGGCCATGTCGCGCTGGATGGACCGTGTGCCCGATTATCTGAGCCGCAATATTCCCAGCCCTGAGGCAGGTGTTGTGCCCACCTTGCGCGCTCTCGAAAGCAAGGAGACGGGCTATCTGTTCTCGGGAACCGACAGGCAGGTCAAGACATCAACGATGCTCAAGAATCGTGAGATGTTCATCCGCGTGTGCAACGACACGATGCGCATCCTAAAGGAGTATATCAAGGAATGAGAATTCTGGGCGAAAACGACCGCCTGCCGCAGGGCAGTACAGTCGCTACGATAGGCATGTTTGACGGTGTCCATCTGGGGCACGTCACGCTGGTCGATTTTCTCAAGCAACAGGCGGCAGCCTGTGGCAAGCAATCTCTAGTCATCACTTTCCTGCACCATCCGCGGCAAGTGCTGCATCCCGATGAGCGCTTCAAACTCATCATGCCGCTCAACGACCGTCTGCAACACATTGAGGCACTTGAACCCGACCTGTTGCTGACGCTGGATTTCACGCCCGAATTGGCACAACTGGACTCGGAACAGTTTATCGAGCTCTTGCGTGACCGCTACGGGGTGGATGTACTGGTGGCGGGTTATAACCACCGCTTCGGGCACAAACGGGGTGAGTCATTCGGCGACTACTGCCGCCATGGCGAGCGCTTGGGTGTCAAGGTGCTCAAGGCTCCTGAGTATTTGGGTCAATATGCTCCCGTCAGTTCCACCATTGTCCGCGGACTCATTGCCGCCGGCAGGGTCGTTGATGCGATGCACTGCATGGGCCGCCCTCACGCCTTGACGGGCAAGGTGGTGCATGGCTTTCACAACGGCCGTGGATTGGGGTTCCCCACCGCCAATGTCGGCGAGATTGATTCTAACGTGTTGCTGCCCCATAACGGGGCCTACGCCGTGCTGGTCCATGTGGCCGGAAAGTCGCTGCAAGGCATGGCCAACATCGGGAAGCGTCCCACATTGGACAATGGCGAGCAACTGAGCATCGAGGTCAACTTGTTTGACTTCGAGGATGACATCTACGGTGAGGACATCACGCTGGAGTTCATCAGTTTCCTGCGCCTGGAATTTAAGATGTGTGGCCTAGACGAACTCAAGCGACAGCTGACGCTTGACCGCGAAAACGCCAAACGCATTCTTCAAGAATATTTAACCATCAAACAATCATAGAGAAATGGAAATCATCAACTTGTGTGAAAACAATTCGCTTGTTGGACAGTTCATGAGCGAATTACGCGACAAGAATCTGCAGCAGGAGCGCTTGCGCTTCCGCACCAACATCCAACGTTTGGGCCAAATCATGGCTTATGAGATATCAAAGAAGCTCAAATTCAACACCGTGGGCATTGAAACGCCCCTGGGTGTGAAACAGTGCAACGTGCTGAATGACCGCGTGGTGCTCGCCACCATCCTGCGCGCCGGCTTGCCCTTCCACGAGGGGTTCCTGAGCTACTTTGATGGCGCAGACAACGCCTTCGTGTCGGCCTATAGGAAATACTTCCCCGACACCGATGACTTTGTCGTTCACATCGAGTATATCGCAAGCCCGCGTCTTGACGATAAGACACTGGTCATCGTGGACCCGATGCTTGCTACCGGTTCGTCGATGGAACTTGCTTATCAGGCATTGGTCACCAAGGGTCATCCCGCCCACATTCATGTGGCCAGCGTAGTCTCGACTCCCAAGGCCATTGAGGTGGTGCGTCAGCACCTGCCCGAAGACAAGACCACGCTGTGGACCTGCGACATCGACCAGGAACTCAACGAGCACAGCTACATCGTGCCTGGTCTGGGCGACTGCGGCGACCTGCTCTATGGCGAGAAGGAATAGCGATTGCTAGAAAATCCAGATCATCTAGAGGATTGATTCTCTAAAATAATTAAAAAAGAAAAAACTCATGGTAAGAAAATATGATTATCTCATCATCGGCTCGGGTGTAGCCGGTATGAGCTTTGCCTTGAAGGTGGCAAAGACGGGAACTGTGGCACTGGTGTGCAAGTCCAAGATGGAGGAGGCCAACACCGATCTCGCCCAGGGTGGCGTCGCTACGGTAACTAACCTCGAGTTGGATAACTTTGAGAAGCATATCCACGACACGATGGTGGCCGGCGACTGGCTTAGCGACCCCGAGGCTGTGAATAAGGTCGTTACCGAGGCCCCTGCGCAGATTCAGGAACTGCTGAGCTGGGGCGTGGACTTCGACAAGAACGAGAAGGGCGAGTTTGACCTGCACCGCGAGGGCGGTCACAGCGAGTTCCGCATCCTGCACCATGCCGACAACACGGGCCACGAGATTCAGGTGTCACTCATCGAGACCGTCAAGGCCAATCCCAACATCGACGTGTTTGAGGACCACTTTGCAGTTGAAATCCTCACCCAGCACCACTTGGGCAAAATCGTGACACGCCGCACGCCTGGCATCGAGTGCTATGGTGCCTATGTCCTCAATCAGGAGACGGGCGTGGTGGATACCTTCCTGTCGCGTGTGACGTTGATGGCAACTGGTGGCGTGGGCTGTGTCTATCATACCACGACCAACCCGCTGGTAGCTACCGGTGACGGCATTGCCATGGTCTATCGTGCCAAGGGTACTGTTCAGGACATGGAGTTCGTGCAGTTCCATCCCACCGCATTGTATCATCCCGGCGACCGTCCCGCCTTCCTCATCACCGAAGCGATGCGCGGTTACGGTGGTGTGTTGCGCAACCTAGCCGGAGAGGAATTCATGCAGAAGTATGACCCGCGCTTGTCGCTGGCACCGCGCGACGTGGTGGCCCGCGCCATTGATAACGAGATGAAGCAGCGCGGTGAGGATCACGTCTATCTCGATGTGACCCACAAGGATCCCGAGGAGACGAAACGCCATTTCCCCAACATCTACAAGCATTGCCTGGACCTGGGCATTGACATCACCAAGGAGTACATTCCTGTGGTGCCTGCCGCTCACTATATGTGTGGCGGTATCAAGGTTGACCTGAATGCTTGCTCGAGCATCAAGCGCCTGTATGCCGTGGGCGAGTGCTCATGCACTGGTCTGCACGGTGGCAACCGATTGGCCAGCAACTCGCTGATTGAGGCGGTTGTGTATGCCGACGCTGCTGCCAAGCACGCCATTGAGCACCGCAACGAGTTCTCGTGGCGCGAGGATATCCCTGCATGGGATGATGCCGGTACCATCCATCCCGAGGAGATGGTGCTCATCAGCCAGAGTGAAAAAGAGGTGGGTGAAATCATGGCAAACTATGTGGGCATCGTTCGCAGCAACTTGCGTCTGGACCGTGCGTGGAACCGCTTGGATATCCTCTACGAGGAGACCGAGAAACTGTTCAAGACCAGCAAGGTATCACGTCGCATCTGCGAGCTGCGCAATATCATCAACGTGGCTTACCTGATTACCCGTCAAGCCAAGGACCGCAAGGAATCCCGCGGCTTGCACTACACCATCGACTATCCCCCTCAACCCAAGAACGAGGAGGACCTGAAACTGTGAGATTTATTCAATTTTCCTTGGAAAATTGAAGTTTAGAGTTTAGGGTTTAGAGTTTAGAGGATAAAGGGATAGCCACCATAGATTCTATGGTGGCTATCGTTATTATATAATGTTGATTGTCGTTAGTTGATTTCCTCGTATTCGGCGTCGGTGACTTGTTCCTCGATGATGGTGCGTGTCTCTTCGGTCGAGGTGGTTTCCTCGATGATGGTGCCGCTCACTTCCTCAAAGTCGGCATATTCACCCTCGTTGCTGGTGAAGATTTTGCGTTCACCGGTTTCGGTGTATTCCTCATCCTCTTCATATCGCTCGCGGCTTGGGCGCTCGTGCTGCTGGCGGCCACGGAACGACTCGTTGACGCGGCGTTTCAGGTTCTGCATGTATAGCCATCCCCGCAACAGTGGAATGCCCACCATCAGGAGCAGGATGAATAATATGAATAATAAGAAACTCATTTATTTTTCTCTTTTAATGATGGAAAGCAGCACGTAGAGCATAATGGCGGGAGCCAGACCCTTCAGTCCCATGAGCACGACAAATGCCACTGTAGCCACTACCTGCAAATACTGTGCCCAATTCTGCTTGAGTGATGACAGGTTGTGCATTTTCAATGAGAACATGCGCAGGTTGCACACCATGAGCAGGGCCAGCGCCACGATGAGCAGGATTACCATCCACAGTGGGGTGGGGTAAGTGGCATACCATGCCGTGAAACCGATCCAGAAGATAGCATTGGCGGGAATGGGCAGTCCTGTGAAAGTGGTTGTCTGGTTGGTATCGACATTGAAGCGTGCCAGGCGTAAAGCTCCAAAAACGGGTAACAGCAAGGCAACCAGCGCCCAATGGCCGGCATCATGGCCCAACATCATGTTGTAGAGCACTAGAGCCGGGGCGAGGCCAAAGCTCACCAGGTCGGCCAGCGAGTCCAGTTCAGCACCGATGCCACTCACGGCATGCAGCAGGCGCGCCACCAGTCCGTCAAAGAAGTCGGCCACAGCCGATAGGGCAATGAAAATAAAAGCCCACTCATATCCCTTGAGGCTCGTGCCGCACATTGTATCCTGGCAATGAAAAGCCGCGATGCATGCCATGCAGCCGAACAGCAGGTTCAGCGAGGTGATGGCATTGGGTATGTTGTTACGTATTGCTTTCATTCTTCTGTGCTCTTATTATTGAGTCGTGCCACCAGGGTTTCACCGCCCCAGGTGCGGTCGCCCAGCTTGACCATGATTTTGGTGTCCAGCGGCAGGAAGATGTCCACCCTGGAACCGAACTTGATGAAACCGATGAAGTCGTTGACGTCAACCTGCTCGCCTTTTTCGACATAGGTGACGATGCGGCGTGCCACGGCACCCGCAATCTGACGCACGAGGATTTCCTCGCCCGTGGCGGTGCGGATGACAATCGACGAGCGTTCGTTGTCGCTGCTCGACTTGGGCAGGTTGGCGGCGAGGAAGCGTCCCGAGTGATGCTTATAGTAAATGACCTCACCCTTGACGGGCACCCAGTTGGCATGCACGTTGAACACGGTCATGAACACCGACAGCTGGATGCAGTTGCGGTGCAGGAATTCGTCTTCATAGACCTCCTCGAGTGCCACCACCGTGCCGTCAACGCTCGACACCACAGCGGTGCCGTCACTATTGTCGCCCTTGAAATGGCGGCGCGGCAACCTGAAGAAGTTGAGCACCAGCAGGAACAGGATGCCCATGAGCGCGATGAGTCCCCAAGCCACAGGCTTGTAGTCAAAGAAGCGGTAAGCTAATACGCCACTCGCTACGATGATTAGGAACAGCATCATCAATATGTTCTCACCCTCGTGATGGATTTTGACTTTCATCTATTGCGGTTCAAATCGTTTAACCTGCAAAGATAATAATAAGTTTTCAGTTTTCAGTTTTCGGTTTTCAGTTTTTAGCGATTAGTGCGATTTTTTTGTCAAAAAAAATGGCAAGGTTGCAGAAAAAAGAGAAGTGCGAAAGGCGGTTGTAATTTTGCAATGTCATCGGGAACGAGGCCGGTGAATGAGGATATTGTTACTAATCAAAAACATTGAGGAAAGGGACATGAAAGCATTATTATCAAAAAAATCAAAGAGAAAACTCAAGAAGTTAGTCAAGAAGTTATGGAAAAAACTCATTGACATTAGCATGGAGTCACCCATAGCTCCCGTGTGGATTCCCTGTAAAAAGTAATTCATTTAGTCATTTAAAAATTGTAGAGTATTATGAAAACTCCAATGACTGTTTATAACGTGATTATCCTTGACAAGAGCGGCTCCATGAGCAGCATCGCCCGTCAAGCTGTCGATGGCGTGAACGAGACCATCGGCTCGATTAGGAGTGCCCAGGAAAAGAATCCTGACCAGAAACACATGGTGACATTGGTCGCCTTCTGCGGCTGTGAACTGAAGAGTATCTATGACAACGTGCCGGTAGAGGAGGTAAAGACCCTTACCGACAAGGATTACAACCCGTGCTGCATGACGCCGCTGTATGACGCCATCGGCACGACCATCAGCCGCGTGCATGCCATGAAGAGCCAGGAGAGCGAGTCGCTGGCACTGGTGACCATTATTACCGACGGCTATGAGAATGCCTCGCACGAGTTCACCCAGAGTGCCATCCGCGCCCTTATCGAGAGTTACAAGGAGCAGGGCTGGCAGTTCACCTACATCGGTGCCGACCATGATGTGGAGCAGGTATCGTTCTCGCTGAACATCGACCACTGCATGCAGTTCGACAAGAGCGCGGCTGGCACACAAGCCATGTTTGCCAAAGAGCGAAAGGCACGCAACCGCTGGCTAGGAAAAGTGAGCTGTTTGGTAAATGAATGCAAGTCTGTCGCTTCTCCACAGGCAGCCGAGAGGCTTAAAGACATTAATGCGGAGGATTTCTTTGATTAACACACGAGCCAGATGATCATGTCACGGGCTGCAAATCATTGCGGCCCGTTGGCATGATTTTTGCCAGAGTTGTTATATTAACGATTAACCAATCCCGTCTTTTATTATGGTGCAACCTACTCATCAAGGCCTGAAATATGGCGTCATCTACATTTATTTTGACCCCGAAGTCAAAGCGGCGTTCGGCAGTTATCAAGCGGCTGGTGTCATTGGCAAGATCGCGCATCCGTTCAAGATAGAATGGGTGCCTGAGCATGGTCGTGGCCATGACAACACCCTGCTGGTTGCCCGTCGTTTTAACGTGGGTAATATGGGCCAGTATGCCACAGTGAGCCTGCGCACGTCAGACGATAACCGTCATGGTGTGCAGTTCGATGCCCTGCACAAATTCCGCGACCTGTTGTTCGAGTTTGAGGATGGGGGCGATGGTGACATCATGCTTGATGAGGATGACTTCGGCTATGCTGACTATTGGGGCGCGGATACGGGAATTGCTGGAGAGGCGTCGATGCCCGCTCCGCCTAAGCCACAGGCTGCTCCTCAGGACAAGACCCGCGTGGAATCTCGCCACCGAGGATTGTGGCGCAGGATGAAGAAGAACCTCAACGAGCTTATTACCACCGATAAGCATCAAATGGTTCTGGGCTCCGAGGATGAAGTGCTTGACCGCGTGATGCAGGAAAGAGATCTGATAGAAGAAGATGAGAAGAAAGAGCTGGCTGCCATCGAGAGAGAACGCCGTCAAGAACTTGAATCCATCAGGCGTCAAATCGTTAACTACATCGCCCAATACCACCAGGACCCGACGGAGTTAATGGAGGAACTGCTCAAGGGCAAGGTGATTGTGGGTCAGCCAGGTCGTGTGCTAGTCAACGGCGACTTGAAAATCGTGTTGCCCGAGTATGACGAGATGGAAATCAAAATGCCGGCTATGAGCCGCACACTGTACATCCTGTTCATGAAACTGCGCAAGCAGGGCATGGGTGGCATCGTGCTGCGCAACATCGACCAGTACCGCGACGACCTCATCGACATTTACAGCATGGTTAAGCCTGGCGCCAGCGAGGAACGTGTCATTCAGACGATTGATAACCTGTGTGACCCATTCAGTGAGTCGCTTAACCAGAAGATATCCAGGGCCAACCGCTGCATCAAGAACGTCATTACCGATAAGGAATTGGCCAAGCGGTACACGATTAGGGGTACCAAGGGCGGAGAATATGGCATCGCCCTCGAACCTGAATACATGGAACTGCCCCGCGCCATCACCGCTTGAGACGGTTGCCCCATTGCCAATTTACCCTGTCACCAACAGCATTGTGGTGACAGGGTAAATTGTTATTGTTGGATGAGGTCAGGGAAATGCCAGGCTAGCGGCTCAGGGTGCGGGCGAAGTGTGCCATCTTGATGGCTGCTTCGGCAGCCTCGGTGCCCTTGTTGCACAAGGCTCCGCCAGCGCGGTCAAGCGCTTGCTGCTCGTCGTCGGTGGTGAGGACGCAGAAGATGATGGGCACATCCTGGGTGGCGTTAAGGTAGGCACAACCCTGGGTAGCATTATCACACACATAATCGAAGTGCGGAGTGCCGCCACGGATGACGCAACCAATCATGATGATGGTGTCGTAGCGTCCTGTGCGCGCCATTTGTGCGGCGGCATAGGTCAGTTCGACGGTGCCGGGCACATGGGCTATGGTGATGGCGTCACGGGTATATCCCTGCTCGGCAAACAGGTCTAAGGCTCCCTGTAACAGGGCGCCTGTAATCTTCTCATTCCACTCAGCGCAGACGATGCCCACAGTGAGTCCTTCAACGTGAGGAATGGTATGGAGGGCGTTGGAGCCCTCGGTTTTGTTCAATTGGGATGACATTTTTAATTATAGATGTGGCCGCGACTCTGTCGCGGCATGGGGGACCTTGAGGGTCCTCTTCGTTAGACGGGGACCTTGAGGGTCCTCTTTGTTAAACGGGGACCTTGATGGTTACTTTTTGTTAAAGTTCCTTGGGGAAACGGATATTGGTGGTGATGTAATCAACGCCGGCGTCCTTAACGCGTTCAAAGTCCTCGACCTTGTCCACGGTCCAGGTGTTGACTTTCAGTCCTGCCTCGTGCATGCGGTCAACGGCGGCCTTGGTCACGATGGAATGCACGACGTCGAGGTCCATATGATGCTCGATGCACCAGTCTACCCACTCGTCGATGGTGCCGTCCTGGTCACCTGCCAGCACTTGCACCTTGATGTCGGAGTAATGGCGCTGGATGAAATCCACCACGCCAGGCATGAACGAGATGATGACAACCTTTTCCGAGAGACCCTTCTGATCAATGAGGTTGATCAGGGCGGGGATGCCGTCAAAAACAGGTTCATTCTCGGCCTTGGTGTTGCTATGGATGTTGGTGCAGACCTTTACCTCGACGACAGGCACAACGTTGTACTCGTTGCAGATGTCAAGGAACTCAGCCAGGGTGCAAGGCGTGCCAACATAGGTGATGCCGCCGCGTTTCTGTGTCAACTGAGAGGATAATACCGCTGCAGTGGACATGTCGGCAACATTCTTCTCAGGGCCTTTCAGTCGCTTGAGACTGCTGTCGTGGTTGATGACAAAGGTGCCGTCGGCGGTAACGCGGATATCGCATTCCAGTGCCCATGCACCGGCGTTGGCGCCGTTGATAAAGGCGGCGCGGGTATTCTCTACACCCCATTGCGAGCCACGGTGGCCGACGATGAGCTGTGCCTGCATGCTGAGGGTGCCCATGATGATGAGCGCCGCAGTGAAAATGCTCTTGAGTAATGTCATGATGTTGGTGTTCTTATTCTTGTTGTTGAGTAAGTCTTGGATTTCGTGGACCTCGGCAGTGGCGTCGAGCCGCTGGGCAAGGGGTAGGAGCGAGCGCAGCAACTGTTCGGCTGCTGCCCGGCGGTTAATCAGGCGCATGAGCGCCTTGGCCAGGCCGATGGACAGCTTGAGATCGCGTTCGCCCATCTTGTCACCAAGCTTCTTTTGGTAGCGCAGGGCCTTGGTGTAATACTTGACAGCGTTGCGGCTGTTGCCCATCTCCAGCATGATGTCACCCTCCTTGCCCAAGGTGTCCACCAGATTGGACATGGCGGTGCGGGTTTCGTTGGCATCGCCACTGTCGAGCTCGCTCATGTAAAGTTCGCTGGCAGTCTGGTAGTGGGCGAGCACGTTCATTTGCTTGGTCTTGGATTTGATGACCTCGGTCGATGCCTCCACGGCCATGAGCAACATTGCCGAGAATCGGGCATCGTTGCGCTTGGTGAGGCGCTCCAGCAACTGTTGGGCCTTGGTCAGCTCCTTGGCGGCACGGCTGTTGTCGCCCATATCGTGATGTGCGAGTGCCAGGTTGTATATTAGGGCAGCGACAATCGCATTGAAGTCCTCGGTTTTCTTGCCCATGTGTCCCGAGAGCACCAGCAGGGCGTTCTCGGCGGCTCCCAGCGACAGTGACGGGTTGCCGCTGTCGATGAGCAGAGCCATGCGTGTGAGCCACAGCCACGCGGCGTACAACTCGGGCAACTGCTGCATGCGATCGTCATCATAGATGAACTCCTCGATAGCCTGCTCGGCCTCCAGATCGCGTTTGTTGGCGATGAGATACTCGATGTAGCACATCTGCATCTCGGTGATAATGCTGTCGTCCAACCCCTTGGTGGACGGCATAACACCCCCCGTTGCCATTTGGGCACGAGCGATGGTCATGTCGTTCTTGAAGTGAGGTAACGCTACGGATATGGGCAGGAAGTTCATTCTTTTCAGTTAAGAGTTAACAGCTGGGAGTTAACAGTTAGCAGTGGTTGTTAATACTTGGTGCCTTTGGCAACGCTGCCCAGGTAGCCGCCGTGGTGTCGCAGGGCATAATCTTCCTTGGTGAAGCCGGTGGCGCGCATGGTGTTCACCACCAGCACGTCGCCGATGACTGTCATCACCGTGGTCGAGGTGGTGGGGGTCAGGCCCAGAGGGCATACCTCCTTGGTGTTCCCGGTCCACAGGCAGATGTCGGCCAGTTGTGCCAACTTGCTGTCTTTGTTGCCCGTGATGACCACAATCTTGAGTTGGGGATACAGGTTATGGGCCAGGTCAACGAGGGCACAGATCTCGTTGGTGCGTCCTGAGTTGGAAAGCAGCAGGAGCACGTCATGGGGTTGTACCACGCCCAGGTCGCCGTGTTGAGCCTCGCTGGGATGCAGGAAGATGGCTGGGATACCCGTTGACGAGAATGTCGTGGCGATATTGTCGGCAATCTGGCCGCACTTGCCCATGCCCGAGGTGACGAGTTTGCCTCCCTCGTGCTTGACTTGCTCGACAATGAGTTTCACTGCTTCCTCATAGTCATCGGTTACGGGTATGTTAAGGACGGCCTTGCTCTCGGCCTCCAAAATTTCACGCATTGATTGTTTTACGTCCATATTTTTGGTATAAGATGATTTGAACGTGCAAAGGTACAAAGAAGTTTTCAGTTTTCAGTTTTCAGTATTCAGTTTTTGGATGCGAGGTGTTGTTTTGTTGCTAAATTGATGTATTTTTGCAAAATAGTAATCATTATCAATCTGAAACATCGATTCAACTGTGAGATGAATTGGCAGTATATTAAAGATAAATACCAGCAATTTAAGCACTGGCAACGAGAGCCGGTGAAGTATGGAAATTGTGATGATGTTCACTACTGCAACAACTGCGGTCTCATGTTTGCCGGCAACTTCTGTCCCCGCTGTTCACAGAAAGCCGAATTAGGGCGAATCACCTGGAAGAGTGTTCGGCATGGCATCATGGACATCTGGGGTTTGGGAACCCGTTCATTGCTCTACAGTCTGTTACAGTTACTGTTCCGCCCCGGGTATTTCATCAGTGACTACATCAGCGGCAAGCGGCAAGTGAGTTTCCCGCCGGTGAAGATGCTGTTTATCGTAACGGTGATTTATTCACTGGTAGTCTATTGGTTGTTCCCTCAGGTGTTGGGTGTCCATTTAGATGACGTGAGTGAAGAAAGCCGAAGGCTGATGAGTAATTACTATCAATGGTATGAGGGTCATTTCAGTTGGGCCATGTTGGGAATGGCACTGCTGGCCATTCTTCCCACATGGGTAATGTTCCGAAATGCGCCGCGCAATACCCGTCACAGCCTGCCTGAGGGCTTTTTTATTCAGGTGCTTTTCTCGGTGCTCATGGTGGTGTTGAATTTCTGCCTGATATATCTAGTCTTGATAGATCTTATGGTCTTCAACGTTGTTGTCGCCCTAGTAACGATGTTTTACTATATCGTTGGTTATATGCAGATTTTCGGATATCGATTTTGGGGCACACTATGGCGTGAGGCTTTTATCCTGTTTTTTATTATGTTCTTTGGGTATGGGGTGATAGTCGCGGTTTTTGGCATGGATTTCAGTCATTTGCTAAAAATCTCTCTCACTCCTGAGCAAGCTCAACAGGCGAAATATCTGACTGCCGGTTTCTTCCTGTTTTCTGCTTTGTTATCTTTGCTTGTCGGACATGTGATCAATCACCTTTCCACGCGCAAGGCAAGAAAGGAACTTGCAGTCTAAAACCTTATTCTTAAAAGCATTAGACCCTTTACTCGTGGCCTTCAAAGGCAACGATGGCGTCGCGCCACACCTGCGGGATGGGTGATGGCTGATTGGTCTCGGGGGCCATATTGACCATGACGGTGGCGCAGGTGGCTTTCAACTCTTTGGTTTCGCTGTTGATCACGTGCTGTAGCAGCGTGAGGCTCTTGTTGCCCAAGCGCATGCACTGGGTGAGCACCTCGACGGGCTCATTGAACAGGGTGGGGGCCAAGAAGCTGCAGTTCACATTGGCGATAATAACCGTTGGGCGGCGCCAGTCGATGTCGGCCTGTACGTTCAGCCCTTTGAAGTATTCGGTCTTGGCGAGGTCAAAGAACTGGAAATAGACCGAGTTGTTGACGTGACCCAGAGCGTCAACGTCATTGAAGCGCAACTGGACCTGGGTGGTGCGTTTGAAGGGATATGGTGATTCAATAGCGTGGTTCATATTTAGTTTAGAGTTTAGAGTTTAGAGGTGGATTTTTTTATTTGAAGATGATTTCGTGGATGATGTCGCGGCCCAGGGCCTCGTTGATGCGCTGAATGATTGCGGCGCGGTTGAGCATCAACTCGTTGGCAAGCGAGGCCGACGACAGGTGAACGGTCATCACCCCATTGTTTACATAGCGCTTGATGGTGTAGCGGTTGATGCCGTCGCCCACAATCTGCGGCCACAGGGCGCTGGCGCGGTGCTCGTCAAGGGCGACGTCGAGTTGTTCCTGCTTGAGCAGGTCGTTGATGATCTGCCCCACGTTCTTGGCCTCGGTGCGCTTCATGACTGATCGCCTCCTTTCGATATGCTCACATTGCCGTTCTCGACATGCATCAGGCAGTGGCCGCCGCCGTGGCGTGCGACGATTTCATCGAGATGGGTGCGGTTGGTGTCGGTAATGAAAATCTGGCCGAAACGGTCGCTTGACACGACATCGACGATGCGCTCGACACGGCTCGCGTCAAGTTTGTCAAAGATATCGTCGAGCAGCAGGATGGGCACGGCGGGGTTGTTGGCTTTGAGAAAGTCAAACTGGGCAAACCGCAGGGCGATGGTGTAGGTCTTGCATTGACCTTGACTGCCAGTGTTGCGCATGGGATAGCCGTTGAGCATCAGCTCCAAGTCATCGCGGTGGATGCCGCGCGTGGTGTGGCCGATGATGAGGTCGCGTTCGCGGGTCGCGGCCAGGTGTTCCAGCATGGACCCGTCATTGAGGTGGCTTTTATAGTGCAGACTCACTGTCTCTCCGTCGCCTGCCACCGCATTGTAATAGAGCATGAAGATGGGCAGGAACTGTTTGGTCCAGCGCTGGCGGCGCTCGTGCACGAGGGTAGCGTGTTGCGCCATCGCCTGCTCGACAGTCTCGTAGAGCAAGGGGTCGCGCATCTCCTGCTTGATCATGGCGTTGCGCTGCTCGACGGCTTTGCCATAACGGATGAGCGCGTCGAGATACTCGCTGTCGTTCTGCGAAATGATGAGGTCCATGAAGCGGCGGCGCTCCTCACCGCTGCCGCGCACCAGGTCCCAGTCCATGGGGGATACCATCACCACGGGTAACAACCCGATGTGCTGACTCAGCCGCTGGTATTCCTTGCCGTCGCGGCGCACCACCTTGCGCTTGCCGCGCTGCAGGGCGACACTGATCTCGAGCGGGGTCTCGTTGCGGGTGTAACTGCCCTGGAGCATCATGTAGGGCTCGCCATGCCTGATAACCGCACTGTTGTCGGTTGATGAGGCAGAGCTGCGGCACATGCTCATGTAGTAAATCGCGTCAAGCACGTTAGTCTTGCCCTGCCCGTTGTTGCCAATCAGGCAGTTCAACTTGGGTGAGAATTCCAGCCGTGCCTCGGCGATGTTCTTGTAGTTGACTATGGTAGCCGTGTTGAGTGTCATGGGGCAAAGGTACGTCATTTTCCCCGATTTGAAGTGATGGAATGATAATAAATTGCTACCTTTGTGACATGATGGAATTACAGCGATTGGAATTTGTGAAGCCCATGGCGGGCGTGGAGGCATTCTCGACGACGCGTGGCAAGGTGGAAGTGAAGAAGCCCTATTCACAAGTGAACCTGTGTGATTATGTGGGCGATGATGCGCTGCGGGTTCTTGACGCGCGGCTCAAATTGACGATGCAACTGGGCATTGACCTCGACGACCTGGTGATGCCGCGGCAAACCCACTCGTGTCGTGTGGCCGTCATCGACGAGCATTACCGCTCGCTTGACATCGACAAGCAGGAAACCGCGCTCGAGGGAGTGGACGCCTTGGTGACATCACTGACAGGTGTGGTTATCGGTGTGAACACCGCCGACTGCGTGCCTATCGTCCTTGCCGACGAGCGGGCGGGAGTCATCGCTGTGGCCCATGCCGGATGGCGCGGCACCGTGGGGCGCATTGCGGCGGTTACCATCGAAGAAATGTGCCGTCAGGGAGCCCATGTTGAGGACATTGTTGTGACCATGGGACCCAGCATCTGCCAGGATTGCTTTGAGGTGGGCGACGAGGTGGTGGAAGCGTTTGAAAAAGCGCATTTTAACCTTGGCGCCATTGTTAAGCGCAACGCTGTCACTGGCAAGGCTCACATCGACTTGCGTGCCGCCAACCGTGACGTGCTCATCGCTGCCGGTGTTCCTGCCCGTAACATTGCCGTCTCGCAGCAATGCTCCCGCTGTGAACACGAGCGTTTCTTCTCGGCTCGGCGACTTGGCATCAACAGTGGCCGCACGTTCACCGGGATATACCGAAAATCCTGCTGAAAAGGATTATAGATAAAACAGCGATGCCCGTTCCAGCCGAGGAGCGGGCATCGTTGTTGATGAGATGTGTTGTGGATTACAGCGTGGCGTCACTCTCCTGGAAGGTAGTGGCTTGGCGCACGTCGCCGGTCTGATAACCCTTCTTGAACCACTTCATGCGCTGGGCGCTGGTGCCGTGGGTGAAGCTCTCGGGTTGAGCATAACCCTGTGAGCGCTTCTGCAGATAGTCGTCACCAATCTTTTGTGCACAGTCAATAGCCTCCATCAAGTCCTTGTCACTGATGGAGTTGAAGTACCTGTTCTCGTAGTGGGCCCACACGCCGGCATAGAAGTCGGCCATCAGCTCGAGGCGGACACTGTACTTGTTGGCATTGGTCTGATTGGTGGCCTGCATCTTGCGGTGGGCCTGATCGAGAGTTCCCAACAGGTACTCGATGTGGTGTCCCACCTCGTGGGCGATCACGTAGGCCTTGGCGAGACTTGAGTTATCTCCTTTCACGCCCAATTGCTTGTCCATGGTCTGGAAGAATGACAGGTCAAGATACACGTTTTGGTCACCCGAGCAATAGAAGGGACCTACGGCAGCCTGGCCCTGACCACAAGCGGTGCTGGTGGTGCCGGTGTAGAGCACCAGCGTGGGGGGAGGATACTGGCCGATGCCATACTCCTTGAAAATCTGTGACCAGACGTCCTCGGTACTTGCCATCACCTGCTTGGAAAATGTGGCGAGTTCCTCTTCTTCTTGAGTGAATTCGGTCTGGCCGCCTTGATTCTGCATCGCCATGCCGCCAGCCTGTTGTAACACGTCGCCGATGTCACCACCCATGAGCAGGGTAATTAATCCGGCGATAATCAGTCCGCCGATGCCGCCCAGGCCAATTTTGGTGCCTGTGCCCATACCACGGCGATCCTCAACATTTTCGCTTTCGCGTCTTCCGTCTAATCTCATAGTAAAAAGATATTTATGTGTTAATAGTTTGCTTCTAAAAAGGCAAAGTTAATCATTATTTTTCAGAATCAACATTTTTGTGCTGTTTTTTCATCAATTTGCAATCGTTTTCGAATTTTAAATGCAAAAAGTAAGCCAATATATGGTTTTTTTATTGGGAAAACACTATCTTTGTGGTCATGACCAATAAATAAATAGTGATATGAAGAAAAAAAAGAATTTGGCCATTATCAACGATGACCCCTGGCTAGAGCCTTATAGCGATGCCATTAACGGGCGTCATCAGGATGCCGTGAACAAGATTGCAGAGCTCACAGGCGGCACAGGAAATCTCGTTGAGTTTGCCAACGCCTATAACTATTACGGACTGCACCGCACTCCAGGCGGTTGGGTGTTCCGTGAGTGGGCGCCCAATGCCACCGAGATTTACCTCATCGGCCAGTTCAATGACTGGAAGGAATGCGCTCCATACCGCCTCAAGCGGCTGGATAACGGCAACTGGGAAATCGTGTTGCCCGAGCGCGCCATGCGTCACGGTGACCTCTACAAGCTGCGCATCCACTGGCAGGGTGGGGAAGGCGAACGCATCCCGGCCTATGCCACCCGTGTCGTGCAGGATGAGAAAACCTATATCTTCTCGGCCCAGGTGTGGGCACCAGAGCAACCCTACGAGTTCAAGGTCAAAGACTTTGTGCCCAATACCAAGCCCCTGCTCATCTACGAGTGCCACATCGGCATGGCACAGAACAGGGAAGGTGTGGGAACCTATGAGGAATTCCGCGTGAATGTGCTGCCGCGCATCGTGGCCGACGGCTACAACGCCATCCAGATTATGGCTATCCAGGAGCACCCCTACTACGGCTCCTTCGGTTACCATGTGTCGAGCTTCTATGCCGCCTCGTCGCGCTTCGGCACCCCCGAGGACCTGAAACACCTCATCGATGACGCTCATGCACAAGGCGTCGCCGTCATCATGGACATTGTCCACTCCCATGCGGTGAAAAACGAGGTTGAGGGCTTGGGTTGCTTTGACGGAACGGGTGACCTGTATTTCTATGGCGACGATAAGCGCGAGCACCCCGCATGGGACTCGCTGTGCTTTGATTACGGCAAAAATGCAGTGTTGAATTTCCTGTTGTCCAATTGCAAGTTCTGGCTGGAAGAATACAGGTTTGACGGTTTCCGCTTCGATGGTGTGACCTCGATGCTGTACTATAGCCACGGACTGGGTCAGGCATTCGGCAGCTATGACGACTACTATAACGGCAGCCAGGACACCAATGCCATTACCTACCTGACGCTCGCCAATGTGCTCATCCACGACATCAACCCCAATGCCATCACCATTGCCGAGGAGATGAGCGGCATGCCAGGCTTGGCGCGCACCTTCAAGGACGGCGGTATCGGCTTTGACTACCGCATGGCGATGGGTATCCCCGACTACTGGATCAAGACCATCAAGGAGCGCAAGGACGAGGACTGGAAGCCCACGTCCATCTTCTGGGAGCTGACCAACCGCCGTGCCGACGAGAAGACCGTTTCCTATGCCGAGAGCCACGACCAGGCGCTTGTGGGCGACAAGACCATCATCTTCCGCCTCATCGATAAGGAAATGTACTGGCACATGATGACCGGCGACCATGACGGCACCGTGGACCGCGGCATGGCGTTGCACAAGATGATACGTCTGGTGACCGCCTCGCTCATCAATGGCGCCTATCTCAACTTCATGGGTAACGAGTGGGGTCATCCCGAGTGGATCGACTTCCCCCGCGAGGGTAACGGCTGGAGCTATAAGTATGCCCGCCGCCAGTGGGATCTCGTGGACCGTGAGGACCTCAAGTACCAGTTCCTCAACAATTGGGATAACGACATGATCCATCTCATTGGGGGCGTGAGGAATTTCCAGAAACTGCCCGTGCGCAAGCTATGGGACAAAGACGACGACCAGGTGCTGGCCTATATGCGTGGCGACTTGGTGTTTGTGTTCAACTTCAGTCCCACGGCTTCCCATGTGGACTATCCCATGTTGGCCCCCGAAGGTGAGTATGTCGGTGTGATGGATAGTGATAACGCCCGTTATGGCGGCTACGGCAACATTGACGGAAGCGTGAAACACCTGACCGAATATGACGGCCTGTATGCCGATGCCCACTTGGGCTGGCTCAAACTCTACCTGCCCGCTCGCAGTGCCCAGGTATTGCGGCTGAAACGTAAAACAGCAAAGACAGCAAAGAGAAAATAATAATCACTATTAACCTAACGACTATGAAACAGACTTTATCATTTTTCAAGAGGACATTGTGGGTCTTGGCCTTGTTGTGTGTGTCAACAAGCGTGGTGGCCCAGGAGATGATTAAGCTCGATGATTATTCTGTAAAGACCGAATCATCGATGCCGTTAAAGGCGCCGAATCTCCAAATTAACCCTTCACCTTCGATTTTGGGTGACGTGAATGGAGATACCAATATCAATATCGCCGATGTGACCCGGTTGATCAGGGCTGTCTTGGATGGCGAATACATCGCTTCGGGCGATATCGATCGAAACTCAGCATTGAATGTGGCTGATGTGACGGCGCTGATCAGGTCGGTCTTGAACGGTGACGGTTTTGAGCAGGATAAATTGCAGAACTATCTCGATGACGTCTATCGCTCGATGCGCACTTACGGCTGGGCCACAACAGGCAATTTCCATGAGACCTTTGGCATCCTTGCCCAAACCTTGATGGCCGAGGTGATGGGCGACGACATGATTATGGGCGCTCAAGGCTCAGGTTGGTTCTGGTATGAGGCAAATTATAACGTGAAATCACGTTACACATCCCCGTCCTGGACCAGTCATTACCTGTGGAATTCCTATTACACCTGGATCGGCAATGCCAATTACCTGTTGGCTGCCACTCAATCTCTGAACGGTACTGGAATGAATTATATCAAGGGTCAGGCTTATGCTATCCGCGCTTACAGCTACTTCATGCTGGCACAGTGGTTCGCCCGCACCTATGTGGGGCATCAGAATGACCCGTGCGTACCCATATATAATGGTCATGACTTTAACGGATCGACTGGTAACCCCCGCAGCACGGTCTCCCAAGTATATGCGCAGATCGACAGTGATATCGCGAATGCCATCAGTTTGCTGAATGGCACGACACAGCAGCAACCGCATCACATCGGCTATGCTGTAGCTCAGGGTCTGCAGGCGCGCATTGCCCTGGTCGAGGAAGACTGGACTAAAGCCTACAACTCAGCGCTTGAAGCTATCAATACCTGCGGCAAGAGCGTTCAGGCTGTTGATGACTTTAAGGGTCTGAACGATGTTACGGCTGGCAACGTGATGTGGGGTGCGGCTATTCCAACTGAAGAAGATGGCATGTACGCCTCGTTTTGGGCTCACATGAGCACTGACATAGCTTATGGCCAGAGGGCTCCCAAGCAGATTTCCAAATGGTTGTATAACAAGATAGAAGCCACTGACAGCCGCCGCTCATGGTGGACCGAGAACACCACTGGTTATGGCACGGATGCACCGGTGCAGAACAAGTTCTCGGTCAAGGACGGCACCGAGTGGGATGGCGACTACATCTATATGCGCGTTGAGGAAATGTACCTCACTTTAGCTGAGGCTGCTTGCATGCGTGGAATGACGTCAACGGCAAGATCCAATCTCATTCATCTGGTGCGAACTCGACTTCGCGGCTATAGCCCCAGTCAAACGGGCACTTCTTTAGGTGCTCTGACGACCGACGAAACTGGATCGCTGCGTGAAGAAATCCTTCTTCAGCGCCGCATTGAGCTGTGGGGTGAGGATGCACGCATCCTGACCATCCGCCGCCTGCGTCAGGGCTTTGAGCGTCCAGAGGAGAACGGTTGGCCTCTTGTCATGACTCAAGGTCATGCGTGGAACGATCCCGAGTGTTATGCTTGGGTGATGACAATCCCTCAGTGTGAATTTGACGGCAACCCCTATTTGGATCCTGCTGTAGACCAGAACCCGATTGGTGATTATACCGCGGCTGGCCAGCACATCTCGTTGGCCGAGAATACCTATTCCACAACGACAGCGCGAGCCAGCGTAACCATCCCGATCAGCCTGACTCGTGTACTCACACAAGGCCAGTATGGCTCAACACTCCAGGTGGTGGGCAATGGTGGCAGCTATTATCTGCCTACCTTCAGCTTCCAGGACGGCGCTCGCGAGGCGACGGCCAATTTTACTGTCAGCGATTTGGAAATTGGTAGAACGTACACCTATACAGTGTCTTTGTCGGCGACGGATCAGAATTCCTATAACCCGAGTTTTGGCGAGCAGATCACGAGTATGACGATCACGGTGAACTGCGTTAACGGTAATCCATCGATCCAGCATGTCTCTTTCATGACCGACAACACCGTCCAGGAAACGACTAGTTCCAGCATTGGTTTTGGCATTCCCGTGACCCGTGCCACTACCGAAGGGGAATACCGGGCAAGCATCTCGTTTGAAACCAGTGATAATGAGATTTTTAGGTCAGATAACTATGTTTACTTTGCAGATGGCCAGAATCAGACGAACGTTTGGGTTAATGCATTTGATATGGAAGTTGGTAAAACCTACACTGCTGTGATCCGTATTGATGATACTGCTGGCACTGCTGGCGGCCAGTACCCATCTACCACCCTTGTCGTGAGGAGGATTGAAGTTGTAGAGGCTGGTATGGCCAACTTTGTTGACTATACCCTTGAAGATGCGGGCGTGTCTGCCGATAATATCCCTGTATACAATATTAAAGGCACTAATGAGTATTACTTGCAATCTCCGTTCTATTATGCCTACTGGGGAGAAGGCGTCCAACAAACCAACTGGTATTTTAACCTGAATACCGACGGTAGCATCACTCCTAAGGATGGCTCCTGGGGAATTACGCTTGGGGGTCAATACAATTGTGTTTATCTTGGAAGTTATCCCAGTTACTGCTACGTGGAGCAGGACGGCAACACCTACACCGTTCATTACCTCCTCCAGGTCGATGCTGGCTATTATGGTAGCTATATGCAGTTCACATGGATTCGGTAATTGTTAAGTTAAATCAATCGCCCGCTTAGATTGAGTTAACGTAATTAGAGGATGTGCCAAAAAAATCTGGCACATCCTCTAATTTGTAATTCTAGCCAATGGACTGGATGAAGACTGGTTTATTCGCACGAGGCGGTAGGGGAAGGGGGTGGCGGAGTCGCGTCCTTGGGAGTGACATGGCGCCAGACGTACAGCTTGTCGCTGGGACGGATTTTCTCGGGTACTGCCACCGAGAAGTGCTCACCCTTGACAGTCTTCTCGACGGGCTTGAGGTCGACGCGGATTTCCTCGATGGTCAGCGGGATGGCTCCCGTGGTGGGGCCGATGATCCAGGCCTCGTCGCCCACGTGCAGTTCGCCGGCCTCCATGAGGAACTCGGCGACGCCGAGTTTGCTGTAGTAGCGGATGCCCTTGGCGGCATACTCTTTGACCCTGGTGGCGCTGGAACCGTACTTGGCTGACCACTCGCCCAGGCGCTGGCCCATGTAATAGCCGTCCCAGAAACCGCGGTTGAACACCTTGGCGAGGCGTTCGTTCCACTCGTTGATGCGTTCCTCATCGCCGTAGGTGCCGTCGCAGATGGCCTTCAAGGCTTCGTCGTAGCATCCGATGACCGTGCGGACGTATTCAGGACCACGGGCCCTTCCCTCGATCTTGAACACGGTCACTCCGGCATCCACCATCTTGTTGAGGAAATGGATGGTTTTCAAGTCCTTGGGTGACATGATGTATTTGTTGTCGATGGTGAGTTCATCGCCATTCACCAGGTCGGTGACCAGGTAGCCGCGTCGGCATATCTGGCGGCAGGCTCCGCGGTTGGCACTGGTGTTCTCCTGGTGAAGGCTCATGTAGCACTTGCCCGATACCGCCATACACAGTGCACCGTGGCAGAACATCTCTAACCTCACGCGCTCGCCATGAGGCCCACGCACGTCATTTTTCTCGATGAAATCGGTGATTCTCTTCACCTGCTCCAGGTTCAATTCGCGGGCCAGCACCATCACGTCGGCCCACTGGGCATAGTAGCGCACTGCCTCGCTGTTGCTCACGTTGACCTGGGTGGATATGTGCACCTCCACACCGATGCTGCGGGCAAACAGGATGGTCGCCATGTCGCTGGCGATGATGGCGCTGACCTGGGCGTCGCGGGCGGCGGTGACAATCTGCCGCATGTAGTCCATGTCCTCGTCATAGACGATGGTATTCACCGTCAAGTAACTCTTCATGCCGTGCTCGTGGCACCACTGGGCGATGGTGCGCAGGTCGTCGAGGGTAAAGTTGACGCTGGAACGGGAACGCATGTTCAGCCCCTCGATGCCAAAGTAGATGGCATCGGCACCGCCTTGATGGGCGGCGTAGAGCGACTCCCAGGAGCCCACAGGGGCCATGATTTCAAAATCGTTGCGGTTCATATTGTGTATGATTTGTGTTTAAGTGAGATGCAGGTGACTCATGTTTTTAACACGTAAATGTACAACACTTTTTTGATTCAACAAAATGTGTAACGCAAAATGTGTAATTACCCTTACCCCCGTGGCCGCATCCGGAGCCTGTTAGGGCTGGGCAGGGTTTAGGCCGGGGTGGAGCATAGCGCAACCCCGGTCAAGTAGTTTCCTGTTATTCATTAGCCCCGCTAGGGGCGACAGGTTTGTGTATCAATTGACTTCCTGCCGTCCCTAGCGGGGCCTGGTGATGCGTCTTGGCCATTGCAGGGGTTTCACTCGGCTTTGCCTCGTTTCACCCCTGCCTAAAGCCTGGTCGCCCCTAACGGGGCTTTTTCCGGACAGTAATGATTAGAAACCATAGTTTCTATTAGTTCAAGCGGCCCTGGTTATCCTTTATCGCTTCCAGGGTGAAATGTGAATCGTAGTTGCCACATTCTATTTCTTCGGCGGGATAATCAACGAAATTGCACATTACCTTGCGATTGGAATATACCGTTTCAAGGTATTCACCTCTCGCCGTGTACTTCTTTGTTTCAATCCCTAATTCAACAAAACCGGAATACTTTTCAAAGCCTTTAAGAGGTTCAAGATTGACTCGGATCTGCAAATGGTCAGGAACTGTGGATGTGGAAATTGGCGAAAAATGGTGAACCGAATGTGACAGGTCAATATCGGTTATTTCACCTTTCTCGTTGATGATGTCTCCCGTCAGCGTGAAGTAATTCAAGGTGGTTGGCGTTACCTTGACCTCATAGGTCGTGACGTAGTTAACATCGGCATTATCTTCTTCCACGTCGTCATTGCCACATGCCGTCAACGATAAAGATACCATTGATGACACAAACACCAAAGATAATAAATTGATAATTTTTCTCATCACTGTATTGGGCTGAATGGGTTTTAGAACTTGTATCCGACAGAAATTGTAAGATTGCGGTTCTTGGCTGAAACCTCGTCATTCACATCAAGCACACCAAAGTCATAGCCGATGGAAACAGGCACTTTCTGGTTGAATTCCAGACCAGCACGCAAGCCCAAACCAAAATCAAAACGCTTGTAACCGCCCTCGTCACTAAAGACGTCTATGCCATCGGTCTTACCAAACAAACCGATGCCAAAATAAGGACCAAATTCTCCGAACAAAGCAAGATTCTCATTCACTGCATACTTGTAACCGGCATGAACAGGGATATCAAGATAAAAAGGATTTAGGGTGATACCAGCACCCTTAAAACCCTTAAGTGAGAGCAAGGCACCTGCATTGGCATAGAAACCATTGCTGACGCTCGGGATGCCGAAGGTTGTGCGGATACCGGCATGGAAACCGATACGCGAACTGCAACCACTGGCATCAACGTTTGCCACGTTCATACCTGCAACAATCTCCCATTGAGGAGCCCCGGCTTGTGCCGAGAAGCCCATCATAGTGGCAAGTGCCACAATCAGAATTGAATAGATCTTCTTCATATTAATATTAACTAAATGTGTATGTTTTAAGCGGTGCAAAATTAGTAAATATTTCAAGACAAACTACCAATTCCGGTAAAAAAAGGAAAACAAGAAATACAAGAAGAACATTCTTTAAATCTGCATGATGACCGATTTATTAGTTAGAAGTTAGGTGAGGACTAACGACTGGTTTTATCGTTGTTTCTTGCCGGTAAGGATGCCCTTGATGTCGTAGAGTTTGTTGAGGGCTTCGACGGGCGTGAGGTTGTTGATGTCGATGGTGAGGATCTCGTCGCGGATTTGGCTCAGCACGGGGTCGTCGAGCTGGAAGATGGAGAGCTGGTAGCCCGAGCGGCCTGTGGCCACGTCGCCAAGGTCCTTGGTGATGGCGCTGCCTCCTTGGTTATTAGCCTCAAGCTGCTTCAATACTTCGTTGGCTCGGTTGACGATGCTGGGCGGCATGCCGGCGAGTTTGGCGACATGGATACCGAAGCTGTGCTCGCTGCCTCCCTTGACCAGTTGGCGCACAAACACTACCTTGCCGTTGATTTCCTTCACGCTCACGTTGTAGTTGACAATGCGCTTGAAGGATTTCTCCATCTCGTTCAACTCGTGGTAATGGGTGGCGAACAACGTTTTGGGCCTGGAGGCATGCTCGTGGATGTGCTCAACGATGCTCCAGGCGATGGAGATGCCGTCATAGGTGCTCGTACCGCGGCCCAACTCGTCGAACAGGATGAGGCTGCGCTGGCTCATGTTGTTGAGGATGGCGGCTGCCTCGGTCATCTCGACCATAAAGGTGGACTCGCCCAGCGAGATGTTGTCGCTGGCGCCCACGCGGGTGAAAATCTTGTCCACCACACCGATGCGTGCCTGCTCGGCGGGCACAAAGCTGCCCATCTGGGCCAACAGGGTGATGAGTGCAGTCTGGCGCAGCAGTGCCGACTTACCGGCCATGTTGGGACCCGTGATGATGATGATCTGCTGCTCATCGTTGCTCAGGCGGATGCTGTTGGGCACATAGGTCTCGCCCGGGGGCAACTGGCACTCGATGACGGGATGGCGCCCCATGGCGATGTCGATGTCCAGGCTGTCGTCGAGCACGGGACGGTTGTAGCGGTTTTCCATCGCCACGCGTGTGAGAGCGTTGAGGCAATCGAGTTGGGCGATGATGGCGCTATCGTTTTGAATAGCCGGGATGTACTCGGTCACTGCGGTCACCAGTTCGTTGAACAGGCGCCCCTCAATAATAAGAATCTTTTCCTCGGCTCCCAAGATTTTTTCTTCGTATTCCTTGAGTTCCTGCGTCACGTAGCGCTCGGCGTTGACCAGCGTCTGCTTGCGAATCCAATCCTCGGGCACCTTGTCCTTGTGGGTGTTGCGCACCTCGATATAGTAGCCGAACACGTTGTTGTAGGCTATCTTCAGGCTGGGAATGCCCGTCTGGTCGCTCAAGGAGCGTTGCATAGCCACCAGATAGTCCTTGCCGCTGCTGGAGATGTCGCGTAATTCGTCGAGTTGGGCATCCACGCCGCGGCAGATGATATTGCCCCTGTTGACCTGGTTGGGTGCGTCAGGGTTGATTTCGCGCTCGATGCGGTCACGAATCAGGGCACAGGGGTTCAACTGCTCACCCATGGTGCGCAGCACTTCACATGACGATTGTGAGCAGTAAAGTTTTATCGGCTCGATGGCCTGCAGCGCGCTCTTGAGCTGCACGAGTTCGCGCGGCGTGATGCGTCCCACGGCGGCCTTGGACGTCAAGCGTTCCAGGTCACCGATGAGTTCCAGGCGTTCCTTGACCAGTTCTCGCCCCTCAGGGTCACGCATGAAGTGCTCCACCACGTCGAGGCGTCGGTTGATGGCCTTGACATCCTGCAGGGGAAACAGCACCCATCTACGCATCATGCGCCCGCCCATGGGTGAGATGGTGCGGTCGATGACGTCGAGCAGCGACTTGCCGTCATCACTCATGGGTGCCACGAGTTCCAGGTTGCGGATGGTGAACTTATCGAGACGCACATAACGCTCGGCCTCGATGCGTGACAGGTGGGTGATGTGCCCTAGCTGAGTGTGCTGGGTAATGTCGAGGTAGTGCAGGATGGCACCGCTGGCGATGATGGCATTGTCCATGCTCGTGATGCCGAAGCCCTTGAGGTTGCGCGTCTCGAAGTGCTTCAACAGACGGTCGTTGGCTGCCTCGAAGGTGAACACCCAGTCCTCGAGTTCAAACGTCAGGTAGCGCGACGAGAATGTGGCGGCAAACCGCTGACGGTTGCTGCGCTCGATGAGTACCTCCTTGGGAGAGAAGTTGACCAGCAGTTTGTCCACATATTCCTCGTTGCCCTCGGCGGTGAGGAACTCGCCCGTGCTGATGTCGAGAAACGACACGCCCAACATCTTTTTGCCGAAGTGTACCGACGCCAGCCAGTTGTTCTCCTTGCGGTCGAGCATCGTGCCGCCCACGACCACGCCGGGGGTCACCAATTCGGTGATACCGCGCTTGACGAGCTTTTTGGTCAGTTTGGGGTCCTCGAGCTGGTCACAGATGGCGACTCGCTTGCCGGCGCGCACCAGCTTGGGTAGGTAGGTGTCCAGCGCATGGTGCGGGAAACCCGCCATCTCGGTAGCTGCGGCAGCCCCGTTGCTGCGACGTGTCAGGGTGATGCCCAGGATTTCGCTGGCAGTCACCGCATCCTCCAGGTAAGTCTCATAAAAGTCTCCCACTCGGAACAGTAAAATAGCGTCGGGATGCTTAGCTTTCATCTCGACAAACTGCTTCATCATCGGTGTATTTAACGGGTCCTTAGCCATCGTGCTTGCTAGTTTGTTTTGAACTTGCAAATTTACTAAAAACTTTTCACTTATCTCTTTTCACTTACCAAAGAAAGTGGTACCAACTAAAAACTAGGGACTGAAGACTGAAAACTGAAAACATTTTTGTACCTTTGTCGGCTAATAGAGAAGAAATTAATCAATAATAATAAGATAAAGATAAGATGAATTTTGTAGAAGAACTGAAATGGCGCGGCATGATCAACGACATCATGCCTGGTGCCGAGGAGCAACTCAACAAGGAAATGACCAGCGGTTATGTGGGCATCGACCCCACCGCCGACTCACTGCATATCGGCCATCTGGTGGGCATCATGATGCTCAAGCACCTGCAGCGTGCGGGACACCGCCCCATCGCATTGATTGGCGGTGCAACAGGCATGATTGGTGACCCCTCGATGAAGTCACAGGAGCGCAAGCTCATCGACGAGGAGACGCTGCGTCATAATCAGGAGTGCATCCGCCAGCAGCTGGCCAAGTTCCTTGACTTTGACAGCGACGCACCCAACCATGCCATCGTGGTGAACAACTATGACTGGATGAAGGACTTCTCTTTCCTGAGCTTCATCCGCGACATCGGCAAGCACATCACCGTCAATTACATGATGGCCAAGGACAGTGTGAAGAAGCGTCTAGCTGCCAATGCCGACCATGGTATGTCGTTCACCGAGTTCTCCTACCAGTTGCTGCAGGGCTATGACTTCCTGTACCTGTATGAGCACGAGAATTGCCGCCTGCAGATGGGCGGTAGCGACCAGTGGGGTAACATCACCACGGGTACCGAGCTCATCCGCCGCATGAACGGCGGTGAGGCATACGCCATCACCTGCCCGCTCATTACCAAGGCCGACGGTGGAAAGTTCGGCAAGACCGAGAGCGGCAACGTGTGGCTGGATCCCAAGCGCACCTCGCCCTACAAGTTCTATCAGTTCTGGATCAACGTGAGCGACGCCGACGCCGAGAAATACATCAAGATATTCACCGACTTGACCAAGGAGGAAATTGCTGAGCTTGTCGCCGAGCAGGAGAAGGATCCCGGTCTGCGTCCGCTGCAGAAGCGCCTCGCCAAGGAAATCACCACCATGGTGCATAGCGCCGAGGAATATGAGAACGCCGTTGAGGCATCGCAGATTCTTTTCTCTAACAAGGCCAAGGACATCCTGCACAAGATTGACGAAGACACGCTGTTGAGTGTCTTTGAGGGTGTTCCCACCTTTGAGGTTCCCCGCAGTGCCATCGACGAGGGCACTCCCCTCATCTCGCTGCTGACCGACGTGGCAGCCGTCTTCCCCAGCAAGGGTGAGATGCGCAAGCTGACCCAGGGCGGTGGCGTGAGCGTCAACAAGGAGAAAATTGCCGATCCCAACATGCCTGCCAGCACCGACATGCTGCTCAACGGTAAATATATCCTTGCACAAAAGGGTAAGAAAAATTATTATCTGCTGATTGTCAAGTGATTTGGGCCAAGGGTCGCAAAAAAATGCGATAAAAACCTTGCAAATCAAAAAAAAGCAGTAATTTTGCACCGCAATTTGGACAGGCAACTGTTCGGTTGACATAGGATTGCCTTGTAGTGTAATGGTAACACAACGGTTTTTGGTGCCGCATTTCCTGGTTCGAGTCCGGGCAAGGCAACCAAAGGAAAAGGAGATAACCCAATGGGTCCATCTCCTTCCTTTTTTTGACTATTTGACAATATCTATTGTCGGAGTAACTTCTTTCTCAATGAGTAAAATATGGCTATGAGAAGCCCCCATTTATTCTTGGTAGCCACTTTCATGAAGCCGTTAACAAAGCCCGTCGTTTTATAATCCCTGATATAATGCTGGACATTTTTATCGTTAATGACTTCTTTTACTTTATTGTATTTCTTGAAAAAGCCGTAGTTTGAATAATTAAATAGACAATGCAATACCCATTGTACAGTCGACAATGCCATGTCTCCCTGGTCATGCTGCAGAATCTCTTTATCACCGCAAAACTTTTCGAGCAATGAACACTGGATGGATACGCTTCTTAGGTGGGACGGTATTAACTGTTCGCTGTACTCGTTACCCAAAGTTGGCCTTTTCCTGATTTGATACCGATAGCCAAGGTAATCAATGCATCTGAACGATGGCGAGCAATCTATCACTCGGGAAAAAAATTCAACATCTTCTATTACACTAAGACCTTTCTCAAAGAATAGTTGGTTCTTCTTCAAGAACTCTGTCCGGTATAACTTGTTCCAAGCATAATAGTAGATATTTTTATTATAACTTAAGTTTTTGGGAAGTGGGGTTCTTATCTCGTCACAATGAAAGGCTTCGGACCAAATTTCACCTTCGTTTTGTTCATGGTCTTTGTAAAACCCGCAGATAACAAAATCATCATTTTTTTGCTCAATGGCAGCGACCAAAGTCTCGTAGAAATCGTGCTCAATCGAGTCATCGCTGTCAAAGAAATGAACAAATTGCCCTTGTGCACGCTCTAAACCATAATTGCGGGCATCGCTCAATCCTCCATTCTCTTTTTTCAATACTTTTATTCGATGGTCGTTGGCTGCGTAACGCTGCGCAACAGCATTGCTGGCATCTGTAGAGCCATCGTCCACGACGAGCAACTCCCAGTCGCCAAGGGTTTGAGCAATCACACTCTCTATGGCTGCTGGCAGATACGGCTCCACATTATAAGTGGGCATTACAATAGATATAATGGGCTTACTCATATAGTATCGAATAATTCTTCATATTTTGCCACAAAAGTTTGTGTGGTCATTTTTTCTCCTGCAGCAATGCGTTGGCGATACTCATCGATTTTGTTTGTATCGACAATTAATTCTTTCAAGCCTTCCAGTAACGAGGCTTCATCGTTTGGAACGATCATGCCATACTTTCCTTCTTGAAGAATCTCATTCATGCCAGAACATTTAGTAGTGAGGACAGGGACACCAAGCGTAATGGCCTCGGTCACAGCTGTACTATATCCCTCAATATATGATGAGCACACAAACAAGTCCATTTGTTTGGCGTAGCGATATGGATTAGTATCATAACCAAGAAAACTTACATAATCGTTTAATCCTAGACTCTCAGTTAGTGCGATAAGATTATCGTGTTCTTCCCCTTGCCCTAAGAGGTACAGATGGAAATTGGAGATACCTCCAGCGACCAATTTTGATAGGCAGTTTAACAATCGGTCAAATCCCTTTACCTTTGTCAATCTTCCAACAGAATATAAGTTCACGAGAGATTTGTCGCATACAATAGGACACGGTTCTTGCGCTAATTGCCTGGTTTGATCAAGATCAATGACGTTATGAACCACACTCATCGGTACTGTCACTTCAGGCATCATGGCCTGAAATGCTTTTAGTGTATCTTCTGAAACAAAGGCAATATGGTCAAATTTATTATATGCTTTGACAGCTTCGTTGCGATTACGATAGGACTTGATTATGGAATGATCTTTAGTGTAAGTCGTATGCACCCAGGCTATTTTCTTCGTTTTTTTATTAGGACAGGCTGATGTGATTCTGGTGGGTGATGATTCAATAAACGCCACCTCAATATCATAATTATCTCTAACAATCAACCTGTGGAGAAGCCATGGTGGAGCAAATTTCATGATTCTACTGGAACCACGAAATATCTTCTTGAATAAATATTCGAATCGAACATTATGAGGAATGTCTTTGATGTTCGGGCCAGTGCCAAAGATAGTCTGAAGCGTGATACGGTACTTGTTCGCATCCAAGTTATTCAGCAAGTTGACGAGAACTTTTTCTGCTCCGCCGCCTTGTAAGTCAAAATGGAAAAAGAGAATATTCTTCATATCACAAACATAATGGGAAGAAATGCTGCTGATATCAGTAGACATTGATCCCAAATTACGGCACAAAGATAAGTAATAATTTCAGACCTTCCAATAGTAATAGCTTGGAGTTTTTATTAATCTCCTAAATTCAGCAGCTTTTTAGTTTTTTCTTGTGAATTGATAATTAGAGGAGAACAGGGGCTTTTCGTTCCATATCGGCACCACCGATTGCAGCGGTGCTACAAGAAGAACAATAGCATTGTTTTGGATATGTTGATGAGATATTAGGGATTTCCTTAACGTTATGCCATTAACAGTTTGCTGAATTCTGAATAGATTCTTGTGGAAACATCTTCAAAATTACTTGTTATGGGTTTGCCAATCATGCTGATTACATCGTCAATCGTGGTGTGGTTGTCTATATAATGGATGTATCCGCATTCTTTAATCCAACTATAGCATCCTTCAATCTTATAATTGTTGTTGGGGAGAACGATACATGGTGTGCCTGTTATAAACGCAAAAATCATGCCGTGCAGGCGATCTGTAACGACCCATTCGCTCGAGCGGAACTGTGACCAGATTTTATGTAACTCTTCTTCACGAGCCTTCAGGGTGAGCCCATCACGGCCAATATGTGTGTCGTAATGAGTGAGTTTGTGATTCTGTAGTAGTTCTTTTTCCAACTCGGATTTATAGTCTTCAGTTACCTTTGACTCTTTGTCTTGTCGCAGGCATAATGTGATGCCTTTTCTCTCAACTGCTGGCTCCCGCTCGTCAAGCGTCATCACTATATCAGGCATGAGCAGGCTATTGGGGATCATTTCTTTCATCGCCAGGAAAGAAAATCGTTCACGAGAAGAAATCGTCAAATTATTGTGTTCTGAGTACACTTTTTTTGCACGTTTTCTCATATATCGTCCAGCAGGTGTCTCGCTGAAGAACATCGTCTGTGGAAAGAGTATGACCCGATTGTTAGGAAACGCCTCGACTGCCATTTGGCGTAACAATTCGATGTCGAAATACAAGTCGGTCATGTTGCCTCCACCAACCACTGTGATAATGTCATCGGTTGTACAGACATCGCGCCATGCATTCAAGTCTAACAGCGTGCTGCTGATGGGTACATCCACTATTTCGTACCCAGGCAACTGTTCTCTCAAAAACTTTTCTTGTGCATAAGTGATAGCCACATCACCTAAATTGCCATAGTCGGCGGCAAGCATGACAAGGCATTTCTTCTTGCCCCGATATTGCTCCAACCTAGGCAGCCGTGTGGGTGATTTCCAGTATTTCAACCGGAAGCGCCACTTATAATATATCACTTTCAGTAAAGATGTCATCACTTAACGAATTTGTTCTTGAGAGTGGTGCGAAGTGCCAATCGCTCAGAATGTTGCAAACCAAAGATGAGCACAGCTGTTCCCGTGGTAAGCACCAGGATTGTGGTCATTATTATCGTATGGAATGAGACACTGTAATGCAATGCTAGTGCAACCAATATTGCCGGGATGAAAACAAAGACACATGGCTTGATGGCTTTGCTGAGATATTTGGTAAGCGGCATGTGCAAAGTGGTTTTCATATAGATAATACGATAACAATAACCAATAGCGGTAATAATGAACCGTATGATTAAAGCTACAACGGGCGACATCCCAATTGCCATGCATCCTGCCGTGATCGGGAAGTTGAGGAACAGAATGCTGCTGACAATAATTTGATAATTCCGAATGTTCCCACGGGCGTAAGCCGACATCCATAATGGTGCGGCTAGCGCGTCGATGATGCAAATCATCATCATCAAATTACAGAATTCTTTGGCATAATGAGGCACAGTCCCGAGCCAGAGCTCCAGTAATCTGCCGCATTCAAATAATAAAGGAATGACACAGATGATCACCAAAAAGAAGCTATATCGGGTGGTGCGATATACAAGGTCATACAGATCTGTCATTTCGCCGCTGGCATAAGTCTTGGTGATTTGAGGATTAAATGCCGTCTGGAAATTAGATGTTAGGCTATAGGCTGCACCATACACCTGATTAGCGATTGTGAGAGCAGCATTTACGGCTACACCATGGAAGAAGTTAATGATGAGATCCACACCCTGGAATGTAGCTAATAATGCGGCGCTTCCAAATATCGTCCATCCGGAAAAGGAGAGCATCTGTTTTAAAAGTGGACGGTCGATTTCACGATGGATACGGCACAGTTTGAGACGTGTCTGGTTGTAATAAATATAGAACAGAGTTATTCCCAGGGAAACACATGCTCCAAGGGCAGCATAGGTTATCAGTCGGTCAAATGGAGATATGAGGAGAAGATATACGATCAACAGTTTTAAGCAAACATCCACAATTCCAATAATGGCAAATACTGTCATTCTCTCGTAAGCGACAACGCTTGCAATGAAGGGAGAACGGATTATGCGCAAAACCGTTACAAATATAGAAAACTGATAGACCCAGTTCGCCGCATAAAGCCTGCCATCTGGCACATTTAGATAGTGATTTAAGTAGTATAATCCAATGGTTTCAGCAAGCAGAACCACGATTATAGAAAAAATCACTTGAACGTGAAATCCATTGGAAAAAACGTTGGTTACCCCTTTGTCGTTTAGTCGGCCAAGTTCAAAATTCAGGAATCGTTGAATGGAGCCTACTAACGTGTTATTGACAAATGAGAAAAGGATGACAATGCCAGCAACAATGCCATTTGTGCCAAAATCGTCTACACCAAGTGTTTGTAAAACAACTCGTGAGGTGTACAAGCTTACAAGCATGGCAAAAACCATACGCGCATATAACGCTATAGTATTCTTTGCTATGCGTTTATTTGCGGCGGACCTTGTTTCCCTTTGTAGGTTTTCTTCTGCCATTTGTAAGGTTAGTCTTGCTCTCGTTTAGGTGTCTCAAAACAAAATGTATAGCTGGGATTTGTCGAATTCGCTGTTTTTCACAACAAATGAGCTCCAGAAATCTAACAAATGTCAACTATGAAGTGCAAAAGTAAGAAATTTCTCTCATAGTAGAGCACAATTCTCAAAAATAATGATTCCAGCGAGATGTTTGTCTCTGGTCGCCCACTGTATTTTGTGTGTTCTTTGAATGATGATAGTATATGTGCAAAGAAAAACGCCGCAACTGCAGACTAGCTGCATTGCAGACGTTCCGGTTCCTAGCTCTCTTCACAATCTAATTGGCGCTCAGAACAATCACCATTTTTAGTATCGCATTAGGAGCGGTATAACATCGAAATGTTTGAGTTGGGTTTTGTCTCTGTGTGCCTGATGTGGCTGAGCGGGTTGTGGGTTTTGTTTGGTGGGAGGTTTGTGGGGGCTGTGGGTTTGAGGGGGGATTGTTGTGTTGTTGTGCTGGTGGGCATAAAAAACACAAGGCAAAGCGTTGAACCGTTAGGTTAACGCTTTGCTGCGGTAGCCCATAGCAGAATCGAACTGCTCTTTCAAGAATGAAAATCTTGCGTCCTAGCCGATAGACGAATGGGCCATACCTTGCTGAACCACGGCTCCTGGTGGGAGGGGCCGCGCTCCTAATTGCTTAGGCCTGGTTCAGCTTGTTGATGTGCTGAGCGAGCTTCGACTTCAGGTTAGCAGCCTTGTTCTTGCTGATCACGTTCTTGCCAGCAAGCTTGTCAAGCATAGCGACTACCTTGGGCATAGCCTCGGTGGCTTCCTTGGCGTCGGTCATCTTACGGATGTTGCGCACGGCGTTGCGCATGGTCTTGCTGTAATAACGGTTGCGAAGACGGCGGGTCTCGCTCTGACGGATTCTCTTAATAGCTGATTTATGGTTTGCCATATTACTTTATATAAAACTTTGATTTTTAGTTGTTAATAGTAGCCCATAGCAGAATCGAACTGCTCTTTCAAGAATGAAAATCTTGCGTCCTAGCCGATAGACGAATGGGCCGTTTTGCTGGATTTTTCCGCAAAAGCGACTGCAAAATTAGAACTATTTTTTGAACTGGCCAAATTTAACTCGCCGAAAAGCTGAAAAAGTTGTGTTTTTTGCATTTGTTTGTGTCCTGATTGCCGAATAATGAGTAAATTAGCGGCATGTATGAGAAGCTAAAGGGCATTGTACTCAACACTATCCGCTACAGCGACAAACACAATATCGTGCACATCTACACCGATGGGCGCGGACTGATGTCGTTTGCCGTGCCATTGGGCAAAACCTACGCGGCACGCATGCGCAACGCATTGCTCATGCCATTGTCGTTGGTGGACCTTGAGGCGGGCGTTCGGGCAGGACGTGACCTGGCGTTGCTGCGTGAGGTGCGGCGCAACTATCCCTTGGCGACCATCTACAGCGATCCCTTGAAAAACGCCATTGCTCTATTTATCAGTGAGTTGCTTGCTCACGTTATTCAGGAGCCTGAAGGCAACGAGTACATGTTCCGCTACATCGAGCAATCAGTGCAACTGCTGGAGCAAATGCCCGGCCAAGTGGCTAATTTCCACATCTGTTTCCTTTATCACCTGGGTGCTCACCTTGGCATCCAGCCCAACCTGGAGAGTTACTGCAAGGGCTATTGGTTCGACATGACCGAGGGCGTGTTCGCGTCGGCCGCGGTGCGTGGTCACGCGATGCTGCAACCTCAAGAGGCGCAGGTCATCCATCTGCTGTCGCGCATGACGTTCAGCAACATGACGGTGTTCCGTTTCAGTCGCGATGAGCGTAACCGCATGCTTGACGTCATCATCAATTACTACCGCCTGCACAATGCTGCTATCGGCACTCTGCGCTCCCCCGACATCCTCAAACAACTGTTCATTTAATAATCAAGTCCCAAAAGCACTTAGCTTTTGGGACTTGAGTTTAGAGTTTAGAGTTTAACGGTTAAGGTGGGGGATTACCAGCTGCCACCTCCGCCGCCACCGCCGAAGGAGCCACCGCCGAAGCCTCCCCAGCCACCGCCGCCACCCCAGGAGCCACCACTCCAGCCACCGCCACTGCCGCGGTTCCAGTCGCTGCCATGAGTGATGATGATGGGACCGCCCCAGGTGCCGGTGTCACGGTTGTTGCGGTTACCATTGTTGCCCTGGTTGCTCTTGTGAGCCAGGTACAAGAAGAAGGCAAAGATGGCGATGAACATAATCAAGGCAAACAAGGCATCGTCGTCTCCCTGCTTGGCATAGTCTTCCTCGTTGTACTCGCCCACGGCCAGGTCGCGCACGACCTGGGCTCCAGCCCACACGCCGCCCAGGTAGTCGTTATCCTTGAAGTAAGGAATCATCTCCTGGTTGACGATGCGTGTGCTGGTAGCATCGGTAATAGCACCCTCCAGACCATAGCCTGTGGCGATGAAAGCCTCACCATTGCTGTCGGGTGTTTTGGGCTTGATGAGGATGACGACACCATTGCGATTGGCCTTGGTGCCCACGCCCCATTCCTGGCCGATACTGTAGGCCATCCAGGCCTTGTCGTAACCGCCCAGGTCGTCCATGGTGACCACGCAAATCTGGTTACTGGTCTCCATGGCGATTTTCTCTAACGAGTCTTCCAACCACTGGCAGTCACCCAAAATTCCGGCGAAGTCGTTGACTAGGCGCGGTGGATTAGGCCGCGGTGGCACTTGTGCCAGAGCGGTCAGAGCCGTGAGGCATAGCAGCAGGGCTGCCGTCATCCTCATGAACTTTTTATTCCATGTTGCCATAGTCATCGTTGTGATCATCAATTAGTATATCGTCATCATCACCGTCGTCATCGAAGGTGACCTCATTGCTCAGTTCGTTCTCGTCATCGCGCTCGCCGGGGAAGTATTCCGACAGGCGTTCACCGATGCGGGCAATAATGTCGCACAGGCCGTCAACAGGTCTGCCTGCCTTGAGGTACTTGGTTAACTCCTCCACCTCACCGTCCCAAAATCCTTCGGGAACAACATCGTTGATTGCCGTGTCGCCCAGAATGGCCAGTTTGCGGGCCTCGTAGGCGATGAAAATCAACACAGCGTTGCGGCGCTTGGTGGTGTATAGGTGCAGGCGGTTAAAGGTCCTCTTTGCACGTTTCATCACGTCGCCACGGCACCGAGGCGTCACATGGACGCAGATCTCGCCCGTCGTGTGACGCTCGGCAGCGGTGATGGCGTCGGCAATGCGCCGTTGCCCTTCATGAGGGATAAAATCGGCGAGTGCCATGGCTTACTTGCCCTCGTTGGTACCAAAGTCCACCTTGGGAGCCTTGTCGGCGCCCTCTTGAGCCTGGAAGTAAGGCTTCTCACCGAAGTTGAAGATAGCAGCGAGGATGTTGGTGGGGAAGGTGCGGCGCTGGGTGTTATACTCCCTTGCCACCTCGTTGAACTTGTTGCGCTCAACAGCGATACGGTTCTCGGTGCCCTCCAACTGGTTTTGCAGTTCCAGGAAGTTCTGGTTGGCCTTCAGGTCGGGATAGGCCTCGCTCACGGCAATCAGTCGGCTCAATGCGCTGGTTACCTCGCCCTGGGCCTCCTGATACTTTTTCAGGTCCTCGGGAGTCATGTTGGTGGGGTCGATAGTCACCTTGGTGGCATTGGCGCGGGCAGTGATGACACCCTCCAAGGTCTCTGACTCGTGCTTGGCATAGCCCTTGACGGTTTCCACCAGGTTGGGGATAAGGTCAGCGCGGCGCTGGTACACGTTTTCCACTTGAGCCCAAGCGGTCTCTACTTTCTCTTGATTCTTTACGAGTCCGTTGTAGCCGTTCTTAACCCAGCCAAACAAAGCGAGGGCGATTACGCCCAGGACAATAAGTCCGATACATCCTTTTTTCATTGTCGATTAATAATTTATAAGGTGAATAAATTTCTCTACAAATGGCAAATTTAGTAATAACCTTACAAACTACAGCAAATCTTGTTCCATTTTTTTCAATATAGCGTGAGATTCTGCTTTAGAGCGCTAGACGCAGGCCGATGCCGTAGCTGCGATAGGATGCAGCCATCGAGTTGCGGAATGACACGCGGCAAAACCACTCATCAAAGTACCAGCAGCCACCTCGATAGACACGGCTTGACCCTGAAACAGGTCCAACCGGATTGGTCTGATTCTCGGTTGTATAAGCACCAAACCAGTCATGGCACCACTCGTGTACATTGCCGCTCATGTCGAACAGGCCTAACTCGTTAGGTGTCCTTGTGGCTACGGCATGGGTGCCATAGTAGCCTGTACCCCTCAGTTCCCATGAGTCGTTATAGGAATACCAGGCTACCGTGGCCGGGTTATCGCTGCCTGCATACTTGTAGCCCATGCTCTCGATGCCACCTCGTGCCGCAAATTCCCATTCGGCCTCGGTGGGCAAGCGGAAACTTTGTCCAGTCAGTTCGTTCAAGGAGGCAATGAACAGTTGGCAATCCTCCCAAGAGATGTTCTCAATAGGTAGTAGTGGACCCTTGAAATAGCTGGGGTTGCTGCCCATGACGACTTCCCATAATTCCTGGGTCACTTCGGTCGCTCCAATGTAAAATGTAGATAGCGTCACCTCGTGCACGGGCAGTTCGCGGGAATTGGCGTCATTTCCCTGCTCGGCTGTGGCGCCCATCGAGAACGTCCCGCCCTCAACAGGTATCATGGTGAAGGTTACATCATTGACAGTGAATTCCTCGGGCTCAGGCGGGAAAGTGATGTTGCCCAAGACGTAGCTAAT
Source organism: uncultured Muribaculaceae bacterium (assembly GCA_905233915.1). Lineage (GTDB taxonomy): Bacteria > Bacteroidota > Bacteroidia > Bacteroidales > Muribaculaceae > Sodaliphilus. Next base: position 119,975 of record CAJOFM010000002.1, on the reverse strand, counting down.
CAGTGTTGTCACGTCGGCGACGTTAACTTGACCATCCCTATTGACATCCACTTGCGACTCATCTGCTGCCTGATTGTTGCCCAAGACGTAGCCGATGAGAGCCGTCACGTCGGCGACATTGACTTGGTTGTCATTGTTGATGTCTCCACGCAGGTTCCCAGCTGCGGCCATGGCGCAGGGCAGTGCCACCATCAGCAAGAGCGGCAGCAGGAATGAAATGTTTTTATGTTTGTACTTCATCTTGTGGAGCGTTTAGGGCTTGACACGCAGTACTTTTTTGGCATTACGGGAATTGTCACTGCCAGTGGTGACCTCGATGTTGATGCCGTCAAAGGGGTGGTTGCTATGGTGCCCGCTCAGGTTGTAGTAGTCTACCTTGTTGACTTCACCATCGGTAACAGGCGCGACTTGCACTTCCTCGACTTCGGTAATCGGATTGTTGCCCTCGTCGTTGATGGGTTCCAAATAGAATGAACGTAGGGGCTCGTAACCTTTCTCAGCCATCAGGTCGTCCCATGCTTCGGGCAACTCGATGGCAACGGTCGACATGCCACCGCCAGGCAAGGTCTGGATTTTGTTGCGCGAGGGGTCGCCAGTGATGAGGAAAGCCGTCTCACCCTTCACCATTGTGGGAATGGTGAGCATTTGGGCATCATTGCAAGCATACCACTCCGGGGTATCAGTCATCTCAGCATTTTCTTCTTCCTGCAGTTGAGCCATGTATTGCTCGAGCGAGGTGTGGTCGGGATTGATGCTGCTGCCGGGGTTGGCATAGTAGTGGGCGTAGGCGCGTTCGTAGAGCGGTCTGCGGGCTTTGGCTATCAACGTGTCCTCGAGTTCACTGATGGTGCCGTATTTTTCCTTGAGGTTGGCCGCAACTTCCTCGGTCATGAGGATGGCGCGGTTGGTGAACTGTACACCACTGCCCAGGGCCAACTGGCAGCGTTCGGTGATGTCCCAAGCCATCAGCTGCATGATTTTCTCGCCATCGGTGGTGGCCGGTGGCATGTTGTTGCCCCACAGCAAGGTGGATGCGGCGGTCATCGCGCTCTCGTTGAGGCCGATGCCCTGGCGCACGTGGTAGGGGTTCCATCCCACACGCAGGCAGGCTTCGTCATCTTCGGCCAAGCACCAGGACACTGGGTAACCGAAGGTGCCCATGCGGTCCTGTTTGACGTAATAACCGGCCAGGTTGAGCATGGCCAGGTTCAGGAAACGCCCAATCGCCACATTGGCTTGCTCGTTGATTTGGCCCTGCCCGTGGTCAAGACCCAGTTGGCGTGCGACGGGGCCATTGGCCCAGCAGTAGGGTATCCACGCATGAGTGCTGCCAAGGGTACGGCGGAAGTCTCCCGAGGTCATGGCCTTGGTCAAGGCTATCAGCAGGGGCATGTGCTCGGGTTTGCAACCCGCCATGACGCCATTAACGGCAACGTGCCACACAAGGCTCTGGCGATAGGATGGTGAGAGCACCGCGATGGTGCGGTTCCAGCGGTAGTCGGTAAAGCGCATGAACTCCTCGACACGATCACGGGTGGGTGGAATGATGGGCATGCCATCGCTCCACATCATATCGTTGAAAAACTCGTTGACTTCATCGATGGTGCCGCTGAAGACGGTCTCTTGCGGGTCGGCAGCCTCATTTTGCTGGTTTTCCGCTATTTCTTTATCAGTGATAGGTGTGGTGAGCATCTCGAGAATCTGGGGCCAAAGCACTTCGCGGGTATTCTGCCTTAGTTCAGCCTCGGTGTGGGAAGCGAAGGCTCCAGGATACACAGCAACGCGCAGCACAGGAATCCCGTTGTTATAGGCCGTCGTTTTAGCTTGGGTGTCAAATCCCGGGGCGGCAATCATCACCGACGGTATCCCGATATATTCTGCCGCGATGCATGAGCCGGTCTCCTTGGGGGTGCAGATGCCGCATCCGCCATTGCCAGAAATGACGGCGTCAACGCCATACTCCTGCAAGCGTTGTTGGAAACGCTCGACTTGTGGCTTGCGTGCCCGTGGCCCAGGGAATAGTCCGGCCGAGCCGATTTCACTCAGTACATAAACTGTTGCGGTCGGGTAGTACTCCTGGATGATGCGCTTGAGTTCCATGTGAGTCACGCTGGCCATGAACGAGCCGCCCACTAGCGCGATAGTTTTGCCGTCAAGGGACTCGAGACGGGGTGCCATCTCAATCATTTCCACAGTCGATTGTCCTACAGGAGACAGCACGTTGAACATGCCTGCCGACTCCTCGCCCTCGCAACCGCCACTGGGGTCACACGTCTGGCCGTTTACACTCAAGGCGAGCAATAAGGTGCCAGCCACTGCAAGGAGCCTTTTGATGATTCTAGGGTACATAATATATAAGGATTAAGGTTATGAAAAAAACAATCAGGAGAGAGTGTCATGAATGATGGCACCCCTCCTGATAATAAGGTGGAAATAGGCGAAAGAACAATTAATAGTTCTCGGCCTTGATTTGGAAGTAGGCCTGGGGATGGTTGCACACGGGGCACATCTCGGGGGCCTTCTTGCCGATGACCACGTGACCGCAGTTGCTGCACTGCCAGATGGTGTCACCGTCGCGTGAGAAGACGATGCCCTCCTTGATGTTGTTCAACAGCTTGAGGTAGCGCTCCTCGTGCAACTTCTCGATGGCTGCTACGCCCTCCATCTGCTCGGCAATCTCGATGAAGCCCTCCTCGCGGGCCTCCTCGGCCATGCGCTTGTACATGTCGGTCCACTCGAAGTTCTCACCGGCAGCAGCGTCCTCCAGGTTCTCGATGGTGCCCTTTACGGCGCCACCCTGCAGGTGCTTGAACCACAATTTGGCGTGCTCCTTCTCCTGGTTGGCGGTCTCCTCAAAGATGGCTGCAATCTGCACATAGCCGTCCTTCTTGGCCTTGGATGCGTAGTAGGTGTACTTGTTACGGGCCTGTGACTCGCCGGCAAAGGCTTCCATCAGGTTCTTCTCGGTCTTGGTTCCTTTCAACTCTTTCATTGTGATAGTGAATTTATGATTAAATTGATAATGCTTGATTTGTGCCACAAATATAGCCAAAATAACACAGACCACAAAAATAACGACCATTTTTTCATTGGGACTGTGGAAGTTTTTTTTGGTGTTCGAGGCGGTGCCTCGAAATATAGGACGGTGGGCGGCAGGGTGGTTTACTGGTATTCAGGGCGGTGGTGGTAGTGGTTGCGTTGGGACTCGAAGTCGCCAGGGGAGGCTTTGAGGCGGGCGGTGTCGGCGAGGATGTCGTAGCTGGATGCGATGCCGTCGAGGGTGACCTGAGTCGCGCCTGTGGCGGGGGCGGCAATCGTGGGGACGGGGATGTCCCAGCCGAAGAAGTCATTCAGTGCCGCGAGCATCATGGCGGTGCCGCGCTGCTTGCCCTCGGCGCTGTAGCCGGCAATGTGGGGCGTGGCGACAATGGCTTTTTCCAGCAATTCTCGAGAGATATTCGGCTCGTTTTCCCAGCAGTCGAGGGCAACATCGCCATGCCAGTTAAGTAGGGCGGAGTTGTCGGCGATGGGGCCTCGGGCGGCGTTGAGCACAAGACGGCAACGGGTCAAACCATCAAGAAAAGTCTGGTCACACAGGTGCCACGTGGGCCACTGGCCGTCGCGGGTAATGGGCGTATGGAATGTGATGATGTCACAGCGCCGCTGCAACTCGTCGAGAGGGGAGAAAATGTCATCAAAAGAACCGTCCCTATTTTCACGGGGTGGGTCGTTGAGGAAGGTGGCGAAGCCGAGTTGGCGGGCCCAGCGGGCGACGATTGAGCCGATGTGGCCCACGCCGACGATGCCCAAAGTGAGGCCGTCGGGCGAGGTGATGCCGCGGGTGCGCATCCATGTAGCGATGGCGGCCATGACCCATTGAGCCACGGCGGGGGCATTGCAGCCCGGGGCGTTGCGCACGGTGATGCCGTGGCTGGCGCAATAGTTGAGGTCGATGTGGTCGGTGCCAATGGTGGCCGAGCCGATGAAGCGCACACGGCTGCCGTCGAGCAGCGCGGCGTTGCAGCGGGTGCGGGTGCGGATGATTAGGGCGTCGGCATCGCGCACGGCGTCACGGGTGATGTCGCCAGGCTCTAGGTATTCGACCTGTGCAAAGGGCTCTATCAGTCCCTGGATGTGCGGAATATGGCAATCGACGATCACTCTCATGGCAACAGGATATTGGCCGCACAAAACGCCATGCTGCCCACGACGAGCAGCAGGATGAACAGATAGCGGTGGTGATTGGTGATATTTAATGTGTGGGCATGTGCAACCTGCACGGCAACCATGAGGTTGAGCAGGGGCAGGAACACAGCCACATCGCTGTAGTCGATAATCAGGGCGATGACCGCTGCGATAAGGACAAAGACAAAAAAGGTGTTATAGACACGCGTCTGCATCCTGTATTTCATGATGGTCATCAAGTTCATCGCGGCGAGCACCACGCCCAGCACAGCCGTGAGTGTGGCCAAAATGAACAGAGGGTTCGACAGGGCCTGCATGGACAAACTCCAGATGCCGTGAATGTGCGGCGGGGCGAAATTGGCCGGCGATGCGATGCCCAGACCCATGACGATCCAGAACGGCGTGATCAGGCCGAAAAGCATCGCCAATACGCCCTTAAGGTTAAAGACGCCCATGTTGAGGAAACCCAACAGAAAGGCGGGAATGAGCACCAGGAAACCGTAATGGAACATAGAGCCTGCTGCAACGAGTGCGAAAATCAGGAAGATGCTGCGCTGTGAATGACGGTCCTGATAGGAGGCAAATAACGGCATGGCAGCTATAGCCGTCACAAGGGACAGCAAGGAGCCTGAGTTGAAAGCGACCAGTCCCGACGGATTGGCCAGTTGCAGCAGGAAAAATGCCGAGGCAGGCAGGTGGGTCACCGTGCGCACATAGCTGAACACCTTGTTCAGCGCCAGCATGATGCCTCCCGTGGCCAGCAGGCACAGCACATTAATGGCACATGAAAGGGCGCTATGGCCCAGCAGGGAACCTTCAAGCGAGAAAAAGATGCCCGAGGCTTCGTCGATGTGGGGCGTGGCACCTAATGACCATGCCACCGCTGCCGCCAGCATCAGCGCCAGGGCACACAGTATCATGAACGGCCGTCCGTTAAAATACTCGTTGATATGCTCCTTGCCCGTCATCCCACCTTTTACTACGAATTACACGGCTGGGATTTTAAACTACGAATTACACGAATTAAACTAATTTGGCATCCGCGCTGTGTTGTAATGGTTCGTGAAACTCGTGGTTTTAATAATTTTACTTGTTGTTGTCGGTGGGCTCGTCCAGGTCACGGCGTTTCCAGCTCTTGCGGCGGCCGTGAACGATGGGCACCTCCTTGTCCTCACTCAGGGTGGGCTTGCGGTCACGCAGGATGCGCTTGGCAAACGTAGCCGAGTGGCGGAATTCCTGGTCGAAGTCGTTATCGTAGCGTCCCTTCTTGTCTCGGTTATCCACTCGGGACATCATGCGGCGGTCACGGGCCACGTTAGCACGGCGCTCGCGTTCCTCGTCGCTGATAGGGGTGTCTTCATGCCTGCGGTCGTCTTCGGCACGTCGTGGACGACGGTCATCATCACGTTGTGGGCGGCGGTCGTCGCCTCTGCGCTTGTCATCGCGACGGGGGCGGTCCTCACGTTCACCCTGTCCCACCTTGTGGTAGTTGCCCTTGCTGCGCTCACTGGCGCGGAAGCCTTCGTTGCGGATGTGCTCGCCGCGCTCGCGCATCTCGTTGTAGCGGCCGTCAAAGATGACGTATTGCAGCAGTTCGCAATCCAGTCCGCCATTGTTGAGCTTGTAGCGCACCGACGGCTTGAGCCCCACCTTGTAGTACAACTCCTCGTTGTAGCAGATGAGCCACACGTTGTAGCCCTGGAAGGTGTGCTTGAACTTGAAGCCCAGGTCACGGTACAGCGACTCGATATCCTCAACATTGAGACGCTCGCCGTAAGGCGGGTTGCTGATGAGCGTACCGCCTGCGGGCACCTCTTCAATCTCGTTGAAGTCCTTGCGCTCCAACTCGATGTATTTGTTCAAGCCGGCATTCTTGACATTGGCGCGGGCAATGGCAATGGCCTTGCCCTCGATGTCGCTGCCATAGATCTTGTGGGTAAACTCCCGCTCACCGCTGTCATCATTATAAATCTTGTCGAACAGGTCGGCGTCATAATCGGGCCACTGCTGGAACGCGTAGTTGTCACGATACACACCAGGGGCGATATTGGCGGCGATGAGGGCTGCCTCAATGAGGAACGTGCCCGAGCCACACATGGGGTCAATGAGATCGGTCTCGCCTTTCCAACCACTCAACAGGATGATGCCGGCAGCCAGCACCTCGTTGATGGGGGCATCGGTCTGTGCCACGCGCCATCCGCGCTTGAACAGCGGGTCGCCGCTGCTGTCAAGCGAGAGGGTCACGTCGCGGCCAGAGATGTGGACGTCAAGACGGATGTCGGGATTGGTGAGGCGGATGCTGGGACGCTGGCCATACTTCTCGTTAAAGAAGTCGGCGATGGCATCCTTGACACGATAGGTGACAAATCGCGAGTTGTTGAAGTCCTCGCTATAGACTGTGGCATCGATGGCGAATGTCGTCTTGACGGTCATCAGCTGCTCCCAGTCAAAGGACTTGAGTTGCTCGTAGAGGTCATCGGCGCTGGTGGAGCGCAGTTTGAGGAAAGGCTTGAGCACGCGTACTGCCGTGCGGCAGGCGAAATTGGCGCGATACAAAGTTTCCTTGTCGCCCGTGAACGAAACGACGCGGTTACCCTCAGTAACATCCTCGGCGCCCAGGGCGCGTAACTCGTCGGCAAGCACGCCTTCCAGTCCGAGGAAGGTCTTGGCCACCATTTCAAATTTGTCGGTCATCATGTTCTCATTATCTTAAGATGGCGCAAAGTTACACCAAAAAAACCACATTTCAAGTCCTCGTGTGGTGGAAAATGATTATATTTGCAACATCTATTCTAAGTTACTGCATCATGAAACGATTACTATTCTTTGTCACCATCCTGATGCTGGGTGGATTGGCGCTCACTGCAGGGGTGCGTGAAGACTTTAAGGCGAACCCCAAACGGAGTGCGAACAACTATCAAGCTTATCCTGTTGACGGGTTCCCCGCAATTACACCGGCCCCCGCTGGCTATGAGCCGTTTTTCATCAACCATTACGGCCGCCATGGCAGCCGCTGGCTCATCAACGGGAAAACGTATACGCAGCCCCTCGATCTGCTTGAGAAAGGTCATCGCGAAGGCAAACTCACGCGTCGCGGCGAGGAAGTGCTGCAGATTATGCGTGAGGTGAACGAGGCCTGCCAGGGCCGATTGGGCGAATTGAGTGATATCGGCCATGAGCAGCATCGGGGCATAGCACGGCGCATGTTCCAGAATTTCCCGCAGGTGTTCAAGGACGATGCGCCCGTTGTGGCACGTTCTACGATAGTTATCCGCTGCATCCTGTCGATGCAGAACGAGGTGGATGTGCTGTCCTCGCTCAATCCGCGCCTGCGCATCACCACCGACGCCAGTCAGGCGACGATGTATTATATGAACTACAGTGACAGCGTGGCCAGGGCCTTGCGTGCCACTATGAGGCCGATGGTTAATCAATGCCGTGACAAATGGGTCAATCCCAGTGGTATGTTGAAGAAACTGTTCAACGACCAGCGCTGGGTGAAGAATAATCTCTCGACCGATGATGCCCGCAAGATGATGATAGGCATGTTTGACGTGGTTGGCAACATGCAGAGCCATCACCAGTTTGAGGACGTGAACCTGTATGACCTGTTCAGTGCCGATGACATTTATAGCGTGTGGCGCTACAACAACGCCTACTGGTACATTAACTCGGGTGAAACACCGCTGACGCAGTGCCGCGTGGACTACATGGAGGCCAACCTGCTGCGCAACTTCATCGAGGACGCCGATAAGGCCATCACAAGTGAAAATCCCAACCCAGGGGCTTCGTTGCGTTTTGGCCACGAGAGCGTGGTGTTGCCGCTGTGTTGCCTGATGGGCTTGAACGGATTGGATTATCGCACCACCGACCTCGAGACGCTGGACCAGCACTGGCAGACCTACAAGGTGTTCCCCATGGCTGCCAACATCCAGTTCGTGTATTTCCGCAAGGCGGGCAGCGACGATGTCCTGATGCTGCCGTTGCTTAACGAGCGCGAGGCGACATTGCCCGTTCCGACCGATGTCGCTCCTTACTACCACTGGAGCGACGTGCGCGACTACTTTATCGAAAAACTCTCCCGTCAACCTATTATCACCCTGCCGCAATGAAACACTTCATCACATACATCACCATACTGACACTCGCCGTCATGACGATGAATGCCGCCACGCCGCGCAAGCAGATCATCGGCAATTTTGACCGTTCGGCAAGTAACCATTATGCCTACCCCTATGGCTCCGATGTTGACATTCCCGAACTGACACCTGCCCCCGCAGGATATGAACCATTCTTCCTCGACCATTACGGCCGCCATGGCAGCCGCTGGCTCACCACTGCCAAGACCTATGAACGCCCGCTCCAACAGTTGAACAAGGCCAAAGAGGCCGGCATGCTGAACCTGCAGGGCGAACTGTTGCTGCGTCAGCTCACCCTTGTTGACGAGATGTCCCGCCAGCGAGTGGGAGACTTGAGCGACGAGGGCGCCGAGCAGCATCGCGAGATTGCTGAACGCATGTTCAGGAATTTCCCCGAGGTGTTCAAGGGCAATGCCCGTGTTGACGCCAAGTCCACCGTCATCATCCGCTGCATCCTGTCGATGCAGAACGAGACCATGACCTTACGCACGCTCAATCCCGAGCTGCAAATCAATACTGACGCGAGCTACCACGACATGTATTACATGGGATGGGGCTATGGCGAGGATACGCTGGCCAACGACCTGCGTAAGAGTGTGGATCCCATCTCAAACGGAATGTATGACGAGTACCTGCATCCTGAGCGCTTTATCGCCCAGTTGGTGAACGACACCACATGGGCCGCTGCCAACCTGGACGGTCGCCAGCTGATGCGCGACGTGTTTGATATCGCCGGTTCGCTTCAAGGTCATCACTGGTTCAATGATATCAACCTTTACCACTACTTCAGTAACAGCGAGATTTTTGAGTTGTGGCGACTGAAAAACATCTACTGGTACATCCATTGGGCCAACGCGCCCCAAAACGGCAACCGCATGCCCTTCATCGAACGCGCCTTGCTGCGTGACATGATACAAAAGGCTGATGCCGCCATCGTTACGGGTGAGCGTGGTGCCGCGCTGCGCTTTGGCCATGAGACCTGTGTGCTGCCGTTGGCATGCATGATGGAAATCGACAACGTGAACTACAGTTGCGATGACCTGAACACACTGCACGAGCAATGGCAGGACTATAACATCATCCCTAAGGCCTGCAACATCCAGATGGTGTTCTACCGCCCCGTGGGAACCGTGGGGAACAAAGCGGATGACATCCTGGTCAAGGTGCTTTTCAACGAGCACGAGGCCACGCTGCCTGTCAAGCCCGTTTCGGGTCCCTACTGCCGCTGGACCGACTTGAAGGCTTACTACGAGAAAAAGCTCGACACCATCATCAACTGGAGCGTGAATTAAGCGATTATTCATGAAAGTTGTCATCATCAACCGCAGCGATGCATTAGGCGGGGCGGCAATCGCTTCATCCCGCCTGTGCCATGCTTTGTGCCAAGCAGGGGCAGACGCCCGCATGCTGGTACTGGATCGCCGCACCGATGATGTCGCGGTGCAAGCTGTAGGAACCCCTTTGGGAAACCGGTACCGTTTCCTCGCTGAGCGTTTAGGCATCTTCTTGCGCAATGGTTTCAGCCGCGAAAGGCTCTTCCTCATTGATACGGCAACTCATGGCGTGGAACTGTCCTGTCACCCTTGGGTGCGTGAGGCTGATGTCATCGTGCTGGGATGGATTAACCAGGCGATGCTCTCGCTTGAAGGCGTGGCAAGGCTTGCCTCGCTTGGAAAGCCATTGGTCTGGGTGATGCACGACATGTGGAACGCTACGGGTGTGTGCCACCATGCCGAGGATTGCCAAGGGTTGAATGGGCAATGCGAACAATGCCCATTGTTGCCTGCTTGCAGCTGGCTGGCACAGCGCACGTGGCTGCGCAAAATGGAATTATATAAAAATGGTGATATCCATTTTGTGGCAGTGAGCAATTGGCTTAGAAAAGTCTGTCAGGAGAGTAGTCTGATGCGTGAGTGTGATATAACCGTCATTCCCAATGCTATCGATGTCGCCCGATTTGATCCTGTTTTCCTTGATGACAATCCATGGGGAGTAGAACCGGGCAGACAGGTGGTTGTGATGGGGGCAGCAAGGCTTGATGACCCTGGCAAGGGTTTTGACCGCCTTGTCGCGGCACTGCGTTGGCTTGCCGATCATCATCCTGATGCCGCGCAGCGTTTACATTTGGTGCTCTATGGTGCCTTGCGTGATAACTCGCTGCTTGATTCCATTCCTGTTCCTTTCACCCACTTGGGCTATGTGGACGATATTCAGAGCGTGTATCGTCATGCTCACATTGTGATATCATCATCCACGAGGGAGTCCTTCGGGTACACATTGGTCGAGGGTATGGCGTGCGGATGCACCGCTGTCACCACAGGCCTGGGAGGCCAGACAGATATCGTAAGTCACCTGAAGAACGGATATGTCACCACATCGCTCGACCCCGAGGAACTAGCCGAAGGGCTGGTTTGGGCCTTGGATAACAACCGCGACCGCCAGGCGCAGCACAATTGGATAGCCGACAAGTTTGACCTGCCGGCTGTGGCCAGCAGACATCTTGAACTTTACAACCAGTTGCTGGCCCGGAAATGAGAAAGAGTTACATTGATGTAACTTTTTTATAAAAAATCTTGTTTTGGCTTGTCAATCAGGTAGATAAAGAGAGCGGTTCCCAATACGGGAACCGCTCTCAAAAACTATTGAATTTGTTTTATTATTGCTTGTGCATTAGAGCTGGGGACCAGCGGCTACGAGAGCCTTGCCTGCCTCGTTGTCCTCGTACTTAACGAAGTTCTTGATGAAGCGGCTGGCAAGATCCTTGGCCTTCTCTTCCCACTGTGCGGGATCGGCATAGGTGTCGCGCGGGTCGAGGATGCCGGTGTCAACGCCCTCGAGCTGGGTGGGAACAGTGAAGTTGAAGTAAGGAATAACCTTGGTGGGAGCATTGTCAATGCTGTGGTTCAGGATTGCGTCGATGATGCCGCGGGTGTCGCGGATCGAGATGCGCTTGCCTGTACCGTTCCAACCGGTGTTCACCAAGTAAGCCTTGGCACCGCTCATCTCCATGCGCTTCACGAGCTCCTCGGCATACTTCGTGGGATGCAGCTCCAGGAATGCCTGGCCGAAGCAAGCACTGAAGGTGGGGGTGGGCTCGGTGATGCCGCGCTCGGTACCAGCCAACTTGGCGGTGAAGCCGCTCAGGAAGTAGTACTTGGTCTGCTCTGAGTCAAGGATTGACACGGGAGGCAGCACGCCGAATGCGTCGGCGCTCAAGAAGATCACCTGCTTGGCAGCGGGAGCGTGGCTGATGGGGCGCACGATGTTCTTGATGTGATAGATGGGGTAGCTCACGCGGGTGTTCTCGGTAACGCTCTTGTCGGCGAAGTCGATCTTGCCGTTCTCGTCAACAGTGACGTTCTCGAGCAGCGCGTCGCGGTGGATAGCATTGTAGATGTCGGGCTCGGCGTCCTTGTCCAGGTTGATAACCTTAGCATAGCAGCCACCCTCGAAGTTGAAGATACCGTTGTCGTCCCAGCCGTGCTCGTCGTCACCGATGAGTTTGCGTTTGGGGTCGGTGCTCAAGGTGGTCTTGCCGGTGCCGGACAGACCGAAGAAGATGGCGGTGTTCTCGCCATTCATGTCGCAGTTGGCCGAGCAGTGCATGGCAGCAATGCCCTTCAACGGCAGGAAGTAGTTCATCATCGAGAACATACCTTTCTTCATCTCACCACCGTACCAGGTGTTGAGGATGACCTGCTCGTTGCTGGTCACGTTGAAGACAACGGCGGTGTCGCTGTTCAGACCCAGCTCCTTGAAGTTGTCCACCTTGGCCTTGCTGGCGCAATATACGGTGAAGTCGGGCTCCTGGTCAAATTCCTCCTCGTTCTGGGGACGGATGAACATGTTGGTCACGAAGTGGGCCTGCCATGCCACCTCCATGATGAAGCGAACCTTCATGCGGGTGTCCTTGTTGGCGCCGCAGAAACCGTCAACCACAAACAGGCGCTTGCCGCTCAACTGCTTTACGGCAAGATCTTTCAATGCAGCCCAGGTCTCCTCGGTCACGGGCTTGTTGTCGTTGGGGTAACCAGGGGTAGTCCACCACACCTTGTCGTGGCTGTTGGCATCGTCAACGATGAATTTGTCTTTAGGAGAGCGGCCGGTATAAATGCCGGTCATCACGTTGATAGCGCCCAACTCAGTCTCCTGACCTTTGTCATAGCCAGTGAGCTCGGGCCTCATCTCCTCATTGAACAATACCTCATAGCTGGGGTTGTAAAGAACCTCGGTAACACCAGTGATACCGTACTTCTCTGCTAAAATAGCCTTATCAAATCTTGCCATAATAAATATTTAATTATTAATGTTTTAGTAATTTTTAATTGATTAAGTGCCGCAAAGGTACACATTAAATTATAATGGGCAAGGCGAATTAAAGAAAAATTTCCGTAATTCGACCCTTGTTATATTTTTTTAGCAATTCTTTCTCTACAAATTTAATCATCTACAAATTATTACTTAACAAACTGTCGGCGGATTAAACGGATTAATTGGATTTAATCATCCGCATGAAACTTCTTGATATAGAGCAATACCTATTGCCATTTTTTGTCGCATGGAATCCGCTTGTATTCCAAGGATTTTTTGCCGAAGTTGATGAGCATTCCCAACTGCAATCCTGTTGCTTTTAAATAATTATATACTTGAGAATAGTGTTCATCAACGAGGTCCTGGACAGCCTTTAACTCAACAATGATTGTATCAAAACATACAAAATCGGGCCTGAAATCTTTGTTAAGTAATTTGCCTTTGTAAGTCACATGAAACGTTTTCTCTCGTTGATACGGAATACCTCTCAAGAACAATTCCTGTTCAAAAGCTTCTTGGTAAAGTGGTTCGGTGAATCCACATCCAATAATCTTATGAACCTCCATCGCTGCACCGATGATTTTGTAAGTTTCCTCACTGTGAAGCAACATCTCGTTAACAGATTAATATTATACTGTTGGAGAATAAGAGAGATAAAGGAAAAAATAAATCTTGTTAATCCCTTTAATCCGTCGACAGTAAAAAATTCGCCGACAGAAGAGCCGACAATAATGCAGTTAGCAGCCGCCGCAACCGCAGTCGCAGCCATCGCCGTGGTCGTGTCCGCAGTCACCGCCGCCACACTCTTCACAACCGCAGCCGCAGCCGTGGTGATGGGGCTGAAGCTCCTCGGGCGTGGCGTCGCGCACGAGCTTCACGTAGCCGGCGTAACGCACGGTCTCGCCAGCGAGCTGGTGGTTGAAGTCCATGAACACCTTGTCGTCGGTCACTTTCACCACCTGGCCCTCGATGCGCATGCCTTCTTGGGTCATCATGGGAACAAAAGCGCCCGGACGGATGTTCTCGTCGTCAAACTTGCCCTCGACGTGGAAGATTTCCTTCTCCAGTTCATAGATCAGCTCGGGGTCCTTATTGCCGAACGCCTCGTGGGGCTGCAGGGTGAAGTCAAATTTGTCTCCCTGCTCCAGACCCATGATGCGGTTTTGGAAACCCTCGATGAGCGAGAGGTCCACACCGAAAACAAATGCATCGGGATGCTCGTCATTGAACTTGAACACGCTCGTCTGCTCCTCGCCATTGACAACAAAGATTTCATACACGAGTTCTACATATTTACCTGCTTGAATTTTTTCCATTTGATTGAATTTGAAATAAATGATGATTGTTTGAAGTTGCAAAGTTAACTCAAGCCGAGGACAGAACAAAATGAAACCCGAAGTTTTTCGTTTTTTATCTCATGCTTCATGAAAAGGATTAACTGAAAAGAGGGGCTATTTGGCTGATGTAATAATAGTCGCCGTTTTTTTTCTTAATGACAATGTTTGCTATAAAGACAAAAGCATTAACTTTGCGACTAAGTTTTTACTTCAATGTTTAACCGGAATTCATGCGTTAATCGTTTAATTCATATATTTTATTGTAGTTATGGACATTTTTCACAAACATCTCATGATGTTTACGTTGCTTGTTTTAGCAGGATGCTTTGTGTTCAATGCTCAGTCTCAGACCGGCACCACGTCCAGTGATGGCGAGTATTTCAGACTGTTGCTTGTGGACAACATTAGCAACTACACTGCTGATGGCGAGAAGAACGTGTACAACAACAAGTTGCGTTTGCAGAACATTAACCTCACTGCAGCCGACCTTAACGATGGTGATAACTTCTTCTTGTTTCACCGCGTTGATGACGGCGGCGCTGAAGTGATATTTGCGACGCTCAACCTTCAAGCCTCCGGTTATGGTCCCAGGACGGTTATCCCGGCGTTGACCTATCACAATGATTTGGGTGGCTACGGCGTGCTCAATTATGAGAGCCGCACCTATGCGATGACTGATACCATCGACCTCTATGGCATCATCGATTATGTGAACGATGTGTTTGAGGCTGGTACTGCCGACAACACCCATTCGGCCTATTACAATTACTATGTGACCTACGACACCAACGTCAGTGCAATCAGGTCGGGTAAAGATAATGATGTTCAATGATAACCAAACATTCAAGTATGAAAACCATAGTTACTAAATTACGCTTTGCCCTGGTGCTGGGTTTCATGGCCATCACGATGATGGCATGGAGCCAAATTCGGAATATCGAGAAATTGTCGATTCCCACACAGATGTTCATCGACCAGCTGGAGGGAAGGGCCAACTTCGACGAGGTGCCTGACACAAAGTTCGCATCTTCAGATCCTGCTCGCAGGTCGTTGGATAAGTTCGAACGTCCATTTTCTAAGCCCGACACTATCGACGGCAAGGTTTACATGTCAGCCTTTATACGCATTAGTGACGATTCTGGAATCGCTTCTCTTGAGGAAGAAGGCGTGATTGTTCAGTGCACGTTTGATGACGGACTGCTCACGGCGCTTATCCCCATTGACAAACTCACCAAGGTGGCCGACCTTGAAGTGGTGACCAGAATTGAAGTGGCAACGCCAATGTTCCCTCACACCGATAAGGCTCGTGAAGCGACAAATGTTGATGATGTTCTCAACCTCTCGGCTGACGCTTATGCGGCTGGGCTGGATAAGAAATATGACGGCTCTGGAGTGATCGTTGGTATCATTGATACGGGTATTGATCTCCAGCACATCGCTTTCAAAGATAAAAACGGTAATTCGCGCATTAAGCGTGCCTATGTTTATAACGGTAGTTCGGCCAACGAGTACTCCACAATAGGTACCAGTTCGCCCACCACCGATGACAGCAGTGAGGACCATGGTACCCATACCAGTTCGGCTGCGGGCGGCTCGAGTGTGATTATCGACGGGTCGTCGGTTACCGTGACCGATGACCATGCCAATGCCACCTATGGCGGTATGGCTCCTGGTGCCGACTTGTATCTGGCGGCCATCAATGGATTGAACAGCACTTATATTGCTAACGCATTCCAAAAAATCATCCAATATGCCAGCTCGGTAAATAAGCCAGTGGTGATTTCCAACAGTTGGGGCTCCCACTTGAGTCCTCATGATGGTACAGGTAGCACTGCCAATATTGTAAATCAGTATTTTGGCGATAGCCACCCTGACCGCATCTGCTTGTTCTCGGCAGGTAACACATCGGCTAGTGCTCCGGCTACCGAAGGTGGTGGCTGCCATGTGACGGGAACCGCTTCCAGTAACAATCCGTTGCGCACGATTTTACGCTATTTTGGACAAGGTGGAGACTATTATTCAGGCTATTTTGCTAGCGCCTGGTGCCGTTCCACCAACGTCAACAGCATGGGATGCAGAATCTACGTCGTGGATACCAGCACTGGAAACATATTGACAACATTCAATGCCAACCCCAGTTCCGGCAGTAGCGTGACAGTTTCGGGCATTAGCGCTTATTATAGTGGAACTTTGCGCGTGTATAGGGATTATGTTTCTTCTAACAAAACCCAAATAATGCTTTATACCACGGGTCTGCAATCCACGAGCTCAAATCACAACTATTCGTTGGCCATTGAATTATATCCCTCTAATGGAGAAGCGATCATTGACATCTGGGGCGGCAATTACGGTTATTTCACAGCCTTTGTAAACACCCCGGGTTACAATTGGACCAACGGCACCGATGATGGCGGTATGGGTGATAATGCCACCATTCGCACTGTGATTCCCATTGGTGCCTATACAACCAAGAACAGGATTACTGACTATACCGGAACCACCTATGCCTACGGATACACGGTTGGGGATATCGCTAACTTCTCGAGTTACGGTACGCCCGGCATGACTCCTCTGGGCGAGATGTATCCCTGGATTTCGGCTCCTGGCGCAAGAACCGTGGCAGCTGTCAATCATTACCACACTGGTGATGATAGTTATATTAATGGTGATTCTTCCAGAGACCGCGTGAATGCAAGTACCACCTATCCCTACGGTGCCATGCAGGGTACCTCGATGTCCACTCCTGTGGCAGCAGGTATCGTGGCATTGTGGATGCAGGCTTGTAAAGAAGCTGATGTGCAAATCACCAATTCCTACATCAAGGAGGTGATGCAGGAAACTGCCATCCGTGACTCTTGGGTGACCACTGGCCCCAATGCCACACATTTCGGTAACGGTAAAATCGATGCGTTGGCCGGTATTCAGTATATCCTGGGCGTGACCGGAACAACCGATCCTGTCATCTATGCCAGACCAACAGATGTCACCTTCGAGGGCAAGCCCAATGAAACCTACACCAAGACTGTTACAGTTAATGGCCGCAACTTGACCGGTGACATTATCGCCACGCTCAATGATCCTAACGGCGTGTACACCATCAACCCCGCCAACCCCGCCAACCTTGGTCAGGGCGGTGAACTCGTGATTACCTATGCGCCGAAGTCGGTGGGCTCCCATAATGCTACCCTCGTCTTGAGTAGCCCTGGCGCCGAGGACGTGATTATTACCATCAACGGCACCGCATCGCTGACTAAGGAAATCACCATCTTTGACGGAACCGATCAAAATGCTTTCCTGCCTATTTTCGGTTACTATTATGACGAGAGACAGGTTAACCAGATGATTTATCCTGCCGAGGAATTGACCGAGCTGCAGGGTACGGCACTCAAGTCGATGAAATTCTATTCGCCCAATCTCTATTTCTCTGAAGGCAGCTACAATGTGAAGGTCGGCACGACCACTCAAAGCACTTATCCCTCTGACCTGGCCTCAATAGTGCGCTTGGCTCCCGAGGATATGACCACAGTGGCCGCTGGATTGTCGGCAACCGCTGGCGGAACTATTCTGACCATCAACTTTGACCCGAATAATCCGTTCATCTACGAGGGCGGTAACCTGCTTGTGGACTTTGAGGTCACTCAAGTCGGTAATTATGGTAATGAGGTTACCTATTTCTTTGGCGAGAATCAATCCACCAATACCTCGTTTGTTTCTCATGCCGACGTGACCCATTCGGTGAATGCCAATGGCATTTATGACACGAGCAGTTCAAGTTATAATTATAGCTCTGCCCTTCAGTTCCTGCCCAAGGTGACCATCGTCGGCGAGGGCGTTGTCCCCGATCCGGTGTTGATGCTTGATCCCGCCGAGGTGGCCATCGAGGATGAAACCGATGCCGATCGCAGTGCTACGGTGACTGTCGTATCTGATTACTTGACCGGTGATCTTACTGTTGCCGCCTCCAATCACTGGAGTGCCAATCTGTATGATGACGATACCAAGTTGGATGTGACCTACAACGGTTATGCCTTGCATCAGGTGGGCGCTGCCAGCGTCACCAGTGCTGCCGATGGGTTGACGGCAAGCGTTAATGCCGATTACCTGTACACTGGCCCGATTTACATTGTGGGCGATGTGAACAACATTGGCTGGACAACCAGCGACGGCCACTGCAACGGTGTTGCCATGACCCGTGATAATGATGGTGTCTATACCGCAACTGTGACCGCTCAGGCCGGCGGTGAGAACAGGAGTTGGATCTTCTTCACCAAGTCGCTCAATGCACCCAATTTTGACGCTTTGGGCAATTGGCGTTTCGGTCCTGTGAGCAACGGCAACTGGGGCTTGCACACCGATATGATGGACAACCGCGACCTGATGTGTCCGCTCGACACTGTGGCCAACCTGCACACCATCTTCATGGAGCCCAACAAGTCTTACCGGATTATCATCGACTCCAAGAATAACCAGTTCATGATTCATGAGCTCAAGACGGGCGTCCTGGCCAGTGACATGGTGACCGTTAAGGTATATCACAGCGACTTGCAGATCGTTGCCGATGGTAACGTCTATACCGAAGACCAGATTGTCGGTGATGTGAATCGTCAGTTGGTTGCCAGCGACGGAAGCCAGGCCTTCGACATCCTTGTCAAGGGTGATGAGGCAATCACACGCTATGACCTTGACCGCAAGATAGGCGACAGTGGCTCTTGGACCGTTGTGGCTCTTGCACAGCATGAGGGCAACACCTTCATGCCGCAAAACAGTGACTATAGCAGCCAGGGCGATGCCGTGGCCATGCCTGATGGTGCCGATGAGATGTGGCTGACGCTCAAGGATAATGATCCTGCAGGCAATGTCGTTTCCTATTATGTGCCCGTTACCGTGGCCAACGGTGTGATCACCCAGGGCAACACCTATGGTGCACCCATGAGGAGCAACACTGCCGATCGTGTCACGCTTTGGGTAACCATCAGTGGCTCTAAGAGCGACCAGCGTTGGGGCGGCCATTGGGAGATGGATGGTAAGGATTATTGCGTTTATACGCCTGTAATCACCATTGAGTCCAGTGACTTTGATCCTCAAGTGCGCAGGCCATACATGTTCCGAGCATGGCTCACCAGCGGCGACGCTTGGGACTTTGACCGTGTGGAGAATGTTATCACAGCCACCACTAAGTTCACGTTGCCGCATCCGCTGGGCGAGTATATCGTTCCCGCTGAACAGACCGATGCCCATACCATCATCATCGGTGAGGATTGGGACAGCAAGACCGATTGGAACACCAAGCTCGATAACGCCTTTGCGGCACCGAGCCTCAATGCCGATTTGAAGATTGTCGTTCGTGCTTACTATGAGAATGTGAATGCTCCCACGACATTGCGTTCTGGCGAGGCCAAGTACCGCATTGCCGAGGAAGGCACCGACGGCGCCTTTGACCTGCCCACCGCTATCTTTGAGATCATGGGCGGCCGTGAGGTTGTTGGTGTAACCTATGTGAATTCTCTGGGCCAGATGTCTGATCAGCCGTTCGAGGGCGTCAATATCGTCGTCACTCGATACAGCGATGGCTCGACCTCAACGACAAAGGTCTTGAAATGATGAAACTCCAGGATGCGAGTGATTGTCACTCGCATCCTGTTGGCCATTAAACAACAAGGCTGGCAACGCAAGCTGCCAACCTTGTTTTATTTCTATGTCATCAGTCTTATAGCCCGAGGTGGTCGCGCAGGATGTCGAGCGCGGCGGTGACGTCGTCGGCAGAGACAGCCTGGTCAATGCGGTAGTCGCCTATGGCGGAGAGCAATGTGCAGGTGATTTCACCATTGCGGCTCTTCTTGTCATGGCGCATCAGGTCTAACAGGTCTTCATAGTCGTCGCAGGTGAACGGGAAATCGCGATAGTTGTCGCGCACGAAGTTGCCCAGCTTGTGGACATCCTCGCTGGGGAAGCCCAGCCGCATGTGGGAGAGCGTCGCCTCGGTGACAAGGCCCCATGCGACGGCATAGCCATGGGGCACAGGCTTGCCGCGTTGCATCGCCAGGCTTTCCATGGCGTGTCCCACCGTGTGTCCCAGGTTGAGCGCTTTGCGCTCGCCTTTTTCTTCAGGATCACGGGCAACGATGTCGGTCTTGACGCTGACGGAGTGTTTCAGCCGCTCCAGCAGGTCATCGTGGTGGATAGGTGCAGAAAAGTCATGGTCCAGCAGGCGCATGACCTCGGCGCGGTCGCTCAGCATGGCGTGCTTGATGACCTCGGCAAACCCCGATTTCATTTCCTCAATGGGCAGCGTGTCGAAGAAGCGTGTCGAGATGATGACATCGCTGGCTGGGGCAAAGGCGCCAATCTCGTTTTTCAGCCCGTTGTAGTTGATGCCCGTCTTGCCACCGACGGCGGCATCGACAGCACCGAGCAGGGTAGTGGGCACGTTGATGAACCTCACACCGCGCTTGAACGTCGCTGCGGCCCAACCGCCCAGATCGGTCACCATGCCTCCGCCCAGGTTGATGGCCAGCGAGTGGCGGGAGGCTCCCATGCGCTCCATCTCGTCCCACACATGGGTAACGGTCGCCAGCGTCTTGTTCTCGTCACCATCGGGGATGGTGATGAGGTGCTGGGGTGGGGCAGGCAGCAGCCGGGCGGTGTTGACGTCGGCAATCCACACCGTGAGGTTGTGGTCACCGCTTGCCGTTAACCGCTGGATGGCGCTCTCGACGTCGTTAGTGAAAATGAGGTTCTGTGCCATGCTTGAAAAAAAACACGGATTACTCGATATCGAGCAATCCGCAGTTAGAAATTTATGCCTTGATGAGCGTCAGTGCCACGAGCAGCGAGGGCAGGGCAGCGGCCAGCTCGTCCATGTTCTTATAGACGATGTCGGCTCCAGCCTTCAACAGGTCCTTCTCGGGAATCGGGCCCGTGGTGACACCGATGGTGAAGCAACCGGCGGCATGAGCGGCTTGCACGCCCAGGGGCGCGTTCTCGATGACGATGCATTGGTTGGACTTCTTGTCGGCTTTGTTCATTGCCTTGAGGTAAGGCTCAGGGTTGGGCTTGCCCTTACGCACATCGTGCCCTGTCACCTTGACTTCGCCGAAGAGGCCGGGGAAGTCGTTCTCGATGCGTTGCAGGATGGTGTCCTGTTGCGAGCCGGTCACCAGCACACACTCCACTCCTGCCTCCTTGAGCGTCTCGAGCACACGCACGGCGCCAGGCATCACGGGAGCCTCGCCCAGTTCGCGGAAGTAGCGCGTCTTCACGCCATACAGGGCGCGGGCCTCATCGTCGGTGATGTTCTTGCCGGCACCACTCTTGAATTTAGCCTTGATGATTTCGCTTCCGGTCATGCCCTCGAGCTCATAGAACTCGTCGCGGGTGCACTTGATGCCGTTTTTCTTCATGAGCTTCACCCAGGCTTGGGTGTGAAGCTTCATTGAGTCGTAGAGTACGCCGTCGCAGTCGATGAGTGCGGCGTGGATGTCAAAGCCTTTGTGACCTGTATATTTCAGGTAGTCGGCTATGGATTGTTGTAAGGTCATTGGTTTTTTGGTGATTATTGTTAATTATAATGCTTTAGTTGTTATCTCACAGTGATGTGCAGGCAGCCCGACCACCGTTCAAAGATGGCGTAGCAGCGCCCTTGCCGCCTGAAGTCCTGCACGACCTCGGCAAGGATGTTCTTCAGGTCCTCGAGCGACACGACCATGGTGGGGTCCATGCAGTCGAAGCGCACCCAACTGATGTCGAACGTCGTGCCGTACTGGTGGCAGGAGTTCTCGGTCGCGGCACGGTTGCGGCGCATGAGTTTTGCCACGCTGTAGTTGGTGCGCGTCACGCTCGTCACCTTGATGCGGTAGTCCTTGCCGCCGCGCTTGCGGATGCTGTCCTGGAAGGCGTAACCGATCTCCTTGAGCAGTTGCGCCGCCTTGGGCACCAGGTAGGGCACCGATGCACTCAGGTCGTCGAGCATGTAGGCGTCGCAGGAGAATATCCTGATCAGCGGCCTGTCGATGTTGTAGGCGTCTCGCAGGCTCCTGACAGGTATAAAGCCGTTTTTCTCAGCGGCCTCGAGTTGCAGGTAGTTGCTGTCGTTGAAGATTTCTTTGAGCGGGCGTTGCTCGATATAGGAGGGCAGACGATGAATCTCGGCATTGGCAATAAAGCCCATGCTGTCACCAGTGATGCTGCGGTTGATGGGCATGGCAGGCGGAGCCTTGTAGTCCCATGCCGTGGTATCTTGTTCTTGGCCTTTGCCGCCGCCACACGACGTGATACTTGCCAGGGCTAAACCCAAGAGCAACAGCAGTGGCAGCAGACGCAAGATGTTTCGGTTCATTTCTTTCTAAACGGACGTTTCACGTTTCAATGAGGCAAAGATAGTGCAAGCCGAGCGGAGAACCAAACAAAAACTGTTTTTTGTTTGTTATCCCGAGGCGCCGCCTGTCTTCGCGGCCCACAGTGACGCAAAGTTACACATAAATAACGAAAAAACCACCCCTTGAAGTATCAATTCTCTCAAAAATATGTAACTTTGTGGTTCAATGAAATAACACCAAGCCAATGATCACGACTTCCTATCGCCCCCGCAACCCAGGCCACGATTACTATGGTAGGGGCACCTATCTCATTACGCTAGTGGTGAGCGACAGGTTGCCATTGCTTGGTCGTTTGGGCGATGATGTCAAGCGCCCCGAGGTAGCATTGTCACCGTTGGGCAAAGCGGTGAAGCAGACGTGGGAAGCCATTCCCGGGAAACAGGCGGCTCATGGCAATCGTGTGGCGGTACACGCTTGTGTCTGCATGCCCGACCATTTCCATGGTGTGCTGGAAGTGCTGGAGCCCATGCAGTGGAGCCTGGGCGACATCGTCCAGGCGTTCAAGGCAGCATGCACGAGCCGCTGGCAGCTCCTGCAGGGCCACGGCCATTCCAGCAATCGCCCGATATCGGGCGATTGCAGCGGCCCGCAGGCCCCCGCTTGGCTACGCGAGAAAGCCCGCCTACACGACAACGAGGGCGCCCTCATCCGTGCCATGTCCAAGCGGCAGCGCCAGGAGTACTACACCCTGGTGGGCAGGGAGCAGCGACCCTTGTTCGATGACAATTACGACGACACCGTGTGCCTCGACCAGCGGCACCGCGAGTCCATGATTTCTTACGTCCACGATAACCCGCGGCGGGCCATTTTGCGCCGCACCTTGCCACAGTTGATGCAGCGCAGCCTGCATGTCCAGATTGGAGGGCGCGACTATGGCATCTTTGGCAATCTCTTCTTGCTGCGGTGGCCTGGCAAGGTTCAAGTGCAATGCCACCGTTTGCATCCCGTCAGCAGGGAACCCTACGAGAGCACGCCTGATTATGCCCGCCAGCATCAGCAATGGGTTGACGCCATCATCGGCGGGGCCACCGTGATTGTCACCCCCGGCATCTCAAGAGGCGAACTCATGATGAAAAACGAATGCCTCAAGAACGGTTATCCCCTCATCCATATCCAGAAAGACCCGATTACCACCTATTGGAAGCCCGAGCGGATGCGATTTGAGGCCTGCGCCAGCGGCAGCCTACTCATTCTCGCACCATGGGGACTCGATGCGATGGCCGAGGTCAACGGGGTGCCTGCCGACACCGACTACAGCCGTTTCCACAACATGAACCATCTTGCTGCCGAGATTTGCGCCTTCAACGGCAACGCCACCATCTTGAGATAACTCCCATCAAACAACCTGAATGGGCGGTGTTCTCGAAAAACGGGCACCGTCTTTTTTATTGAGCATTATTCCGCTGCAAAACAATGTCATTCGAATAGAAATTTGTAACTTTGCACCAAACGACAAACAACCAATGAACCAACTTTTATAGATTGACTTTACCTATATATTTGGATATCAATAAGAAATACAGCGTGCTTTTCATTTGTCTGGGGAACATTTGCCGGTCGCCGGCAGCCCAGGCGGTGATGCAGGCGATGGTGGATGAGCGGGGCTTGACCGAGCAGTTCTACATCGACTCGGCAGGCATAGGCGGGTGGCACATTGGCGACCTGCCCGATAAGCGTATGCGGGTGCATGCCCGTCCGCGCGGCTATGAGCTGACGCACCGGGCCCGCAAGGTGACGGCGAGCGATTTCGACGTGTTTGACCTCATCGTGGGCATGGATGCGGGCAACATCGATGACCTGAACAGCCTGGCGGCCACTATCGAGCAGCAGGACAAGGTGGTGATGATGGGCGACTACATCCGCCGTTACCCCAACTATGACCATGTCCCCGACCCCTACTACGAGGGTAGCGAGGGTTTTGAGCTCGTGCTCGACCTGCTGGAGGATGCCTGTGACAATCTGTTGGACCGAATAATTGAACAAAACAAGATATAGAACAATGAAAGGAATCAAGTTATTTACCACTCTGGCTCTTGCCGTGGCCGCACTGGTGATGAGCGCCCAGTCGCCCATCGCCGTAGACTGGCAAATGGGTCAGAACAATGCAGCGGACAACAATTACAGTTCGCGCTTTGTCATCAAGAACATTTCCAAGCAGCCCCTGGGCAATGACTGGCAGTTTTTCTTCAACCAGTTCTCCCGCAAGGTGACCTTGCCCGCTGGATGCCCCGTTGACATCGATGAGGTGTCGACGACCTATTACCGCATCAAGCCCAATGCCAACTACAAGCCGCTCGCTGCCGGCGACTCGCTGGTCATCGACATGCTGATGGGCGGTGCCATCATCAACAAGTGCTACATGCCCGCTGGCGGCCATGTGGTGATGGGGGATGACATGAGCCGTCCGCTGGCTGTGAAAATCAACCGCTCGCCGCTCGACAAACCCGGCCAGTGGCGCGACCACAAGGCCTATCCCGACGGCAACTACATGTATGCCTACAACGAGGCCATCAACGGCTTTGGCGACGGCTACACGGGCAACGATTATGACATCTTCCCCACGCCCAAGCAGGTGGACATCGAGGACGGCTTCACCCAGGTGGGCAGCCTTGTGACCATCAAGACGGGCAAGTGGTTCCAGTGGGGCGGTTACCGCCGCGCCAAGGCCTTGCTCACCGATGAGCTGCAGAAGCGCGGTGTGTATGTCTCCGGCGGCCAGAAGACCGTCATCGAGTTGCTGCTTGACAAGAAGATGAGCACCAATGGCGAGTACTACAGCCTGCGTGTGCATGACGGCAAAATCACCATCCACGGCGTGACCCAGGCCGCGCTGATGAACGGTATCAAGACATTGATTGCCGCGCTCGACCACAGCAAGGGCCACCGCCTGCAGAATTGCTTCGTCATCGACTGGCCCGACTTCGGCTACCGTGGCATCATGCTCGACATCGCCCGCAACTTCGTCATTAAGCCTGCCGACTACAAGCGCATGATCGACCTCTTGTCCTATTACAAGATCAACACCATCCAGTTCCACTTCACCGACGATGAGGCCTGGCGACTGGAAATCCCCGGTTTCCCCGAGTTGACCCAGGTGGCAGCCCGTCGCGGCGCCACGCTTGACGAGAAGGACTATCTGGCACAGATTTTTGACGGCAACGGCAACCCCGACGACCTCAACCAGAGCGCTAACGGCTACTTCACCCGCGCCGAGTTCATCGACCTGCTGAAGTATGCCCGCGCCCATGGCGTGCGCATCATCCCCGAGATTGAGACGCCCGGCCATGCCCGCGCCGCCATCGTGGCGATGAAGAACCGCGCGATGACCAATCCCACTGCCGAGCAGTTCCGCCTGTGGGACGACAAGAACGAGAGCGTTTACACCTCGGCCCAGAGTTATCACGACAACGTGCTGAACGTTGCCAGCGACGACGTTTACCGCTTCATCGACCGCGTTGTCGCCGAGTTGGAGAAGATGTACAAGGAGGCTGGCATGAAACTCGAGGTCGTTCACCTGGGCGGCGACGAGGTAGCCCGTGGCGCCTGGGACAAGAGCCCCGACGTGCAGGCACTCATGCAGCGCGAAGGCCTCAAGAACCAGCACGACGTGCATGCCTATTACCTCAAGCGCATCAGCGCCCTGCTTCAAGCCCGCAAAATCCGCATCGAGGGCTGGCAGGAAGTGGGCCTCGATAACACGCCCGAGTATAATGCGCTGATGACTCCCCGTGTGGCAGGCGTCAATGCCTGGAGCACCGTGGGGTCGCGTGCCGATGTGCCTTACCGCCTGGCCAATGACGGCTATCCTGTGATTCTGTCCAACGTGACCAACTTCTATATGGACATGGGCTACAGCTGGCACCAGAACGAGCAGGGCCTGCACTGGGGCGGCAAGGTGGATGAGTTTGACGCCTGGAGCGGTCTGCCCGCCAATATTTACGCCAGCGCCCGCACTGCCGTTGACGGCACTCCCATCAACATCACCACCGCTGGTGACGGCAAGGTGAAACTTGAGAAACCCGAGAACATCATCGGCATCCAGGCCCAGCTGTGGGGCGAGACCCTGCGCAGCTTCGACGAGGTGCAGTACCTGCTGTTGCCCAAGATGATGGGCGTGAGCGAGCGCGCATGGACCTCGATACCCGACTGGAGCAAGGACCTGACCGACACCAAGGCCTATAATGAGGCCCGCCACCAGTATAACCTCAAAATCGGCACCCGCGAACTGCCGTTGCTCAAGAGTAAAGGTTTCAACTTCCGTGTGGGACCTCCGGGCATCAAGCTGGAGAACGGAATGCTGATGATCAACACCCAGTACCCTGATGAACTGGTGACCTATACCCTCGACGGCAGTGAACCCGCCATCGACTCGCCCCGCTGGACGGCACCCGTGCCCGTCAAGAACCAGCCCCAGGTCATCAAGGCCAAGGCCTTCTACCTGGGTCATGAGAGCGTCACCACCTATCTGTTCAAGTAAATAATAGCAAGAGAATATATTACCTTAATTATAAATTGCTTAAAGCTTAAAACAATGAAAATCCTTTGGATTTCTGTAGTGTTGTTGGGTCTTCTGCCGTTGTCAGGATGGGCTTCTGTCGGGCAACTCTCAGATGTGGAGAATGTGAACACTAATGACAAGCACGCGTTAATGAACGGACGAACGAACGAAGCTAAGGGCTCGCTAAACGGTCGAATTCTTCGCTGGGATGTGAATATGGATGGCGAAGTGACCATTTCTGATGTGAATGAAGTCATTGATTATATCCTCCATGGCAGTCAACAAAAAATATCTTCAGCTTACTACTATGTGGGCACCAGCAATAATTGGACTGCTTGTGATGCCACCTATAAGTTGGATAACGGCGGTGGTGATGTTTATTCTAACCCCGTGTTCAGTGTAGTCATTCCTGCAGTGTATGGTGAGTACGGTGGTGGGCGCGTTGCCAATTTTTTTAAGATTTGTTCTCAAGAGACCATGGACCTGGGTCCAGACGGTTTCTGGGACGGCGACTTCATTGGTAAGGCCACGAATATTGCCGATCATGAGATGAGTGGATACTTCGTGGAGGACGCTTACGACCGTGTTTTCAACTTCTGTATACCCGCTGATATTCCAGCGGATAAGTATCGTCTGACTTTCGACATGATAAACCGCACCTATGAATTCGAGGCTATCAAGGAAACGCCCGACCTGTGGTATCTTGTGGGAAGCTGCATCGGTGACGGTTCATGGGATAATAACTCTTATTCTTTGGGTACTTCGCTTGTTCCTCTGTATCCTCAACCCGACAACAAACATATGTTGAACTACGTTGGCTATTTCCCCGCTGGTGAGGGCTTTAAATTGATTCATTCGCCTGGTGATTGGGAAGAGCAATGGGGCATGAGTGATGGCCACCTTGTGAAGAACGATATCTCTAGTGATGTCATTAAGGTCGCTAAGGACGGTTACTACCAGATTACTTACGACATGGAGATGGACGTTGTCACAATTACCGAATACACAAATGTTGTAGACGTTTTCACATCAATGGGTATGCCTGGCGCTTATCAGGATAATCAGGAATGGAATCCTGCTACCACGCTGATGAGTCCTATGGGTACGGTCTTTGAGAACCATGACTGGATCAAGAAGAATATGACCTTTGGCTCCGATACAGAACTCAAGTTTGCTGCTGATGGCAACTGGTATTTTAACTGGGGAAGCGAGGCATTCCCGGTTGGCGTCGGTATACAATATGGTCCCAACATTCCTGTTAGTGCTGGAACTTATACGGTCGTTTTCAATGACATTTTAGGAACATATAATTTTATTGAGGAAACTGAGTGATTTTCTAATCCCAATAAGTAACGACCTCACAACGCTAAAAGTAAGACAAGCCCTATGTTTGCACCGTTAAAGTCAAACATAGGGCTTGTTTTCTTTTGGTGTATTTGTGTGCTTGTCTGATTTGTAAAAATTCATGAAAAAATGTTGTTAAATCAAAAATAATCAATTTTTTAGTGTTAAAAATGTTGCGGAGTTTTAATGATTAAATAATAATGTGTAAATTTGTAGTTCAATCATTCGCCAATATTCTAAATCAATTTAACCTAAATATTAAACCAATTAAAAATGAGAAAACAGATCCTATTGCTTCTGCTGTTGAGCCTCTTGTCGCTGCCCGCCCTGGCGCGTGTAGTGACAGGCGTGGTCACGCAGTCGAGCGACGGCGAGCCGATTATCGGCGCGTCGGTCAAGGTGCACGGCACGACGCGCGGCACGGCGACCGACTTTGACGGCCGTTTCTCGATTGAGGCTAACGACGGCGACGTGCTCGAAGTGAGCTACGTGGGCATGAATCCCAAGAGCGTGAAGATTGCTGCCGGACAAACGGTGGTCAATATCGCCCTTGAGGACAACGCCCAAGTGCTGGGTGAGGTCGTGGTGACCGCCATGGGCCAGACCCAGGAGAAAAAGAAACTGAACTTCGCTGTTCAGTCCCTTGATGAGGAACAGGTGACCGCCGGCAGTTCCACCAACTTCGCCAACACCCTGCAGGGCAAGATTGCCGGTCTGCAGGTGAGCACCGGCGGTAGTTCACCCAACTCATCGACACAGGTGATTATCCGCGCCATCTCCTCGATGAACAACTCGCAGAGCAATGAGCCGCTGATGATTGTTGACGGCATGGCCATCCGTGGCGGTGGCTCGACGCTGGCCGACATGAACCCCAACGACATCGAGAACATCACCGTCCTGAAGGGTGCCGCCGCATCGGCTCTCTACGGTCAGGAAGGTGCCAACGGCGTCATCATGATTACCACCAAGAGCGGTGGCAAGAGCGGTGAGGTCACTGTCACCGCATCGGCCTCGTTGGAACTGAACGTGCCGGCTCGTCTGCCCAAAATCCAGAGCACTTTCATCCCCGGTGCCAAGGGCATGTACAAGGAGAACATGGGCAGCGGCGGCTGGGGCCCCTACCTGGGCGAGAATGACACCTATTACAACAACCTGAAAAACTTCCTCGAGACGGGTATCCTGCAGAAGTATGACGTGAGCGTGAGCGGCGGTACCGAGAAATTCTCTTCTTACGCTTCCGTCTCCTATACCGACAACCAGGGTATTGTTCCCAAGGATTACCGCAAGCAGGTGAATGCGCTGATCAAGGGTATTTATAAACCCAGCGACAAGGTGACCATCCAGATGAGTGCCAACTTCATGAACCGCAAGTCACGCGGTTTCGGCAACTCGATGTCCACCATCTACAACTGGGGTATCAACAAGGACATGAGCGACTACCGCACCCTTGAGGGACACGTGAACTGGTGGGCCTACTATGACCACTGGGAGAACCTGCTCGACACCGAGCGCCTGAATGCTGCCGTGTCGCCCTACTTTGGCCGCTACATGGACTGGAGCGAGACCGAGGGCAATCGTTTCATCATCAACGGCCAGATCAGTTACGAGCCCATCAAGAACCTCGTGTTCACGGGCAAGATGGGATATGACAAGAGCTACTCGATGTATGACTCCTACACGATTCCGCGCATCTACGAGGGTGACCTGGTCAATCCCAATGATGAGAAGGTTGTGGAGAAGTTGAGCGAAGTGCAGTCACGTTACGGCTCCTACAGTTTCCAACCCTCACGTGGCGCCCTGCTCAACATGCAGTTCCTTGCCACCTATCAGCACACCTTCGCCGAGGATTACACGGTGAGCGCACTCTATGGTCTGGAATACAAGGAGACCAAGGGCCTCGAGGCCTCAATCTATAATGAGCACTTCCAGCTTGGTGGTGAATTCTACAGTTTCAACAACACCGATTTCACCGATGCCATTACCGGTATGCTAAGCGCCAACCGTCCCACGCTGTCCCACTCGAGGTACAATAAGTACGGTCACTTTGGTGAATTGAGGTTTGACTACAAGGGCATGGCACAGCTGTCGGTTACGGGCCGCATGGACGGTTCGTCGGCCTTCAAGCAGGCCTCCAAGACCAACTACTTCTACCCCTCGGTGACAGCGGGTATCATCTTCAGCGAGCTGTTCAACCTGTCAAACGACTGGTTCAGCTACGGTAAGTTGCGTGGTAACTGGGCCAAGGTGGGTAAGGACAGCCCCCGTTATGTGTTCACCGATACCTACAAGCAGTGGGTGCTCTTCCCCGACGGCGGCTATGGCGTGGATCCTACCGTGTCGCGCGCCGTTGACCTGGAGCCCGAGATGACCAAGTCGTGGGAGATTGGCGCCGACTTGCGCTTCTTCCGCAACTGGACCCGCCTGGACATCGCTTACTACTCGACCACGGTCGATAACCAGATTGTGACCGTGCGCGTGTCGCCCGCTTCGGGTGTGATTCTCCAGACCCGTAACGAGGGTAGCCTCAAGAACCACGGTATGGAGATCTCATTGAATCAGGATATCATCAAGACCAATGACTTCTCATGGACGGCACTGGCCAACTTCTCGTTCAACCGCAGCAAGGTGCTCTACCTGCCCAACGAGTTGACCGAGATCCAGGGCACCCAGTATGGCGACATCTTCCCCGTTGCCCGCCTGCATGAGTCCTCGACAGGTATCTCCGGTAAGGACTATGTGCGTGACCCGGACGGCAACGTCATCTGTGACGAGAACGGTTATCCCATCATCGACAGTGCCAAGGGCATCTACATCGGTAACCGTGAGCCCGACTGGCTGCTGGGTGTGGGCAGCACCTTGCGTTACAAGAACGCCACGCTGTCCTTCCTGTTCGACGGCCGCAAGGGCGGTGATGTGGTTAACGTCACTGGCCGCAGCCAGATCACCAACGGCATGAGCAGCCTGTATGACCGCTACCGCAACCGCGAGTACATCTTCAACGGTGTGCAAGCCGTGACGGGAGCCGACGGCACTGTGACCTATGTCAAGAACACAACGCCCATCGTGCTTGACTCCTACTTCATCAATACCTACTATTCGACCGTTTCGTCCAACTTTATCGAGGACGGTTCCTATATCCGCTTGAGCTATGTGACGCTGAGTTACGACATCGGCAAGCACTTCAAGCGCACTTGGCCCGTCAAGGGCTTGTCCTTGACCGCGACTGCCCGCAACCTGTTCCTGTTGACCAAGTACCGCGGTAATGACCCCGCTGTGCTGGCTTCGACCGCAGGTGGTACCGGTGGCGCCGGTATTGACAATTACAACGTGCCCAGCACGCGCAGTTTCAATTTCTCGCTTAAAGCAACATTCTAAAAGGCCGACTGATTATGAAAAAGATTAAATTTTTAGCTTTGTTAATGCTGGTTGGCCTGGTGTCGGTAAGTTGCAACGATATCCTCGACGATAACGTCAACCCCGACAGGGCCCATGAGATTGACGCCAAGGATGGTTTGGCAGTCATCATCTATTATGCCCAGCAGGTCGTGTATGACCACAGCGAGTATTACGCTTACTTCTCGCAGATGCTCACCACTGGCGGCAAGAGCTCGGTGGGCGCCTACAGCTACAAGTGCGAATGGGAGATGCTGACGATGAACCGTCACCCGATGTGGCGTCGTCACTTCTATGATATCGGCAAGAACACCGTCAACCTGGTGAACAACTCC
Source organism: uncultured Muribaculaceae bacterium (assembly GCA_905233915.1). Taxonomy (GTDB): domain Bacteria; phylum Bacteroidota; class Bacteroidia; order Bacteroidales; family Muribaculaceae; genus Sodaliphilus. The sequence goes on along the minus strand of CAJOFM010000002.1, from coordinate 88,058 downwards.
AAGGCCATCAACTCGCCCAACTATGAGCTGATAGGTCGCACCATCAAGCTCATGTCAACCCAGTTGACGACCGACGCCTTCGGCGATATTCCCCAAAGCGAAGCCTATCAGAGCATCGCGCCCAAGTACGACACCCAGGCTTCGGTTTACGCCTGGATGATGCAGGAGTGCGAGGACCTCATCAAGATGTATGAGGATCCCGAAATTATCAACAATCCCGACAACCAGCCGATTGATGCTTCGGTGGACCGCGTCTATGCCGGTGACTTGGAGAAATGGAAAGGTCTGGTATATGCCATTAAGGCCCGCCTGCTGCTGCGCAACATTCCCAATGTGGACCGCAGCCCTGCCATGTGCCAGAAAATCATCGATGCAGCCGATGCAGCCATCAACCAGTGGCGCAAGGGTGACGTGTTTGACTATCAGGGCAGCCGTGAACCGTGGTTCGGCAATGAGCCCCGTTACTATTGGGACGGCGGCACGGGCACGCAGAACGCCGTGTGGAGCATCGCTCAGCCAGTCATCAACTCGTGGGAGTCGCGCGGCAACCTCTTGGGCAGCGCCATTCCCAGCAAGTTCTTCATGGTGGATCTGCTCGGCTTGAGCAAGCCCGACAACGAGATGACCAGCGGCATGTTTAATGCCGAGGGCGCCCATGACGGCTTTGCCAACGACCCGCGTTGCGGCCTGCTGATGATTGCCCGCACCGGCCCTGCCAGCCCGTCGGTGGCCAGTGAGCGCATCAAGATGCGTTACCTGGAGAACAACATCGGTATGGGTACATCCTACAAGATTGCCAATTATCCCGACTTGTATATGGGAGCCTATGCGGGCCAGACGAGTGCCTATAACCCCATCTTCACGATGGAGGAACTCTACTTCATCAAGGCCGAGGCTCAGTACTGGAAGGGTAACAAGACCGAGGCGTGTGCCCTGGCCAAGGAAGCCACCCAGTGGAATATCCAACGCCATCTTGATGCCTTCTTGCTCTTCCATCCCAACGACAATTACAATGCGGGCACCGACAACAAGTATCCTGGCAATTCAGTTGCTGGCGGCAAGCCTGGTTTCCAGCCTGCCGAGTACTGGGATGCACAGGTTGCAGCCTTCCTCGACAATGAAGACTACTTCCGTGGCTCGGGCCGCACCCCGGCCGTTCACAAGGTGACCGACCGCGGCAACAAGCACTGGTTCTTCAATCCCAGCGAGTTCTCGTTGAGCGACCTGATGCAGCAAAAGTATATCGCCATGTACCTGCAGCCCGAGCAGTGGACCGACATGCGCCGTTACCACTACAGTAACAACCGCAACCACTACGGCATCGGTGACAACCAGGAAATCGTCTATCCCACGCTGCGTCGTCCTTACAACCTGTATGCGGCTTACTGGATTGACGGCTTGACCGAGGAACAGAAGGAGAACACCTGGATCCAGCGCATCAACTATGACCCCGAGACCGAGGAGAAGTACAACCGTGCCGAGCTCGAGCGCCTGGGGGCCTACAAGAATTACAAGTGGCTGCATGAGCCCATGATTTGGGCCCACAACTATGGTGAAGTCACCTCCTTAACGACTGAAAACTGATAACTGACAACTCAAAAAGATATGAAACGAAACAAGATAAAATACGGACTGATAGCCCTGGTGGCGCTGCTCACGACCTCGTGCGCAATACACGACCCGTTTGCCGACAACGGTGAACTGGGCCAGGTGTTGCCCACAGTGGACTGGGAGCAAGGTTCCACCCTGGTAAAGGCTGGCAACTACGCCACCTTCAAGGGCAAGTACTACACTGTCAGCGATAAGGCCATAGACCATAGTGAGGTGTGGTGCCTGATCAAGCGAGAGCAGGTGGCCACTGCCACCAGCAAGTTGACGACCTCACTTGCCTATACCAAGAACTACTCGCTGACCGATACCGTGCGCTCTAGCCAGAAGGTGGCTTCCTACCCGCACAGTAAGGCTGAATGGGATGGGTACGAGTATGTCCTGACCGACAGTTTCCCCACTTCCCGCACCCTGTCTCCCGTGAGCTGGGTGAACCCTGAGCAGTGGGACCAGGAGAAATTTGACAGTTACTATCCCTCGACGTTCCAGGAGGACTTCATGGCCTATATGGTGAATGCCTTGACCAAGGACAGCACCTATTACAACGACCTGCGCAACGTCTATATCAAGTACAATTTCCCCATTGAATTGTTTGAGCAACTCAATGCACAGTACAAGATAGACTTCCCGACCGACACCACGTCCGATGACAAGTCCAACGCCTGGTACACGACCGATGAAGTGGACCATTACTACTACATCACCGTGGCCGATGACGGCACAGCGGTTTATCACGAGATAGCCGACGAGAGTGCAGCCCCGTCGGGCGCCAATGTGCAGGCGGTCTATAAATCGGCCTTCTGGCTCTTCTCCCGCTACAGCGATGACACCGGTGGCAAGATTACCACGGTGCGCCGCCAGTACATGCCCTATTTCAAGAGCCTGTTGGAGACGATTCCATTCACCTCATGGATCTACAACACGTCGGACAAGACCTACACGGTGAACTTCAGCCGCAAGTATTCCCTGCTGCCCGAGTTCCGTGTGTATGACACCGATGGCAAGATGGGTGTGACTACCGATAATAAAGAAGTTTCACTGAACTAAAACCATAGGAAAAGATGAAGACAATTAAAAAATTATCATTTCTGCTCCTGATGGCTTTGATGGCCGTTTCGTGTATCGACAAAACGCCCGATTACGGCAACTTCCCCACCAAGGATGTGGACTTTACCTACAGGGTGGATGACGACCGCTATGGTCTGGACTTCTATGTGGTATCGACGGTTGAGTTTACCAACACCTCATCCAAGTCGGGTAATGTGACCTGGGACTTCGGTGACGGTACTTCATCGACCGACATGAATCCTTCGCACAAGTATGCCAAGGCGGGCATCTATCAGGTGACCCTGACGGTTGACGGTGTGGGCAGCCGCACTTATCCCTTGCTCATCTATGACATCGCTCCGTTGCTGAGCGTGTCGGAGCAGAGCGCCAATCCTGTGGTCATCAATGATGTGAACGTGAAACTCGATATCGAGTTGCCCAATCCCGAGAACCTCACTTGCAAGTATGTGTGGACCTTCCCCGAGGGTACACGTGATGCTCAAGGCAACCTAATTTCGACCTTTGAGGGTTATAGCCATGAGGACGGCTCAATCGACAACCCCGGCAAGTTGACATTCAGCAACATCGGGTCGCAGAAGATTACCTTGCAGACCTGGTTTGACATCAATGGTGAGAACCGCCGTCTGGAGGACAGCTACGTGAACGTGCAAGTGGGCTCCTCAGTTCCTGCTCCGACGCTCTATTATGCTACCCAGGGCGGTAATATCATGGCTGTGAAACTGGTGGATCTTGCCCAACTGCCTCCTGGCACCAAGAATCTGCCGTTTGACATGGGCGTCAGCTCGGGCAACATGCCCACCACACTGGTGTTCGCTACCGAGAAGACCGTGACCGAGAGTGATGTCATTGAGCAGGACAACGTCTATATCCTGGACTGCGGCAAGCAGTATTACTACATCAATGACGAGGCCGGTAATCTTGGTGACGGTAAGATTACTGTCATGAGCGCCGATGGTCAGACCACCAATGTGATGGTCACCAACGTGGGCGGTCCCGCCTTCAACGACCCCTTCCAGGGTTGTACCGATGGCACCGACTTGTTCTACACCGACCGCAATACGGGCATCCGTCGTCTCCCGCTCTCGACGCGCGGCGAGACCGAGAGCACCGTTTACACCAGCACTGCAGGCTATTACGTGATCAATAACCAGTTGAGTTATTATGGTCAGGGCATTGCCTATGGTGCCATCCACACGGGCCTGTATCTCGACAAGACCGGCATGTTCTGGTGGGGCAAGAATTACTCGGGTAATGGCATCTACCGCTTCCGCTCGAGCGATATCGGCAAGACGGGTGCTGGCGTTGCCATCCCGCATCCCATCGTGCTCGAGACCACGCAGCCGCGTGCCTTCACGCTCGACGAGGACCTGGGTTACTTGTATGTGTGGATGACCAAGGGCACCACGCCTGGCGTCGGCTTCACCCAGTATGAAATACCTGGTGATCAAGCCACGGTGACCTACGACAAGTACATCAACTTCATCACCATGGAGGCCGATCCCATCAACACGACCGATGCCGAGGGCGTTTACACCACGCAGTTTGCCGTGGATGCCCAGACGCACTACGTTTACTTCGGCTTCCGTGCCGCCGCGACCGAGAAGACCTACACCACGGGCTTGTACTACTTCAACCCGGCCGATGGTAAGGTCTATAACTTCAACGGCAACAAGGACAGGATCCTGGGCGTGTGCATCAACCCGCGCTTGACCAACCTGTTCTAGCAATTTAATCTTTTAACGCTGATTGCGCTGATTATCATCAATTTATGATATTTATTATCCGTGATAATTCGCGTAATCAGCGTTTAAATAACAATGAACGCAGTAGCCAACAAGTAGTTATGAAAAAGAGGTTAATCCTGATAGTGTTGTTGGCGGCCATTGCCGCCAGTTTTGCCATCGCGGCCGACACCGCCCCCAAGCGTGAACAGCGCGGCATGTGGATAACGGCCTACCTGAGTGACTGGCCCAGCGGCGCCATCACGGCGAGCAACACGCCCATCATGAAGAATGCCTGCCGCAAGATGCTCGACACCTTGCGGGTTAACCACATGAACGTGATTTACTACCACGTCAGGGCGATGTGTGACGCGATGTACAACTCGGCCTATGAGCCATGGTCCAGTTACGTTTCCGGCACCCGTGGCGTGGCACCTGCGTTCGACCCGTTTGAATACCTCGTTCAGGAGGCACACAAGCGGGGTATCGAGGTCTATGCATGGGTCAACCCATACCGTTACGGCCATGGGACCGAAAAATGGGGAGAGAGTGATCTTGATTATATCCACACCCACCCCGAGTGGCTGTTAACCACCAGTTATGAGACTGTGCTCAATCCCGGTATCCCCGAGGTGCGCCAGCGCGTCGTTGACGTGTGCAAGGATATCTTGGTCAAGTATGACGTTGATGGCCTGGTGTTTGACGACTACTTCTACAACCAGGATAACCCGTCGTTCTCGCTCGATGCCGACCTGTATAACGCCTACAAGGCGGCGGGAGGCACGATGTCACAGGGCGACTGGCGCCGCGAGAACGTCAACCAGATGGTCAAGGACGTCAACGACATGGTCAAGTCGACAAAGCCGTGGGTGCGTTTCGGCATCGGACCCGCGGGCGTGGCATGCAGTAACCCGGCTGTGGCCGCCCAATATGGCGTAGAGCCCAGCCCCGGTAGCGATTGGCAGTATAACCAGATTTACAGCGACCCCATGGCATGGGTGACACGCGGAACCATCGATTTCCTGGCTCCGCAGGTCTATTGGCCCACTTGGGGCACGTTCATTCCCGTAACCACATGGTGGGGCAAGATAGCCGCCCGCTTCAACCGTCACATCTTCATCAGCCAGTGGGTTCCAGATGATACTGGATGGACGCTTGCCGAGTTCGTCAAGCAGGGGCGCGTCATGCGTGAAGCGACAGCCGCTGGCGGTAATCCCGGCATGGTCTATTTCCGCTATAACACTTGGCGCAACAAGAAGGAGGTCATCGACGGCAAGGTGCGCCAGTTGCGCATCTGGTTGAAGGACAGTCTTTATTCGTCGGTGGCGCTGAATCCTGCGCCAGCATGGCTCCGCCCTGACCAGACCTATAACACAGTAACCAATCTGGCCTATGACGACGGCACGCTCTCGTGGGACAGCATCCCCAATGTGCGCTATGTGGTGTATGCCATCCCCGATGGGGTGGAAGACAGCGAGTTCCGTTGTCAAGCGCAATATATCGATGGCGTGAGCTATTGGGCATCTTACAAATTACCCGCGACCAAACGTGAGGGTTACCATTACGCGGTGTCGATTCTCGACCGCTGGGAGAACGAATATGCGCCTGCAACACCTGGAGTGGTGCCTACTCAGGCTTCCAAGCCCGAATTGCTCTATCCCGAGGATGGTGCCGAAGTTCCCGAACTCTCTTTCCTGCAATGGCGCGGCGATGCTGCAACCTATGTGGTGCAGGTTTTTGCCGACGAACAGATGGATTCGTTGGTAACCCAGCTCGAGGTGGACTCAATGAGTTGTCCGTTGACCAAACTTCCTGGCCTTGTGGCTGGCACCTACTGGTGGCGTGTGGTGGCTCGCGGTCTCAACCAATGGGATTGTGCCAGCGACCTGCGCCAGTTCACCTTAGGGCAGATGCACATCACCTCGCCTGCCAATGCCGCCACTGCGGTGGAATTGTCGCCAGTCATCACATGGACGGCTGGAGCCCCGGGTACAGCCTATATCTTGGAGCTGTCCACATCGTCATCCATGAATAATCCCGACACCGTGCGCCTGAACACGGCGCAGTGGCAAGTGCCGAAGTACCGCTTGGCGGGTGCGACAACCTACTATACCCGTGTGACTGCTACCTATGGCTCGGCAACGGTGGTGACACCCGTCTCGTCATTCACCACGCTTGAGGTAATCCCGCCTGTTCCCGTGTTTGTCGTTCCGGGAGAAGACGATGACGTGCTCTATTCCTTTGATGCCGTCAGCTTTGAACCCGTCGAGGGCATAGGTTCGTTGAGGGTGCAGATCAGCAGTTCGGAGTCATTCCCGACACGCACCTCCTACAATGGCACCCTGGAGTGCGGCACCTTTGAGACCCCGCAGCTGGGCACCATCAAGGGCGCTGGCAAACTGACCGATGGCAAGACCTACTATGTCAGGGCCCGCTATGCCTACCGCACCCTGGCCACAGGTACCACGACGCAGTACACCGACTATTGCGACCTGCGCACCTTTGTGTACCGCGAGGTGGTGGCTGGCGATGTAAACTTGGATGGTGAGATTACTATAGCCGATGTCAATGCGTTGATTGACATGATTCTGACCGGTAATGTGATTGGCTCACGCAGTGCTGATGTGAATGGAGACGGCGAGGTGAATATCGCCGACGTCAACGCTGTCATCAACATCATTTTATTCTAACGGTCAATTAATTCGTATAACGTGAATAAGTTATATATCTTATCACTTTCCCATGCGAGGCATGGTTTAAGTTGAGGGTGGAGTGAAACGGTTGTTGAGCATAATGGTCGCCTTGACGTTGGCATGGAGTTTCTGTGCCGATGCGGGAGTTATGTACTCGCCGTTTAATAGATATGTGAGGCTTACATCGACCAACTTGCCCATCGTCTGGCTCACGGTTGATGGAACGGTCCAGCGCACCCAGAGGATTACCGCACGGATGAAAATCATCGATAACGGCCCTGGAAAGATTAATTATGCCGACACGTTGTTTTATCCCGGCCAGCATATTGACTACGAGGGTTACATCGGTCTTTCCTATCGCGGTAATTCGTCTTATGATTATAGCGCCAAGAAGCCTTACTCTTTCCGTCCGTTGAACCGTCCCCTCGAGGCGGGTGGCTCCTGGCAGCGGGTATCCATTCTGGGTATGCCCAAGGACAATACCTGGGCATTGTTGGCTCCATACAACGATAAGAGCCTATTAAGGGATGTCTTGGCCTTTGAGATATCAAGACCATGGATGGAATTTGTGCCTAAGGCCCGTTTCTGCGAGGTTATTTATAATGGAGTTTATTACGGTGTTTACGTCTTGACCGAGATTGTGTCCAAAGGCCGGAACCGCCTCAACTTGAGTGACCCCGGTGAGGAGGGTGATGAACTCACTGGCGGGTATCTGCTGGAGGCAGACCGCCATGATGAACCCAGCTATGTGTCGAAGTATCGGCCAGTTACCAGCGATGGAAAGCCAATCAACACCACGCATATTTACTTCCAGTATAAGATTCCTGACTTTGAGGACCTGACCGATGCGCAACTGGAGTACATACAAGGCCGCATTGATGAACTTGAGTATTCTTTGTCCACTTATACCTTCCGTGATCCCGTGACGGGCGAATGCCCTTATATCGATGAGACGTCCTTCATTGACTATCAGTTGGCGATGGAAATCGGTCACAACGTCGATGGTTACCGCTTGAGCGGGAAGTTTTTCAAGCGGTGTGATAGCGTTGACCCCCGCTTTAAGATGGTCGTCTGGGACATGAATTTTGCCTATGGCAATGCGGATTATTGCGAGGGTTACCGCACCGACATCTGGGCATACAACGTCAATGATCTCTTACCGCAAAAGGCTTCGGCCAACATGGTGCCGTTCTGGTGGTATAAACTCAATCGCGAGTCTGCCTATAAGCAGCACTTGAGGGAGAGATGGGCGCAGTACAGGCACAGCAACCTGCGCATCGATAAGCTGATGTCAACAGTGGACTCATTGGCCTATGCGCTCACGGTGGGAGGAGCGGAGCAGCGCAACAGCTTGGCTTATCCCGTTTGGGGTATATATGTGTGGCCTAACTATTATATTGCCTCGAGTTTTGCCGATGAAATCTCTTATCTCAAGAGGTGGCTTGTTCAACGCATCGTCTGGATGGACAGGCAACTGGGATTCACGCCCGACACTGGACCTGGTGACGTGAATTATGACGGCGAAGTGACAGTCGCCGATGTCAACATGCTGATTGACTTGGTTTTGGGTGCCGAAGTCGGTGATGTCAGTTGGGCCGACGTGAATGGTGATGGTGAGGTAAACATTGCCGATGTCAATGCCGTTATTGACATTATCGTGAACTCATAACGGTAGTAGTTATATCTTTTTTGAAAATAATGGCTTGACGAGTTTTGTGGGAAGCGTTTTTTTTTGTTACTTTGCTAAATCAAAGGAGTAATTAATTCTAAATACAATAAAACAGATTAAAAACCAAATGATTATGAAAAAATTTTTACTCTTGACATTCATGTTTGCCTTTGGCTTGGCTACCGCATTGGCTGTCACCGATGGCGTGAGCTACGAGAAGGTTAACGGCATCGGTATCAAGAACATGTGGATTATTGACCGTGCCCACACTCCCGATGTGTATTCTGTTCAGCCCTACTGCAACACCTATGCACGCACTGCAGTCATGAAGGATGGGTTCATCTACATTGCCCGTTCCAACGCCAACACGATTATTCAAGGCACCGACACGTTGACCCAGAGTGTCATCTACAAGCTGGATGCGGTAGATGGCCACATCGTCAAAGAGTTGGCTCTTACGCTTGATGGAGAGATTTATGGTGGTGCCGTGTTGAGCTGTAACACGGTGGGCGTGGACAATTTCGGACACTTGTATATGGCGCCCTATACCAGTGAATTGGCAACTGAACAGCCTGTTTATCTGGTGGACAAAGAGACGGGCGAGCTCACGCTGGTTGAGATGCTTGACAAGGGTGATGCCTTGCAGCGTTGTGACTATATCGACGTGATGGGTGACCTCACGCGCGAGGAAGCCGAGTGCAACATCATGACTGTTGGTGCCAGCTCGGAGTACATCTACCGCTGGCATTGTGAGCAGGGCGATGATTACTGGGAGGGCGGCTTTGACGGCGACCCCTACCTTGCAATCCTCGACTTCTATCCCGAGACGGTGACCAATTGGGGTTATGCGCCCGTAGTCAAGATGGTGCTTGCTGATGAGGAAGACTACAGCGGTGAGCTGTTCTATGTGGATGGTTTCCACAGTTCACCCATCCTGTATGATGTGACGGGAACGATGGTGGACAACTTTGAGAATGTTGACCCTGCTTTCTGGCCTTCTGAGGTGGGTGCAAACGGTGTTTGCGAGTTCACCCTCGAGGGTCGCCACTTCATTGTTTATGTGATTGCCCAGTATTCTGGCGTGATTGAGGAGACCGGTGTCAACAGGGCTTGCCAAGTGAACATCTGCGAGCTTGGCGGTGGTGAGAGCATGACCTTGACCGACATGCAGCGCTACTGGATGGTCCCCGACGAGTTGGGCACTATGAGCGATGGCGGTACACGTGTCGAGAGCATGAATGTTGAATACGGTACCGATGCCGAGGGTAACGAGGAGGTGACGCTGTTCATCTACAAGAACTACAACGGTATGGCCGTTTACAAGATTGGCGCCAACGTGGGTGGCGATGAGCCTGACCCCGGTATGCCTGGCGACGTGAACGGTGACGGCGAGATTACTATTGCCGACGTGAATACGCTCATCGACCAGATTTTGAACGCTACGGGCACAACCGCATCCGACGTTAACAGGGATGGCGAGATCAATGTGGCCGATGTGAATGCTCTGATCAGCATTATTCTCAGCTGATAAGGACCGTAAGAATTATCATTTAATAGCTTACGTTGCGGATTGCACGGAGTGTGAACCACATCCGCGTCAATCCGCAACGCTTTTTCAAACAGGATTACCCAAGTTCGATAAAACCTTGACGACAATGAAAAAATCAGTACTCTTCTTCTTTTTTATGTTGGCGGTTGCCCTGAGTGCCGCAGCAAAGACCGATGGCCAGACCTATCCCGAGGTCAACGGCATCAAGATGGTCAATCAGTGGATATTTGATCGTGTTCACTGTGGAACGGACTATACCAATAACGTGATCTGCAACCAGCGTGCGCGCACTGCGACTATGGATCAGGGCATCATCTATGTGGCCCGCAGCGAGGAAAAGATGGTTGTGGTAGGCAACGACACCATCATGCAGTCGGTCATTCACCGTTTCTCGGCTGCCGACGGCAGTCAGCTCGAGGATCTTCCCTTGACGCTCGATGGCGCCCCCTATGGACGTTTCCTGGGCGTTGCCAGCATCGGTAAGGACAGTTTCCACCACATCTGGGTGGCACCCATGACGAGCAACCTGCAGCAATATATCCCGGTCTATATGGTGAATACCGAGACGGGTGAACTCACACTCGTCGTTGAGATGGATAAGGGCGACGCCCCTCAGCGCACCGACTATCTTGATGTCATCGGCGACCTCACGCTCGAGGAAGCTGAGTGCAACATCATGACGGTGTCGGGCTCGACGGCTGACCCCGGTTTCCCGACCCTGTACCGCATGCATGCCGACCAGGGCGGTGATTGGGAAGGCGGTTTTGACGGTGACCCCTACATGGACATCATCAACTTCTATCCCGAGACCAAGACGGGTTTCTCGTTGGCTCCTGTCATCAAGATGATTGAAGGCCCTGACGAGGACTCCCGTTACAGCGGTGAGATGTTCTATATCGACTGCTTTGACACGGCGCCGGTCATTTACGACTTCTCGGGTTCGGTCATCGACTCGTTTGAGGATGTTGCCCCCGAGTTGTGGCCCCAGTCAACACCTAATGGTTGCATTGAGTTCAAGCTTGATGACCGCAACTTCTTTGTCTATGTGCGTGCCGACATGAACGGCAATGGCCATGGTTGCCAGGCCAACATCTGCGAGTTGGGCGAGGGCCAGGCATTGGCAGGCATGACCAAGTATTGGGAGGTGCCCGCCGACAGCCTCGGCAAGGTCAATGACAGTGGCCTGCGAGTCCACTGCTTTGCTGTTGAGTATGGCACCGACAGCGAGGGCAACGAGGAGGTGACCTTGTTCACTTTCAAGGCTTATAACGGAATGGCCGTCTATAAAATTGGCCGCAACGTGAGTGGTGGCGAGAACCCTGGCATCCCCGGTGACGTGAATGGTGACGGTGAGGTGAACATCGCCGATGTCAATGCCTTGATTGACCAGATTTTGTCAGGCGCAGTTCAGGCTTCGGGCGACGTGAATGGAGATGGCGAAGTGAATATTGCCGATGTGAACGCGGTGATTGACATGATTCTTAACTCATGAGAATACGTCTTGTTATAGCCGTTCTGGCAGCACTAGTGCTGGGCACCTCGATGGCAGGTGCCCGCACCCAGTGGGTTATCCGCGATAAGGCTTATGATGTGGACACGGTCGTCTTCCCCCACATGGCGGGCCCAGGCATGATTGTAGCCAAGTATCAGGTAGCTGAAATACCGCTGATGGTGAGTGTCCTGGAGATGGACATGACCAATCCTTATTGCATGATGGAACCCTGTCTGGCCAAAGGTTATGCTGTGGGAACAGAGACTCCTATAAGTATGGCCGAGCGTAGCAACTGGCCTGGACATGACGTCGTGGGCGCCATCAACGGCGATTTCTTTAATATCACTTCCTATAAGGAAAACGGAATCCCCACGAGTGGACAGGTGACCAACGGCGAATTGTTGGTGAGCAGCCATAACCGTGCATGCTTTGTGCTAGACAATGACAACCTTCCCTATGTCGACCGATTGACGTTTACCGGTACGGTGACTTGTGGAGAGACGTCATTCCCGCTCAACTTGGTGAACCGCCTGCGTTATCAGACCGAGGATATCGCTGCCAATCAAACCATATTGTTCACTCATGCCTTCAGTCCCACAACCTACACGGGCTCGGTGACGGGCAAAATGGTGATTTTACGGCCCGCCCAGGATCCGTTCCAGTGGCGCACGCCGGGGACGGAGCGTTGCGTCATCGAGCAGATTATCAATGCCCATCATTCGACATCCATTCCCGAGGGAGGAGCGGTCTTGTGGCTCAAGGGCTCCTATGGAAGCTACGCCGATTCGATGCGCGAGGGCGACGAGTTGACCATCTCCTTCCAGCAGACACTCAACCACCATTCTGGCGAGATAGGTATCAAACAGCTCATCGGTGGCAGCAACCACATGTTCCTGATTGATGGCGAATATCTCCCCTCCGAAGCATGGGATGAACGTCATCCCCGCACGGCAATCGGTTTCACCGAGGACCGTCAGCGCGTCATTTTTGTCGTGGTTGACGGCCGTCAAACGCCATCGGCTGGCGCCACATTGCGTGACATGGCCGATATCTTCAAGGGACTGGGTGCGACCAATGCTGTGAATCTGGACGGCGGCGGGTCAAGCATCATGATGGTTAATGACGATGTGTTGAATCATCCGAGCGACGGCCCCGTGCGTGGGGTGGGCAACGGCTGCCTCTTTGTCTCCAATGCTCCTGTCGATGATGAAATCGGCATCATCAGTTATGAGCCGCGTCGCTATAATCTGCCTATTTCGGCATCCACATCTTTCAGTGTGTGGGGCTATAACCAGTATGGTGTGTTGAAGACGCGTGATCTGCAGGGATGCACCTTCTCCTGCGACCCCGAGGTGGGTCACTTTGATGACAGTGGTGTCTTTTATGCTGCGTCACAGGCTGCTCAGGGCAATCTGTATCTGGAATACAATGGCATAACCGCCACTCAGCCGATTACTATCATCGATGCCCGCTGGAAATTTGAGTGTGACAGTGTTGTTATCGATAAATACCATAACTATGCCATCCGTGTCAACGGTATCAGCGAATTTGGCCTTGACAATGTTGATCCCTCGGTAGTTAAGTGGTTCGCTGTCGATGAGGATGTGTGTGCCGTTGATGACCATGCCATTATCTCGGCTGTGGCCGACGGCGTGACCTATGTGGGTTCAGACAACCCCTTGTTGTCCGACTCACTGCTGGTGAGCGTAGAAAATCCCAAGGATGCTATCACCACGGTTGAGAACGCTCCCATTGATCTCGAGACATGGAACATCTCGCAGAGTGGAGGCAAGAACCGTAATGTGACAGCGTTGGACAACGGTATGCAGATAGATTTTACCGGCGCCTCATCGCGCAACCCCTATATAAAGCTCTCCAAATCGCTGAGGTTGTGGGGTTTGCCCAATGTTTTGCGACTGCGCATTCAAGCCGATGACATCGTGCTCAAGGGACTCAAGATGCTTGTCGAGACAGCCCATGGCGAGCGTGTCACCATCGAGACCCCCATTGATAACAGTGCTGGTGGCGAAGTGACCGTCAATGTGCCGATGAGTAGCATCTGTGATCCGCTGGATTTAGGCAATTTCCCGCTGCATCTGATTTATTATTACATCACCCATGATCCTGTAACCGCAGGACAAGATTATAGCGTCAAGATACCAGGTATGGAACTCGTTTATTCGGCACTGCTCAAGCTCAAGGGTGATGTGAACGATGACAAGGAAGTGAATGTTGCTGATGTGAACAGGATGCTTGACATCATCTTGTCGGGAGAAAATCTTCCTGAGGGTGACGTGAATGGCGATGGCGAAATCAATGTTGCCGATATTGACGCAATCATCAGCATAATTCTGCTCTAAGCAATTTAAAAAGTTTAGTTTTAACATACGAGATGAATAGTCAACATGGTTTTATCGCCCTGTTATTGTTGATAACCGGGGTATTGACTGGTGCCGCCCGCAACCAGTGGATGATAGGTGACGTGGCCTGTGATGTGGACACGCTCATCTATCCCCACATGGTGGGCCCTGGAGTGACGGCAGCCAAGTTTGATGTGCCGGCATTGCCGTTGAAGGTGAGTGTGGTGGAACTGGACTTGACCAATCCCTACATCATCATGGAAACCTGCTTGGGCGGTGACCGGATAGTAGCCAGTGAGACGCCTGTCAGCATGGCCGCGCGCAGCTCACGGCCCGGCCATGAGGTGGTGGGAGCGGTCAATGGTGACTTTTTCATGACCGCGCCTGTCAACGAGGTTGGAATGCCACTGAGCGGTCAGGTGCGCAACGATGAGCTGGTACAGTCCAGCCACAACCGCGCCTGCCTGGTGCTTGACGATAATAACCGCCCCTATATTGACCGACTGACTTTCACGGGGCGGGTGATGACTACAGGGCATTCGTTGCCGCTCAATCTGGTGAACCGCATGCGTTATGGTTACGATAACATAGCCGAGAACCAGACTATCCTGTTTACCAGCAGCTATGGCCCAACGACCTACGATGAATCATCCTCGGGCAAGATGGTGCTGTTGCGGCCTGCGGCAGAACCTTTCCGGTGGGTCGCCAATGGTCTCGAGCACTGTATCGTCGAGGATGTTTTTGATGCCCAAGGCAATACTCCCATACCTGCTGGCAAAGCCATCCTGTGGCTTAAAGGCTACTATGCTAACCAAGCGAATTGGATGCAGGTGGGGACAGAACTCGATATCAGTTTCAAGCTTACCCTCAACAATGGCCCGGGTGATGTCAATATTCATCAGCTCGTTGGTGGCAGTAACCACATCATCATGCAGAACGGTGAGTTCATGGAGGATTGGGATGAGCGTCATCCCCGCACCGCTGTGGGCTTCAATGCCGACAGCACCCGCCTCTATTTTGTCGTGGTTGATGGACGCCACATGACGTCGGTTGGCGTAACGCTATTGGAAATGAAGGGTATCTTTGACGCATTGGGAGCGGTCAATGCCGTAAATCTTGACGGTGGTGGCTCGTCGTGCATCCTGGTCAATGACGAGGTGCTGAACCATCCCAGCGATGGTACTGTGCGTGCTGTGGGAAATGGATGCCTGTTCGTTTCCACCGCCCCCGAGGACGATGAGATAGGCCTCATCAGCTTCGAGCCCCGTTGTTATAACTTGTCGATATCGGCTACAACGTCATTCGGCATGTGGGGCTATAATCAGTATGGTGTGTTGAAGACGCGTGACCTGCAGGGCTGCGTTTTCACGTGCGACCCTCAAGTGGGAACCTTCGATGAAAATGGGGCATTCCATGCCGCGTCCACACCCGCTACAGGTAACCTGTATGCGACCTACAACGGCATCACTGCCACCCAGCCAGTCACAATCATGGAGGCGCAGTGGCAACTGGTGAGCGACAGTGTGGTCATCGATCGTTTTCACGACTACGCCATCCACATCAACGGCATCAGTGGCTACGGCTTGGATAGCGTGGACCCTTCGGTCGTGGCTTGGGCTTCATCCGATGAGGACGTCTGCACCGTAAACGAGTCGGGAATTATCACGGCTATTTCCGATGGTCAGACGTTTGTAGGCTCAAGCCACCCGCTACTTGCCGATTCATTGATGGTGAGTGTCGAGAATCCCAAGGCCCACTTGACCACGATTGAGAATGTGCCCATCGACCCCGCTACATGGACCATTGCCCAGAGCGGTGGTAAGGATCGCGTGGTGACGGCCATGGATAATGGCATGAGGATTGACTTCACTGGAGCCTCGTCACGCAACCCATACATCAAACTGTCCAAGGCGGTGCGGATGTGGGGACTGCCCGACACGCTGCGGCTGCGCATGGTGCCTGGCGACCTGCAACTCAAGACGGTCAAGATACTGGTCGAGAACGCTTATGGTGAGCGCCTCACTGTCGAGAACCCCGTTACAGTTGTGGATGGCAAAGTGACCCTAGACGTGCCTGTGTCCGACATCTGTGATGCCACCGACTTGGGCAACTTCCCATTGCATTTGGTCTATTACTACATCACCCATGCCGCAGTAACGGTGGGAGGGCAGTATAGTCTTCAGATTCCAGGCATGGAACTCGTCTATGCCAGTATGCCGCAGGAAGAGCCGCTACTAGTCACTGGCGATGTGAATGGTGACGGTGAGGTTAATGTCGCCGATGTCAATGCCGTCATCGACATGATTCTTAGCGGCAACCTGACGGCTGCAGGTGACGTGAACGGTGAAGGCGAGGTCAATATCGCCGACATCAATACCCTGATTTCCATTATCTTGAGTTAAATATTTTGACTTTATGACAGTGATAACTGCGTTAATATTGTTTGCTGCGGCGATTATCCTGATGGTGGTTGCCATAGCCCGTTTTAAGGTCCACCCGTTTTTGGCAATCCTCGGCGCGGCTATCCTATTGACGGCGCTGTTAGGCGTACCTCTTGCCGACATTCCCGATGTGATTGGCAAAGGTTTCGGTGGCGTGTTTAGCGGCATCGCTCTAGTGATTATCTTCGGCACACTGATAGGTAGCGTCCTGGAACACACAGGCGGCGCCGTGGCTCTGGCGCGTGCTGTTGAACGCGTTGTGGGTAAACGCCATCCCCGGTTGGCGATGATGCTTATCGGATGGATTGTCTCGATTCCCGTCTTCTGTGACAGCGGTTTTGTGCTCGTGAGCCCGATTGGCAAATCGTTGGCTCGCAGGTCGGGCACATCTCCTGTACCATTGATGCTGGCATTGGCAGCAGGCCTCTTCGCCTCGCATGTGTTCATCCCGCCCACACCGGGTCCTGTGGCGGCGGCAGGCATGGTGGGCCTTGAAAATAATCTGCTGCTTGTGATTGGGCTAGGCGCTGTGATTTCGCTCTTATCGCTCATTCCCGCTTACTTCTTTACCGGTCGTATCGGCCAGCGTGTTGAAGCCGCCGAGGTGACAGATGCTGTTCCCGATACTGATAGACCGAATAGTCAGTGCAGTGCGGCTATGGCCTTCCTGCCTATCGTTTTGCCCATCGTGTTGATGGCCCTGGGTAGTGTGGCGGCATTGGTGAAGATGCCTGAAGGCATTGCTGCGGTATTCACTTTCCTGGGCAAGCCAGTCATCGCCATGATGGTAGCGATGTTGTCATGCTTGCCGCTATTGGTGCGCCAGAAGATGCTTGGCCGGTTTTACGATATCACGCAAGCGTCGCTCAAGACTGCCGGCCCAATCATTTTTATCACTGCTGCAGGCGGTGTGTTGGGCGCTGTAGTTGTGGCGAGCGGCTTTGTCGATTTGATAAAGGAATCTGGTGACGCGCTCAAGGCCCTTGGCGTCGTGTTCCCATTCCTGATTGCCGCTATCTTGAAGTCGGCACAAGGCTCATCGACGGTGGCCATTACGACCACGGCGAGCATGATGGGTATGTTCAGCGACTCGGGCTCTATGATGAGCGCATTAGGTTTTACTAGCCCCCTTGCTGCCGCGCTGGTGGTGATGGCCATTGGTGCAGGAGCGATGACTGTATCGCATGCCAACGACAGCTACTTCTGGGTAGTGACTGGTTTTGGCGGCATCAAGCCGCGTGACGGCTACCGCACGATGACGCTCATGACCCTCATCATGGGTGTTACTGCTATTGTGCTCATTGCGCTTGCTGCGGCCATTCTTTTATAAACTTGTGGTAATTGATTATAATGATTGAGAAATGAAGAGAGAGGAGTTCATGGTTGAGGTGTGTGCCAATGGGGTGGAGTCCTGTTTGGCGGCACAAGAGGGTGGCGCTGACCGCGTGGAATTGTGTGCAGGCATCCCCGAGGGTGGCACCACACCCAGTTACGGCGAGATTATGGTGGCCCGGCGCGTGTTGACAACGACACGTCTGCATGTGATCATTCGGCCTCGTGGCGGTGATTTTTTATATTCCGACTTGGAGGTGGAGCGCATGGCGGCCGACATTGCGGTTTGCCGTGAGTTGGGTGTTGATGGTGTGGTGTTCGGTTGTCTGAAGGCCGATGGCACCATCGATGTTGAGAAAAACCGTTACCTGATGGACTGCAGCCGGGGGATGAGCACGACCTGTCATCGTGCCTTTGACCGTGCTGTCAACCCAGAGCAAGCCCTGGAGGATATCATTGACCTGGGATTTGACCGCATCTTGACTTCGGGACAGCAACCCAAGGCCATTCAGGGTGCTGAATTGCTGGCTCGACTCAACCGTCAGGCTGACGGGCGCATCATTCTCATGGCAGGTAGTGGCGTGACCGAGCAAAATATCCGTGAGCTGCATGAGGTAACTGGTTTGCGGGAATTCCATTTCTCGGGACGTGAACCTCGCCCAAGCGCGATGCAATATGTCAACCCCAACCTCTACATGGGACGTCCAGGCGCCAATGAAGCCGCGCTTGACTATACCACTTCCCGCCGTGTCACCGCTACAATATCCCAACTGCTTGATATGTGAATTGATGTGAAATAATCGCTTTTTTTTGCTACTTGCAGTAAGATGCACTACTTTTGCAAAAATTTTGAATTAATAGAATATAAATGAAGCGAATACTTTTTATTTTGGCCATCTCGATGGCAGCGGTTTGCAGTCTGCAGGCTGCTCAAGTCAATGAGGCTGATGCCCGTCAAGTGGCCCAACAGTTTTTCTCAGCCAGATCAACCCGTTTAGCGGCTCAGGCTGGCCAGACCGCGATGCGTCTTGCTTATACAGCCGAGGGCGGTCGGTTTTTTGTTTTTGACCGCGGTAGCCATGGCGGTTTTGTGGTAGTGGCCGGTGATGACCGTTTGCCGCAGGTGCTGGGCTATGGTGATAAGGGTGATTTCTCGGCTGCAGTCTTGCCCGAGCCCGTGCAGTACTGGCTCGGCGAGATGAACCGGCAGATTGCGTTCTTGCAGTCCAATGGCAATGCTGTTGCCCACAGGCCTGCTCCGCAAGCCAATGCCGTTGCCCCGCTCTTGACCACCCGATGGGATCAAGGCGAGCCCTATAATAACTACTGTCCCACTTTTGACACCCCCAACGGCGGCACCAGCCGTGCGGTGACGGGATGTGTGGCCACCGCCACGGCCCAGATTATGAACTATTACAAGTGGCCGGCAGTTGGTCGGGGTAGCCATTCCTATACCTGTAATGTGAATGATGTGACCCAAACCGTTCTCTCTGCTGACTATAGCCAGTCGGTTTATCGGTGGGACTTGATGCTCGATGAATATAATTCCAACAGTAGCCCCGAGTCCTGTGACGCAGTTGCCAAATTGATGTCCGATGTGGGTATCTCGATGGATATGGGTTACGGCAGTAGCAGTGGTGCTCAGGAAACTGTGGCATCCCGTGCATTGAAAACTTATTTTGGCTATGGTGACAAATATTATTGGCTCACCCGTGACGCCTATAATGCCGAGGAATGGGACCAGTTCCTGTATGATGAGCTGACCGTGAGGCGTCCTGTTATGTATTGTGGATTTGACAACGAGGGTGGTCATGCCTTTGTGCTCGATGGCTTCAATACCGATGGCTATTTCCATGTTAATTGGGGTTGGGGGGGCTCCTTTGACGGCTATTTCATGGTTTCGTACCTTGCACCGGGCTCAACCACCAATTTCAAGTACAGGCAAGACGGCCTCTTCGGCTTGGTGCCCGAGACACAAAATGATATTGTCGATGATGTCTTGTATGTGCGCAGCCAGCTGATGCCTGTTACTACCTCGGCTCAAATCGGTGCTAGAATAACTTTGGCGATGGACAATTTTATGTCCGAAGGCAACAGACTGGATACTGCTGGTTATGAAGAGCGTTATGGCCGTAAATTATACTATGCCATGCTTCCGATGTCGATGGACATAACTGACAATGATGGCGTGAAGTATAAAACCGAAAAGTTCAATTATCAGATCTCCTTGGACCAGTATTGGTACGTATCAAGGCAAAATCTTTATATGAACTTACCGCAGCTCCAGGATGGTGACTATAAGATTAAATTGTCCTACTCGCTTGACGATGGACAAAATTATAACCATCAGGTGATGGACTTCAGCGGTCAGGAACTTTACGTCAAGATGCAGGTGCGTGATGGTATCGCCTATTTGAGAGATTGCTTCCTGTCTAACTCTTACGGCTTGGAGTCGATTACCGTTTCAAGTGGTGTCACTGTGAACGAGCCCTTTACTGTGGACGCGAAATTGTCCTATGAGGTTTGGGGTAGTCAGAATGGGCCATTAGGTAATGTGTATGTGTCTATGCTGAAGGATGGCAACGAGGTGGCTACCAGCGAAATGTGTGAAGTGTCGCTGTCACCTAACACCGAGAAGTCCTATCAGATGCAGCTCACGGCGCCCTCGGAGTGGGGTCTTTATGACCTGGTTTTGAAGGATGAAAGCGGTAACCGTCTGATGAAGATGGACGGCTGGTATGGCGCTGTCGATGATGTCATGACGCCAGTCTTTGTGTTACCCGTCTGCCAGGCGCTTGTCGAGGACTTTGAGACGATGAGGGCCAACAGCAGCACAACCGAGAAGAACGTGCAGGGACAGTTCACCACTTGGAGTTTCTACAAGAGTGGTGTGCGCTCACCGGGTGAGGGCCTGTGTAATGGCACCAATTCTGTGTTGATGAAGAAGCCGAGCTATGTCTATAGCACCGAGCCTGTTGGCCACAACTTCTTCATGGCTCAGGCTACGTTCTTTAACCCCGTTTCTTCAACGTCAAAGTTTACACTGGAGTACTCTGTTGATGGCGCTGCCACATGGCAGAAGGCTAGTACCATCGATGGCCTTGACGTGGCCGAGGTTCAAGGCAACAGCAAAACCCTTGTCACGTGGATGCTCAATTTGACTGCGGGCAAGCCTGCCACCTTCCGCATTGCCATGATTGGTGGCGGATCGGCGGCAAACTACGTCGATGACATCAGCTTCTACTACATTGATCCCATGTGTGATGTCAATGGTGACGGTGAGGTCAATATTGCCGATATCAATGCGGTGATTGACGCTATCCTTTCCAATCCCGACATGCTGACGGCCGATGTGAATCAGGACGGCGAAATCAACGTCGGTGATATCAACATCATCATCGACATGATGCTGGCGCAGTAAATCACTTGCTGAATGAATGCATTTGTTTGGCCCGGGGGACATGGTCCTTCCGGGTCAAATGTTTTGTAGGGCGGTGGCAACGGCCTCGTCGGGTGTGGTCCAGATGATATCCGGGTCGCGGCGGTACCAGGTGAGTTGTTTCTTGGCATAGACGCGGGTGTTTTTCTTCATCCGCTCGATGGCGGTGTGGCGGTCCATGGTGCCGTCAAAGATGGCGAACATCTCTTTCATGCCAACGGTGTTGAGTGAGTTCAGGTGGCGCAGGTGATAGACGCTGCGCGCCTCCTGTTCCAGCCCAGCCTCTATCATGCGGTCCACACGCTGGTTGATGCGGGCAAACAGTTTTTCTCGCTCAATATTCAGGGCGAGTTTCACGATGCGGAAATCCCGCTGCTTGGCCATGCCGGTGCGCAGGGTGGAGTAGGGCACACCCGACTGGCGGCATATTTCCACGCCGTGGCACACGCGGCTGGTATTCTTGCGGTCGATGGTCGCGGCATATTGCGGGTCGAGCCGCTCCAACTCCTCGACAAGGCTTTCAAGCCCCTCGCGGTGTAGCTTTTCCTTGACGGCAGCCCGCACCTCGGGCGAGATGTCGGGCAGCTGGTCGATGCCGCGGCACACGGCGTCAACATAAAGCATCGAGCCTCCGCACATGATGGCATAATCACCCTGTTGCCACAGCGAGGGCAATAAGGCCAGCACGTCGGTCTCGAACTGTGCCGCACTGTAATTCTCTTCCAGGTTTTTGAAGGCAACAAAATGATGGTGCGCCGCAGCTAGTTCCTCGGGGGTGGGAGCGGCGGTGCAGATGGGGATGCCACGGTAAATCTGGCGGGAATCGGCGTTGATGATGTCACATTTAAGCCGCTGTGCCAGTTCAATGGCTGCGGCCGTCTTACCCACTCCCGTGGGCCCTGTGATGACAATCAACGTCTTGTTCATTGTTTATTTTATGATAGATGTTATAGAAGCTATAGATTCTATAGCTGCTATAGGGAAAGGCTGATAGCGTGATCAGGAGTTTTCTTTCTTTTCCTCGTTGCGGTACTGACTGATGAACGACGAGGTGAGCGCGAGAGGTTCCTTCTTGCTCGATGTTTCCTTTTTCTTGGTCTTGTGCAGCGGATTGGGCTGGTGCAGGACAAACTCGCAGTAATAGGAAATGATAAGCGTGGTTAGCGGCAGGCCGATAATCAGTCCGATAAAGCCGAGCACATAGACCCACAACGACAACGAGAGGAAGATGATGGCGGGATTAAGGCCCATCTGATTCTTCATGATGGTGGGGATGAGCACCATGTCCTGGATAATCTGGCAGATGATATAGGCTGCGATGACCCATGCGAACATCACCCAGAAGCTCGCTCCGGTCGCTGCGGTGGCCACGAGGCACAAGAAGGCGGCGATGGGGATGGAAATGAGCTGCAGGTAGGGCACCATGTTGAGCAAGCCTACAAACATACCGAAGGCAATCGCCATAGGCAGCCCTATGATGTAGAACTCGATGGCGAAAATCACACCCACAAAGAACGACACAGCGGCCTGACCGCGGAAGTAACGGCTCATAGTGTCGGCAACGTCGCCGAAGATGCGTAGTGCTATGCGGCGGTACTTGGCGGGGATGGCTGCCTTGAAACCGTGTGAGAGCTTATTGAAGTCGAGCAGGATGAAGAACATGTACAACAGCACGATGAACCACGACAAGATGCTGAAGATCACACTCATCGTGCCACCGACAACCGACCAGGCGCCTGATGCCGCCTTGTTGACAATGTCCATCCACTGCTGCTTGCTGAACATCTCATTGATTTTTTCCAAATCGATGTAGCGCTGGATGAACTCGTTGATTTCGGCAGGGACATAAGGTATCTTCAACGATGACTTGGCATAGGCTGCCAGCTGCTTGGACATGGCGCCGAACTCATCAATCAAGTAGGGAATAATGAGCCAGCACAAGCCTACAATGAGGGCAATGACGATGAATAGGGCGAGTACTACAGCGACCCCACGCGACTTGATGCGTATCTTGCGTTGCAACCACTCCACCAGCGGCTCGATGATGTAGGCCAGGATAAAACCCACAACAAATGGTATCAACACGGGGCTTAGGTAGTTGACAAGCCAGACACCCACAGCCACGCTGATGAGGGTCAATACCATCCTCACCACGCGGTCAAAGTCATATTTCTTCTGTTCTGCCATCTTTTATATTTTTCTAGAGTGTCTAGATGATCTAGATATTCTAGATTGTCTAGTTCTAACTAAGAATCAATTCCACGGGGCAATGGTCGCTGCCGTAGATTTCGGTATGGATTTTGGCATCGGTGAGTTGCGGTCGCAAGCGGTTGCTCACCAGGAAGTAGTCGATGCGCCAGCCCGCGTTCTTCTCACGTGCCTTGAAGCGGTAGCTCCACCATGAATAGACATCGGTCACATCGGGGTTGAAAAAGCGCCATGTGTCGGTGAAACCCGAATCGAGCAGCACAGTCATCTTTTCACGCTCCTCATCGGTGAAACCTGCGTTCTTGCGGTTGCTCTTGGGGTTCTTCAGGTCAATTTCCTGATGCGCCACGTTGAGGTCACCGCACACGATGACGGGTTTCTTCTTGTCCAGCTCAAGCAGGTAGGCGCGGAAAGCGTCCTCCCAGGTCATGCGGTAGTCCAGACGGCGCAGGCCGTCCTGACTGTTGGGCGTGTAGCAGGTGACCAGGTAGAAATCAGGCATCTCAAGGGTGATGACACGCCCCTCGTTGTCGTGTTCGGCAATGCCGATGCCATACGTCACGTTCAGTGGCTCATGGCGGCTGTAGATGGCCGTTCCGGAGTAACCTTTCTTTTCGGCATAGTTCCAATAGGAGCGGTAGCCCTCAAATTCCAGGTCCAGCTGCCCTGCCTGCATCTTGGTCTCCTGCAGGCAGAAGAAGTCAGCGTCCAGCTCCTTGAAGATGTCGCCAAATCCCTTGCCAACCACGGCCCTAAGGCCGTTCACGTTCCACGAGATGAATTTCATTATGATTGCGGTTTAAGTTTTGAATTTTCTTTCGACAGGGTCATACTTGATGCCTGAACATCCCAATTCGGCCTGCAGTGCGATGGGGTCGGTCCCCGTTGCTATGCAATAAGAGTTAAGGTCCATATTGTTGGCCTTGAGCATCATGTTCACATACTGTGATTTCATGTAAGGGTCCTTAGGCATGTCCATGATCGACTTTGAATTAAAGTGTAAATCAGAATGTGAAGCTTGCGCCAGCCATGCAGCCGATGCGCTGGGCACCCATGCCGTAAAGGATGTCGTAGCGGCGGTTCAACAGGTTGTGTGCCTGCAGCCACAGGCTGACGTTGCTGTTCAGGCGATAGTTGGCGCCGGCATGCAGGTTGATGACGTTGTCCATCTTGACAAAGTTGTATTTGGGCTCAGCAGGATATGCGTCATCAAACAGATTGATAGTATGGA
Source organism: uncultured Muribaculaceae bacterium (assembly GCA_905233915.1). Taxonomy (GTDB): domain Bacteria; phylum Bacteroidota; class Bacteroidia; order Bacteroidales; family Muribaculaceae; genus Sodaliphilus. The sequence goes on along the minus strand of CAJOFM010000002.1, from coordinate 63,247 downwards.
ACAACGCCATGCGGCCACCACGGTATTCAAGACCAACGTTGAACGTCAGCGGACGCCAAGGGGTGACCTTGAGGTCGATGTTGGCAACGCTGGAGGCGCGGTCCACACCCAACTTGTAGTTGTTATAGTGCTTGTCGGTCTCAAACAACTGATCGTCGTGGGGCGCGTACTTGAAGCCGGCTGATGCCTCGATGAGCGAGCGGTACTTGTAGTTGAGCTCGGCACTGAGGTAATAACCACGGCTGTCCATGACCATGTAGGTGGACATGAAGCCCGTTTGCAATGCCAGTACTTCGGGTTCGGCACGATAGCAGATGCCGGGCTGTTTTTTAACAATGGCGTAGCCGATAGAAGCCTTACCGCTGAAGCCCTGGAAGGGACCCACCTTGAAACCGAGTTCAGCATCAATCGGGGTGAAGATGCTGCCGTACATCAGCAGCGGCATGTCATAGCGGTGGTTATAATAATGAGTGGGTACACGGTATCCCAGTGCCTTACCGCCCAGTGCGTTGGCGAACAGCGTGAAGCCGTCAACCAGTGCTAGGTTGAAACGCACGTTGGGCGAGAGACGCAAGACAGCTCCGTCACTGAAGCTGATGTGTGCGTTCACACCCAGCTGCAGCTTGTACATGTCACCACGGATGGTATAGGTGGGCGACAGGGTAATCATGCCCACCTCGTCAAACAGGTCATAGTCGCTGCCCGACTTGGCCTTGGTGCCACGGCGCAGGTATTCTCCCTTGATGTTCAAGGCGGCAGTCGTCAACTCGGTGACGTCATAGGAGCCGCCCAGGGTCAGGATACCCCAATTGTCGTGAGCGCCGTGATTGTACAGGTTGTTGAATGACTTGTCATAGGCAGCGTGACCATACTGCAACCCGATGTTGTACTTCAACGGGTTGTCGCGCAACATGAACTTGCTTGACCAGCCTGCATTCACGTTGAAATCAAAGAAAGTCTGTTTCTCTTTGTCCCAATCGGGGTGGTTGATGACATAGTAATCGTAGTAGTCTGGTTTGGATGTATGGGTGCTGGTCTTCCAACCGCCATAGAAATTGTAGTTGTCGATATGAGCCTTGGCTCCCAAGGTGAGCGTACCCTGGTCGGTGATGCGGCTATAGTCAACGGCAAGGGCGTTGTCGTTGAACTTCTGCTTGGTGCGGTTCTCGTCAAGCGTGACGATTTTGCTGGAGTTCTTGCCATTCCAGGTGCTGTTGTGGTTGAACCACACTCCCAGCTTCTCGCGCTCCTCATTGAGGATGCGGTAACCGAAGTCCACCCTGAAGTTGGCCTGGGTGCCGGCACCGATGTCGAGATAGCCGCGCTTGTCGCTGAAGTTGTGTGCCGTGCGGTAGCCATAGGGCAACAGCGTGGGAATGGTGGTGGGCACATCGATGGGCGACGTCAGGTCACTGTAACCCAGCTGTGTTTTGGTGCCTGTCGAGGCTGGTTTCTTCACCTTGGGCAGCTCGTTTTTCTTAACAGCCTTCTTCTCGAGCGGTGCGACGTCCTTCTCGAGGGTAATCTCCTTGTTCAACTTGGTGTTGTCCTGTGCGTGAGCCCCGGCCAGTGTGAAGGCGGCCAGCAGCATCGCGATATATATCTTTTTCATGTTCATCTATATATTTTGCGTGGTTGAGGTGGAGTTTAGTTGCTCTTCTTGTTGCTCTTTTTCTTACCGTTGTCGGTGCTGGAGTTGCCCGTTGTGGATGCATTGTTGCCTTTCCACTTGTTCAGGCGGGATTCAATCTCGTTGAAGATTTCCTTCTCCTTGCCGGGATAGCTGCTCTTGAGGCTCTGCAAGTACTCGCGGGCCTGAGCCACATTGCCCTTCTTGTAATAGACATCGGCCAGCGTGAGGAAGTTCTTGGCGAGCCAGTAGGTGTGGGGCGTGCCTGCATCAATCATTGCGTTGATGGTCTGCTCGGCACCCTTGAGGTTGCCCATCTCGTACTGCATGCGGGCCAACTCATAAGAAGCCTGTGCGCCATACTCGTTGTTGACATCCTTGGACAGTGCCCTGAAGGCGGTTTCGGCGTCCTTGGTGTTACCTATCTGGGCCAATGCCAAGCCGCGGTCGAGGGTGATTTCCTTTTCCTCGTTGGCGGTAAGACCACCGCGGTCGAGCAGGGCGCTAGTGATTTTCTGCACTTCGTTCCAGTTGCCCAATTGCTTGGCGACGCGCAGGGCACCGATCTGTGCCAGTGTGCGGTTGTCGTCGCTGGTGGCGCGCTCGGCGAGTTCCTGATAGCTCTGGAGGGCCTCGTTGAGTTTGCCCTGACGGGCGAGGATGTCGCTGCGCATGGCGAGGGCATCCTGGGCATAGGAGGCGTCACCGCCGCCCTGCAATGCCTCGTCGATAGCTTGCATGGCCTCGTTGTACTTGCCCTTGCCGTAGTGGTAGCGGGCGATGTAGTATTTGGCCTTGGCGGTATAGGTTCCGCCAGGATAGTCCTTGAGGTATTGCTGCATCTTGTCGATGCTCGGCTTGGTGTCGATGGCAGCCTTCTCGGCGGCCTCAAAGGTGAGTCTCTCAACCTCGTTCACATCAATCTTGGGTGCATTGGGGACGCTGTTGAGGAATTTGCCGAACTCTGCCAGCTGGCCGCGGTCGGCATAGATGAGTTTCAGATCTTCGGCAGCGGCCTGGGCCTCATCGCTGGTGGGGTACTGCTTAATGACTTTCTTGTAAGCCTCGATGGCGGCATCTTCCTTGTCTATGCTCTTGTTGACCAGAGCGGTCTGCAGCAGACCCTTGCGGGCCTCAACGCTCTTGGGATAGCTCTTCAACAGGGTGGCATAGGTGCTGAGGGCGTCGTTGTTCTTACCCAGCAGCGCTTGGGCGTTACCCTTCTCCAGCAGTGCCTGCGGAGCGAGGTCGCTCTTGGGGTAAGCCTTGACGAGGGCGTCCATTTGGGCAATCTCATCGGCATACTGGTGGGTCATGCCCATCATGATACCCTTCTGGAACATCGAGTAGTCGCCGCTGGTATTCTTGTCAACCTTGAGCGCTTGGTCATAAGAAGCCTGAGCGCCACTGAAGTCCCGCAGATAGTATTGTGCTTGACCCAGACCCTGATAGGCGCTTGCTGTGGTCTCGCTGCTCAACTGCTTGCTGGCGATGGCATTCTGGAACGCGGTCTTGGCCTCGGCATGGCGGTTCTGGTTCAACAGGCTGTAACCCAGGTTGTACTGGGCGATGCCGTAGTTCTCATCGCTCTTGTCGGTGCCCTTCACATATTCCTGCTGATACTTAGCGGCCTCCTTGTAATTGCCTTCGCGGTATTCGGCCTCGGCGAGCCACAAGCGGCTCTCGTTCAATGCCGTCTTGTCGTAGTTGCCCACGGCAATGGCTTGCTTGAAGTAATTGTCGGCTTCCTTGTTGCGGTTGTTGGCCAGCGCCTGCACACCCAGGTTGTAAAGCACGTTCTGCTTAGCCTTGAGCACCTTGGCTCCCGGCTGCTTGATGCGGTTGATGCTGGTGAGCGCACGCTGATAATCGGTAGTATTCATGTAGGCATCTACCAGGTAGCCTTCCACATTGTCTTTATAACGCGAGTTGGGGTACTCGTTCAGGAAGTCCTCAAACAGGTCGATGCTCTTGTCAAACGGGGTGCGGGCGCCCTTGCTCAGGCCGACGGCATAATTGTAATAGGCCGTCTCCTTGACGCTACGGTCGCAGTCCATCATCGCTGCCTGCTGGAATGCCATGTTGGCGCCGTTCAGGTCGTTGAGTTGTCGCTTGGCCTGACCCATGTACAGGTAAGCGCTCTGGGAGAGGGCATCGCTGCCGTCGGTCACATGAAGCATGTCATCGACCACAGCCTGGTAGTTGCCGTCGCGGTAATCGAGCACGCCCATCGTGTAGGCAGCAGTGCGGTAAGGCTCGCCCTCGGGGTTGTCCAGATAACGGCGCAAGTAGGTGCGGGCTTCGCGGTCATTGCCCAGGTGGTAATAACTCTCGCCGATGAGGCGGTTAAGCTCGGCATCAAAGTAGTCGTTCTGCTCAGCTTCAAGCAGGCGCTTACCTTGTTCGATCACCTGGTTATATTTCTTTTTGTTATAGTCGATCTGGGTCAGATAGTACTGCGACTGATAGCCCAATTCGCTGTCCTGGGGGATGCGGCTGAATTTGTCCTTGGCTTCCACGTAGTCGCCCTGGGCATAATCCAGATAAGCTTTGTAGAAGTCGCTGGCGCCGGCATAACGCGGGCTGCGTTCCAGCTCGTAGTACTGCCGCTGTGCCTCGTGGTAGTTGCCTAGCCTCAGGTTACAGTAAGCGCGGCGGTATTCCAGGTCTTCGTCCTTATCCATGTCGAGGGCGCGGTTGCGCACGAGCGAGTAGCTTAGCAAGGCGCTCTCCCATTGACCGCGATAGAAGTAGAAGTTACCCACACGCATCTGGGCGTCCATCGCGAGCGGTGAACCGGGATACTGGTCGATAAAGCGATGCAGGGCGGCAAGGCTCGACTCCTCGCCTCGTTCAAATTTGCTCAAGGCGATATAATAGTCGGCCTGCTCACGCATGCTAGCGTCGCTGGGCATCTGCTTCATGTGCTCCAGTTGGTCGATAGCTCCAACGTAATTGTGCGATTCATACATCAGCCTGCCGCGCTCGAGATAGCCAGCGGCCTCGCTGTTCATCACGCCAGGCTGAGCCACCGCCATCGCGGGAGCCGCCACGAGCAGTGACAAAAGGACGTTCTTTAAATTTGCCATATCTTATGTTCAGTTTGTTGTTTTCTTGACTTTGAGCGCCTTGAAAGGGCGTCTCTATTTACCGTACGCATTAATATTAACTGCAAATATAGCTAGAAATTGCCACATAGCCCCGCACTGCCATCAAAAATTATGCTAAAAATCATTATAGCATGTTTCGCCCCGCAATGAGCCAATGGTCCCGAAAACACCTTTTTCAAGAAAAAATGAGAAATTTGGGCAAGTTTTATTGGTATAATGTAAAAAATAACTACCTTTGCGTGTTTATTTGGCGAAAAGCCCTAAAATTGAACGAAATAACGTAATATAAATAATTGTAAATGGCTACATTAGAGAAAATTAGGCAGAGGAAAAAGATCCTCGCCATCGTCATCGGTGCCGCATTGCTCGCTTTCATTATCGAGGTAGGTATCGAGGCCATCGGCCGTTCCGGTGGCAACAGCGCAGCCGCAAAAGTCGGCAATGAGAAAATTGACATTATGGCTTTCCAGCGTCGTGTAGAGCAAGAGGCTTCTCAGGACCAGAACAACCAGCAGATTGATGCCGCAACACGTCAGCAGCAGGTGCTGGATGATATGATCAACGAGAAGCTCCTCGAGCAGGAGTACAAGAAGTTGGGCATTACCGTGAGCGACAAGGAAATCAGTGAGCTCATGATTGGTAAGAACCCCGCTCCCGCTGTGATGCAGTTCGCACAGCAGGTAGGTGCCAAGTCGCCTGCCGACCTGTATGACTTCATCATGAATCCCGGCAAGCAGGGCGTTCAGGAAGCACAGGTGGCAGAATTGCGCAACCAGTGGAATAAGCTTAAGGATGACATCACCAAGCAATATATGTTTGCCAAGCTGCAGAACCTGCTGGCTGGCTGTATGCAGGCCAACGACCTCGACCGCGCTCAAATGGCCGAGGAGGAGGCTTTGACCAATGTCGTCACCTTCGCCAAGAAGGATTTCTCGTCGCTGCCCGATGACAAGTTCACCGTTACCGACGAGGAGCTCAAGGCTGAGTACCAGAAGATGAAGCCCATGTTCAAGAATGACGAGGAACTGCGTTCTATCCATTATATCGCTGTGAACATCGAACCCAGCGCTGAGGATATCGCTGCCGCCAACAAGATTGCCGATGCAGCTTATATCGCTCTGCAGAAGGGTCGTGGTGTTGACTCGGTTCGCCTGCTCGGTACCGTTCAGATCGACACCGCCAAGATGCAGCTGAAGGAGATTCCCACCAAGGTGCGTGACTTCTTTGCTAGCGCTCCTCTGGGTACCACCCGCCGCGACAGTGTCGTGAACAACCATCACGTGATGTACAAGCTCATGAACAAGGAAGTGAGCCTCGACTCTGTTGATTTGGGTTATGTGGTTATCCAAGGTGATGCCAAGACTCAGAAGGAGGTTCTTGCACAGCTCAATTCAGGCAAGTCTCTTGATGACATGAGGAAAGCCTATCCCCAGAAGGTGGATGGTAAGGAAAGTGAGTGGCAGCGCATCTTCAACACTGTTGACTCGATGAAGGCTAAGATTGCCAATGCTACTCCTGGCGTTTACTTCGTGTTCAACAGCAATGACCAGGCCGCTCAGTTGATCAAGGTCAATGACAAGAAGCCTGCCAAGACGTTCTACACCTTGGCTACCGTAAGCTATGACGCATATGCCAGCACCAAGACCAGCGAGCAGTTGCGTGATGCATTCCAGGACTTCCTGAACAAGAACAAGACCATCAAGGCGTTTGAGGAGAATGCCGCTAAGGCTGGTTACAACGCCGCTGAGGGTATTATCACTCCCAGCACCCCGCAGATTGGCGCAAGCCAGTTCGGTGGTGGTATCAAGGATAGCCGCAAGGCCATCAAGTGGGCGTTTGACAGCAAGGAGGGTAGTGTATCGCCCATCTTCAGCGATAACAATAACGTTCTGCTGGCTGTAGCTGTCGATAAGATTTATCCCGAAGGCTACTTGCCCTATGACTTCCCCCCGGGCAAGGAGATGCTCACCCAGCGCGTGCGCAACAGCAAGAAGGGTGATTCGCTGATGAAGCAGTATAAAGGCAAGGCCAATGACCTGAACGGTTATGCTGCGCTGATGGGTACTGCCATCGACACCGCTAAAGTGGTATTCGCAGCCAACGGTAATCCCAAGTTGAGTGGTGAGACCGGTCTGATTGGCCGCATGTCGGTTGCTCCTCAGGGCAAGCTTCAGGGTCCCTGGAAGGGCGAGAACGCCGTCTATGTTTATCAGGTGGTTAAGCAGGAGAAGTCTGAGCGCAAGCCCACCAAGGAAGAGCTCGACAACCGCTACTCTCAGTCACGTGGTGCTCAGTTGTTCACCAACCCCCGCACTATCTACAACATCCTGAGCAAGGCCACTAAGGTGACGAAGCGTCTTATCGACTTCTATTGATAAACACATCTTCACAATAGCTCAGGTCCCGCAGCCCGAAAAGGCATGCGGGACCTGTTTTTTATCCAAAAACGCATTTTTAGCCACAAGAATGGGCTTTGTTTCAAAAAAATGGCCTATCTTTGGAGGTTAAACCAAAACATCACTATTTTTTCAATGTCAACAGTTAACGAGCGACAAGACGAAATCATTGAGGAATTTGAGGGTCTGGACGACTGGATGGACCGCTACAGTGTTATCATCGACATGGGTAACGCTATGCCAGCGCTTGACGAGCAGTACAAGACGGCCGACAACCTGATTGACGGTTGCCAGAGCCGCGTGTGGCTGCAGGCCGACTGCATCGACGGCACGATGCGCCTGCAGGCCGACAGCGACGCCATCATTGTCAAGGGTATCATCTCGATGCTGGTGCGCGTGCTTGACGGTTGCACACCGCAGGAGGTGCTTGACGCCGACCTCTACTTCATCGAGCGCATCGGGTTGCGTGAGCACCTGTCGCCCACCCGCAGCAACGGCTTGCTGGCCATGATTAAGCAGATTCGCGCCTATGCCATCGCTTTTCAGGCCCGTGAGCATGCCGGCTGTTAACCTGAGAACTATAACATTATTAATATTAACCAATCAAAACCTATCAAATTATGTTTAAAAACCATCCCAAGGGTCTAATCCCTGCCGCCTTGAGCAACATGGGCGAGCGCTTCGGTTACTACATCATGAATGCCGTGCTGCTGCTGTTCCTGTGCTCCAAGTTCGGTCTTGATGAGGGTACTTCAGGCGCCATCTACAGCGTCTTCTATGCTGGTATCTATGTGTTGAGCCTTGTCGGCGGTTTCATCGCTGACCGCACCCAGAATTATAAGGGCACCATCCAGTGGGGTCTTGTAATCATGGCTGTGGGCTATGTATTGTTGTCAATTCCAGTGGTTCACTCGGCTGGCAACCACATGTGGCTCCTTGTGTTCACCTGCGTGGCCCTGTTCCTGATTGCCTTCGGTAACGGCTTGTTCAAGGGTAACCTGCAGGCTATCGTTGGTCAGATGTATGACAACATGGAGGCCGACGCCGTTGCTGCCGGCAAGTCTGAGGAAGAGATCAAGTCGATCAAGGATCGTCGTGACTCGGGTTTCCAGATTTTCTATGTGTTCATCAACATCGGTGGTCTGATTGCCCCGTTCGTCGCTCCGTTGCTGCGTCAGTGGTGGCTGGGTGTCAAGGGTATGGTATATGATGCTGGTCTGCCCGCATTGTGCCACCAGTACCTGAAAGAAGGTGCCAACATGGCCGGTGAGCAGATGACCAACCTCACCGCGCTGATGGAGAAGGTTAATCAAGGTGGCCTTGACATGAGCAACATGGAAGCTGCCTGCAACAGCTACCTGGAGGTCTTCAACACTGGTGTTCACTACAGCTTCATCGCTTCGGTGATCGCTATGTTCATCTCGCTCATCATCTTTGTGGCCTTTAAGAAAATCTTCCCGACTCCCGCCAAGAAAGAGGCTGCCGCCGTTGAGGAATACACCGCCGAGGAGAAGCGCGCTATGGCCAAGGAGATCAAGCAGCGCATGGCAGCGTTGTTCGCTGTGCTGGGCGTTTGCGTCTTCTTCTGGCTTTCGTTCCACCAGAACGGTCAGTCGCTGTCGGTATTTGCACGTGACTACGTCATCACCGACAAGATTGCTCCCGAGATTTGGCAGGCTGTGAACCCGTTCTTCGTGATCGTGCTCACCCCGATTATCATGGCCATCTTTGCTGCACTGGCAAGGAAAGGAAAAGCCATCTCCACACCGCGCAAGATTGTAATCGGTATGGGTATCACCGGTTTGGCTTACCTGTTCCTGGTTCTCTTGAGCATGGCTTATGACTATCCCAATGGTGAGGTCTTCCGTGCTATGGGTATCGACCAGCAGGCCGCTATGAAGTCGCAGTGGTGGGTTCTCATCGCTACTTACTTCTTCCTGACGGTTGCCGAGCTGTTCATCTCGCCGCTGGGTCTGTCGTTTGTATCCAAGATTGCTCCCAAGCACCTGCAGGGTATCTGCCAGGGTCTGTGGCTGGGTGCCACCGCACTGGGTAACCTGTTCATCTGGATTGGCCCGGTTATGCTCAACAAGATGCCCAAGCTGTGGATGTGCTGGGCAGTCTTCCTGGTTATCTGCCTCGTCGCCATGGGCGTCATGTGGGGTATGGTCAACTGGCTGGAGCGTGTCACCGGCGAGAAGGAGTAATTACCGCGTTACACATTATTTATTATAAATAATACTAACAAGAGAATCTAGGGAATCTAGCACATCTAGATTTTCTAGATTCTCTGATAAATCAAGATTAAAATGTTTGAAGGACAACCTAAAGGATTATTCGCGTTGGCATTGGCCAACACGGGCGAGCGTTTCGGCTACTACACGATGATTGCCGTGTTCGCCCTCTTCCTCAGGGCCAACTACGGATTGTCGCCGGCAGTTGCTGGAACCATCTATAGTTCATTCCTGATGGTAGTGTATTTCCTCCCGTTGATTGGTGGCTGGATGGCCGACAAGTTTGGCTTTGGCAAGATGGTGACCATCGGTATCATCATCATGTTCCTGGGCTATCTGTTGCTGGCAGTGCCCCTGGGTGGCAACACCTTTGCTTTGATTGTGATGATTGGAGCACTATTGCTCATCGGTCTAGGCACAGGCCTGTTCAAGGGCAACCTGCAGGTCATGGTGGGTAATCTGTATGATGACACACGTTATGCCGCCAAGCGCGACGCCGGTTTCTCGATTTTCTACATGGCCATCAACATCGGTGCCCTGTTTGCACCTACCGCGGCTGTAAAGATCAAGGAATATGCCGAGACTGTTTGGGGCTTCTCGTCCAACGATGCCTATCACTTCTCGTTCGCTGTGGCTTGTGTGTCGTTGATTCTCTCGATTGCCATCTACTATGCATTCCGCAGCACTTTCCGTCACTGCGAGGGAGGCAAGAAGGTGGCCGTCAAGGCCGAGGACGACACCGTCAAAGAGCCCGAACTGAGCAAGGAGGATACCAAGGCCCGCATCATTGCCTTGTGCCTTGTGTTTGCTGTAGTCGTGTTCTTCTGGATGGCTTTCCACCAGAACGGCTTGTCACTCACCTTCTTTGCCGACGAGTTTACGGCTAACACGTCAAGCGGCTTGGAAAGTATGGCATTTGACGTGTGGAACCTTGTGCTGGTTATCTTTATTGTCTATGCTGGCTTCTCGCTCTTCCAGAGCAAAACCGCCAAGGCCAAGGGCATTTCGGGTGCGATTATCCTGGCAGCGTTGGGTCTCCTGTACTACAAGTACACCCGCACTACCGGCAGCATCGACATCGCAGCGCCTATTTTCCAGCAGTTCAATCCGTTCTATGTGGTGGCATTGACCCCTGTGTCGATGGCCATTTTCAGCTGGTTGGCATCCAAGGGTAAGGAGCCGTCGGCACCGCGTAAGATTGCCTACGGTATGGTAGTCGCAGCCATCGCCTATGCTATCATGGTGTTTGCTTCGTTCGGACTTCCCATGCCGCAGCAGGCTCCCGACGCCAGTGGCAATCTTGTTGGCCAGCATGTGGCCGATGTTACACCCAACCTGTTGATTAGCGTCTATCTGGTGCTGACCTTTGGCGAGCTGTTGCTGTCGCCGATGGGCATCTCGTTTGTCAGCAAGGTGGCTCCTCCCAAATATAAGGGTGCGATGATGGGTGGATGGTTTGTATCGACCGCCTTAGGTAACCAATTGGTGCTTGTGGGTGGCGCTCTGTGGGGCAAGGTGCCCTTGTGGGTATGCTGGAGCGTGTTTATGGGCGTGTGCCTTGTCGCAGCCATCTTCATGTTCGCCATGATGAAGCGTCTCGAGAAAGTCGCATTTAGCAAAAGCGGGCCTCGGCCCGCTTTTGTTTTTTCCATGATAAAAACGGGATTTGAAAACCTAAAACTGAAAACTTCTTTGTAACTTTGCACTTTAATCTGTAAAACAATGGAAGAAGTAACCTATCAGGGCTTGACGTTTGTGCCTTACATCAGACGTGAAGAGATTGCCAAGCAGGTATATAGGCTTGCTCAGGAAATCAAGCGTGACTATGCCAATGAGAATCCTCTGTTCCTGTGTGTCCTTAACGGTTCCTTTATCTTTGCCGCCGATTTGTTCCGCGCCTGCAATTTGGATCGCTTTTATCCGTTTCAAGTCCTATGAGGGCATGGAATCAACTGGCAAGGTTAAGGAAATCATGGGCCTCAATGAGGATATCACAGGCCGCAACGTGCTCATCGTCGAGGACATCATTGACAGCGGCGTGACGGCTGCGCAACTGCGCAAGGAACTTGCCAAGCGCAATGCCAAGTCGGTCAAGATGGTCTCACTCTTGTTTAAACCCGAAGCTCTCACCGTGGGCAAGGGTCCGGAATATGTGGGCTTTGAGATTCCTCGCAAATTCATTTTAGGTTACGGACTTGACCTTGACGAACAGGCTCGCAATTTGCCTGACATCTATGTGCTTAAGGAGCAATAAGCTCAAGGGTAGAAAAAGAGATATAACAGATATTTTTTTATAAAAGGTACAATTACTGGATTATGTTGAACATTGTTATTTTTGGTGCGCCTGGTTCGGGAAAGGGCACTCAGAGCGATAAATTGATAGATCACTATAAGTTGTTCCATATCTCAACCGGTGACGTGTTGCGTGACAACATCCGTCGCGGCACCGATTTGGGTAAGGTGGCCAAGGGCTACATCGATCAGGGTCAACTCGTCCCCGACGAGCTGATTATTGATATCCTTGCCCAAGTGCTTGATGATAATAAGGAGAATATCCAGGAGGGTGTGATTTTTGACGGTTTCCCCCGCACAATCCCTCAGGCCGAGGCTCTTGAGCAGCTGCTCGCCGACCGCGGCACCAAGATTGATGCCGTTGTGGGCTTGGAAGTCCCCGAGGATGAACTCATCAAGCGCATCCTGTTGCGTGGTCAGATGAGTGGCCGTTCCGATGACAACGAGGATACAGCGCGCAAGCGTCTAGAGACTTACCACAATCAGACATCTCCTCTCAAGGCCTACTATGAGGAGCAGGGTAAATACCGTGCTATCAATGGCCTTGGCTCGATTGACGATATCTTTGACTTGATCAAGGAGAGCCTCGACAGCCTCTAACTGGTCAAGCCTTCCTATTGCGGGTGATGAACGAGAAGAGTGGCAGCCTGTGGCAACGTGTGATGCAGAACATCCAGTACTGCATCCATGGTGTGTGGGACGATACCAAATCGGTGTGGTCTGTCAAGACATTGAAGATCATCAATTTGAGTGTCCGCTCATTCCTCGACCGTGACCTGCAGTTGCGCTCTTGCGCCTTGACCTACAACACCGTTCTTGCGGTGGTCCCCGCGCTGGCCATGCTGTTTGCCATCGCTCGCGGTTTCGGCTTCCAGAACTTGATGCAGAGTGAGTTGTTACGCTATTTCCCCGCTCAGCATCAAGCATTGGAGAATGCACTAGCCTATGTGGACAATTACCTCGCTCAGGCTTCGCAAGGAGCCTTTGTCGGCATCGGTCTCATTTTCCTGTTGTGGACCCTCGTCTCGCTCATGAGTAATGTCGAGGATACCTTCAACCACATCTGGCACGTGACCACCAAGCGGTCGTTGCAGCGCAAGTTCACCGATTACACGGCTCTTTTCCTTCTCTTGCCCGTGCTGATGGTGTGCTCGGCAGGTATTACCATCTTCATGAGTGATGCCGTGCAGCGTGTGTTTCAGGGCTACTCTATCTCTCCCATGATGCACCGTTTGCTGGGATTCATGCCCATCGTGATTTCCTGGATTATTTTCACGGCTGCTTACTATTTGGTTCCCAATGCCAAGGTCAGGTTTAAGGGGGCCTTGTTTGCGGGTGTCCTTTGCGGCACGCTCTTTCAGGGTGTGCAGTGGCTGTTTGTGACAGGACAGGTTTATGTGTCAAAGTATAATGCCATCTATGGTAGTTTCGCATTCTTGCCCTTGATGCTGGTGTGGATGCAACTGTCATGGCTGATTACCCTCTCGGGCGTGGTGTTGACCTATTCGTGGCAGAACTTTGGCAGTTTTGCTTATTTGGGTAAGGCCGAAGGCGCCTCTCAGAACTATGCCAACAACATGGCCATCGTTATCCTGGCCCTCGCAGCCAAACGTTTCAAGCAGCGTGAGCCGTTCTTGACCCGTGGCGAACTCATATGTGAGTATGACATGCCGGGGCCGCTTGTTGATAAGATGATGGACCGATTAATGATGGCTGGACTGATCAATACAGTCAAGGAGAGTAAGGGTGGGAAGGACGACCCCAAGTCGGCCGAAGATGATGCCTTCCAGCCATCGTGCGACCCCGACGATCTGACTGTCGCTGGTGTTGCCGATGCATTGAACAACCTGGGCAACACGCATTTCATTCCCAAGGCAGATAGCCGTTTTGCCGATGCGATAAACCGTATTACAGAGTATCGTGAGAAGCAGCAGGCCAATACGCCTGACCTCCCCTTGCTCGACCTCATGTGAGTGCCATCATTGTGAAACGATAAAAAAAACGGCAAATACCATCCTCTTTCGTTAAAAAGTTGTATCTTTGCCGCCGAATTCATAACCGATGCCTGAATGGTGGAATCGGTAGACACGAGGGACTTAAAATCCCTTGGCCATTGCGGCCGTGTGGGTTCAAGTCCCACTTCAGGTACCAATAAAGGCTGATAATCAATCGATTATCAGCCTTTGTTATTTTTTGTGTAGAGGTTTACTTCATCACCTCGACGATGGCTTTGCCCAAGTTGTCAATGATGTCACCGGCAATCATGCCATAGGTGCCATGAGCCTGTGCAGCCAAGTCGCCAGCCAAACCGTGAAGGTAGACTCCAAGTACCACCGCCCAGTCGGGCGAGTAGTTCTGGGCAATGAGGGCCGAGATAACTCCCGTGAGCACATCGCCGCTACCAGGAGTCGCCATGCCGGGATTGCCGCTGCTGTTGACATATACCTTGCTGTCAGGGCGCACGGTCATGGTGTAGTGGCCCTTAAGCACGATGGTGATGTTGTAGAGTTTGGAAACGTCGAGAGCCTTCTTGAGGCGTTCCTCATCGGTGTTGTGTTCGCCGAAGAGGCGATCAAACTCGATGGCGTGCGGTGTGATGATGGAACGGGTGGGGATGCTCTTCAACAACATGGGGCGGCGGGCGATACAGTTGAGCGCATCGGCGTCGATCAGGCAGGGACGCTTGAAGTTCATGATGAACTGGTGGACTGCCTCAAGGGTCTCGTCGTTGACGCTCATGCCGGGACCTAATGCCACCACGCTGTAGGTGCGGTGCAGGTCGATCTTGCTGGTCACTATTTCGTTGTTGTCAGGCTCGAACAGCGCTTCGGGAACCGCCGTCTGCAGCACTTGATAGCCACATCGTGGCGCATGCACTGTCACAAGTCCGGCACCAGCACGCAGGGCACCGCGTGCCGCAAGCACCGCAGCTCCCATCATGCCGTAGCTGCCGGCGATGAGCAGCACGGTACCGTTGTCATACTTGTTGATGAATGGGTTGCGGGGATGCATCAGCTCGTGTACGTCTTCACGCTCGATAAGATAGAAGTCGGTTGGCGTGCGTGCCAAACTGTCGTTGTCAAGTTCGATGTCGAGCACCTTGCACTCGCCCACACAGTCGGCGTTCTCGGAAAAATAGAAGGCCAGGCGCTTGCTCTGGTAAGTCAATGTCAAGTTGGCGCGGATGATGTTGCGGCGGTCATTGCCCACATTCCACTCACCGAACATTCCTGACGGCACGTCAATCGACACCACGTAGGCACCACTCGTATTGATGTACTGCACGAGCGCCGTATAACCGCCCTTCAGGGGCATGCGCAGGCCGCTGCCGAACAAACCGTCAACCACGACGTCGTTCTCATCGAGTTCGGGAGGGGTGAAGTTCTGGATTACCTCGATGAACTCAATGTTGTCACCTGCCGTTTGCAGCAGGCGGTCGCGGTTGGCCAGGCAGCAGGGAGAGAGCTGTGCCGACTTAATGTTGAACAGATAGACCTCGGGTTTGTAGCCTTGTTCATACATCATGCGTGCCACAGCAAGGGCATCAGCGCCATTGTCGCCAGGTCCGGCAAAGAACACAAAACGCTTTGACGTCCTCCATCTCGAGATAAGCTCATAAGATACGGCAGATGCTGCCCGTTCAATGAGATCGAGCATGGTTATATTCTCTTTATCCACAGTGTGGTCGCCGATGCGACGCAGTCCATCGTTGGTAAATATTTTCATTGCTATCGAGTGATTTTCAAGTTGAATTTTTAGAGTTAGCAAAGTTACTTCTTTTTTGGCGGATGAAACGCAAAAAAACAAAAAAAACTGTCGAATTATTTTTCTTAAAAAATGTATTCGGTGCTACAAGCGTTCTTGACTATTGGTTTTGGTATGGTTCGAGGACTCTATGAATTATAAAACAGGATTTTAGACTTAACTTGATTGGTAAGATGAAAACTTTTACTACCTTTGCGGCAAATTATCAACA
Organism: uncultured Muribaculaceae bacterium; assembly: GCA_905233915.1. Classification (GTDB taxonomy): domain Bacteria; phylum Bacteroidota; class Bacteroidia; order Bacteroidales; family Muribaculaceae; genus Sodaliphilus. Next base: position 47,609 of record CAJOFM010000002.1, on the reverse strand, counting down.
TTTAACATCAATTATTAGGATTATTGTAATCATGAAGAAGTACTTATCAATGGCACTGGCATTGTTCGTGTTGCCCTTATTTGCTAGTGCTCAGGTGCTTAACATCGGTGGCCATCGCGCGCCGATAGATAACCTCAATCACATTTGGTTGTGCAGTGTGCCCCAGGCCACCTTTGGTAACGATTATGAGGCCCAGGTGAATTATGCCGGTGAACTGACTGACCTGGCTATTGAGGGTGTATCGGTTACGGATGGCGAAAACTTTGTTTTCGAAGGTGTCCAGGGCGGTAAGCAGTACACTGTGACAGCCCACATGGGTGACAGCCTTATCACTGGTGCCATCACCTTTACTTGGCTTCCCATCGTTGAACTCAATGGCCGCTTTGGTTATTACTACAAGGAGGGAACGGTGATTGTTAGTGAGCCTGACTCGGCATTTGCAGAGCCCATGAAGGCGAAACTCAAATGGCGTGGTATCGCTACCAATACCAGTACGAAGCATAAACGCAACTACCGCATGAAGTTCCTTACCGAAGACAGTGTTAGCACGAAGATGAATCGTCGCTTCTTCGGTTTGCGCAACGATAACTGCTGGATTCTGGATGCCGGTCAGATGGACTTCCTGCGCGTCCGCAATCGTGTCAGCACCGACCTGTGGCTGGACATGGCCCGCAAACCCTGGTATGCCGATTCAATCAAGAACGTTCATAATGGTTCCCGCGGCCAGATGGTCGAGGTGCTGCTTAACGGCGAATATGTGGGTATCTACAACATGTGTGAGCCGATTGACCGCAAGCAATTGAAACTCGAACGCTATGAGCCCAAAACCCAGACATTCCATGGCCAGATTTGGATGGCCTATAAGTGGACTCAGACTGTTTCCATGAGTCAGCCCGTTGATCGCCGTCCTGGCACCCGCGACTGGGATGGCATCGAAGTCAAGTATCCCGACCCCGATGAGATTAACCTTGTCAGGTGGACCGCTATGGAAAAGGCCGTGAGGTTTGCCAAGCGTGCCGATGATGACCGCAGCCTGGTCGTTGACAGTATGGGAGTCTTCTTCGATATGCCTGTCATGCAGGATTACTACATTTTCATCGCAGCACTGCAGGCTCTGGATAACGAGAGCAAGAACATCTACTATGCTTGCCATGACTTCCAGACCAATTCCCGCCTTACTATGGTGCCTTGGGACTTGGACATCTGCCTCGGTCAGAACTTTGCTCCTAACATCAATGATCCCGAGATGGTGAAACCCGAACGTGACCTTGGATGGATTATGCACCTGCCCATGGTTTGCATGATGGAGGATGATTTCTATCGTGCGCAAGTGATTGCCCGTTACAAGGAACTGCGTGAGACTTATCTCAATACCGACAACCTGGTGAACCGCTATCGCACTGCTATCGATGAGCTCGAGAATTGCGGCGCAGCTGCTCGTGAGGAAAGCCGCTGGAGCCGAGACACTGATCTTGACAAAAAGAAGCTTGACCTGAGTGCCGAGATGGATTATGTGGAGGATTGGATTCGTCGTCACATGGACTATCTCGACAAGTATGTGTTTGTTGATGGTTCTGGATTCATCCGCGGCGACGTCAATGGTGACGGCGAGGTGAATGTGGCCGATGTCAATATGCTGATTGATATTGTCATGGGTGGCATTGATAATTCCGATGGCCGTTCTGACGTCAATGGCGACGGTGAGGTGACTGTGGCTGATATCAATGAAGTCATCAACATCATCTTAAGCTAACCGATATAACCCGTTCGCGGGTTTGTCCAATACAAAAAAAGACGCGATCCCTACTCAGGGACCGCGTCTTTTTTATTAGTGATTCGCGTGGGGCTCGAACCCACGACCCCATCCTTAAAAGGGATGTGCTCTACCTGCTGAGCTAGCGAATCTCCCAAAAAGCGGTGCAAAGGTACGGCAAAAATCCATACCAGCCAAATTTTTAGTCGTTTTTTGTTTTATGATGCTTTATTGAGCAACAAGTTTGCAAATCTCAACGACGGTCATCATGGCCTTTTCCATCGAGGGAATGGGCACGTATTCATAGCGTCCGTGCATGTTCATGCCACCAGCGAAGATGTTGGGGCAGGGAAGTCCCTTGAATGAGAGCTGGGCACCGTCAGTGCCACCACGGATGGGCTGAACCTTGGGCGTGACGCCAACATTCTCCATGGCTTGCTTGGCGATGTCGATGATATTCATCACGGGCTCAATCTTCTCGCGCATGTTATAGTACTGGTCCTTGATCTCACAGGTGGCGCAGTCGGGGAACTCGCAGTTGATCTTGTTGCACAGGTGTGCGATCTCACGCTTGCGGCTCTCGAAGCGGTCACGGTCGTGGTCGCGGATGATGTAGCTCAATGTCGTGTTCTCAACACCGCCCTGCATGCTGATAAGGTGGTAGAAGCCCTCGTAGCCCTCGGTGTGCTCGGGTGTTTCCCAGCGCGGGAGCATCGTGGCAAATTGCAAGGCAACGCGCATGGAGTTGAGCATCTTGTGCTTGGCGGCTCCGGGGTGTACGTTCAGACCCTTGAATGTGATTTTGGCACTGGCAGCGTTGAAGTTCTCGTATTCCAACTCGCCCACGGCACCACCGTCCATGGTATAAGCCCAATCGCAGGCGAATTTCTCCACGTCGAAGTGGTGGGCACCCAGACCGATTTCCTCGTCAGGGTTGAAGCCTACACGGATGTTGCCGTGTTTCACCTCGGGATGTTCCTGCAGCCACTCGATAGCGCTCAAGATCTCGGCGATACCGGCTTTGTCATCGGCACCCAGCAGGGTGTCACCGCCAGTCACGATGAACTCTTGGCCCATGTAGTCGTTCATTTCGGGGAACTGTTGCGGGTCAAGCACTATATTTGCCTCCTCATTGAGCGTGATGGGTTTGCCCTCATACTTAACGATGCGGGGCTTCACGTCATGACCGCTCATGTCGGGAGCGGTGTCCATGTGAGCGATAAAACCAATGGTGGGCACCTCCTTGTCGGTATTGGCGGGCAATGTGGCGAACAGGTAGCCGTTCTCGTCGAGCGAGATGTCGCTCAAGCCCATCTCATGCAATTCCTTCTCGAGTTCTTTGGCAAACACCATCTGCCCAGGGGTGGACGGTGTCAGGTTGGTGAGTTCGTCACTCTGGGTGTCGAACTTCACATACTTTAAAAATCTGTCAACTAATTTCATAGTGATATTGTTTGTTAATGGTTCATCTGTTTTTCAACCCACAAATGTACATAGAAATTCTAACATTTCATGCCCCTTTGTAATAAAAAGTCTTTGGGCTCAATTTAGATTTCATTGTTTCAGTTGCTCATCCATCCATGTGAGGCGGCGCGAGAGCCATTGTTTGATATAGTCCACCTCGTCGGCATGGCTGGTGGCGTCGTAGTGATTGGGCCACACGTGAACACCCCAACTGGACCAGGCTTTGCTGTTGCGCTGCTCGGCGCCATGCGACGTGAGGACATTTGCTAGCGAATCGACTGTCGCCATGATTCTCTCGGTACTCAAGTGTGTCTCCCGCAGTTGTGTCCATCTCTTCCGGAGTTGTGCGGTGTAGCTAGGGTCGTTATTGAGCCAGTACCACCAGCTGGGTACCATGTAAACCTCCTTTTCATTGAGCATGATATCGTTGTTCTGGTACATCCATGTGTCGGTGCGCCATGCTTGGCGGTGATCGGCGTTGCCATAGGCCAGGTCGGTGTCCCACACCACCATCTTGAAGCGCGGGTCCACGCTGTCGCGGCGCTTATAGAACTTGCCGCTCAGGCGATAGGCATCCACGTTGTGGCACAATTCCATCATCAATTGGTAGTCGATGAATGACATCACGTCAATAAACGGTTGATAGTTGCCCGTTTGAAACGCATTTTCCATCTCGTCGATGCGGTGGTTAATGTAGGCAATCTGCTCTTCACTCAGCTCGTCGTACTCGGGCTCCTTGTACTGGAACAGGATATGGTGGCCCGATAATGGCTTGCCGTCGGCAGTGACAGGATGGTGTTTGGATGTATAGGTCACTTCGTCATTGCAATCCACTTCCATCAGGTAATCGCCCGTGAGCGAGTCGCCTCTATCGCCTGGCTTCTTCAGGTCGAGGCGCTGCTTGCCCTTGGAAACCACTTCCGAGAGTACATACACGCCATAGTAGATGCCATCAAGATACAGTTCGCAATACCGTCCTTGAGGGGTGAATTCCATCCAGGGTTGTGCCAATTCCCGTGTGAGCATATCGCGCATCATGCTCTTGTCGGCATAGGGTGCCAACAAGGCCCAGTTGTTGTCCTTCCCCATCCCCAGGAGTGAGACTTTCTGCTTCTTGCCGCCTCGCTTGAGAGGCTCTTCCAGTGTGCGGAATGAGTAGGGCTTCTTTGGGCTTCTCATGTAGGTAGAGTTGCCGCGGTACCTGATTGCGATGTAACCCACATAATCAATATGCTGGCCAGGATGGGTGACCGTGTCGGCATAATTAAGTCTGCCTTCACCGTTATGGATGATTTTCATGCGGCCGTCGATGCGATTGTCGCGCATGATGGAGTCCCCACCCACCTCAATCCACACAATGGGCAGGTTGGTTGAGTCCAGTTTCACCGTCGTGTCATCGGGCGGGTAGTTATGCGGAGTCTTGTCGCATGATGCCAATGCCAGCATCAGCGCCATCAATCCCATCAGTAACCAGGGTCTCTTCGTCATTTAGGTAGGCACGTTTTTGATTTACAGCGCAAATATATAAAGTTTATGCAAGCCGCACAACATGAACACTTGTTTTTTGATGTCTAAGGTGTAGCGCCATTCATCCCCAAAAGGTGGGTTTGCTGCCAAAAAATGGTTGAAGAAATGGGTGTTTGGTTGCATATTACAATTTTTTGTGGTAATTTTGCCGCAACATGAACACATGTATCACCATTGAATGAGCATAAGAAATGGATTCACAGAAGAATGCAGAAATTATAGCGAGAATCAAGTACCTCATGAAGGAAATGGGTGTCAAGCAAGTGCAGTTTGCTGAGCGCATCGGCGTGGACACCTCCAACCTCTCAAAGTATCTCAATGCCCACATGCCCTTGAGCGATTCGTTCCTTAACCGCCTGGTAGTGAACTTGGGCGTTTCCAAAGAGTGGCTGCTTGATGGCACCGACCTGCCGTTCGGAAAAACGCCCGTTTGTCTTGACGCTAACGACGGCCACGTGGCGGTGATGTCGGGTGATGCCACAACGGCAACTCCTGTCTATGACGTTGATGCGACGGCTGGCGCGTCATCAGGCCGCAATGAGTTGTTTGCCTCCGAGAATATTGTAGGGTGGGTTAATCTGCCTAACATGAGCCCAAATTGCCGCATTGTGCGCGTGAGCGGTGACTCGATGGCTCCCGTGATTCAAGACGGTGACTTTGTGGCCGTTCGTGAGGTGAGCAACCCCAACCAGATTTATTGGGGCCAGATTTATGTTGTCCAACTCGATGATTTCAGGGTGGTGAAATACCTACGTCGTCACACCGACCCCAACATGGTGGTACTGCGCAGCGAGAATCCGAACTATGACGACATGGACGTGCTCCGCACCGACATCCATGAGATGTTGCTCGTGCAGCATGTTCTTCACATCAATTCCAGACTCTAGTCATGAGTAATCATATTTTTTATCATACGTTGCCTAACGGTCTGCGAATGGTGCATGTCGCGACAGCAACCCAAGTGGCCTGGTGCGGTCTTGCCGTGAATGCAGGCAGTCGTGATGAGCAGGATGGGCATTATGGCTTGGCCCATTTTGTCGAACACACCATCTTCAAGGGCACACAGCACCGCCGCGCGTGGCATATCCTTAACCGCATGGAGCGAGTGGGCGGTGAGTTGAATGCCTACACGACCAAAGAGGGCACGATGATCTATTCAATCTTTCCTCACCGTCACTTGCAGCGTGCCGTTGATTTGCTTGCCGACCTTGTGCAATGGTCGGTGTTCCCTCAGGACGAGTTAGACCGCGAGCGCGACGTCGTGCTTGAGGAGGCCGCCAGTTACCGTGACACGCCCAGCGACGCCATCTATGATGATTTTGAGGACCTGTTGTTTGCTGGCAGCGAATTGGGGCACAACATCTTGGGCCGAAAAGAGGACCTTGAGCAACTCACGCGTGACGATTGCTTGCGATACCTCAAGATGCTTTATGTGCCCGCCAATATGGTGTTTTTCTCGGTAGGCCCTGAGCGCCCCGAACGCGTGTTCCGTTTGGCCGAGAAATGTTTTGGCGCCATGAGCCACGAGATGGCGCCACGTCACCGTGTCACACCTCACGAGGTCCCGGCTTTCAAGCAGGATGTTTCCATCGGTACTCATCAGGCTCATACCATCGTCGGTGCCCGCATGCCTCACATGGGGCATCCGTTGCGCTATGCCTTGATGCTGTTGAATAATATCTTGGGCGGTCCGGGTATGAACTCGTTGCTCAATGTTGAGCTGCGTGAGCGGCGCGGCTACGTCTATACGGTTGAGTCAACACTCACCTTGCTCAGTGACTGCGGATGGATGGAGATTTATTTGGGGTGCGACCCCGATGATGTGCGTTCTAGCCTGAGGGTCATCGAGCGCATCACCACCCGTTTGGGCCAGGAGTTGTTGCCTGCTCGTCGCCTGGAGGCCTACAAGAAACAATACTGCGGACAGCTCGTTGTCGCAGCCGACAACACAGAGTTCTTGGCTATGCGGGCGGGCCGTGGCCTGCTCTATCATGGTAAGGTCGCTCAGGTTGACGAAACCATCGAGCATATCATGGCTGTCACGCCCGACGAGGTGGCACAGGCTTCCGCCTACCTGTCGTCCGACCGCCTGTCGTCGCTCACTTTCCGTTAATTTATTTGCATAATCAGATTAGTTACACTAATTTCGTGACTTTAAATACTGTATCGGCAATGAAAAAGATATCAATCCTCATCCCGTGTTATAACGAGGAGCAGTCGCTGCCCTTGCTTTATCCTGAGTTGGTTAAGCTCATAGACGCAAACCCTGATTATGAATGGGAGCTCATGTTCGTCAACGATGGCAGCAAAGATAATACATTGACGGTATTGCAACAATTGCGTCAACAGGATAGCCGTGTCAACTACGTGGACCTTTCTCGTAACTTTGGCAAGGAGGCGGCCATGTTGGCTGGTTTTGATCATGTCACTGGCGACTGTATGGTTATCATCGATGCCGACCTGCAACATCCGCCCACGCTGATTCCCGAGATGATCAAGTGGTGGGAACAGGGATATGACGATGTCTATGCCAAGCGCAAGAGCCGCGGCAAAGAGAGTTGGTTGCGCAAGCGCCTCTCGTTGCAGTTTTACAAGATTCTGCAACGCTCGTCACGCTTTGAGGTGCTGCAGAATGTGGGGGATTTCCGCTTGCTGGACCGTTGCTGCATTAATGCCCTCAAACAGTTGCGCGAGAGTGAACGTTATACCAAGGGCATGTACAGTTGGATAGGCTTCAAAAAGAAAGAAATTGAGTTTGAGCAAGGCGACCGCATTGCCGGTGAATCATCATGGAACTATAGGCAGTTGTTCTCTTTCGCCATCGACGGCATCACTTCGTTCACCAATGCGCCATTGCGCATCTCGACCGTGGTGGGATTTGTCGTGTCGCTATGTGCTTTCCTTTACATGATCTATGTATTCTTCAAGGCCGTCATTTTTGGCGACCCGGTACAGGGCTATCCCACGCTGGTGATTCTCATCTTGTTCCTGGGTGGAATACAGTTGTTGTCGTTGGGTATTATCGGCGAGTATATCGGCCGCATCTATAATGAGACCAAGAACCGTCCCGATTATATCGTGCGTGAGGTTAACGGCGAGAAAAAACTATGAGACTCTGGAACAACACATCATCGGCAGGTGTGAATGACCGTGCTAACACATGGGCCGAGGCTCTCTATTGGCTTTTGCTGATAGGAGGCTGTGTAGTCTTTCTTCTGATGAACATTTACACCACCATCAAGGATGATGATTTGTTCCATTCCTATATTCAAGACGGCTCGTTGCGCCCAATAGATTCTTTATTGGACGCCCTGCGAGGTTGGCTGGCCTATTACAAATATGACGCGCGCATAGCCAACATCATATCGTTCACCTTTAACGGCGTCCTAGGGAAGTCGGTTTTCAACATCTGTAACACATTGGTATTCGGCATTATGGCCCACTTGTTGAGCCGCATGAGCACTGGGCGTAATTCCGCTATGGTGTTGGTGATGCTGTATGCCTACATGGTCACGGCGATGCCAGTGCCGGGAGAGACCCTGTTGTGGGCTACAGCCGCTTTCAATTACCTGTGGGCTTTCACGGCATCGTTGCTATTCATCGCCTATCTGTTGTGGCACCGCAATAGCCGTCCGGGTTGGTTGCTGGGCACTGTTGTGCTGTTGCTGTCTTTCTTTGCCGGTGGCATCAATGAGGGTACCACACTGGGCGTTTTCGGCGGTCTGGTGGTTTATTACCTTTTCAACCGCCGTAAGGTGGATCGCGCTGTGGCGATTGCCATGACAGGATACCTGCTGGGCGTGCTGTTGTTGCTCACCTGTCCTGGTACATGGAACCGCGCCTCTGACGAGATAGCTCATAATTACGGTTGGGTGTCCTTGTTGATTGAACGGACGAACATGCTCTTGAAACTGTCGTTAAGGTATGTCACTCCTGCGGTTGCGGTTGTTGTAATACTGGCCGGGCTCGTGATATTAGGCGTTAAAAAGGCGGTTGTCCATTCCCCGTGGCCGTGGGTGCTCTTGGCGCTCATGGGTTTCGCTTTCCTTGTGGGTAAGCCTCAACCGCGTCTCTTCTTCTCGATATCGATGGCCGCATTTGTGATTATGTCGATGGGTGTGTATGCATTGCTCAAGCGTGCGCCGTGGCTGCGGTTGGCGGTTGTGGTGGTGGGCCTGGCTGTTTGCGCCAAGTTATATCCTGGAAACATCCGCACCTTGAAACACTATCAGGAGTTCTTCAACCAAGTTGATACCGACATTAAGCAGACTCCCGGCCGTCAAGTTATTCTCAAGGAGCGCATTTTTACGGATTATAGCCGTTTCATCAAATATTTCAATTTTGAGTCTGATAACTTCCTCATCCGCGAGGAGGCTCTGTGTTTACATTATGATAAGGACAACATTCAGTTTGTCCCCGACACCATCTACAGCCAATTTAATGCTGGAACCCTGCTCGATGGAGCCGAGCCTATGCCGTTTGCCTCTCCTCATGCTGGGATTGAGGCGGTGATTGCGGTTCCTGGTCAGGAATACATGGCAGTGAAGTTGCATCAAGACACGGTGTCCCGGTCTTATCAGATGGCGCAGGCGTTTCAGGCTGATGATTCGCGCCTACTGCCTGTGCCCTTCTTCCCGTTGCTCTATCAGGGCCATGAGTATCTCATCTTCCCGATAGTTGACAATAAGATTGCCAGACTTGTTTTCTCGCCTTATTCCCTGGAGGGTGAATCTGTCGAACTTGTCCGCACTGGTCCCAATCCCGAGTGGACCGACCAAGATGTAGGGCGCTAACTCCACATTTTTGGCAAAATATTTGTAAGGTTGTTGCAAATGCAGTAATTTCGTGACCAATAAAACAACAATTGAACAACAAAATAATAAAATCGTAACACTATGAACGACGTGAAATTCTATCTCGACGCAGCCGAGAAAAAGATGCAGGAAGCCGTGGATTTCCTCGATGACACCCTCGCACACATCCGTGCAGGCAAGGCCAACGTGAAAATTCTTGACGGCATCCGTGTGAACTACTATGGCAGCCCCGTGCCCATCGATAATGTGGCTAACGTGAGCACTCCCGATCAGCGCACCATCGCCATCATGCCTTGGGAGCGCAACATGATTGGAACCATCGAGAAGGCCATCATCGACAGCAATGTGGGTATTATGCCTGTCAACAACGGTGAGGTTATCCGCCTGAATATTCCTCCCTTGACCGAGGAGCGCCGCAAGTTGCTCGTTAAGGATTCCAAGGCCGAGAGCGAGAAGGCTCGTGTGAGCATCCGCAATGCCCGTCGCGAGGCTATCGAGGGCTTGAAGAAGGCCGTTAAGGAAGGTATGAGCGAGGACGTTTCCAAGGACGGCGAGGAGAAGGTTCAAAAGATTCATGACAAGTTCATGAAGAAAATCGATGAACTGTTTGCCGCCAAGGAGAAGGAAATCCTGACCGTGTAAATACTTAGGATTTAGGAGTGTGGAGTTAGAGGTGTTGAGTTCAAGACTTCTAACTCCTTATTTCTTAATTCCTGTTCTGAACTGATTATGAAATTGTCTGAATCCTTGGATTCTCAGTCAACTAAGCGCTGGCACGATGTCGCCTATTGGGCACTGCTGCTGGTGGCTTGTGTTGTGTTCTACTGGATGAACGTGCTGACGCCATTCAAGGAGGACGACATGCTGCACTCGATGGTCATCGGCGACTTGACGCACGTCAGGTCGTTGGGTGATTTGTTACATTCCTATTGGAATAAGTATTTCATTACCAACGGCAGAACGTCCGACATGGTGGCGGAACTGTTCTGCGGCCTGTTGGGAAAGCCGTTGTTCAATGTTTTCAACGCATTGATGTTCGGCTTGCTTGCCCATGTGGTGAGCTTGTTGGCAACAGGACGCCGCTCGTTACTGGCCCAGACCATGCTCTATGCCTGCATCGGCACTTGCTATCCTGTGCCCGGCGAGACCATGCTGTGGCTTGCCGGCAGCTGCAACTACCTGTGGAGCATCACGGCAACACTGTGGCTGTTATACTATATGCTCCATCATAGTGGGCAACGATTGTCGTGGTGGCGTCAGGTGCTGCTAGTGATATGGGCGGTATTGGCCGGCGCGGGCAACGAGGCGATGTCATTCGGCTTCTTCGGCGCTATGGTGCTGTATTTCGTCTTCAATCGCCGCCAGCTTGACCGTGTGGTATTATTAGCAATGACTGGCTACTTATTGGGCCTGTTATTGATTGTGATGTCGCCGGCGGCATGGGAGCGGGCTTCTGATGGCGGAATAGTTGTCGATATGCCCCTGAAGGACTTGATGTTGAGCCGTTGCCACATCATTGGCGAGAAGATGCTGCGCTTTGTGGTCCCAATCGTTGCGTTCGCGGTTGGAATTGCCGCTTTGCCCTGGAAAGGTTTCAAGGCTTTCAAAGCGAGCGTTTGGCCCTACTTGCTGATCATGTTGACGCTTGTCATGTTCGCCCTTGGGTTGATTCCTGAGCGTCCGTATGCGCCGTTAGTGACCGTGTCGCTCATCATTGCCGTCATCGCTGCCGATGTGATTTTGGAACGCTGGCAGTGGCTGCGTGTGGCGTTTGTAGCAGCTTGTCTTGCCGTCAGTGCCTATTCGTTCGCCCGTGGCGTCATGGTGTTGCGGGACTACAAGGTGCATGACGAGAGGGTGGTCAACGAGATACGTTCGGCTCCCGCTCAAGCCATCCTGCGAGAGTGCCCCTACAAGGGGAATAGCTGTTTCCTCTATCCGTTGCCGATGAAGTCTGATTGGTTCTTCCCCAATGAGTACACTTGGCGCGCCTACTTTGACAAGGAGAATGTGCAGTTCGTCAGTGACTCGGTTTACGAGCGTTTCCACGGCGGCCGCCTGCTTGACGGGGCTGTGGAAATGCCCTTCACCAGCGACCGACCCACAATCGTGGGCAAACCCGTGGCCTTCCCCGACCAGGACTATATGATCGTGCCGTTACAGCTCGACACGCTGCCTACTGCTTATCAGGTGGGCAAGGCGTTCTGGAATGACTCTGTTCAAGGTCTATCTACCGAGGAACAGGCCTATCGTCGCCAACACGCACTCATGAGCAAGAGCGACCCCTTTGGTTATTATCCCTTGCGTTATGAAGGCAAGGTGTTGATGGTGTTGCCGCTGATGGGTAACAAGATGACCAGCATGAAGTTGTTGCTGGATTATGCTGGCGACGAGGTGGTCACCCTCTATCGCCAAGGTCCCAATCCCCCCGAGGTGAAACCCGTTGAACAATAGAAGTATTATGGATAACCATCACATAAAACCGGGAAACGCGCGATGGCATGATGTGGCCTATTGGGGGCTGATGTTGGCTGCTTGCGTTGTTTTCTATGTGTTGAACCTGTGGACTTCCTATAAAGAGGATGACATGGAATTCTCGCTCCTGCGCAATGTGGGCTTCATGGATTTCCTGCGTGCGCAGTATGACCACTTCATCACATCCAACGGGCGTTGTGCCGACTTTTTTGCGACGGTTTTCTGCGCGTTCTTGGGCAAACCGGTTTATAACGTGTGCAATACGTTGGTGTTCGCCTTGATGGCTCACCTGATATCCCTGTTGAGCACGGGCCGCCGTTCGGTTATGGTGTTGGCGTTGTTCATTGCCTATGTGGGTGTGGCCTATCCCGTGCCTGGCCAAACGATGCTGTTCGTCGCGGGCAGTTGCAACTATATGTGGGCCATCACCGCTTCATTGCTGTTGGTTTATCTGCTACGGCGCGTTTGCGGCAAGCAGTTATCTGTTGGAAAGACCATTTTGCTCATGCTGCTGGCGTTGGTGGCCGGTAATTTCAATGAAGCGACCTCTTTTGGCGTCTTCGGTGGTTTGGTATTGTATTATCTATTCAACCGCAAGGAGTTTGACCGCAACGCTAAGTGGGCTATGCTGGCTTATTTTATTGGTGTGGCGCTCATCTTCGCCTCTCCGGCTGCATGGGATAGGGCTTCGCAGGGTGGCATCGTGACCAATATGGGGCTTGCGGAGTTGTTGAAGACCCGCTCTTTCATTTTCACCGAGAAGATGGTGCGTGTGATCACGCCGATAGCTGCTGTCATTGTGGGAATTGCCGTCTTGTGTTGGAGAGGTTTGCGCCCGCTCAAGCAGAATATATGGGCCTATGTGCTGATTTGTCAGGCGTTGCTGATGTTTGTCCTGGGATACTTCTTCGACCGTGCCTATGCTCCCTTGGCAACCACTGCATTCATCATTGTGGCGATGGCCGCAGATGCTCTGCTCTCGCGTGGCCGTTGGGCCGATTGGATGCGTTGGCTGGTCATTGCTCTCTCACTTGCCTTCAGCGTCTATGGTTTTGGCCGGGGGATGCGTGTATTGCATAGCCTCAAGGTCTTTGAAGATAATATCGAGCACGAGATCACGACCGCTCCACGTCATGCGATTTTGCATGAATTCCGGTTTAACGGGTACAGCCGTTTTGCGACGCCCTTGCGTTATGCGTCAGCCGAGTATTTCAACCGCGAATCGACCTTCTGCGCTTACTACGACAAGGATAACGTGCAGTTTGTCCCTGACTCGGTCTATAACCGTTATCACTCTGGCCGGTTGTTGGACGGAGCGCGTTTGTTGCCCTTGGAGTGCGACCATCCCGAAATTGCCGATACTGTTTTAGGTTTTCCTGGCCAGGACTATATGGCGGTGGTGCTTAACGTGGACACCTTGTTGCCTACATCTCAGCACGCAAGTTATTATTTCGAGCATGCCGACAGTGCGCTGCACGACAAGGATGTGGAGTTCCGCAATAATTACGGTTTCTTATCTAATTTTGAGTATAGGGGCTATTATCCGTTGTATTATCAGGGTAAGCATCTGCTCATTCTCTCGCTCATCGATGATGCCACCACTCATATCGTGGTCACGCTTAACAATGCTAATGGTAGGTCAGAGATGACATTGAGAAGAAGACAGAATAACTAAGCGTCATGTTTGTTTATGGAACGAGAGCCTCGTCATAGCATCAATCCCAATTCCCGATGGCATGATTTTGCCTATTGGGGGCTGATCGTTCTTGCCTGTCTTGCGTTCCTGGTCATGAATGTGTTGACAACCTTTAAGGAGGACGATTTGGGCTTCTTCCTCATTGACGGTGAGTGGACGCCTGTCAAGTCGTTTGCCGACGCTTTACGCTCCCTGCACAATCATTATCTGGGGACCAATGGCCGCTTGGCCGATGTGTTTGCGACTCTATTCTGCGCTTTCTTGGGGAAAGGCGTTTTCAACGTCTGCAACACGTTGGTGTTCGGGCTGTTAAGCCACCTTGTCAGCCTCTTGTCCACAGGGCGCAAGTCCTTGCTGGCAATTGTGGGCTTTTGGACGGTTGTGGGAACCTGTTATCCTGTGCCTGGTGAGACCATGTTGTGGTTGGCTGGCAGTTGCAACTACATGTGGGCAATTACCGCCTCGCTGGCCTTGATCTATTACCTGCTTCGCCACGATACTGGCAGTTTGGGGTGGGGTGGATATGCCTTGTTGGCCGTGTGTGGCCTGATGGCAGGTGCTTTCAATGAGGCCACGTCGATAGGCGTCTTCACGGGTTTGTGCTTGTATTTTCTGTTAAACCGCAGCCATGTGAACCGTGCCGTTGTTGTGGCCATGATTGGCTACTTGACGGGATTGCTGGTCATTGTGTCTTCGCCGGCGGCTTGGAGTCGTGCGGCCGAAGGCGGAATTGTGGTCAATCTCGGTCTCTCAGAATTGTTTTCATCGCGCAGCTTCATTTTCAGCGAGAAAATGTGGCACATTCTCACGCCGGTGTTGGCGCTTGTCGTGGGACTTGCGGCGTTGTTTTTCCGTCATGGACGGACAGCGCTGCGTAAGAGTGTCTGGGGCTATATCTTTGTGTGCATGACAGTGGTCATGTTCGTTTTGGGGCTCATCAACGAGCGGGCCTACGCTCCGTTGGCCACAGTGGCGCTCATCATTGTAATGGCGGCTGCCGATTGGCTCCTGGCTCGATGGCCTCGTGTGAGGGTTGCGGTGATTGTTGGCGCCTTAATGTTGACTGCATTCACTTGGGCGCGCGGTATGATGGTGCTAAGACAATATAAGGCATTTGACGACCAGGTGGCCAGCGAAATTGTTGCTGCTCCCCGTCAAGCCGTTTTGCGTGAACGCCAGTTTGAGGGATATAGCCGTTTTATCAAGCCCATGAACTACATGTCCACCAATTTCTTTGCTCATGGGGTGGTCTATTGCGCCTACTATGATAAAGAGAACGTGCAGTTTGTCGGTGATTCCATTTATGAGCGTTTCCATGCGGGACGCTTGCTTGACGGAGCTTCCGGTTTGTCAATGGTGTGCGATTCTCCTCAAGTCATTGATTCGGTACTTGCTGTCCCTGGCCAGGACTACATGGTTGTCGTGCTGCACACCGACACCGTCCCCTACACGTTCCAGACGGCACGTTATTACATCGCCCCTGAGGCCACTGGAATGACAGAGCGCGAAATGAAACGCCGTACCGACTACGGCCTTGTCACCGATTACAATCCACAGGGCTTTTTCCCATTGCGTTATCAGGGTCACACATTGCTTATTTTCCCAAAGTTTGACCGCCAGACGTCACACATCGTCTTTCCGGTGGCTCTCGGTCTGGGCGCTCCCGAGGTGACCCTTACTCCTTCGTCTTACTGTCATGAATAAGCGCCAGCTCAAACTGCTTCCAGTGGTTGCGTGAGATGACCTCGAGAATCACGCCTGCCACCCACATCATCATGGCTAGCAACGCGATAAATCCGCTCACAATCAGGGTGGGGAAGCGGGGCACTAAACCGGTTTGGAAATACTCAATAAATACGGGCGTGACAAGTATCAGCGCCAGTAGCAACAGGATGGCTGCAATGATGCTGAAGCATCGCAACGGGCGATGCTCACCGAATAGTGCCAAAGCCGTCTTGATGGCGCGGTAGCCGTCGCCAAAGGTGCTCAACTTGGAGTGGCTCCCCTGCGGGCGGTCGCGGTACTCGACAGGCACCGAGTCCACTTTGAAACTGTGCTCAAGCGCATGGACGGTCATCTCGGTTTCGACCTCAAACCCTTGAGAACGCAATGGAAAATGGGTGACGAATCTGCGGCTCAGTGCACGGTAACCCGTGAGGATGTCTTGCACGTTGCTGCGGCACATCCAGTTGATAAGGCCACGCATCATGCGATTGCCCGTGTTGTGAAAACGGCGGCGGTTCACAGTGAAATAGGTGGAAGATAACCTGTCGCCCATCACCATGTCACAACCCTCAACCAGTACCTTGTCGCACAGGGCCCGCGCCTTGTCGGCAGGGTAGGTGGCATCCCCGTCAACCATCAGGTAGCAATCGGCGTCCACCGAGCGTAGCAATGTGCGCAGCATGTTGCCCTTGCCTTGACGTGGCTCACTGATGACCTGAGCCCCTGCCTCGCGGGCAACCTGTGCTGTGTCGTCATGGGAATTGTTGTCGCCGACGATGATGGTGGCCGCTGGTAGTGCTGCGGCAAACTCTCGTACCACCTGACCGATGGTGGCGGCTTCATTATAGCATGGGATAATCACTGCGATGTGCTTCATAATTCTTTAGGTTTTGTTTTGAAGTTGCTATACCTCATGAAAAGGGCAATGCCAATCAATGTCACGACAAATGTGCGCCAAGTGAAATGCAGGTGATGCCAAGTGTGCTCCAGCAGAACGAGAGCCCACACAAAGGCAGACAGGGCTATCAATAGCATCCAACCATGGCGGCGCAAATTGTCCCACCGATTTTTTGTGAATGCTATGAGTACAGATGCGATTGCTATGAAACACCCTAATGCAATAAGGGTATGCTTGAGGCACCACAGCATGTAATCCTGTTCGCCGTGCCCCACGGTGCGTTGAGTTACTGCACTCATGGCATCTTGCCATGCGGCATGGCCGGTAATCAGGATGGCCAGCAGCCATTTGGTGGCCCACAACGAGGCGTAGCCCAGCAACCAGGCGAGTGACAACAGGATGACTGCACGCCAAGTTTTTTCGGGCTTGCGGTAGAGCATGTAAACCACAAGGGGAACCGCCATGGCCACCATGGGTGTCGTGAGCAGGTCAAGGAAAGTGGTCGCTGCACCAATCACAAAGAAGAGTATCACTGCCGATTGCCATCGCGCCGTTGCGGGTTTCCACAACAGAATGACTACCGAGGCTACCAGCGCAATGTAGAAGGTGGACACGTAATTCATGCACAGTGGCACGCTGGGCACCATCACCGCTGCGAGGCATCCTGCGACAATAAGCGCATCGGCTCGTCCCACTCGTTGCCACATTACCACCAACAGGGTTAGCCATAGCAGGGTTAACAGGACGACGTTCACGGTGCGGATGCCATTCAACGGCATCACACTCAACAGGGGCCGGATGATGACTTGATTGCCATGCCAGTAACGGCTGTAAATGACGGGTTGTAGCCGTTGATCATCGGGATGCTCCATCATGATGCGTGACCCATTAATAGGTGATCCGTCAACCATCATGAATCGGGCATTCATCGCCGACTGCAAGGGCTGGCTGTTGTCGGCGCAATAGGCGATGCCCATCATCAGGCAGTCACTAAACACTGCCAACTTGTAAGGTTGGACAAAGCCTATTTGAGTCGTGTATTTCGGACCCTCATCGTTCAGCTGCAGCACCGATTGGCGCACGTTACCCTCGATGGCACTGCTGGGGATAAGAAACACAGCCGTCAACGCCCCCGTGAACAAGAGCGTCAACACCAAATAAGCGACAAATATGCGTCCAGCCGTCTTCATCGTTACAACTCCACAAAGATACAACTTTTCGCTGTTCCTTCAAAAATGGCTTCCATGATTGTGGCTTTTTGCCACTTGGTGATAAATGGCTATCCCGAGTTGCAGCAGGAATACGACCCGCTTTGATTGAGCGGTGTGGCAAAAGTAAAGGTCTTTTGAGAAAAAGCAGTATATTTGCACCTATGATGACAAAAGAAGAATTGATATTAGATTGCCGTTATTACAATGGCGAAGACGAAGTACCAGACTCGTTACCAGCAGGAAAGGAGATCTTTTGGGACTATGAGCGAGTGTGGACAGAGTGGATCCTGGAAGGATGTGATAGGCTTCAAATAAACATCGATCATTATACCGAAGTATATGATTTGCCTAATCTCCTTCCTGAAGGTGACGGCACGCCCCTGGGATTGAAAGCATTGCTGTTCAATCGCTATGATCATTGGTTGGGTTGTATGTGCACTTCGAGAGAAGAGTGCGCCCACGGCTTTAAGGAGTGGTATTTTGAAAATTATGCCGCAGGCGCCAAAACCCACCGTCAACTGCTGAATCAGTGACGATTGAAACGCCGAAGCTTTTTTCCTGATATTCCACATCATTACTTAATGTGTTAATTCATGATTGTGTGAAAAAGGGAAGGTGTGCCAGTTTTTGGCAAAATTGTTGTCTTTTGGTTTGTTGATTCGATTGAAATAGTTATTTTTGCGAGGTAGAAACCAATATTTAAGTGAAATGAAAACAATGACCAAGAAGGCGCTGATGATGTTGGTGATGTGGCTGTCGCTCACGTCAATGACCACGCTCAACGCATGCAACAGCCAAGTGAATAAGGCCGTTACCAAGGGCGCTGCAGGCACTCAGCAATCGTCCGCGGCTGCTCCTTCGGGAGGTGAGGTGGTGATGGGTGCAGCCCGCACTAGCGAATATGTGCCGTTGCTTAAGGGTAAGCGTGTCGCGCTGCTGAGTAACCAGACTGGTATGGTGGGCGACAAGCACACGCTGGACCTGATGCTGGAGAACGGTGTGAATGTGGTGACAATTTTCTCGCCCGAGCACGGTTTCCGTGGCAATGCTGATGCCGGCGAACATGTGTCGAGCAGTGTTGACGAGAAGACGGGAATCCCTATCGCGTCGCTCTATGACGGCAAGTCTCCCATGCCGAGCAAGCAGGTGATGGACAGCATTGATGTCATCGTGACCGACATTCAGGACGTGGGACTCAGGTTCTACACCTACTATGTGACGATGATTAACCTGATGGATGCTGCGGTGACCTACGATAAGCAGTTCGTGGTGTTTGACCGTCCCAATCCTAACGGCATGTATGTTGATGGACCCATCCTGGACATGACACTCAAGTCGGGAGTGGGCCGCCTGCCCATCCCCACCGTGCATGGCATGACATTGGGTGAACTGGCGCAGATGGCTAACGGCGAGGGTTGGCTCAAAGACGGCAAGAAGTGTGACCTAACGGTCATCCCATGTCAAAACTATACCCACCAGACCCGTTACGCGTTGCCTATCGCTCCGAGCCCCAATCTGCCCAATATGCTTGCCATCTACCTCTATCCGTCGATGTGCTATTTCGAGGGCACGACGGTGAGCCTGGGCCGCGGCACCGACTGGCCTTTCCAGGTCTATGGCCATCCCGACATGACGGGCTACGACTTTGAGTTCACGCCCACCAGCCGCTTTGGCGCCAAGATACCGCCGCAGATGGACAAACTGTGCCATGGTGTGGACCTCCATAATTTGGATCCCGAGGCAGTCATTGCCAAAGGCATCAATTTGGAATATGTCATCGACGCTTACCGCAACTTGACCAGGAACGGCCACCAGTTCTATCTGAAGAGCAATTTCTTTGACCTGCTCATGGGCACAAAGTTGGTACGTGAGATGATTGCTGAAGGCAAGAGTGCCGATGAAATCAAGGCTACCTGGCAAGCCGATGTAGAACTCTTCAAGGCCCAGCGCCGTCCTTATCTCCTCTATGCTGAGTAGGCATTAGGCTTTAGGCATTAGGTTTTTGGTATCTATTCACTGTTAACTATTAACTATTCACTCTAAACTAAGATATGACTCCCTGGATTGTACTTGCCACCATCGTTGGCTATTTCATTCTGTTATTTATCATTTCGTGGGCGGCCTCGCGCAAGAGCGACACCGCCACCGCCTTGAGCGGCGGCCGTCAGGCCCCGTGGTTCATTGTCGCCATCGCCATGCTCGGAGCGCCCATTTCGGGTGTGACCTTCATCTCGGTGCCCGGCATGGTGGTCACCAAAGGCTTCAGCTACCTGCAGATGGCCTTGGGCTTCATTGTGGGTTACTTTGTTATCGCCTACGTGCTCATCCCGCTATTCTACAAGCGTAACCTTGTTTCCATCTATGGCTACCTGGAGCAACGCTTCGGTGGCAGCACCCACAAGAGCGGCGCGTGGTTCTTCTTCATCAGCAAGATGCTGGGTGCAGCGGTGCGTTTCTATGTGGTGTGCGTGACCCTGCAGCTGCTGGTGTTCTCGCCGTTGCACATCCCGTTTGTCATCAACGTCATTGTCACCATCGCCCTCATCTTCCTCTACACGTTGCAGGGTGGTGTGAAGACCGTTATCTGGACTGATACGCTCAAGAGTTTCTGCCTCATCCTGTCGGTGGTGCTGAGTATATACTTTGTTGCCAAGGGCTTGGGATATGACCTGGCTGGACTGTGCAAGGCCGTTGCCGGTGACGATACCTCGCGCGTGTTCTTCTTTGACAATCCCAAGGAGGGCACTTACTTCTGGAAACAGTTTATTGCAGGCATCTTTATGGTAATCGCCACAACGGGACTTGATCAAGACCTGATGCAGCGCAGCTTGGCATGCAAGAACGCCAGTGAGTCGGCCAAGAATCTTATTGTGAGCGTTTTCCTGCAGGTCATCGTGATTGCCCTGTTCTTGATTTTGGGCACCTTGCTGGCTATGCACGTTAAGGCTAACGGCATTGCCATGCCCGAGAAGACCGACGAATTGTTCGGCACGGTAGCCTTCAGTGAAGGCATGCCTGTCTTGCTGGGCGTGGTATTCATCATCGGCCTGATTGCAGCCGCTTATTCGGCTGCTGGCTCGGCTCTGACTTCGTTGACCACCTCGTTTACCGTCGATATTCTGGAGGCTGACAAGAAGCAAGACGATACCGCCCTGGGCCGCACCCGCCGCATGGTACACATCGCGATGGCAGCCGGAATGGGCTTGGTTATCTTGATATTCTATGCCATCAGCAACAGTGACGCCATCAGCGCTGTTTATACCCTCGCTAGCTACACCTATGGTCCCATCTTGGGCCTGTTTGCCTTTGGCATGATGTGCAAGAGCCCCGTGCGTGACCGTTTGGTTCCTGTGGTGTGCATCGCAGCCCCTGTCATCAGCTTCTTTATCCAGATGTGGCTCAAGAACCAGTATGACTACACCCTGGGCTTCGAGTTGCTCCTGCTGAATGCCGCTTTGACCATGATAGGCCTGGCGTTGTTGATTAAGAGGTTTTAGGCGTTAGGCGTTAGGCGTTAGGCGTTAGGTTTTAGGTAAATAACTGTAAAGGATGGCCCGCAACCTTGTTAACCGCTATGTGTGGCTGGTGGATACCATCAGCCGTTATGGACGCATCACACTCAAGGATTTGAACAAGGCTTGGCTGCGTAGCGAAATCAGTGAAGGCAAGCCGCTGGCGCGTCGCACTTTTTTCCATTACCGTGACGGAGTGGAGGAAATGTTCGATATCAACATCCAGTGTGACAAATCGACCTTTGAATACTATATTGACGACTCTGGAGGAGAGAACAATGCCCGATTACAGTCGTGGCTGGTGGACTCGGCCTCGATGAGCGGCATGCTCAGCAATGCCCGTGACATCAGCGAGCGCATCATGGTTGAGAATGTGCCCTCGGCACGTGAGCACTTGCCCGTGATTATCGATGCCCTCAAGCAGAACCGCCGCATTCGTTTTTCTTACAAGAGTTACACGCGTTCACGTCCCACCGATGGAATCGTGCTTGAACCTTATTTTGTCAAGATCTTCAAGCAGTTGTGGTATGTGATAGGCTTAAATGTTAAGGATGGGCTCATCAAGACCTATTCGCTAGACCGTATCGGCGACCTTAATATCTTGCAGGAATCCTTTACCATGCCCGCGAATGTCAATCCGTCGGACTTTTTCAAGGACTGTTTCGGTATCATCACCAACCAGAACAGCCCCAAGCGCATCGTCCTGCGTGTTGAACCCACCCAGGCTAAGTATTTCCGTGCCCTGCCGTTGCACAGTTCACAGCAGGAGGAAATCCATGATGAATACTCGGTGTTTACCTACAAGATGCGTATCACCTATGACCTTAAAGAGGAAATCATGTCGCACGGCGCCAGCATCGAGGTGCTGGAGCCCCAGGAACTGAAAACCCTTATCCGCACCGAACTCGAACAAGCGTTAAAGAACTATCAATAAATATGAAACGACAGATTCTTATCATATTGGCCCTGTTGCCGCTGTTGTTGGCGGCCCAGGTGGGCGATTTGCCCCGTAGCACTCCCGCGGCCGAGGGTATCAGCACCCAAGCGGTCATCAACATGATGGACTCGCTGATGGCCTTGCCCGAATGTGACATCCACCATGTGGTGGTCATGCGTCACGGTAAGGTGGTGGCCGAATTGCATCCGGCACCTTTCCGTGCCGAGGACAGTCACACGCTCTACTCGGCGAGCAAGACCTTCACCTCGCTGGCTGTGGGTATCGCCATCGACGAGAACCTGCTACGGCTCACCGACAGGGTGATGACCTTCTTCCCCGACAAACGTTCCATCCAAGTGAGCGACAACATGGCCGACATGACCGTGCGTGACCTGCTGATGATGGCATCGGGCGTGAAACCCGACTGGACCATGCGCAACAACAGCACCGATTGGGTCAAGGATTGGCTAGCCAAACCCGTTGACGACAAGCCAGGCTCGGTGTTCCAGTATGACTCGATGTGCACCTTCATGCTATCGGCCATCGTGCAGCGTGTGACGGGCCAGACGATGCTGGAATACCTTCAGAAGAAGCTGTTTGACCCCATGCACATCACCGTGGCCGATTGGGAAACCAGTCCTGATGGCATCAACACGGGCGGCTGGGGCTTGCGTGTCCAGGCCGAGACCATGGCCAAGTTAGGTCAGTTATTGCTAAACAAGGGCAACTGGAATGGAGTGCAACTGGTGAGCGCCGACTATGTTCAGCAGGCTTGCTCACGCCTTATTGACGGTGGCGCCAAGGAGACCGTGCCGCCCACCGATGGCAATCAGGGCTACGGCTACCAAGTGTGGCAGAGCAAGTGGCCTGGTTCCTTCCGCGCTGACGGTGCGATGGGCCAATACACCGTCGTGGTGCCCCAGGAAGACCTTGTGGTGGTTATACTGGGCATGAAGCTTTATGGCCATGAGGAGTTGGCTTGTATCTGGAACCAGTTGATGCCAGGCCTGAAAGATGCCCCGTTGAAGCCCGAAAACAAGCTGCAGAAACGACTGGATAAGCTGTGTGCTAACGCTGTTCTGCCGTTCCCTCAGGGCAAAATGGGCAATAAACAGCACAAGCTGCTGCAACTGGCTCCCAATAAATTGGACTTGGCGCAGATAACGCTTGATTTTGGTGCTGCTGGCAACACGATGGAAGTGAAACGCAATCAGCAGGCAACCGAGTCTTTTGTGCTGGGCTATCGCAGTTGGCAATATTCTCCCGTTGCAGGTCATCCGGTTTATTCCATCAATGCGATTAACCGTATGCAAGGCTTTAAGCATGGTTTTACTGATGCTGCTGCCTATGCTTGGACTACACCCAAAAAACTGGAGGTTCGCGTCCACTATGTGGATTGGATCAGTGGCACTACCTATGTGTTCGACTTCGACAAAAACGAGTTGACCATCCGCGACACCTATCCCAATTCCAAGGCTGAAACGATTTCATTTACCGTACAATGAGACGATATCTGTTCTCAATAGTATTGCTGTTGGCATGTGTGTCGCCCATGCTTGCTCAGGTAGATGAGTTGCCCCGTAGCACTCCCGAGGCCGAGGGCGTGCCGACAGGCCTGCTCAACAGGTTTTACCATGACTTGACCAGTTTGCCCGACGTGGATGTCCATCACTTGATGGTGTTGCGTCATGACAAGGTCATCGGTGAGCTGCATGCTTATCCTTACAGGGCTACCGACCTGCACACACTGTACAGTGCCAGCAAGACGGTCACCGCACTTGCCGTGGGGCTTGCTATCGATGACGGCCAGCTCACTGTCGAGGACAAGATATCCAAGCACCTGCGGGACAAGATGCCCGCCACATTGTCGCCAGCCCTGGACAGTCTTACCGTGCGCAATGTGCTCATGATGGCAGCTGGACGTAAACCCGACTTGAGCATCCCCGAGGGCGATGCCGATTGGCTTACCGCATGGTTTGCGGGTGATTTCAGCGGGGTAGGGCAGCGTTTCACCTATGACTCGATGTGTACCCATGCCCTGGCGATGATTGTCACGAGGGTAACGGGCCGGCCGATGCTTGACTATGTGCGGGAACGCATTTTCACGCCTTTGCACATCACCGAGGCCGATTGGGAACTTGCGCCTGACAGTGTCGAGGCTGCCGGCTGGGGCTTGCGGCTCCAGACCGAGAGCGAGGCCAAACTGGGCCTGCTCATGCTGCATGGCGGCAAGTGGAAAGGCCAGCAGCTGGTGAGCGAACAGTGGATTCATGACATGACGCAACGCCTCATCTCCACCGAGGGCCCTGGCCCCAAGTTACCGTTCAAGCAACGGGTTATCTCGTTCTTTAAACGCCTGTGGCACAAGGTTCGCTCCTGGTTCACGGGCTATGACGTGGATAAATACTATCTGGGCTATGGTTACCAGACCAAGGCCATTCAGCACCCACGTGCCGAGTCGTTCTTTGCGGCTGGCTATGGCGGTCAGCTCATCTATGTGCTACCCAAGCTTGACCTGGTGATTGTCATCAATGGCCGTGCCGCCAACTATGGTGACGAACTCAACACGATTTATTACCGTTTCATCGAGCAGCTCATCACCCAGCAAGAGGTCGATTATAAGGACTCGCTTGACTCGTTGTCGATTGCCATGCCACAAGGGAATGCTACACATCCCATGGAGGGTCGATTGTTCAACGCTAATATCGCATTGGATAGCAATCTGCTGGGCATCAAGACCATTGACATAAGTCCTATGGGCAATGACCGCATCTTCACCATGACCGACAAACGTGGTCCCTTGCGTGCCGTTGCGGCTTGTGGCGAGTGGCGGTTTACTACTGGCGATGAGCGTCCCATCTACATCATGGAAAGCCGTGAGCAACTGGTGGGAACCCGTCGCCCCTTCACCAGTGTGGCAGCCTATGCATGGCAGGGCGACACGCTTGCAATGCGTGTTGATTGGCTGGACGGTGGGGATAACCGCCGCCTGTGGATAACCCTTGACGGTGATAGCGTTACCGTGATTGCCAATGATAATTTTGACCCGTTGCTCAATGATACTATTCGCGGTTTTTTAATTAGGCGTTAGGTTTTAGGCATTAGGCTTTAGGTGTTAGGAATGCGGGAGATTACTGACATAGCGGATGTGAAACGGCGTTTCTTGGGGCACTTGACCCTCGAGAAGGGCATGAGCGCCAACACTGCCGTGGCCTACAGCGACGATGTGGACAAACTCACCCGCTACCTAGCCGAGGTGGGCGTGGGCATTGAGCGTGCCACGACCGATGACCTGGAGCGATTTGTCTGCACCCTGCAGGACGTGGGTATCCAGCCCCGTTCCCAGGCCCGCATCATCAGTGGTGTCAAGAGTTTCTACAAGTTCCTGCGCATGGAGGGTTTTCTGGATACCGACCCCACCGAACTGCTGCTCACGCCGAAAATCGGGCGCCATCTGCCCGAGGTGCTCACCATCGCCGAGATTGACGCCATGATTGACTGTATCGACATGTCCAAGGCCGAGGGGCAGCGCAACCGCGCCATCATCGAGACGCTCTACGGCTGTGGCCTGCGTGTGAGCGAACTCATCGGGCTGCAACTCTCGCAACTCTTTATGGAGGAGCGTTATGTCATCATCCAGGGCAAGGGCAATAAGCAGCGGCTGGTGCCCATTTCGCCTGTTGCCATTGAGCAGATCAGCCTCTATCTGGAACAGACGCGTTCCCATCAGGTCGCCCAGCGTGGCAGCGAGGACATCCTGTTCCTGAACCGCCGTGGTGCGATGCTCACGCGCCAGATGATTTTCCACATCGTCAAGCAGCTGTGCGAATTGGCAGGGGTGCGCAAGGTCATCAGCCCCCACACCCTGCGCCACAGTTTCGCCACCCATCTGCTCGAGGGCGGTGCCAACTTGCGTGCCATTCAGCAGATGCTGGGCCATGAGAGCATCACCACCACCGAGATTTACGTCCATATCGACCGCACCCGCCTGCGTGACGAAATTCTCACCCATCACCCCCGCAACGCTGCTGCCCATGGCGTCTCAAAATAGTGTTTTTTTGCCATAATACCCCGAAGGATAGATGAAACGATTGGTTATACTGGCGCTGGCAGTGCTTACCTTGACAGGTATCGCACACGCATGGACTGGAATCAATTATCCGCCTGACAACCAAAATGTCCGGTTGACCTCCACCAACCTGCCCATCGTGTGGCTTGACGTGAACGGCCAGTATATCCAACGCAATGAGCGCATCACAGCCAGGATGAAGATTATCCACAACGGTGAGGGCCAGCTTAACTGGGCCGACACGGTGGGGCACCCGGGCCAACACATCGACTATGATGGCTATATTGCCCTGCGCTACCGCGGCAACTCCTCGTTTGGAAGCAGCGACAAGAAACCCTATTCCTTCCGACCGCTGGACAAGCCGCTGGAAGAGGGCGGCGTGAAAAAGAAGGTCGCAATCCTGGGTATGGGCAAGGACAACGACTGGGCGCTGCTGGCCCCTTACTCCGACAAGAGCATGATGCGCGACCTGCTGGCCTTTGAGTTCTCCAGGCCATGGATGGAATATACGCCCCAGGGCCGGTTTTGCGAGCTAATCCTCGATGGCACCTATTATGGCGTGTACATTCTCACCGAGGTCGTTTCCAAGGGCAAGCACCGCCTCAACCTGCCCGACCCGGGCGAGACGGGCGATGACCTTACCGGCGGCTACATCATGGAAATTGACCGTGCCGACGAAGTGACCCATGTCTCGAAGTATCATCCCGTGAGCAATACCGGCTCGCCCTATAACAACCAATACATTTATTTCCAGTATAAGTCACCCGACTATGACGAACTGACCGCCGAGCAGGTGAGCTATATCAATGGCCGTATCGACGAGATGGAACGCTTGCTGTGGAACTATCGGCCCAATGGGACGGCCGCCTATGCCGATTACCTTGACGTGACCAACTTCATCGACTACCAGATTGCCATGGAACTGGGCCACAATGTGGATGCCTACCGCCTGAGCGGCAAGTTCTTCAAGCGCCGTGACAGCGAGGACCCGCGCTTCAAGATGGTGGTGTGGGACATGAACCTGGCCTATGGTAACGCCGACTATTATGACGGCTGGCGCACCGACACCTGGATGTACAAGAGCAACAACATCATCAACAGCGCCTATGACCAGTATCTGATACCCTTCTGGTGGTACAAGCTGAACAGCAACCCCAGCTACATCGCTGCCTTCAAGAGCCGCTGGGCGCAGTACCGCCGCAGCAACCTGCGCGAGGAGCGCGTCATGGCTGTGGTGGACTCGTTGTCGAGCGTCCTCACCTCGCATGGCGCTGAGCAGCGCAACAGCCAGGCCTGGCCGCGCTGGGGCCGGTATGTGTGGCCCAACTACTATGTGGCCAGCAGTTATGCCGACGAGGTGCGGTTCCTCAAGAACTGGATCAGCGACCGCATTGCCTGGATGGATGAGCAGTTGGGCTTTGACCCGACGGCCGTCTTGCCGGGCGATGTCAATGGCGATGGCGAGGTGAGTGTTGCCGATATCAATGCGGTGGTCGATATGATTAACTCGGGCAGCGTTGCAGCCAGTGGCGATGTGAACGGCGATGGCGAGGTCAATCTCGCCGACATCAACGTCATTGTCGATGTCATTCTCGGCCAGTGAACGCCGTCGTGTTGCCTCATCGGCAGGTGGCACTGACCATTTGCCCGATTGCAAAAAGATGTGTTTTTGAGTCCTTTTTCTCCTTTTTATTGTATATTTGCACCCTACAAATAAATGAAGATGATTATGATAAGGAAAACTGTATTGCTGCTGACTGTGCTGTTTGCGGTGTGTTTTGCCGCGAGAGCAGAGCGTGCCGACAACTATCTGCCTGACGACACCACGGTGAAAATCGACTGCACCAACCTGCCCATCGTGTGGATTGACGTGGACGGGGTGATGATCAGGCGTGAAGAGCGCATTGCGGCGCGCATGAAAATCATCCATAATGGCAAGGGGCTCTTAAACTATGCCGACACCGTGGCCCATCCAGGCCAGCACATCGACTATGAGGGTGACATCGCCTTGCGTTATCGTGGGCGTTCTTCCTACGCCAACAGCGACAAGAAACCGTTATCGTTCCGCACCCTGTCCGAACCGCTGACCCCTGAGGTTTACGACAAGAAAAAGGTGGAAATCTTGGGCATGGGCAAGGACAACAATTGGGCCTTGTTGGCACCTTACTCCGACCGCAGCATGATTCGTGACCTGCTCACCTTTGAGTTGGCACGGCCATGGATGGAATATACCCCGCAGGGTCGCCTGTGCGAGGTCTATCTCGACGGCATCTACTACGGCGTGTACATTCTCACCGAGGTCGTTTCAAAGGGCAAGCACCGCCTGAACCTGCCTGACCCGGGCGAGGAAGGCGACGACCTCACGGGCGGCTATATCGTCGAGGTTGACGCGCCCGACTCCACCTCCCACGTCTCCACCCAGCATCCCGTGAGCAATAAGGGCGAAGTGTTTGAAGACTCTTATATTTACTTCAATTACGACTGGCCCGACTATGAGGACTTGACGCAGGCCCAGATAGATTACATCAACGGGGCTATCGACAGGATGGACTCGGTCTTTGCCTCCGAGGATTACAAGAATCCCGAGACCGGTTACAGCAAGTATATCGATGTGCAGTCGTTCATGGATTTCCAGCTGTTCAACGAGCTGGCTCATAACCCCGACGGTTACCGCTTGAGCACCAAATTCTTCAAGCGCCGTGACAGCGAGGACCCGCGTTTCAAGATGGTGCTGTGGGATTTCAACATCGCCTATGGCAACTGCTACTACAATAGGGGCTCCTATACCGGCAACTGGGTGTATCAGCAGAACACGTCGCTGCATGCCAACCATGACCACATGGTGCCGTTCTACTGGTACAAGATGTGGAAGGATGACGACTACATGGCCAAGCGCATGGTGCGCTGGAGGCAGTTGCGCGAGGGTAACCTGCGTTCCGACAGGCTCATGGCGACCATCGACTCGCTGGCCAACGAGATTACCTCCTATGGCGCTGAATACCGCAACAATCTCGCCCGTCCGCGTTGGGGCATTATGTTGTGGCCCAACAATTATGTTCCCAGCAGTTATGAGGACGAAATCCGTTACCTCAAGAACTGGATTACTACCCGCATGGCCTGGCTTGATGCCCGTTTTGAGTATGTCGAGCCGCCCCTGCCGCCACCTCCTTCCCCAATTGCCAATGGCGACATCAATGCCGACGGTGACATCAATGTGGCCGATGTCAACGTGCTCATTGGCGTCGTCTTGGGAGATGACTATGCCGATGAGGTTATAGCGCGTTCCGATGTGAATGGCGATGGCGAAATCAATATTGCCGATGTCACCTATCTGATAGACCTGGTGCTGAGCCAGTAATACTTTTGATTCACGAGATGACGCTATGGAGGGCTTTTTGAACGAAATCAAGGCGGTATTGCCGCAGGACAGGATTTATACCGATGAGTTGCGTACCCTGGCATGGGGTACCGACGCCAGTTTCTACCGCTTGACCCCCAAGGTGGTCATCCGTGCCAAGGATGAAGCCGAGGTGTCGCGGATAGTCAAGGTGGCCAGCAAGCGTGGCCTGCCGTTCACCTTTCGCGCCGCCGGCACGTCGCTCTCGGGACAGAGCGTGAGCGACAGCATCCTCATTGTGGCGGGCAAGAACTGGGAAGATTATTCCGTTGCCCCCGACGCCGATAGCATCACCCTGCAGCCCGGCATCGTGGGCGCCCGAGTGAACCAAATCCTGAAGCCCCTGGGCCGTGTGTTCCCGCCTGACCCTGCCAGCATCGGCTCGGCCATGGTGGGCGGCATCGTCGCCAACAACGCCTCGGGCATGAACTGCGGCACCCATGCCAACAGCGACCGCATGCTCCTGTCGGCGCGCCTGGTGTTGCCCGACGGCACCGTGCTCGACACGGGCGATGCCGCCAGCCGTGAGGCTTTCCGTCAGAGCCATTCCGAGTTTATCGCCCGAATTGAGTCCCTGCGTGACCGCATTCGTGCCAACGGGCCGCTTGCCGAGCGCATCCGCAAGAAATACAGCATCAAGAATGTGACGGGCCTGAACCTGCGGCCGTTTGTCGCCTACGACGACCCGTTCGACATCATCGCCCATTGCGTGGTGGGTAGCGAGGGCACGCTGGCTTTCATCAGCCGGGTGACCATGCGCACGTTGCACGACTATCCCTGCAAGGCCTCGGCCATGCTCTACTTCTTCACGATGAAGGAGAGTTGCGAGGCCGTGGTGGCCCTCAAGCAGCTGCGCTCGAGCGATGTCGACATCGCCATGAGCGAGGAGAACCTGATGGTCAAGAGTGCCGAGATGCTCGACTACCTGTCGCTGGCCTCGGTCGATGACCCCGTCTATCTGCAATACAAGCGCGATGTGGATGCGGGCAAGATTTCCGGCGTGGAGCCTGGCGACTACCACAACCTCACCGCCATCCTCACCGAGACCAAGGCTACAACCCCCGATGACCTGCAGCTGCGCATCGACGCCATCACCCGGTGCCTGTCGCAGTTCCAGACCTATATCCCCGTCGCCTTCACCACCGACCCCGCCGTCTATGGCAAGTACTGGGCCATCCGTTCGGGCATCTTCCCCAGCGTGGGCGGAGCGCGTCCCGTGGGCACGTCGTGCCTGATTGAGGACGTGGCCTTTGCCGTCGAGGACCTGCCCGAGGCCACCGTCAAGCTGCAGCGCCTCATCGCCGACCACGGCTACCGGGACGCCTGCATCTACGGCCACGCCTTCGAGGGCAACTACCACTTCATCATCAACCAGCTCTTCAGCGACGAGAGCGAGGTGCAACGCTATGCCGCCATGATGCGCGACGTGGCGCGGCTGGTGGTCGAGGAATATGACGGTTCGCTCAAGGCCGAGCACGGCACGGGCCGCAACATGGCTCCGTTCGTCAAGTATGAGTGGGGCGAGGAGGCCTTTGCCGCCATGCGTGAGCTAAAGGAGATTTTCGACCCGCATTACCTGCTCAACCCCGGTGTCATCTTCAACGACGATCCCGAGTGTTTCATCAAGCACTTCAAGCCCCTGCCCGAGCTCAAGATGCGCGGACTGGAAGCGGCCACGCCTGGCGCGAGCCCTAGCCAGCGCGAGACCGTCGAGGGCGTGCTCAAGGCCAACAAATGCATCGAGTGCGGCTTCTGCGAGGTGAATTGTGTGACCTGCGGCCTCACCCTCTCGTCACGCCAGCGCATCGTCATCCAACGCGAGATTTCCCACCTGCGTGAGACGGGTAGTGACCCCGAGCGTCTCAAAACCCTCGTCAAGCAATACCGCTACCAGGGCGACCAGACGTGTGCCGGCGACGGCCTGTGTGCCACCTCATGTCCCATGAAAATCAATGTGGCCGACCTGACCCACCTCGTGCGCCAGGAGATGTTGCCGCCAGGTTCGATGGGCTACAGGACGGGTGATTTTGCCGCGCGTCACATGGCGGGCATCAAGAGCGGCTTGCGCCTCGTCCTCGATACTGCACGCCTGGGCCACAACGTGCTGGGAACCGCTGCCATGCAAGGCGTTGCCAAGGGCTTGCACAAGGCGGGACTGCCACTGTGGACCCCTGCCATGCCGGGCAAGACGCGTCAACCGCATGTAGGGCCTCGCCTTGGCGTGGCCGATAAGGTGGTCTATTTCCCCTCGTGCATCAACCAGACGATGGGCTTGTCCAAAGGCGCACCCGTCAAGAACACCCTCGTCGACGAGATGGTGCAGCTGTGCCGCAAGGCGGGCTACGAGGTCATCTTCCCCGAGGGGTTGGAGCGCATGTGCTGCGGCACCATCTGGGAGTCGAAGGGCATGCTCGACATCGCTGACCGCAAGACTGCCGAACTCGATGAGGCCCTGTGGCAAGCCAGCGAGCAGGGCAAGTATCCCGTCGTGTGTGACCAGAGCCCCTGCTTGCACCGCATGCGCAAGATGATTACCCGCATGCACCTCTACGAACCCGTCGAATTCATCTGGGACTACCTGCGCGACCGCTTGGAGTTCACCCCCATCGACCGCCGCATCGCCCTGCACTTCACCTGCTCGACCCGCGAGATGGGCTTGGCTGATAAGATGCTGCAACTGGCACGCCTGTGCAGCAACAACGTCTTCCTGCCCGAGGGTGTGGGCTGCTGCGGCTTTGCCGGCGACCGAGGCTGGACGCATCCCGAGGTCAACCGCTGGGCACTCAGGAAGCTGCGTCGCCAGCTCGAGGACAACCGCATCGAGATGGGCTACAGCAACAGCCGCACCTGCGAGGTCGGCCTGGAAACCAACGGTGGCATCCCCTATCAGAGCATCATCTACCTCGTCAACGAGGTCACGAGTAGCCATTAAACACTAGGCCTCTCATACGGGCTGCCGCCCGCAATACTAGACTCGACAGGCGTTCAGTATTGCGGGCGGTAGCCCGTATAAAACTCCCCACTTCTACAGGTACTGGGCGGTGACGGAGGTGGGGCAGGTGAGGATGCCGTGGGGGGTACCTTGGTAGATGATGGTGCCGCCCAAATCGCCGGCGCCGGGGCCTAGCTCGATGACGTGGTCGGCGGCCTTGATGACGTCAGTGTTGTGCTCGATGACATAGACGGTGTTACCCATCTCGACCATCTGCTCGAACAGGTTGATGAGGTGGCGCACGTCCTTGAGGTGGAGGCCGTCGGTGGGTTCATCGATGACGAACACGCCGCGCTGACCGCCCTGATTGAGGGGCAGGGTGTATTGCTTGAGGCAGGAGGCCATCTTGAGGCGCTGCAGCTCGCCGCCCGAGAGGGTGCTCAGGGCCTGGTTGAGGTGCAGGTAATGCAGGCCGACGGCCATCATGGGCTGGAGCTTCTCCTCGATGCTGGTGCCCTTGAAGAACTCGCTGGCGCGCCGCACCGACAGGTCCATCACCTGGGCGATATTCTTGCCGTCGATGGTGTATTGCAGGGCTTCGCGGCTGTAGCGCAAACCGTGGCAGGCCTCGCAGGTGGTCTCGATGTTGTCCATGAAGGCCATCTCGGCAATGACGACACCCTTGCCGCCGCACACGGGGCAGCCTCCCTTGCCGTTGAAGGTGAAGTACTGCTCCTTGACCTTATGGGCCTTGGCAAATCGCTTGCGGATGTCGGGGGCGATGTCCATATAGGTGGCGGGGGTGGAGCGCAGGCTCACGCCGATGTTCTTCTGGCTGATATAGACCACGTCGCCGTGCTCGCGGCGGAAGCACTCCATCAGCGAACTCTTGCCCGAGCCCGCCACACCGGCCACGGCGGCAAACACGCCCATGGGCAGGTCGATGGAGATGTCCTTGAGGTTGTGCAGCGTGGCGTGGCGCAGGGGGAAGGTCTGCTGGACCGGACGGGGCTGAGGCTTGAAGTCGCCGTGCTGGCTGAGCATCTGTCCCGTGCTGGTGCCGCTGTGCAGCAGCTGTTGGTAGTTGCCCTCAAAGATGATGCGTCCGCCCTCGCTGCCCGGGCCGGGACCCAGGTCCACGATGTGATCGGCGATGCCTATCATCTCGCGGTGGTGCTCGACGAGCAGGACGGTATTGCCCGCATCGCGCAAGCGGCGCACCGAGTGCTTCATCTTCTCGATGTCGTGGTCGTGCAGGCCCGTGCTGGGTTCGTCGAGGATGTAGAGGACGTCGGCCAGCGACGAGTTGATGTACTTGGCAATCTTGCAGCGCTGGGCCTCGCCGCCCGAGAGGGTGCCCACGGCGCGTTCCAGGCTCAGGTAGCCCAAGCCGATTTCCTCGAGTGCCGTGAGGCGGGCGCTGATGGCTTGCTTGAGGTCCACGGCCAGCGGTGCCGTCAACGACTTGACCCACTGGTTGAGGCGGGTGATGGACATGGCGCAGGCGTCGGCAATGTTGATGCCCTCGATTTTGCATGAGAGCACGCGGGGGCTCAGGCGGGTGCCGTGGCAGTCGGGGCAGGTGCCCATGGTGAGCATGGGGTTGAGTACAGCGGCGTGCAGCAGCCCTTCCTCGCTGTTGATGATGCTGCGGTACATGCGGGGGATGAGGCCCTCGTACTTGGCCGTCTTGGGCCAGTTGGCAGGTGGGTTCTTGAGGCGGATTTGCGGGCTGTTGAGGAACAAGTCGAGTTCCTCGGGGCTGTAATCCTTGATTTTCTTGTCCAGGTCGAACAGGCCGCTGTGGGCGTAGCGAATCCAGCGCCAGCCGCCCTTGCCGAAGGCGATGTAGTGGATGGTGTCCTCGTCGTTGAGGCTCTTGTCAAAGTCCACCAATTTGTGGATGTCCAGCTCGCGGATTTCGCCCAAGCCCGAGCAGCGGGGACAACTGCCCTCGGGATGGTTGAAGCTGAACGACTCGGCATAGCCCACAAAGGGCTGCCCCACGCGCGAGAACAACAGGCGTAGCAGGGCGGCGATGTCGGTGTAGGTGGCGACCGTCGAGCGGGAGTTCTGGGCGGGCTTCTTCTGGTCGATGACGATGGCGATGGGCAGATTCTCGATGGCATCCACATGAGGACGGCCATATTTGGGCAGGTACTGCTGCACAAACGACGGGAAGGTGTCGTTCAACTCCCGGCGCGACTTGGCCGCGATGGTGTCAAGCACCAGCGAGCTCTTGCCCGAGCCTGAGACGCCCGTGAATACCGTGATTTGATGCTTGGGAATCTCCAGCGAGACCTCCTTGAGGTTGTTCTCCCGTGCTCCCTTGATGATTATCTTGTCGCCATTCATGTGATGCTGCTGTTTTCTTTTGTCGTTAGCTTACCAGGTGTTGTTCAGGACATAGTGGATAAGGGCGGTCACGTCGGCCACGTTCCAGATGCCGTCATGAGTGCAATCGGCGGCCTCCAGGTCGATGCCGGTGGCGTTGCCATTGAGCACATAGCTGATGAGGGCCGTCACGTCGCCCACGTTGATGATGCCGTCGCCGTTCACGTCGCCCAGTTCATGGGCATTGGGGTCGAAGCCCAGCTTGCTGTCCATCCAGGCGATGCGGTCGCTGATCCACCCTTTGAGGTAGCTCACCTCGTCGGCAAAGTCGATGGCCACATAGTAGTTGGGCCATACGTGTTCACCCCAGCGCGGCCAGGCCTGGCTGTTGCGCTGCTCGGCGCCATTGACGGTGAGCACATGGGCAAGCGAGTCAACGGTGGCCATCACGCGGTCCTCGCGCAGGTTGCTGCGGCGGTACTGTGCCCAGCGGGCCTTGAGGGCTGCGGTGTAGGTGGGGTCGGTATTGAGCTTGTACCACCAGAAGGGGACGAGTTGCGGGTCGCCCTCGGCGTTCATCGTGTTGTTGTTCTGGTACATCCAGGTGTCGGTGCGCCAGCCTTGATAATAGTCGGAGTTGCCGTAGGCCAGGTTCATGTCCCACACCACCATCTTGAAGCGCGGGTCCTCACTGTCGCGGCGCTTGAAAAACCAGCCGCTCAGGCGGTAGGCGTCCACGTTGTGGCCCAGCTCCATGGCAATCTGGTAGTCGATGAAGTTGGTCACGTCGAGGTAATCCTGATAGGTTGACGCGTTGCCGGGCTTATAGGTCCACAAGGACTGCTCCATCTGGTCGATGCGGCTCGTGATGTAGCTCACCTGGTCCTCGGTCAGGTCCTCGTAGTCGGGCGACTTGTACTGGAAATTGATGTATTGGTTCATGTAGCGTGTACCCGTATTGCTCACGGGGTGGTACTTGGAGGTGTAGGTCACCTCGTCCTCGGTGCGGTTCACCTCCATGATGTAGCCGCCGGTGAGGTCATCGCCCGTCTCGCCCGGGTCGGGCAGGTTGAGGCGGTGCTTGCCGGCCGAGACGACCTCGGTGAGAATGTACACGCCGTAGTAAGTGCCATCGAGGAAAAGTTCGCAAAACCGGCCCTGGGGCGTATATTCCATCCATGGCCGCGACACCTCAAACGCCAGCAGGTCGCGCATCATGCTCTTGTCGGCATAGGGGGCCAGCAACGCCCAGTTGTTGTCCTTGCCCATGCCTAGGATTTTCACCTTCTTTTTCACACCGCCCTCTTCCAGCGGCTTGTCCAGCGGACGGAAGGAATAGGGCTTCTTGTCGCTCATGCTGAATGATGAGCTACCGCGATAGCGCAGGGCCACATAACCCTCATAATCTATCGTCTGGCCCGGGTGACCCACCGTGTCGGCCCAGTTGAGCTGGCCCTCACCGTTATGGATGATCTTCATGCGCGCGGTGATGCGCTCATAGCGGTCGATATACTCCCCGTCCACGTCGATCCATACGATAGGCAGGTTGGTGGAGGTCAGTTGCACATTCTCATTGTCGGGCTGATAATTAACCCAAGTCCATGCGCGTGCTGTGCCCGTCAAGGTCAGCACTGCTATCACAAGCAATAAAAATCTTTTCATGATCAAAGAAGCCCCATTTTTGGTGGTGCCTGCAAAATTACAAAAAATCCCCGAAACAATTCAATGGCTGCCCAACAGACTGCTTTTTAATAGAATAAGGCGGCCCCTTATCGGAACCGCCCTGTGGTTGAGATTTCCCTCGGTTGGGGAGGGTTATTTTTTGTATTTGTACTTGACGCCCAGGTTGTACATGATAAAGGCCTGGATGTCGGTGTACTCGTCGATGATCTTGCTGATGGGCTTGCTGTGGCCGTGGCCAGCCTTGCTGTCGATGCGGATGAGCTTGGGCTGGTCACCGGTGTTGCAGTGCTGCAGCTCGGCGGCATACTTGAAGCTGTGGGCGGGCACGACGCGGTCATCATGGTCACCGGTGGTCACCAGGATGGCAGGGTAGGGGGTGCCGTCGTTCTTGATGTTGTGCAGGGGCGAGTAGTCGCGCAGGTAACGGAACATCTCAGGACTGTCATCGCTGCGGCCATAATCGGGAGCCCAGTTCCAACCGATGGTGAACAGGTGGTAGCGCAGCATGTCCATCACACCCACCTGGGGCACTGCACAGGCGAACAGGTCGGGACGCTGGTTGACCACAGCACCCACGAGCAGACCGCCGTTGCTGGCGCCGTTGCAAGCCAATTTCTTGGGGTTGGTGTAGTTGTTGTCGATGAGCCACTCGGCAGCGGCGATGAAGTCGTCAAACACGTTCTGCTTGTTCATCTTGGTGCCGGCCTGGTGCCACTCTTCGCCGTACTCACTGCCACCGCGCAGGTTGGCGTAGGCGCAGATGCCGCCGCAATCGAGCATGGCAAACAGGGTGCGGGTGTAGGTGAAGGCAGGATTGAGACCGACGTTGAAGCCGCCGTAACCGTAGAGGAAAGTGGGACGCTGGCCGTCCTTCTTCATACCCTTCTTGTAAACCAGGAACATGGGGATGCGCGTGCCGTCCTTGCTGGGGTAGAACACCTGCTCGGTCACATAGTCCTCGCTCTTGAGGTTCACCTTGGGCTGGAAGAACAGTTCGCTCTTGCCTGTCTCGAGGTCATACTTGTAGATGGCGCCGGGGAAGGTGTAGCTGGTGAAGCTGTAGAAGACCTCCTTGGCGGTCTTCTTGCAACTGAAGCCTACCGAGCCATAGGTGGGCAGCTCAATCTCGCGGATGAGACGGCCGTTCTGGTCATACAGGTAGGGATGGCTGGAAGCATCCTTGTCGTAGGTGAGGATGAACTTGTGGTCGGCCATGGCAGCGCCGGTAAGCACCGACTCCTGCTCGGGAATGAACTCGGCGCAGCTGGCGGGAGACAGGGTCTCGGCATCGTAGGTGACAATCTTGCCCTTGGGGGCGTTCTCGTTGGTGGAAACGTAGATCTTGCCGTTGTCGATGCCGATGATGCCGCGCTCATACTTCATGCCGCCGATGAGCTGCACGTAGTGGGGGTTGCGATCCTTGAGGTCCTTGACGTAGATGTCATTGCCCTCGGCGTCGCTCTTCCACAGGATGACATAGCGCTCGTCATCGCTCACGCTCACCTGGTGGAAATGCAGCGGCTCGGTCTTGTCCTGATACTCGACGTAGTCCTGGCTTTGGGGCGTTCCCAGCTTGTGGTAATACACCTTCTGAAACTCGTTCTTGGACGACTTGGCATCCTCGGGGGCGTCGTAGCCGCTGTAGAAGAAGCCGTCACCCAGCCACTGGGCATCGGTGAACTTGGCCCAGACGATGTGGTCGTTGAGCACACGGTCCTCCTTGAGGTCCTTGACGTAGATCTCGTTCCAGTCGCTACCGCTGCGGGTGATGATGTAGGCCAGGTAGCGGCCATCGTTGGAGAAGTCCAACTGCTGCAGGGCCACGGTGCCGTCCTCGCTCAGCGTGTTGGGGTCGAGCACCATCTTGTGATTACCAGCCTTATCATACTCGTAGAGCACGCTCTGGTTCTGCAGGCCGTCGTTCTTGAAGAAATAGAATTTGTCCTTGATTTTGAAGGGTGCGCCCATCTTCTCGTAGTTGGCGAGCTCGGTGATGCGCTTCTTCACGTCCTTGCGGAACGGGATTTTGGCCAGGTAGTTCTGGGTCACCTTGTTCTGGGCGTTGACCCATGCCTCGGTTTCGGCGCTGCGGTCATCCTCGAGCCAACGGTAAGGGTCGGGCACCTGGGTGCCGAAGTAATTGTCCACGGTATCCACACGACGGGTGTCGGGATAGTTGATGCGAGCCTGCGTCGTCACAGCCGACGCTGCAATCAATGCGCTCATGAGTAAAATCCTTTCTTTTCTCATTGTTATAATAGTTTTTAGTTTTCGATTTTCGGTTTTCAGTTTTGAAGGTCGGCGATGACGTTGAGCAGGGTCTGGCCCACTTCTCCAAGGGTCGTGGCGCTGATGCCGTCCATGGTGTCGCTCACGGTGTGCCAAGCGGAGCAGAACCCCGTGTCGCTGTCGCTGCGCAGGTCGATGATATCGACGCAAGGGATGCCCGCGCGGTTCACAAAGATGTGGTCATCGGTCACGGCTCCCGCTTGCGTCTTCTTGAAGTGACTGCCCGCGGCATGCCTCCAAATCAGGTCAACAAAGCCGCCAGCATATTGTGTCGAATAGTATTCACAGGTGAATGTGGCATCGCCGGCTCCCACCATGTCGAGCAGGATGCCGAACAGGGGTTTGTAGCCCTCCACATGGGGGTGCTGGGCCCAATACTGGGTGCCCAGGGCCCATGATTCCTCGTTTTCGTCCACGCCCATATCCTCGACGTCAACCAGCAGGATGTCGATACCCAGGCTCGTGCTGTCGGCCTTGAGGTGCCGTGCCAGCTGGAGCAGCACGCCCACACCGCTGGCACCATCGTTGGCGCCCATCACGGGCTTGTTGTGGTTGGCGGGATCAGGGTCATTGTCAGCCCAGGGTCGGGTGTCCCAGTGGGCAAGCAGCAACAGGCGCTGCTTGGCGTCGGGGTTGATGATACCGATGATGTTCTTGATGCCTAACTTGCCTGACTTAGCCGTCTGGACGGTTCCGGTCTGCACCATGACGGTGTCGCACGAGGCCTGCAGGGTGGAGGTGAGCCATTCGGCGCACTTGGCATGGGCGGCCGTGCCGGGCATGCGGGGACCGAACTCGCACTGCTGGCGCGTGAGTTCATAGGCGGCATTGCCGTCAAACGTGCTGACAGCCGCCGTCGTCATGGCCTCCTCGCTATCGTGCGTGGCCGCCGTGTTGTTGGTGCTGCCACATGCGGTTGCCAGTATCGCGAGAGCTATATATAATAATGTCATCTTCATAACTGAAAAATAAAAGATGCGGTATGTCTTGACCCGCTGTGATGCGGATACGACATACCGCATCCTCTTGAAAAAGTTGGTTTCAGATGCGATAAGTGAGTTACTTGCCCTCCTTGGCGGGAGCCTCTTCCTTGGCGGGAACGGTAGCCTCCTGAGGAGCGGCAGCAGCGGCAGGAGCCTCCTCGGCCTGAGTGCCGAAGTTGGGAGCCTGAGACTCGCTGGTGGGTAACTTCTTGATTTGGGGAGCACCCTCAACAATGCTGGGAGCTGTAACGAAAGCCGAAGCGATGCTCAGCGCGCAGATGAAGATGGCCAGACCCCAAGTTGCTTTCTCTACGAAGTCGGTGGTCTTGCGAACACCCATGAACTGGTTGTAATTGTTCACGTTGGCAGCGAGGCCGCCGCCCTTGGATTTTTGGATAAGGATAACACCGACCAACAGAATCGATGCGATCACGATCAGAATTGCAAAAATAGTGTACATTTTTTCTTATTTTTTGTCGTTTAGTGTCTCATTTAAGACCAATTTGGTCAAAAACCGAATTTGGTCTGCAAAGTAAATACTATTTTCTGGATATTTCAAATTTAAACGCTTAATAATTTCAAGAGCCTGTGAATATTTGTGTCGGGCGATGTACATTTTGGCCAGACTTTCGCTCAACATGGAATCATCGTTTTCGGTAGGATTTTCGATGGTCTCTTCGGCAATTTCGGCCTTCTCTTCCTCGCCCACGGCGATGTCGATAGGCGTCTGTGCCGCCTGTTCGCCCAGCTGCATCTGTTCGGCGATGAATTTGTTGATCAGGTCATCCTGCGAATCACCCTCGGTGAGCTGCATGCCGCCCTCTTCCATTTCCTGTGCCGCCAGCACGTCGGCATAGTCGGGCTGCGGGTTGAAAATCGCCCGGTTGATGGCCTCGACCTCGCCAGGGCTGGTCTTGCCGTAGTTGTCCAGGAAACGGTCGATGGTGGTGATGGTGTCGGGTGTCTCGGGCACCTCCTCTGGGGGGTAGAAATCCGTGAGCTTGTGTGCCTCCTCGCCGATGACCGTTGCCAGGGCCTGGCGGTCGGGGAAGGTGATGGCGAGTTTTGCAAGGATGTCCTCGTTGCCTTTCACGCCATTGCGTTTCAGGAACAGCAGCGCGGGTGTAACGCAGTAGGGGGCGGTCTCCAGGGCCTGTTCCATCCACTCGCGTGTCACCTGGGCAGTCTCGTCGGCTGCCACGCGCTTGATGTCCTCAATCCATGTTGATATTGTCATGCCAATACAATACTAATTGCCTGATTACCAGTCACCCAACGTGGCATTAAAAATCAGGTCTGCCAGGTCCTTGCTGATCTGGTCACACAATTCGTCCTGCACGTCGGTCAGCATCTCGCTGCTGGAGAAATCGCGGTAGGCGCTGAAGGAGAGGTCCTTGGACAGGTTCTGGTTCTTGTTGTTGATGTACTTGACCTTGACGCTGATGGTCAGGCGCGTCTGGCTCGCATAGGCGTCTTCGCCCACAGCTTGCGGCGAGAGCTGGTAATTGGTGATTTCGCCCTCCATGTGCAGGTCGGCGTTGTTGCCGTCAATGACGCGCAGCCTGGTCTGCTGGGCAATCATGTCGGTCATGCGGTTCTCGAACATCGACTGCAGCGGCGGATAAACCAGCGCGGCGCGAATCGGGAACTCGCCAAACGAGATGGTCTTGTAGGTGTTGTAGTCGATCGACGCGCCGTTGAACGTGTATCGGGGGATGCACGCCTGCCAACCTAATGCCGCAACGGCCAGGGTCAAGATGATGATGAGCCGTTTCACTGCCGTTCCAGGTTATATTGCTTGATTTTACGGTACAGGGTTCGTTCCGAAATGTTCAGCTCCTGGGCGGTGAGCTTGCGGCGGCCGTTGTTGCGGCGCAGGGCGGTCTCGATGGTCTCGCGCTCGGTCTCGTCCAGCGTCTTGACCGTTTCGCCCTCAACGTCCATGGGTGCCACCTCATCGACGCGTCCCAGGTCCTGGGCCTCGCGTTGCAGGTTGCGGTAGGGCGAGGCCATGTTGATGTCGCGCTCGCTGCTGATGTCGAGCAGCGGATTGCTCTCGCGCTTGAGCTCATGCACGGTCGAAGTGACGTGTGACGACGGGCCGGCGCCATCCATGCGTTTCTTCAGGGCATCGATCTCGGCGCGCATCGACAGGATGAGCGTGAAGAGTTGCTCGCGCTCGGCGTTGTAGTCATAGCTCGGCTTGGACTGCACCGTCAGTGCGGTCTCGCGGT
The DNA here is from genome assembly GCA_905233915.1 of uncultured Muribaculaceae bacterium. Classification (GTDB taxonomy): domain Bacteria; phylum Bacteroidota; class Bacteroidia; order Bacteroidales; family Muribaculaceae; genus Sodaliphilus. The sequence continues at coordinate 5,676 of CAJOFM010000002.1, read as the reverse complement.
TGCTGGGCATGTACTGGCTCAGCGTCATGGCATCTACCGTGTTGCCCGACTCGAACAGGGCGACCTGTTCGATGACGCTCTTCAGCTGGCGCACGTTGCCGGGCCAGTGGTAGGACTTGAGCAGTCGCTGGGCATCGTCGGTGAGGGTCACCTCGCGGGTGCGGTTCTCGTTGATGAAGTTGCGCAGGAACAGCCTGGACAGCAGCACGATGTCGTCGCCACGGTCACGCAGGGGCGGCACGTTGATCTGCACCGTCGAGAGGCGGTAGTACAAGTCCTCGCGGAACTTGCCGTCCTTCACGGCCTGCAGCATGTCCTTGTTGGTGGCGGCCACGATGCGGATGTTGGTCTTGCGCACGGTGCTGTCGCCCACGCGCAGGTACTCGCCATTCTCGAGCACGCGCAGCAGGCGGGCCTGGGTGCTCATGGGCATCTCGGCCACCTCGTCCAGGAAAATCACGCCGCCGTCGGCCTCCTCAAAGTAGCCCTTGTGGTCGGCGATGGCGCCGGTGAACGAGCCCTTGACGTGGCCAAACAGTTCGCTGTCGATGGTTCCCTCGGGGATGGCGCCGCAGTTCACGGCGATATATTTCTTGTGCTTGCGCGGGCTGCTCTCGTGGATGATCTTGGGGAACGACTCCTTACCGGAACCGCTCTCGCCGATGATGAGCACACTCAGGTCGATGGGTGCCACAAGCATGGCGCGGCGAATGGCGGCAATGAGTGCCGGCGACTCGCCCACGATGCCGAAGCGTTGCTTGATAGCACGGATGTTAGTATCGCTTATCGTTGCCATTTCTTCATTTTATAAGTTTCGTTTTTCAGGAACACACCCAATTCCTCGGGCGTCTTGTATTGCGCATACTCTTCGGGCATGATGGGGTCATGCACGCTCACGCGGAAGTCGTAACTCTTGCGGCGGAACATCTCGGAGGGGAGCCTCAGCGTGCGCAGTTTCCAACTGATGGCGCCCAGGACGAGCGAAATCCAGCTGTTGTGGCCATGGATGTAGATGGGAATGACGGGCACCTTGAGCTTCTGGATCAGGCGCATGATGACGGGTTGCCACTCGCGGTCCTCGACGCGCAGTTTCCACGTCAACTTGCTCACGGCACCGGCGGGGAAGAATCCCATCGGGTGGCCGGCCTTGACATGCTTGAGCGTGTCGCTGATGCCCTGCATCGACACGGCGCGCTTGGCCGGATCGTCGCTGGCCAGCGCATCGACGGTGATGAAGTTGGGCATCATGCCGCCAATCTTGCTCAGCAGCATGTTGACCATGAACTTGTAGTCGGGGCGGTGGGTGCCGATGATGTGAATCATCATCACGCCATCAACGGCGCCAAAGGGGTGGTTGGTCACCGTGATGAAGGGGCCCTCGGGCAGATTGTCGAGCACCTCGCCGTTGTCGTAGGTGATGGTGGCATTCAGGTCCTTGAGCACACCGGTGCAGAAAGGCACACCCGGCGTGTGGCAATTGTGGCCGTGGATCCAGTTGGCGTCGTCCATGTCGAACAGGTGGAACAACCACTTGACCAGTTTGGGCTTACCGTCAAAGAAAGGCACCAGCTTGCGGATGTCGTCATAGTCCAGGATGTCGGGCTTGATGGGCGTTGCCTGTCCGTCTTGAGTTGGTTGCTGTGTCTGAGGCTCCTGTTGGGGCTCGTTTTGTTCTATCTTGTTATTCTCCATGTGAATATTTGCTTCATGTCTAAAATCGGGGTGCAAAGTTACAACTATTTTCGTGAACTGACACATCTTTATTGTTAAAATCTGCCAAAATGGCAGATATTTTATTCTGTGTGGGAATTGTGTAACCTGCTGCACACGGGCGACAAAAAATGCGATAATATGAAAAAACTGCAGTAAAATATTGGGAATTTCCATTTATTCATGTAACTTTGTAACCTGCAACAACAATGTTTTGGGCCTATGAGAACAAGAAGTATCGTGTTGAGCCTGTTGATGGGCTTGGTCTTGATGGCAACGGCACAACCTGTCGCCGGCGACGTCGAGTGGTATCTCGACGAGGTGGTGAGCGATGTGTTCGTCAAGCACAATGACTTTGAATACTACTATGTGCCCAGCGCAGCCGATATGGCCCAGCAGCGCGAGAAGGGCGAGGTGTCCTATTTCCTCAACACACCGGGCGGGCTGAACCGCAAGAAGACCTGTGACCTGATCGACCGCCTGATGGCCAGCTATGACGACATCAAGGCCCAGGGCGACTGGCACATGACCTCTACCACCTATTGGAAAGAATTCCGCCACGAGCGTAACCGTTTCCGTTTCAGCGTCAAGCGCAAGGCCCTTGACGACGGCACCTACTATGTGAGCATCACCGAAACGGCCAACTACTACAAGTCCCTGGGCAAGAAAGGCAAGCAGAGCGGTTCCCAAGTGAAGCAGAAGTCCGCCGCCTCCCCCGACAAGCGCAGCACGCGCCGTGACCGCAAGCCCGTTGTCGAGCCCGATGACGATGAAACCGCCGCCAGCATCGACGATGAGGAGATTGTGCCGTTTGTGAGCGAGAAGCAGCGCCGTCAGGAGGCCCGCGAAAAGAAGGAGGCCCAGCGTCGCGAGGAACGTGCCCGCCAGCGCCGCGAGCAGGACAAGCGCCGCGAGGAGGCCAAGGCCCAGCGTGAGGCCGAGAAGCAGAAGAAAGCTGAGGAAAAGAAACAGAAGGAAGAGGAAAAACGGCTCAAGAAGGAAGAGGAACGCCGCATGCGTGAGCAGGCCCGCCGTGAACGCGAGCAAGCCCGCCGCGAGCAGGCCGAGGCCCGCAAGGAAGCCTCCCGCAAAGCATCCGCCGCGCCCAAGCCAGTCGAGAGCCGCTTCCATTATACCGACGTTGCCCTGTGGCTGAGTGAGAAATATGACTTCACCCAGATTGCTGCCGGCGATGCGTCATGCACGATGTACTCCACTGCCGTCAAGGACGTTGAGATGGCAAAGCTCGCCATCAAGAACGCCCTGAAAGGCAGCAATGCCCGCATGGCGGTGCCCTGGCGCGTGAACAGCGAGACCCAGGTCATCGAGACGGGCTATACCGTCGATGGTCACGTGCTCGTGTTCGCCATCGGCAAGGATGATGACGGCAACACCACCGTCACTGTTACCGAGGTCTCGGGCGACGAGTTCGAGCTCTTCAAGCAGGGCCTGGGTAATTAATAACTATTGATCATAACGAACCACTAAATTTATTAATGTGATGAAGAGACTATTATTAATTATGTTGTTGGCCTCGTTTGTGGTCGCTGTTGGCTGCAAACCCAAGGATCACCACGCTGCGCCGGTTACCGAGGACTATATTGCCCCCGAGGTTGCCGATGTGGTAATGTATCAGGTCAACCCGCGCGTGTTCGCGCCATCCAACTCGTTTCAGGTTATCCTTTCCCGCCTCGATTCCATCGAGGACTTGGGCGTGAACATGTTGTGGATCATGCCCATCTATCCCATTGGGGAGGAAAAGAGCAAGAATTCCCCTTACTCGGTGCGTGACTACAAGGCCGTGGCTCCCGAATATGGCACCGTTGACGACCTGCGCATGCTCGTCGAGTCATGCCATGAGCGCGGCATGGGCGTCATCCTGGACTGGGTGGCCAACCACACCGCATGGGACAACGTGTGGCTCAAGGAGCACCCCGAGTGGTACACCCACGATTCGGTGGGAAATATCATCTATCCGCCAGGCACCGACTGGACCGATGTTGCCGACCTTAACTACGACAACAAGGACATGCGCGCTGCGATGATTGATGCGATGCGCTTCTGGGTGGACAGTGTGGGCGTTGACGGCTTCCGCTGCGATGTCGCCGACGCTGTGCCTGTGGACTTCTGGACAGAGTGTATCAGCAACCTGCGTGCCGCGGCTAAGCCCCGTCGCTTGATCATGCTTGCCGAGGGTACCAACCTTGAGAACTTCACTGCTGGCTTTGACCTGAACTACGCGTGGGATTTCATGAGAGCCATCGACAAGGTGATGAAGGGAGAAGCCCGCGTCAACCACCTCGTTGCTGTGGATAAGAATGAGTACAAGGATTTGGGTCCCGGCAAGTTCAAACTGCGTTTCACTACCAACCACGATGAGGCCACCAAGTATTCACCCATCAAGCAATATGGTGGCGTGAGAGCATCGATGGCCGCGTTTGTCGCCACGACGATGCTGCACGGCGGTATGCTCGTGTATGGCTCGCAGGAGGTGGGTTATCCCGAGACGATTAACTTCTTCAAGTATGTGCCCGTTAACTGGAACGCCAATAGTGAGCTGCGTGAGGAGTACAAGAAGCTAATCGCCGTCTATAATGAGCACCCGGCCCTGCGCTCCAGCGGCAAGGTGACCGCCTATGATGACGACGAGAACAGCGTCTTGTGTGTGGACCGTGTCCTCAACAACGACAATGTGCTTGTGATAGTCAACGTGCGCAATCACCCCAGCTCTATCGATGTTCCCGGCATGTGGAGCAACAAGACGGTGACTAACCTGATGACCGGTCAGGACGTCCCCCTGGGTAAGAAGATCACACTTGAGCCTTACCAGTACCTGCTGCTGTATAACCTCAAGTGAGAAGTGCCTATCTAAAAGCCTCGAAATGCTGAAAAAATGACCATATATGTTAAATAAAGTTAACTAAACAAACTTTCTTGTTTGAAAATTATGTTTAATAACATATTTAGCATTATCTTTGCACCGATTTTTCATCACAACAAGAAAATAGATGCCGTGAGGCATGAGATTATTGTTCAAGTTTTAAAAAGGTTAAGATTTAGTTTTAAGGTTTATGTTAATGGTATTAGAGGTTAATTAGATTTTTTTCAAAAATGATCCGCGGCGCGAGTCGGGGATTTTTTTTTGCCTCTACACACCTCTATAAATTAAAACAATAAATACAATAATTACTATGGCATCCGCATCCTTTTTTCTGTCGGCGGATTATACGGATTAAACGAATGGCTGGCGCACCTTAAGCGATACGTCAGCCTTCAGAAAAATCAGATAAGTCAGTTGTTTTGATTGAGGGATGCGGATGCTTAACTATAGGGTTGTTTGAGTTGTTTATTGTTGTTCCTGTTGTTTGAAGAGGAGTGCGTCAGCCTTCAGAACATTCAGATAAGTCAGTTGTTTTTTCGGGCGGATGCTAACTAAAACTAACATAAATATTTTGGAAACCCAGAAATAATTACTAAATTTGCGGAAAATCTAATAAACTGATAAATATTCATCAAAACTATAACCATTTACTCCTCTTTCGTTTGGTTGTCCTGGTGACGGCCATGATGTGTGCCCTCGGCGCCGCCGCTGCCGAGGCCTATGCCAACTACACGTCCTCGAACACGACGCTGACGTTCTACTACGACAACCAGCGCAGCAGCCGCACGGGCACGACCTACGACCTGAACACGCTCAACAACAGTCCCGGCTGGTACACTGACGGCACCAATGCCAATGTGACCAAGGTGGTCTTTAACTCCTCGTTTGCCGATGCCCGCCCGACGACCACCTATTTTTGGTTTTACAGAATGGAGAACCTTCAGTCCATCACAGGCCTGAGTTACCTGAACACCAGTGAGGTGACCAATATGTCTTATATGTTTGCGAGCTGTACAAATCTGACGAGCCTTGACTTGAGCAGTTTCAACACGTCCAAGGTGACTAAAGCAAACGGCATATTCCGT
>CAJOFM010000001.1:209491-570553 GCA_905233915.1 uncultured Muribaculaceae bacterium | reverse complement strand
CCGCTATGCAATAATCGCCTTGAAAATTCATCCTGCAAAATGAACCTTAGAACCACTATATGTGATTTTCATCCTGCAAAATGAACCTTACGCCTAAAAAAACTGCATCCGCGCTCTCTTAAAAAACAACTGACTTATCTGATTTCTCTGATGGCTGACGCGCAACAATTAACCGTGCTTGACGCACGGGAAATTAAACAAATTATTATTTTAAAATTTTAATTGAATTTGAATAATTTCCCGTGCGCAGCACGTTAAAAAAGTTTCAGGCGAAGAACGCAAATTCACTTATCTATTATCTCTTCTCTTTTATCTTTTAATTGTTCAAAACCAGCTGAATAAGAGCAGTCACGTCGGCCACATTGACCTGGCCGTCGCCACTCAGGTCGGCAATAGAGAGGTCAACGGGTGTGCTGTTCAGGACAATCTGGATCAGGGCCGTCACGTCAGCCACATTGACTAAGCCGTCACCATTGATGTCACCGCGCTTTGAGTCACTGCCCAGGCGGACGTTGTCGATGGCGAAGTAGTCGCCCTCGGGATCGACGCTGCCGTCCTTGGTGTAAGTCCACGACACAGTGTGGGTGCCGGCGGGCAACATGTACTCGAAGGTGATCCACTCTGTATTATCAGCAGCGCCTGACGATAACACTACGGCTCCATCGAAGGCAAACTCACACTTGTCATAGATGACTGATCCAGTAGAACTGGTCTCGCCCCAGGCCTTGTAGGCAAACGAGAACGGGGTGTCCTCGGTGAGGGTCACAGTGGCCGTCAGCGTCGAGGTGGTGTTGGCAACGCCCTTATTACCCGACATCGCACAGGCATTATCTGATTCCCATACCACTAGCCAGGGATAGTCGCCCGTGCTCTCGAAGTGGATAGAGCCACCCTCCACGTTCAGCGCGTCGTCAAGCGTCCATATTCCACGCATGCAATAGAAATTGCTCCAATAGCTGGCCTGCTGGTAGTCAGCGTAAACGCTCTGTGGAACATACAGGACAGTGTAGTCGTAGTGGCCGCCATCGAATGTGTTCTGAGAATTGATTGTGGGCGGAACCAGGGCCAGGCAAATGATGGTGCCACGATCCAAATCCTCGCAGCCGTTAAAGGCCATGGCGCCGATGCTGGTCATGCCGCTGCCGATGACCACATGGGTCAGCGACGTGCAGTTCTGAAAAGCATACATGCCCATGCTGGTCACCGAGTTAGGGATAGTCACACTCGTGGGATTGAAGTATTCAAATGCTCGTTCACCGATTGTTTTCAAACCATAGTTTAGCGTCAAACTCGTTAAAGAAGAGCATGTGCGGAATGCCATATAACCGATGGTGGTCACAGAAGACGGGACATTCACGGTTTTCAATCCACTATAGGCAAAAGCATTATCGCAGATTTCGGTCACCGAGGTGGGAATGGTCACGCCAGTCAGATCAGAGCAATATTCAAATGCTCTTACGCCGATAGCCTTCACTTGATAGGTAGTACCACTGTAGGTAACAGTCGTGGGTATATTCACTTGGCCAGTATACTTGTTCGAGCCATAGGTGACCTCAACCTTGTTGGTGCCTGTAATGTTGTAATAGATGCCATTAGACACAAAGTTGTAGGCACTGGCGCCGAGAGCGCACGAAAGGCAGGTCAGGAGAGCTAATGATTTGAAAGTAGTTGATTCCTCATAGTAATCCAATGTTAAAGTTAATATTAGTTGTTATTTGCCACAAATATCGTGATTATTATTAAAACATAAAATAATTTTTCCTAATTTTTTTTAATTCAACAACCCTACAACCAGTTGCTGTATCCAGCACCAATTGAATTGAGATTATTGTTGTCTGTTCTTGCTATTGCATTCACCTCAATCTTGTATTGTTAGGCAACTGGAATGTGAATAACTAGTTGCGTTAAATTATGTGAAACCTAAGCTGTTTTCATATTTATAAATTATATTTGCAATCAAAATTTCACTTTAACATTAACCATTTAATAACAATCAACTTAACCAATGAAGAAAGCAACAGCTAAAAAACCGTGTAAGTGCAAAAAAGAGGATTGCAGCAAGCCCGCTCCTCTGGGTGCAAAGACCAAGAGTTACATCGCGATGGAAGAACGCTACGGCGCTCACAACTACCATCCCCTGCCTGTAGTCCTGAAGAAAGGTAAGGGCATCTATGTATGGGACGTTGAGGGCAAGAAGTATTTCGACTTCCTCTCGGCCTACAGTGCCGTAAACCAGGGTCACTGCCACCCCCGCATCGTGAAGGCCTTGAAAGACCAGACCAACAAGTTGTGTCTGACCTCTCGCGCATTCTACAACGAGGCTTTCTGCGAGTATGAGAAATTCATGCACTCCTACTTCGGTTACGATAAGGTGTTGCCCATGAACACCGGTGCTGAGGGTGTTGAGACCGCCCTGAAGCTGGCCCGCCGCTGGGGCGTCGTTAAGAAAGGTATCCCCAACGACAAGGTGAAAATCATCTGCTGCGAGGGCAACTTCCACGGCCGCACCGTGACTGTCATCACCATGAGTAACGACCCGGACAGCTATGCTAACTACGGTCCCTTGACTCCTGGTTTCATCCGCATCCCCTACAATGATCCCAAGGCCCTCGAGAAGGCGCTCAAGGAGCATGGCAAGGAGGTTGCCGCATTCATCGCTGAGCCCATCCAGGGTGAGGCTGGCGTCTTTGTTCCCGATGACGGCTACCTGAAGAAATGCTTTGACCTGTGCCACGCGCACAACGTGCTGTTCATTGCCGACGAGGTACAGACCGGTATCGCCCGCACGGGTAAGATGCTGTGCTCACAGCACGACGGCATCCGTCCCGACATCGTGATCCTGGGCAAGGCCCTGGGTGGTGGTGTGCTGCCCGTATCGGCTTGCCTGGCCGACGACGACATCATGCTCAACGTGAAGCCCGGTGAGCACGGCTCGACCTTCGGTGGCTTCCCCCTGGCTGCCCGCGTTGCCATCGAAGCCTTGAAGGTGGTGAAGGACGAGAAACTCGTTCAGAATGCCGAGAAGATGGGTAAGATCTTCCGCGAGGAGATTGAGAAAATCAACTCACCGTTTATCGTGCAGGTGCGCGGTCGCGGTCTGTTGAACGCCATCGTCACCAAGCCCGTCGAGGGCAAGACCGCTTGGGACATCTGCCTGAAGCTGCGTGACAACGGCCTGCTGGCCAAGCCGACCCACGACCACATCATCCGCTTCGCTCCCCCCTTGTGCATCAACAAGGAGGAACTTATGGAAGCTATTGAGATTATCAAGAAGACCTTCGAGCAGATGTTCGGATAAATCTTATATTCAAGTGTCGCAAGTCTATGGCTTGCGGCACTTGAAGTTTAAAGGATAGTGACTCGGCCGAAATCAGGCGACACTACTCTTGCTTAACGGGCTTGCCGAGGCAAGGCCCAACAATAAAACTTAAAATTCACAACTAAAAACTTACAATAATGAATAACGCTGTTATCAATTTTCCCCTTCCCGCCAATGAGCCGGTGAAGGCTTACATGCCCGGCTCGCCCGAGCGCGTTGCCCTCGAGGCAGAACTCGAGCGCCAGAGCAAAATCGTGGTTGACATCCCCATCATCATCGGTGGCAAGGAAATCCGCACCGGTGACACGGGTCAAGTGACCTGCCCCCACGACCACAAGCACGTGCTTGCCACCTACCACAAGGTGGGCAAGAAAGAGATCAAGATGGCGATTGACGCTGCCATGAAGGCTTGGAAAGAGTGGAGCCGCACTCCCTGGACCACCCGCGCCGCTATCGTGATGAAGATGGCCGAGCTGCTCGCCACCAAGTATCGTCCCATCATGAATGCCGCCACGATGCTGGGCCAGAGCAAGAACTTCTACCAGGCTGAAATCGACTCGGCCTGCGAGACCATCGACTTCTTCCGCTACAATGTGCACTATGCCAGCAAGATCTACGGCATGCAGCCCAAGGATGGCGTTGGCCAGTTGAACCACACCGAGTATCGTCCCCTGGAAGGCTTTATCCTGGCTGTTACCCCGTTTAACTTCACCTCGATTGCCAGCAACCTGTGCATGTCTCCCGTGCTGATGGGTAACGTGGCCCTGTGGAAACCCTCGACCACTGCCCTGCTGAGCAACTACTACTTGATGCAGCTCTACAAGGAAGCCGGTCTGCCCGACGGCGTAATCAACTTCCTGCCCGGTAGCGGCGCCCTCATAGGCGAGGTTGCCACCAACAGCAAGTACTTCAGCGGCATCCACTTCACCGGTAGCACCGCCACCTTCAAGTCACTGTGGAAGCAGGCTAGCCTGAACGTGGACAAGTACATCTCCTACCCCCGTCTCGTGGGCGAGACCGGCGGCAAGGACTTCATCTTTGTTCACCCCAGTGCCGACAAGAAGGCCGTGGCTACTGCAGCCTTCTGCGGTGCGTTTGAGTTCCAGGGCCAGAAGTGCTCGGCAGCATCGCGCATGTACATTCCCAAGAGCCTGTGGCCCGATGTATTGAAGGACATCAAGGCTATGTGCAAGGAGGTGAAGATGGGCGACGTGAAGGATCCCATGAACTTCATCAACGCTGTGATCGACGAGGCTTCATTCGACAAGTGCAAGAGCTATATCGACTTTGCCAAGAAGGCCGAGGATGCCAAGATCGTCATCGGTGGCAAGTGCGACAAGAAGAAAGGCTGGTTTGTTGAGCCCACCGTGATCGAGACCACCAATCCTCGCTTCAAGTCGATGGAAGAGGAAATCTTCGGCCCCGTGCTGACGGTTTACCCCTACGACGACGACAAGGTGAACGAGGCTGCCCGCTTGTGTGACGAGACCTCGCCTTACGGTCTGACCGGTGCCGTTTGGGGCCGTGACCGTCTCGAGGTTGAGAAGCTCACCGACAAGTTGTGCTATGCTGCCGGTAACTTCTACATCAACGACAAGCCGACCGGTGCCGTTGTGGGCATGCAGCCCTTTGGCGGTGCACGTGCCAGCGGTACCAACGACAAGGCTGGTGGTGAGTTCAACCTCATCCGCTGGATCATTCCGCGCGTCATCAAGGAGACTCTCGTTCCGCCGACGGACTACCGCTACACTTACATGAAGTAAAGCTTTAGGCTTTAACAATATCTATTACGAGGGTGCGTCAAGTAATTTGGCTCACCCTCGTTTGGAATAAAGGCAATGCTATTACCCTGCGGGGCTAATGCTAATTTCACGATTTTGCATTAAAAAACTTCAAGGTCAAATCTATTCAACCCGACAAATCAAGCGTTATGAATACAATAACCAGAATTTTAGTATCACTGCTCCTGGCATTTCTGTGCATCACCGTGAATGCCCAAGGCTACAAGCAGGTCAACGACATCAGTTATACCCACAAGAACGACGCCTACTCGCTCGAACGGCTGAAACTTGATGTGTATCATCCCGAGGGCGTGACCCAAGCCCCGGTCATCGTGTGGTTCCATGGTGGAGGCCTGGAGGGTGGCAACAAGGAAATCCCGGCGCAACTCAAGGAAAAGGGTCTAGTGGTTGTCGGGGTGAACTACAGGCTGTTACCACATGTGACTATCGATGAGACGCTCGATGATTCCGCCGAGGCGGTTGCATGGGTGTTCAGGCATATTGCCGAATTTGGTGGCGATGCCCACAAAATTGTCGTGACCGGACACTCGGCAGGCGGTTACATCTCGATGATGCTTTGCCTTGATAAACATTGGCTGGCGAACTATGGCATTGATGCCGACAATGTGATGATGTACGTCCCGTTCAGCGGACAGGCCATCACCCACTACAACGTGCGCAAGATGCAGGGCATCCCGCCACTGCAACCGACCATCGACAAGTATGCGCCGCTCTATTGGGTTCGCAGTGATTGCCCACCGCTGGTGCTGATTTGCGGTGACCGTGAGCTGGAACTCTACGGCCGCTATGACGAGAACCAGTACCTCGCCCGCATGATGAAACTCGCAGGTCATCAGTACACCTACCTCTACGAGATTGACGGCCACGGGCATGGCGGCATGGTCGCCCCTGCATTCCACATCCTCGAAACCCACCTGAAACAGATGCTTGGTATTGAAGTATACCCATAAGGCTATAAGAAGTCAAAAACGGATGTGCCCCACCCTCTTTTTTAGAATATTATGACCAAAACCTCAACATCTTGAGTGAAGATTTCCAGTAGTGGAAACTTTTATGTAACTTTGCGGGTTAAACCATTATACATAGATTTCAAAACGATGAGCAACGACAAGACTTTGCAGCCGATGGCAGGCATGACCCTTGAGGAGATGCAGGATGCGGTTTCCGCATTAGGAATGCCCCGCTTTGTGGCCAAACAGTTGGCCGGATGGATTTACCAAAAACGAGTGACTGACTTTGAGCAGATGCTCAACATTTCCAAAGCTAACCGCGAACTGCTGGCCAGCCGCTACTGTGTTGGGCTGTACCCACCGAGCCAGGCTGCGAGCAGCGAGGACGGCACAGTGAAATACCTGTTTAACGTCGGTGACAAACAGGCCATCGAGGCTGTTTACATTCCCGAGGAAGATCGCGCCACGTTGTGCATCTCTTCACAGAAAGGGTGCCGCATGAACTGCTACTTCTGCATGACCGGCAAGCAGGGTTTCCACGGCAACCTCACATCCAACCAGATTATCAACCAGGTGCTGAGCATTCCCGACAGCGACAAGTTGACCAATGTCGTGTTCATGGGCATGGGCGAGCCGCTTGACAACCTCGACGAGGTGATGCGTGTCATTGCCATCCTCACCGAGCCTTGGGGTCTGGCATGGAGCCCTAAGCGAGTGACTGTATCGACTGTGGGCAAACTTCCTGAATTGAGAATCCTGTGTGAGCAAACCAGCGTGCATATCGCTGTGAGCGTTCACAATGCGGTTCAAGAGGAGCGTTCATCGATGATGCCCATCGAGCGCATCTCCCCTATTGACCGTGTAATGGATTTGCTGAGCAATTACGATTTTGCCCATCAGCGCCGCCTCTCGGTGGAATACATCTGTTGGCAATGGTTCAACGATGATATCCCTCATGCCGAGAAATTGCGTGAGTTGCTGCCCAACGAGCACGTGCGCGTGAACCTCATCCGTTACCACATGATTCCCGGTATCGAGAAGCTGCGCACCAGCAGTGACGAACGCATGACCTACTTCCGCGACTACCTCAACGGCAAGGGCGTGACATGCACCATCCGCCGCAGCCGCGGTGAGGACATCTCGGCAGCCTGCGGCATGCTTGCAGGACAAGTGAACAAGCAATCCGCTGCCAGAAACAAGAAATAGACCAACCGATAACTTTTACTACGCTAGACATGATGAAAAACTATAAACAACACTTCACCCTGCTGTTCATGGCTTTGCTGGCAACAGCCTTTACCGCCATGGCTGTCGAGCCCTCGGGATACTACAACAACGCGTTGGGAAAGAGTGACGAGGCATTGATGACCGCTTTGAGAAACATCATCCGCAACCACACCGAGGTATCATACTCCAGCGGCCTACTGAACGCTTTCAGGAAAGCCGATGTGGATGACCAGGGCTATATCATCGACATCTACAGCAACTGCCGCTACAAACCAAGCGACAACGGCTCGTCGGCCAGTAATGTCGGTGAGGGATATAACCGTGAGCACAGTTTTCCCCGCAGCTGGTTCAACGGTGAAGTCGCACCCATGAACACCGATGTGTTCCATGTTTATCCCACCGACATCAAAGTAAACAGTCAGCGTAGCAACTACCCCTATGGCGTCTGTGCCAATGGCACCCGATTGACCTATGGTAGCTACGTCGCCAAGGGCAAACTGGGCGCCTGCACCTATCCCGGCTATCGCGGAACCGTGTTTGAGCCCGATGACGAGTACAAGGGTGACCTGGCGCGCACCTATTTCTATATGGTGACCTGCTACAAGAACGAGTTGCCCTCTTGGGTAGGCAGTGATCAGCTCGACTACCGCAGCAATGGCTACAAGGCGTTCTCGACCTGGACCATCAACATGCTCATGGAATGGACCCGCCTGGACCCCGTGAGTGAGAAGGAAATCAAGCGCAACGAGGCCATCTATGGCATTCAAGGCAACCGCAACCCGTTTATTGACCATCCCGAGTTGGCCGAGCACATTTGGGGAAACAAACAAGCGCAGCCATGGAGAGGTTCGGGCGATGACGGCCCTGCTACCATTACTTCTCCTGCCGACGGCTCGACCATCGACTTGGGCGAGACCACGGTGGGCACCGAGCTGAAATATACGATTACCGTCAAGGGCACTAACCTGATCAAGGGTCTATCGATGTCGATGAGCGATAATGAATATTTCTACGTGAGCAAGAACTCGTTCTCGGCTAATGAGGTCAATTCTGGCACCTCGTTTGACATCACGTTCACCGGCGACGATGAAGGCACTTTTGCCAATACCATCACCCTGAGCAATAACGAGGTTTCTACCACATTTACCGTCACAGCCACCGCCAAGCCACAAGGCCCCACTCCACCGCCAGTTGTGCCGGGCAACGTCATTGTCGAGGACTGGGAAGGTTGTGAGACCGGCGGCTATTGGTCGACCAATGTCACGGGCAATGCCTTCCTGTGGCGCTTCAGGGATGCCGGCATTTGGCCCGACAACTTGAGTCATGGCGAGCTTTCATGCCGATTTGGCAAGACCAGCAACAGCGCCCTCACCATGCTGGAGAGCGTGACCGACGTGACTGCCATCGGCTTCTATGCAGCCAGCTTCGGCAACGACGAGGATGCCGTGCTCTCGATTGCCTACAGCTCTGACATGGGCGGCTCATGGTACGGTCTCGGGACAGTTACCGTCACCAGGGGTGCCCTTCAGCACTACATTCTGGATGTTGAAAGCAGCTGGCCATTAACTTTCGGCATCTCCCAGGTATCCGGTTCTCGCGTAAACATTGACGATATCACTATCTATCGCCGCGTCCAGCAGTTGAAGGGTGACGTCAACGGTGATGGCGAGGTCAACATTGCCGACATCAACGCCTTGATTAACATCATTCTGGGTGGTGGTGCCGATGATGACACCATGCAGCGTGCCGACGTTAACGGAGACGGAGAGATAACCGTAGCCGACATCAACGCCGATATCGACATTGTGCTCACAATATAAAACATAAACCGAAACTATAAGCTAATAACTGAGAGAATGAAAAGGTCTATTTTAACCTTAGCCATCACCATGGCTATGGCGCTAGTTGTTGTTGCCAAGGATCCCAAGCCTTGCCCGGGCAACTACTATGCTAATGCCCTCAACAAGAGCGATCAAGCCCTGCTGACGGCACTCTATAGTATCATCACAAGCCACACCAACATCGGGTACGATGGCCTGTGGGATGCCTATGCCGACACCGATACCGACCCCAACGGTTACTATATCGACATGTACAGCAACTATGACAAGTACACCTATAGTAACAAGTGCGGTAATTACTCGGCTATTGGTGACTGTATCAACCGTGAACACTCGGTGCCCAAGAGTTGGTGGGGCGGCTCAAAACTTGCCCAATACAGCGATATCTTTAACATCGTTCCCACCGACGGCTATGTCAACAATCAGCGCTCCAACTACCCCTACGGCGTGTGTGAGGGCGGCACCCGATTGACCAACGGCCAGTATGTTGCCAAGGGGCGCAAGGGCTCCAGCACCTACCCCGGATATAGCGGAACCGTGTTCGAGCCCGATGACGAGTACAAGGGCGACTTTGCGCGTGCCTATTTCTACATGGCGGCCTGCTATAACAATATCATCAGTAATTGGACACAATCGGGCGGTAATGTCTTTTTTGCGGGCAACAACTACCCCGTGTTCACCACCTATGCCATCAACCTGCTCATCGCGTGGCACCGACTTGACCCCGTGAGCGAGAAAGAGACCAAGCGCAACAACTATGCCTACGCCTGGCAAGACAACCGCAACCCCTTTATCGACCACCCCGAACTGGCTGAACACATCTGGGGAAACATGCAGGGTCAACCCTGGACAGGAGATGGCACTGTTGTTGTGACTCCAATCCTGACTCAGCCCGTCAGCGGCACGACCATCGATGTGGGCACTATTTCATCAACAGCCACTAGCGTGAGCAAGCAAGTGACAGTTAAGGGATCAAACCTGACCGAATCTCTCAGCCTGACGACCAGCGGTGATGGATTCTCGGTTTCCTCAACCCAACTGGCTGCCAATGCGGTGAATGACGGAACAACCGTTACTGTCACCTATAGTGGCGAGGCCGAGAGCGCTTTAGGCTACCTCACCCTGTCGAGCAACGAGGTAAGCAGCACGGTGACCCTCACGGCACGCAAGCAGAGCACAACGCCCGTTGACCCCACACCCAGCGGCGAGAGCAACATCGAGACATGGGAAGGCTGCGCCCAGGATAATGGCAATTATGCCACCAAGACGGTACAGGGTGCTGCCTACCAGTGGCATTTCGTTAACGCCGGCATCTTTAACCAGGATGGCGACCATTGGATTGACGAGGTGGCTTGTCGTTTCGGCAAGAGTTCGACTTCTTCAATCACGATGCTGGAAGACGTTGCCGGCACCAGCGGCATCTCGTTCTATGCCGCCTACTGGAAGAATGATGGTGCCGCAACATTCAAGGTCCTATACAGCACCGATGGCGGTAACAATTGGACCCAACTCGCCGAGACTACTGTCACAACCAACAGCCTGCAACAATTCACCTACGGCTTGAACATCGCCGGCAATGTGCGATTTATGTTCCAGCAAACTTCAGGAACACGACTGAATATCGACAATATTGCGATTTACGCGCCTATCGTCGAGCCCACGGAGCCCAGACTCTATTTTGATGGAGCCATAGCCCCGCTCACAGCAACACTGAACGGTGAATCATCAATCAGCGAAGTCACTATCATGTCCGAAGACAATGAGGAAGCAATATCAATCACAGTGGATGATGATTTTGAACTGAGCCTCGACCAACAGAACTGGTCGCAAGCACTCACATTGGATCCCAGCGGCGAAACATTCTACGTGAGGCTGGCAAGCACAGCTGAGATGGGTGAGTATCAAGGCACCATCACCGCCACTGCAGGAGTTGCCGCCGCCTATGCCGACATCAGTGGCGAAGTGACCGCTCCCGCCTTTACCCCCGGTGACGTGAATATGGATGGCAAGGTCAACGTGAGTGATGTGACCGCCCTTATCGCCTTCATCCTGGGCAATGAGGTCACCCCATTCAACGTGATGGCCGCTAACCTAAACGGCGACAACGATATCAACGTGGCTGATGTCACCGCCCTTATATCGATGATCCTTAACAGCGGCAGCACTACTACATGGAAGTCGTTGCCCGCTCCTGGAGGAATCACCATCGATAACCCGCTTGGAGAAATGCTAGAGGTCTATGACTTAAACGCTAATCTTGTGGCAAGCACCGCTAACAGCGGTAACATCGACTTGCCGTCAGGTATTTATCTCGTCACTGGCGACTCCCGTTCCCGTAAGGTGGTCGTGAAATGACAATCCCTGACTGGTAAAAAAACAAGCGCTGCAATGATAGGTAAACATTGCAGCGCTTTGTTCTATATCTGGTTGAATTAAATCAGTGTCAACACAATTTTCTTGACATCCTCACCCAACCGCTCGGCTTCCTCCATCGTGTGAGCCTCGCTATAGATGCGTATGATGGGCTCGGTGTTGCTCTTGCGCAGATGGGCCCAACCATCCTCGAAGTCGATCTTGACGCCATCGATAGTGGTCATCTGCTCGCCCTTGTAATGCTCCTCTACTGCACGGAGGATGGCATCAACATCCATCCCGGGCTTGAGTTCGAGTTTAGTCTTGGCAATGCTGTACTGCGGATAGGTCTGCTTCAGCTGGCTGACGGTCATGCCGCTCTTGGCCAACAACGAGAGGAACAAGGCCACGCCCACAAGCGCATCACGGCCATAGTGGCTGGCAGGATAAATCACGCCACCATTACCTTCACCGCCGATGACTGCACCAGTGCGGCGCATCTCGGTGGTAACATTGACCTCACCGACCGCGGCAGTAGTGTAACTGCAACCATGCTTGAGGGTAACGTCACGCAGTGCACGTGATGACGAGAGGTTGCTCACCGTTGAGCCAGGAGTGTGTGCCAGCACATAGTCGGCAACAGCCACGAGTGTATATTCCTCAACAAAGAACTCGCCATTCTCCATCACGATAGCCAAGCGGTCCACATCGGGATCCACAACAAAGCCGACGTCGGCCTTGCCCTGGCGCATGAAGTCGCTGATGGCAGTCAGGTTCTGGGGAATGGGCTCAGGGGTGTGTCCAAAATTACCAGTGGGGTCACAGAACAGTTTTTCCACACGCTTTACGCCTAACGCCTCGAGCAACTGGGGAATAGCGACACCGCCCACCGAGTTAACGGCATCGACAGCAACCGTGAAATCGGCCTTGCGGATAGCCTCGACATCCACGAGGTCAAGCGAGAGCACGTGGTCGATGTGACGGCGCAGCCAGGTATAGTTCTTCTGTTCGCGGCCCAGGTGATCGACATCGGCATAGTCGAAGTCCTCGGCTTCGGCCAGACGCAATACTTCCTTGCCCTCGGCATCAGTCAAGAATTCACCATTGTGATTAAGGAGTTTCAATGCATTCCACTGCTTGGGATTGTGGGAAGCAGTAATGATGATACCGCCACAAGCATGCTCACCCACCACAGCAAGTTCGGTAGTGGGAGTAGTGGCCAGGCCGATGTTCACCACATCAAAGCCCATACCCATGAGAGTGCCGACAACAGTGTTCAACACCATGCGGCCCGACAGGCGGGCGTCGCGTCCAACCACAATGACATTGGACTGGACGGGAGAGTTGCGGCGCATGAACGTGGCATAGGCCGAGGTGAACTTCACGATATCGAGGGGGGACAAGCCATCGCCAGCCTTGCCGCCGATGGTGCCGCGTATTCCGGAAATTGACTTAATTAAAGACATTTAATTCTAATTTAGGGTTTAGAGTTTAGATTTGGCTGTGATAGTAACGCACATGGTAGAAGAACGGTGTCACTAGCGAGATCTCGTTGGTGAAACCGTATTGCGATTTAATGACGAGATTAACCTCACATTCCACGCCGAGGAACAATAGCGGATACTGCAAGCCATAGCCCCATTGCGATGACGAAGGCAAGGTATAGTCAGCATAATTGAAGCTGCATGACACAGCATCCATGGTATTCTCATTGCCACTGGTAATGCTCCAGGTACCGTCGGCATACCAGGTTGCCAGGTTGTAGCGGGAATAACGGAAATAGATGGGCTCGCTGGTGCGGGCTCGGTCATTCTTACGGTCGCCGGCATTCAGGACCTGCATGTAAACATTGCCGTCGGGGTCAATGCGGTAAAAAGGCGCATTCTCGCCCACTTCAAACACGGAATCGGCGGGCACCGACATCACCACACGGTGGTTGGCAAGATAGGCATTGACGGCGTTGCGCTCCTCGTTCAGGCGGTCGGCATAGGTTTGGTCATTGTTACAGGCGGCCAGCATCACGAGGGCCGTCAGTCCCAGCAATAGCACACTGTTAAATTTAAACATTCTTTTCATTATCATGTTGGTTGATTGTTTTGTTCATTGTTGTTGTCGGGAGGGAACAAGTCGTGGAGCACCTGGTGGAACAGGGCCACAGCGTCGTCCATCGAGCCCATAAACTCACCGCCGGCGGCATTCTCGTGGCCACCACCGTTGAAGTAGCGGGAACAAATATCGCTCACCGAGAAGTCGCCTTGGGAACGGCATGAAATCTTGATGCGGTCGGCATCCTCACGCATGAACACGCTCCAGTATATTTCGGGAATCGCCAGAGGCTTGTTGACAAGCGTTTCGGTGTCGCCACGGTTGTAATTGAAACGCTCCAGTTCGGCCTTGTCAAGTGTAATCAGCGCGGCACCCTGGGCGGGGTACAGCTGCATTTTATCGCTCATGGCATAACCCTGCAGACGAAGGCTGTCGGCACTGAAGGTGTTCATCGCCAGATTATAAAACTTGATGCGGTCAAAGCGACGCCGCATGACCAACGACACAATCTCGTAGAACTCAGGGTCATCGCAGCTGTAAGCAAAACCTCCAGTGTCGGTCAACATGCCCACATACAGGCAACTTGCCGCCTGGCGGTCCAAGAAGCGCAACAGCCCCAGCTGCATGAGCACCCTGAAGACCAGTTCACAGGTCGAGGAAGCCTCGGGATGTGAAATGCTCACGGTGAAGATGTCCTCGGGATGCAGGTGGTGATCGATCAGTACACGAGGTGTGTTGAGGGGTTCAACGATCTCTCCAAGACGATCGATGCGCTGTAAAGCATTAAAGTCCAGGCAAAAAATAAGTTGAGCCTCTTTCATGACATGACGGGCACGCAGCTCATGCTTGGTGAATACCACAAGGTCGCGCACGCCTGGGACGAAATCGAGTGATTTAGGAGCCATATCGGGAGTAACCACCACAGCATCCTTGCCCAAGCGCCGGAGCACATGGCACAATGCCAGTGTAGAGCCCAAGGCATCACCATCGGGTGACTTGTGACACGTGATGGCAATGCGTTGCACGCCATTGATGAGGGCGCGCAGGCGATCTATCGTATTCTCGTCGATGAGTGGACTGATCATGACTCAAAATTTCACATTAATCGGCGAAATTACTTCTTTTTTGCCACATGGCGGCATGTTTTTCAATTAATAATAGTTAATCCCTAGAATGCGAGCTTCACAAAGACGGGGTAATGATCAGAGGGCTGGCGACGGATATAGCGGCTGAAGTCTATCTGCTGCGGAGCGTCATGCCCCTTGAGCAGAGTCGCCGACTCATTGTCAGGAACCCAATAGCTGTTGGTGAGCACACCATAGGATTCTACCCTTATAGCGGGTGAGACAAAGATGTGATCGATGCGGCTATCGGTATATAAGTCGGTGTCAAAGGAGTTAAACGTGCCGTTCTCGGCAAAACGAAGCCGAGCCTCTTGATAGGAATCCCGCAACAGGCCGGAATCGGTGAAAATACTATAAATCTCATCATTCTGGTCAACATTGAAGTCACCAGTCACAATGACAGTAGTCCCCTTGGCTATATCACGGATTTTGCTGACGATGAGCTTTGCAGCCTCACGCCGTGCGACAACGCCAACATGGTCCATGTGCAGATTGAAGAAATAGAAGGCTTCATCGTTGGTCGCCGTCTGCTTGGCAAACTTGCCCCAAGTGCAGATGCGCACACATGCCGCATCCCAGCCAAGGCCAGGGCGGTCAGGGGTCTCACTGAGCCAGAAGTTGCCATAGTCAAGCAACCGCAAGCGGTCTCTCTTGTAGAAAATGGCGGCATATTCACCTGCAGTCTTACCGTCATCGCGAGCCACGCCGATGTAGTCATATCCATCCAAGCGGGGAAGCATATCCAGCAACTGACTATGCAGCACCTCCTGAGTCCCGAAAATGTCGGGCGACATGAAATTCACCTGATCACAGATAACCTGGCAACGCTTGGTCCAGACGTCACCCCTAACGCTGTCATCACTGAGTTTTAAACGGATGTTGTAGGAGCCCACCAACATCTGAGCTGAGAGCGACATGACTGTCGCCATCAAGAATAAAACTGATATAAAAATTCTTCTCATCTTATCATTCCTATTATAAAGTGGCACAAATATAGTGAAAAATCAAATAACTAATTGCTGCAGTATACTTTTATTATTACTTTTGCAGTAAAACTGAGATATTATGATGTTAGAGAATATTTACAACGACATTATCAGCCCTGATGTCACCTTGATAGGAGCCATCGCCAAACTCTTATTGAGCCTAGTGCTGGGTGCCACCATCGGCATTGAACGCAGGCGCAAGGGACAAATCGCAGGACTGCGCACATTTGCTCTCATCTCGATGGGTGCCACGCTGGCCATGCTCATCTCCATTTATATCCCACAAGAGTATCTGGGGCTGAAAAACGGTGACCCGGGACGCATCGCGGCCCAGGTAGTGAGCGGCGTGGGCTTCCTGGGTGCAGGTGCGATAATCCAGATGAAGGGCTCGGTGCGTGGCCTGACAACGGCTGCCGGCATCTGGATGACTGCCTGCATCGGTCTTGCTGTGGGCGCAGGCATGTACCTTATAAGTATAATTGTCACCCTGCTCATCATTTTCATATTGGTAAACATTGAGCGCATCGAGCAGCGACATAATTTCCTGTGGGAATCCAAAATCATCCGCGTGAAAACACATGGAATCTTTGAGGATATAGAACAGTTGCGGGAGTTGCTCAATATCAATGACATCCACATCAGCGACGAGTTCATGAAATTTGATTACGAAGACAATGAGACGATAGTCAACTTCATGGTGCGCAGTAAGAACGACATCGACGTGCCCGCCTTGTTCAGCGCCATTAAGGACAATTGCAATGCCATCTCGGTCACTATCACCAACGAGATGAATATGTAGGTGAAGTTGTCAGTTTTCAGTTGTCAGTTTTCAGAATAGGCAGAGATGGAATCAGTGGATATTAATAGTCTGATCAGTGACCTGGCGCTCATCCTCATGTTGGGTGCCGTAGCTACCATCGTCTTCAAGATGCTCAAGCAGCCCATTGTGCTGGGCTACATCGTCGCAGGTTTTCTTGCCAGCCCGCATTTTGCCCTGTTGCCCTCGGTGGCCATTGAGGCTAACATTGAGTTCTGGGCTCAGATCGGCATCATCGTGCTGTTGTTCTCGCTGGGACTGGAGTTCAGTTTCAAGAAACTGATTGACGTGGGCGGCTCGGCGATTATCACGGCACTGATTATTGTGCTGGGCATGATGAGTCTGGGCTTTGTCGTGGGCAAATATCTAGGATACGGTTTGGTCAACAGCATCTTCCTGGGCGGCATGATTTCCATGTCCTCGACCACTATCATTCTCAAGGCTTTGACCGACCTGAATATGAGGCAAAAGCGATTTGTGCCCATGACGTTCGCCGTGCTCATTGTCGAGGACCTCTTTGCGGTTGTGATGATGGTAATCCTGTCATCGATAGCCATCAACAACAGCGTCAAGGGCCAAGAGATGGTGGGCAGCATCCTGAAACTGGCCTTTTTCCTCATCATGTGGTTCACCGTGGGCATTTTCATGATTCCCACCTTGTTCAAGCGCTTCAAGCGGTTTATCAGCGATGAGCAAATGCTTATCATTGCCATGGGACTATGCTTTGCCATGGTGCTGTTTTCAATTAATTCGGGATTCTCGGCTGCATTGGGAGCCTTTGTTATGGGTTCGATTCTTGCTGGCACTATCGAGGCCGAACGCATTGAGCGCCTCATATCTCCTGTCAAGGACCTTTTCGGGGCCGTGTTCTTTATCTCGGTGGGCATGATGGTCAATCCCACTGTAATGACTCAGCACTGGAGTGTTATCGCTCTGCTGGCAGTCGTTGTGGTTGTCGGCATGATAGTCTTTGGCACCTTCGGTATGCTCGCTACCGGCCAGCCACTCAAGCTTGCGATGGAATCCGGATTCTCGTTGACCCAGATTGGAGAGTTCTCATTTATCATCGCTACATTAGGAACAAGCCTGGGTGTGCTGGACAAGAGCGTTTACCCTATCATTGTGGCTGTATCGGTCATCACCACTTTCACTACCCCGTTTTTCATCAAGCAAGCCGAACCCTGCTACAACGCGCTCTACAAGGTGTTACCCAAGAGTTGGACGCGCCTGCTAGGCGGCTATAGCCATGACGCCAGCACCAGCCAGCAGGATGAGACCATCAACCTGTGGAAATCAATCGTCAGCCGATATCTGATCAGGCTTGTCATCTATACGGTGATAACCATAACCATCATTGTGATATGCCGCAGTTACCTGATGCCCTATCTCATGAAATTGATAGGTAATAATGTATGGGGGCGTCTGGCATGTGTGCTTGCATCGTTGGTGTTTGTGGGACCTTTCCTGATTTCAATCATGACACCTTCAGTCAAGCGTTCAGAACACGACCAGCTTGTGGAATCATCGGGCAACGTGTCCTATGTTCCTATGGTGATTATGGTGATTGTCAGCGTCATACTTACCACTGGACTCGCTGCCTTCATGCTCAATGGCGTGTATCAAAGCGGGGCCGCATTGCCGTTGGCTGTGCTGCTCATTCTCGCCATGCTGCTGGCTGCTGCATTGCTGCCCACACCGCTGCGGCGACGATTGACCAATGTCGAGAAACGTTTCATCAGCAACATAAACGAGCGGGAGAACCGCAGAACAGGACACGGGAATAACCTCGTGAGCGACCTGCACCTGGCCTATATGCGAGTGGGACATGACTGCCCGTTTGTGGGAGAAAAACTGTGCAACCTGGACTTGCGCACCCGTTATGGCATCAATATAGTCGGTATCCAGCGAGGCGGTAGGCAGCACCAGGTACCCTCAGGCGAAATGCGCATCTTCCCCGAGGATGTCATAGGCGTTATTGGCACTGAAGATCAGATCCAACGCTTATTGCCCCTGATTGAGGCTCAAAAATCCAGCACCGAAGCCCCAGTCACTGACGTTCGCTTTATCCACTTTGCCATCAATGAGCGTTCGCCGCTCGTGGGAATTGCATTAGAGAATACCCACCTCAGGGAAGACTACGGAGCATTGCTTGTTGCCGTACAGCGAGGTGAGGATGATTACCTCTCGCCCACTCCCGACCTTACCTTCAAGACAGGGGATATCCTGTGGATCGTGGGCAATCCCAAGCGACTTGCACCACTCAAGGGATAATCAATACTAAACAATAAAAACGATCAGGGCACGTCCATCAAAAAAAGATGTATCGTGCCCCGATTTTTCTTGAACTGCTAAATCCACAGTGTCACTGTGTCAGGCTGGCCGTGATGGCCGCAACCTCACGCGAGAAATCTTTCTCGATCGACATGCGCTGCTCAATCTGGATGCAGGCGTGCAGCACCGTGGCGTGGGTGCGGTCGAGCTTAGCGCCAATACTGGTCGAAGACATCTGGGCCTCTTTCTTGGCCAGATACATTACCAGCTGGCGGGCATCACTAATCTCGCGCTTGCGGGATTTGCCATAAATCAAGTCGGTAGGCATGTTGTAATAATCGGCAACCGTCTCGGCTATATACTCAAAAGTAACCTGCCGCTGGGTCACCTTGACGGTGTTACCGATAACACTGCGAGCCAGGTCGATGGTAATATCCTGGTCCAGCATCGTGGCATGGGCCAGCAGCGACACCATCACACCCTCAAGTTCACGAACACTCTCGCAGACGTTGTTGGCAATGTAGTCCAGCACCTCGTCGTTGATGTTCAAGCCGTCTTGGGCAGCTCGCATCGCCAAAAACTTACGGCGCAGTTCAAAGTCAGGCTTCTCCAATTCAACCGTCATGCCCCACTTGAAGCGGGAAATTAACCGCGGTTCCATGCCGTCAAGGTCACTGGGACGGCAATCGCTCGACATCACCAGCTGGCGCTGGTGCTGATGCAAGTGGTTGAAAATGTGGAAGAAGGTATTTTGCGTGCCTGGCTTGCCGGCAAAAAATTGGATGTCGTCAAGCAGGAGCACGTCAATACTCTGATAAAAATTAATGAAGTCGTTGATCTTCTTTTGTTGTACTGCAGTCGTGTACTGACTCTCAAACACACGCGATGAGACATAGAGCACCCTCATGCGGGGATTGCTCTCCTTGAGCTTGATGCCGATGGCCTGCAACAGGTGGGTCTTGCCCACACCAGTAGTACCAAAGACAAACAGCGGGTTGTAGGTCTTCACCTCGGGATGCTCAGCAATAGCCTGTCCAATGCTCAGGGCAAGCTTATTGCTCATGCTGCTGCAGTAATTCTCGAAAGTATATCGCGGGTTGAGTTGCGGGTCGATGTCTTCAAGGCTGTCCTCACGCTCGAACGGGTTGGCCACGCGGGGCTTATAAATTTTGATTTCCTGTTTGAGCTTTGTGCTAGAGTTGTCCTTGGTCTGCTCGATTGCGCTGGCGTCGTCACTGCCCACCACATTATATTTATAAGTAAGCTTGACATTCTCGCCAAAGACCATCTTCAACGATGATGAAAGGACATTGATATAGCGTCCCTCGATCTGTTCCACAAAGAACTGAGAGGGCACCTTGAGGGTCACACGATTGTTTTCCTGGTCGAAGTCAACGGCAACAATGGGTGCAAACCAAACATTGAATTGTTCGGCCGGCATATTAGCCTTGATGACGTCAAGGCAGCGGTTCCACTGTTGTGCAACGTTAAACATTCTCTTAAATATTTCTTAGTAATGGTTCTTCTTATAAGTGCTTTTTGCAGTACAAATTTCACCCAATATTTTTATAAAAAAAAGTGCTCAAAAAATTTGGAAATATCATTATAAGTGTAATGATATTGAAAAACAAAGAGTTATCACATCCACTGTTTTTTCATACATTTTTGATAACAAAATGTTTTGTATTATATTGAAAATCAATATCTTAATAAAATTACAACGTTCCAGCCGCCCAATCTATGCCCACCGCAAAGTGCTGGTATTTCAAGGATTTGATTTTGTAAATCCCGAAAACGATAATTTTAAAAAAAATGTCTATTTAGACTCATTCCAAATAGACATTTTTTGACGTTATTTCAGGGGTCATTTTTGACCCTGACAGCATACCGTTTTATTGGCTGTGGACTGATTATCATTGGTTAGAACACTTTCACATTAATATAACGCTTGGGGTTGGCCTTGATGTCCATGAGCAATGAGTCAAGGCTGGCAATAGCATGATTGGCGTTATCGTAAAGTTCACGGTCATTAATGATTTTGCCCAAGCTGGAGTTTTTGTCATTCAACTGTTGTGACAAAGACTGCAGGTTGGCAAGCGTAGCATTCAAAGCCTGAATTGTTGAGTCCAGCGGCATTTGCTTAAGCGTAGCCGAGAAATCGGTGATATTGCCGGTAGCGCCATTCAGGTTGCTGGTGATGCCATTCACGTTGCTCATCACACCAGGCACACTGCGGTTCAATCCGTTCATGAGGATGGTGATCTGCTGGGCACTGGCGTTCAACTGGCGAGTGATGCCGTCAAGCCTTGCCAGGGCAGCCAGCAACGCCGGGTCGCTGGTAAGGCCGTTGACATTGGACATGATGGAATCGACCTTAGGCAACATCTCGCTGACCATAGGCATGACATTGTCTGTGACGTGGTCCATCAAGCCAGGAAGCTCTGAAGTGGGAATATAGCTACCCGTCTTCATCGCAGGGCCATCTCCCAACTTGAGCACTAGCGACGTGCCGCCCAAGAGGCCTGACACCATATTGATTGTGCTTCCTTCGGGAACTTTCATCTCCTTGTTCATGGCTAGCATGATGGTAATCTTGTTCTTCTGGTAGTCATAGTTGATTTCCCGCACTTGACCCACCTGAAAACCGTTCACCGTGATGGGTGCGGCTTCAAGCAGCCCCTCGGCACTATCTACCTCGGTATAGAAATAATTGGCGGGAGTCAACAGGTTGATACCTTTCAGGTAATTGATACCCCAATACAGCAATACAAGTCCCACAAGCACTGTGAGCGCTATCTTAACATTCTTGGTGAAAAACTTCATCTTTTCCCTTTAGTTTTGGTTTCAACAGGCAAAATTAATTCATTTTCTTGAATGCGGGCTCGCTTATTATTTATTTTTCATTGTTTTTATAGAA
Organism: uncultured Muribaculaceae bacterium; assembly: GCA_905233915.1. Classification (GTDB taxonomy): domain Bacteria; phylum Bacteroidota; class Bacteroidia; order Bacteroidales; family Muribaculaceae; genus Sodaliphilus. The sequence goes on along the minus strand of CAJOFM010000001.1, from coordinate 548,901 downwards.
ATGCGGCATTTATAAGCGCCAAATCGTGCCTATAAACCGCATTTTGAACATTTTTTCACCTTAATCGGCTTGAAATACAGGATTTGTGACTACATTTGCGCCAACATCACTGCAATCGTTATGAAATCTCCACTTGCCTATAAGCATCTGTACGGTTTGATCGGCTATCCGCTGGTCCACTCTTTCTCACGTGAGTTTTTTAACCAGAAATTCATGGCCGAGGGTATCGACGCCAGATACATTAACTTTGAGATTGAGGACATCGGACAGCTCATGAACGTCATCGCCGAGTATCCCAACCTCAACGGCCTTAACGTGACAGCGCCCTATAAGGAAGCCGTTATTCCCCTACTCGACTCAATCGATGATGATGCCCGCAAAATCGGTGCCGTCAATGTCATCCGTTTCATCCGTGACAAGGATACAGGTTCACTCCTGGACCTGCGGGGACACAATAGCGATGTGGTGGGCTTTGGAAAAACCTTGCCCAGCATCCTTACACCTCAGCGAGACAAGGCGATGGTACTGGGCACCGGCGGTGCTGCCAAGGCGGTCAGGACGGCCCTTCAACTCTACGGCATCGAGGCACAGCTGGTTTCGAGACGCAAGAGCGAGCATGTGCTCATCTATGAGGAAATCACGCGTGCGATGGTTGCCTCTTACAAACTAATCATCAATGCCACGCCCGTAGGCAAATATCCTGACAACGACAAGTGCCCCGACTTCCCCTACCGATTCCTAACCCGTGAGCACATGTGCTATGACCTAATCTACAACCCCGAGGAGACCTTGTTCATGAAGAATGCCGCCCGTTATGGCGCCGAGACCAAGAATGGCCTGGAAATGCTCTTGCTGCAGGCCTTCGACTCCTATGAAATCTGGACAAGAGAGGATTTTGAGATTTGAGACATTCATTTGATTCGTGGACAGAGATTCATGGACAGTGGTACCGGCGTTGCGCCTTCTGGCGCCTTTTGCCGTTGGCATTATGGTGCACCGATTGTGGCATTGCTGGTGGGCGCCAATGCTGATACTGGCAGCCGCTACCTGCATCTATATCATCGTTGATCATAAAAGCAAAACTCCTGAAAAAAGACTCACACTAAGACCGGTTCTCGTCATCTCACTCGCGGTGGCGGCCCTGGCTTTAGGTTGGCTGGCGGCTATCATTCACTGTCCTCCCAAATTAACCGTAGAGCAGCGTACTGAACGTGTATTGCAAGGAAGGGTTACGCAACTTGATTACACCGATTTCTCCATGCGCCTGGGCATTGATGTGCATGACAAAGACTTGCCTCGGTGCAAGGTGCTGGTCAGTACGCGCGGCTGTGACTACACTTTGCGTGAAGGGGATATTGTGGCTTGGAAAGCAGCGCTTAGCGAGGTAGGCAATTTGGGAAATCCTTATGAGATGGACTATGCCGCTTGGTTGCGGGACAGCCATGGCATACGCTACCAGCAGCATATTCCTGTTGGGCAAGTGAAAAAAACGGGCTATTACCCTACCCTCTTGACCCGAATGACAGATATCCGCCGCGACCTGGCTCTCAAGGTGTACAATTCAAGGCTCACAGCCCCAGCCCAGCGTCTTGTCGTTGCCCTGCTACTGGGAGAAACCGGAACCATCGACAAGGAGACAAGACAAGAGTTCTCGGCAGCTGGCATTGCCCACGTGCTGGCGCTGAGTGGCCTTCACGTCGGCATAATCGCCCTAATTGTATGGATTTTACTGTTCCCGTTGGATTACCTGCGACAGCAGAAGTTACGCCTCGTGCTCACGCTGGTATCCATTGCCCTGTTTGCGGTATTCACTGGATTATCACCTAGCGTAGTCCGTTCAGCTGTGATGATCGGTTTTGCCTTTGCCTCGGTGATGTTTTCCAGACGCTCGGTTCCTCTTAACTCATTGTGCATGGCCGCTCTTGCCATCCTCGTGTTCAGTCCATCGGCATTGTATAGCGTGGGGTTCCAGTTAAGTTTCATCACTGTGGGTGCCATCCTGCTGGCCGGCAGAATTCCAAAGGCTTTCCAGAGCAGATTAAAAGCAGTTAACTATATCACAGCCACGGTCTTCACGTCAATTGTCGCCATGCTTGCCACTATGGCATTGACAGCCCATTATTTCCACATCGTCTCTTGGGCCTCGGTGATTTCCAATTTGCTTGTAATGCCTGTATTACCCCTATTCATGATCTTGGGCGCACTGTTTCTGCTAGTTACGCTTGCCGGCATGCAGTGGCACTTGCTTGACCTGGGCCTCGATACAATAAGCGACTATATCCGTTGGACCGCTTCGACAGTAAGCGCTTGTCACGTTTCTCATGTCAAGGGCGTCTATGTGAGCGCTGTGGGTACTATCATCAGCATGGCAGTTCTTCTCTTGCTTATTATGTGGTTATATCGCCACAACCTGCGATACCTCCTTGCAGCTGGATGCGCCATAGCGCTGCTACTTGCCCATTCATTGTGGCTCAATGTCAACACCAGTCATCGTGGTCTCATCGTGTTCAACTCGTTTTCATCCACCCCTGTCATGTATTATGACGGCGGCTCAGCATGGCTGTGGACACCCGACGACGAGGAAACCGATGTCGCAACCGCAAGTCGCTACTATAGCGGATTTCTTGCCAGGCACGGCATCGGCGAGATGACGCTGATGGGTAATGACACGACATCACTGATGAATGGAGTACTGTTCAAGCCGCCATTCGCCTATCTGCAAGGCCACCGATTGCTTGCCGTGGGTCGAGGAAACTGGAAAAAGATGACGGCGAAAGGAAGCAAAATGCAACTTGACGAAATTATCGTGACCAAGCGTTTCCATAGCACTGTTGCCAAATTGAGGGAACTATACGATTTTAATCAACTTATCATATCAGGGGCTATTCAACCCGCCACACTTGAGTCGCTGTTGCATGAATGTGACTCTTTAGGGATTAATTATCACGCCTTGGCCCATGACGGAGCCATCGAGATGAGTTCAACCCGACCAAAGAAGAATCTATGACACTCGATGAAATGTTGCTTTATTTCCAGCTGGTATTTGCCCTGTCATAAATGAGCAGCCGGCTGATGTCCCATGCACGGAATTGGTGTGGCGTGAGACTGGTGCTGTCGCCAATCACCGTCATGTTGCGCGGCTGGATAGCTCCCTTGATGGGATATCTCAAGATACTGTATCCCAAGCCTTTCCATGGATATTGGTTGGCACCCATCACATCCAACAATGTGGGAAAAACATCAATTTGCCCAATGGCAGGATCATAGCGTAATGTAGTATCGGCTCCCGCGATAATCAAGGGAATACCCCAATCATCGGGGACAAACTCGTAATCGGTGCGACCCAGGATGCGGTTACGGTAAATCTGAGTGTGGTCGCTCACAATGGCCAGCACCGTATTTCGCGCTAAATCCTGCTGATGCAAGGCATCGACAAAAGCGCCGATGCAGCTATCGGTCAGATGTACACAATTAAGGTAAACACGAGCCTCGGCATTGAGCGTGTCACTCGCGGTAATCCATGTGTCGGGGACCTTGCCGTCCTGATAGGGCGCATGCATCGTCATGGTCACCATCTCGAGGAAAAACGGCTGGCTCAGTTGCGGTAACAGGCGTGCGGCAAAGGCCGTGAGTGCTGCATCGTCAATACCGCCATTGCGGCTCAAGTCGGCAGCAAGGTCATCCCTGGTGTAGAGCGTGTCAAAACCATAGGTGCGGGCCGTCATTGTCTGATTCCAGTTCATGCCAGGTGTGCAGATAATCTCGCGGCAATCATAGCCATCGAGAGCCTGGGATAGAGATGGATATGGGCCATCGCCGTGCCCCACAGCCACCACACCGTCACGCAGGGGTAGAAGACCTGTATTGTAGATAAAATGAGCGTCACTTGAATGCCCGTGACTCGTCTGGAAGAGCACATGAGGAGCATAGATAACACTATCCTCCGCCACCAGCCGGTTTAACACTGGTGTCACTTCCTTGCCATCTACTTCCATGCCAATGGGCCACGTGTGCAACGATTCCACAATGATGAAGACCAAGTTGCGCTGCAGCTGGCTGCAATAGGGGTTATCAGAGTAATGCGGGCAATCTTCGTCCAAGAACCGGCGTACCATCGACCGCTCCTCGTCGGTGACAATATGAGCCCGAAGCTCATCATGCAAAGTAAACAAGGTGTAAGGTATCAGACCATTGCGGGCAAAGTATGTCCTGTTGCTGAAGTTGTACAGGAAACGCCGCTCATAATTGGTGTCACCATCGAGGTAACCAATAGCGCCAAAAGCGAGGCAGGTGAGCAGCGTGATGAGAAACGGCTTAATCCTTCCATTGCTTTGAAATCGGCTGAAGAATTTTTCTACTCGGTTCCATGGCAACAACAAGACAAGGAAAGGCACCACAATGAGCAAGTCCCGCCATCGCAGCAATGCCATCGTGCTCGAAGCCAATGTGGAATTCACATTATCGGTAAGCGTGAGGCTGCGCCACGGCATCAGGTCGTCATAGGCTCGGCAATAGCACACCTGAATCATGCACCAGCAGGTCAACAACGCCAGGGGTATCCACACCAGCCAACGCCAGCGTCGAGGCAATAACCAATTGGGGGACAGTAATAACAGGGTATTGGCGATAAAAACAGCAACAACATGCCACTCATGGAACAGTTGGCTCCATCCGCCCAGTTGCGTGTCCAGCGCGACTACAAAGCATTGCCAAGCAGCAACAAGCACACATGCCACAAAAAAAACTGTGCCATATCGATTGCTAGTATGTTCCACCTTGTCTCGCACAGGAATAAAAAAGTATTACAGCCTTTTGATAATGTGGGAAACAACACCCCACACCACAAAATTATTGTCTTCGCCCACCTTGAGTTCAGGGAAGGCAGCATTGGCCGGAGTAAGATAAATGCCGTCGTCACGCACGCTTAAGCGCTTGACAGTGAATTCGCCATCAACAAAGCACACAGCGATATTGCCGTCACACGGATTGAGCGAGCGGTCAATGATGAGCAGGTCGCCCTCGTTAATCCCGGCATCGACCATTGAGTCGCCGATAACACGGGCACAGAAAGTAGCTGCAGGATTGGTGATCAATGCGCGGTTCAAGTCGATACTCTCGGCATACTCGCTCTGTGCGGGACTGGGAAATCCTGCCTGCACCCGACTCTCAAAGAACTGGAGGCCTGAGGTTTGCTCACCCTTGACAAGTTTAATATCGGTTATCTTATTCTCTTCCTGCATGACTTATACCTTTACAATTAATCCGTCATAGGCCAGTTCCACGCCTTGGGGCAGTAACGATGGTGACTGCGCATGCAACCCCATCATGTCACTCATGTGTATGAGATAAGCCTTGCCGGGTTTTATCCTGTCGATGATGTCCAGCGTCTCCTCCAGGCACATGTGGGACAAGTGCTCACCAGGACGCAGGGAGTTAATAACCAACAAGGGTACTCCTTTTAGTTTATTTACCACATCGTCGGCAATCGTTTTAGCATCAGTAATATAGGCCAGCGGCCCGATACGGAAACCGTAAATTGCCAACTTATAGTGCATCACCGGAATGGGCTCTACACGCACCCCCTCAACCAAAAAGGGTTTATCGTCGATGATGTGCTCTTCAAAATGTGGTACCCCGGGATAAGGGTTAGCCGCGAAACAATAAGGGATGCGGTTGTGCAAGTCCCTCATTACATCGGCGCGGGCATAAATCGGGAACGGCTTCTCGAAGCAATAGGAACGAAGGTCGTCAAGCCCCGCCACATGATCAAAATGGATGTGCGTGAGCAGAACGGCATCAAGGTTGTCATCACTGGCCCGCAACATCTGAGTGCGAAAATCTGGCCCGCAATCAATAAGGATGCGCGCACCTTGATAGCGCACGATGGCCGAGGTGCGTAAGCGCTTGTCACGAGGGTCAGCGCTCATGCACACGGGACACTTGCAACGCAACATCGGCACACCCGTTGATGTGCCAGTTCCGAGAAACTCAATTTCCAGCGTCGTTAGATTCATTATCTCCTGAATTGACTTAACAGACCATCGACGAAATACAAGTATGAACCACCGTCATAGTACCAGTATTCGCGCATTCCCGATTGGTCTGGATTTTGATTAATTCGCTTGGGACTGCCAAGTGCCAAGCGGCACTCCTCTTTGGTCATCCCCTCAACTACACGGGAAAGGGTAATCAATTCCCAATTCTTATCAGTGATTGTCGGATAGAGCAGATGAGGGTCATTCACATCAAACAAGCCCGTGAAATCCCGTCCAGGCATGGCCGACGAGTAAGCGTTCATCCACACCATCGCCTGTTCACGGGTGTCCATTGTGGTGAACAGGACGCGCAACGGCATCACAGCATTGCCGGGCTTGACACTATCGACATGAACCTTGATGAAGTGGCGACCATTTACCATTTGTTCATTCTCACGACTGTACCAGATTGGAGTGCGAATATAGAAATCCCGTCCCGCAACCTGGCGAGCCACATGATCCACCATATCCAAGTCTATCAACATGGGGATTGAGAAATTGCTGCCAAATTCAGCCAGCGTCTTGCCCGTTCGATAAACAAGCTGTTCACCAGATTCAGAATCCACAAACTTGAGGTTGACGGTTTGGCGGTTATCATAGATGCTCCCCGTGTCATAGCCGTCATATACCAGCACATGACCAGCAAGGGGCATCGAAGCCAATCCGCTACCGGCTCCATCAAACAGCAACCGTGCCTGATTGTCAGCGACCCAAAGCCGTTTAATTCCTGCTTTCCAAGCCGGGACTGAATCGGCATAGGCCTGCAAGGCTGCAGTGTTAATGTTACGTGTCTTTTGGTCACTTTGGGATATGGCTTTATCAACATCCTTGTCGGTGACATGCTCAGTCACCTCAATGCCAGTGCCACACGATGATAAGAGACACGCCGCAACAATCGTCAGCAGCGTGCTCAAATAATTATTATGTGATCCAAAAAGCTTGAACATTAATGAGTGCCAATCTAGGGGACACGCTTACTGCGAGCAGGCTTATTGTCGTCAGATGCCTTGCCTTCTTTTTTCTCACGCTCGTTAGCCGCTCTAATCGCATTGGTAACTGCAGTGACATTACCATTGCCTTCCAGGGCATCATCAATCACATCCTGTACAGCCTCATCTTTGGTCTTTCCAGCTTCCATCTTGGCTTCAGTGATGAATGGGGCGCAAATAATGTGGGCATCAAATAATGCCTTGCGCATGGCGCTCACACCTGCGGTGTCTCCATCTGCTATAGCCTCTTCCTCGACAATTTTGATGCTGTCATTGAGAGCCAATACGGCAGCGGTGTCATTTTTCTCACACAATTCAATGAGGCGCTTGGCATACTGTTCGCCTAATGCCTTGTAGTCAGTTTTCTGGCACGAGGTAAACACGAGTGCCAACGCTGCTAAAAATAATAATTTCTTCATTTTATAAAGTTTTTGTGATTATGTTTCTACTTCATCTCGACAGGTCAATCATCTCGTCGCGGTCAAGGACGCGCAACGTATTGCTGTCATATTCAATCAGGCCATTTCCGGTCAATTTATCTAATGTTGACACCAACGTAGTGCGCTGCGTCCCCAACAAGGCGCACAAATCCTTCTGTTTGTATTTCAGCACAATATCCTCAGCTCCAGTCATCACAACCGAATCAATAAGGCTGGATAGGCGTTCGGCGACCGAGCCATCCTTAATACAAATGACATTGGTCGTCACACGCTGGCTGCCTGAAGACAAATAATTGAGGATATTGAACAGGAACACCTTGTCGGAGTTAATCATCTTGATGTAATCCCCCTTGCGCAGCTGCAAAATTCCGCAAGGGCCATCGGCAACAGCATTGAACGGATAGTTAGTCTCGCGGCCGAAAAGGTATTCCGCCGCCAAGACATGTGGAGAAGCCAGTGTCTGAAGTACCGACACCTTCAAGTGAGTAAACGGTATTTCCACCCTCACCTTGCCCGATACAATGAACTTGATATGCGTGCATGGATCGCCTGCTTCAAGAACCTGCTCAGCATTGCGGTACTTGAGGAAATGAAATGGCAGTTTCTCGACAAGAGCTGTTATCTTATCGGTACTCACTCCCTGAAAGAGAGGCAACTGCATCAGCTGTTGATACATGCTGTTCATGACCTAGGCTCCTCCTAATAACGAATCATTGCAAAGCCGTTATCACCTGCTCGACAGTCAACGTCTGCTGTTCACCAGTGACCATGTTTTTCAGGGCGATGGTGCCATTCTGCACTTCATCGGCACCCACAATGGCAACGTAAGGTATCCGGCGGTCGTTGGCGTAGTTCATCTGCTTCTTCATCTTGGCACTGTCGGGATACAACTCCGCACTGATGCCAGCGCGTCGCAGTGCCATGATATGTTTCAGTGATGACGAAGCCTCTTCCTCACCAAAGTTAACGAACATCACACGTGCGGTCGCCATCGTGTCGGCAGGATATAAATCGAGAGCATTCAACACGTCATAAATGCGGTCGGCTCCGAAACTGATACCAACACCCGAAAGACCAGGCATACCGAACACTCCAGTCAAATTATCATAACGTCCGCCACCGGTAATACTGCCAATGGCAACGTCAAGTGCCTTAACTTCGAGGATGGTGCCAGTATAGTAGTTCAAGCCGCGGGCGAGTGACACATCGAGTTCGACGCGTGCACGAGCGCCCAGTTGGGCCACATGGTCGAGCACGTATCGCATTTCCTCGATACCCTTCATGCCCACTTCACTTGTAGCCAACATTCCTGCCAGAGCCGTCAGTCTCTCCTCATTGGTTCCGTCTAATGCCAATAGGGGCTGAAGTGTAGCAATAGCTTCGTCGCTCAAGCCTTTCTCCTTCAACTCGGCATTGACATTGTCGATACCGATTTTGTCGAGTTTGTCTATTGCGACTGTAATATCTACAATCTTATCGGCAGCACCAATAATCTCGGCAATGCCGCTCAAGATCTTGCGGTTGTTCAGTTTGATGGCAATATTGATGTTGAAGCGGCTGAACACCTCGTCAATCATCGTCACCAGTTCAACCTCATTCAACAAGGAGTCACTGCCCACGATATCGGCGTCACACTGGTAGAACTCGCGGTAGCGACCCTTCTGCGGGCGGTCGGCGCGCCAAACGGGCTGCACCTGATAGCGCTTGAAAGGCATCTGCAAGTCATTACGGTGCTGCACCACATAGCGGGCAAAAGGCACCGTCAGGTCATATCGCAGACCCTTCTCGCTGATCTTGGTGGTCAAGTGCATCGAGTCATGAGCTGTGAGCAGGTCATCGGGTGCATCTTTCAGGTAATCGCCGCTGTTTAGGATCTTAAACAGCAGTTTGTCGCCTTCCTCGCCATACTTGCCCATCAGCGTGGACAGGTTCTCTACAGCGGGAGTCTCTATCTGCTGAAATCCGTAGAGCAGGAAAACGTCCTTAATGGTGTTGAAGATATAGTTGCGGCGCGCCATCTCGATGGGCGAGAAGTCGCGTGTCCCTTTAGGAATTGACGGTTTTTGTGCCATTTCTGATGATATAATTATCTCTTTATCTATTAGTGTTTATTGGTTGACAATTCAATTATTCTCAATTCAAGCCATTGCTGACCGGTTAACGGCGACTGCCGCCAAAGATCATCGCAATATAGTATAATAATGTGGCAAGCGAGCCGATGGCAGCGACAACATAGGTGTAGGCCGCAGCCTTCAAGGCGTCCTTGGCATAGTCTAACTGCTGACCGGCGACAATACCTGAGCCCTCGAGCCAAGCAATTGCGCGGCGACTGGCATCCACCTCAACGGGCAAGGTTACAAAGCTGAACACTACCGTCGTGGCAAACAGAGCGATGGCCACATACAAGGGAATCGGGGTCCAATTGGCGACAACAATACCTGCAAGCAGCAACCACTGAATGGTGTTGGAGGCAAAGGATACAAGAGGAACCATCTTGGTGCGCAACTGCAGCATGCTGTAACCCACCTTGTGCTGAATCGCGTGGCCACACTCATGGGCGGCGACCGCGGCGGCGGCAATGCTGTTGGTACCAAAGACAGGCTCACTCAGGTTGACAGTCCTGTTGGCAGGGTTAAAGTGGTCGGTCAATTGACCGCTCACACTTGTCACCTGCACGTCACCGCAGCCATTCTGCTGCAGCATGGCCATGGCAACATCACGACCAGCCATGGGAACGCCCAAGGGCACTTTGCTATACTTTGCGAACTTTGTCTTGAGGGAGCTCTGAACAATCATGCTCAGAATAAAAACGCCTCCCATTAAAATCCAAATAAACATATCTGATATTTTTAAGTTAATATTCGCTTAACTAACAAATTGGCATGGAATTTGTAAGCAAAAGTTGCGGGCAAAATTCCACACTGCAAAGTTATAGTTTTTTGCCCGCAAAATCGCCCTAACGGGCAATAAAAGTGCTAAAAAATGAAAATTTAGAACAAAAAAGTTTGGTAATTCAAAAATAGCCGTTACATTTGCGGCGTTGAATCAATTGTTTTATTATTAATCATTTATTAAAAGTTGTTTTATTATGAAGAAGTTTTTATTGATGTTTGCAGCTGTTGCTGCTATCGCTTTTGTTGGTTGCAAGACTGAGACCAAGCCCGCTGAGGAGGTTGTTGAAGAGCCCGCAGCTGTTGAGTACACTGTTGACGGTGTAACTGCCGACCTGATGAACTGCGCCGATGAGGCTGCTGCTGTTAACCTGCTCGATGGTATTAAGGCTAAGGCTGAGGAGCTGCTGAAAGGTGGTGACGAGGCTGGTTACTTCAACATCATCAACATCCTGAAGACCGTTTGGGAGAACAACAAAGAGGCCATCCTCGCTAAGATCCCCACTCTGGCCGAGAAGATCACTGGTTACATCGAGGTTCCCGAGGCTATGAAGGCTGGTTTTGCTGACTTCGTAGCTAAGCAGGCTGCTGAGAAGGTAGAAGGTGCTGTTGACGCTGCCGTTGACGCTACTGCCGAGAAGGTTGACGCCACTAAGGAGGCTGTTAAGGATGCCGCTGGCAACGCTGTTGACGCCGCTAAGGAGAAAGGCGCTGAGGCCGCTCAGAAGGTAGCTGACGAGCTGAAGAACTAATCTAGAACACAAGATTAATCCTTTATACAAATCAGGGCTGTCCTTTTTCGGGACAGCCCTGATTGTTTCATGACAATAACTATAGTATCTATTTTATCTACTTGACTTTTGATAAGCCAAGCGTTCAGCGCCATCCAACAGATAAATGATGCCGCAATAGGTGAAACCGTAACGCTCGATAACATGGCGCATGATGACGTTATCCCGGTGGGTGTCGATGCGCAGATTACCCGCCACACCCAAGCAGTAGTCCATCACGTCGTTGAATACCCCATGGCTTGAGGCCGCGCTTGCCAAGCGGTGCACAACATAGTAGGGCTCGTCATCCAACCATTGACCCTCATAGATTTCCTTATAAGTAGGTTCGGGACATGGAATAAAGGCAAAAGAAGCAATAATCTCACCATCTTCCTCAACACACAAGTAGCAATGCCCATTGTTGATGTCATTCACGATGGTTTCCACGCTGGGATAGCCGCCTATCCATTGGTTGAGGTTACCGCTGGAACGCATGATGCCACGCGCCTCGTCGATGAGCCACATGATCCTGGGCACATCCTCCATCCTACCCTTTCTAAATGTCCTTTTCATCCTATGATGTCTTTAATTTGTCAATTCCGTCGCGATGCATCATGGCGTCGATATGGGGTTCGCAGCCACGGAAGCGCTTGTACAATGTCATCGGAGCCTCGGTTCCGCCACGGGATAGTACCTCATCAACCCATTGGCGGGCCGTGTCGCGGTTAAAGATACCGTCCTGCTTGAACTTTTCAAAGGCGTCACACTCAATCACCTCGGCCCACTTGTAGCCATAATAGCCTGCCGCATAACCTCCAGAGAAAATATGGGTGAACTGCGGTGACATGATGCAACCCTCAACAGGATCAAAAGTCCGCACATCCTTAACCGCATTGTATTCAAACTGAAAATCATCACCCTCATAGGGCTCTGTGATGCTGTGCCAAGCCATGTCAAGATATCCAAAACCCAATTGTCTCACGCAGGCATAGGCTGCACCGTATTGTGAAGAAGCCAACAGGCGGTCAATCAACTCCTGGGGAACAGGCTCGCCAGTCTGATAGTGATGGGCAAAGCTGTCTAGGAACTCACGCTCATAAACATAATTCTCGTTAAACTGCGATGGAACCTCAACAAAGTCACGATAGACGTTAGTGCCTGACAGCGACTGGTACTTGCAACGGCTCAGCAACTGATGTAGCGCATGGCCAAACTCATGCATGAAGGTCTCGACTTCTCGCACGGTGAGCAATGAAGGCTTCGACTCGGTGGGACGAGTGAAATTCATCGTTAACGTCACATGCGGGCGCACATCATTGCCATTGTCGTCAATGTATTGCTCGCGGAAACTCGTCATCCATGCTCCACTCTGCTTGGTGGCGCGCGGGAAGAAATCGAGATAGAGCATTCCCACGGCGCGGCCGTCTTCATCGGTCACATCATAGACCTCTACCTCGGGATGGAAGACCTGGGCGTCATGATTTGGCACAAAACGCAGACCATACATCCTCGTGGCAAAACCAAAGACACCCCTTGTCACACTTCCCAACTCGAAATAAGGACGCAGTAACTCGTCATTGATTTCGAACATCGAGTCCTTCTCCTTGTTACTATAATAGCTATAGTCCCATGGCATGATTGTGATGGGCTTGCCTTCCTGTTGCGAAGCGAATTCTTGGAGCCGTTTCATCTCGCTGCGCTCAACGGGCAGATAGGCTGCACGCAACTGGTCGAGCATGTTGTAAACATTCTGCGGTGTTTGAGCCATTGTGTGCTGCAACTTGTAGTCGGCAAACGTTTTGCAACCCATCAGTTGAGCGATTTCCGAGCGGGTATTGGCAATGTCACGCAACACGTCAAGATTACAGAACTCTCCACTCGTGCACTGACGGTTATACATCTTGTATAACTTCTCGCGAAGGTCGCGGCGGTCGCTGTATTTCATGAACGGGCCATAACTGGGCGCATCGAGTGTCACCAGCCATGCATCCTCTCGATTCTTGTCCTTAGCCGCTTGTTTGGCTGCATCCAGAACACTCTCAGGCAAGCCAGCAAGGTCATCCTCAGTAAGCCAGAGTTCATATTTGGGCGTTTCCTTAAGGGCATTTTGGTCAAACTTCAAGGTCAATTCACTCAAGCGCTTCGACAACTGACGGTATCGTTCACGGTCAGCGCCCTGCAGGTTGGCACCGCTACGCACAAAACCGTCATAGGTCTCCTGCATAAGCCTCTGGTCTTCAATATCATGCTTAGCAATATCGAAGTGGTCATGAACATACTTGACACGTTGCCACAGACGCTCATTGAGGGTGATGCTGTTAAAATGTTCGCTCAACACAGGCGCCATGCGCTCACTCACGGCCATTAATGCATCATCGGCATTGGCCGACAGCATCGGATAGAACACGCCCAGCACCCGACCTAGCATTTCACCGGCACGATCCAGCGCCACTATCGTATTCTCAAAAGTAGCTTCCTCCTGGTTATCAACGATGGCATTAACATCATCATCATGCTCCTTAATGCCTTGTCTGATGGCGGGCTCATAATCGGCCGTGGTAATGCGGTCAAAAGGCACCGCTCCGCCTGATGTCTTGAATGGCTTGAAGAATATATTGTTTTTAATCATAATACTCATTGAATTTAGAATCTGGTTTTACTCCAACTCGACAACGGTGATTCCCGCACCGCCAAATTGCACATGCTCGTCACGATAACTCTTCACACCGCTCACGCCATGCAGGTAGTCACGGATGGCCACTTTCAACGCGCCGGTTCCTGTTCCATGCAGGATGCGCACACGCTGGGCGCTGAACTGGATGGCGTCGTCAATGAAGTAGGTTATCGCCTGAAGTGCCTCGTCGGCCCGCATACCGCGCACGTCGATATCAGGTTTGAAATTCAGTTGGCGCATGCGTATCTCGTCGGTCGTGGTTCGTCCCAGCGATTCCGCCTTTGGCATCTTCTCCTTGCGCATGGTGCGCTCCACCTGGTCGGCCTCGATGCGTGTTTTGATGTTTCCAAACGCCACGAGCGCATATTTCTCATCGATGCTGATGAGGGTGCCCACAGTGCTGGTGCCCTTGAGCACGACATTGTCGCCAGCCTGCAACGGGCGTTCCTTGGCTGGCACCTGTTGAACCTTCTTCTTGGGCAACTTGCGGCGAGGCTTATCCTTGGGGGTCAATTCCTTGAGACGTTCAGGGGCCTTGGGCTCATCGGCATTGAGACGTTGCTTGAACTCATCGAGTTGTCGGCGCAGTTCTTTAGTGCGTTCTTTCTCAGCCTGTTGGAGACGGATTTCCTTGATGGTGCGCTCAATCTGAGCGTTGCTGCCCTGCAGGATTTCCTGCGCCTCGGCACGTGCATCATGGATTATCTGTCGATGTTCAGCACGGATGTTATCCAAGCGCTCATCGTAGTCAGCAATCATCTGGTCAAGTCGTTTCTCCTTGGCACGCACATCCTGTCGCTTGTTTTCCCAGTAGCGGCGGTCACGCACGATATCCAGCAAGTACTTGTCCATATTGATATAGTCGCTGCCCACAATCTCACTGGCCTTATCGATAACTTGCTGGGGAATACCCGTCTTGCGTGCAATCTCGATGGCAAACGAACTGCCAGGATAGCCCATCGACAACTGGAACAGCGGCTGCATGCGCTGGCGGTCATAGAGCATAGCTCCATTGACCACACCTTCTGTCTCATCGGCAAAATGCTTGAGATTCTGGTAATGGGTTGTAACCACACCCATCACCTGGTGCTCATTAAGCTGCTCTAAGATAGACTGTGCGATGGCGCCGCCTATCTGCGGCTCGGTACCGCTTCCCATCTCATCGATAAGTATGAGTGTTTCCTTTCCACCCTTGGAGAGGAACAGTTTCATGTTCTGCAGGTGGCTGCTATAGGTACTCAAGTCGTTTTCAATACTCTGTTGATCGCCGATGTCGATGAATATGTCACGGAACAATCCCATGTGGGAGTTATCACGCAAGGTGGGTAACAAGCCACATTGCATCATGTATTGCACCACACCCACCGTCTTCAGGCAAACCGATTTACCACCGGCATTAGGTCCCGAGATCACCAGGATGCGGTCTTGCTTGTTGAGCGCGATGTTCAGCGGCACAACTTCCTTGCCCTGGGTTCGCAGCGAGAGCAGCAATGCCGGATGTACGGCGGTGTACCACTCGATGACCGGCTTGCGGTCGATGTGGCACATCTGAGCGCCCACATCCTGCGCGAACAGCGCTTTGGCACGGATGAAATCCAACTGGCCCAGCGTCTCGAGTAATGAGGCCAATTCATCGAGATGCGGTCTTATCTGATCTGTAATTTCGGTGAGGATGCGGATGATTTCTCGTGCTATCTCGGCCTCGGTCTCGCGGATGCGGTTATTGGCCTCAACGATAGCATCAGGCTCAATGAATACGGTCTTTCCAGTAGCGCTCTCGTCATGAACGATACCATGAAGTTTGCGTTTGTTCATGGCACTCACGGGCAAGACAAGCCGCCCGTCGCGCATCGAGGGCTGCACATCATTGTCAAGTATGCCGTCTTGCTTGCCCTGGGCAATGATGCGGCGCAAGGTGCCATTGATGCTGCTGGTCACGCGGGCAATGGAAACACGCAGCTCATGCAAGTGAGGCGAGGCTGTATCCTTGATATTACCAGCCTTATCCAGGACATGGCCGATAGCGGCACTCAATTCGGGAAATGCCTGCATGCCGCTGGTCAATTCCCGAAGACGCGGATAAGGCGTATTGCCATCGCCATCGGTGGCGAAAAAACGCACCACTTGACCAACAGTAACCAACAGGCGCTGGAGGTCAAACAAGCGTTCGGCCGACAGGAACGTGCCAGGAGTGGCTACTTCCTTGAGAACTGCGCGCAGGTCAAAGTAGTAACTCAACGGGAATTCCTTACCTGTCTGAACAATAGACAGGAACTCGTTAGTTTCCTCCAACCAACGCAACACCTCATCCCTACGGGTTGAGAAACGCAGGCGCGGGACATTGGCGGCACCCAATGCACTCACGCAATGGCGCTCCAATTCCCGCCTAACGGCATCAAAGCCAATCTTCGTCTCAAAATTTGACGGATAAATCATAGGTACAAAAGTAGTGCAAGTCGAGCACAAAACAAAATTTATTTTGAATTTGTTGAGGCGCGGCTCACTTTATCAAAAATCAGTTCTTGTCTCTGAATTGCTCAAATAAAATTTGGCATTTCGTTCTACTTGCACTAATTTTGCGGCATCATCAATCAAATCTTATCTATCTGATCCAAGAGAAAACAGTGCCCTCACGATGGCCCGTCAGGCCGCTCAGGGCACTTTTCTTTATATCAAAGCCATTTTCTTACCGTTAATTGCGCGTCATTCAAAATAATTGCGTACATTTGCAAGTTATAATATCTGAATCATCATAAACTTAAACATAATTTAATTAACTAAATCAGCTTTTATGAAGAAATTATTTTTAGCATTGCTCGCTTCGGTTGTGGCTATCAACGTCATGGCCGATGACAAGGTCGTTGTCCCCGACAGCACCGGTTTCAAGTTCACCGATACTAAGGAAATCCGTCACACCCCCGTTAAGGACCAGAACAAGTCCGGAACGTGCTGGTGCTATTCCACCAACTCTTTCTTTGAGAACGAGATCCTGCGCCTCACCGGCAAGGAGGTTCACCTGAGTGAGGGCTTCGTGGTTAACCACTGCTATTATGACAAGGCCATCAAGTACATCCGCATGGATGGCGAGATCAACTTTGCCGAGGGTGGTGCCGCCGAGGACGTTCCCTACGTTTGGCGTAACTACGGTATGGTACCCAACGAGGTGTATACCGGCATGACCTATGGTGACAAGAAGTTTGACACCGGTGAGCTCACCTCGTTGCTGAGTGGCTATGTAGGCACCATCAATAAGAACATGCGTCGCAAACTCACTCCCGCATGGAAGGACGGTTTGCAGGCTATCCTGGACAGCTATATGGGCAAGATGCCCGAGACCTTCGTTTATGAGGGCAAGACCTGGACACCCCAGACTTGGGCAGCTAGCCTGGGCCTGAATATGGACGACTATGTGCCCATCGCATCGTTCAGCCACCACCCCTACTATCAGCCCTTCATCCTTGAGGTGGCCGACAACTGGTTGTGGTCCAGCTATCAGAACGTTCCCATCGATGAGCTTATTGAGATTGCCAACTATGCCATCGACAACGGCTACAGCATCGCTTGGGGTGCCGACGTGAGCGAGAAGGGATTCAAGTGGCGCAATGGTTACGCCATCCTGCCCGTGAAGAAGGACGTTCCTGATGCAGCCGGTACCGACATGGCTCGTTGGGCTCAGCTCAGCGACAAGGACCGTGAGGCCGAACTGTGGGACATCAAGGGCCCGGTTAAGGAGCAGTGGGTAACCCAGGAGGAGCGCCAGGAGATGTTTGACAACAAGGAGACCACCGATGACCACGGTATGGTTATCATGGGCAAGGCTGTTGACCAGGAAGGCAACAAGTACTTCAAGGTGCAGAACAGCTGGGACACCAACCAGCTGTATGAGGGCTACTTCTACTGCAGTGAGGCCTTCTTCCGCGCCAAGACTTTGAACATCCTCGTTCACAAGGATGCCATCCCCGCCAAGATTGCCAAGAAGATGGGTATCAAGAAGTAATTTTTTCGGTTAAGAGTTGAGAGTTAACAGTAGTTCTCTCAACTCTTAACTATTCACTATAACTATTAACTAATATCATAAGATGAAAGCATTAAACACTGACAAGGCACCCGCTGCCATCGGTCCCTACAGCCAGGCCATCCGCACTGGCAACATCGTGTTTGTTTCGGGCCAGTTGCCCATTATCCCCGAGACGGGAGCATTCCCCGAGGGTGGCGTGAAGGAACAGACCCGCCAGAGCCTGCTCAACGCACGCGCAATCCTGCAAAGCGAGGGTCTCGACCTCAAGGACGTCGTTAAGACCACCGTTTTCCTGAGCGACATTGCCAACTTCGGCCCCATGAACGAGGTCTATGCCGAGTTCTTCACAGCACCCTTCCCTGCACGTTGTGCATTTGCTGTTAAGGACCTTCCCAAGGCCGCACTCGTAGAAATCGAGTTTATTGCCGAGGCTAAGTAAGAATAACCACATTCTACATCATAAAGGCGCAAGACAAATCTTGCGTCTTTATTTATTGCCACAAGAGATAAGAATGTGAAAAATTTTCGCTATCTTTGCAAGTTATAATCAATCATGGAAAATGGAGTACAGACTGCACAGTGAATATGAGCCCACGGGTGATCAGCCGCAAGCTATTGAAGAACTTGCGGTGGGCGTGAACGATGGTGTGCCCTTCCAGACCTTGCTTGGCGTGACAGGGTCGGGAAAAACCTTTACCATGGCCAATGTCATTGCACGAACCGGCCGCCCTACCCTAGTCTTGTCTCACAACAAGACGCTGGCCGCACAGCTGTATGCTGAGTTCAAGAGTTTCTTCCCTGAGAACGCGGTGCACTACTTCGTCTCCTACTACGACTACTACCAGCCCGAGGCCTACATTCCCTCAACCGACAAGTATATCGAAAAAGACCTCGCCATTAACGACGAGATTGAACGGCTCAGGCTCTCTACCGTAACTGCCTTGTTGAGCGGTCGTCGCGACATTGTGGTGGTATCGAGTGTGTCGTGCCTGTATGGTATGGGCAACCCCGAGGACATCACTGCCAATGCCATCGAACTGAAGGTGGGACAACTGATTGGACGTGACGAACTATTGCACCGTCTGGTGGATGCACTTTATTCCCGCAGCGACACCGAGTTGAGGATGGGCACCTTCCGTGTCAAGGGTGACACTGTAGATGTGTTCTTGAGCGACGAGGACATCATGCTGCGCATCATCTTTTGGGGCAATGAAATTGAACGCATCCAGATTCTCGACAGTGCGACCCAGGTGCCTACCGAGGATGTTGAGGGTTTCAAGATTTTCCCAGCCAATATCTTTGTTACCACCAAGGAGCGGATGAAAGCCGCCATGGGCCAGATTGACCTGGACCGCGAGAACCAGGTGGCCGCTTTCGCCCGTGAGAACCGCTTTGCCGAGGCCAAACGCCTGAATGAACGTGTTACCTACGACATGGAAATGATGCGCGAGGTGGGCTATTGCTCGGGTATCGAGAACTATTCGAGATACTTTGATGGACGCAGGCCCGGCATGCGCCCCTTCTGTCTGCTGGACTACTTCCCTGACGATTTCCTCACTATCATCGACGAGAGTCATGTGACGGTGCCGCAGATACGCGCCATGTACGGTGGCGACCAGTCCCGCAAGACCAACCTGGTGCACTACGGATTCCGTCTTGAGGCCGCATTGGATAACAGGCCGTTGCGCTTTGAGGAGTTTGAGCAGTTGACGCATCAAACCATCTATGTGAGCGCAACGCCTGCCGATTATGAACTGAACAAGAGCGAAGGAATCATCACTGAACAATTGATACGCCCCACTGGACTGCTCGATCCTCAAATCATCGTTCGCCCCTCACAGGGTCAAGTCGATGACCTAGTTGAGGAGATACAGTTGCGCATCGAACGCGGCGAGCGCACGCTGGTGACCACCCTGACCAAGCGCATGGCCGAGGAACTAAGCGATTACTTGAAGAAACTGGATATCCGCACCGCTTACATGCACAGCGATGTGGAGACGATGGAACGCATCGAAATTATCGACAACCTGCGCGCCGGAGCCATCGACGTGCTCGTGGGCGTGAACCTGTTGCGTGAAGGATTGGACTTGCCCGAAGTGTCGCTTGTCGCCATTCTTGATGCCGACAAGGAGGGTTTCCTGCGCAGTCGCCGCTCGTTGACACAGACGGCTGGCCGTGCCGCTCGTAACCTTAACGGCACAGTCATCATGTATGCCGACAACATTACCGACTCGATGCGGCAGACCATTGACGAGACCGAGCGTCGCCGCACCCTGCAACTCAAGTACAACGAGGAGAACGGCATCACACCCACCGCTATCATCAAGGCACGCACTGCCATTATCGGTCAAGACACCGACATGCGCCACCCGACGACTCCAAGCCGTCACAACCAGTCACCGATGCCGTCGGCTCCCCCAAAACCATCCACGATGCGCTATACCGAGGAATTCAATACCAGCGCCGGCGTCGCTGCCGATCCCGTTGTCGCCTACATGAGCGGCAAGGATATGCAAGCCGCCATTGACCGCCTCAAGACCCAGATGATTGAAGCCGCCAAACGCATGGACTTCCTTGAAGCCGCACAATATCGAGACGAAATCATCAAACTTGAGGAAATGCTTAAGGATAAAGAATGAGCCAGCCCAGCAAACATAGCAAGAAACCTGTCGCATCAACTGATCATCGCATCAAGGGACAGTGGCTACCCACCACCCGCAAGGAGATGGAACACCTGGGTTGGGAGCAGGCCGATGTGATTCTTTTCACGGGCGATGCTTATATCGACCACCCATCGATGGGAACCGCCGTCATTGGACGCGTGCTGGAGGCTCATGGCTACAAGGTGGCCATTGTGCCGCAACCCAACTGGCGCGACGACCTGCGTGACTTCAAGAAACTGGGCAAGCCACGGCTGTATTTTGGCGTCTCGGCTGGTGCCATGGACTCGATGGTCAACCATTATACCGCTGCCCGCCGCAAGCGCAGTGATGACGCTTATACGCCCGATGGACGAGCCGGAGCCCGCCCCGACTACCCCACTATCGTCTATTGTGAGATTCTGAAAAGGCTCTTTCCTGATGTGCCCGTTGTGGCCGGCGGCATCGAGGTGTCGCTCAGGCGGTTGGCGCACTACGACTATTGGCAAGACAAGCTCAGACCATCTATTCTTGTGGATACGCCAGCCGACTTGTTGATTTACGGCATGGGAGAATTGCCCAACCTAGCGATTGCCGATGCCCTGTCGGCCGGCAAGAGCATTGAAGAGCTGATTGACATCCCCCAAACGGTGGTGCGACAGCCCTTGAGTGAAATGCCAAATGGCGACAATAAAACCGATGTGGTGCTTCATTCTTATGAAGAATGCATGAAGTCCAAACAGGCCCAGGCACAGAATTTCAAAACCATCGAGGTGGAGAGTAACCTGTGGCACGGCCATAACGTGTGGCAGGCAAGCGGTGACATCGCCGTCAAGGTCAACCGCACCAATCCGCCGATGACCACCGAGCAGATTGACGCTTCATTTGACTTGCCCTACACCCGTCTGCCCCACCCCCGTTACCTGGGCAAGCGCATACCTGCCTATGAGATGATCAGGCACTCGGTGTGCATGCATCGCGGATGTTTTGGCGGGTGCGCTTTCTGCACCATCAGTGCCCACCAGGGCAAGTTCATCGCTTCGCGCAGCAAGGAGTCTATCCTGCGCGAGGTCAAGCAGGTGACACAGATGGAGGACTTCAAGGGATACATCAGCGATCTGGGTGGTCCCAGTGCCAACATGTATGGCATGCATGGCAAGGACCTTGAGCGTTGCCAACGCTGCCAGCGGCCCTCATGCCTGCATCCGCAACCCTGCAGCAACCTGAACACCGACCACAGTCAGTTGCTGGACATTTACCATGCCGTCGATGCGTTACCCGATGTGAAGAAATCGTTCATCGGTAGCGGCGTGCGCTACGACTTGTCGATGCACCGCACGGGTGACCCGCGAGTTGATAAGATCAATGCACAGTATAACGAAGAGCTTATCCGCTTCCACGTTTCTGGACGGTTGAAAGTGGCCCCAGAGCACACCAGCGACCAAGTGCTGATGCTGATGCGCAAACCCTCGTTTGAATTGTTCAAGCGTTTTAAGGCATTGTTTGACCGCGTGAACGTGAAGTACAACCTGCGACAACAGCTGATTCCATATTTCATCTCGTCCCATCCCGGTTGCCACGAGGCCGACATGGCCGAACTTGCCGCAATCACCAAAGAACTGGATTTCCGTTTGGAACAAGTGCAGGACTTCACGCCCACACCCATGACGGTCTCCACCGAGACCTATTACACAGGCTTTCACCCTTACACTATGAAGCCCGTCTATTGCGCCAAGACCCCAATGGAGAAACAGGCCCAACGGTTGTTCTTCTTCTGGTACGACCGCAAGAACCGCGCCGCCATTACAGCGGCCTTGAAACGTATTCACCGCAGCGACCTGCTACACAAACTCTATCCCCAACGATGAAACTCCTTAAACGAATTGTCACCGCTTTGTTACTGATGACGGCAATAAGCGTCCATGCTGGGGATGGCCTGAGACACACGACCGACGTGTTATGCCTCCTGCCCGATGCCACGGGCCTTGGCCTTGCTATTGCCAAACACGATACCGAAGGTCTCAAGCAACTGGGATTAAGCACAGCGACTTGCCTGGCCCTAAATTATGGCCTGGAACTGTGTATCCGCAAGGACCGTCCCGACGGTACAGGGCATCACGCTTTTCCAAGCACCCATACAGCTGTCGCCTTTAATGGCTCAACGTTCCTGATGAAACGCTATGGATGGAAGTGGGGAGTGCCAGCCTACGTAGTGTCGAGTTTTGTAGCGTGGGGGCGTGTACACACCGACCGCCACGACTGGTGGGATGTACTGGGTGGCGCAGCCATTGGTGCGGGCACGGCATTCATCTTCACCCGCCCGTTTGTCAAAGACGTTGACGTAGCAATAAGCCCGACCACCTTTGGTGACCGGGCCTATGGATTGACAGCAACTATTCAGTTCTGATTACTTCACTAAGACTTTCCTCGAGGAGCCATCGCTCATCTTGACGATGTTGATGCCCTGCTGCAAGCTATTGTGCTGGCGGCCCATAATATCGTAATAGGCCACGGGTACCGCATCGCCATCAGGTACTATTTCTTCCACAGCATTGGCTTCCTGGAATGAGAATACTTCGGCATTGTTCACAAACATGTCGGTATATCCTGTGAGGCCATTGGTAATCGGACGACTGATGAATGCCACAACACGCAGGTGGTCCATATTCCAAGTACTAGGAATAGAGAACGTGTAGGTATTCCTGTAACGTCCGTTGATACGGTTCAGCGTTTCTCCCTTGACAGAACCCAGGGCATTGCGGAATACACCATTGTGCATGTAGCCATAAACCCAATTTCCTTGATTGAGCTGGCGGGCGACAAGACTATCTTCCACTACATAGACATTAAGACGGGCATCTTCGCCCAATATCAACTCAAAGTCGGGCGACATCTTGCCTTGAATGGTCACCGATGCACGGCGGGTTTCGGTATCGAGCAAGCAATCACCTTTAATTTCAGCAAATGTTGGCATGGATTCTGTAATGTAATCAAAGAAATTACCCAAGTAATAAACCGCAAGCTGATGATCGGCTGGATCATAAGAAATAACATTTGCGATGCTCACATCACTGGACCAACCGGTAGAACGATCAAAGGCTGCCTCAGGATAACCGTCACATCCCAAATAAGCCATAATGGAGTCTCCCTGATTGGAACGGAACGGATCAACTTCAATTAAGTTACCATGAATTCCCACCCAAATGACATCATCACGCTGTGACGTGAGGAGACTAAGCATTGAAGTGCCCCAAGGGCACCAAGTGCAACTGGTTGAAGTAAATTGCTCTACCAGATGTTTCTGTCGAGGGAATGCCTGCTGATAGGCGGTGAACTCCACGTCCTGGGAAATGGCGGCCTCGAGAGGCTCTCCATTTACTGATGCAACTTCAACAGTCAGTTTGTGCTTGCCGGTTTCAAGGCCATCGGTGGGCGCAGCGGCATTGAGTGTACAATAACCGTCAACAAACGGTTCTTCGTTGCTGATAGTAGCTACTTGTTTGCCATCAATCAGCAGATTGATGCCCAATTCATTAGCACCGATATTCTTGATACCTCGATTGTTGAGATTCATGATGAACGGCAGCATATCGCCAACCTGTACGAAAGAGTTAGTCCGCAAATCATAGGCTTTAATCCTATAATCGGGATAGCTATCCCTTTCAACAATACACTGCACGCTCAGGTTTCCATTTGCAGTAGAACCAATTTCTTTCCACTTGGATACTGATCCCACCCTAGTATAGGTGTAGGTATCATAGGGTAAACCCAATTTCACGAACGAGAGGGGTTTTGCTTCCAATTCCTGTTGATAATAGAACCCTACTAACAGTTTCTGACCTTCCTCGAGATTGAGGTCATAGGGTGTTTCCAACTGCACGGTATTCCATCCTACTTCGCCCACATTGCACTCCCACATGGCGGATTGCCCGTACTTGCCATTGGTCAACACGGGAATAACAAATACCTTGGAGATGGCTGTCGGCTGGGCGAGACCCACACGGATTGCTACAATCTTACCACCCTGGAAAATATCCAATTCCTCGGGTTCAAGCATAATGGCAATCGTTCGGACGCCTGTAGTGGTTGACACAGCAAAGCCCTCGCTGGAGATGCTGTCCCCATCATAATGGCCCATGATCTTCTGGACAGGCTGAGCACCAGTAGTCAAGGAAAGTGCCAGCACTGCCGTGAATAAAAGTAATAATTTCTTCATGAATATTATATGATAATAGATTAATAATCAGAATAATGTTAACTGAGAATGATATCAATGAGCGCGTTCACATCACTGATATTGATTTCTCCGTCATTGTTCACATCGGCAGCTTCATTATCAGTCGATGCCGACAAGATGATATCAATGAGCGTATTGATATCGCTGATGTTCACCTCACCGTCACCATTCACATCACCTGCAACAGGATTGGGGCCAGGGGCATCTCCCTTAATAAACCTGAGGTTGAGTGTGGGACCATAGCCCTTGTGCTCATAACTGGGCGGGAAGCCTGCTTTTCTAGTTAATACCTCAATAGCCAGTGTCACATCACACTCGCCATCGGCCAATGGTAGCCACTCACTCATGATGTCCTGCATGTCATCCATCAGCTGTCCTGATGCTGTTTCATAGGTTCCAACCTCATACTTCGTGTTGCATGTTGCAGGGAAACAAATCTGGAAAGAGCCATTATCAATCCTTGTGATGGTGTAATGCATGACGATGTAGTCGCTGGGGCCAGCCCAACAATTCAAAACATAGACGCCCGCATCGATTTTCTCACCTCCATCTTCAGTGGGTACGACCTCGGAACGGATAATAGTAGCGCCATTCTCAAAGGGCACTCCCTCGGCGTCAACAAACAAAAATGTTTCGTCAACGTCTTGAGCCATCATAGGCATGGCCAGCGCTGCCAGAGTCATTAAAAAAGTAAAGATCTTCTTCATTGTTAATATAGGTTTTTTAGTTGTTAATCAATTTCGTTTTAGACACCTGCCTCACGCCATCATCATCGTAAAGGAATGTGACCAAGGCGCAGTTTTCAGGCACCCATGCTGAATTCAAGGTGAAATTATAGTTCCTTATGGCCACTTCACCATGATTGACACTCACGTCATCACCCCAAGGGTCGTTTACACTGGCTCTAAACACGTGCATGTGGTTGTAGTGGTCATTGACTGACCCATCAGGCATGTACTGGAAGCTATCAATATTGTCCTCGATGAGCCACACCTGCAATTTGCCACTCACCAGCGCCGAGTCCAAACCGATTGTCTGCACCTCGATAGACGCTTGACGGCTCTCGTCGTCATAATCTATTGCCGTCTGGAACGCTACGGGAGCTTTAGAAGCAATCTCATAGTTCACGCCTGCGCCCCAATCGGTGTAGCTGAATGCCATAGAGCCAAATAACCTGTCCACTAGTCCAACGGGCTGTGCCGAAAGGCCCCACTTGCTGAAGTACATATCGCCCACCTCGGTAAAGAGCGGTGAGGGTTCCCCTTTCTGCTTACCGAAAGGCCCCGAATGGATTGCCACGGCTATCACGACCGAGTCGCCATACTGTTCCACAAGCCGTTCAATCTCCTCGGTGGCACGAGGGCAATTCACGCAGTACTGGCCTGTGTAGTCCTCGATGAGGACAGCACGACCCACCTCGGGTGGTTCCACATAGGATAGACGCTCCTCAACGGGCACCTCATCACAAGCAGTGAGTAGTACCGCAGCCAATGTCCATATCAATAGATATATCTTTTTCATCGTTTAGAAACTGTAATTATAGGAGAATGTGAAACCTCTTGTGGCAGGCACCCAGCGGCACACACCGCCAGAGCAGTTAAAGCCGGCATCGGTGCGGCCATATCCGGCCTGGATGCGGTGCGACTTGAGACTATAGGTGACCAGCGCCTGATAATAATGTACCTTGGTTTCACCACAATTCCACATATCACTCACTGTAAACATCCAGTGAGGCGCCCATGAGAGCTCAGCAAGTCCGAATGCCCAATCACCATCGTCTCCATCGCAGAACTGGTACTGCAGCTCGCAGCGTAAGGTCAATTTTGGCGAGAACTTGTACTTACCGTCGGCTATAAAAATGTTACTATTAATCATGCCGCCATGTCCCTCGATAACCGTCATGTTGTATCGCTCATTCATGTACATGAAATTGAGCAGGAAATCACGGGTGAACCGCTTTTCAATCTGGACGTCGATATCTTGGTAATAAGTCTCGCCCATCTTGAAGAAACTGGACTTGTAACCGTCACTCCCCATCAAGCGCTCACTGACAACCGGATTCTTAAGCTCGAAGTCATCATCAATGCCTCGCACATGGGAAACATTGAGCTTCACCTTGGTGCCATATTTACCACCAAGTGTGGTCCCTTTCTTGAAAGAATAGCCAAACTCGGCCTGGAATGCCCACTCGCCATTGAGCTGCGTGGCATAGGGATACTGGGCCGCCAACGCATAAGTCTGATCATGGGTAAATGCCGGTAAATGATTGATGAAACTTGATGTCCCGCTCATGCTGCGACGACTGCGGAACGACATGTTCTCGCTGCGTTTAGCCTGCAGCAATGCGCTCATACCCTTGCGGGAATAGGATGCACTGAGCATAGCCACATTACCCTTACCATAATGATATCCATTGTCAAATGACGGATCTTGGCTTTTTTGGGCATACTCAGCCAAGATGTTAAAGCCCTTGTGCATCAAATTGATGCGGGCATCCCATGCGTTCACAAATTTTGGGAGTTTCAACTTGTGTGTCGCATCGATAAAGATGGCATCGTCGTCGGCATCCTCATGCTTGTTGACCCATGAGCCGCCCAACGTGATGTGTGTGTCATGACTCTCAAGCGACTTGATGAACTGATCAAGCCCCACTTCCAGGTCAACGCCACTGACAAGGGCATCGTTGTGATTCCAATAGCATCGCTGCTTGCCTGACAACGCCTTCAATGTCACGCCTTCGACCGGCGTATATTTCAAACGTCCACCACGCAGGGCATTGTCAATTCCGAGTGAACGCTCCTCATAGGTGCGCAGCACAAATCCTGACCCAAACTGCTCATAAAAGTCACCAGCAGTGAGCTCAACATTTTTGTAATGACCTTTCACATAGAAATGAGGCACTCCCCATCCCTTGAATTCAGGTTCATAACCAGGCAGGGGGTATTCCAGGAACTCAAATCGAGTGCCAGCCTCAACATACTTGCTACCTAATTTCAGGTCCACATAGGTATTGGTCAGTGCCCAGTCCTTGTAGTGCTCAGTGCCGATTTTTTCATCATCCTGCGGAATAAGTACATCACTCTGGATGCTACCGCTCAGTGTCACCTGTGACCATGCTGGCAACACCATGAGAAAAGAGAGGGCAATAAGCGTGACAGATGCAATGCGGTTCATGTAAGATTTTTATCTGATTAGTTGGCAATCAAACCGCGAACTTCCTCGATGAGTTCATTTTCGGCGCCATCGGTATAACCGCTGTGCTTGCTCACGACATTTCCGTTACCGTCAACTACAACGACAAAGGGTATCATCTGGCCACCCAGGGCCTTGAGTAAGTCACTGTTAGGATCAAGCAGAACCTCATATTCCCATTCATTCTGGTCCACAAGCGGTTTCACCTTGTGGATATTCTGGGCCTGGTCGATACTAACGGCAAAAATCTTAACACCGGTTTCTTCTTGCCAATCCTCGTAAACCTCTGCTATAGCTGACAGCTCACGATTGCACGGCTTGCACCATGTGGCGAAGAAGTCGATAATAAATGGCTTACCATCGTTATTGAGCGTCTCGCTCTGCACTGTCGTGCCATCGATGTTCTTGAGCATCACACTAGGCAGTTGAGCCTGTGCCACACCACAGCCTGCCAACACGCAAACAATCACACAAAAAAATAATTGTTTCATCATTATCTAAATAAAAAAGTTTTTAGTTACCTGTTTTCGGTTATCTGTTTTCAGTTTTTAATTGTTAGCTTTTCGCTAACAACTAATCAACTTGCAAATATAATGCAAAATATTTTAAATCACAGACAAATTATTTCTTTTTTAACTTTTTTGCACTTCCCAGATAACAAAACGTAAAAAAAACGCAAGCCCTGCGCTCTCACGATGAGATACACAAGGCTTGCTGATAAGATTGCCCATAGACCACAAGGGCACCTGGGTCGTATTTTGCTTTCAACCCACCAACATAGCACTAAGGGCTACCGTGATGCCCGATAGTAGAGCACG
This sequence comes from uncultured Muribaculaceae bacterium, assembly GCA_905233915.1. Classification (GTDB taxonomy): domain Bacteria; phylum Bacteroidota; class Bacteroidia; order Bacteroidales; family Muribaculaceae; genus Sodaliphilus. The sequence goes on along the minus strand of CAJOFM010000001.1, from coordinate 520,198 downwards.
GCTGCGATAATGATATACACAAAGTTGGGAATCCACATCGCCACGCGGGGACTGGTATAACCCGAGACGGCAAACGTCGAGGTTACCGTCATGAACAAGATATAAGAGAAACTGAGCAATAGGCCCAGACCGATGTTCAGGCCGATGCCACCTCTCACCTTGCGTGACGAGAGTGACAAGCCTATAATAGTGAGGATAAAGGCGGCAGCAGTCATGGCAATGCGCCGCTCGTATTCAATTTCGAAATTCTTGATATTGGCGACCCCTCGAGCTTTTTGCTTGTTGATGTACTCCTTAAGCTCGGGTGAGGTCATGGTCTGTTCATCATTCTTAGAGATAAGGAAATCGCGCGGGTCGATGTTGAGCAGAGTATCCATCACATTGCCCTTGGTCATTGTCTCTTTCAGACCCTTGAAATCACGGATGACATAATTACGCACGGTCCACAGGCCCACCGAGTCATACTTGATGGTCTCGGCCGTGAGACGGGACTTGAGGGTATTGCCATCAAACTCTTCAAGGGAGAAACGGAACCCACTGCGAGTGGTATTGTCATAACGTGACATATAGGCCATCACTCCAGGCTTGACCTGAAGCTGAATGTTATCACCATAGATCACTTCCTTGTTCTTGACCCACTTGTTGGTATAGGCAATACGCTCGACATTGGCAGGCGGAATGATGTATGCCGCCAGCAAGTAACTGCCCAGGGCGATGACCGCCGCCGAGAACAAGTAAGGAATGGTCAAACGGTAGAAACTGATGCCATTGGAAAGCATAGCGATGATCTCACTGCGGTCGGCAAGACGCGAGGTAAAGAAAATCACCGCAATAAAGGTGAACAACGGGCTGAACTGGCTGAGAACAAAGGGCAGGAAGTTCATGAAATACTGGAAGACGGTCGCCTTCCAGGGTGCTGTGAGCACGGCATCAAGCTTCTCATTGATGTCGAACATCACCACGATGGCAAACAGCAACAGAATGGCAAAGAAGAATGTACCCAGGAATTTCTTGATGATGTAGCGATCGAAGCGCTTCACGTAATACCACGGGTAGCGCTTGCGTGTATCAGGCTCGGGCAGGGAAACAGTAGCGTTCTCAGTGACTTCCGAAACCTCCACGTTTTGTGAGAATTCTGAATTCTCTGAGATTTCTGAATTCTCAATCTGCTCTATGTTCTTGAGTTCTTCTTCCATTCCTAGTAACCTAAAGCCTTACCTGCACATCGTGAAGCATCAGTTTCTTCCATGCAGGGAAATCGCCGGCAATGATGTGTCTGCGAGCCTCGCCCACGAGCCACAGGTAGAAGGCCAGGTTGTGGATGCTGGCAATCTGCATGGCCAGAATCTCCTGGGCAATAAACAAGTGGCGCACGTAGGCTTTGCTATACATCTGGTCAACAATCGAGGGGCCATCTTCCTGCAAGGGCGAGAAATCATCGGCCCACTTCTTGTTGCGCATGTTCATAATGCCGTGTCGGGTGAAGAGCATGCCGTTGCGGCCATTGCGGGTGGGCATCACACAGTCCATCATATCCACACCACGGTCAATAGCCTCGAGAATGTTGGCAGGAGTACCGACACCCATCAAGTAGCGGGGACGGTCCTGAGGCAGGATGTCGTTGACAATCTCTATCATCTCATACATCACCTCGGTGGGTTCGCCTACGGCAAGTCCGCCAATGGCGTTACCATCGGCACCCAGATCGGCAACAAACTTGGAAGACTCTTGACGCAGGTCCTTATAGACACAACCCTGAACGATAGGGAAATAAGCTTGGCTGTGGCCATAGCGAGGCTGAGTGTTTTTGAAGTGTTTCCAGCCGCGGGCAAGCCAATTGTGAGTCAGAGTCAATGACTTGCGGGCATAATTGTAGTCGCTGGTACCGGGAGGGCACTCATCAAGGGCCATCATAATGTCGCTGCCAATGGTGCGCTCAATGTCAACCACCTTCTCAGGCGTGAACAGATGTTTGCTGCCATCGATATGGCTGCGGAAGGTCACGCCCTCGTCTGTGAGCTTGCGGTTCTCAGCCAACGAAAAAACCTGGAAACCGCCACTGTCGGTCAAGATGGGGCGGTCCCAACTGTTGAATTTGTGCAAGCCTCCGGCCCGCTCGATGATATCCATGCCAGGGCGCAAGTACAGGTGATAGGTGTTGCCCAGAATAATTTGCGCCTTGATATCATCGCGCAGCTCGGTCATGTGTACAGCCTTGACAGCACCTACTGTTCCCACAGGCATGAAAATAGGGGTCTCAATCTGACCATGGTCGGTCGTTATGATTCCTGCGCGGGCGTTAGTGCCTTCGGGTGTTGCTATGAGTTGATAGTCCATTCAGAGTCTGATTCTAAAAAACCGTGCAAAGTTAGGCATTTTTTGGTTATGAGTTAACAGTTAAGAGTTAATAGTTAATAAAAGAATTGGTGTTATTTCAAGTTCACTATCATGAGAGTAGGATAAACATAACAAAAGGAGGCCAGCATATCGCGCTGACCTCCTTTTAAGTTTTCATTTAACAGTAGAGTGAGAAGACCTCTCGGTACTACAATGATTAATTGTATTTATCCATCTCCTTCTTGGCCTTCTCAAGGTTCTCGACAGCCTTGTCGTAGTTCTTGATGGACTTCTCGAGGTTCTGCTGAGCCTTGACGTTCTGCTTGGCGTGCTTCTCGTCGAGTTTCAGCTTCTCGCCGTCTTGTTTCAGGCGCTTATCGTCGGTAAGACCCTTGGACTCAGCCTTGGCATGCTTTTCTTCGAGTTTGGTTTTCTCGCGCATCTGCTTCTCAGGCATCTCGCCGTAAGCTTTCTGAGCTGCCTCTTTCTTTTTCTCGGCCTCTTTCAGCTTATCAACGGCCTTGTTGTACTTCTCGCGGGCTTTCTCGCGCTTTTCAGCCTCTTTTTGTTTCTTTTTGGCTTCTTTCTCGGCTTTCTTGGCTTCTTTCTCCTTCTGTTCAGCAGCCTTCTTAGCCTCCTTAGCCTTCTTCTCTTGCTCCTTGTAAGCGTCCTTCTGCTTCTTGGCGGCTTCGGCCTGCTTTTTAGCAGCCTCGGCTTCACGCTTAGCCTGATCCTTCTGGATCTGTTCTACGTTAGTCGGTGTCTCGTAGTTCTGTGCCAAAGCGGCGGGAGCAGCTGCAAAGCAGAACAACACTGCCATTAAAACTAATTTCTTCATAATTCTAGTTTCTATTTTAGATTAAACGTATATTTCAATAGTGCAAAGATATAACTTTGACCCGAACCGCACAAAAAAGTTTAATAAAAACCACATCTTACTGACTTGAAAATGAAAGCTGGATAGGCACTGCATGATGCGACGCCTATCCAGCGACAGGATTTTAACCGAAGATATCGATTAATTGGTACCCTGGAGCTTAAATGAAACGGGCAGAGTGTACCATACTGACACAGGTACGCCATTCTGGCGACCGGGGATGAACTTGGGCAGCGACATGCAGACGCGAACCGCCTCCCTGTCGAGATCCTTGTCCACCGAGCGAACGACCTTCACCTCACCCACCTTACCGTTCTTGTCAACTACGAACTGTATGACGACACGGCCCTGAACATTGTTCTCGGCCGCCATGGGCGGGTAGTTGATGTGGGACGAAAGGTACTTAAGCAAAGCCTCATCTCCGCCAGGGAACTGGGGCATCTGTTCCACTGCCGTGAAGACTTCAACCGGTTTCGTCTCGACAGGCTTTTTCTCCTCTATAACCACCTCATTAATCTGTTCTCTGAAGTCGTTTAGATTTGTAGAGCCCTCAGCATTCGTAACACGTCCGGCGATAGCATCGGTTTGCATTCGCTCGTCTTGAGACATGATTTCATCTTCCTCCCTAACATTCTGATCCTCGACAATCTGGAGTTCGGTTGCCTGATAAGTTTTCGATACTTCTTCTTGAAGTACCTCAGGCTTTTCCTGTTCGATAGGTTCGGCTTTGGGTTCATCAGTCTCCTCGGTAATGTCAATGAACACTTCCTTCAGTTCACCCCGTTCAGCCAGTTTTCTCTCTTCAAGGTACTGGTTGGCCCTCACTAAAGCAAAGGTAATCAATCCAAAGATGATGGTACCGATGAGAGTCCACAGGACAGCTTTGTTGTGACGCTTGGGCGAGTCGGTACGGATTACATATGCACCGAAGTCCTTGTTTTTTCCTTCAAACACAAGGTCGCACCATTCACGCGATGATAAATTAACTTCTCTTGCCATGATCGTTTCTATTTAAAAGATTAAACAATTGTACTTTTGAGATTAGCCCTCGCTGAATAATCAGTCAATTTCATTCCCGAATTTTGATTTCTTTAGAGTAATAATTCTAAAGATCTGGAGCAATGAAAATGCGCTAACTCTCACTCGCAAAATTACAATGGATTTACGGAAAATGGCTAGCATTCAATGGTCATTCTTTAAATCAAAACATACTGATATTCAGGTACTTGTAAAACAAAATAGTCATTTGAAGGTAATTTGTCGTTTGGGGTTGCGGATTACCTCAAAAAAAAAGCGTATTTTTGCGGTTGAAGGCACAAAAAATAATCACACCAAAACGCTACGGCACTAAGTTTATTTTCTCCTTCGAAATTAAAAATATGAGAAACTACATACATATTATTTATATGCTAGCGGCGATATGTTTTGCCGCAATTTTGAGTGGCTGCGGTAATCAAGCCGACAATCGCCAGCTTGTTGACATCGACACGCTACTGGCCCAAAATCAAGCCGAGGATGCCCTGATGATGCTCAATGCCATCAACACCTCATCTTATAATAACAAGGAGAGGGCCTATTATGACTTGTTGACAACCCAAGCCAACCACGATTGCAGCATTACAGCCACCAATGACAGCGTCATCAACGGGGCGGTGAAATACTTTATGGCACATAAAGATAAGGAGAAACACGCACGTGCCCTACTCTATCAGGGCTACATCAATGCGGAATTGGGAAATCTGGATAAAGCCGTCACCTGCCTGCGTCAAGCTGAGGACCTGGCCATCGACAACGACCTGAAGACCCGCGCGCTCGCCAAGATGAAGATGGGCGAACTGTACCAGAGCCAGATCATCGGTGCCAAAACCCTGGGTGCCAGTAAATACCGCGAAGCACTTGACCTATTCAACATCCTGGACGACAAGCCAAACCAGATCATCTGCCTGAGTGAACTTGGCGGCCTGTACCGCATCAACAAGGAGAAGCAGGACAGTGCCATAGACTACATCAACGCCGCCATCAACCTGTCCATACAGGAAATCAAACCGAAGTATGTGGTGGCAAACCTGTTTAGCCGCGCCGAGTACCACGCTTCACGAGGCAATTACCAGGGTGCTAAAGACGATGCCATCGAGGCCATCAGCTGGAAAGGAAAACTCAAGATACACCCCCGAATCCATTACACGGCAGCCTCTGCCTATCTGCACCTGGGCCGCTTGGATTCGGCACGATACTACTTGCAACACGCTCCTGAGATGACTACCGTCGCCGACAGCATCATGCACTATCAGCTACTTGCCGATCTTGCCCGCCGCGAGGGCAAAGTGGATGATGCCATCAACTACCTGAACATGACCCATAATCTTGCCGATTCGGTAGCGATGAGCAGCATGAACGACAAACTGCTGGAAGTGGAGAAGAAATACGACTCTCAGCAAGCGGCACTGGAGAATGCCCTGCTGAGTTCGCGCCTCAAAGGAACACTTTTGGGCTTTGCCCTGCTGTTGTTGACGGCACTGGCACTGGCGTTTCTCGTCTGGCGTTACCGCAACCGCTTGAAAATCCAACAGACTGAATACGAGCTGCAAAAGGCCGACCTGGACCAATCCATGGCAAGCCTGCAACACATGCAGGAGACCATCAACGACTACGAGCAGAGCCTGAAAGATGCTCAGGCGGAGTATCAAGGCAACGAGGCGCGCATGAGTGATGCCATTGCTGACCTTGAGGCCAAAAAACAGCAATCGGATGAACTGAAAGCCATTGTGGACAATCAGATGCAAGTTGTTCACCAACTGCTGCAATGGTCCTACGAGTGCAACGAGACGACGTTTGCCAAGCGATTCAATAAACTGATGACCATGCGCGGCCCCGACGAGGTAGGCGCGTCCTATTGGGACAACCTGCAATCACTGGCCAACGACCTGTATGACAACGTGCTGGTTAAGGCCCAAGCGATTGCCGGCGGCACCTTGCGCGAAGACGAAATCAACCTGATTGCCTTGCTGTGTCATGGATTCTCTAGAACGGTTATCATGATTTGCATGCGCTATAGGAACCTGAGAACAGTCTCGAACAAAAAAATCCAGATAGCCCATAAACTTAACGTCAATTCCCTTGACGAGTTCCTGCAACCATTTGTCGGAGTTAGAAACTAGAAGTAGTATGATGGATGAGGTGACGATACTGTTTGTGAGAGAGCATCGCGAGGAGGATGTTAAAACGCTGGCGTTGAAGACGAAGCGTGACAGCAGTGTGGACCTGCCGTGGGCTCTGGACCAGATTCAGGGCTGGCAGACGGCACGGCGCAAACTGCCATCCTGGGCAGCTATTGATGGCATCATCTATCCTCCCCACCTGTCGATGGAGCAGTGCAGCAGCGAGCAGACAGCCATTTATAAGTGCTGCATTGTGAAACGATTACCTCTGGGATGCCGTGAGACTTTAATTGACCTCACGGGAGGATTCGGTGTGGATTTCGCTTTTATGGCTCGGGAGTTTGAACACGCTACCTATGTCGAGCGGCAAGAGCACCTGTGCAAAGCGGCCAGTCACAACTTTGAACTGTTGGGACTTAACAATGCTACCATCATCAACGATGAGGCAGAAAAAGTATTAGGCGAACTATCCTCTCCACCCGGCTCTACTCTCATTTACCTTGATCCCGCCAGACGCGATAACAACAATGCCCGCACTTATGCCATCACCGACTGTACGCCCAATGTGATTGAGCTGAAAGACAGGATGTTGAACAAAGCCCATCATATCCTCATCAAGCTATCCCCCATGCTGGACTGGCACAAGGCAGTGAACGATTTGGGCAGCCGGGTTTCAGCGGTTCATATCGTGAGTACTAATAACGAGTGCAAGGAGTTGCTTATCCTCATGAGTGCCGACCATGAGGGGGAACCATTCATCTATTGTGTAAACGATGGGCACACAATCAGTTTTGTGCCATCGGATAATGAGGGCAATCCCGAAATTGCGGCCAATGATGATGAAGCAGCCTACTTGTATGAGCCCAATGCCTCTATTATGAAGGCAGGCTGTTTTGGGATACTCACCCATCAGTACCCCGTCAAAGCGTTGTCAGCTGACAGCCACTTATTTATATCCGATAGAGCCGTTCAGGATTTCCCTGGACGCCGCTTCGCCGTCACAACAGTAACGTCGATGAACAAGAAAGAGCTGTCCAATGCCCTGAGAGGTATCACGAGAGCCAACGTCGCCACCCGTAATTTCCCGCTGACGGCCCAACAATTACGCAATCGGCTCCATCTGCGCGACGGTGGCGACTGCTATATTTTCGGCACCACGACAGCCGCTGGAGAGCACACACTTTTCATCTGTGAAAAGTTATGAAAAACTTAAAAAGAATAAATTCTTTTTGCCCTGTGCCCGTTTTTATGTAATTTCGCAGTTTTGATTGAAAGTATGACACAGAAACGAAATATCGCAGTGCTGGGCAGCACGGGGTCAATTGGCAAACAGACACTTGACATCATTGCCGAATACCCCAACCTGTTCAACCCTTGGTTGCTTGTAGCGCGCAGCAGTGCCGACTTGCTAATAGCGCAGGCACGCCTGTGCCGTCCCCACATGGTCATTATTGCCGATGAGCAGTATTATGAGTATGTGAGCGACGCCTTGTCCGACACCGACATTCAGGTTTCTACCGGCAGCACGGCGATTGCCGAAGCCGTCACGATGCCCGAGATCGACACGGTGGTGACCGCCATGGTGGGTTACAGCGGCCTGGAATCAACGATAGCAGCCATCGGCGCAGGCAAGCGCATCGCCCTAGCCAACAAAGAGACGCTGGTGGTGGCAGGCGAACTGATTGACCGATTGCTGAAAAAGTCACCAAGAGTGCTTTACCCTGTTGACAGCGAGCATGGCGCATTTTACCAGTGTCTGGTGGGTGAACGTCATGAGGATATCGAGCGATTGTTGCTCACGGCATCGGGTGGACCGTTCCGCACGATGCCCAAAGAGCAGCTCGAGAACGTGACCGCTGCCGATGCCCTCAAGCATCCCAACTGGTCGATGGGCGCCAAAATCACCATCGATTCGGCAACAATGATGAACAAGGGCTTTGAGATGATTGAGGCACGCTGGCTATTTGGTGTGGAGCCCCAAGACATCGAGATCATGGTGCATCCGCAGTCAATCGTGCACTCGATGGTAGCCTTCAAGGATGGCTCTATCAAGGCTCAATTAGGTTTGCCCGACATGCACCTGCCCATCCGTTATGCCCTTGGTCTGCCCGACCGCCGCTTGGCCAGCGACTGCCGCAAGATGACCCTCGAGGACATGGCATGCCTGACCTTTGAACGGCCAGACTTCGACAAATTCCCGTTACTGAATACAGCCTATGCGGCAGCCCGAATTGGAGGTACTGCACCATGTGTGATGAATGCAGCCAACGAGATTGCCGTAGCCGCCTTCCTGCAAAACAAGATTAAATTTACCGACATCTATAAAATCATAGAGAAAACGATGGAACGGTCGCCACTGGTCGAGCATCCCGAGTATCAAGACTATGTGGACAGTAATGCCGCGGCCCGCGAATTTGCGGCCCGCATGACCGACGAAATCGCCATCTAAACGAAATTAAGATTATCACTCATTAATAAGAATGGACTTATCATTTTTCTTGACATCATCCTTCTGGATTAAGACAGCAGAGCTTTTCTTAGCATTAAGTATCCTAGTAGTATTTCATGAATTCGGACACTACTCCTTCGCCCGCTTGTTCGGCGTTTGGGTAGAGAAGTTTTATATGTTTTTCAATTACAAGTTCAGCCTTGTCAAGTGGAAACCCGGCAAATACCTCAAGTGGTTCTCTACAGGCAAGGAAATGGCAGTCATGGAAGAGAGTAATCCCGATGAGAACAAGAACTCATGGCGTGCCACTGAATATGGCATAGGCTGGATACCCTTGGGCGGCTATTGCTCGATTGCAGGCATGATCGACGAGTCGATGAACACCGAGGCCATGAAGCAGCCTGCCAAGCCTTGGGAATTCCGCAGTAAGGCTGCCTGGAAACGCCTGCTCATCATGTTGGGCGGCGTGCTGTTCAACTTCCTGCTGGCCATTATCATCTACTCAGGCATCGTCTATAGCCAGGGTGAACAATATATAAAATTTGTCGATGCCACCGAGGGCATGAACTACTGCAAGAGCGCCCACGATGCCGGTTTTGAAAATGGTGACATCCCCCTGAGCGCCGATGGCAAGGATCTGCTGACCCTGAATCCCGAAGACCTCCAGACGATGCTGACGGCTAAGCAAGTCCTCGTGCTTCGCAACCACAAGGACACTGTCGCTATCAATCTGCCCAAGGATTTCATCTTCAAAGTAGATAACGACGCCAAGGACGGCGACATGTTTATGTCATACCGCTGGCCTGTAGTTGTTTCCCAGACATTACTCAATCAGGGTGGCGAGAAAGCGGGCCTGAAGGATGGTGACCGCATGGTGGCTGTCAATGGTATCCCCACTCCCGATTATACTGAATTCACCGCCGAGCTTACCAAGAATGCCGGAAAGGAAATCACGCTTGAGTTCATGCGTGACGGCAAGATGATGACAGCTGCTGTTCCTGTTGACGGTGAAGGCCACATCGGCATCCTGCTCACCGAGCCCATCAAGATTTTCAAGCCCACCATCATCCATTACAACCTGCTGCAGTCCATTCCCCGCGGCATTGAGATGGGTTGGGACAAGATGGTGAACTACGTTAAGCAGCTCAAACTGATTTTCACCCCTCAAGGAGCAAAGAGCGTCGGCAGCTTTGGTGCCATCGGCAGCATCTTCCCCCCGACATGGGATTGGCTCAACTTCTGGAACGTGACCGCATTCATCTCCATCATTCTGGCAGTGATGAATGTGCTCCCCATTCCCATCTTGGATGGTGGACATGTTCTGTTCTTAATCTATGAGATGATCACAGGCCGCCAACCCAGTGAGAAATTCCAAGAAATCTCGATGAAAATCGGAATGGCTCTGATTATGGCCTTGATGGTATTAGCTATTGGAAACGATATTTTCAGATTTGTAATCAAATGATATATAAAACCGTAACTCTCAAGCGCGGCAAGGAGGAGTCCCTTAAGCGTTTCCACCCGTGGGTCTTCTCGGGCGCTATCGCGGCAGCCGACGACACCATCGAGGAAGGCGACGTGGTGAGTGTTTATTCCCATGATGGCACACTCATCGGTAACGGCCATTCCCAAATCGGGAGCATCGCCGTGAGGATGCTCACATTTGACGACACGCCCATTGATGAGGCCTTCTATGAGCAGCGTCTCAACGATGCATTCCGCATGCGTCAATCATTGGGGCTGCAGCGTGAGGACAACAACGCTTACCGCCTCGTGCATGGCGAGGGTGACTTCCTGCCAGGCCTGGTGGTGGACATCTACGGTCCCACCGCCGTGATGCAGGCCCACTCTCCCGGTATGCACTTCGCCCGCAACATCATTGCCCAAGGCTTAACCAAACTGCCAGGCATACGCAACGTCTACTATAAGAGCGAGACCACCCTGCCCTATAAGGCACATCTCGACCCGATGAATGATTACATCATCGGCGGCATGGAGACCGATGAGGCACTGGAGAACGGGCTGCGATTCCATGTGGACTGGCTTAAGGGCCAGAAAACCGGCTTTTTTGTCGATCAGCGTGAAAACCGCCGCCTGCTTGAGCATTACAGCCGTGGCCGCAAGGTGCTCAACATGTTCTGTTACACGGGAGGTTTCTCGGTATATGCCCTGCGTGGGGGTGCTGAACTGGTACATTCGGTAGATAGTTCAGCCAAGGCCGTGCGTCTCACCGATGATAACGTGGCACTTAACTTCGCACCCGAAGATGGACGCCACAAGTCGTTTGCCGAGGACGCCTTCAAGTTCCTCGACAATATGGAGCCTAACTCTTATGACCTGATTATCCTGGATCCGCCCGCCTTTGCCAAGCACAAGAGCGCATTGCACAACGCCTTAATCGGCTACCGCCGCCTGAATGCCAAGGCATTGGAGAAAATCGCTCCGGGCAGCATCCTGTTCACCTTCTCCTGCTCACAGGCTGTGAACAAGGAACAATTCCGCTTGGCTGTGTTCAGCGCAGCCGCACAAACGCGCCGCAAAGTGCGCATCCTGCACCAACTCACGCAACCAGCCGATCATCCCATCAACATCTATCACCCCGAGGGCGAGTACCTGAAGGGCTTGGTGCTGTATGTGGAATAAGCTTTCATTTTTCAGAAATCAATCATTAACAAACAATCAATAGTACAAACACAATGAAGAAATTATTTATCCTTTTTGCAGCTGTGGCACTGATGGCCATGACCGCTTGTAACGAGAAACCCGCCAAGAACACCGACAACACAGAAAATGCCGCTACCGAGCAAGTTGACTCAGTCAAGGCTAACGACGCCCAGAACGGTATCGAACGTGCTAAGCCTACCGCTGACGGCAAGGACCACACCGTGGCCGAATTCAACACCCTTGAATACCAGGTGCGTCTTGAAAACCTCGCCGACGGCACTTTCCGCTTGAGCATGTGGGATCTCGGCAAGGACAAGAGTAGCGCCCCCACTCAGAAAGTTGAGACCAAGAAGTGTGCCATGCAGGGTGGCAACTACCTGATGAGAGACGATGAGGGTAAGTCCTATATCATCTCAGCCAAGAGCGGTTCTGAGCAAATCACCATCATGACCGATAAGGAAATCGTTTATAACGGCACTGCAGCCAAGTAAATTCATCATGAGGAAAACCATTCTGCTACTGGCCATCTTCACCTTGACCCTTGCCTCGTGCTCCAAGCAGGAGCGCACCGAACGCAAGTTGGTCAAAGCCATACTGAGCGAGGACTATGAGACCTCATCCAGCGCGATGAATGAGTTCTGCGAATGGATCAAGGCTGACAAATCCACTATGACCCATGACTTCAACTATTCCCGCGAAAAATTGGGGATGAAGGTACATACCAGTTCTGACGGCAAAGTGCGCGCCTACAGCTGGATCACCAGCCAGGGTGACACCATCACCAACTACGCCAACGTACTGCAATGGCTCTCGGGTGATGCGATGGTAGGATACAGCGGCCCCCTTGACGCTATGCTCACCGGCCGCCAGCCCAACATCAAGCGCCAATGGTCGCTCGCACACAGCATCGACACCATCTTTGACATTCAGGAAGCAACTCAGCCCATCTACATGTTTGTTGAGTCCTATGTCAATGAGGAGGGCAAATCCTTTACTTACATCTCGGCTGCTATCAACAAGGGCGGCCTGCTCAAGGTGCTGCCGTTCTTCTTTAATGGTATTGAGACGGCAGGCAACCGCGAGTATATCGATGATGGCAAGGTCAACAAGGCCGAACTCATCAAGTATGACGACAAAGCCAAGATACTCTATGCCTATGTGACCGATGACAACATGCGCGTCATTCCAGGCAAATATGAGGTCTATGCTTTGACACCGACTCAGTTTGTAAAGGTTGAAACCGAACAATAACACATTACACATAATAAATCTTAAACAAGTTTATGAAGAAATTCATCATTGCCGCTCTCATGACAGCGGCACTATCAACAACCGCTATGGCACAGAACAACAACTTTGACTACACGGTTGACCGTTTTGCCGACATCGAGGTGCTGCGATACCAGGTGCCCGGCTTTGAGGATCTGTCACTCCAGCAGAAGGAGCTCGTTTATTACCTCACCGAGGCTGCGCTCAATGGCCGTGATATCTTGTTCGACCAGAACTGCCAGTATAACCTCATGGTGCGCGAGACGCTCGAGGACATCTACCGCAACTACACGGGCGACAAGAACGATAAGAACTACCAGGCATTCCTCAAGTACCTGAAACAGGTGTGGTTTGGCAACGGTATTCATCACCACTACTCGATGGACAAGTTCATCCCCGAGTTCAGCAAGGAATTCTTTGACAAGCAGTTTGCCGCTCTGCCCGGCAAAGCCAACAAGGCTGTCGAATACAAGAAACTCTTGGACCGCGTCATCTTTGACCCCACCTTCATGGCCAAGCGCGTCAACCAGGCCGATGGTGAGGACCTGATTCTGACCTCGGCATGCAATATGTATGAGGGCGTGACCCAGCAGGAGGTCGAGGATTTCTACAATAACCTGAAGGATACCACCGACCTCACCCCCATCTCGTGGGGCTTGAACTGCAAGGTCGTGAAGAAGAATGGCAAAGTTGTCGAGGAGCCCTACAAGGTGGGTGGCCTGTACAGCAAAGCCATCGAGAAAATCGTTTATTGGCTGCAGAAGGCTGCAACCGTGGCTGAGAACGAGGGCCAGCGCGCTTACATCAACGAGCTGATCAAGTTCTACCAGACCGGTTCTCTCAAGACTTTTGACGACTACAGCATCATGTGGGCCGAGGAGACCCAGAGCGACGTCGATTTCATTAACGGCTTTATCGAGAGCTATGGTGACCCCCTGGGCATGACTGGTTCATGGGAAGGTATGGTCAACTTCAAGGACAAGGCTGCATCTCGCCGCAGCAAACTCATCAGCGAGAACGCCCAGTACTTTGAGAGCAATTCACCCGTTGACAACCGCTTCAAGAAGAAAAACGTCAAGGGTGTGAGCGCCAAGGTCATCACCGCCGCTATCCTGGCTGGTGACAGCTATCCCTCGACTCCCATCGGTATCAACTTGCCCAACAGCAACTGGATTCGTGCCGCTCACGGCTCCAAGTCAGTGTCCATCGATAACATCACCGATGCCTACAACAAAGTAGCTGCCGGTACCGGTTTCAACGAGGAGTTTGCCTACAGTAACGTAGAGGTCGAGCTGATGAAGAAGTACCTTGACCTTGCAGATGCCCTCCATACCGACCTGCACGAGTGCTTGGGCCACGCATCGGGCCAACTGCTTCCCGGTGTTGACCCCGATGCCCTCAAGGCCTATGGTTCGTCGCTCGAGGAAGGTCGTGCCGACCTGTTCGCACTCTATTACCTCGCCGATCCCAAGCTTGTTGAACTCGGCATTTTCCCCAACAACGAGGTTTACAAGGCTGAGTACTACAAGTACATCATGAACGGCTTGATGACGCAGCTCACCCGCATCGTCCCCGGTAAGGACATCGAGGAGGCTCACATGCGCAACCGCAAGTTCATCAGCGAGTGGTGCTACCAGCATGGCAAGAAGGACAATGTAATCGAGTATGTGAAGCGTGACGGCAAGACCTACATCCGCGTTAATGACTACGAGAAGCTGCGTGACCTGTTTGCTCAGCTGCTCGCCGAGGTGCAGCGCATCAAGAGCGAGGGCGACTACGAGGCTGGACGCCAACTCGTCGAGACCTATGGCGTGAAGGTAGATCCCGAGATCCACAAGGAAGTGCTTGCCCGTTACGAGGGTCTGAACATTGCTCCTTACAAGGGCTTTGTGAACCCGATTTACACCCCGGTGTATGACAAGGACGGTAAGCTCACCGACGTGAGGGTATCCTACACCGAGGGCTACATCGACCAGATGTTGCGCTACGGCCAGGACTACTCCCCCCTGACGCATTAATTGTCAAGAAACTGAATCAAAAACAGGGTGCTCGCTGCGTGGCGGGCACCCTGTTGTTATGAAGTGAACTAATTTACAGAGTTAGTGCTTGAACATGCGGTCGATGGTGCGCTTGTCCTCGCGCTCCTTGATGCTCTGGCGCTTGTCAAACTGTTTCTTACCACGGGCAATGGCGATAACCAGCTTGGCCAGACCACGCTCGTTGATGAACAGTCGCAACGGCACAATCGAGAAACCCGGTTGCAGGTTTTCCTTGGCAATACGGCGAATCTCCTTGCAGTTCAGCAGCAGTTTGCGGTCGCGGTGTGTCGTGTGGTTGTTGTAGGACCCGTAGCTGTACTCAGCAATATACATGTTCTTGACCCAGACCTCGCCATTGATGACCATGCAATAGGTGTCGGTCAAGCCGCACTTGCCCTGACGGATGGACTTGATCTCGGTGCCTGTCAAGACGATGCCGGCAGTGAAAGTCTCGACAATCTCATAATCGAATGTCGCACGCCGGTTCTTGATATTGATATTATTGCTATTTGGTTTATTGGCTGCCATGATGATAATAATTATTTAATGATAAACAGGCCCAAGATGGCTTTAATCAACAGGGGCATACCCAGCAACAGCACCGAAGAGATGATGACAAAGCGCGTGACCTTGTGACTCTTGACAAACAAGCTTCCAGTGCCCCTGATGACCATCCATATCACATACAGCATCAGGAACAGCACCGGAGTGAAATCACTAGGCAACAGATAGCGCAGGATGGAGAGCAGAACCAGGAAAATGAGGTTGTATAGCACAAAGTCGTTCATCCTGGCCGTAGCGCCCTCGGTCTTGACCATCTCGGGATACAGACTGCCAATCAGGTAAATAATGATGTAATAACTGAGGAAGTAGGTCCAAAACATCACGATACCCGTCATCAGCGAGGTGGTAAACGTGATGGTGCGGTCATAAATCATGGGCACAAAGCACGACAGTGCCAACACAAACAACATGGGCAGATAGGCATTATGAAACACCTTGCCAGTTGGGATGTTGGAATCATTGATGACCTCCCAGCCATATCGCGGGGCGGTAATCACACAGAATATGTTATGCCAAATACTCATCTGATCTCATGAACCTGGCCTCGCAATTCGAGGCCCCTACGTTTTTTGCGGATGCAAAATTAATAAAAAATTTACAAACACAAACTCTAATGGCCAAATTTATTTACATTAGCAAAAAACGATGTTGTGTTCACGTTTTTCGCTATCATCGCTACATGTGAGAGACAGGCATCAACTTTCCGATACCTGCCTCTCAATGAGTTTGTTAAAAATGAGCGCTTAGAGCAGGGCGTCAATCTTGGCGGCCAGTGCGTCTCGGGTAATGGTACCCACGTGCTTGTCCACCATTTTTCCCTCCTTGTCAAAGAACAGCAAGGTGGGGATGTTGCGGATACCGTATTCCACGCCCAGGTCGGTATCATCATCAACATTATACTTGCCGATGATGGCACGATCCTCATAGGCGGTGGCCAGATCCTCGATAATGGGGGCTATGCTGCGGCAGGGGCCACACCAGGGTGCCCAAAAGTCAATCACTACGGGCTTGCCCGATTCCAAAAACTCCTTGTAATTAGCGTCGTTAATTTCTTTTGCCATTTTTCTACGTTTTAAAGATATTATTGTTTTCTGAATTGAGTTATAGCAAATATAGTGCCAGTTGTGCCAAAGTCATGTTTTTACACACGGGCATTGACCTTGAAGTGGAGGCCAGCCTCGCGCAAATCGTCCATCAAGCGCTTGTCCACTGCAACAGGGCGCCTGGAACGCAACATGACATAATTACCGCTCACTTGGTCCAGCATACGGAAATACAGGTCACAACGGCTGTCAGATTTGGCACCAAGATAGGGCTTGAGGAAATCCACGTTAGTCAGGTCGGTATCTCGCAGTGAAATCACAAGGTTCTTCACCATCTTGCCCTTGAGGTTCTCAAGCAAGTCAATCGAACGTACGTTGAAGCGCACATTGTCACCATAGCCCATCTCATAAGCGCCGCGCACGACGATGGCAAGTCCTGCCACGCCATACTTCTGGTAATCCACAAATTTGTTGCCAAACAGCATGAACTCAAACGAACCGCTGTAGTCCTCAATCTTGAGGATACCAAACTGGTTGCCCTTCCTGCCCATGCGTGTCTGGAAGTCCACAACCAGGCCACCCATGGTGATTTCCTTATCCAAATCCTTGGCACGGTTTTTCACCTCGGCCAGCGGCGTGTCGCAGCCATAGGTGACCTCCATGTAATAGGGATCAAGCGGATGGGCCGACAGGTACATGCCCACCAGCTCACGCTCGCGATTGAGGCGTTCGAGCTGTGACCACGGCTCGGCATTGGGAATGGGCGGAGTGGCCACCTCGATAGCATCGAAGGCACCAAACAGCGAATTCCGCATCTCCTGCTGACTCACCTGGTAGCGCTGACCAAAACGCATCAGTGTCTCGCTATAGGCCTCGCCACGGGGGTTAACCTCAAAGAAGTCCTCGCGCTTGATGTCCTTGAAATCATCAAATGCTCCTGCCAGTGCCATCGACTCAAGGGCTTTGCGGTTGCAGGCGCCCTGATTGATGCGCTGCACGAAGTCAAAGATGTCCTTGTAGTTGCCGTTCTTGTCACGTTCCTCGACAATAGCATCGACGCAGCCTGCTCCCACACCCTTGATGCCGGCAAGACCAAAGCGGATGCGTCCGTCCTTGGTAGCGCTGAAACTCTTGTAACTCTCGTTGATGTTCGGTCCCAGCACCTCGATACCCATCGAGCGGCACTCGTCCATATACTTGGAAAGCGTGGTGATGTCATTCAGGTTACTGCTCAACACCGCAGCCATGTACTCGCTGGGATAGTTGGCCTTGAGATAGGCCGTCTGATAGGCTACCCAACTGTAGCAGGTGGCGTGCGACTTGTTGAAGGCATAGGAAGCGAACTTTTTCCAGTCCTCCCAAATCTTGTTGAGCACCTTCTTGTCGTAGCCGTTCTTCTCGCCGCCCTCATAGAACAAGGCCTCGAGCTCGTTCATCTTGTCAATTTGCTTCTTACCCATCGCCTTGCGTAGGGTGTCGCTCTGGCCACGGGTAAAGTTGGCCAACTGGCGCGAGAGCAACATAACCTGCTCCTGATAGACGGTGATGCCGTAAGTCTCCTTTAGGTATTTCTCCATGCAGGGAATATCGTAGGTGATCGGCTCTCTACCATGCTTGCGGTTGATGAACGACGGGATATACTCCATGGGACCCGGGCGATAGAGGGCATTCATGGCAATCAGGTCCTCAAAGCAGGTGGGATGCAGGTCGATAAGATGCTTCTGCATGCCAGCCGACTCAAACTGGAACGTTGCCGACGTCTGGCCCTTACAGTACAACTCGTAGGTCTTGGGATCATCGATGGGGATGGCCTCGATGTCGATATCGATGCCATGGTTGAGCTTGATGTTAGCCAGGGCCTCCTTGATGATAGAAAGGTTCTTCAGGCCCAAGAAGTCCATCTTGATGAGTCCGGTGTCCTCAATAACGCCGCCCTCATATTGAGTGACGATGATGCGCTCGCCGTCACTATCGGTGGCGGTACTCACGGGCACCCAGTCGGTAATGTCATCACGGCCGATAATCACACCACAGGCATGAACTCCGGTGCTGCGCACACTGCCCTCCAGTTTCTCGGCAAAACGGATGGTTTCGCCAACACGTGGATCATTATTATCCAGCTCGGCACGGAAATCGGCAAAACACTCAAGGCAGTTTTTTACCGTGATCTTGTACTTCTTGCCATTACGGTCCTCGGGCATTTCGTTGGGTGACGACGGGATGAACTTCGCCAAGCGGTTACTCTCGTCAAGCGGTAGGTCCTCGACACGCGCCACATCCTTGATAGCGCTCTTGGCTGCCATCGTGCCATAGGTAACGATGTGGGCCACCTTCTCCGCCCCGTATTTTTCGGTCACATAGTTGAGCACGGCAGCACGTCCGTCATCGTCGAAGTCGGTATCGATATCGGGCAACGAGATGCGGTCGGGGTTGAGGAAGCGCTCAAACAGCAAGTCATATTTCATCGGGTCGATCTTGGTGATGCCCAAGCAGTAAGCCACTGCCGAGCCCGCAGCCGATCCACGGCCCGGTCCCACGGTGCAACCCAGTTTGGGCGCCATGCGGATGTAATCCTGCACAATCAGGAAGTAGCCCGGGAAACCCATGTTCTTGATGGTTTCCAACTCAAAGTCGAGACGTTCGCGATGCTCGTCATCGAGGTCAGGCCAGCGTTCTTTGGCTCCCTCATAGACGAGATAACGCAGATAATCGTCCTCACTGTCAAAGCCGTCAGGCAGCGGGAAGTCGGGCAAGATGGGCGCATGGTTGATACTGTAAAACTCCACCTTGTCGAGAATCTCGTTGGTGTTTTGCAGGGCCTCGGGCACGTCGGCGAACACCTCGTTCATCTCCTCTTGGGTCTTCAGCCATTCCTGCTTGCTGTAGAGCATGAGATTCTCGTCGTTGAGCTTGCGGCCCGTAGAGACGCAGATGAGGCGCTCATGGGCATCGGCATCATCCTCGTTGACAAAGTGGCTGTCGTTGGTGCAGATGAGCTTGATGTCAAATTCTTTGGCAAATTGTATCAAGGCATCGTTCACAAGACATTGCTTCTCGTAGGTCTCGTGATTGGCCCTTGCCACAGTCGCCTTGTGGCGCTGCAACTCCAGGTAGTAATCGTCGCCAAACACGCTCTTGAACCACTGGATGGTCTCCCGGGCCTGGTTCATCTGCCCATTCATGATGAGTTGAGGCACCTCGCCACCCAGGCATGCCGAGCAACAGATGATGCCCTCATGGTATTTCTCCAGCTCGCTGTGGTCGGTTCGGGGATGATAGTACATGCCCTCGGTCCAGGCGTGCGACACAATCTTGATGAGGTTCTTATAACCCTGCAGGTTCTTGGCCAGCAGGATCAAGTGATTGCCATTGTCACGCTTGTCCAGGCGGTCATGGCGGTCATGCCAGGCCACATACACCTCGCAGCCAAAGATGGGTTTGAACTTCTCATCATCGCCACGCTTCTTGTTCAGCTTGCCCACGTAGTCATGGAACTCCTTGATGCCAAACATGTTGCCATGGTCGGTAATCGCTATGCCTCGCATGCCGTCGGCTATAGCCTTATCAACCAGCGACTTGACAGGCGCCATGCCGTCAAGAATGGAATATTGTGAGTGTACGTGCAGATGTACGAAGGGAATCATATTTTTTCAGTTGTCAGTTGTCGTTTTCAGTTGTCAGTGCGGTTACTTTTGCCTGTAATTGCACATCAGGATATTGGATTGTAAAATTACATCAAAATTCCAATCCACCAAAATAAAGTTATTAACAAGCCTTCAAAAGTTGCCTAACGCCTAAAAATTAAAATGTAGCTGGATGCGGACGCCATGGCGGTCGGTGCCTGCGTGATCACGGTAGGTAAGTCGCCACACGTAGTCCACTCTAAGGATTGTAAAGATGTTGTCGAGGCCGACTCCGGCTTCCATATAAGGTTTATCGCCCATGGGTTGGCACAGCGCGTCGGCGGGAAAGAGAAAGACGGCATCGTCGGCGGCAGGATTGTTCTTGTCGCTCAGGCTGCCCCAGATGCCTCGCAGGGAGAGCACCTCACGCAGGCGCAGTTTTTTGATCAGCGGCAGTCGGTTCATCAGGATGCCGTTGCCCCAATAGGTGAGGTCCCACGAGAGGGCCTGATCGTTGATGAACTCCATGGGTTTCATCAAGGCGTAGCTCTCGGGCTGGATGGTATAAGACAGGTTGACGTTTGGCATGAGCAGGTCGGGATAAGCCACCTGGCTCCACACTTTTTCGCCCCTCAGGATGACGTCGGCATAGCCGAAGGCCGAGAACCAGAACCGCTTCTGTAACCCCAACTCGGTCTTATTGATCTCATGCAGGCTGCCCATGAAGCCCTTGGGCATATAGGTCTGGGTCAAGGTCATGATAGGAGCGTCCATGTTGATGGGAATGCGGTAGGAACGCGTCTGGTAGAAGGTCTCGCCCGGAGCAAAACGCAGCTGGGCGGTGAAACCCGCCTGGGTATAACGCTGACGTGCAGTGCCGTCGGCATAAACAAACGGCACATACTGGGTGGCCTCGTGGATGTTGTGCTCAATACCCAGGGCAATGAAGAAGTGGTTGTACCACTCATGGCGGTACTCGAGACGCGTGGTGCGCAGGTATTGCATCCTCACGTCCTTGTGTCGGCGCAGGGTGAGGAACATGTTGTCCTGGTTGGTATATAGATAGTGCTGCGCCAGCTTGTCAACATCATAGCGGTGGGTGAGGCGCAGGCTGTGGATGGGAAACTCCTGGTCCAAGGATTTCTTGGGGATGAAAGAGTATTCCAGCGAACCCATATACTTGAATTTCTCGTCTCGGAAACCATAGGCCACATAGCCGCGGGCAAACAAGTGGCGGCTCAGGTTGACATTAGTCATGCCACCCAAGCGCAAGCGCAGTCCCTCCAGGGAGTTACCGCTGATGGTGGTGTTCAACGGGCCGATGTCAAACTTGCTGACCCGTGCCGTTGGGAGATAACCGTTGACCATGACAATCACCACCTGCTCAGCCCAATAGAACAACTTGGAACCCCGCAGGCGCTGCATCAGGCCGCGCATCGTCGCTGTGGTCGTGCGCACCTGGGCTGGGCGGTATTCCTGCCAGAACTCGTCGGGCATATAGGCAGCCCCACCCTGGGTTGATTGCTCACCCTTGAAGTTGAACACGCCGCCCTCGGGACGCTCAAAGTTGTGGTCACGGTAAGTGGTTTCACGCCGGGCAAAGGCCTCTGGCACACCAGGCATGAGCTTAAAACTCACCTCCACGTTATCCCGCATCTTGAGTCGAGAGCCATTGGGCGCACGCTCAAAGTCCTGCACGATGCTCATGCGCTCCACATAGTTGAGGTTGATGTCATAGGGCACTCCCATCGATACCCGCTTGATAAACAGGGTCGTGTCCTCGAGCGAGACATAGAGGCGGCCCAGGAACCCGAAGGTCTGGGGCGTGAACGGCACAAAACTCAGCACCGCACAGCGCTCCCCATCGACCATCACCGTATCATTAAGGTAGAACTTGTAGAAATCGACCGCGATGCGCGACAAGGGGCTGACAAACCGGTTAGTGAGCAATGTCACGTCGTTCTGGAAGATGTCTATCTCACCCATGAAATCATCAAGCACCTTCTTGACGTTTTCCTGGTCTATGCGCTCGTCAATGCCCGCACTCTTGGAACCCAAAATCAGGTGCTTGTGGGCCTCAGGGTCACGGCTGTAGTAGTCGCGTGCCACGGTCTCCTTGATGGAGATGGGCAGGATGCGCTTCCCAGTAAGTAATGACGTGTCGGCATACTCATCAATCCACCGTTGCTCCTCAGGCTTTTTTATCAAGTCATCCAGATTGGCAAATCCCAGCATCATGCGCTCATACTGGGTGTAGCCATAGTGCGGCATGCGGCGCGGGTCGTTATCGTCACGCCGCGCACGCAGCTTCTTGATCATCTCGACAGCGGGATTGTTCTTCTTGCTGTACTTTTCCTTACCCTTGTGCACAACCACCTCGCCCAGTTCAACGCCCGTGGCCACCAGGTCGATGAGCACGACACTCCCCTGCCCTGCCTTGACCTCAACCTCCTTGGGTTGATAGCCCATGGCGGTGACACGCAATTTGGAAAAACGGGCACGTGAATTGATGGTGAAGCCGCCACGGTCGGTGGCAAGGGTGCCCTCGCTGGTTCCGACAAGCGAAATCGAGGCATAGGGGACGCCCTCACGGGTAAGTGAGTCCCTCACAAGTCCCGTGATCTGAGTCATGGGCACCTGCTGCCCTGCCGCGGTCATCACGGTGGCAAAAAGGACCAATAAGCACACGATATGTCGCCAAATTGCGTTCACGGGGTGCAAAGGTAGGGATTTTTTTTGTTTTTCCGCTCGGTTTGTACTAACTTCGCCGCCGATTTCGCGAGACATTGCAACTCATGTTGAAGATGAAGAAGCTATACCAGTTCATGTTATCAAGATTCCTGCCCAGGCTCTTGATGACTTTCTGTATATGCCTGTTCATCGTCATCATGCAGTTCTTGTGGCGTTATATCGACGAGCTGGTGGGCAAGGGACTGAGTATTGACGTGGTGGCAGAATTGTTCTTCTATGCCGCGCTGTCGATGGTGCCGCTGGCCCTGCCGTTGAGCATCCTGCTGGCAGCATTGATGACCTTTGGCGACCTGGGCGAGCATGTGGAGTTGACCGCCCTTAAGTCATCGGGCATCTCGCTGACCACCATCATGAAGCCGTTGGCCGTCCTCATGGTTTTCATCGCCATCGGAGCCTTCTTCTTCCAGAACAACGTGTTGCCCAAGTCACAGGTCAAGATGTGGACCTTGTTGTTCTCGATGCGCCAGACGTCGCCCACGCTCGACATTCCCGAGGGAGCCGTCTATAGCCAGATTCCCGGCTACAACATCTACGTCAAGAAGAATGACAAGGAGCGCGACATGCTGTACAACCTGCTTATCTATGACGTGTCGGTGGGAAGCATGTACCCCCGCATTGTCGTTGCCGACTCGGGCCGGTTGAGCATGACCCAGGACAAGCGTCACCTGGTGCTCACGCTCTACAAGGGCTCATGGTATGAAGAAATGAAAAACGGTGGCGGGGTAAACGGCATGAGTGGTGAGTTGTACCGCCGCGAGACGTTCCACGACAAGGAAATCCTCATCCCCTATGACGCCAATTTCACCCGCATGGATGACGAGACGATGAAGTCGCAATATGTGGGCAAGAACATCACCGAGCTGCAACAGACCATCGACTCGGTGCGCCTGAGGGTTGACTCGGCCGCCACATTGGTCATCGCCAAGCTGCGCACCCAGCCCGTGTGCGGCGTCCCCCTGCAACGCACTGTCTTCAACGATGGCAAAGCCGCCGTTGACACCGTCAAGGAAGTCAAGCTCGACAAGCCGGTTAATCTCGACAAGCTCATTAAGGAACTGCCCCCCAACGACCAGCAGATGCTCATCAACCAGGCGATGATGCGCGCCACCAATGCCATGCAGGACGCCCAGTTCCAGGGCTATACCATCAACGATGACAACTTCGTCATCCGCCGTCATCAGATTGAGCTGATGAAGAAGTTCACCCTGTCGCTGGCATGCCTGATATTCTTCTTCATCGGCGCGCCCCTGGGAGCCATCATCCGCAAGGGAGGCTTGGGCATGCCCATCGTCGTGTCGGTGCTGCTGTTCATTGTCTATTACATTATCGACAACAGCGGCTACAAGCTAGCGCGTGATGGCCGCTGGGAGGTTTGGCAAGGCATGTGGCTCAGTTCGGCGGTATTGCTGCCATTGGGCGTATTCCTGACCCATAAGGCCGTCAACGACTCGGCGGTGTTCAATCCCGATGCATGGCTCAACTTCCTGCGCCGCTTCACCGGTCTGCACCAGACGCGCAAACTCGAGGCCAAGGAAGTCATCATCAATGAGATGGATGCGCAGCAAGCCATCACTATGGCCACCGAGCTCAAGGAGAATGCCCAGCAATTCCTGGACCGCTATCCTGGCCGCCAGCGTTACATCAATTACTGGCAACAGGGCTATGACAAGGCGGCCATCAAGACCCTTGCCGAGCAGGTGGACAGCATGGTGGACTACCTGTCTAACTCCCGCGACCAGATGGTGCTCAACAAGGCGATGGATTTCCCCGTCATTCGCCAGCTGCTCACCTACCAACCCACACGCAACAAGTCGCTGGGCACAGCCTTCGCTGCTTTATTCCCCATCGGATTGCCGTTGTGGCTTGTGGGCATGCGACACCAGAAGAATCTGAAACGTGATATCAGCCAAACGATTAAGACCTGCGACCAGCTGGTGGTCATTCTCAACGGCGAGTACAACCGCGAGATGGAGTATAATTAGGAGTTAGAAGTTAGGAGTTAGGAGTTAGAAGTTAGGGGGGTGAATATTTTGAAAAAAAGAAAATAAAATGGAGGAGATTAAACTGAATACTATAGATGAGGCCGTGGAGCAGTTGCGCCGCGGCGAGTTTGTTATCGTTGTAGACGACGAGGACCGCGAGAACGAGGGCGATTTCATTATCGCGGCCGAGAAAATCACTGAGGAAAAGGTCAATTTCATGCTGCGTGAGGGACGCGGTGTGCTGTGCGCACCGGTCACTGCCGAGCGCTGCCATGAGCTTGAACTCAACATGCAGGTCGATGACAACACGTCGATGCTGGGAACCCCGTTCACGGTGACGATTGACCTGCTCGACGGCTGCACCACCGGCGTGTCGATGCACGACCGCGCCATGACCATCCGCGCGTTGGCCAATCCCCACAGCAAGCCCAGTGACTTCGGCCGTCCCGGCCATATCAACCCGCTGCGTGCCGTTGACAAGGGCGTGCTCAAGCGTGCGGGCCACACCGAGGCTTCTATCGACCTGATGCGCATTGCCGGCCTCTACCCTGCCGCAGCCCTGATTGAGATCATCAATCCCGACGGCACGATGGCCCGCCTGCCCCAGTTGATGGAGGTGGGCAAGCGGTTTAACATGCCCATCATCACCATCAAGGACCTGATTGCCTATCGCCTGCGCACCGAGAAGGTGGTCGAGGTGGGTGACGAGGTGGACCTGCCCACGCAGTACGGCCACTTCAAGCTCATACCCTTCCGCCAGATCAACAACGGCCTGGAGCACATCGCGCTCATCAAGGGCGAGTGGCGCCCCGACGAGCCCATCCTGGTGCGCGTCCACTCTTCCTGCGCCACGGGCGACATCTTCGGCTCGATGCGCTGCGAGTGCGGTGAGCAACTGCACATGGCTATGCAGATGATTGAGAAGGAAGGCAAGGGCGTGCTGGTCTATATGAATCAGGAGGGCCGTGGCATCGGCCTGATGAACAAAATCAAGGCCTACAAGCTGCAGGAAGGCGGCATGGACACCGTTGACGCCAACGTGCACCTGGGTTTCAAGCCCGATGAGCGCGACTATGGCGTGGGCGCCAACATCCTGCGCATCCTGGGCATCACTAAGATGCGCCTGATGACCAACAATCCCGTCAAGCGCGTGGGTCTCGAGAGCTACGGCCTGGAAGTGGTTGAGAATGTGCCCATCGAGGTGACGCCCAATCGCTACAACGAGTTCTACATGCACACCAAGAAGGCCCGCATGGGGCATGATTTGCATAAGGTGGATTAGGTGTTAGGCTTTAGGTGTTAGGTTTTTAGGGAATTATGATGAGGAGGGAATTTGAGGAGATTAAGGCATTTGTCGAGCGGGAGATTGTTCCCCGCTATGATGGTTTTGACGCCGGGCATGGCCGCGACCATGTCGAGACGGTCATTTCCCAGGCCTTGAAACTCGCCGAGTATTATCCCGAGGCTGACCGTTGCCTCCTGCTGGTTGCCGCAGCCTATCATGACCTGGGACTGGTGAACGGGCGAGAACATCACCACACCGACAGCGCCCGCATCGTGCGCGACGACGAGCGCCTGCGCCAGTGGTTCAGCGAGGAGGAAATTGGCACCATTGCCGATGTCGCCGAGGACCACCGCGCCTCGAGCGACCACGAACCCCGCACCATCTACGGCCGCATCGTTGCCGAGGCCGACCGCATCATCGACGGCGAGACCATCGTGCGCCGTGCCCTGCAATATGGCATGAAGCATGAGCCCGGGCTCGACCGCGAGGGGCAATACCGCCGCCTGATGGAGCACATGCGCGAGAAATATGACTATGGCGGCTACCTGAAGCTGTGGATACCCGAGAGTGACAATGCCCGCAATCTGGAAGCCTTCCGCCAAACCCTTGCCGACGAAAAAGCCTTCCGTCACATGTTTGACACCATCTATGAAACATTAAACCAATAAACATTTATGATATGATGAAAAAGATTACCACCTTATTATTGATTACTGTCGCTTGCATGACGGCATGGGCCGATATTCCCAACGGCTACTATGCTAACGCCATCGGCAAGCAGGACGAGGCGCTGATGACGGCCCTCGAGGGCATCATCTACACACACAGCCAACTGGGCTACAACTTCTTGTGGGATTGCTACCCCTATACCGACGCGGGCGATGACGGTTATTACATCGACATGTATTCCACGAGCAAATACAATCACGATTCAGCTCATCCCGGCGGCGCGTCCTATGTGGGACAGGGCCTTAACCGTGAGCACTCGTTCCCCAAGAGTTGGTTTGGCGGCGAGGTTTACCCGATGTACACCGACCTGATGATGATTATCCCTGCCGACGCCTACGTGAACCAGCGTCGCAGCAACGACCCCTATGGCGTGTGCAATGGTTCAGACGCCATCACCTACGTTAACGAGGATCTGGGCGTCACCATGCTGGGAAAACTCGGCACAAGCACCTACAATGGCTACACCCAAAAGGTATATGAGCCCGACGACGAGTACAAGGGTGACTTTGCGCGCATCTATTTCTATATGGTGACCTGCTACAAGAGCGTGGTTCACGAGTGGCCCGGGTCAGACCAATTGGACTATGCTGCCAATGGTTACAAAGCCTTCTCGGACTGGTCATTGCAGATGCTCATGGAGTGGCACCGCGCCGACCCCGTCAGCCCCAAGGAAATTGCCCGCAACGAGGCGGTGTATAGCAGCAAAGACGGTAATATAGATTATGGTCAAGGCAACCGCAACCCCTTTGTGGACCACCCCGAGCTGGCCGAATACATCTGGGGCACCAAGCAGCACACGGCCTGGCCCGGTGAGGGCACACCCCAAGAAATCAACAAGCTGCAGCCCGTTATGCTTGACGTGGACACCACGGCAGTGAAAGGCACCGAGTTCCGTGCCGACTGGACAAACGGCGGCGATGTATCAAGCTACACCCTCAAGGTCAACCGCGTCGAGGAGACCGGCCCCGTGTTGATGCTCAGCGAGGGATTTTCTAATGTTGTCGCCTATAGCGATGGCTACAACGACATCGGCGAATCACTCGACAACTATACCGACAACCCTGGTTGGACGGGCTTTAAGCTCTATACCGCTGCCGACCATAGCCTCAAATTCGGCACCAGCTCCCTTGCAGGCTATATCATCAGTCCTGAGCTTGCACTGACCAGCACGGTTTCAGTCAATTTCAGCGCCAAGAACTGGATTAGCGGCAAGGGCGTAAGCGACAACAGTTCCATCATCGTTTCGTGTGGTGATGTGAGCCAGACCATTCCACTGTCCGACACACCAACCGACTACACAGTAGTGCTCACCGGCTGCACCGACAACCACGTGAAGTTGTCAGGAACTGGCGGTAACAAGCGTTTCTATGTTTACAGTATTGACATCTATAATGGCGACCTCAATGCTCCACGCAAGGCGCCCCGCCGCGAGGTCATCGAGGAGGGCGACTCCACCATGCGCACCGTGAGCGGCATCACCGACACCTGCTACACCGTCCAGGCGCTGGCCGAGGGCACCTTCGAGTATCTTGTCAAGGCCATCTATCTCGACGGAACCGAGAGTCCCTGGTCCAACATCAAGCACGTGACCCTCACCGGCGTGAGTGACGTCATCTTTGGCGACGTGAACGGTGACAACGAGGTCAATGTGGCCGACGTCACCGCACTCATCAACATCATCCTGAACGGAATCCCTGCCGATCTCGCTGTGACCGATTTGACCGGTGATCATGAAGTCAACGTGGCCGATGTAACGCTCTTGATCGGCTATATCCTAAGCCACTAACAACTGCATCCACGGCCTAGCGCCTAGAACTTTTCTTACCGTGCTGCGCACGGGAAATTATTCAAATTAAATTAAAATTTTAAAATAATAATTTGTTTAATTTCCCGTGCGTTAAGCACAGTTTTTTTGTTGCGCGGATGCCATCTTATGCGGGCTTGCGCCCGCAGTTTAGAGTTTAGAGAATAAAGGTTAAAGAGCTGCACTACGCAATAATTCGTTTAATCCGTATAATTGGTAAAGGTTCGCCAACAGAAAAAAGGATGCGTCAGCCTTCAGAAAAATCAGATAAATCAGTTGTTTTTTGGGGGAGGATGCGACAGCCCAATTGTTTGAGTTGTTTAAGTTGTTTTTTATAACAAGGAATGCGGATGCTTAACTATAGGGTTGTTTGAATTGTTAATTGTTGTTCCTGTTGTTTGAAGAGGAACGCGGATGCGCTTGTTGAAAGTCAAGAAAAATTGATTTTTTCTTGCCACTGTATTCAGGTTGCACTACCTTTGCAGAAATGATGATAAACAGGACGCAGAGCATTGCATTGACTCTTGCGGCAATTGCCGTGAGCGTGTTTATCGTGTGCTCTTGCAGCGGGCGCAAGGAGATGAGCAACAGGGTCATCGTGCAGAACGAGGTATTCACCGTTACCGGCGACAGCATCATTGAGGACACCGTGTGGGCAACCGTGCCTTCATCCCGCGACCGCATCAAGTCCAATATCACCGTTGCCCGCCTCGATTCCCTGTATGGCCATGTGGGGGGTGAAGCAACACCACTGAAATTTGAAGGCGGGCGCTCGTGGCGCAAACACAAGAAACGTCCTGCGCTGATGCCCGAGTTCAAGAGCGACCAGCCACTGGTGGATGTCCTGTATGACATGTCAACGGACTGCATCGCCGACGCCATCGACAGCAACGGCCGCTTTTACGTGACACACAACAACAGCCGCCTGTACTGCTCCATTTACCTGTCGCTGGCGGCACTCAAGCCCCACCAGTCGATGGCTACATTGCGGGCGATTGTGGACCGCGACAGCATCATCATGCAGCGCGAGGGACAATGGCCGGTAGTGAGCGACCACGTGGGATGGGCCACAGCGGCATGGGAGGTCTATAAGGTGACTGGCGACCGAGAGTGGCTCGCCTATTGCAAACATGTGATTGAGAAGACGCTGGCCATCAACCGTGCCGTGCTGATGGACCAACGCACCGGCCTGGTGCATGGCGCGGGCTACACCCCTGCCCGACCGATAGGCGTGCGCCGCATGACTTGGATGGGCTATAACGACTTCTTTGCCTGCATGTCACTGGGCAACAACATCTTGACGGGTAATGCCTACCGCATTCTCTCGGAAATGTGTGATGAGCTGGGCATCGAGAACGAATATCAGGAGGATGCCCTCCACATCAAGAACTCCATCAACCAGCACCTGTGGAATGAGGACAGGGGATTGTACAGTTCATTCCTGTATGGCACAGCCTTTCCCCAGCAGTCCTCGCTCACCGACAACACGTCCCAAGCCATGTGTGTGCTGTGGGGCATCGCCGACGATAACCGTGCCGAGAACCTGATTGCCCATACCCCAGTGTCGGACATGGGTGTGAATGTCACCTACCCCGCCACCAACCTGCTGGAACCTTACTTCGCCAACTCGTCTTGGGCCACCACCCAGGCGTTGTGGAACATGGCTGCGGCCAACGTGGGGAACGAGAATGCCCTGCGACGCGGCCTAGGCGCCTTGTACCGCGCCCAAGCCTTGTATCAGTCCCGAGGCATCCATGCCAGCAGCGTGAAAATCGACGACTTGGGCACCAGCGCCTCTAATGCCGCCATGGCGATGCGTGTGCTGCTGGGCATGAGCTTTGAGGCCGAAGGCATCGAGTTCTCGCCGCTGGTGCCCTCCTGTTTCCCTGGCAAGAAGACCTTCAAGGGGCTGAACTACCGCAAGGCGGTGCTCGACGTGACCATCGTGGGCACAGGCAATGACGTGGCATCGATTACCGACAACGGCACCGAGATGGAGAGCGCATTCATTCCGTGCGATATCGAGGGGCGCCACCACATCGTCATCACGTTGCAAGAGGGCAACCGCAAGTCTCAGCGCGTGACCATTCACCGCAATGAGATATTCCTGCCCCCTACCCCGAGCGTCATCTGGAAGAACGACAGCGGATTCATCGAGGACTATCAGCCAGACCTCGACTACCGGCTGTCGGTCAACGGAGAGCTGCAACCCTTGACTGACTCGGCATTTGCACTGCCTCAAACCGACGTGTTTGCCGAGTATGCGGTCATTATTGCAGGCAAGCAGGTCAACGGATTCATGTCCAAGCCCTTGCTGAAGTTCGGTCTCACACCGCAGATCGCGTTCTTCCCCGACAGCCCCGACGGTCATGCCGTCATCAACGTGAGCGTTGCCGTTGGAGGCGATTACCTGATTGACGTGGGCTACCGCCCGACAGGCACGCTTGACGTGCGCCGCGTGAGCGCCAATTCCCATCCCATGGGCACCCTGGTGATGGCCAAGAGTAACGGCGCCGACCAGGAGGAGCTGGTTTACAGCAACATCGTGGCCGTGAAACTGCTCAAGGGCGAGAATCACATCGAGATCGACCAGTTGCGCCTGCCCAAGGCCTTCACGCCCTGCGAGCCCGTGCACGTGAGGGTGATTAGGCTTGATTAGGAGTTAGGAGTTAGGAGTTAGAAGTTAATCAACATCAATATATTTTAAATTAAGAAGAAAAGATGAAAGGTAAATTGATTATCATGGTCGCGCTGGCAGCAATGGCGCTGACCAGCCAGGCCGATGAGGGACGCCTGCTGCGTTTCCCCGGCACCAATGGCCGCGAGGTAGCCTTCAGCTATGCTGGCGACATCTACACCGTGCCCATCACCGGTGGCACCGCGCGCAAGTTAACTTCACACAAGGGCTATGAGGCCTTTGCCCGCTACAGCCCCGATGGTCAGACCATCGCCTTCACGGGCCAGTATGATGGCAACACCGAGGTTTACATCATGCCCGCAGTGGGTGGCGAACCCAAGCGCATCACCTTCACGGCAAGCAATCCCCGTGATGATTGGGGCGACCGCATGGGTCCCAACAACATTACCATGACGTGGACCCCCGACGGCCGTGGCGTCATCTACCGTAACCGCATCAGCGACAGCTTTGACGGCAAGCTGTGGTGTGCTCCCATCGACGGCGGCATGTCGCAGCAGTTGCCCCTGCCCGAGGGCGGTTTCTGCTCCTACAACAGCGACGGCACCAAGATGGCCTATAACCGCGTCTTCCGTGAGTTCCGCACCTGGAAGTACTACAAGGGCGGTATGGCCGACGACATCTGGATCTATGACACCCAGGCCAAGACGGTGACCAACATCACCAACAACATCGCCCAGGACATCGACCCGATGTGGATTGGCGACGAGATTTACTTCATGAGCGACCGCGACAACCGCATGAACATCTTTGTCTATAACACCCGCACCGGCTCGACCCAGAAGGTGACCGACTTCACCGAGTATGACGTGAAGTTTGCCAACTGCGGCGGCGGCAAGATCGTGTTTGAGAACGGCGGTTACCTGTATGTGCTCGACCCCGCTACCAAGCGTAGCGAGAAAATCACCGTTTACCTGAACAGCGAGAACAACTTCGCCCGTGAGGAGCAGCGCAAGGTAAAGGACGACCTGCGTGGCGGCAGCCTGGCCCCTGACGGCAGCCGCATCGCCATCAGTGCCCGCGGTGAGGTGTTTGACGTGCCCGCCAAGCACGGCGTGACGCGCAACATCACCCACACCCCTGGCGTGCACGAGCGCAACGCCCAGTGGAGCCCCGACGGCAAGAACATCGCCTACATCAGCGACCAGACCGGCGAGACCGAGATCTGGATGCGCCCCGTGGGCAGCGACCAGGCCGTTCAGTTAACCAAAGACAACGACACCTACATCCGCGACTTTGAGTGGAGCCCCGACGGCAGCAAGATCGTCTATACCGACCGCAAGAACCGCATGGTGCTGCTCAACGTCAAGACACTCGCCAAGCAGACCCTGCTGACCGACGAGATGGGCGAAATCCCCACCCCGAGTTTCTCACCCGACGGCAAGTGGCTGACCTATTATCGCCAGGGCGTCAATGAATATGGCGTGGTTTACCTGTACAACATCGCCGAGCGCAAGGAATATCCCGTGACCGACCGCTGGTATGACAGCAACTCGCCAGTTTTCAGCAGCGACGGCAAGTACCTGATTTTCGCATCGGCACGCGACTTCAATCCCATCTACAGCAGCATCGAGTGGAACTTTGCCTACCGCGACATGGAGGGTATCTACCTCGTGATGCTCGCCAAGGACACCCCCTCGCCCTTCCTGCCCAAGGATGACCAGGTAAACGCCGGTGGTGAGAAGCCCAAGGACGCTCCCAAGGATGCCCCCAAGGACAAGAAGAATGCCAAGGGTAAAGCCCAGCCCGATCCCAACGCCATCCGCATCGACATCGACGGCATTGCCGACCGCATCGTCAGGGTGCCCATCGGCACGGGCAGCTACGGCAACTTCGTGTGCGACGGCAGCCACCTGTGGTACAGCAGCGGCCGTGGCGGCGTGCGCGTGTATGACTTTGCCGAGCAGAAGGACGAGGTTGTTGCCGAGCGCGCCTTTATGATGCCTGCGGCTAACGGCAAGAACGCCTTGTTCATGAAGGGTGACAACGTCTATGTCGCTCCTCTGGCACCCCGCAAGGCCGACCTGAGCGAGGCCGTCAACCTCGACGACATGGTTGCCACGGTCAACTATGACCAGGAGTGGAACCAGATTTTCAATGAGGCCTGGCGCGCCTATCGTGACGGCTTCTATCTCGAGAACATGCACGGCGTGGACTGGCAGGCGATGCACGACAAGTATGCCGCCCTGCTGCCCTACGTCAAGAACCGCCTGGACCTTACCTACGTCATCGGCGGCATGATCAGTGAGCTGGCAGTGGGACACGCCTATGTTGACGGCGGTGACCACATCCAGGCCGACCAGCACAACATCGGTATGCTGGGTGCCGAGGTGGAACAGGTGGCCAACGGCTACAAGATCAAGAAAATCCTGCGTGGTGCTCCCGACCGCGAGGAACTGCGCTCGCCGCTGCTCGAGCCGGGCATGAACGTCAAGGAGGGTGATGTCATCACTGCCGTTGACGGTGTGAGCGCCCAGGGTGTGAACAACTTCTACACCTTGCTGCGCGACAAGGCAGGTGTGATGACCGAACTGACGCTGAACGGCAACCGCAAGGTCGTTGTCAAGCCCATCCAGAACGAGTATTCCCTGTACCACCACGAGTGGGTACAGCACAACATCGACTACGTGAGCGAGAAGACCGGTGGACGTGTGGGTTACATCTATATCCCCGACATGGGTCCCGAGGGATTGCGTGAGTTCTCACGCTACTTCTTTGCCCAGACCGACAAGGAGGCCCTTATCGTTGACGACCGCGGCAACGGTGGCGGCAACATCTCGCCGATGGTGATCGAGCGCCTGCTGCGCGAGCCTTACCGCCTGACCATGTTCCGTGGCAGCAACCACAACGGCACCACGCCCGAGCGCACGCTCGTCGGCCCCAAGGTGCTGCTGGTGAACAAGTACAGTGCCAGCGATGGCGACCTGTTCCCCTGGAGCTTCAAGGAGAACAAGATTGGTCCCGTGATTGGTACACGCTCATGGGGTGGTATCGTCGGCATCAGCGGTTCGCTGCCCTACATGGACGGCACCGACATCCGCGTTCCATTCTTCACCAACTACGACACCCACGGCAACTGGATTGTCGAGAACCACGGTGTTGACCCCGACATCATCGTTGACAACGATCCCGTGATGGAATTCAACGGCATCGACCAGCAGCTTGACAAGGCCATCGAGGTCATCCTCGACCTGCTCAAGGACCGCAAGCACATGCCCAAGACTCCCGCTCCCCGCACCCTGAAAGATCTGGGCGTGAATTAAGGGATGAGTTAAATATAAAACAATTAAGGCGCAGCCATGATGTGGTTGCGCCTTATTTTTGGCATAATAAAAAGAAAAAGCCCTCACCGTTAAGTGAAGGCTCCGTTGGTAGAGAAACAGGGACTCGAACCCTGGTTTCCGCCGTGAGAGGGCGGCGTCCTAGACCACTAGACGATATCTCCGTCGATTTAAAAAGCCCTCGCGCTAGGTGAAGGCTCTGCTAGTAGAGAAACAGGGACTCGAACCCTGGTTTCCGCCGTGAGAGGGCGGCGTCCTAGACCACTAGACGATATCTCCTTTCAAAAGCGTTGCAAAATTACTGCCATTTTTGAAACTGGCAAATTTTTTGAGCACTTTTTTTTCAAAAAACGACAAAAAGATTTGTTTTTGCCTTTTTTCGGTATTTTTTGCCGAAAATCTGGCCATGAAATGGGAGTTTTTTTGTACTTTAGCGCATTGATACATTTACTTTAATATCATTATTACTATTATGGCAAATAAACGTCAGATTAAGAAAGCTATCATGAATGCCTGTGGCGACATCGCAGGCGAGTGCATTTTTGCAGAATCCGCTTTTGGCGAGAACAAGCGCGAGGAGTGGGACAGCATCATCATCGACACTGCCCTGCTGCAGCAAGAAGCCATCAACCGCGTGAGCAACAGGTTTGGCAAGAAGGTGAAAGATTTTGCTAACCGCAAGGAATATAACAAGGCACGTCGCGCTTTCTTCAAGCAGTGCGAGAAAGAACTGAGTGAGTACTTCCGCGCCGAGGTGAACAATATCGCCAAGCGCATGAACGAGCTCATGCCCTCGAAAAAATAATTTTTTGTCTTCAGTCATTACTGACAACTGAAAACTGAAAACTGACAACTGAAACAGCATGAATCTCTCTGGTTGGATATTAAAGAAGGCTGGTTGGACTTTTAAGGTCAACCTTAAGGTGCCCGACAAGTGCATCATCGTCGTTGCGCCCCACACCAGCAACTGGGATTTCATTCTGGGAGAATTGGCAATTCACTCGGTGGGTCTGAAGGCCGGGTTCCTGATGAAAGACACTTGGTTCTTCTTCCCACTGGGGCCCATGCTGAAAGGCCTGGGAGGCATCCCCGTTAACCGCCGCCAGCACGGCAATCTCACGCAATCGATTGTCGAGGCCTACAACACCACGCCCAAGCTGGCCATCGGCGTCACGCCCGAAGGCACCCGCAGCGCCAACCCCAATTGGCACAAGGGCGCCATCTTCATGGCCCGCGATGCCCAGGTGCCGTTGGTACTGGCCTACTTTGACTACAAGGACCGCGTGGTGTGCATCGACAAGGTGATGGAGCTGAGCGACGACCCCGATGCCGACCTGCTGCGCATCAAGCAATACTACCAGCCCTTCCACGGTCGCTATCCCGAGAAGTTCGTGACGGGGTTGGAGTAGTTTAGGCATTAGGCATTAGGCTTTAGGCTTTAGGCATTAGGCTTTAGGCTTTAGGTTTATTAGATTTAACTGAATAAGATGATTTCACGCAACCTGCGCGTCACGCTCATCGAGGATGATATCGTCTGGGGCGACCGCGACGCCAACTTCAAACAATTGGAGCGCAACCTGCGCAATATGCCCGATGACACCGATCTGGTCATCCTGCCCGAATTGTTCACGACAGGGTTCATGACCGGTGACCGTGAGCAGGCGGCCGCTGTAGCCGAGTGGAACAGTGGTGACACGCTGCACACCCTGCGCAAACTTGCCGCGCAGTACCATGTGGGCATCATCGGCAGCTTCCTGGCCAACACGGCTGCCCAACTCTATAACCGCGCTTTCTTTATCGAACCCAACGGTGACGAGACCTATTACGACAAGCGTCACCTGTTCTCATTCGGTGGCGAGGACAAGGTCTTTAACCGCGGATTGACAGCCTCCCCCATCGTGCGTTTCAGGGGATTCAACATCAAGTTTGTTGTTTGCTACGACTTGCGCTTCCCTGTCTTCTGCCGCAACGTGAACAACAATTACGACTTGCTGGTTGTGATTGCCAACTGGCCCAAGTCGCGTGAGAAAGTGTGGCGCACCCTGCTGGCCGCCCGCGCCATGGAGAACGAGTGCTACGTGTGTGGCGTGAACCGTTGTGGCACCGACCCCGCAGGAGTGGAATATCCCGAGGGATCATCGCTCGTCATCGACTTCAAGGGCAAGGTCATCGCCCAACGCATGACCAGCCCCGTCATTACCGCCGACCTCTCCCCTGCCCAACTGGCACAGTTCCGGGAGAAATTCCCGGCCTGGCGTGATGCCGACTCGTTTACCCTCAACATTTGATGCTCAAACAGCCTGTTGACATAGAACTGCTGGCACCCGCAAGGGATGCCGACATCGCCATCGCCGCCATCGACCATGGTGCCGATGCGGTCTATATGGGGGCATCGCATCATGGAGCACGAGCCGAGGCCACCAACAGCCTGGATGACGTGCGGCGCGCCTGCAATCATGCCCACCGCTATGGGGCAAAAATCTATGCGACAGTCAACACGCTGGTCTATGACAACGAGCTGGCAGAAGTAGAGCACTTGATTCATGACCTGTACAGCATCGGTGTGGATGCACTTATCGTTCAGGACCTGGGACTGCTCAGGCTTGACCTGCCACCCATCGTGCTGCATGCCAGCACCCAGTGCGACCTGCGCACACCCGAGAAAGCCCGATTCCTCGAGGCATTGGGATTCTCTCAACTGGTGATGGCGCGCGAACTCACGCTTGAAGAAATCAAG
The DNA here is from genome assembly GCA_905233915.1 of uncultured Muribaculaceae bacterium. Taxonomy (GTDB): domain Bacteria; phylum Bacteroidota; class Bacteroidia; order Bacteroidales; family Muribaculaceae; genus Sodaliphilus. Next base: position 482,911 of record CAJOFM010000001.1, on the reverse strand, counting down.
GACATTCGTCAAGCGACCACGGTGCCACTCGAAGCCTTTGTGCACGGTGCCCTGTGCGTGAGCTACAGTGGCCGCTGTGCTGTCAGTCAGGTGCTTAAGGGCCGCAGTGCCAACCGTGGAGAATGCGCCCAGTTGTGCCGCCTGCCTTACGACCTGGTTGACGGCAAGGGACGGATTCTCGTCGAGGGCAAACACTTGCTCTCGCTGCGTGACCTCGCCCAGCACGACAGGCTTGAACAGATGATGGCCGCCGGCGTCTCTTCCTTCAAGATTGAAGGTCGCCTGAAAGATATAGGCTATGTGAAAAACGTGGTGGCCTATTACCGCCGCGCCATCGACAAGGTCATCGGCCGCTACCCTGACCGCTACCGCCGCGCCTCCCAAGGCACTGTCGAATTGACATTCCAGCCGGCTATCGAGCGCAGTTTCAACCGTGGTTTCACCCATTATTTCCTTGACGAGCGACGACCAGCCGATGGCACCTTGATGGCCTCAATCGACACGCCCAAGTCGCAAGGCGAATACTTAGGCAAAGCCGTGCGCTGCAATGGTAACACACTCAAGATTGACACCCACATCACATTGTCCAATGGTGACGGACTGAGCTTCACCGACAGGGATGGGCAATTCTCGGGCGCAAGGGTCAACCGCGTCATGGGCGACGGGACTCTGCTGCTGCGCGAACCCGCCAACATCACCCGCGGCACCCGCATCTACCGCACCGCCGACAAGGCTTTCAATGATCTGTTGGCCAAGCCGTCGGCCACCCGTACTATCGCTGTGGATGCTGAGTTGCGCCACACCGGCGGCATGCTGGCTCTCACGCTCAACGACGAGCGGGGCAACCGCGTGACACACTCGATAGAATGTGACATGCAAACGGCCGCTAAACCACAAACCGACCGCCAAATCGCCGAGTTGGGGAAACTGGGTGGCACCATCTACCGCCTGCGCAACGCCCAAGTGGCAGGAGACACCTTTATCCCTGCCTCACAACTCGCCCAGCTGCGCCGGGACACCATTGAGATGCTGGACCGTGCCCAAGCCATCACACAGCGTGTGGACAGCCGCAGGGCCGAAGACAAGTCTGTCCCCTATCCCACCACAACGCTCGTTCCTGCCGACAACGTGGCAAACCACCTGTCCCGCGAGGTCTATCTGGAGCATGGGGTGAAAGAAATCACACCCGCCCTTGAAACGGGCATGCCTGCCAATACCAGCACTCCGTTGATGCACACGCGCTACTGCATCCGCCGGCAGTTGGGCGCCTGCCTGAAAGGCAAGAACGGCAATGCCCTGCCACGGGATTTATACCTGCGCACGGGAAACACGTTGCTGCGCGTCAACTGCGATTGCAACAGGTGCGAAATGAAAATCACCAAGCCCTAAACGGCCTGGTGATTTATCAACTTAAGTCTATACTACTTATTTCACTGGAATTTTGTCGATGCGGCGCTGATGACGGCCTCCCTCATAGGGGGTGGTCAAGAACGCCTCGACCATGGCTATGGCCTCCTCGTTGGTGACAAAGCGGCCAGGCATGGCAAGAACATTGGCATCGTTGTGCTGACGGGCCAGCTGAGCGACAGCAAGGCGCCAGCACAAGGCGGAACGAATGCCCTGATGCTTGTTGAGGGTGATGTTGATGCCCTCGCCACTGCCACACACGGCGATACCGGGATAGCACTCGCCCTGTTCAACAGCCAGCGCACAGGGATGCGCAAAGTCGGGATAGTCACAACTATCCTCGTTATAGGTGCCAAAATCCTTGCACGCTATACCTTGGGCTTCGAGCCATTGCTTAACGGCCTCCTTAACAGGATAACCGGCATGGTCACTGCACAGTGCCACAGGCACACCAGGTTTCAAAATCGAGTTTTCCATATCATTTCCTGAGTTGCTGGAGGGCTTGCTCCATGGTTGCAATCTTGCTCTCGGCATCGGCTTTCTTCTTGCGCTCGTTGGCAACAACAGCCTCGGGAGCGTTGGCAACGAAGCGCTCGTTGCTCAGTTTCTTGTCCACACTGGCCAGGAAGCCACGGGTGTATTCAAGGTCGGCTTCAAGCTTTTTGATTTCCTCTTCCACGTCGATGCTACCTGCCAGAGGCACTGCAAACTCGGCTGTGCCCACCATGAAGGCGGCTGCGGTAGCATCCTTCTCGGTCACGGCTTCGATTTTCTCAAGGCCGGCAAGCTTAACGATGATCGCCTCGAACGGGTTATTCAGGCCACCAACGGCTTGCAGTGTGAGCTGCTCCTTGTTGGGCAGGTTCTTCTGCTTGCGCACGTTGCGCACGCCACCCACAATCTCCTTGACATCGGCCATGGCCTTGAGCAACGCCTGGTCGGCCTGCTCGGGCTCAGGAATGAGGGCATACATGATGCTCTCGCCATCCTTGCGCTCATCGAGATGTTGCCACAGTTCCTCGGTGATAAACGGCATGAACGGATGGAGCAAACGCAGCAGCATGTCGAAGAACTCGAGCGTGGCTTGCATTGTGGCGCGATCCATCGGCTGACCGAAGGCAGGCTTCACAGCCTCAAGATACCATGCCGAGAATTCTTCCCAGAACAGACGGTAGAGCACCATCATGGCATCGCTCAGGCGGAACTTCGAGAAATGGTCCTTGACGGTAGCCAGAGCATCATTGAGGGTGTGACGGAACCAGAGCACGGCCTGGCGGCTTGCCTCGGGTTGCTCGACATCGGCAACCTCCCAACCCTTGACAAGACGGAAGGCGTTCCAAATCTTGTTGTTGAAGTTACGACCCTGCTCGCACAACGCGTCATCATAGAGAATGTCGTTTCCGGCAGGAGCGGCCAACATCAGACCCATGCGCACGCCGTCGGCGCCGAATTGCTCGATGAGCTTCAAGGGGTCGGGTGAGTTACCCAGCGACTTGGACATCTTGCGGCCCAGCTTGTCGCGCACGACACCCGTGAAATAGACGTTGTGGAAGGGCATGTCGCCCATGTATTCGTAACCCGCCATGATCATGCGAGCCACCCAGAAGAAGATGATATCGGGAGCGGTTACCAGATCGTTGGTGGGATAATAGTACTTGATTTCCTCGTTACCGGGGTTGTTGATGCCGTCGAACAGCGAGATGGGCCACAACCACGAGCTGAACCATGTGTCAAGGGCATCCTCGTCACGGCGCAACTGGCTGGCCTCGATGTTCTCGTATCCAGGAATCTTGCGGGCCTTTTCCAGAGCTTCTTCCTCGTTCAAAGCCACTACATAAACCTCCTTCTCCTCGTCATCGGTAGGCAGGAAATAGGCGGGAATGCGGTGACCCCACCACAGCTGGCGCGAAATGCACCAGTCCTGAATGCCCTCGAGCCACACCTTATAAATGTTCTTATACTTTGCGGGATGGAACTTGAGTTCGTCGTTGAGCACACAAGGCAATGCGATGTCGGCAAAGTGCTTCATCTTCAAGAACCACTGCATGCACAGGCGGGGCTCAACAGCGGTGTCGCTGTTGCGCTCACTGTAACCCACCTTGTTCTCGTAGTCCTCGATCTTCTCCATCAAGCCTGCAGCCTTGAGATCCTCGACAATCACCTTGCGGCATTCCATGCGGTCCATGCCAACGTACAGCGGCGACTGCTCACTCACGGTGGCATCGGCATTGAAGATGTCGATAGTCTCCAGGTTGTGGGTCTTGCCAAGCACATAGTCGTTGGGGTCATGAGCCGGGGTCACCTTCAAACAGCCGGTACCGAACTCGATATCGACATAGCGGTCCTCGATCACGTTGATGACGCGGCCAACGAGAGGCACGATCACCTTGCGGCCACGCAGCCACCGGTTCTTGGCATCCTTGGGGTTGATACACATGGCGGTATCACCCATGATGGTCTCGGGACGCGTGGTAGCAACCACTGCGTAATAGCCCTTCTCATCCTTGTGGATGATATTGCCCTCGGCACGCAGCTGCTCCTCGTTATCGAGCTTCTCCAGCCCGTCCACATAATACTTGAGGTAATACAGATGGCCTTTCTCCTCATGATAGATTACCTCCTCATTGCTCAGCGCGGTTTGTGCCTTGGGATCCCAGTTCACCATGCGCAGGCCACGGTAGATGTAGCCCTTGTCATACAGGTCAACGAAGACCTTCATCACGCTGTTGCTGCGGGTCTCGTCCATCGTGAAGGCAGTGCGGCTCCAGTCACAGGATGCGCCCAACTTGCGCAACTGCTGCAGGATGATGCCTCCGTGCTCGTGGGTCCAGTCCCAAGCATGCTTGAGGAACTCGTCACGGGTGAGGTCACGCTTGCGGATGCCCTGCTCGGCAAGGCGCTTCACCACCTTAGCCTCGGTGGCAATCGAAGCGTGGTCGGTACCGGGCACCCACAGGGCGTTCTTGCCCTCCATGCGCGCGCGGCGGATGAGGATGTCCTGGATGGTATTGTTGAGCATGTGGCCCATGTGCAGGACGCCCGTCACATTGGGGGGCGGGATAACGATACAATAGGGTTCACGCTCATCAGGAACGCTCTTAAACAAATCATGCGTTTCCCAATACTTATACCACTTGTCCTCAACCTCTTTAGGGTCATATTTGGTTGCCAGTATATTCTCTTTTTCGCTCATTTTAATTATTTTTGATAAGTTTCTTTTTTGTTCAAACGGCAAAGGTAAGAAAAAACCATAAAACGGCAAAACACTGAAACCTATTTGGTGGATTTATCAAATAAATTTGGCAATTATTATATATTGAAGTAACTTTGCACATTTAAAATGTGTTGACAGATAGCAATGATCAATATCAAGATAGATAACAGGATACAGGAAGCATGTCCCGAGGTGCGCATTGGCCTGATTAATGCCCTAGTGGTGAACGAGCCGACGTGCGATGAACTGTGGGCCGAGATTGAGGGCGCAGCAAGGGAAATCACCCAACAATACGAGTTGTTGCAAATCAACCAGCGTCCTGCTATCGCCGCCACCCGCCACTTGTACAAAGCCTTGGGAAAAGACCCAAGCCGTTACCGCGTGTCCAGTGAAGCCCTGTGCCGACGCATCATCCGCGGACTGGGCATCTACCGGCTGACAACGCTTATCGACGTGGTCAACCTGGTATCCATCAAGAGCGGATATGCCATCAGTGGACTTGATGGAGACCGCATCGAGGGTGACACCTTGACGATGAGCGTAGGCACTGCCGACGACGTGTACAACGGCATCGGGCGTGGCGTGCTCAACATTGAGGGCATGCCGGTTTATCGCGACGCCGTGGGTCCCATCGCCACTCCAACCAGCGATGAGGAACGCACCAAGTTCACTGAGCAGACTGTCAATGCCCAAATCAACATCAACGCCTTTGCTCCCGAAATGCCACTCGAGCAAGCCGTTGACTGGATGGCCCACCTGTTGAGGAAATATGCCCACGCTACCAGCGTTGAAACGGCCATCTATAATCCAAGACAATAACAACGACTATATAAACAGTATGGAAATTCTCGAAATTTTAGAAAACAACATCAATCAGCGCCACATTGACAAGGTCGTTGAGACGCTCAAGGATGGTGGTCTCATCATCTATCCCACCGACACCGTGTATGCGCTGGGCTGCGACGCGCTTAACAACCAAGCCATCGAGCGCATCTGCTCCATTAAGGAGATGAAGTCGGCCAAGACCAACCTGTCCATCATCTGCGACGACATCTCAACGGTGGCCCAGTATGCCAAGTTTGACAACACGCAGTTCCGCATGATGAAGGCCAACCTGCCTGGCCCGTTCACCTTCATCTTCCCAGCCCTATCCAAGCTGCCCAAAGCCTTCAAGGGCCGCCGCACCGTGGGCATCCGCGTTCCCGACAACGAGGTAGCGCTAGCCATTGTCCGCACTCTGGGAGGCCCCATCCTGACCACCTCGGTGCCCGGTGATGACGAGGATTACCGTTGCGAGCCCGGACTGATGGCCGAGGCCTTTGAGTCCAAAGTTGACATCGTTATCGACTCGGGGCGCGGCCAACTCATGCCTTCGACTGTCGTGGACTGCACGGGTGGCGAGCCCGAAATCACCCGTTTGGGCAAGGGGAAACTGGTTGTGTGAGTTAGAAATAATAGTTTAGAGTTTAGAGTTCATTATGAAGAAGATTATATTTTGCTTGACAGCAATGCTGGTGCTTGCCGCCTGCAACAACAAGACCGAGAATCAACAAGGCAACAATGCCAATGGTATCAACAACGAGGCTGCCCAAAGCGAGATGCCGGTAGCCAGCCCCGACGACGAGGGTCAGGGCGAGTGGATCAAGCAGACCACCATCATGAGCGCCAAGCCCATGGTCATCGATTTCTATGCCACCTGGTGCGGTCCCTGTAAGGAACTGGCCCCCATTCTTGACGAAATCGAGAAGAACCACAAGGGTGACGTCATCTTCAAGCGCATCGACGTGGATCAGGAACCCGAGCTGGCACAGGAATTCCGTGTTGAGGCTATCCCCACGCTGATGTTTGTCACCCCAAAGGGGGAATATCAGACCATCATGGGCCTGCAAGAGGCCGCTGTCATCGAGGCTAAAATCGCCGAACTGCTCACCCGTAGCGCCAATTAGTTGAGAAACCAGCTAATTAAATCTAAAAAACTAAAAGTTTTTTTGTACCTTTGCACCCGATTTTTGAAACAACTGATCAGTCTATATTAACTACATCATGGAAATTACTGCACAACAACTTGCAGCAATGGTTAACGGCACGGTTGACGGAGACGTCAACATCGTGATTAACAACTATGCCAAAATCGAGGAGGCCACCCCTGGTTGCCTGACTTTTTTGGCCAATCCCAAGTATACCCACTTCGTCTATACCACCCAAGCCTCGGCCGTGCTGGTTCGCAAGGACTTCGTGGCTGAACATGAGGTTAAGGCAACACTTATCCGCGTTGACGACCCCTACAAGACATTGGCCGACCTGTTGAACTTCGTCAACAGTCAGCGCCCCGAGAAGCGTGGTGTGGAGCAACCCATCCATGTGGGACAGGGCACTACCCTGCCCGACGACGTGTATGTGGGCGCATTCGCCTACATCGGTGATGGTGTGACCATCGGCAAGAACGTGAAGATTTATCCGCAGGTGTATGTGGGCGACGGCGTGACGCTTGGCGACAATGTCATCCTGTATCCCGGCGTGAAGATTTACCACGGCTGCCGCATCGGCAACCGTTGCATCGTTCAGGGCGGTGCCATCATCGGAGGCGATGGTTTCGGTTTCGCACCCAAGAAAGACGGCACCTACGAGAAGATTTCGCAGGTGGGTATTGTCATACTCGAGGACGATGTCGAGATTGGCGCCAACACAACCATCGACCGTGCCACCATGGGTGCCACGGTTGTCAAGAAAGGCGCCAAACTGGATAACCTCATCCAGATCGCGCACAACGTCGAGGTGGGCGAAAGCACTGTCATGGCAGCACAAGTTGGTGTTGCCGGTTCCACCAAAATCGGCAAGTATAACATGGTGGGTGGCCAGGTTGGTTTTGCGGGCCACATAACTGTGGGCGACAAGAACGGCATCGGTGCACAGACCGGCGTGGACAACAGCATCGGCAGCAACGGCAAGTGGCTGGGTGCTCCCGTGCAGCCCGCTATGGAATTTGCCCGCCAGACGGTTTACCTGAAGCGATTGGGCGAGATGTACAGTGACATCAAGGACCTGAAAAAGAAAATGAACCAGTAAAAGGGTTGTAAGTTTTAAGTACGATTACCTCTTTCAGGCAAATCATAGCATACTTAGAACAAACACTAAACGACAATAATGAAACAAACAACACTGAAGAATGCCTTCACCGTGACAGGCAAGGGCCTGCACACGGGACAGATGTCAACGGCAACTTTCAAACCCGCCGAGGTGAACACAGGCTATGTATTCAAGCGCATCGACCTTGAGGACCAGCCTACCATTCAAGCCCTGGCCGAGCACGTCATCGAGACCACACGCGGCACCGTCATTGCCAGCAAGAGCAATAAGGAGGCCCGCGTGAGCACCATCGAGCACGCCATGGCAGCCTTGTACGCTGCAGGTATCGACAATTGCCTGATTGAGGTGAATTGCGGCGAGGTTCCCATCCTCGACGGCAGCGCCATCATCTGGTGCAAGGAAATCGAGAAAGCCGGCATCGTTGAGCAGGAGGCCGATAAGGAATATTACGTGGTGAAGCAGCGCATTAAGGTTGTTGACAAAGAAACGGGTTCATCGCTCATCGTGCTGCCCGATGATGGCTTGTCGATTGATTGCATGGTCGAGTATGACTCACCTGTATTGGACAACCAGTTTGCATCGCTCACCGATATCCGCCAGTTCAAGGACCAGATTGCCGGTAGCCGCACGTTTGTGTTCGTTCGTGAGGTGCAGCCGCTCATCCAGCTTGGTCTCATCAAGGGCGGTGACCTGGATAACGCCATTGTCATCTACGATTCTCCCATGAAGCAGGAAGACCTGGACCACATGGCCGACGTGATGAACGTTCCCCACAAGGATGCCAACGAGTTGGGTTACCTCAACAACAAGCCGCTGGCATTCAAGAATGAGCCTGCACGCCACAAGTTGCTCGACGTGCTGGGTGACTTAGCACTAATCGGACGCCCCTTGAAAGGCCGCATCGTTGCGACACGTCCCGGTCACACCCTCAATACCCAATTGTCCAAGAAGATCCGTCAGGAGCTGCGTTACCAGAATGTTCAGGCCCCCATTTATGACCCGAACAAGGAGCCGCTGTATGACATCAACCAAATACGCAACATGCTCCCCCACCGCTATCCCATGCTCCTGGTTGACAAGATCATCGAGAAGGGCAAGAAGCACATCGTGGGCATTAAGAACGTGACAGCCAACGAGCCGTTCTTCCAGGGTCACTTCCCCCATGAGCCCATCATGCCTGGCGTGTTGCAGGTCGAGGCAATGGCCCAAGTGGGCGGCATCCTCGTGCTGAGCAACGTGGAAGACCCTGAGAACTACTCCACCTACTTCTTGAAAATCGACAATGTGAAGTTCCGCAGCAAGGTGGTTCCCGGTGATACACTCATCTTCCATCTGTCGCTGATGACTCCCATCCGCCGTGGCACCGCCGTGATGAAGGGTTATGCCTTTGTGGGCGAGAAAATTGTCACCGAGGCCGAGTTCATGGCACAAATCGTCAAAGAGTCCAAGTAAACAAACACAATTTTGTCGCTAGACGACAAAAGACAAACAAATTATAGCAAAATAATGGATATCCATCAGTATGCCGTCGTCCACCCCGACGCTAAAATTGGGGAAAACGTGAAAATCGGTCCGTTTGTGACCATCGATGCAAATGTCGAGATTGGTGACGGCACCATCATCGACAGTGGAGCCGTGGTGCGCAGTGGTGCGCGCGTCGGCAAGAACTGCCACATTCATGCCAATGCCGTTGTTGGCGACATCCCCCAGGACTTGAAGTTCCAGGGCGAGGACACCCTAGCCATCATCGGTGACAACACGGTCATCCGTGAGTTTGTCACCATTCACCGCGGCACAGCATCCAAGGGCAAAACAGTCGTGGGCAGCAACTGCCTGATTATGGCCTATTGCCATGTGGCACACGACTGCGTGGTTGGCGACCACGTTATCATGTCCAACTCGGCACAGCTTGCCGGTGAGGTGGTTGCAGGAGACTGGGCCATCATCGGAGGCGGCGCATTGGTGCACCAGTTCACCCAAATCGGTTGCCATGTTATGATCCAGGGTGGAGCCCTTGTCAACAAGGACATCCCGCCTTACTGCATGGCAGCGCGCTACCCCATTGCCTATGAGGGCGTGAACAAGGTGGGCCTGCATCGTCGTGGCTACTCCAGCGAGCAGATTGATGCCATTGCCGACGTCTATCGCACCATCTATGACTCGGGCATGAACATCACCCAATCGCTCGAGGGAGTGGCAAAACTGCCTGCCAGCCCTGAGCGCGACGTCATCCTCGACTTTGTTCGTGCAAGCAAACGCGGCATCGTTCGCAAGCCTGTATAACCGCTAGGACAACTGGTAAAACAAAGAAGGACAAGATTCTGTGAATCTTGTCCTTCTTGTTATTCCCTATCACATCTCTTTACTGACGTGACTCAATAGCCTGAAGTTTGTCGGCTTCTCCCAACTTGTAGTAGATATCCCTCAGGGCATTCACCACATCAGGATTATGGGGATTAATCTCGTAGGATTTCTCTAGATAAGGCAACGCCTCGCGATAGATGGGATTAACCAGATCGGCGAGTTTCTTGCCGTAGAGGTTACTATTTTGGCGCGTTTCCATCGCCTTGTTATAGAAGAAACGGCCCACATTGAACAATCCGCTGGCATTGCTGTCGTTGAGCTCGATGCAACGCTGATAATAAGGGAACGCCTCATAGATATCATGATAAGTTTCCACGACAAGCCCCTTGAGGTTTAACAGCTCGTCATCATTGGGATTGGCCTCCATTGCCTCGTCAATCAAGTCGTTGGCACCAGAATAATCCAGTAGACCCAGATAATAATTTATCAAGATGCGGATGTATTGCGGATCGGAGGTACCGAACTTCAGGTAAGCCTCCCAAGCCAATTTCACCACTTCCTGCTCGTTGCCCAGGTCACTAAGGCACACCAGTGCATAATCATAGGCTTCCTTGCGGTTATAACCCATGTGGCGGGCGATACTGAATAGTCGCACGGCATCGATTGTATCGGTCTTTTGCCAAGCTGCAATACCCTGATAGTAACGCACCTCGGCGATAATGCTGTCGGGTTTGAGCCAGCGGCGGTCGTCATTACGTGCGGCCATCTGGCAATAGTAATCCCAAGCCTTGTAGGCACCGTCCCAATCCTTTACATTGTAGAGTTCGCTACCCATGGTGCGGTAGTTATCGTGGTGCTCAACCAGGCGGTTGACCACTTCCTTGCTATATTTTGTTCTTACCTTGGGACGCTTGGTCTTCTTGTCGATTTCAGGCTGGCCTTTCTTGTCAAGAATGTGAATCGTATCCAGTTTCAAGGCATTGATGCTGTAATCATAGGCATCAAGCAGCGTGTGGCCCATTGCCTTGATATCAATCTTCTTGCCAACGCGCCTGTTGTCCATATACTTGTCAAACTGCTCAATCTTGATGCGATTGGCCAAGGCCCAGGTCTCAGCACGGTTACGGGTCTCGTCGTTGGTGAGGGCCGGCTTGAACTTATTGAACGCCTGTTCATAGGTGTTGACGGTTGTGGACAAACCGCTGATACTCTTTTTGGCCTGATTAATCAGTAACTGCTGACCCGAAGCGCAAAAAGCACAAGACACAACGCAAGCTAATATGATGGTGACAAATCGTTTCACAATAATTCCTCTATAAATTCGGGGGCAAAGGTAGTGCTTTTTCAATTACCATGCAACAATGGCAAAACATGCGGGCGGCAATGGATTGAATATCCACGCCGCCCGCTGCATTTAACTGTTAATTCTAATTAGTTCACACCCATCACCTCAAACTTGTAGAGGATATCATCAAGGACGTTCTTAGCCTTGGTGTCAGCGGGATTAAGCTCGGAAGCCTTCTTCAAGAAAGGAATAGCCTCGTCATAGATGGGCTTAATCTTGGGAACAAGCTCCTTGTTGGTGGCATTGGGGTTGTCATCAATGATCTTCTGAGCCTGCAGGTAGAGGCAGCGACCCACGTCAAAGAATGCGTTAGCATAGGTGGGATCAACCTCGGCAGCCTTGCGGTAGAAGGGCAATGCGGCATCAACGCCATCCTTCAACTCGGTGGTGAAGCCCTTGATGTCATGCAGGGTACCGTTCATGGGATCAGCCTTGAGAGCGTTGTCGATGAAAGCATAAGCCTTGTCATAGTCGTTCTTGTCAAGCATACCCTGAACCATGTTGGCCAGCGACGAAGTCTGGAAGTCAACGATGTTGTTCTCGGTGTAACCCAGCTTGCGGGCCTGGGTAAAGGCATCATAGGCCTCAGCAAACTTCTGGATCTGATACAGCGAATAACCCTCGAAGAAGCGCACCTGGCTGATTACGCTGTCGGCAGCGGCAACGCCGTTCTTGATAGCGAAATCAGAGGTTGCGAGATTGGCATAGTTACCAAACGCATCAGCGGCATGCTCCCAATCGTTGTTCTGCAGATAGGTGTTACCGGCTCCAGCGATGTCACCCATGTGTGAGGTGAGAGCACCAATGATATCCTTGCTGTATTTGGTCTTCACCTTCTTGGTGCCGTCACTGTTGAGTTTAGGCATACCGGTTTTCTTGTCAACCTCAACAACAGAATCCAGAGGAAGGGCCTCCATGTAGAAAGCGTAAGCATTGCTCAGGATCTCGTTCATCATGTTGTCATCAACGGGCTGCTGCATGATTTTCATCTTATACAGCTCGTCATACAGACCGAAGGCGGCTTTACCAGCAGTGTACCACGTGAGCACGTCCTGTGCACTCTCAGGGTTGGTAAAGGCGGGCTCAATGTTTTGAAGCACCTCCATCAGCGCCTGAGGATTGCCCGAAGCAGCCTTCTTGGCGAGGTCTTTCACAAGGCTCATTTGAGCCGATGCGCTAAACGCCATCATGATGGCGGCTGCGCCCAAAAGAATCATCTTTTTCATTTTCTTAACAAATTAAGCTATTTATAATGTTTATTCGTTCTCGTTGTTTTGTTCGTTATCTTGGTTCTCGTTAACGTCGTTATTGACTTGCTCATCGGTCGTAGGTGTTTCGGTCTGACCCTCAACAAAAGCGTCGCGTACGCTTTCCTCATCGGTTATCTCGGGCTCGGTATCCACCTTGCAAACACTGGCGATCTCGTCGTTCTTCTTCTCCAGATTGATGAGTCTCACACCCTGTGTGGCGCGTCCCACAACCCTGAGCGAGGTGACCTTCAATCTGATGGCGATACCACTCTTGTTGATGATGACAAGGTCATTATTGTCGTTCACATTCTTAATTGCAATTAGCTTGCCAGTCTTGGGAGTAATGTTAATTGTTTTAACACCCTTACCGCCGCGATTGGTCACGCGGTAGTCCTCAAGAGCGCTGCGCTTACCCATACCCTGCTCCGAAACGACGAGCACATCGTCGCGGGTACCGGCACGCATGCAGATCATGCCGATCACCTCGTCGCCCTCGGTCAGGCGCATACCCTTCACACCAGTGGCGGTACGGCCCATGGCGCGGACTGCCGTCTCGGGGAAGCGGATCGCGTAGCCCTTGCTGTTAGCCAGGATGACCTCGCTGTCGCCCTCGGTGAGGATAGCGCCCACGAGCTTGTCGTCCTCAGCGATGTTGAGGGCGCGCACGCCGTTGGCACGGGGACGTGAGTAGGCGCTCAGGCTCGTGCGCTTAACGATACCATTCTTGGTGGCAAATACAATATAATGTGACTGGTTATACTCGGGATCGGTGAGAGCCGTGGCACGAACGAAGGCCATGATGCGGTTCTCGGCATCCAGGTTCAACAGGTTCTGGATGGCACGTCCCTTGCTGTTCTTGGTGCCCTCGGGGATTTCAAACACACGCAGCCAGAAGCAACGTCCCGTGGCGGTGAAGAACAACATGTAATTGTGGTTGGTGGCTTCATAGACATACTCGATAAAGTCCTCATCGCGTGTGTCACTGCCCTTGGCACCCACGCCGCCACGTGCCTGGGCACGGTATTCCTTGAGCGGGGTGCGCTTAATATAACCGAAGTGGGAGATGGTGATGATCATGGGATCGTCGCTGTAGAAGTCCTCGGCGTTCATCTCCTCGCTGGAATATTCGATTTGAGTGCGGCGCTCATCGCCGAACTTCTCCTTGACCTCGATGAGTTCCTGCTCGATGACCTTGCGGCACTCGGCGGGATCGTCGAGGATAGCCTGCAGGTGCTCGATGGTCTTGCGCACCTCGGCCAACTCGTTATGCAGTTTCTCCTGCTCCAAGCCGGTGAGCTGACGCAAACGCATCTCAACGATGGCGCGGGCCTGCACCTCGGTGAGGCTGAAACGCTCGCACAAGCGCTGGATGGCATGGTCGGTCGAGTCGCTGCTCTTGATGATGGCGATTACCTCGTCGATGTTGTCGCTGGCAATGATGAGTCCTTCCAGGATGTGGGCACGCTCCTTGGCCTTCTTGAGGTCGAACTGGGTGCGGCGGATGACCACCTCATGACGGTGCTCCAGGAAGTAATGCAACAGCTCCTTGAGGTTGAGCAACATGGGTCGGCCATTGACCAGACACACGTTGTTCACGCTGAACGATGACTGCAACTCGGTCATCTTGTACAGCTTGTTGAGCAGCACATTGGGGTTGAAGTCCTTCTTCACGTCGATGACGATGCGCATACCGTGACGGTCACTCTCGTCGTTGATGTCGGCAATGCCTTCAATCTTCTTCTCCTCGACCAGACGTGCGATATTCTCGATCAGGTCTTTCTTGTTGATGTTGTAGGGAATCTCGTTGACCACGATGCGCTCGTGGTTGTGCTCGGTTTCAATCTCGGCCTTGGCACGCACGACGATGCGTCCGCGACCAGTCTCAAAGGCATCTTTCACGCCCTGATAGCCGTAGATGATACCGCCCGTGGGGAAGTCAGGAGCCTTGATGTACTGCATCAGGTCGCTCACCTCCATGTCGGGATCCTCGAGCATGGCCAGGCAGCCGTCGATGCACTCGCCCAGGTTGTGAGGAGCCATGTTGGTTGCCATACCAACAGCGATACCCGTAGCACCGTTCACCAGCAAGTTAGGGATGCGGGTGGGCAACACCGAGGGCTCCTCGAGGGTGTTGTCAAAGTTAGGCACAAAGTCAACGGTGTCCTTGTCCATGTCCTCCATCATGCTCTCGCCCATCTTGTCGAGACGCACCTCGGTATAACGCATAGCAGCGGGGCTGTCACCGTCAACCGAGCCGAAGTTACCCTGGCCATCAACCAGCGGGTAACGCATTGCCCATTCCTGAGCCAGACGGACCATGGCAAAATAAACCGACGAATCGCCGTGGGGGTGGTACTTACCAAGCACGTCACCCACAATACGGGCCGATTTCTTGTAGGGGGCATTGGAGTAGTTGCGCAACTTGTCCATGCCGTAGAGTACCCTGCGGTGCACGGGCTTGAAGCCGTCGCGCACATCGGGTAGCGCACGCGAAACGATGACCGACATCGAATAATCGATGTAACTGGTCTTCATTTCGTTCTCAATGTTGATCTCTAGAATTCGATCGTTGTTCATTTGTATTTTTACTTTTAAATCTGTTCCGGGCACCGCACTGCAGGCTCACTCCATTCGCCCCAGGCTAGCACGAGTGCCACGACATTAGGTTTAACTTACAAAAATACGCATATTCCCGCAAACGGCAATTCAATTTGCGCCACTTTTTGACTGAATTGTCAATAAAATGTTTAAAAGGCCAGTGAAATTATATGTAAACTGCCGATTTTAACGAGCAAATGAGTAATTTTGCATCCAGAAGCAGGGCCTGGCTATCTCATGTGGCCCTGCGAGTTAAGACCATGCGTGACTTTGCAGCAATAGACTTTGAGACAGCCAACAGCGAGCGCACCAGCGTGTGCTCGGTGGGTGTGGTCGTGGTGCGTGACGGCAGGGTGACCGACACATTCTACTCGCTCATCCAGCCCGAACCGAACTACTACAACTACTGGTGCCAGCGCGTCCACGGCCTTGGCCACGAGGACACCGATGACGCGCCCGTCTTCCCCGACGTGTGGGCTCAGATTGAGCCGCTCATCGAGGGTTTGCCGCTGGTTGCCCACAACAAGTCATTTGACGAGAGTTGCCTGAAAGCAGTTTTCCGCTGCTACCAGATGGACTACCCCGACTACGATTTCTATTGCACCTGCCAGGCAGCCAAGCGGCAACTCAAGCAATTACCCAACCACCAGTTGCATACCGTCGCCGCCTACTGCGGCTTCGACCTGCGCAACCACCACCACGCCCTTGCCGACGCCGAAGCCTGCGCCCACATCGCCTTGCAACTCCTATAATCAAAAACAACTGAATAAACAACTAATGCGGTGCATCATGGGAGTAATCTCAATGATGCACCGCATTCAGCGCTGTTCTTCACTTAAAACCTTTTTCTTAATCCATAGCAAGGCGGAAACCTACGGTACAATCCACCAGCGTCGGATATATGCCATTTCTGTAAGATACACGGCAAGCAACTGCTGTAGAGCCCCAGTGTCCACCACGCATGATGCGGTATTCACCATTGGCCGGACCTTTGGGATTGGTCTGCGGCGCACTACTGTAATCGCCATACCAATCCTGACATAACTCATACACGTTTCCACTCATGTCATAGATACCCAATTCATTGGGAGCTTTTTGGCCTACAGGGTGTGTTGTACTTTCAGAATTGAAGTAGAACCATCCCACCTCATAGGGGTCATCGCTACCTGAATATTTCGAAACAACGTCATGTATGCCACCGCGAGCTGCAAATTCCCATTCAGCCTCAGTGGGAAGACGGAATTGCCGACCTGTCATCGTGTTCAATTTAGAAATGAAGGTTTGGCAATCATTCCATGTCATATACTCAACAGGGCGCTTCAAGTCACCAGTAAAATGGCTCGGATTGCTACCCATCACTGCTTGCCATAATTCCTGAGTCACAGGATATTGAGCAATATGGTAATCTGATAAGGTCACTTGATGAGCAGGCTTTTCATTGTTCTTGGCATCGGTGCCCTGCTCCTCGGTGGCACCCATCATGAAAGTGCCGCCCTCAACAGCAACCATCGCGATAGACACACCCGTATTGCCAACAGGTATCGTCTCAACTTGAGGCACATACTTGACAGAACCCGTTGTGAAGGTGATAGGTTCACTGTAATTGTACACATCGTTATCCGTATCATGGGCAAACGCCCTTACCCAATAGGTTGTTTCAGGCTTAATCTTGGCATCAGGTTGGGTGCCATCATACGTCAGTGTCTGTTTTAAGTCCAAAAAATAAACAAAATCACTGCATCCTTCATCTCCAATTTTCTTTTCTCCAAGAGAAATCACATCATTGAATTGCTCTGATTCACTTAATTCAAATCCATATCTAAATGGTAATCTATCCTTCAAAGTTTCATAATCTCTAATATGTTCCCATTCATCATATCCTGTAGGATTAATTAACGATATGAAGAGATTTCCTGCATGAAGGTCTATCTGAAGCATGCTGTCGTCGGATTTGTCTTCACATGTGATTACAGGACGGTTAATGACTGTATTATGAAAGTCACTATTTTTTGGATACAATTCAAGGTCTGCCCAGTAATTCTCATCCTGATGATGCTCATGGAGTAATTGCTCATGAAGGCCAGAAAAAGCGTTCTTAATAGTGTGTCCGTTGAGCAACCTGCTCAATAGTGTTAGTCCTGCCACTTGTCCGCCCCAATTCGATCGGTCATATCCTATATATGCTCCAACTCCCTTTGAAATAAATACATCAGCAAGGCTAGTGTCAATCGAATCTTCAACATGAAGATTTGGACCTTCAATTGACTCACATGCAACATTAAAAAAGACACCCTTGCCGGGATGTTTAAATTGATTTGTTGATGAGTTTATAAAGTGTTCCGACACCATCAAGTATGCGACGGTATTTCTTTTCCCATTTCTAACTTCCTTTACAAAACCCACGTTAACATCTTCTGCACCATAGCTTTTACGTATTTCTGCTAACGCTTCAGGATCTGCGTGGTTTCCCGTAAAGATTGAGTGGGTATAAGGAATTTCCTGCGACGACAGAAGCCAATGAGTTCCTACTTTCTTAACGGGATCATAACCATAACAGCCATGAGTGATTAAGAAAACGTAGTCATAGCCAAATAAACCATTCCTGAAAAATTCGACATCAGGTGAATTCTCAATTGGTGCTGCATTAAAACCAGCTTGAGTGAAAAATGTTCTTGCCCAAGTTGCACTTTGTCTTGCATATTCTCGTTCCTCGTCACTATGTTGCTGATTCACAATCAGGACCTGAGCATCATCAAAATCTTGGTATGATGACGTTTCACTTTGTTTTGGCGATGAATAACGTCTGTTTGATTCCAGTTTTGTCATCATATCTTTCATCAACGAGACATCTTCCTCGTCAGGCAAGGGAAAGTGAGAATATGAAATGGTGCCAAAATCCTTAATCACAACAAACATTGTATTTGTTCCATAGTAAATATATTCCACTCCTTCCATGGCAAGAATCTCGCTTTCATGTGATTTCATATCATCAAGAGATTCACTAACCTTGTAAAAATCTTGGATCTTGTAGTCAATTTCTGAGACATTTTCACAAATAATCAGGAGAGGGTCAATATTGACACCGTTGAGGATGATGTCGATGAGGGTGTTGACGTCGGCGATGTTGATTTCGCCATCGGAGTTGACGTCGGCTGTCGGGATGATGTCGTTGTTGAGTATCACGTCGATGACGGAGTTCACATCGGCAACGGTCACTTCGCCGTCAAGGTTCACGTCGCCATAGACATTAATGTCTGCGGCAGAAGCCGACAATGATCCAAACAGCAAAACCAAGAGGAGCGGTAAGAACCTCGACAAAGGTTTAAGGTAATTCTTTTTCATGTCAGTTAGTATTAAAGTTCATGTTATTTCCACTCAATAGCATTGGAGGTAACGTGTATAGCATCATTCCTCATTACTATCCACAGGCAAATATATACACGATTTTCCTAACTCGCAAATAATAACCCGCTTATGTTTTGACTCTCGCGGAAATTCTTTTATCTTTGCCGTCGAGAAATAGTATTTTTAACCCATTAAATGAACAAAGCTATGAAGAAATCCATTTTAGCCATTGCAGTCGCTTTGTTGACTTTGGGAGCCTGCAGCACCCAGGGTGAGCAACAAGAAGCCATAACCGAAACCGCCGATAACGGCCAGGCCGCTATCGAGAACATCATGACCCGCACGAGCATCCGCCAATACAAGGATCAGCCCGTTGAGCAGGAGAAAATCGACATCATGCTCAAGGCTGCCATGGCAGCTCCCACTGCGGTGAATCTGCAGCCCTGGCACTTCATCGTTGTTGACGATGCCAAGACCATCGGCTTGTTAGCAGGCCAGCAACCTACCAATGCGCCGCTGATGATTGCCGTGTGCGGCGACACCGACAAGACCACGATGCCCGACGGTAAGGGCAAGTTGCCCGACTTCTGGATCCAGGATGTATCGGCCGCTACCGAGAACCTGCTGCTTGCCGCTCATGCGCTGGGCCTGGGCGCCGTGTGGACAGGCGTTTATCCGGTTATGGAACGCACAGCAGAAGTTGCCAACGTGTTGAACTGCCCGACGAACATCGTTCCCCTGGCAGTCGTGCGCATCGGTTACCCTGATGAATCCCCCGAGCCCAAGAACAAGTTCAAGGAGGAGAACATCAGCTACAACAAGTTTGGCGGCAAGAAAGAGTAACAATATCAATCCATATCTTACGGTATAATGATATCGCCAGTGGTATTAAACTACTGGCGATATCATTATATTTCTAGAAAAGGAAGGTGCGGTAGATTTCGGAAAAGTTAACGCACGCTGGGTAAAGTTCCGCCTTGATCATATCGTAGAAGACGAAATAGAAGTTGAGCACCGCCATCGCGGCAAACGGTAACCATTTTCGTTCCCGCCACAAGTAATGCAGCGTGTAACACACCATAACCAGGAAAGTGGCCCGGAACAGATCACCTGGGCGACGCAGGTAAAGCGTCGTGTTGGCAAAGATATTGAGATAGGCGATGTGAATCAACGACAGTCTATAGATAGCCGACAAGAAAGCCTCATCACCGAAGCGCTTCTTGATTGCCGGATAATACCACACAATGAACAGGCAGGTAATAAACGGGAACACACGGGCAGGACCATTCCAAGCACTAAAAAGATAAATCGCATTCTTGCCGGCAAACAAGCGGTAATAGTGACCGTAGCCAAAGTAATCGGCCAAACTGCCAATGTTGGCGAAAATCCATTGAATCCACTGCGGGAACTGCCCTATCACGACACAGAGCGCGAGCATTGTGAACACCATCCACCTCTTGATGGCCCGGCCTGGAATCATGGGAACAAAATAGATGGGGATCAAGAGCAGCGACATCTTGTGCAACGTTGTCGCCAATAGTACAAGGATGAGGTAAATCCAGAACTTGCGCCTGATCATCAGCTCCACCATCACAACAAGCAGGCACTCCACAACGGTCTGCCTGATGGAGTTCATCCACTGGATGTAATATGGACCCAGCATCACGCACAGGCCAATCCAGGGCAGCAGGAACTTGCGGTGGCGCAGGGCATAATACAGCAACACAATCTGCAACGCCGCCCAGAACCCAAAGAAGAAAGCGAAATGGAGTCCTGACTTGGCCATAAGATTGGTCACCAGGGAAAAACCAGGCTCAAAGTTCTCACGCGAGAACTCTCCCACCGACTGCATGCTCACGTAGTAGGAATAATACATGTTGTAGTCCCACGATGTGAGCCACCTCACCGACGAAACAGCCACGTAGATGATTATCGCCATCAAGATTTCCCATGAGGCAAAAGGCAATTCTGCCCCACCTTGTGCCATGAGCCGCGCTTCACGGTGGTTGACGTGCCACCCCAACCATGCCATCATGATGGCAGTACCCGTATAAACCGCGAGACTCAGTATCATGACACGACGTTACTTGACAAGAGACATGTTGATGGTAAGGCCATAATTGCTGCTCGTGGTCGGATAGGCCGATGTTGAAACGAGCGGCGTGTTGGCCTGGTAATCAAAGTAAGCACCCATGGTGATGCGCTTGCTCACGACATAGTTGGCAGCAAAATTGACGCTCCAAGTGCGCGTGCCATTGGTGGCCTGGGCTGTATTGAACTCAATCTTGCGGATCAGGGCCGTGTTGCTCGACATCTTGACGTTGAGGGTGAAGGTCAAGTCATTGTTGACATTCTGCTGCTTGGTCTTGAGTTTGAGCACTTGGTTAAAGTTGGCAATCTTGTAACTGCCGCCCAAGGAAAAGCCCTTACTGGTGGCCTCGACCAACTGTCCTGCCGATGGATTGAGCGTGAGTGTGCGCTGAATGTCGTACTGGGCGTTGAGCGAAATGTCGTTAAAGAACGTGGCCGTGAAACCGATAACGGGAGCGAACTTCTCGGTCAAGCTCACTGATGCGATGTTATAGGGTGATGACGGTATAGCTCCGCCAGAGAGCATATCCTGGGTAAATCCCAATCCCTCACCAATGGATACCCAATCGGTGAAAGAGCTGTACTGTCCTACATTATACACGCACTGGTAGGTATGATTCAAATTGAATGACTTGAACAGCCTCTTGAAGAATGGGATACGCATCAAGCCGTCATAAGTGATGCGCCAGTTAGGCAGGATGGCCTTAATGCCCGGGAATGGATTCAAGTCGATTTTTGAAGCGTCCTTGCCACTATAGGCAGCCAAAAACGCCGGGATAAGGACATCACTGCTCGAGGTGTTGATGTCACCATACATCTCGCTATCAAAGGTTGCACCAGCCATTTCTGTACCGATGAAGAAACCACGTTCCGGGTAAGTTCTTCCAATATAACGATCTCGCAGTCGACTGGCCACAACATCGATGTTGCTCAAGAACTTATCGAAGACTTCACTGCGGTAGTTATCTTCGGCTTTAAATCCCTTGAAAATTGTCGCCATCGCCACATGGGTCCTGGTGTAACTACCACCATAGTTAACCGTGGGATCATCATACATAAACTGAATCTGACTCGTGCGGTTATCGGTGCGGTTACCGGTGAGGGTAATCTTGAGGCCGGCAATCGGTTCAATCTGCACCTCGGCGTTAAACTCCTTGGTATTACCGTAGATTGCAGGAGTCGTTTGCGTCTGGTCATTCATCAGCCAGCCATGATTCATGGCTTTCTCGATATAGGACTGCCCAGCGAAACCAAAGGCAAAGTCAAGACCGGGAGCCATGACATCATAGTGGTTTGTCTGGCCAAAGATATCACCAATATCGGGCACGAACTGAGGAACAGAGAGCGAGGTCGTGTGCTTGTACCTCACATTCACGCTGCGCACGCTCATGAGCAATCGTGTGGCATACTGAGCCGCCTCGGTAAAGAAGTTCTTGGTTTCTTCCTTCTGCACCTCGGTAATGGTGAACTTCAAGTTCTCCTCGCCCAGGGTGTTAATGATCACATTATCCTTGTCCTTGACCTTATATTCAACCTTGAACGGCTTATCCTCGGTTGTCATTGCCGACACCCTCACATTCTTGACACCCAACTTGTGGTTGATGACAAGTGCCGTGTCGGGACTCAACTTGAACGAGCGGGTGAACTTCTTGGGCTTTTCCTTCTTAGCCGGTTTCTTGTTGCGGTTGGTGTTCTTGCTTGAGAAGCGCTCATCCACCTTTTTGAAATAAGGAATCTTACTATAGAACTGGTCCAAGCTGAAGCGGCCGTCAATCGACCGTGTCGTCTGGTTGGCAATTGTGTTACCCGAGGACACTTCATCGACAACCGTACCACGGTCCCATCGATAAGTAGAGTTGTAAGACGCATTGGCATTAATCCAGCTCAAGATAGGAATCTGGCTGAAGGGAGCCTTGTAGGTAACGGTAAAGGTCTGGTTATAGGCCCAAGGCGTACCCAGGCTCTTGATGGAACTCATCACCGAATCACGCCAGTCACGGTACTCGTCGGGGAACAACTTCCTGTTGACCTGTTGGCCGATGTTGTCAAAGATGGGTTCCAGGATGTGGGCAGTTGTGTTACTGTTGAATGTCGCCGTGAGCGATTTAGTTAAACTCCACGAGAGTGCGAACTGACGATCCCAAAGGAAGTTCCTGCTGACCGACACTGGCAGGTCGACAGAAAGACCTGTCTCATTGCGAGTCTGCTGCTCGTAGTAATAACGAGAGATGTTGGTGCTGAAGGCAACATTAGTCGGCAGCCAATGGAGTTCCCAATCATGCAGGAACTTCATGCTCTTGTTCTTATCATTAATGAAATAAGAGAAGGGCTTGAACGGCTTGGCATAAGGTGTCCAACTGTATTGCATGCTACCACGGTAGTCGTTGGTGTTCTCGTAAACGTTCTCGGGATCGTTCATGTGCTGCTTGTTGAACGAGTAGCTGAACGAGAAGTTAGCGGGATCCCACGGCATGGGGTTCTTCATCGTCTTGACATCAAACTTGAGGCCCGAAACTGAGAAGTTCTTGGCCGTACGCAGCGTGACGGCATAATCCATGATACTGTCCTTTTGGGCTTTGGTCTCACAGATATCAAGCGACTCATCGAGTTTGACATCCTGGTCGAGAGGATTGTACTTGGGCGTCGTCTTCTCGTTACTGTAGGAATAGTAAACAGGAGCATGGAGCTTTACCTTCTCGGGGAGGAATCGGCCCAAGTCGGACTGCACCGCGATGTTATACTGGTCGTAGTTGTCCAGACGGCGTTGCGAGAGGCTCTCATTAACCGAACCGAAGCCCTCAGTCTCCTTGTGGAAGCCCATATTCAAGGTTGCGATATCACTCATGTTGAGTGTCATGGACGCCTTGGCTGCCCAACCGCCCTCGCTGTCAAAGTCGGTAACACGCAACTCATCCACCCAAACCACACAACTCTTGGTCGTGGGCGAGTTGTTGCGCACACCGATGAGCATTACCCTCACCTTGCTCAAGGAGGGATTACCCATGACATAGACCTTGTTGTTGGGATGGTCATCATCGACATCCATATAACGTATCGAATAACCAACGTCGGCTGCACCGGCCATCTTATCGGCATTGCGGTGCTTCTTGGCATTGACGAGCACATCAAGGTTGATGTCAAGCATGTTCTCCTCGGGCCACACCTTGAGGCGGTCACTGGAGCTGTTGGTGCTATAATGACCCGCAGGTGTCACTGACAATGGAATCTCATACTCGTAGTAGTTATTCTTCACATCAGAGCCCAAACGGATGAACAGTGAAACATCCCCATTACGCAGGTTGGTCTCATTCCCAATCATGGCCTCGTTGTGCACGAACATCTGCAAGCGCTTGTAGGTGCGCAGGTCAAGGTCGGTGTTACGGTACACACCGCGTGCATCGCCAGCCCCAAGGTCATCGACCGTGAGCTGCATGGATTGCTCATTGAGCTGGGTAATCTGTGATTGTCCGCTGTCAATGATACGTGAAACACCCGGCGGGAGCACATAGTTGACAGGCTCACGCGAAGCATTCTCCTCGATGTTGACCGTGTTGATGCTGATGGTACCATTGGCCGGCTGCTCACCTCGCATGTTGAGGTTGTACTTGTAGTTGCGCCACTCACCACGCACCAGTTCAAGCGAAGCAAATCGCAGGTGGGTCGTGTGGGTGAAGCCAGTCATGAACATGCGCAGGAAACGTATGGTCGAGAAATCCTGGATGGTACCGACTTTCTTATCATAGGATGAGAGTGGTATGGTAAACTGATACCATGTTGCGACCTGAGTCTCACCATTGCGGGTGTGGACATTAGCCACCTGCTTATCGGTAATATAGTTCATACCCACATTCATCGAGTCGGGATGAATGGCTACATGGTACTGGAAATAACGCTCGTACTCATTCAGGGTGTTATCCTGGTTAATGTCCTCGACATCGGGCGTGGAACGCGAAGTCTGGTACTGGGAGTCGCTGGCATCGGTCTGTGACAAGGAGTTGCCGTCAGTACCATTATAGTGCTTGTATCTGTCATTGATCCTAGCCCTAGTGTTGTCATAGTAATTATGACGGTAGAAGGCAAAATTGTCAGTGGCCGGGTCATTGACAGGCGAGAAAGGATCCTCGGACATCGCTGCAAGTGTGCTCTCGGGCAATACGGCACGCAACTCGTTAAGGAAATTGGCATATGCAGGATGCTGGTACTCCTCGGTAGTTGACAATCCGTCAAGACCCACATCCTGAAGGATACGGGCGCCATTGGTATTGTCAAAGGCATAGGTCAACGATGACTGGGAAGACACCTTGCCCCATACTGTAGTGGAGATATAAGTGGAATCGTTATTGATGGGAAGACCATTCTCATAACTCTTGAGTCCATCCTTAAGGATATCCTCGCTCACCTCACCCAAGTTGAAATAAAGTGAGCCACCATCTTTGTTGTCCAAATCGGGATCCATGAACGGGTCAAGCATCCAGAATTGGATGTACTCGATGTTGGATTGCTCAAAGTTGGTATTTTCAATTTTGCGCATGATACCACCCCATCGCTTCTCGGGGTGGAGCAAGTAGCCATCCTGGTCGACATTGGTACCGTCAAGATTGTACGGGCCACGTTCACGAGGATAGAACGAGAGGTTCAGAGTCTGGATTACAGACGACTCACCATAGTTGAGCTCACGTCCGGGGAACACCTCACTGAATGCCACCTCACGCGCATAGGGATAGGACAACTCATTCAAGTCATTCTTGATATAACCGGGAGCAAAGGAAGAGTTGCGCTGGGTGAACAGTCGGTCCACATAGTACCACGACAACAGGGCGCGATTCTTGCCATAAGCCACATCGTTGTTCAGGGCAGCCTCGGGGAACAAAGCACTGGCTGACGGGTCATAAGGTGTGGATGACAAGAACCACGAGTATGGCGACCTCACGTCAATACCCGACTGGGTGGACTCGAAGTCGTCAATATAGGAACTACCAGAGTTTGAACCCGTCTTAGCCTGATGGGGGACGAGTTGGGCAAATTCACCGAGGAAGCTCACGCTTGACGGCGCTGTAGCATTGACGGTAGGAATCTTGTTCAACAGGTTGGTAAGCCACATGAACTGGGTGTTATAAGACATATTCACACCCCAGATGGTGTTGTTCACGAGCTCGCTACCAATCGCCACCTTGTCACCGATGGCCTTTTCACCATAGTGCATGACCGTAGCCCCGATATGGAAGTTCTTGTTGAAGGCATAGTCAAGATCCAGTCCTAACAGCGTCTTGCGCTGCATGGAGAAAGTGGACTGGTTCTCAAGAGAGACACTGATGTTGGTACCGGCATCGATGATGCTCTGGTTGGTGATGGTTACCGTACCCATCGTGTAGTCAACGGTATAGTCGCTATTCTCGGTAAGGGTCACACCTCCAGCTGTTACCACAACCGAACCACGCGCCACATTAGTCGCATTAAGCCTGATGACGCTTCCCGAACTGGACTGGTACTCACCAGCAAGCACAAACTTGTTCTTGTCGCTGAATTGTTGTGCTACAGTCAGTGTCGAGTCATAGAGCTCGGTATAGACATAATCCTTGGCAATCATGTCATCGTCAAATGCTTTGCCCAGATGCTCGCCGAAAGGCTCAACAACCGGGAAAATGATTTTGCCCGTCGAGGACTGAACCGTGTATCCCTCGAGGTAGTCAAACTTACCATCGATATTGGTCTCCTGGTTGGCGTCCAAGCGGTCGAGGTTCATCACTTGCAACAACGGCTTGCCATTGATCTTGCCAGCGGGGATATAAGTAAGCTCATTACCTGTAGTATCACTCAGGTACTTGATATTGAGCTTAAAGTTGTTTTTCTGAATCTGGTAAGCGCCAAGGGCATACACATTCTTCATCGCCAGGTCCCACATGGGGAAATAGGGCGATGAGGTCGTTCCCTTGAGCATCTTGACGTACAATGACTGCTCGGTCGAGGTGATGTCTCCAGAAAACTCGCCGACCTGATAAGTGCGTCCTCCATAGGTGTACTCATAGGCTACAGCCAGAATTTCATCGCTCGACAAGGCGGTCTTGAGCATGATATAACCCAAACTGGCATTCAACGTGTATTCCGACGATGACAACAGGCGGGCACTCTCAATTTTCTCGTAGTCCTTTCCGCCCTCAAAGTCATAATCCTTCAAAGGCAGCAGAGCAGAAGAGGCCTTGCTCATGTAGCGGGCATCAGGATAATTATCCTTGATCTCGCTGAGCATGTTGTTTGCGGAGTTGGATGGAAGGACATTTGGTCCTGTACCCACCCAGTGGCTATTGCTGATATTCTTGGGGTCGCCCTCACCCAGGTCCATGAAGGACATGATGTGGCGGGACTCGTTATAGTTGTTGCGCTTGTTAGTAATCCATACCTCGATGCGCTTGATTTGCAGTCCCGAAGATACCAGAGGAAGTTTTGAGCACCACTGGTCGTAATTATCCCGGAAAAAATGAGAGAGGAAGAAGTTGCGGTTCTGATCATATTTGTCGGCCGAGATATAGAACTCGGTCGTCTGCGATCCACCCTTGCTGCTCACCGTCTGTGTCTCACTGTTCTGCTGCGACACGAGAGCAGTGGCAGTGAGTTTACCGAACTGCAGTTTGGTCTTGATACCGAACAGGGCCGCACTACCATGAATGAGCGATGATCCAGTGGTCATGCTCACATTACCGGCCTCGATGTTCTTGATGATTTCGTCTTCCTTGCCTTCGTAGGCCAACTTCAGGTTCTTGCTGTCGAAGTCAAACGTGGCGCCCGTGTTGTAAGACATGTTAAATCGCATCTTGTCACCCACGGTAGCCGCGATATTAGCTTGAATCTTCTGGTCAAAGTCGAAGTAGGTCTTGCGGCGCTGCGACACCGACAGAGCGGGGTTGTCGGTCGAGTTGCTCTTCACGCCCATATTGATGACTACCGAACCGGTTGTCTTGAGCTGGACGCCACCGGGTCCGAACACGGTTTCGAGCGGGCCCATGCCGAACTGCATATCCAGGAAATTAAACGGATCCTTGTCTTTGTCCTGAGCACTCTCGGCATTCTTTTGGCGGTAATACTCCATCATGGACTGCCTGAATGCCGAATTGCTGTATTCGTCTGACGACATGATGTAGGGCGTGACAATGTCATGGTCACCCAGGCGGGTGTGGATGACATAGCAACCCGTTTCAGGGTCAAACTCCACCTCGCTTGTAATGTTGGATGGGGTCTTCAAGTCGGCAGCATACTCATTTAAGCCGCTGACATCATCATAATTGCGGGGTATCGTGGGCTTGACATCATAGTGCAAGTCAAGCGTTGGCGTTTGCAATTGTCGGGCTGACGGACGCGTGTCGGGTGGCGGTGGAGGAGGCGGCAAAGTGCTCGTCACATATTGAGCCAACATTGTGTCATTGCCTGCCCACCATCCGATGAGAGCGCCAATGAGAATTGCAACAAATATTTTTTTACGGTTCAGCATGAACAATCAAGATTCGTCTATCAATACTACGTCAAGGCCGTTAACAGCACATCACATCATCTTGAGAGCCTGCTTGATTGCCTGCTCAACGCTCAAGGACGGATTGCTGGAAAACAGCGACTTGAGGGCTTTCTGGGACGCCTGTTGCGAGAAACCGAGCATGACGAGTGCAGCAAGTGCCTCGTCAAAAGTTTCGCCAGCGGGCTGACCCTTTTGTATTAATAACGTATCATCTGCCACTTTTATTTTATCCTTGAGGTCAACTATTATTCTTTGGGCTGTTTTTGCCCCTACCCCCTTGACAGATTTGAACATTGCCACGTTGTTGCCGGCGATAGCCTGAGAGAACTCCTCGACACTCATCGATGAGAGAATCATTCGGGCCGTGTTGGGTCCCACACCTGATACCGAAATGAGCAACAGGAACGCCTCGCGCTCCTTCTTGGTTGCGAACCCGTAGAGGAGATGGGCGTCCTCCCTGATAGCCTCATAGGCATACAGCAAGGCCGACTCCCCCTGCCCCACCCTTGCCAGAGTGTCATAGGTTGACAACGAGATATTCATCATATAACCGATGCCATGGTTATCAAGCACGGCATAGGCGGGATTCAATTCAGCTATGGAACCTTTTATGTAATCAATCATAGATTTTCAGTTTTCGGCGTATGGGCAACCCTGAAAGTGTTAACTCAAAATTATGTCAATGAGTGAGTTGATGTCACTGATGTTCACCTCACTGTCAGTGTTGACATCGGCACGACGCATCATATCCTCGGCTGCGGAGCCACTTAAAATAATATCAATCAATGCATTGATATCACTGATGTTCACCTCGGAGTCACCATTGACGTCTCCCTTGACCCACTCTGCTCCAAGGTGCAGGACATAACGCATACCCGCATTCACATCCAGCTTTCCGTAACCCCAGCGATTGCGGTTATCACCTGTCATATAGCCGTCGTGATAGGAAGTATTTTTGATGATGTCGCGCACGTCGGCAGTGCTCAATGAGGGATTGGCCTGTAGCCACAACGCGATTGCGCCAGTGACCACAGGGGCCGACATAGATGTTCCCAAGTCAGGGCAATATGGATACTCCACAGAGTTGAAGTAGACCGAGGGCTGCCAATAGGCGATGTTGGGCGCGCCAGTATCATAACGGTTGGCCGAGGCCACGACAACACTGCCCGGGGCACACACATCGGGACGGGTGATACCGTTCTCATCGGGACCGTATGAAGAATAATAAGACAGCATGAGCGGCGTGCTATTGACGCGGAAGTATTGTGAGCCATCCCGCAATGTCACATACTGCTTGCTGTTATAGGAGCCGACTGAAATGACACTGTCGGTGGTGGCCAAGTCACTGATGGAACCGATTGACGAACCACTTTCAGCCCAATTGTAGCCAAAGTTGCTGAAATAAGCATATTGTGATGTCCAAATGGCCAGGTCGGCCGCCGAGGGTGCATAGAACTGAAATCCCATGACATAACGGCCAAGGACGGACTTCATGTTGATGGAACACAATGCTGTCGGATTGGAGTTAGCCTCAATCGAACCCTTGATGACCACGCTACCGGTGTAGTACTGCGCCAACGCGGGGTCTTCCTCGCTGGAAAAAGTGGTCTCAACACCACTGGCGGTGGCACCGACTGCGCGTGAGCGATACACGATTCTACCCGAGTGGGTATCGACAACGATCAGCTTGGTATTGAACGCCTTGCCTTCCTTGCTCTGAGCACACAGGTAACCCGTACGCAGTGAGCCTCCACCATAACCGCTCAACAGGGTGACAACGGTATCCTGCTTGCTCTCAATGGAGCGATGGATTGAAACGGGACTATTACCATCATTGCCGGCAGCCACGACAATCACATGGCCTGGAGACGAGAATTGCTTGAAAATGCGTGTTAAGAACGAGGTGCCATCGTGAGGGCCAGCATTACAACCAAGGCTGATATTGATCACATAAGGTTTGTTTACCCTGCGGGCATAATCATCGATATAACTGATGCAGTGAGCCACCCGGACATCGTTAAGCTCGGTTTCAGGCATTCCACACAGCACAATGTCAGCACCGGGAGCCACACCATGCCAATTGTTGCCTTTATAACTGCCGGCAGCGATGCCCGCCGTCTGTGTACCATGGGTGGTGAGAGGATCGTCGGTGGTCAGAGCCTTAATCTTATCAGGAGTCTCGAAACTGCTGCCCGGCAACACAATTCGGTTGATCATGTTCTGCTTGCCTGTGTTGTCAAAGGGCAGATAAACGGCCTTAACACGCGGCTGGCCATCAGCATCCCACAGGTTGATGTGATTGAAGTCAAAACCACAGTCAATCACACCCACGATCACACCCTCGCCAGTGTAGGGCATATCCAGTCCTATTCCCTCATGCACAGGGTCAACATGCGAATAATAGCGGGCGCTGTCACTATAGGTAACTAACTGAATTGCTGGGGTGGCATACTCCACACCACTATAACTCCTGATTGCCGAGGGGCGCATGTCACTCGGCACTCGTGCAGTGATAATGCCATCATAACGGGCTGTGATCACCATGCCGGCGTCGCGCAGCTCGTTGAGACTCACATCGTCATTCACTGCGAGAAACGCATCATAGTAGTCATTGGCATCTTGAGCCAATATAGGAGTTATCGCCGCCATGAGTGAAACCATGGCCGTGAACAGGCATAATACTCGTTTCATATTACTAGACTTGATTTTATTACTTTTGCCACATTATTTTTAACCTACAAAGGTAAAAAATATTTTCTTGATTTTACACATTATTTAAAAAAAATTACAAATAGCGGGAATTTAACACTGAATAAGATGAATAGCACCAGGAATACACGTCAAGCGGGCGGCCTTCATTGTAGAAAGCCGCCCGCAGTGTTGGGGTTAGATAATTACCTGTAGATCCTTACTTCAGGCTGTTCACGTAATTGCGCAGGGACTCGTTTTCAGGATCATACTCCAGCCACTTCTGGTAGTAGGTCTTGGCCGTGTTCTTGTCGCCCTTGGTGAAGTAGTAAGTAGCCAGGTAGTTGTAGGCATACTTGAAGTAGCGAGCGTAATCGGCCTTGTTCTCCTTAGTCTCGAGAATCGACAGCAGCTCATTGTAAGCAGCCAGGGCTGCGCCATTGTTGTTGTCACCCTCGCGGAACTTGGCGATCTTGGCCTTCTGGTTTACGATCTGCACATTTCCGGGAACCAGCTTGTCAACCTCGTCGATGTACTTCTGGGACTTAGCGAGTGCGTCAGCCTTGGTTGTGGCATCGAGGCTCTCGGTGCTAGCGATACCCAGGTAGTAGTTGGACAGGGTGAAGAGGTCATTGGACTTGTGGTTGCCGTCATCGACCAGGCGCTGGTAGTACTCGGCAGCCTTCACAAAGTTCTCAGCATCGGCATAGGAGTCACCCAAGTTACGGATCAGGTCAGTATTCTTGGGATTGAGGTCGATGGCCTTGTTATAGGCGTCGATGGCCTCCTCGGGGAATCCTGCGGTCTGCAATGCCTGACCGAAGTCGGTGTAGTCGCGAACCTCATAGTTTGAACCCTGGGGAATAGCGTTGGCAAAGAACGAGCGGCCTGCCTCGACGGCCTCCTGCCACTGCTGCAGCTGCACGAGGTTATATAGCTGCATACGCTTCATGTAGAACACCTTACTGTCGGCGGGATTGAGCTTGTTGACAAGGCTGGTAGCCAGGTCATAAGACTCCTTGTACTTCTCACCGAAGAACAGCAGCTGCACGTAACGAACCTCGTCCTGAGCAAAGTGGTTGGGGTTCTTGATATACTTGCCATACTGCTCGGCAGCCTTAGCACCGAGGTTGTCGGCATAGTACTTCTCGGCGAGCTCGCGCTGAACCAGTGCCGAGTTGGGCACCTTGGCCTGCAGCTCCTCCAAGCGGGAGATTGCCATCCCGGGGTTCACATTGAAGTACGTGTTGGCATACTTCACATAAGCCTCAATATTGTTAGGATCCTTGTCAAAGGCCAGCTCATAGATACCGGCTGCGTTACCCCAGTCCTTCTTGTCGGCCTTGGTGTCGGCCTCAAAGATATAGCTGTCAGGGTCGTCGGCGTTCCACTTGCGGGCATTCTTGATGCACTTCTCAATGTCCTTGGCATAGGTCACGGGATTGGCATCATAGAAAGCGCGTGCGATTTCCATCTCGAGCTTGGCGTCCTTCTTGACCAGTTTGCGTGCCTTCTCAAGGAGCGCCTTGGCGTCGCCACCGTTCTTGAGAGCGAGCGCGGCTTGTCCAACGTAGTTGTAAGGATTGGCGGCGTTAGCAGCGATACCCTTGTCAAAGTTGGAGGCAGCCTCGGGTAACTTACCCTGGTGCAGAGCAATCTGACCCAGATAGTAGAATGCCTCGGCCTTGTCGGTTGCGGGAGCATTCAGGTTGCGCTCCAGCAGTTCCTTGGCATTGTCAAGTTTG
This sequence comes from uncultured Muribaculaceae bacterium, assembly GCA_905233915.1. Classification (GTDB taxonomy): domain Bacteria; phylum Bacteroidota; class Bacteroidia; order Bacteroidales; family Muribaculaceae; genus Sodaliphilus. The sequence continues at coordinate 450,333 of CAJOFM010000001.1, read as the reverse complement.
TCAACCTTGTAGTACTCAATACCGTCCTTGTAACCCTGTGCGTTAGCTACCAGGGATGCACCCATCAACATGAGTGATGCAAAAAAGAATTTACGTTTCATTGCAGTAACAATTTAATGTTAATATTTATGAGTTAGTTTTGTTTGATTATCCGTTTTGCAAATTCCGTGCCAAACCATTAAATCACTCTACTTCAACATATCTAACTGGCTCGGCAGCGGGTAAAATACCCGTTTGCAGAATTATCTTTTGGCCAATAACACCTGTCAGGAAGGTGAAGAACCCATGGTCGAGCATCCCGTTGTAGGAGGCGTCGATAGCCCAGATAGTGCGCACCAGCGGATAGTCGCCGCTGTTGATGTGGGCCTGATAAGGTTTCACGCCCTGTACCTGGTCATCGCCACGCACCGGCATCACTTTGATGCGGTCGGTGAAGTCAATGACACTCACCTCGTTCTTGGTTTTGAGTTCCTCATATTTTTGCGCAATAGGAATCTCGGCCGACTTGAGGTCGCTTGTGATCCAGCTCACGCCAATAAAGCCGATAACGTTCTTGTACTCTTCCACTGCGGCGAACACATCCTGGCTCGACTGCCTGGCATAAACATTGGGGCCGAACTGACCGCCATTGAGGAACTTCTCCTTCATATAATGCACGACACCCGTACCCGAACCGTCGAACATCACCTTGATGGTATCGTTCTTCAGTTTCGTGGGGAACACCTCTCCCCAGCGCTTCACCTTGCCGGTGAAAATGTCACGCAAATCGTCCATCGACAATTCGTCAATATCGTTCTGCTTGTTGACGATAATTGCGATGGCATCCACGGCAATCATCTTGGTGCGGTAGCCGCGGCCTATCTTCTTGAGACTCTTCTTTTGCTCAGGAGTCAGGTCATGCGAGATAATGATCAGATCCACCTTATTGTTAAATAGTGAATCGAGGGCATCATGCTCATTGATATATTCCGGCATGATACTGGCCTCGGGGTACTGATACTCAAACACGGCAATTTCCTGTTCGAGCACGCTCTGGAATGACTCCTCGCACATGATGCGAGCCAGCCCACGGGTGCTGGTGCTCTTGGGACGACGGTCGCCACAGGCACACAGCACAAGCGACAATAATAGTGTCGCCACAAGCAACAGGTTACTCCTTCTCATCATCACTTTTGGTCTCTAATATATTGCGTTTATAGGTCGAGTATTCCTCTTCTTGGTCATCTTGCACCCTCATGCCGTAGGTGTGCTCGCCCTTGACCTCACGGTAGCCACGATAGATACCATAAGCGGCAAAGAGCACCACGAAGAACCACCTGACAGCATTCCACAGTGGAGTGTTTGACCAATCAAAGAAATTAATGGCCATGAGCACAGCCACTCCGAGATACACAAGAACCATGAAGATGCCAAACAACATCTTCAGTCCCTGATTCACGCTTGATTTATTATTACTCATAATAGCTATCGTATAAAAACGGCACTCAATTCTGCCATTAGACTATCATAAAGCCAAAGGGTTTATAACTATTAAAAGGCAAAATTAGTGTAAGCCGAGCGAAATACCAAATTTTATTTGAGTTTTTACGACACACAGCACACTTTCGCCGAAGGCAAAATTAACCATTTATCCTCAAATCAGGATGGTAAAATGCAAAAAAAATATCCAACTTCTGCAAAAATGCACATTTTTGTGCAAAAAGTTGCACAATCCAATTATTTGTACTACCTTCGCAGTACCTTAAATCAAACTTTATTCATACTATTTTTTCCTAGGGCACCTTCGTTGTGAAACGAAGTGCTTTTTTTATACCCTGTTAATACATGACAAAAAAAGATTACGGGAATCTCACGACTCCCGTAACCCAAGTCTATAAAAAAGAAAACCTTTACTTCTTTCAAGGTTCTACTACGAAAATTCCTTTAATAGTTTCGAGCGAAGATCACGCGGCGCTTGCTGGGCTTGCCGGTGTAGATGCACTTGCCTTCCTCCTCAACAGCATCCAGAGGGATGCAGCGGATGGTGGCCTTGGTCTCTTCCTTGATCTTCTCCTCGGTCTCGGTGGTGCCATCCCAGTGAGCCAGGATGAAACCGCCCTTTTCGATCTGCTCCTTGAACTCGTCCCAAGTATCTACCTTGAAGGTCATCTCCTCACGGTGACGCAGGGCCTTGTCAAAGATGTTCTGCTGGATTTCCTCGAGCAGTTCCTTAACGCGGTTCTCAATACCGGCCAGTTGCTCGCTGGATTTCTCGAGCGTGTCGCGGCGCATGACCTCAACGGTGCCGGCCTCGATGTCGCGGGCACCCAGCACGAGACGCACGGGCACACCCTTAAGCTCATAATCGGCAAACTTGAAGCCAGGACGCTTGTTATCGGCGTTGTCATACTTCACCGAGATGCCCATACCGCGCAGGTTGTTGACGATGGGATCGACAACCTTATTGATCTCGTCAAGCTGTTCGTTGGTCTTGTAAACGGGAACGATGACAACCTGGATGGGAGCCAAGTGAGGAGGCAGCACCAGTCCGTTGTCGTCGCTGTGGGTCATGATCAGGGCCCCCATCAAGCGGGTAGATACACCCCACGAGGTAGCCCACACGTCCTGCAGCTTGTTCTCCTTGTCAATGAACTTCACGTCAAATGCCTTGGCAAAGTTCTGGCCCAGGAAGTGGCTGGTACCCGACTGCAGGGCCTTACCGTCCTGCATCATCGCCTCGATGGTATAGGTCTCGAGAGCGCCGGCAAAGCGCTCGTTGGCAGTCTTGATACCCTTGACAACGGGCAGCGCCATATATTTCTCAGCGAAGTCGGCATAAACGTTCAGCATCTCAACGGCCTTGGCCTCGGCTTCCTCCTTGGTGGCATGAGCAGTGTGACCCTCTTGCCACAGGAACTCGGCCGTACGCAAGAACATGCGGGTGCGCATCTCCCAACGGAACACGTTAGCCCACTGGTTAATCAGCAGGGGCAGGTCGCGGTAGCTGTTGATCCAGTTGCGGTAGGTGTTCCAGATGATGGTCTCGCTGGTGGGACGGATGACCAGCTCCTCCTCCAGGCGGGCCGAGGGGTCAACAACGACACCCTTGCCGTTGGGATCATTCATCAGACGATAGTGGGTTACCACGGCACATTCCTTGGCAAAGCCCTCCACGTGGTCGGCCTCACGGCTGAGGAACGACTTGGGGATGAGCAGGGGGAAATAGGCGTTTTGAACACCCGTTGCCTTGAACATGTCATCCAGCTGGCGCTGCATCTTTTCCCAGATGGCATAGCCATAGGGCTTGATGACCATACAGCCACGCACTGCCGACTGCTCGGCGAGGTCGGCTTTCACTACCAGTTCATTATACCATTGAGAGTAATTATCGGCTCTCTTCGTTAAATCCTTTAATTCTTTTGCCATTTTATTATTGTCGTTAGTTGTTTGTCTTTAGTTTTTAGCGATGTGGGTGATATTGGGGGCGCCTTTTTTAGCCTGCTGCAGCATCGTCTTCTCGGGCACCAGATAAATCTCCAGGCGACGGTTGCGCTTGCGGTTCTCGACCGAGTTGTTATCGGCGATGGGGTCGGTCTCGCCCAAAGCATAAGGCACCACATAGTCCACACTGCCGTTCTCGTCAATCCAGTCAAAGACGGCATTCACGCGTTGGCGGGTAAGGTTGAGCGTATAAGCCTCGCTGCCCGTGTTGTCGCTGTGCATGACCAGCAGCATCTTGTAGAAACCCGGATTCTTGATCATGCGCAGGAAGGGTTTGAGACGTTCCTGGCCGATGGCGGTCAGCACCGTGTCATTGGCCTCAAACAACTCGCTAGCGGGAATCGTGACGATAATCACCTCGTTATCGCGCATGAGCTCCACATCATAGTTCGACTTCTTGAACGCCACCGCCATGTCATACTGGAAATCCTGAATCCTGTCTGCCTGCTTATCGCTCTTGATTTCGGGCGTTTCCAGGTTCTCGTCAAGCGAGAGTTCATAGATATCCTCGTCCTTTGCATCAAGCGACAACGGCCACGCCAGGACCATGGTCAACATCAACAGCGTTAAGATATGTGATAAACCTCGTTGCATGTTCATTATTCATTAATCATTCAGGTCGAGGAGTCCTTGAGGCAGGTCCATGACCATCAGTTTCTTTTCCATGTCAAACTCAACAATCAAGTCATCGGTTGCGGGCACCATGAGTTCGTCACCGTCTCGGTCGATGATGAAAATCGCGTTCTCGGTCTGCTCGTCAACGTCCACAATCTCGCCCACGACCTGTCCGTCGGCATCGCTTAATGTGAATCCGATGAAATAGTCGAGAGGGTAACCATCGGCTTCGGCGTCCTCACTCTCATCGCTAAACTCACTCTTGAGGGCGTAAATGTCGTGGTTGACAAGTCTTGCGGCCTCACGCTCATTGCCTATGCCGTCGATCGTGAGCAGCACCGTTTCGGCAGTCTTGGGGCGGCAGGCATTGACAAAGAAGGGGACGTAGATGCCATCCACGTCACTGATCAGGCACGACAACGCCTGCAGCACCTCAATGTCCACATCGATGGTTGCCGATATTTCGCCGGCGACACCGTGTGGCTTATTGTAGCGCCCTATGGCTATGAGCTCCTCTCGTACAATCATCTGCCTTCTCCTTCTTTTGTTTAATTACCTAATGCCTAAAGCCTAATGTCTAATGCCTAAAGCCTAAAAGTTATCTTTTCTTCTTTTTCTTGCCTGTGGGCTGGGCGGGTTTCACGACCTGGTACTCATGCAGGTGGTGAGTAGCAGGGTCGAGCTTGATGACACCATGGCTGTAGTAGGCCAGGTCCTTGAAAATCTTGGCATCCTCCACATCCTCGTTGTTGATTTGGAAGATGAGTTTCTTCATGTGGTTAGCCAGCAGCATCACCAGGGCATCACGTTCCTCACCCTCGGGGTACTCGGCCGCACGGGCTATCATGTGTTCTATGTTCTTACCGTAGTGACGGTATTTAATCGGTTCCAGCTGATACTGTATCGGCTCGGGTCTAGTGTCCAGATTCTCCTCCCTGATGATGTCGTCAAAGGGGAAGTCCACATCGAGCTGGAAACCGCTCATGATCATGAGGTGGTCCCACAACTTGTGCTGGTAGTCGGTCTCGGAGCGCAACTGGGGGAACATGTTGGCCATGTTCTGCACGATGGTAAAGGCGCAGCGTGTGCGCTCGTTCCTGTCCTCAATAGTGAGGCAGTGATCCACCATCTGCTGGATGTTGCGGCCATACTCCGGCAGCACCAGTTTCTTGAGAAGTGAGTTATAAGTTAACATATTATTCTGTTTTCAGTTCTCAGTTTTCTAATGTCTGTAATAAAGGGTTCTTGGGCTTAGTAGCTTGGAACTCTTTGAGATAGAGTGGCGTACTGTAAGCCACATCGATGAATTGCTGCTCACGGTAGGCTTTCTCGGCCAGGGCCATCATATCCACTGCAACAGGCTTCACGCCGCCAATGAAACGCATGCGCTCATGCGTGAGCACCTCGCGCGCCTTATCGCTGCCATTGCCCATCGCCACCAGGGTATAACCTTGCTCGAGCAGATTCTCAAACGAGTGCTCGTCGAGAATCATCGCCTGTGGCTCTAGCACGTCGTCAAGCGCGGGGTTGTAAACCGCGGTATAGACCTCCATGCGGCGGGCATCAATCATGGGGACATACAGCACGTTGTCTTCCTCAATAAAGTGGTTAAACATTGTGCTCACGGTGAGCAGCTGCAGCGTGTTCACCCCAATCAGGGGCACCTGCAGGCCGAAGGCCAACCCCTTGGCCTCGCTCAGGCCGATGCGCAGTCCTGTGTAAGAACCAGGCCCGATGCTCACGGCAATCGCATCGAGTTTCAACTCTCGCGACCTGGCATAATCCAGCATCTCTTTCACATACTGACTCAAGAGCGTGGCATGCGTCTGGCCCTCGTAATTCTCACGATGGTCAAGCACCTGCCCTTCGCTGGTCAATGCCACCGAGCACACCTCGGTCGAAGTCTCTATGTTCAGGATATTTGCCACTTCCTCTATCTAAAAAACGTGCAAAGTTACAAAAAAGTATTTGTAGAAACGCAAAATCTCGCGTATCAAGTTTGCCATTAACAGTTTTTTAAGAAACAGGGGCCACAATTACTAGATTACAGGGCTAACCTGAAACCGAGGTGGACAAAAGCATCGCTGGGGGCTGCTGCCGAACGGGATGTGCTGCGGCATTCATCGGCAGGAGTGTACCAACTGCCGCTGCGCACTACCCTTTCAGTGCCGCTTGCAGGACCCTGAGGGTCGGTTTGGGCTTCTGATGAGTATTCGCCATAGTAGTCGGCGCACCACTCGTAGTTGTTGCCGCACATGTCATAAAGGCCCAATTCGTTGGCCTGCTTGGTGGCAACACGGCGCCCGTAGGAATACTGCGCGTTGTCAAAATACCAGGCCACTGCGTCGATGTCGTCGCTACCGGCATAGATATAACCACGGCTACGGTTTCCGCCACGAGCGGCAAATTCCCACTCGGCCTCGGTGGGCAAGCGGAACGAGCGCCCCGTCAACGCATTCAAGCGTTCGATGAATGCCATGCAGTCATTCCAGCTGATGCCTCCTGCTGGTAGTTCAACGCCATGCACAGCACTGGGATTGGTCCCCATGACTGCCTTCCAAAGCCCTTGGGTCACTTCGGTTTTCCCGATGTAATAAGGTGACAAGGTGACCTGATGAGCGGGATATTCATTGGATAACGCATCTCCAGCCTGCGCGTCAGTGGCACCCATTTCAAACGTGCCACCCTCGACCTTGACCATCCTGAACGTTTCACCGTTGACAGTGAAGGACTCACCCTCGGGTTCGGTGCCTCCTGAACTGGTCAATATCATGTTAATCAATGCGGTGACATCCGAAACATTGATACTATTGTCATGGTTCAAGTCACCGATGCGGCCATGTGCTGGAACGCTGTTAAGCACCATGCTGATTAATGCTGTGACATCAGCGACATTAACCTGGCCGTCGGCATTCACGTCGGCAGCCGAAAGGCTCACGCCCAATATCGCATAATGGCGGGTCGAGTAGTTATACCCTTTGGGAGTCAAGGCCGACAACTGCCAATAAGTGTTTTCGTCCCCACTCCAGCCCCAATTGATGTGAAACATGCCGTTACGATAGCCATCCAGCACAAAGGCATGGCTGCCGTGACTGGAATCATGGCCCGAATAGATAACAGGCAAGCCGCAAGCCAACTCATCATACATCATCTGCTCCCAGTCGGCTTCGTTGGAAGCATCTTTCATGACGACCATGGCCGTTTGGCTGAAACCGAAATAGTAATTCAAGGCAAACGGTATGGCGGGTACACTGCCATCACTGCTGCTTGTCCCATAATCCATCTCGACCGACTGGCCGCAATAGCGCATCAGTTGCGACACCGCAGTGGCTTGAGCGGTGGAATAGCTGTAGTTATAATCGTCAGCCATGTTGTTCCAGTCAAATGCCACTGGAGGCAATGCCGGCAGACTGATGCCGTGCTTGGAAGTATAGGCGGGAATGCCGCGGCACTCACCACTCGGGTAACGGTGATAGAACATGACCTGGGCCATTGCGGTGGCCACACAGCCCGTATAAGTCGGATAATAGCCCACCTTGGGGCACTGGTTATTAAACGGTTTTGACTGGCCCCATGCCGTCGTGAGCATCGGGGCGATTTCGCTCATAGACTGTTCCTGCCGAGGGGCTTGGGCTACGCTCTTGATACCAGGATGATTTTGCAGAAACTCAATCTGCTCGCTGTAACCATCAATCCACGAACGCATATTGCAGGGCATGTCATCGCTATTGAACTGGCCATTCTCGCTATACCCAAGCACCTGATGGGCACGGTCGTCGGCAGCTACCATTACCCACCCGCCATGAGTTGCATCGGCGAACACATAATAAACCGGTGTCGTCTGGTTGGATGACGAGAAACGGGTTTGTGTCAAAGTCAGATCAACGGGGTTGGCGTTCATTCGGCGTCCGTCTTGTCGCTGTGAAAGGAAATCCATCGCAATGCCACGTGCATTTTCCTCATTAATCACTTCGGCTTGAGTGGTAATAGAAATGCTGATTGCAATTAAAACCGCAATCAGAATTGTACATTTTTTCATGTTTGTTTTTTTATAGTCTTTTAGGCTTTAGAATAACTAATCTGTGTGAATTACAGGGCGGCAATGAGGGCATCAACGTCCTCGGGGCGGGTGGCCCAACTGGTGACGAAGCGGCAATTCATCTTGTCACCAACAGGGAACCACTGCTCAAAAACGAAGTCTTTCTCCAAGCGCTGGATCGTCTCCTTGTCAAACAGCACAAACTGCTGGTTGGTGGGCGAATTGGAGTACATCTTGTAGCCCTTGGCGATAAAGGCGTCACGCAGGCGCATGGCCTGCTCAACGGCGTGACGGGCAATCTTGAAGTAGAGTCCATCCTGCATGAGCACATCAAACTGGATACCCAGCAAGCGGCCCTTGGCCATGAGAGCCCCGTGCTGCTTGACGGTGGTGAAGAAATGGGCGGGTGCCTTCATGCCCGAGAATACCACAGCCTCGCCGCACAATGCGCCGCACTTGGTGCCTCCCAGGTAAAACACATCGCACAATCGCGCCAGCTGCGACAGGGTAACGTCACAGCCCTCGGCCATCAGGCCGTAGCCCAAGCGAGCCCCGTCAATGAAGAGGGGCAATTCATATTGCTTGCACACAGCATAAATGGCCTCGAGTTCGGCACGGGTGTAGATGGTGCCCATCTCGGTGGCAAAGGTGATATAGACCATGCCAGGGAACACCATGTGCTCATAGGCGATGTCGCCCCAGAAGGTCTCGAGCCACTCGCGCAACTCGCCGGCATCCATCTTGCCGTCATGTGAGGGCAATGCCAGCACCTTGTGGCCGCCGAACTCGATAGCTCCCGACTCATGCACATTGATGTGGCCGGTCTCTACCGACAGCACCCCCTGGTAGCCGCGCAGCACGGCATCGATGACCGTGGCATTGGTCTGGGTGCCGCCAACGAGGAAAAAGACGTCGGCATCGGGCATCTCACAGGCCGCACGCACCTTGTCTCGGGCCGCGTTGCAGAAGTCGTCAAGGCCGTAGCCGGTGGCACGCACGTCGTTGGTTTCGGTCAACCGGTCAAGGATGGCGGGGTGGCAGCCGTTATTGTAATCGCTTTCAAATGAAATCATGTTGTTTAGTTTTTAGTTTCTAGTCCTTAGTCACTAGTTTTGGTTGTAAGTTGATTTTATTTTGCAAAGGTAATTAAAAAGCACTATTTTTGTGGCATGAAAGAGAAGAAAAAGGCGATTATCTACCAGTTGATGCCCAGGTGGTTCACCAATTGCAACGAGGGCTGTGTGCCCAACGGCAGCATCAAGCAAAACGGTGTGGGAAAGTTCAATGACATCGACGAGAGCAAGCTGCGCTCCATCAAGTCGTTGGGAGCGACCCACGTGTGGTACACCGGTGTCATCGAGCATGCCACCGCAACCAACTATTCACGGCAAGGCATTGCCCCCTGCAATCCCCATGTGGTGAAGGGCAAGGCGGGATCCCCCTATGCCATCCGCGACTACTATGACGTGTGCCCCGACCTGGCTGTGAAGGTGAAAAACCGCATGGCCGAGTTTGAAGCGCTGGTCCAGCGCACTCACCGCATGGGTCTCAAGGTCATCATCGATTTCGTACCCAACCACGTGGCACGCGAATACGAGAGCGACGCCAAGCCCGCCGGGGTTGAGGACTTGGGCGAGGGCGACAATCCCATGATGTTCTTCGACCCGAGTAACAACTTCTACTATATTACCGGCCAGGAATTTGCGCCCCATGGTGTTGACTTGGGCGATTACCGCGAGTTTCCCGCACGGGCCACGGGCAACGACTGCTACACCGCATCGCCCAACCGTGACGATTGGTATGAGACCGTGAAACTCAACTACGGCATTGACCCCTGGAACGGCAGCCGCCATTTCTCCCCTATCCCACCCACTTGGATCAAGATGCTCGACATTCTCAAGTTCTGGGCTGGCAAGGGGGTTGACGGTTTCCGTTGCGACATGGCCCACATGGTGCCGGTAGAGTTCTGGCAATGGGCCATCGGGCAAATCAAGGAAATCCACCCCGGCATCATCTTCATCGCCGAGATCTATGACGTGTCACTATACCATAGTTATATCTTTGACGGCGGCTTTGACTACCTGTATGACAAAGTGACCCTATACGACACCCTGCGTGGTATTCTGTGCAACGGCTGGCCAGCCAGCGACCTCACCCGTTGCTGGCAGACGGTCGAGGGCATCGGCGGCCACATGCTCAACTTCCTCGAGAACCACGACGAGCAGCGCATTGCCTCACGGCAATTCTGCGGCGACCCGTTCAAGGCCTTGCCGGCGCTGGTGGTAAGCGCTACGATGTCACGATGCCCGTTTATGGTCTATGCCGGACAGGAGTTGGGAGAACCCGCAGCCGATGCCGAGGGCTACAGCGGCTTGGACGGCCGCACGACCATCTTCGACTACTGGAGTGTTCCCGCCTTGCGCCGCTGGCACCAGGGCAAACCCACAGCCGATGAACGCCGCTTGCGGGCCATCTACCGCAAGGTGCTGCGCCTGTGCAACAGCGAGAAGACGTTGGCCCATGGGCAGTTCTTTGACCTGATGTATGTCAATCAGGACACCCTCGACCCCAGTCAGCAGTATGCCTATCTGCGCCACTGCGATGGCGAGATGACACTGATTGTGGCCAACTTCAGCGGCCAGGCGGTGGACACCACTGTGCGTATCCCGCAACATGCGTTGGATTGTGCCAAGATGAGCGAGGGCATGTATCAAATGACCGATTGTCTTAATGATGGTAGCTGCACTGTCAGATTAAATGGGGACACGTGCATCCCCATCCACATCGATGCCCATGCCGCCACAATCCTCAAGTTCAAATAATCAAAACAATATATTATTATAATGAATAGACCAAGTCATTTCATAGCCACGCTGTTGATGGCACTAGTCAGTGTCATGGCATTGGGCCAAAATGTACGTGCCGATTATCGCGTTGTGCCCCTACCCGGAAGCATCAACGGCATCAAGAGCGCTGATTTCAAGCTCAATGAACAGTGCCTCATCAACTACCCCACCGGCAACCGCGACATGGAGCGTAATGCCATGATGTTGAGCCAATATGTCGAGGAAGTGACGGGTATCCATCTGAGTACCAGGCCCTCGGTGAACGCCAAGGATAATGCGGGCAATATCACGCTGCTGCTCGACCCCAAGACGGGAAGCGATGAGGGCTACAGCATCCTGGTGACGGCCCGTGGCGTGGAAATCAGCGGCAAGACTCCGGCGGGCGTTTTCCAAGGCATTCAGACCCTGCGCAAGTCGCTGCCCGTTGGCGCTTACGCCACGGTTTTGCTGCCCGCCGCCCAGGTTCAAGCGTCGCCACGGTTCGGCTACCGTGGCATGCACCTGGACTGCGTGCGCCACTTCTTCGGTGTCGAGACGGTGAAACGCTACATCGACATCATGGCGCTGCACGGCATGAATCGCCTGCACTGGCATCTCACCGACGACCAGGGCTGGCGCATCGAAATCAAAAAATATCCCCGCCTGACCGAGGTGGGCGGATGGCGCAACGGCACCACCCTGGGCCACAACTCGCCCGTGAACGACGGCATCCGCTACGGCGGCTACTTCACCCAGGACCAGATCCGCGACATCGTGCGCTATGCCGCCGACCGCTACATCACCATCATCCCCGAGATTGACATGCCGGGCCACATGGTGGCGGCCCTCACGGCCTATCCCGAGCTGGGATGCACAGGTGGACCTTATGAGGTATGGGGCCGCTGGGGCGTGGCCGACGACATCCTGTGCGTGGGCAAGGACCACACGCTGCAGTTTGTCAAGGACGTGCTCGACGAGGTGATGCAACTCTTCCCCAGCGAGTACATCCACATCGGCGGTGACGAGTCGCCGCGGGTGCGCTGGCAGGAGTGTCCCTTGTGCCAGCAACGCATCAATGACATCGGCTTGAAGACACAAGGCAACCAGAGCGCCGAAGCATTGCTGCAAGGCTGGTTCACCACCCAGGTGCAGCATTACCTTGCCCAGCGCGGCAAGCGCATCATCGGCTGGGACGAGCTGCTGGGCTGCGACGTGGATGCTTCGGCCACCATCATGTCGTGGCGTGGGGCCGAGCCCGGAGCACAGGGCGCCATGGCGGGTCACGATGTGATCATGACGCCAGTGGGGCCGCTCTACTTCGACTACTACCAGACAAGCAGTACATGGAACGAACCGACGGCTTTTGGCGGCTGCAACACGCTCAAGAAGGTGTATGACTTCGAACCCGTGGCCGACGGTTTGACAGCCGAAGCCAAACAACACATCATCGGCGTGCAGGCCAACCTGTGGACCGAATATGTCACCTGTGAGCCCCAAATCCAGTATCAGGTGCTGCCCCGCATGGCTGCGCTGGCCGAGGTGCAGTGGATGCAGCCCGAGGAAAAGAACTATGCCGATTTCAAAACCCGACTGACGCATTTGGTGGACATCTACAAGCATTACGGCTGGACATACCGCGCCAAAAGTCTTGTCCTTGAGGACGAAGACAAACCCAAAGACTAACGGAATGTAAGCATTTTTAAAAATAATCGACAAAATATTTTCGTTTTTCGGCGAAAACCCATAAATTTGCAAGGCATTATCGTTAATGCCCGAAAAACCCACACCATGTGATGGGTTTTTCTGTTTTTTATGCCGAATGTGTTGTATCCTTTTTTTGTAAAACTTTAAAAACCATTTGAAATGAAAAAAATCCTATTACTTCTGCTCATTGTTGCAGGCACTGTCGGCACAGCGCTGGCAGTGACAGCCGATGATGTACGCATCTACATCAACCCGGGACATGGAGGCTGGGGGGATAATGACCGCCCGATGGCCACTATCTCCTATCCCAACCTGCCCTCAACAGGGCGTCCCGACACCTGCGGTTTCTATGAGAGCAACACCAATCTGTGGAAAGGGCTCGAGATGCGCCAGGCCCTCATGCGAATGGGTGTTAAAGGTGAAAACATCACCATGTCAAGAACCCAGAACGGACCATACCCTGCCGATGGTAACACCTATGGGGCTTACAGCAAGTGGCCGAGCGTGATTGCCGCCGAAGTCGAGGAGGGTGATTATGACATGTTCGTTTCAATCCACTCCAACGCGAGCAATGACGTCAAAACCAATTATCCGTTGTACATCTACCGCGGCACCTATGAAACCGAGGCGGTGAGCGGCAGCCGCACCATGGGCGAGGCGAGCTGGCCACGCCACTGGATGAACGAGCTGGATCCCAACAGCCACTACAGCGCGTCGAGCATGAACATCACGGGTGACGTCACCCTGTACGGCGACGGCGACAACACCACCAACAGCGCGTCGGGAATCACCTATTACGGCTATCTGGGTGCCTTGAAACATGGTGTGCCGGGCTTCCTGGTCGAGGGGTGGTTCCACACCTATCAGCCCGCACGTCACCGCGCGCTCAACCGGGATTACTGCGCCCAAGAGGGCATTCGCCTGGCACGTGGCGCGGCCGACTACTTCGGCATCGGGGGCGAGAACACGGGCTACATCATGGGCAGCGTGAAGCATGCCGAGTATAGCCTGAACCACAGCCTTTACACCTACCGTGAGGGCAGCGTCGATGCCCATCAGCCCATCAACGGTGCCACTGTGAAACTTTACAAGGGGGGCACGCTGGTCGATACCTATGTGACCGACGACAATTACAACGGCATCTTTGTGTTCAGCGGCCTGGCACCGGGCAATGACTACACCATCAGTGTCACGAGCGACGATTATGACGACCTGCCCAATCAGGGCAGCTACACCGTGAGCGCCAACGAAACGACCTATATGGTGCTCTACATGACGGGTGGCGCTCCCTACTTCGGCGGTCCCGTCAAGGGCATCTTTGCCTACGACCTCAACCTCAACACCAGCGATGAGGGCAAATATGTCTTCTCGTTCAAGTGCAACAGCGACGCCAACCAGGGCTACCTGATCCTGTGTGACAGCGTGAGCGGCGATGAAGTGGGACGCATCGAGCTGTCAAACGTCGTTGAGGGCGACAACAGCATCGCCTTGAATCCCGAAGACCTGCCCGGCAGTGACGGACAAGTGCTGTCATGGGCCGTGAATGTCACGGGTGATGCCATCACGAGCATTGACCGCCTAAACGAGGTCAACTCCACCTACACCCGCGCCACTGTGGTCATCGACCGCAGCCCCGAGAGCGCCCACTTCGGCAGCATCTATGTGGGCGAGCGCGTCGGCAGTAATAATTCAGGCAACGGCTTGTACGTCTGCGACGTGAACGGCAAGCGCATCAACAGCTCGCCCTATCGCGGAGGGCAGGCGCTGAGCAACTGCTTCCGCATGGGCATTGACGGCGAGGGTAAGGTTTATATCCCCGACTGGGCCGACGGCTCGTCGGGCGTGTATGTCGCCAATCCCGACAACCTGAGCGGCACCTTCACTCCGTTCTTTGAAGGCACGCGCGCAAGCAATGGCCTGATCACCAACAGCAATGGAGAGGGCGTGGGCAGCTCATGCCCCAGCGTTTGGGTTCAAGGCACGGGTGCCGACACCAAGGTATATGCCTACCTAGAGGACCTTGCCGGACCTTCGGGCAACAAGAACGGCGTCGCCATCTACAACATCGGCCAGAGCGACGGCAGCCTACTCACGACGTGGGACCAGGCACCCAGCAGCTATCTGGACATCGGCGCCCTGCAAGTCAGCACCAATGGTAACATCATCGCCGACCCGCAAGGCCGTGGCGTGTGGGTGGTACAGAACCGTGCCAAGGGTCAGAGCACTGCCGCTGTGCCTGCGCTGGTGTTTACCGACTACAACAGCAACGTGCTGTTCAACTCAGGCATCGACCTGCCCTCGCTGAACGGCTCGGTTTATGCTGGCTTTGCCATCAATAATGCCAACAACTTGCTGGTCATCAACGACGGCGACGGTGTACTGCAGTTCTATGACATCACCTGGAACGGCAACACCCCATCACTGACGCCCAACGGCACAACCTTCATCGCCGATGCCCGCACCAACAGCAACTGGATCCCGCAGATGGCATTTGACTGGGGCGGCAACCTCGTGGTAGCCGGCAAGAACATCGGCATCTACTCGATGCCCACCAGCGATAACCAGAGCACCACACCCGCACGGTCAGCCCTGAGTGTAGTGAAGAAGGAACTCGCCGTGGACACCTCGTTTGTCAAGGGCATCTATGCCTACGGCCTGAACAGTGCAAAGGGTGATGGCGACAGCTACACCTTTACCTTCAACTCCAACTCCAATGCCCGCGAGGCATACCTTGTCTTCACCGACAATGAGACTGGCGCCGAGGTGGGACGCGTGGCCCTGGACAACGTGGTTGAGGGTGAAAACACCGTGACGCTGACCACCGACCAGTTGCCCGGCGACAACGGCCAGGTGATGAACTGGGCAGTGAATGTGAAGGGAGACGCCATTACCCGCATCACCCGACTGAACGACCACTATGCCAACTACACCCGTGCCGCCGTGGCCATCGACCGCAGCCCCGAGAGTGCCCACTTCGGCACCATCTATGTGGGCGAGCGCGTGGGCAAGAACGATCCCGGTAACGGTATCTATGCTTGCGACATCAATGGACGTCCCCTCAACTCGACGGTTTACAACGGTGGTATCACCTGGGCCAACGACATGCGCCTGGCTGTGGATGGCGAGGGCAAGATTTATATCCCCGAGTGGGGAGACGCCACCTCGGGCATCTACATTGCCGATCCCGACAACCTGGAGGGCACTTACAGCCAATTCTTCATCGGAACACGCAATTCGGCTGGCTTGATCACCAATAATGGCGAGAGCGTTGGCGGTTCGGTACCAGGTGTCTGGATCCAAGGCACCGGGGCCGACACCAAGCTGTATGCCTTCCTCGAGGATGTCATCGCACACTCGGGCAAGGGCAACAACGTGGGCATTTACAACATCGGTCAGCCCGATGGTAGCCTGCTCACCACCTGGGATCACGCTCCTGACCAGCTGCTTGACGTGGGTACCTACATGATCAACGGCAACGGCAACATCATCGCCGATGCAGGTGGGCGCGGCACCTGGGTTATGCAGTACCGCAGCAAGGGCAACAGCTCTCATGGAGTGCCCACCTTCCTGTTTGTGGACAACGATGGCAACATCGTTTACAACGGCGGCGACCTGGAGACGCTCAACGGCTCACTCATGTCGGGCTTCGCCATCAACAACTCCAACGATGTGATGGTCATCAACGATGGCGACGGCGTGCTGCAGTTCTTCGACATCACGTGGGAGGGCTCTACCCCGACGCTCACCCATAACGGCACAAGCTATGTCGCCGATGCCCGCTCTGGCGTCAACGCCATTTACCAGATGGCATTTGACTGGGGTGGCAACCTCGTGTGTGCCGGTGGCAACATCGGTATCTACTCCATGCCCACCAACGACAACCAGAGCACCACACCGGCCAAGTCTTCGCTCACCATCACCAAGGGTGCAGCCTTCATGAAGGGCGATGTGAACTGTGACGGAATTGTTAACGTGGGTGACGTGACCACTTTGATCAGCTATATCTTGGGCAATGACCCGCAGCCTGTCAATGTTCAGGCCGCCAACTTCAATGGAGATGGCAGCATCAACGTGGCAGATGTAACCGCCCTGATTACCTATATTCTTAATATTTAATGCATTAACTGAAAACAGCTATGAAAAAGATATTATTTGCATTAGCGTTAATCACCGCAATGGCAGGACAGGCACAAATCATGAAAGTGTCCTCGGTGGAGCCATTAAACGTGAATCAGGATAAGAATCAGGTTGTGCAGGCGGTGGCCATCAGCCCTCAAGGCGACTACCTGCTGCTATCGACCGATACCAAGCAGGGGCTTGTCAAGTGGGACCTTGCGTCGGGCACAGCATCGACCGTGACCACCGACCCAGGGGCTGGCAGCGATGTGCGCATCACCGGCGACGGACAGCAAATCGTTTATAATGAGGTGTCCTACAAGGGGAAGCGCCGTCATCAGGCAGTCAAAGCATTGGATTTGGCAACAGGCAAGCAGCAAACGCTTGTCAAAGCCTCGCGTCACCAGCAAGGCTTTGCCATAGAAGGCGGCACCGTTGCGACCGTCACCGATGGCAAGATGAAGCTGCACGGTATCAAGAAAGGAGCGACTAAGGCGATGAATCAGCCTGTGCTGTCACACAACCACCTCAAGCTTTACATCACGCGCAACGGAGAGACTACCCTGCTGGCTCCCAACGGGGTTGACGAGCGCTACATCTGGGCCTCGCTCTCACCTGACGGGAAACACGTGTTGTATTATGTGAGCGGCCACGGCGCCTTCGTGTGTGATATCGACGGCAGCCATGTCATCCCGATGGGCGACCTCACTGCTCCCAAGTGGTGGGACAACAACACCATTGTGGGCATGCACGAAACCGGCAACGAGTACAATGTCACGGCCTCATCAATCGTGGCGCGCACCCTCGACGGAGCAGAGCAGACGCTTACGGGCGATGATGTCATTGCCACCTATCCCCTGCCCTCTTCCCAGTCGGGCAAGATCGCCTTCTCGACACCCGATGGCAAAATCTATCTCATTACCGTTGAATAAAGCGGCAATAGAGATTCCATAACAAAATCCCCGATACGAAAACGCATCGGGGATTTGTTTATAGGTTTTATAACTGCTTTAGCCTCCGGTCTGCAGGAAGAACGGGAACAGGCTTTCCAAGCAGATGATGGCTATACCTGCCACATAACCGGCCAGAGCAAGCAGGGTGATACGCTTCATGTACCAGAAGAACGGGATTTTCTCGATACCCATAGCAACCACACCAGCAGCCGAACCAATGATGAGCAACGAGCCGCCCACACCAGCACAGAATGTCAGCAGATGCCAGAACAAGCCGTCCTCGACGAAGGTAAGCAAATAGGGATCGACCGTTCCCGCAGGCGCCATATTCTCAAACATCTTGATACATGCCGAAACCAGGGGCACGTTATCCACAATAGAGGACAGCATACCGATAATGGAGGTCATCAGCACAGGCTGATGGATTTTGGTGTTCATCTCGTTGGCAAGTTCGTTGAGCACGCCCACCTCGCTAAGTGCCGACACTGCCATCAGGATACCCAGGAAGAAGAGAATCGTGGGCATATCGATGGTGTGCAAAGCCGAAGACACACGGCCACCCATCTTGGAGTCAATCTTGAAACGCTTCACCCAAATCTCGGTAACGCACCAAATCACACCCAGCGACAACAGGATGCCCATGAAAGGAGGCAGCCCCGTAACGGTCTTGAAAATCGGCACGAACAGCAAGCCCGATACACCGATAATGAGCATGGCCTTACTCAAGTGGGGGTGACGGTCATGCAAGCCCGGGTTCTTGTCAGCCATTTTGGTCAGGGTCTGCATCTTGCCCTCCTTGATATAGTACTGCGCGATGAGCACGGGAACAGCCATTGCCACAATGCTGGGAATGAGCAGATTGACAATAAGACCAAACGATGACACCTTCTCGTCCATCCACAACATGATGGTGGTCACGTCACCAATCGGTGAGAACGCACCACCCGCATTGGCCGCAATGACAATGAGTCCGGCGAAGAGCCATCGATCCTTCTGGTCACTGAGCAGACGGCGCAACATCATCACCATGATGATGGTCGTTGTCATGTTATCGAGCACTGCCGACATGACAAATGACAAAGAGCACATGATCCACAGCAAGTGACGCTTGTTCTTGGCATTGATGTTCTCGGTGATGAATGAGAAGCCGCCATAGCGGTCAATGATTTCCACAATGGTCATAGCGCCAATCAGGAAGACGACAATCTCACATGCATCACCCAACTGGGTGACAATAGCTTCGTGCATGTGGGGATCATTGCCCCAAATGGCATACACCGACCAGAGGATACTACACGTGAGCAACGCGAAAGTAGCCTTGTTGATGTGGAGAGGATGTTCCAATGTGATCAGCACATAGCCCATCACAAAGATGATTATCATTGCTATAATCATCAGCAAACGAAGGTATTATAGTGTTTAAGTATCAAAAATAGGACTTCTTGAGTAGTAAGCTACTTATCTGAGCCTGTCGGCATCACGCAGCGTCTTCTTGTCTTTTGACATGGCGTGATGGGCAAGCATGAGGAAGATAATCGCCAATACGGGCATTGCAAGATAGTACTGCCAGTTGACAATCACGCCTTCCCTATTACCAATCACATAGGCCTGAATGCCGATAGCAACCAGCATGGCCAAGCCGATGATGATGTCCACAAAGCATACGGTCATCTGTCGTTGCAGGTTCTTGTACAGGAAGATGTCTATAAAGGCGAGCAGCGAAATAAGAATGACGAGCATCAGCATCAGGGGGTCAATATGGGTGACACCCACCTTGCCTGCCTCGAGGGCGCCATAGACAAATTCCCTATCACCCAGCTGGAAAGTGAGAGCAGGGAAGAAAGCGAACACTACCATCAAAATAACTGCAATCAGCAGATATACAGATTGAATGCGTTGAAGTACCATAATAGCTCTAGGTTTTAATTGTGATTAATTTGACGGCAAAAATACGGAAAAATTTCTATAATCAACATAAATCACCAAGAAAATTCGTCATTAAGTGTAATTATTGTTACTTTTGCATAGTATTTGCTGTTTGTAACGGTAAAATATCACTACAAGAAGACTCATGACCATACAAGAAATAGAGAAAACCCATCAGCTTGCATCACAATGTATCGACGATGCCATGGTGAATGAGGCATTTGAGCACATCGATCAGCTCGTATCCCAGTTGGGCAACGCCAACATGAGTGACGAGATGGTCAGGTTGCGCATGTCCTATGAACTGATGCTTAAGTACTTGACACAAGGCGTGATGGACCCCCAACGGGACAATATTCTGAACGGTATTCTCCAGTCCCTTTATACCCTTAATGACCAATGCTATATCGGCTTGATGGAACCCATCAGCCCCGAGGTGATCTATGCGCGCCGCCGCGAACTGGGCCGGGACTCAATCGTCGGCACAGTGGATGAATACCGCGAGGCGCTCAAGGAATTGTCATTGGCACAGTCCGCTCCCCACGAGCAGGGTGACAATCATGCCATTTTGTCACGCCTGCAGCATGCCGAGGCTCTTGAGACCAAGCTTTTCAACCGCGTGTGGTCCTCTTTCCCCATGACGACCGATGATGCCGAGAGTATCAAGCTTTGCATTACCGGCGACATCCTGCCCGTTCACACCCGATGTCTGCTGGTGGCAGCATTGATGCTTGGGCTGATGAAATTTTATGATGAAAACAAACTGCTCATCTTGCTGGAGGCTTACTCACTGAGCGATGAGGCTCAGGTTCAGTTGCGCGCGTTGACGTGTGCCATGCTTGCCATGCTCGCCCACAGGAAGCGTACCTCAGGTTCACAAGCCATCCAGGACCGGCTCGCCGCCATGCTCGAGACACCCGACTTCAATCACGACGTGTGGAGCATCCAGGCTCAGCTGGCACGCTCCCGCAACACCGAGAATATCAAGCAACGAGTGCGCAACGACTTGATTCCCAACATTATGAAGATGCGCCCGGACATCATCGACAAACTCAAAGACAAGGACTCACAGGTCATTGACCTGAGCGATATCGAGGCCAATCCCGACTGGCAGTATTGGTTGGACCAGAGCGGCATCACCCGCAAAATCGAGGAATTCAACGCCATGCAGCTCGAGGGCAGCGACGTGTTTATCGCCACCTTTGCCCACTTGAAGACCTTCCCGTTCTTCAAGACACTGAGCAACTGGTTCCTCCCCTTCTATCCCGCCCACTCCACCGTGCTGGAGAACCTGGGGGCCGGCAAGCTCGCCCTAGCCGAAGTGGTGCAGCACGCCCCATACCTGTGCAATAGCGACAAATACTCATTCTGCCTCTCATTGGGCGCCCTGCCTGAGTCACAGCGCAGCATGATGTCGGCCCAACTCGAGGAGCAGAACGCCGCACTGAACGAGGCACAACAAGGTGAACTTCCCGATGAGCGCAAATCACGCATCAGCATCATCAATGCCTTCGTCCAGGACCTTTACCGCTTTTTCAAGCTCTTCTCGCGCCGCCGCGAGTTCATCGCGGTGATGGACAACCCCGGCCTTGACATGACCGACTGCCTGCCACTGGCACAGATAACCCGCGACTCCCACGTGCTGGAGCTACTGGGAGCGTTGTATTTCAAGAATGCGTTCTATGACGACGCCATCAAGTGTTACACCCGTCTTGAGGGAATGGAACAGGTCAATGACGACCACATTTACCAGAAGATTGGCTTTGCCTACCAGAATGCGGGCAAGCCTGAACAGGCACTCACCTACTATAGTAGATATGAGCTGCTCCACGAGAATGATGCGTGGAACCTGCGGCACATAGCCGCCTGCTACCGGGCCATCGGCAAGGCAGAGCTGGCGCTGGACTATTATCGTCGCGCCGAGGCTTTATGCCCCGATAACATCTCACTCGTCCTCACCATCGGGCATGTGCTGTTGGAACAAAACCGCACCCGGGAGGCGCTACAGCAGTATTTTAAGGCCGACTTGATGGATAATGCCAAGCACCGTGCATGGCGCCCCATCGCCTGGTGCTCGTTCCTGTTGAGCGACTATGACCGCGCCATCGATTACTATGACCGCATCGCGCTCGACGACAAGCCCTCGCCCCAAGACCTGCTCAACCGCGGCCACGTCCTGCTATGTCAAGGCAAAACCCAAGAAGCGATTGAGACCTATCGTGAATCCCTGAAGGGCATGAACGGCGACACCAGCAAGTTCAGGGCTGCCTTCAAGGACGACGGCATGGAATTGAGGCTGCATGGCATCTCGGCCGTTGATCAGGCGCTGATTCCCGATGCCGTGTGCAGCACTAAGCATGACAACTGATTATATATTAGCACAATAAGATGATTGACCACAATACTGTACAGCAGATTCTTGACACCGCCGACATCGTTGACGTGGTGAGCGATTTCGTGAGCCTTAAGAAGCGTGGCGCTAACTGGATTGGCTTGTGCCCGTTCCACAACGACCGCCGGCCATCATTCTACGTCTCACGCGCCAAAGGACTATGCAAGTGCTTCGCCTGTGGCGAGGGCGGCAGTGCTGTGGGATTCATCATGAAGCACGAGCAACTCAGTTATCCCGAGGCATTGCGTTACCTGGCCCGCAAGTATCACATCGAGATTCAAGAGAAAGAACTCACCGATGAGGAGAAGCAGGCTCAAAGCGAGCGTGAGGCCATGCTCATGCTTAACGAGTGGGCATGCGACTACTTTGAGAAACAACTGCACGAGACACAAGCAGGCCGAGAAATAGGTTTGTCCTATTTTAATGAGCGCGGATTCAACGATGCGACTATCAAGGAGTTCCGACTCGGATATTCAAGTGATAGTTACGATGATTTCTACAAGGCGGCAGTTGCCCAGGGATTCAATCCCAAACTATTATTTGATGTGGGACTTTGCATACCCAACGAGCGTGGAGGCGGATATGACCGTTTCCGTGGTCGCGTGATGTTCCCCATCATGAATATTGCCGGAAAGGTCATCGCCTTCGGTGGCAGGACCCTCAAGAAGGATAAGGAGGTGGCCAAGTATGTGAACTCTCCAGAATCGGCCATCTATCTCAAGCGCGACGTGATTTATGGCCTGTATCAGGCCAAACGCGAGATCAGCAAGCAAGACAAATGCTTTATTGTTGAGGGGTATGCCGATGTCATCTCAATGCATCAGGCTGGTTTCAAGAACGTTATCGCTTCCTCGGGCACCGCACTGACCGAGGGACACATCCACAACATCAGCCGTTACACCAAGAATGCGACCGAGATGTTCGACGGTGACGCTGCAGGTGTGAAAGCCGCCATCCGCGGCGTGGACATGCTGCTCAAGGAGGGACTGAATATCAAGGTCTTACCTTTACCTCCCGAGGACGACCCCGACACCTTTGTGCGCGCCCACAGTTTCAGCGAAGTTGAGGAATACATCGAGCAGAACGAGGAGGACTTTATCCACTTCAAGGCTAACGTGGTGCTGAAGGATGCCAAGAATGACCCCATCAAGCGCACCGCTGCCATCACCGATGTCGTCAAGTCCATTGCCATTATCCCCGACGAGATCGCGCGCATGGTTTATGCCAAGGAATGCAGCAACCTGTTTGCCATCGACGAGCAGACCATCCTGCGCCAAATCAAGCATCACCGCAACAAGTATATCGAGCAATGGCACAAAGAACGCCAGCAGCAACAAGAGCGCGAACGTCGTTTGAGCCAAGCCAACAACCAGTCACAGGACGAGGTTCCACCGCCATCACTCAACGACCTGCCCGAAGCAGATGTCATTCCCATAACTCCACATCAAGGAACACCCTCCGCCACAACGTCACAAAATGGGATTGAGGTGCAAGAGCGTGAAGTGATCAGGCTGATTGTGAATTATGGAATGTGCTATTGGGGAGACACTGAGCTTGAGGACGGATCCCTCCAGCCCACAACAGTGCTAGAGTACATCCAAAACGAATTGTCGATGGACCAGATGGATTTCACCAATCCATTGTATCGCCATTGCTTTGAGATAGCAAAACAATACCGCGATGCCTATCAAGAAGATTTCAAGCGTTTTAATGCCGGACTTGATGAACGCATTGCTCAGTTCATGCAGGAGGAAACCGCCAGGTTGCAAGAGGAGGAACCCGACGGCCTTGACAGCACTGCACTCATCAATGCCCAGGTGCGCATCGATAAAGCCGTCAATGCTCTAGCCATCGCCAAAGCCAATAGTGAACGTCAAGAGTTCAACTGCAATTATCTAATGAAGATTTTATGTTCCATTGACGATGATAACGTGCGCGAACTTGCTTTTGAACTTGCTGCAGACAACTTGCCGCAGCTCAGTAAAATACACACACAGTTTGCAGTAATTCTTGAAGAAAAAGACAGGCTCATGACGCTGGTTCCTCAGATGATCTTCAATTGGAAAAACGCGATTGTCACTCAACGCATCAATGAGACCAAATCGCAGATAGCCGTAGCGCCTGCCGAGGATCAGCCTCGCCTGATGGAATACCTGCAGGAACTCTACGAGATGCGCCACCAGCTTGCCCAAGTCATTGGCGACCGGGTGGTCAACCCCAACTGATACGGATATTTAGCTTCTGCCTAAAGGCAGCATTTCAGCACTCATGCTATTTTTTAGGGACAAATCGCATGAGTAATTCAACAAATATTATTATTTTTGTGACATATTTTGTGCATCGGATGTGCAAAATTTTAAACCATTACTTTAAGCAGAAGAATATAACTTATTGATTTATGAATATCAAGCAAATATTTGCATTGGCTCTATTCGTTCTTGCCAATGCCACTTCACAAGCCCAAAACAACTTGCCAAAAACCACGATTGGCGGTCATCAGTTCTATTATTATGAAACTGGTGCTAACGAGAGTATCTATGACATTGCCGCCAAACTGGGTGTGACCAAGGACTACATTGTCAGCAACAATCCCGATGCCGCCGACGGCATCGAGGCCGGCATGACCTTATACTTCCCTGTTGAAAATGGTGAAACCGCTGTTGCAGCAGCCATTTCTCACACGCCGTCAGCACAGGTCCACGTGGTTGAACAAGGTCAAACCCTTTATGGCCTGGCCAAGAAGTATGGCGTGACCGTTGATGAACTCATCGCGGCCAACCCCGGCTCGGAAAACGGCATTAAGATAGGCCAAAAGCTGAATATTCCGCCTGCAACCTCTGTCAACGCCAACCAACAGGTGAAGGACGCTTTCAGTAACAGCACAGTCTCGATGGCTGCACCCCAAAGCTCAAGCCCGGTGTATCACACCCTGCAAAGCGGTGAGAGCATTTATACCATCGCCAAGCAATACAACGCCACCATCGAGGGCATCATTTCAGGCAACCCTGGACTGAAGCCCGACGAATATACCACCGGTGCAACCGTCAAGGTTGTGCCTAACAGCGCCCTGCCCTTCATTTACGAGCGAACCGGGCGACGCAACTACAAGTATGAAGTGCAGCGCGGCGAGTCATTCGCCTCGATTGCTGCGGCCAATGGCATCACCGAGAAAGAGCTCAAGGATGCCAACCCCGACATGAAAAAGGCCAAGAAAGGCAAAACCATTGTCCTGCCCAAGCCCTTTGTTGAGCGCGTTAACGGCGAGATGGCGACCATACCCATCGATGAGCTGCGCGAATACTACGAGCCGCGCATCTTCGACTTGTATGACAACCTTGTGACCAAGCGACTCGAGAACGAGGTGAACATCGCTCTGGTACTCCCCTTCCAGCTGCACAAGAGCGCACCGCCCAAGCAGGCCTATCTCTATACCGACTTTTACAAGGGCTTCCTGCTGGCGATGGACAGCGCAAGCAACGTGAGCAACAAGCACTTCAACATCAAGGTCTATGACACTCAACATAACCTGAATGTCACCGACAGCATTCTGGCCTTGCCCGAATTGAAGATGATGAACATGATCATCGCACCGAGCGAGCCCCAGCAGTTGGCAAGAATTAACGCATTCGGTAAGGCCAATAGCGTTCCCGTGATGAACTGCTTCACCACCAAAAACGAGGATTATCTCGATAACCCTTACGTTTATCAGGTGAACACGCCCACCAACGAAATGATGCATGACGTGATGGCGTGGTTTGACAAGCATTACAACGGTTATGATGTTATCTTCTTGGTCGCCCAGGGTGACAACGACAAGGAAATGTTTGAGCACATGCGCAAACACATCACCCGCAAGAAATACAACACGACCACCATCAACGTGAACAGCGACCTGAGTTATAACGACATCTCCAACCAGATGAATCCCGGTTCCAAGTATGTCTTTATCCCCTCCTCGGGTGACAAGAACCTCATCAAGCGTTATATCAGCGCATTGAAAGAAGTGAAGAAAGAGCGCTTTGACTGTGACCTGGGCTTGATCGCTTATCCCGAGTACGTGCTGTATCTCAAGGATTACCAGACCGACCTGCAGGACATCGACACCTATATGTTCACGCGCTTCTTCAACGCCAAGGGTTTCCGCACCCGTGACCTTGAAGCCGCTTACAAGTCCAACTTCAACGGCGAGCCGCTGCAAGCGGTGCCCAACATGGCGATTTACGGCTATGACACCGGCATGTACCTGCTCAAGTCGCTGGGGGTTGACGGTATCATCACCGAGGACACTCCCACCTACAAGGGCATCCAGACGAGTTTCCGTTGGGAGCGCGGCGACAACTGGCGCGGCATGACCAACCAGGCTATCGAGATTGTCCACTTCTCGACCGACCACCAAATCACCGTCTACGTGCAATGAGACACATCGTCATCGCACTGATGTTGCTCATGGCTCTAGCGGCCACGGCCCAGACCCATTACGAGGGTTCTATTTCCGTTGGCGGCAAGGGCGGCGCCACCTTCTCCCGCGTCAACTTCAACCCCACCGTGCAGCAGACGATGTCACCCGGATTTACTGCGGGTGCCATGTTCCGTTACATCGAGGAGAAGAACTTTGGTCTGATTGCCGAGCTCAACCTGACCCAACGTGGCTGGAAAGAGCAGTTTGATGATGCAGACTACAATTTCAGCCATCGCTTCACCTATCTGGAGTTGCCCATCATGACGCACATTTTCTTTGGCAACAATCGCATTAAGGGCTTTTTCAACCTGGGGCCCGAACTCAATGTCATGATTGGCGACGGGGTATCCTCAAACTTTGACCATCAGAAAGCTGAAACACTGGACTATTTTGTTCAAAATACACGCCACATCGAGCAATACAGGTTGGACATTGAGAATCGGTTTGACTATGGCATCTGTGCTGGGGCCGGCATGGAGCTCAACCTCAACACCAAGCAGTCGCTGCTACTCGAGGGACGTTTCTATTATGGTTTGACTGATGTGTTTGCCAATCATAAGACCGACGTCTTTTCCAGTTCCAATTCCATGACCGTCATGGTGACACTGGGTTATTTTTACAAAATCAAGTAAAAAATTTAGCTTACGACTTTATATGACCACTATTGAACAAATCACCGACCGATGGAACTACATCCAGGGCGGATTTACCTATATCGACTCCAACAATGAGAGCAACGGCACCGACAATACAGTCCAGTTGTCAGCCAATGAACTGCTGGGGTTCATTTTTAAACTGCCCGACACACAAGCCACGGCTAAAGCATCCATCATCGATGTGCTGATTCCCGACGCCGAGCCGGCTATGTTCGAAGGCCTTCCCAAATCATTCCTCATCATGCTGGAATGTGACAACGCTTACTTGCAGACGGCCCCCGAGACACCGCTCGACAGCCAATTTGGTTCGGTGGCCATCGCACTGCTCTATCGTGACGTGGCCGCCTGGTGTGGCGCCGAAAGTCCAATTCCCAATCTGATGATCCAAGAAATTGAGAGCAAGACAGGCCATCACGCCATCACAGAATAACAATCACTTAGAAAATCCGACAAGCACTGATACACAAATAGACAAATGCAACAATTCTACACCATCGGACTTCTTGTCATCGCCAACATTTTCATGACATTTGCCTGGTATGGGCACCTGAAACTGCAACAGATCAATGTCATTTCCGATAACACGCCGCTTTACTTCATCATCTTGATGTCGTGGTTTCTTGCGTTACCGGAGTACTGTTGCCAGATTCCGGCCAACCGCATTGGTTTTGAAGGCAATGGCGGCCCTTACACCATCATGCAACTCAAGGTGATTCAGGAAGTTATCTCGCTCACGGTATTCACGATATTTGTCACGATATTCTTTAACGGCGAGACACTGCGCTGGAACCATCTGGCGGCTTTCCTCTGTCTCGTCCTCGCCGTTTATTTCATTTTCTATAAGTAAATACAAGGACTAACACCGCCTGTTAATCAGTGCTGAAAGAGGGCGGTGACGAGCGTGAGATGCTTGGGTAAGGAGCCGTCGGTGCTCCACGCCAACTCAATTCCCAGCAAGTCACGCGTTATTGCAACAACATCAAAGCCCACCGACTCCAATGAGTGGCGCATCTTCCCGGGATGGCGGCAAGGCTTTCCCGACGGGCGGGTACATCCCTCGGGACACAATGAGCAGCGAAAGGTAAAACAACGGCTGCCGGGAATAGCGCGTTCCTGTTCATACAAGCTTGGCAACAACGATTTCCAAACCTGTTCCATCGCCTCACGTCCTGTGGCCGATGATTGCTCGGTGGTCTTGCAGGCGGCACGTGTCTCCTCGTCAAACTCAATGGTCGTCCCCGTCACGGTGACGGTGGCAAAGCCATCGCTGACAGTGCGGGCATCAAAGTCAAACGGAGGACAGGACCACACCTTACCAAATGAAGGGCATTGTGTACAGAACACCCTGATGCGCTCCACGTCACGATAGCGGCTGACGAATTCTTCGGCGCCGATGGTCACTTGCTTAGTGCTTACTTTATATTCCATAGTTGCAAAGTTACTATAAAAACATCAAACGGAGGGACCCAAATAGGCCTCTCCGTTTGACAAAATTGACGGGTTATCAGTTTTTCTTCTCCTCAACGGGTGCTACAGGTGCTGCAGCAGCCTTGGCGGCGTTGATGGAGTCCTGCTGGGCTTTGTATTTCTTGGCAGCCTCGCTGTCGGGCTTCAACCAAGTGTCAAGCCAGTTGAAGAACTCACGCTGCCACAGGATGCTGTTCTGCGGCTTGAGAATCCAGTGGTTCTCGTCGGGGAAGAGCAAGAGACGTGCGGGCAGTCCCTTGATCTTGGCAGCATTGAATGCCTGGCAAGCCTGAGTGAAGACGATGCGGTAATCAAGTTCGCCAGCGGTGCACATGATAGGCGTATCCCAATTCTGAACATAGTTCTTGGGATTGGCCTGAGTGTAGGAACGCTGAGCAATGGCATTGTTCTTCTCCCAGAATGCGCCGCCCAGATCCCACTGCACAAACCACATCTCCTCGGTCTCCAGGTACTGGGCCTCGAGGTTGAAGATACCGGCATGAGCCAGGAAGCAGGCAAAGCGCTTGTTGTGGTTACCTGCAAGGAAGTAAACCGAGTAGCCACCGTAGCTGGCACCCACGGCACCGATGTGGTCACCATCGATGTAAGGCTCCTTCTTCATGTAGTCCACTGCGCTCAGGTAGTCACGCATGTTCTGGCCACCATAATCGCCGCTGATTTGAGCGTTCCACTCGGTGCCGAAGCCCGGCAGACCGCGACGGTTGGGCAGAATAACGATATAGCCGTTGCTGGCCATGATGCGCATGTTCCAGCGATAGCTCCAGAACTGGCTTACAGGCGATTGCGGGCCACCCTCACAGAAGAGGATAGCGGGATACTTCTTGTTGGGGTCGAAGTTGGGCGGATAGCATACCCAAGTGGTCATCAGTTTGCCATCGGTTGTGGGAATCATGCGCTTCTCGATGCCGATGGGGTCAACCTGAGCCAACATTTCATCATTCACGTGGGTGAGCTTAACGGGCTCTTTACCCATTTCCACAGAATAAATCTCGTTGGGCGTCTGGTAGCTGTGCTGACAGGTAATCACCTTGTCGCCAGCAAATGCCAATCCGTCGTAGTCACACACGCCCATGGCTATCGTGTCAACCTGCTGGGTAGCGACATCCATGCGGAAGATGGGCTGCACACCCTGGAACGGGCAGATGAAGTAAATGAATTTCTCGTCGGGAGACCAAGCGATAGCGTCAACGCTATAGTCCCAATTGGCGGTGAGGTCTTTCTTGTTGCCGTTCTCATCCATGAAGAAGATGCGGTTCTTGTCGGCCTCGTATCCGTCATGTTCCATCGACAACCATGCCATCTGACCCTTGCTGTTGATGATGGGATAGGTGTCGTAACCCATCATGCCCTGAGTCAGGTTCTCGGTCTTGCCGGTTTCCAAGTCATACTTGTACAGGTCGCTGTTGGTCGAGAAAGCATAGTCCTTACCAGTTTTCTTGCGGCAGACGTAAACCAGGCTCTTGCTGTCGGGCGTCCAAGCCAGCGACTCGATGCCGCCCCAAGGCCTCATCGGCGACTCATAGGGCTCACCCTCAAGAACGTCCTTGACGTTGCCGGCCTTGCTGCCGTCAAAGTCAGCCACAAAGGGATGAGGAATCACCTTTACCCACTCGTCCCAGTGCTTGTACATCATGTCGTCAAAAATCTTACCCGTGGTCTTGTCCAGGTCGGGATAGATGTCCTGGGCTGTCTGGCCGTACTTCACTTGGCCGATCATGACCACGCGCTTCTCGTCGGGCGAGAACACGAAGCCCTCAATACCCTCTTCCAGATTGCTCACGACGCTACGGCTGCTGCCATCGGCATTCATTACCCACAACTGGGGGCATTTGGCCTCACCATCCTCGGTGTAGATGAAGGCGATTTTCTTACCGCCATCAATCCAAACGGCATTGCTCTCACTCTTGGGCGTGTTGGTGATCTGACGAGCATTATTGCCGTCCACGTCCATCACCCACAAGTCGCAGTTGCCCTTGTTGGTTGAGATGTCATAATAGGTCACACCATACAGGATCTTCTTACCATCGGGTGACACTTGCGGTCCGCCCACGCGGCCCAGCAGATTAAGGAACTCGGGAGTGAATTCTTTCTTTTCCATCTTCGCCGAAGATTTCTCGGTAGCGGGAGCCTGACCGGGAGCCGTCTCCTGCTTGGAGCAGGTCGAGGAGCACAACAGGGCCAAAGCCGCAACCGACATTGCTGTTAACTTGAGTAATTTCATAATTTTTACTGTTAATGGATGTATATTAGTTTTGAAAATTTCATTAGTATGTTTCAACCTGCAAATTTAACTAATTCTCGTGAATATACTATTTTTGAAGCGGGATTTTTCTCAATAATTACTATATTTGCAAATCTAATCACATCAACAAGACAAGAAAATGAGAAACTGGCTTTTTACTGTTTTCATGATACTGTGCTGCTCGATTAACGCAGCCAATTACACCGATTATGTCAACCCGACAATCGGCACGGGCGGACACGGCCATGTGTTCCTGGGCGCCAATGTGCCGTTCGGATATGTGCAGCTGGGACCCACCGAGCACACACGCGGCTGGGACTGGTGCTCGGGGTACCACACGAGCGACTCGGTGCTGATAGGGTTCGGCCATCAGCACCTGAGCGGAACAGGCATCGGCGACCTGGGCGACGTGGCACTTTTACCAGTGACCAACCGTGACCAGCGTGAAGTCGTCTTCAAGCACGATGACGAGACAGTGAGGCCGGGCTACTATGCCGTGAAACTACATGATGCCGGCAGATACTACGTAAACGTGGAGCTGACCGCCACCCAGCGCACGGGGATGCACCGTTACACCTTTGCCTCCAGCATCGATACGGCCCTATTGTTGCTCGACCTGGGGCAAGGCATCGGCTGGGACTCGCCCAAAGAGGTCCAGATGCGTCAACTCTCGCCCCGCCTCATCATCGGTTACCGCCATTCCATGGGTTGGGCACGCAGGCAACGGGATTTCTTTGCCATGGAGTTTTCCCGTGACGTGAAGCTTGAGAAACTGGACCAGGACACTCTTGGGCTGATAATGGTTCCCAACATTGGCGAACCGCTGTTGGTCAAGACAGGCCTGTCGGCCGTCAGTGCTGAAAATGCCTTGCTGAATCTTGTCAGCGAGAACCCCGAGTGGAATTTCGACAAAGTCGCTGATGCTGCCAACGAGGCCTGGAACCGGGAATTAAGCAAAGTAGCCGTTTCTTCAGATAATGAGGATGACCGCACGGTATTCTATACCGCCCTGTACCACACGATGGTAGCACCGTCGGTGTTCTGTGACGTCAATGGCGAGTACCGTGGTGCTGACGGCGAGGTGCATCAGGGTGATTTCACCAACTACACCACCCTGTCGCTATGGGACACCTACCGCGCCGCCCACCCCTTGCAGACGCTGATCCACCGCGAGAAGCAACAAGACATTGCCCAGACGTTCCTGCACATCTTTGAGCAACAAGGCAAGCTGCCCGTGTGGCACCTGATGGGTAATGAGACCGACTGCATGGTGGGCAACCCTGGCGTACCGGTGCTTGCCGACCTTGTGCTCAAAGGCTTTGATGTGGATACCGCAGCCGCCCTCACAGCGATGGTGACCAGTGCGATGCTTGACGAGCGCTCTATGGGTCTGTTGAAACAATACGGTTACATCCCCTATGACCTGGAGCCCGACAAAGAGACGGTGGCGCGAGGCCTGGAGTATGCACTTGCCGATTGGTGCATCGCCCAGGTAGCCAAGGCTGCAGGCAACCAGGACAATTTCAATTACTTCAACGATCGCTGCAAGTCCTACAGGCACTACTTTGACAAGAACCTTAAGTTCATGCGTGGAAAGGACTCGAAGGGCAACTTCCGTGATGCCAAGGAATTTGACCCGCTATCGACCAAGCACCGCAACGACGACTACTGTGAGGGCAACGCCTGGCAATATACCTGGCTGGTACCTCACGATGTGCATGGGTTGGTGGACCTGTTCGGCAGCGAAAAAGCCTTCATAGCCAAACTTGACTCGCTGTTTATCATCGAGGGCGACTTGGGTGAAGATGCATCGCCCGACGTGTCGGGCCTTATCGGCCAATATGCCCATGGTAATGAGCCCAGTCACCACATCATCTATATGTATCACTATGTGGGACAGCCATGGAAGGCCGCATCGCTCATCCGCCGCGTGCTGCGCGAGCTTTACCACAATGACCTTGACGGCCTCTCGGGCAACGAGGACGTTGGCCAGATGTCGGCATGGTATGTCCTGTCATCCATCGGACTGTATCAGGAGGAGCCGGCTGGTGGCAAATATATCATCGGCTCGCCGCTGTTCAACGAGGTGGCCATCAACGTGGGCGACGGCAAGACGTTCACGGTCAAGGCTATCAACAACAACGACCAAAACATCTATATACAAAGCGCCCGCCTCAATGGCAAGCGCTATGATAAAAGCTACATCGACTACAGTGACATCATTGCCGGCGGCGCCTTGGAACTCGTCATGGGTCCCAAGCCCAGCAAATGGGGCACCGCCAAAAAGAATCGTCCCTGACCTAATCCACTAACCACTCATTAGTGGCTGGTGTAGAAGTCGGTAATGCGCTGGATAGCGCGAGAGCAGACGGGGCAGAAATTTGCGACCTCGTTGATTTTCATGCGACATTCCTGGGCAGGACGGTAAACGCCCTTAGATTGGTATCCCCCGCCCTCAAACACTCCGACGCGCTGGGTTGCAGCGTCGAGCAACCGTTGTTCCTTGTCATTAGTAATCTTGCGGTAGTTGGGCACCTTGGGATCCGGCGGTGTGGGAACGGGCGTACCCTTGGGGAGCATGTCGGCCCACTTGCTCTGGAAGTCAACCAATGTGGTGAGGTTAGGCTCCCAGGGTTCAGTATCATCGGGGTACATCGTCTCATAACCGTCATCATAGAAGTATTCGTCACCCAGTCCGGCATAGGCATGGCCGAACTCATGGACCAGCACCTGATGGAAGGTGGGATGGTCGCTCGTGGTAACAGTGATCTGATTGTAGATGCCACCGCCGCCATAGGTGTCGCTGTTAACCAGCACAATGATGTGCTCGAAGGGAACGCCCGAGAGCACGTCGTAGAGGCGGTGGATATCTTGCGTCATCAGATAACGGTCGCTGTAGAAGGTGTCGTAGTGGGTTCCCACAGGTGTTGAACTCCACCGGCCCAAATGGGGCACACTGGGTCCGCTGGTCAACGACTCGGCGGCCACTGCGACAACGTTGAAGCGGTCCTTCATTGAGGTGAAGGGCTCATGGGCAAACAGGGCATCGACCACCCGCTGGCAATCGGAGTAGAACTTACCCATCTGTGCACGGGTATAACCCTCGGCCACGATGGCCAGGTCGATGCACTCGGTGATGTCGGGGACACCGTCGAGAGGGCCTTCGGTAGGATTATAGTCACGCTTGCCAGGTTGGTCGGCTGCTTTCTCTTGAACCGGAAGCGTCTTGCCTTTCCACACGTAATGATAGGGGATTCCGTTCTCGCCGAGCTGGCGGATGAGTATGTCGGCAGGATCTACCGTGTGGGTCAATTGTGCCACCACGTTGCCGTGAAAGTCGGTGAGCGACACGGTGACGTCAACGGGACGTTTGGGCATGGGCACATTGTAACTGGTAGAGAAGGCCCGACTCACCTTTGTCGCTTCCTCGGTCGCCAGCCATTCCTGGAAAAGGGTGGAAAAAGTGTGCACAAAAAGGGTCGTGCCCGTGGCGTGGTCACGCACTTGTATTTGGCCATTGCCCTTGAGGGGGACATCGGCTAGACGGCTTTTGCGGCCCGCCCACTGCGGTGTCACGCACAGTTGCTCGAGGTAGATCTGCTGGGCATCATGATTGCCGGCAAAGATGTAATCGAGACGCAGGGTGCGGCCATCAAAATTGTCATCAAACGATTGGGCCATTGCAGTGATGGCCATGAGGGTTAAAACGAGTGAAAAGAGCAATCTATTCATGGGAATTGTGATTTAGTTGATGCAAAGGTAAGCATTTTTTTCGTACGAGCTACCGCTCGCAAAGCATAGACGCCACTGGGTCGACTTTTTATCTTGCACAAGTGGAGAAAATGTTATACCTTTGTGGAAAGAAATCACGATGAGCAATGGTGGAGTTGAATTTGCCGGAATATGAGTATAAGGTGAAGCGGCGGGAGGATGATTCATGGAGCATCTGGGACCGGCTGCGTGACCGCTGGGTAGCGTTGACCCCCGAGGAATGGGTGCGTCAGCACTTCGTGGAATGGCTCATCACCGAGAAGGCATTTCCCGCGGCGCTCATGGGCAACGAGGTGTCGCTGACGCAGAACGGCATTGCCCGCCGCTGCGACACGGTGGTCGCCGACCGCACTGGCCATCCGCTGGTCATTGTTGAGTACAAGGCCCCGACCATCAACATCACGCAGAAGACCTTTGACCAGATTGTGCGCTACAACATGGTGTTGAAGGCACATTACTTGATTGTGAGCAATGGTCTTGAACACTATTGCTGCCAAATTGACTACGATAACAACAACTACCGATTTCTTGAAACTATCCCCTGCTATAACGAATTGTGACCATGAATGAGGATTACCTGGAAAAACTGAACGAACAACAACGCGCGGCAGTCGAGTATTGCGACGGGCCGCAACTGGTGATTGCAGGCGCCGGCTCGGGCAAGACGCGTGTACTCACCTACAAAATAGTGCATCTACTCAACCTGGGATACGAGCCGTGGCGCATCATGGCATTGACGTTCACCAACAAAGCCGCACGAGAGATGCGTGAACGCATCGAGCCGCTGGCAGGTCCTGAGGTGGCTGCCCAACTGTGGATGGGCACGTTCCACTCTATCTTCTCACGACTGTTGCGCCGCAACGCCGAGCGCATCGGGTTCAAACCCGATTTCACAATCTATGACCAAAGCGACTCCCGCTCACTCATTAAGCTCATTATCAAAGACATGGGTCTTGATGATAAACTCTATAAGCCCAGCAGCATCCAGACGCAGATCAGTAATGCCAAGAACGCATTGATCACCCCCGATGATTATGCCCGCAACCAGAACCTGATCGATGCTGACCGCGATGCCATGCGACCCGAGATTGCCAATATCTACAAGGCCTACTGGAGCCGTTGCCGCATTGCTGGAGCGATGGACTTTGACGACCTGTTGCTTTATACCAACATCCTGCTGCGCGACCACGAGGACGTTTTGGAACAGTATCAGGAGTTTTTCCGCTATATCCTCGTTGACGAGTACCAGGACACTAACTTTTCCCAGCACCTGATCGTGCATCAGCTGAGCAAGAAATACAACCGCCTGTGCGTGGTGGGTGATGACGCGCAAAGCATCTACAGCTTCCGCGGCGCCAACATCGACAACATCTTGAAGCTGAAACGGTTCTATCCCGATATCCAGACTTTTAAGCTTGAACGCAACTACCGTTCGACCCAGACCATCACCGATGCCGCCAACAGCCTCATCGAGAAAAACAAGGGGCAGATTGCCAAGCACCTGTTCAGCAAGAATGATCTGGGCGAGAAGATTCCCGTCATCCAATGCTACAGCGACTATGAGGAGGCTTATGTCGTGGCCAACCAGATTGCCGCATTAAAGGCGCGACAAGGTGACAGCTACGAGGACTATGCCGTGCTCTACCGCACCAATGCCCAGTCGCGTGTGCTGGAGGAAGCCTTGAGCAATGGCGGGCGCCGAGACAAACATGGCAATATGCGCAACGCCATCCCCTACCGCATCTACGGCGGCTTGTCGTTCTACCAGCGCAAGGAGGTGAAAGACGCCATCTGTTACTTCAGGCTTGTCATCAATCCCGACGATGATGAGGCCTTGAGGCGCGTCATCAATTATCCCAGCCGTGGCATTGGTGACACCACCATCGGGAAGATTACCCATTGTGCCACCGAGAACGGCGTGAGCATGTGGCAGGTGATGAACCATGCCGAGCAGTACGGGCTGAACGTGAACCGCGGCACCCTGTCCAAACTGGAGGGTTTTACCACCCTGATGAATGGCCTGATTGAACTCAATCAAAGTGGCAGCGATGCGCTGACCGTGGCACAGGAAACCGTCAAGCAGACCCGCATCAAGAGCGTGCTCATGGGAGATAACACGCCCGAGAACATCAGCCGTATCGAGAACCTCGACGAGCTGATCAATGCGGTGAACGATTTCCAGCAGAACAAAGAGGAGAGCGGTGATGAGCATTGTCAGATTGGCGATTTCCTAGCCGAGACCTCATTGCTCACCGACCAGGACATGAACGACCCCGATGGCGAAAAGGTAACGCTGATGACCGTGCATGCCGCCAAGGGATTGGAGTTCAGAAACGTCATCATTGTGGGCGTGGAGGAAGACCTGTTCCCCAGCGCGATGAGTGCCGGTTCAATGTCACAAATCGAGGAGGAACGACGGCTACTTTATGTAGCCATTACACGTGCTGAGGTGAACTGCGTGATCACTTATGCCACCTCGCGCTATCATAATGGGCAGACCAAATCATGCGTGATGAGCCGTTTCCTGCGGGACATCAACGCCGAATACCTGATGATAGGCAGTACCAACTCTGCGCCTATACCTTCAAGGACGATGTCGCGTTATACCGAGACAAAGCCCCGTTCCACACAAATGCCTCCCGCGAGGAAAACCGTCACCAAGACAACGACCTCAAGACCGACACCGCCAGTCGCACCATCGAGGCCAGTCTCGCCCACCCCGCCACCAGCCGCCAATGGCAATTTCAACATCCACACGGCCGATGAGCTGACCGTGGGGACGGAAATCCTGCACCACCGCTTCGGTCGCGGTGAGGTGATTAAAATCGACACAAGCGGGAGTGATGCCAAGATTGACGTCATGTTTAACGACGGCCAGACACGCAAACTGCTGTTGAAATTCGCAAAATTTGAAATCCTATAATCAACCACTATGGATATGGAGTATAAGACGCCTTATTATATCGTGTATGAGGAGAAACTGCGCCGCAACATCGAGCTGATCACCGGTGTGGCCCAACGCACAGGAGTGGACATTATAATGGCCTTCAAGGCTAATGCGTTGTGGCGCACGTTCGACGTGTTCCGCGAATACGGCATCGAGTCAACTGCCAGTTCGGTCAACGAGATGCTGCTTGCCATCGATGAGCTCAAATGCCGCACGCACACCTACTGCCCGGCCTATACCGATGAGACCATCGACGCCTACATCGCCGGCAGCTCACACATCACGTTCAACAGCATTGAGCAGTATCAGCGGTTTGCCGACAAAGTGAACCAGCACAATGCCGACTGGCCAGGAGAGCAGGTGAGTTGCGGACTCAGGGTTAACCCGATGTGCTCGGTGATTGAAACCGACATCTACAACCCTTGCTGCCCGGGCTCGAGGTTTGGCGTGTTAGCCAACGATCTCAAGGAGTTGCCCGAGGGCATTGAGGGTTTCCATTTCCATGCCCTGTGCGAGAGCACAAGTTTTGACTTGGAGAAGGTGCTGCTGGCCCTGAAACAACAGTTCGGCCAATACCTGCCTCGTCTCAAGTGGCTCAACATGGGCGGTGGCCACCTGATGACCCGCAAGGGATATAATATCGGACATCTGGAACAAGTGCTGGGAGCCTTCCAGGGTGCCTACCCCAACCTGCAGCTCATTCTCGAGCCTGGCAGTGCCTGGTGCTGGCAGACTGGCGATCTGGAAGCGAGTGTGGTTGATGTGGTAACCAATAGCGGCATCACCACAGCGATCATCGACGCATCGTTCGCCTGTCACATGCCCGACTGTCTGGAGATGCCTTACCAGCCCAAAATCACCCAAGCCCTTGACGAAGTGGACAGGACAAAACCGACTTACCGCATGGGCGGCAACTCTTGCTTGAGCGGAGACTATGTTGGAGATTGGAGTTTCGAGAAACCGCTGAAACGTGGCGACCGCATCACCTTTGAAGACATGAACCACTACACGACCGTCAAGACCAACATGTTTAACGGCATCCAGCACCCATCAATCCTGTTCAAGCGCCTCGACGGCACCATCGAGGTGCTCCGTGAGTTCGATTACATCGACTACAAGACCCGGATGAGTTAAATTATCATCAATTCCATCTGGATAATAGACACGAATATCCGCGAATATTCATTAATAATATTATGGATTTCAAGCAATATAAAAGTATTGTTTATAATACCATTGGTGCCGCCATGGAGGTCCACAGCGAATTGAAATGGGGACTTCTTGAGCCCGTTTATAACGAGGCCATGCATCTAGAACTAATGGAGCGCGGTATAGCTCACGAAGTCCTGAAAAGCCTACCATGCTACTACAAGCACCATAAAATGCAAAAACACTATCAGATGGATATCGTAGTTGAGAATGACGTGATTGTAGAACTTAAATCCGCAGCAAAACTTATTCCTGCCCATCGCGCTCAACTTTTCAATTACATGCGGATCACAAGAAAACCAATCGGGCTACTCATTAACTTTGGTCAATCAAGACTACAAGGAGAGCGTTATGGTTTAGATCAAACCACAAACGAATGTGTTCTTCTTGACAAGAACATGGGTATTGTCGAAGTTATGGATGAAAACAATGAGGACGATGACAATCAAAAATAATAAATATTAATGATTCATTCGTGAGCATTCGTGTTCTTCCAATAAAAGATAACGATTCTTGATATTTATTTTCCGGAGTAGGCGACGCCGTAGCCGACCAGGTGGTCGTAACGCTCGCCCATGGGACGGTCATATACCTTGACGAGATACTCGTTGATGGTCTCGTAGTGGTCGCCTTCGATGCGCGAGGTCTGACCGACCGAGGTACCATCAGGAACCCACAAGTACATGTAGTTATAGGCGCCCTGCTTGAGAAGCAGATCGGCGGTGTAAAAACCCGTTGAGGCGTCATACTTCATCATCGCCTGCGATGCGGGATAACCTTCAAGAAACTCACCATAGAGCCAAACGTTGCCGCCATTGAGTTTCCCATCGGTGTCGAGGGTAAAATGAGTGATCATGTAGTCTGCCTCCAGCGGATTCTCGTTATAGGCCTCAGCATTGCGGATAGTGAATCGTCCAAACTGCGTCTGGTCATAGAGGTACTGCGTCTCATTGCGCGGCACATCAGTCAAGAGAATTGCGTGATACATCGGCTCATAATAGCGTATGGACTGCACACCCATGTTGATGTTGTGGGCATTGACCGTCTCAAAACGGCGGAACTCATTGCCTGCGGCGAAGATGAGGTCACGGTTGTGATCATAGGTCACATGGTCCACAGCCACCATCGTGGGACGGGTCACGATCACGCTATTGTCCTCACGGGAATTCTGTGTGACGACACAGGTGAATTCGCTATAGGGATCTTTAATCTGGTTGGGCTTAAAGCGCACGTCAAAAGACACCTGCTGGAAGCGGTTGTTGTACTCGACATCGGTGCGGGAGGTCACTTGAGGATATACTCCCACCTTGCCCTCACAGACCGAGAGGCGCGTTTGGAAAAGGATGTCATCAGGGTCGGACTGCTCATAAACCGTGAGCAGGTAATTACCACTCACCAGAAACTCCATGTCGGCATTGGGCAACACGAACTGATAATTGTAATAATGAACGTAGGTCGCTTCGCTCTGCTCGTAGTCATCAATGTCGGCATAGTTAAAGCCGCTCACATATTCACTCTCGACCAGTTGCGAGGGCTGCCAGTCGGCATTGCAGTGGGTAACACTGTAGCGCAAGTAGTGCACATTATAGTCCAAATAATCAAAGTCAATCAGCAAGAGGTCGTCACTGCCCAGCATATACACCGGCGGAACATACATATTGTTCAACAGGCTCACCTTGAGTGAACGCACATTGCTGTCAAAGATGTGCGGACGAGTATCCACCCTGCCCTGCGCTACCGCGGTAAGGGTCACGATAACGCAGCACATCAGCGATATGAAATTGCGATGTTTCATCATAATTCTATCTTGATTTGAACATTGGACTATCTTGAGCCCCATTGGTTTAACGCATCAGCAGGTAGATGACGTAACCCACATAGGCCGCAAAGAATATCACGCCCTCGATGCGGTCCATCTTATCCTTTTTAAAGGTAAAAATCACCAAATAGAGCATGATGGTTGCGACAAACATCACCGCATAGTCCCAGATGTTGATGTCAACAAAATGCAGGGACTTAACCGTCGAGGCAGCACCCAGAATGAACAACAGGTTGAACAGATTGCTACCGATGACATTACCCAACGCCAATTGGGGATTCTTCTTGGTCGCTGCGATAATGGCAGTAACCAACTCGGGCAACGAAGTGCCCACAGCTACGATGGTGATGGCAATCACCGCCTCACTCATGCCCCAGGCCCGTGCCAAATTCTTGGCACTGTCAAGGAACAGGTTACCACCGAAAATCAATGCCACAAGCGAAACTATAGCAATGGCCCATAACAGCCACGGAGCCTTGCCTGTGAGAGAGCTCTTGGCTTCATCATCAGCTTCCTCCAATGCCTTCTTG
This sequence comes from uncultured Muribaculaceae bacterium, assembly GCA_905233915.1. Taxonomy (GTDB): domain Bacteria; phylum Bacteroidota; class Bacteroidia; order Bacteroidales; family Muribaculaceae; genus Sodaliphilus. The sequence goes on along the minus strand of CAJOFM010000001.1, from coordinate 409,162 downwards.
GGATCCTTTCCCTTTTGCACAACCACCCAACCCATGTAGGCAACAAACAACACGAGCAAAACGATGCCATCCAGTCGAATGAGCGAATTCTTGGAGATTCCCGGAAGAATCGTGTCATTGGCGATGATCGTGACGAATAGGGTCGCTAAGATCAGGAACGGGATGTCACGGCGACGCTGCAACCGCTCAATGGGAAATGGAAATATCATTGCCGTGACACCCAAGATAAGTAAGATGTTAGCAATATTTGAGCCAATCACATTGCCCATCGCAATGTCACCGCTATTCTTCAAAGCAGATGAAACGGAGACAAACAACTCGGGCGCACTGGTGCCAATGCCCACAATGGTGAGGCCGATGATGAAATTAGAGATCTTGGCACGCTGGGCTATCGCAACCGACGAATCGACCAGATAATTGGCAGCGAGCAACAAAAGCCCCAAGCCAACAAAAAGCAATAGATAATCCATATTCTTGTCAATCTATCAGTCTATTAAAGTCCCAAAGCGGCACGCATAGCCTGCATGGCATCGTTCAGGCCTTGAGGGTTGCGTCCGCCAGCCTGGGCGAAATGAGGCTGGCCGCCGCCACCACCCTGGATGGCCTTGGCTGCACCACGCACGATGTCACCAGCCTTCTTTCCGGCCTTGACGAGGTCCTCGCTGAGCATGACCGTCAGCATGGGTTTACCCTCATGCTCGGTAGCAGCCAGGAATGCTGTAGCCGTCGGGCACTCGGCCTTGATGGCCAAAGCCACACCCTTTACCACATCGGGCAAACGCACACCAGTGAGGGTGACAATGTTGATGCCGTTCTCGGGGATGGCTTCGTTGATGAGCTGCTTGGTCAAGATGGATATGCGCTGCTTGATGAAGTCATCGACCTGTTTCTTGAGCTCGGCATTCTCGGCAAGAGACTTTTGCAGGGCAACGATAGCATCGGGGGCATTGTTAAGCAACTCTTTGATGTGTCCCATGCTATCTTGAATGCTGTCAAGCATCTTCTCCACATTAGCACCTGTGATAGCCTCGATGCGACGGATGCCGGCGGCAATACTGCTCTCGCTGACGATGCGCACCATGCCGATGTTGCCCGTGTTGGGCACATGGGTACCACCGCATAGTTCTACCGACGGGCCATATTTGATGACACGGACCCTATCACCATATTTCTCGCCGAACAGGGCCATGGCTCCCATCTGTTTGGCCTCATCGATGGGCACTTCGCGGTGTTCCTCACGGACAATAGCCTCACGAATCATCTGGTTGGCCAAATGCTCGACTTGGCGTATTTCCTCGGGCGTTACCTTGCGGAAGTGTGAGAAGTCAAAACGAAGCGACACGGGATCCACATAGGAGCCCTTCTGCTCCACATGGTTACCCAGCACCTGGCGCAGTGCCGCATGCAGCAAGTGGGTTGCCGTGTGATTACATTCGATTGCGCGGCGTGCCTCCAGATCGATTGTGGCATGGAGAGTGGCATTCACGTCGCTGGGGAGCTTGGCGGTGATGTGCACGGGCAGATTGTTCTCGCGTTTGGTATCAGTCACCTCGATGACCTCATCACCCAGCGTGAGCGTGCCGCGGTCACCCACCTGACCACCCATCTCGGCATAGAAAGGAGTGCGGTCGAGCACTATCTGATAGAATGACTTATTCTTTTGGGTCACCTTGCGGTAGCGCAAGATGTTCACGTCACATTCAGTGAGGTCATAACCGACAAACTCGGTGACTCCGTCCTTGAGTTCCACCCAATCAGTTGCCTCGACAGCGGCAGCGTTGCGGGCGCGCTGTTTCTGCTTCTGCATCTCGACATTGAATTCCTCCTCATTGACGGTCATGCCCTTCTCACGAAGGATCAACTCGGTTAAGTCAAGCGGGAAACCAAACGTGTCATAGAGGGTGAAAGCTTCCTTGCCATCGACAACGGTCTTGCCTGCGCCCTTGGTGTCGGCAATCACCTTCTCGATGAGTTTCATTCCCGTTTCCAGGGTGCGCAGGAAGGCATCTTCCTCTTCCTTGGTGACATGCTTGATCAAGTCGGCCTGGGCCTTGATCTCGGGGTAAGCCTCGCCCATGCTCTCGATGAGCGTGTCGATGAGGCGGTACATGAAGGCCTCCTTGAAACCGAGGAAGGTGTAGCCATAGCGCACGGCGCGGCGCAGGATGCGGCGGATAACATAACCGGCCTTGGCATTGCTGGGCAGCTGTCCATCGGCTACCGAGAAAGCGATAGTCCTCACATGATCGGCCACCACGCGCATAGCGACATCCACATCCTTGTTGTCGCCATATTTCTTGCCGCACATCTCACCCAACTTGCCGATGAGAGGCTGGAACACGTCGGTATCATAGTTGGATTTCTTGCCTTGCAGGGCCATGCACAAGCGCTCCAGTCCCATACCGGTGTCAATCACCTTGTTGGGCAGGGGTTCGAGGCTACCGTCAACCTTGCGGTTGTACTGCATGAACACGAGGTTCCAAATCTCGATGACCAGGGGATGATCCTTGTTGACAAGAGAAGCTCCAGGCATAGCGGCTTTTTCTTCTTCACTGCGCAGGTCGATGTGAATCTCACTGCACGGGCCACAGGGACCCGTATCGCCCATTTCCCAGAAGTTGTCGTGGGCATTGCCGTTGAGGATGTGATCCTTAGGCAGATGGGCCTCCCAGAACTTGGCAGCCTCGTCATCGCGGCTCACTCCGATGGTATCATCGCCCTCAAAGACAGTGGCGTACAGGTTCTTGGGGTCCAGTTTGTACACATTGACCAGCAAATCCCAAGCCCAGTCGATCGCCTCGTGCTTGAAGTAGTCGCCAAACGACCAATTGCCCAACATCTCAAACATCGTGTGATGGTAGGTGTCATGGCCCACTTCCTCCAGGTCATTGTGCTTGCCGCTCACGCGGAGGCACTTCTGCGAGTCGGCGGCGCGGCGCCACTGCGCTTCTTTGTTGCCCAGAATAATGTCCTTGAACTGGTTCATACCAGCGTTGGTAAACATGAGGGTTGGATCGTCCTTTATCACCATGGGAGCTGAGGGCACAATGTGGTGGCCATGCTCCTCAAAGTAACGCTTGAAGGTCTCTCGGATTTCTTTTGCAGTCAGCATAATTCTTTATCTTAATATGTTATAAATGTTCTGTTTTTGTTGCAACGTCTAAACTATTTGTTTATCTTTGCAGGGTCATAAACAACCTGCAAAGTTAGTTAATTCTATTAATCTGTGCAACACCATGCGAGAACTGGATAAAAAATTCTACAAAATCGGTGATGTCTCGGAGATTCTTGGAATCCCCGAAAGCACACTGCGCTACTGGGAAACTCAATTTACCATCATCAAGCCCAAGCGCAACAAAAAGAACATCCGCTACTACACGCCCAACGACATCGAAATCATCAGCAGGGTGTATTATCTGGTCAAGGAGAAAGGGTTGAAACTGGATGCCGCCCAGGCCCAGATTCGCCATAACCGTGATGGTGTGGACAAGCGTTTTGACGCCATCGCCCAGCTCAAGAACATCAAGGCTCAGTTAGTGGCATTACAGCAGGCCCTGGACAAGGTTTACCCTGATATCCCTGCTGCCAAATAGGGCATATAACATAACAAAATAGGGCTGGTTCAAATGGATGAACCAGCCCTATTCTTATTGCTTAGCGCTATCAGACATCAAGTGTGATAGCATGACGCATATCCAAAGATACAGCTCGCTTAATTCTGCCAAACGGCATGATTAATTCGCAAGGATAAAATTGATCAGAGCTGTTACGTCGGCCACATTAATGTTGCCGCTGTCGTCAAGGTCAGCCACAGCAAGATCCACAGGCGTGCTGTTGAGGATTGCAGCAATCAACGCTGTCACATCGGCCACATTGACCTCGCCATCACCATTCACATCACCTCGCATGACTGTAATGTTGACAGTGAAGTGGTGGGGATCCAACTCGCCGAACACGGGTTGCTGATAGCGGTGTCCTGACTCATCGGCACCGAAGACGTAGTAGTCAATCTCTGAAGCCTGGTGATAGCCCTTGATGTAACCCACATATTCATCGGGATTGCCGGTGGCTGTCATGTGTGCAGTCTGATAAGGGCCGTTGTCAATGCTATAGTAAACCAGCAGCGAGTCCTCTTTCAGGGGCTTACCGCTATAGGCGATGAACTTGCTCGTGATTGCGATGGAATCTCTGCCACACTGCTGCGTACCGAAGAGTACGTTCCTGTGGTCAACAAACAGCATGTTGAAGTCCATGATTCCGCGTGTGCGGCAATGCAGGGCATCGGTATTGAGCCACTGGATGCTGCTGGATGTGTTGGTCACACCAATCACCTCATAGCCAGGCATGGCGTCCCTGTAGACCTGGAGTGCGCGTTCATTGTAAGTGCTGTTGCTGCCCAGCGGCACGTAGACGCAATTGTTGAGGATAAGGCTGTTGGTATAGGGAGCAACGGTATTGCCACCGGGTTCTTCGACGCGGTACACCTTGTAGGGATAGCCCCAGCAGCAGTTGGTTGTGGCGAAATATTCGGCCACGGACTCATAGTACTGATATCGGCTGTTGGTCTGCGGCAGTTTCGCAATCAGGATCTTATCCGGGGCCAGGTATTTTCCCCAGCAATCGACATGGGCAATGTAATCCCCCTGCGGGTCGATAGTGATGTGGTAGTTGTCGATGCCCAGATAATCGAGCATCTTCTGGCGCACGTTGGCCTCGTTATTGTCGTTCTCTGAAATGACCAATTCGTCGCTAACGCCGTGTCCGCGTCCGTCCTGCATCATGTTGCCGCCAGTGTGTGTCAGGTTCATGCCGTAGAGTGGAATACCCAAGAACGAGGCAAAAGCTCCGGGGATCACATCGTCGTTCGCTCTAGGACGATTATACACGTTGTCGACGATGGCTGGTTGCTTGTCGGCAAAGATATACCAGGGACCGTAGTCACGCACCCAGTAGGAATCTGTTTTCGCATTCACAAAGGTAACACGATTCATGTTCACCCCCGCGTTGCTGAAACTCGAACGTGCCGTGGACTGGTAGCCCTGCGTCACGATGCAGTACACCTGGCAGTTCTCGGCCAACGATTTCACCAGGGAAACCGGTATGCCCAGCGGATAGCGAATCATCACACCCTGCATGGGCTCAAATTCTGCCACGAAGCGGGGGGCGGTTGGCGCAGGGGTTTCTGAGAGGTTGATACTACTCCTCAAAGGGGTCTGCATTTCTTCGGCAGACAGGTAATGAAGTTTTCTCCAGTCGGGAGCTTCCCGTGTCTGTGCCTGGGCATTTAAGCAACCCAATGTCGACATCATAGAAGCAAACACAAGTAAAGCAAAAAATGAATTCTTTCTTTTCATAATAACATGAGTTAATTAGCGTAGTGCAAAAGTACATTATTTTTCAGAATTGGTGTTACTGGCTTGCATATTTTTTCCTTACTGCTTGAGCAAATGGAGTCCAGACGGGTGACAGCGTAGTGTCCTGATTTTCACGGTCTCTGAATTATAAAGAACTATCAAATACCCGGAATATTGTTTCAAAATAAGACAAAAAAAAACTGGCAACACGTGACTATCACGCATTGCCAGACAGGATTTTTAAACGTAATCTCGTTACTTCATTCCGTTGCTCAGAACCTCACACCGAGGGTGAGCGAGATGCGGTTGTTATGGTCAGTCACATCAGCGCTGACATTAGGCTCATAGCCAAAATTGTCGTTGATGGGCGAGAAGGCGTTATACACGCTCTCACGCATCTTGTGAACATAGGCCAGGTCGGTGTAAATCGACTTGTAACGGTAACCCACGCCACAGGTGATGTTATGAACCGCGTTGTCGTACTGATAGGAGGGGCTGACGTCCTTGGATGTGTTGATGTTGTAGTCGTAGTTGTCCACACCCTTCTCGACCTGAGTGGTCTTGTAACTGTAACCAGCACGCAAGCTCCAGTTGGGGTTGATGCGATACTCACCGCCAACGCGGATGATGTGTGAAGGCTTGAAGTAAGTCTTCATGTCGGCAGTTGCATCGGGATAATTATTACCACGGTCGTCCCCAATGCGCATCGTCTCGTTAGCCACATACTCGTAGTCCAAGCTGATGATACCGCTGGTACCGATCACACCGGCAACACTACCCATAAAGCGCCAGGGAGTGGAGATGGTATAACTACTGGAGTAATCATAGCCATCATTGCTCTGCTTATCGGCACGGTAGAGCATATTACCGTCCTCATAAGCTTTGATCGACGCACTCACGCTGTAGGTGTCACGCATATCGTAGTAGGTGGGCGTGTGGAAAGCGGCACCGAGGCGCAACGCTTGGGTGGGACGCCAGATGAGACCAAGCTTGAAGTTCACACCAGTACCTTCAGTGTGCTTGTAGTTGTACAGGCCCCAGTCAGCACGTGTGTTTCTATTGATGATGTCAGCGTAAAGCACATCTTCATCATTGGCCTTGATATAAGCATCGTCCAATTCCTCCTCATAGGCCTGGTAGGACTTGAAATCCATATCGAGGATACCGATATCGAGACCGAAGTACAGCTTGTTGGCCACATTACCGCCGAAAGCGATATTGTATTCGTCAGCGTGACCACGCTCATCTATCTCATAATAAGCATTGCCTACAGTTCCCTGGCCATATAATCCCTGAAAATGTGATCCTATCATAGAGACTCCATCCTCATCAAGAACTTCATTGCCATACTCATTGACATTAGGGATATGGTTGATGATACCCGAATAGCCACCTTGATTTGTTGGCATGTCATAGGTCGTGATGGCGATCCAGGGAGCATAACCGTCAAAATATGGATTGAAATCATCGGTCCAATACATGTCGGCATCACTGTAACCCGGAACATTCACAAACTCGTCGGCGATATAATTGCTCATCGAGGTGGGGATGTTGGCGATGCCACCAATGTAGTGGCGGTTATAGGACTGCAGACGGTTATAGGTGAAACCGAAGTTGAGGTTGGGAACCACCTCAGAGTTGAGGCGGATAGCGCCCACGTAGCCCACGTTGTTCACGTTGAACTTGGTCTCGTTCAGTTTATCGACGCCTGACGAAGTGCTATTGAAATCCAAACTCAAGGTAAGACCCAGGTCGGAGTTACGATAGACACCGATACCAGCAGGATTCTGGGTGAGCGTCGAGAGATCGCCTCCGAGGGCTCCGAAGGCCCCTGCCATCGACTGGAAGCGCGAGGTGCCGCGGAGTTCAGTTTGTGACATCTGCAATGCATCAAAGGCATACTGGGCGTTGAGCATAAGAGGAAGTCCGCACAACAAGAGGGCAAAAACTTTCTTCTTCATAATTGTCATTACATTATAATAGTGTGTAACATTGGCATAAATTAACGCTTGTTTCTCGGCTTGGATTAGTGACGACGACTGCCACTTGATCCTCCGGTGCTGCCGCCACCGCCGCCACCGCCGCGGCTACCGCCACCGCTGCTGTAGGAGCCGCCGCTGCTGCGTGAGCTACCGCTGCTGTACGAGCCGCTACTGCGTGAGCCGCTATAGCTACTGCCACTGCTGCGAGAGCTGCTGGAGGAGCCGCCGTAGCTACGGCTGCCGCTCGACGAGGGTGAGCGTGATACACTGCCTGAGCTGCGGGAAACAACACCACTGTTACTGCGTGAGCCCATGTTACCGCCACGGCTGGTTGCATAGCCTCCACGGCTGCGGGTGCTAGTGCCTACGCTTGAGCCACGGTTGCTGCTGGCACCGCGTGCGCCAATGTTGTTGCGGTTGGAGCCCATTGCATCCACACGGCCACGGTTGTTACGGTTGGTTGCCAATCCGGCACGTTGTCCGAGTCCAGGACGAGCGCCATAGTCCGCATAGCGGGTGTGGTTATGACGATTGGGAGCATAGTTCCAATCACTCCAGCCCCAATAGGGACGATGACCCCAATCCCAATAGGAGCGGCCCCAGCCCCAGCTCCATGAGCTATAGTACCAGGGATGATAACCCCAGCTCCAGCCCCAAGGACGGTAACCGTAATACCAGGATGCACGCCAGCGCCAAGGACTATACCAGCCCCAAGGCTCATACCATCCAGTGTACCAAGGGTAATAGGAAGAATAGAAACCCCAATCATAGTAATCATATCCCCAGTCGCTGCCCACGATCAGGTTGATGGTGGGAGTCTCACTGTAATACAATTCCACCAGATCGTCATCATCACTCAAGATCACGACGTCAGGATTGTAGAAACGTTCGATGCGACGCGTATTGGCAAATGCCTCGTCATCATAGATGGAGTCATTGTCAAAATAGATGGTATCACCATTGATGTCCACCTCAAAGGCGGGCATGTTTGAGGGGTCATAGGCCCCACGGCGGTTATACTCGTCAACATCACGATTAGTACTGTAGTTGACCTGGACGGCCTCCTTGTACCTCTCGGGAACTTCGCCATAGACAGCAACAGTCTTGGCGGGTTGAGCGACCTTGGCCTTGGTCGAGGCAGACGACTTCGAGGCATCGTAATAGATGTCATCGTAGTCCTGTGCTTGTAAAATCGCGCCGGCGCTCAAGGCCAGCAGACCAATCAATGCATAAAAACGGTACTTCATAATTTATTACGTTTAAAAAAATTCATAATTCTTTTTCTGTCATTTAGACTTTAACCTTTTAAAAAAGTTTAAGACGATTGTTTAAAAGTCCATAAAAAGCGTTGCAAGTTATAAAGTAAAAAGAATTAGCAAATGCTTTAATGCGTGAAAAAATGCTAAATGCCTGATTTTTTAACTTTATAGCCACACCATGAGGGCAAATATCATGCCATAAAACAGCCCAAAATGGAGTTATTTGGTATGAATTCGACGAATCGACATTTTTTGACTACATTTGCACCGAAAATATGGCTCGAGAGAAAATATTCCGATTTAAGCAATTCGAGGTCGTCAATGACCGCACCGCAATGAAGGTGGGCACCGATGGTGTTCTGCTGGGTGCCTGGTGCCCTGTCAATGAGGCAAATCGCGTGCTTGACGTGGGCACTGGCTGCGGTGTCATTGCCTTGATGGTTGCTCAGCGTAACACTGTCGCCTGCATCGATGGCATCGACATTGATGCCGCCAGCATCGAGGAAGCCGCTCTCAATTTCGCCCGATCGCCATGGAGCGACCGCCTCACCGCCCATCTGATGGATTTTAATGACATGGATGACGGCAAGCGCTATGATTTGGTAGTCTCTAACCCGCCCTTCTTCACCAACGGGGTCTTGCCCGATGGCGACAGCCGCACCCTAGCACGGCACACCACGACATTATCCTATCAGCAACTCATCGATGGTGCAGCCCGCCTGTTGAGCGATGTTGGCATCCTAGCCATGATTTCCCCCACCGACGCCGAGCGCGACATCATCGAGGCCGCAGCCTTTGCCTCGCTGCCCGTGCGACGGCTCACCCGTGTCATCCCAGTCGAGGGAGCCGCCCCAAAACGCACCCTGTGGCAATTCTCCCGACAAGACATCCCCTACCACGAGGACATCCTTACCATCGCCAAAAGCGACGGCTCTTTCACAAGCGAATACATCAAGCTTACCTCAGCCTTTTACCTCAAGATGTAATAAAGTTGTAGAGTAACAGCAGGCAATGTTCCCGCAATTACTCGCGGGAGATAGTTTTCCTAGGATTGGAGATGCGCCAGATGGAGCCCTCAATGAGCGAACAATAGATATCGCCCGTCGCGGGATCCACCTCAAATCCGTTGACCTCACTCGAGCCGAGCCGGTAGGTGAAAACGAGTTTAAGAGAGGAGTCAACAACGGCCAGCATGCCACGGCGGGAGCCGCAGTAGATGTAACCGTTGTGCTCGAGGACGATACACGGGGCGTGCTCGTAACCAAATCCCAAATCGACTTTTCCCAAGAATTGATATTGCTCACCGGTGCTCATGGCGACCAGTTCGCCGTCCATGGTCTTGGCATAAGCGACCTCGCAGTCGGCACTGTGGCCAAGGCTCTCACGCACCTTGTTATCGTTTTTCTCACGCCATACCTCAACACCGCTCTTGCGGTCAACGGCCGTGGCAAAGCGGTCGGGTGCCACGATGACGACGCGGTCGGGCGTCACAACAGGCACCACATTGCCTGGGCTATACAGGTTCACATTCCTGCCGTTGTTCCATTGCCATTGCAGGGCTCCCGTGCGCCGATTGAGCGAGCGCAGGTAGGTATCCCATGCGCCGAAGATGACATCGTTACCGTCAATGACTGGAGCCGCCTGACAATAGTTGTTGATGTCATTATATTGCCACAGCAGGCGATGGCGCTTCACATCCCATGCCTGGAAGGTCTTGAATCCGCCCTGATAGAGGATGCCGTCCTTGACAACACCGTCGGCCACATAGGGTCCTGCAGCCTCATATTGCCAACTCGGCTTGCCTGTCTTCTTGTCCAGCCACACGAGTCGCTTGTCGCTGGTGGGGAGCACGACATATTTGCCGCTCACTGCAGGACGCGAGAACAGCATGGCATCGGTCTTATACTGCCAGCGCAATTCACCTGTTTTCTTGTCCACTGCCTTGCAGTAACCCAGCGAGTTCCCAAAGTAGATATTCTTCTCGTCAATGCCCACGCGGGTGAAGATGGAAGCATTGTCCGCCACCACGCGCTCGATGACGATGTCTTTAGGCACCGTGTAGTGTTCTTCGGCGACTTGAGGCGTATAATAGTCGGTATTGATGCGGTAAGAGAACATCACCTCAGGGTCCTTGCCTATCACCTTATTATAGACATATATCCACTGGCGGTCAAGGTCAATGTTCATGAGGGTGTAGCCGTAGTTGCCGCCGCCCATGTCCAATGCTCGCACCATCACGCCGTTGATGCCGTCGGTCTCATAGAGTCGCCAAGTGTGATAGTGACCGCACTGGTGAGTCACAACAGGATACTTCTTGAGGATATCGACATAGGCGCGATAATTGTCCAGATCATCAAGGATGGGATAGTGGTTGACGCTCAGCACCTGCATGCCAGGCTTGACCATTGCCGTGAGGGTGCTGTCGAGCCACAACAGGTCCTCCTGCTTGATGTGGCCGTCGCCCATCTTCATGAACGGGCCGCAATTCATACCCACAACCACCAGATTATCTATGGTGAAGACGAAGCGGTCGCTGCCCCACAGGTCATTGAAGGTCTTGCAGGCGCTCTGGCTCCAGTTGTTCTCGTGGTTGCCGGGGATGATATAGAACGGATGGGTGATTTCGTCCAGGATGCCCTTGATGTTGCTCAACTGCTCGTCGCTGCCCTCGTTGGTAAGGTCACCGTTAAGCATGACGGCGTCAACGTCGGTCGCGTTAATCTCGGCGACCGCCTCCCGCAGTTTTCCCTCGTTGGCATTGCCGGGCGTCACATGCACATCACTCAGGATAGCCAACTTGACTACCCCACCCTGCACTGCCATCGACAATGCAAACAATACACATAATAATATAGAGTATAACCGTTTCATGATTGTGGATTGTTTTTTCGTTTTGAGACAACAAAAATAATAGAAATAATTGAAAAAGCACTACTTTTGCAGTCAGAATGAATCATGAAGTGTTCATAGCGCGGCGCATGACGCTGAACAACGAGCGGGAGAAAGGCTCACCCAGCCTGACTGTCGCCCTTGTCGGCATTGTGCTTGCCGTGGTCGTGATGATTCTTTCCATAGCCATCGTCATGGGATTCAAGGGCGAGATATCGGGCAAAATCATGCATTTGGATGCCCATCTGCGCGTAACCAACGCCGCCCTGGGCATCGATGAGAACTATGTCACCGTCAATGGGCGCGAGGTGCGTGAAGCGATTGCAGACAACAGCGATTTCGCTCCACTGATTGAGAGCATGAGCCTCATCGCCGACAAGAGCGCCATTCTCAAGACCGACGAGGACTTCATGGGCATCATCATGCATGGTGTTGACGAGGGCTATGATTTCCGCTACCTGAAGAGCAAGCTCATCGAGGGTGACATCCCTGTGGTGAGCGACACGGCGTCAAGCAATCAGATTATCATTTCCAAGACAGTCGCCAACCGTCTGCAACTGCATGCCGGCGACAAAGTGCTCACCTATTTCATCGATAACAGCATCAAGGTGAGGAACCTTACCATCAGCGGTGTGTTCGAGACCGACTTGGAAGCCTTTGACAACGCTTATATCGTGGGTGGCATCGGCATCGTGCAGGGCGTGAACGGCTGGAACGGCGACACGGGCACCCAAGTTGCCATCAACATGAAGAACACCGACGGCCTGGAGTCCGACGGTTACAAACTATATGCCTTGCTCGCCGAAAACACTGTGAAGCGCGAGAGCAAAAGTTTGTTTTTCGTCACCACTACCCACCAGAACAACCTGCCGTTTTTCGCCTGGCTGGAGATGCTCGACATGAACGTCATCATCATCCTGACGCTGATGATGATTGTCGCGGCCTTCACGCTCATCTCTGCTATGCTCATGATTGTGTTGGAACGCATCCGTGTCATCGGCAACTTCAAGGCCATGGGCGCCACCAACGGCTCCATCCGCCGCATTTTCATCTACCTGACGGGCAAACTCATCCTCAAGGCGCTCATCATCGGCAACATCATCGGCATTGGGCTGGCTTTGTTGCAAAAGTATGGTCACATCGTGCGGCTCGACCCGTCGGCCTACTACATGCCCTACGTTCCTATCTCGCTGAGCATCCCCGCCTTAATCTTGCTTAATGTGGGCATCATCGTGGTATCTTATCTCACCCTGCTGGGCGCCAGCCACATCATCTCGACCATCAAGCCCACAGCCACCATGCGCTTCGAGTAACCCCCACACGACGACGCAACATAAAGAAAACAATAGGCACAAATAAAAACTTTGCGCCTTAGCGTCTTAGCGTGAGGCAAGCGGCCACGCCAAGGCGAGGCCCTACTGTGCGTATACCCCTCTAAACTCTAAACTTCAAGTCCCTGAAGTGCTATCACTTCAGGGACTTGAATAAATCATCGTTTATTTGTAATTGGCCGCAGGTTACGTTCCTTCAGGTCGCCCGAGCGGTAAGCGTCGAGCAGTTCCTTCAAGTCTTCAATCTGAGACTGCAGCTCGACACCTATGTCTGTGTCCTTGACGTGCATGCGGTGGTTGGTCAACTCTACAATACTGCGCCTTGACTTAATATCCTGGCCCAAACGCACGGCTTCGTCAATCGATGAGAAGGGTTCGTGCTGAACGAGCTCAAATCCGCGGGAGTGATAAACGAGCGTGTAGCCTGCAATACCGGTCTCGGGCTGATAAGCCTTGGAGAATCCGCCGTCAATCACCATGAGCTTGCCGCCGGCCTTGATGGGATTCTCGCCCTTGATGGTCTTAACGGGCACATGGCCGTTGATGATGTGGCGGTGCTCGCCCTTCACTTCAAACTCATCAAGGATGCGGTCAACGACCTCGGGATTATCCCGCATGGTGTAGTAGGCACCCTTCACCTCCTTGTGCGTGTCCTTGTCAGCAATGAAGTAGCGCTCAAAGGTCGCCATCTTGCTCTTGTCAAACGCGGGCGAGTCCTTGCCGCACCACAGGTACCACAAGTAGTCGAGGGCAAATGCGCGCTCCTCGGGATCCTCGCAGCCGAAGTAGGCATTACGGATCAAGGTGCCGGCGCGCTTCAGCAGGGCCTTGCCGTGGAACTTCTCGCCGTTGATGAGCACGTCCTTGAGGGTGCCGTCCTCGTTCAGGGGTATCGAAGCATGATATAGCAGGTTCCCGTTGGCAATGGTGTAGAGGCAACCATTGCGGAACATGCACTTCATGTGCTTGCGCAACTTCTCGCTCTCGGTGAACGACTGGTGCAGCTTGTTGACGATGGATTCCTCCTCGGCCGTCAACTTATAAGGATGCTTGGGATCTACGGTCGGGAAGTTGGTGTCCAGCAACTCATATTCCTTGCCCTTGATCTTGATAATGCCTTTCTTGAGGTCCATCTTGTCCATCAACAGGCGGTCCTTCATGTCAAAGTCGGGACGACGCTTGATGGCGGCAGCCTCGAGCTTGAACTGAATGATGCTGATGGCCTTGTGCATCTGGGCCACGAGCTGGGCCGTGCGGGCACGCTCAGGATCCTTGGCACTGCCGTCCTTGGGCAAGAAGCGCTCGCAGGGGTCGTCGGCATAAGTATCCATGGCAAAGGTGGCCAGCGGCAGCAGGTTGATGCCGTAACCGTCCTCGAGCACGCCGTGGTTGCCGTAGCGCAATGCGATGCGCAACACGTTGGCGATGCTGCAATCGTTACCGGCAGCAGCGCCCATCCACAGGATGTCGTGGTTACCCCACTGGATGTCAAAGTTGTGGAATCCGCACAGGATGTCCATGATTTTGTCGGGGCTGGGACCACGGTCATACACGTCACCCAGGATGTGCAGCATGTCGATGGTCAACTGCTGGATGAGGTTACACATGGCTATGATGAAGTCATCAACGCGATGCGTCGAAATAATGGTGCGGATAATCACATCAACATAGGCCTGCTTGTTGGGATCGCTGCTGTGCTCGTGCAACAGCTCCTGGATGATATAGGAGAAGTCCTCAGGCAGGGCCTTGTGGACCTTAGAACGGCTGTACTTGGATGACACGTTGCGGCACACCCTCACCAGACGGTTGATGGTGATGAAGTACCAGTCATTGAGCTCAACCGGGTCGGTAATCTCGTCCTTGACCAGCTCAAGTTTCTCGGCAGGATAATAGATGAGCGTACACAGGTCCTTCTGCTCACGGGTGCTCAGGGAGTCACTGAAAATCTCACCCACCTTGCGCTTGATGGTTCCACTAGCATTGCGCAGCACATGCTGGAAAGCAAGATACTCTCCGTGCAGGTCGGCCAGGAAGTGCTCGGTGCCCTTGGGCAGGTTCAGGATAGCCTCAAGATTGATAATCTCGGTGCTGGCGGTTGCCACGTTCGGGAAGCTGCGGGATAGCAGTTTCAGGAAATAGAGGTCACGTTTTCTTTTTTTAGGTTTCATAGTGTTGCTATAGCTTGATAAAGTTTAAGGTATATACTATTAATAGTAAACGTAATAAACTAAAGAATATTATCTAAGAATCGATATTCTCACCTTTTTGCCCTTGATTTTGGCCTGCGGCAAGTGGCCCAGCACGGTTTGGGCATCCTTGTGCGGTATGGCAGCCAGGGCATAATGGTCTCGCACATCGATGCGGCCGATGCTCTTGGGATCAATGCCGCCATTGCTCGCGATAAAACCCATGATGTCGCCGCGGGACAGTTTCTCTTTCTTGCCCGCCTGGAAATAGAGCGTTGTCATCGGGGCACGAGGCATCTGTTTGGCAGGACTCAGTTCCATCGGTTCATCAACGACCACCCACTCGGGCAGAACCTCGTCAGGCGCTGTGATGACATAAGCGTTACCGATGGCATCGACTCGTGCGGTGCGGCCGTTGCGGTGGATGTAGGTCTGTTCACTCACGGGGATGTGATAATGCACGATGTGCTCCACCGTGTCGATATCCAAACCGCGGGCTGCAAGGTCGGTGGCGACAAGAAGGCTCACACTGCCGTTGTTAAGCATGGAAACCACACACTCACGGTCTTGTTGCTCCATGGCGCCATGATAGATGCCGGCATCAATACGGTTCTTAACCAAGTACTGATGAATACGCTCCACACTCTCGCGATAGTTGGCAAACACGATAGACTTGCCGCCATTGAGAGTCAGGAGCAATCGCCGCAGGGTGTCCAGTTTGTCCTTGCTGTCAGCTTTGACATGACGGACCGTGATGCGTTCTTGGGGGAGTTCAGTCTTTTCCAGCACATTCAGGGTGAAAGGGTTGTGGAGTCTGACATAATCGGGCACCACGTCAAGCACGGTGGCCGATGCCAGGATGCGGCGGTTGATGCGCGGCATCTGTTTCAAGAGGCGCCGCATCTCGTCCTCAAAGCCCAACTCCAGCGATTTGTCCATCTCGTCAAGCACCAGCATGCGAGTACCGCTCAAGTCGATATGTCCCCGCTTGTGGTGATCCAGCAAGCGGCCGGGAGTGGAAACAATGATGTCGGGAGTGACGGCAAGCGATGCCTTCTCATCGGCCACCGCATGTCCCCCATAGCAAGGAGTCACCTTATAGCCAGTGGCCAACACACGCAATAACTCAGCCGTCTGCATCACCAGTTCACGCGATGGAGACATCACCACAGCCTGCAGCTGTTGCATGGGAGGCTTAAGCGCCTGCAGCAAGCACAGCGCAAACGCCAACGTCTTGCCCGTCCCGGTGGGAGAATACAGCACAAGGTCACCCCCACCCGACTTCCAAGCGTCAAGTGCCTGCCGCTGCATGTCATTAAGCTCCTCAATGCCCATGCGCTCCTTCACCACCCGCAATATCTCCATCTCCTTCATCGCTAGATAATGTGAATTTAGCTACAAAATTAAGTAATTATGCCCGCATAGCGACCATCAAGACCAATTATTTTACTACTTTTGCACAAAATCATCTCAATATGGCGAAGTTTTTTATTGTTGCACTGTCAATCATGCTGGTGATGCAAGGATATGTGTCTTGGCATGTGTGGCGCGTGTTGACATTCTCCATACCTGTTAAAGTAATCATCTTGCTGCTCATGCTGGCGGCACTGGCCTGCATGGTGCTGCAGTTCAAGAGCGACCAAGTGCCACTGGGGATGGCGACAGCGATGTATGAAATCGGCAACTCGTGGCTGATCATCATGTTCTACCTGCTGATGGCATTCCTCGTGCTTGACATCGGCAGGCTGGTGCATCTGGTCCCGGCATCGTGGCTCAAGGACAATGCCATCACCACAGTGGTATTGACGGGAGTGATGCTCACCACCTTCATCGCCGGGAACATCCATTATCACAACAAGCAACGACAGGAAATCAACCTCACGACCGACAAGCAGCTTGAGCATCCACTGAAGATTGTGATGCTGAGCGACCTGCATGCGGGCTTCCACAACCGCCGTGCCGAAGTTGGCCGTTGGGTCAACCTTATTAATGCTGAGAATGCCGACTTGATTCTCATTGCCGGCGACATGATTGACGGGAACGTGCGCCCATTAAAGGCCCAAGGCACAGCCGAGGAGTTGAGTCGGCTCAACGCCCCCACCATAGCCTGCCTGGGCAACCACGAGTACATCACAGGACTGAGCAAGGCCCTGAACCTGCTTGACGATACAGGTATCAAGATCCTGCGTGACGGCATCATGACGGTGGACGGAGTGACCATTGTGGGGCGTGATGACCGCAGTAACCGCAATCGCAAGAGCATTAAGCAGCTCATGCAAGGAGTTGACAAGCACAGCTACACGATCCTGCTCGACCATCAGCCCTATCATCTCGAGGAAGCAGAACAGAACGGAGTGGACCTGCAGCTGAGCGGTCACACCCACCGTGGCCAAGTGTGGCCATTGAACTGGGTAACGCGAAAGATGTATGAGTGTGACTACGGGCAATACCAGCGCGGCAAAACCGACTACTATGTGAGTTCAGGAATGGGCATCTGGGGCGGTAAGTTCCGCATCGGCACCGACTCAGAATATGCTGTCATTACCGTCACTCCGACCCACCTGACCAGCGCCCAAAGCAGTGAAAAATGAAAAAAAGTTGAAAAAAATCACTTTTTTTCTTGCCAGTAACGAAAATAGTATTACCTTTGCAGTCGCAAATGAGGAATTGTCCTGTGGTGTAATGGTAGCACATCGGATTCTGGTTCCGCTTGCGAGGGTTCGAATCCTTCCAGGACAACAAAGAAAAGTGACCCTTCAACAAGGTCACTTTTTGTGTGAATAAACAACTAATTTTAAAAATTTAAACTGTTTTATTATGGCAACAAAGATCAGATTGCAACGCCACGGTCACAAGGACTATGCGTTCTATCCCATTGTTATTGCCGATAGCAGGGCACCACGAGATGGTAGATTTATTGAGAGGATTGGTTCTTATAACCCCAACACTAATCCTGCTACCATCAGTTTGAATTTCGAACGTGCACTCTATTGGGTAAACGTAGGTGCAATTCCTACCGACACCGTACGCAACATTCTCTCCCGCGAGGGCGTGATGCTGATGAAGCACCTCCAGGGTGGCGTCAAGAAGGGCGCTTTCACCGAGGAAGAGGCTCAGAAGCGTTTTGAGGCCTGGAAGGCCGAGAAGCAGGCTAAGCTCGACGCTATCCGCAACAAGGAGCGCGACGACAAGAAGGCTGCCGACAAGAAGGCCATCGCTGAGGAGGCCAAGAAGAACGAGGCCAAGGCCGAGGCCGTAGCCAAGAAGAAAGCCGAGATCGCTGCCGCTAAGGCCGCTGCCGAGGCTGAGGCTGCCAAGGCTGCTCAGGAGGCTGCTGCCGCTGAGGCTCCCGCAGCTGAAGAGGCACCTGCCGCTGAGGAGGCTGCTCCCGAGGCATAAAAAGACCAAGTTCTTTTTACAACCAAACAACGCTGGCTCGCGACCAACATTGGTCAAGAGCCAGTGTTTTTTTAGTGCCATCAATGACGCACAATCGCACCATCAATCCAATATCGCCCTATTGCCTTTACCAATCTTCTCCGTTTTTTATACATTTTTTCTTGATTATTCAAAATTTACTTTTATCTTTGCGCATGCAATCTATACTTAACACAAATTCGTTTCAACATAAACCATTCTTAATTTTAGAGATTATGAGAATTAAAAAACTGACGTATTTATTTGTTTTGACAGCATTTGCTATGGCATCATCGAGCGTGTATGCCAATAGTGTTGATGCTAATGCAGCCCGTGCTGCTGCCGGCAAGTTTCTCCAGCAGAACAGGGCTACAAAATTCATGAACAGCTCGACGTCAAACATCAAGCTGGTTCACACCGAGAAGTCCAGTGTAAAAGACAACGCTTACTATATCTTCAACATTGACGGTGGCGGTTGGGTTGTCATCGCTGGTGACGACCGTGCTAAGGAAGTGCTGGCCTACGGCACCGAAGGCAGCATCGACATGAATGCCATGCCCGAAAACATGAAGGGCTACCTGAACATGCTCAAAGGCCAGATTGAAACCGCACAGGCCTACAAAGGCAAAACCGTTCCAGTCAAGGCAACCAAACTATCGACCCCTGTAGAGCCGTTGCTGAAGACAAGATGGGGACAAGGTGAGCCCTGGAATCGCCAGTGTCCGACGAATGCCTCTGGGCAACGCACTTCGGTGGGTTGTGCCCCTCTTGCTATGGCACAAATCGTGAACTACTGGAAATACCCAAACGAAGTACCTGAACTCTCCGGCTATCAGGGAACTGGCTACCAGTGGTACTCCAGTCTGCCCGCCACCACATTTGACTATGACCTGATTGTTGACGCATACCGCTACTACGATCCCGAGACTGGTAACCCTATTATTGCTGATTATACCGATGAGCAGGCCAATGAAGTTGCTAAGTTGAGCCGCTACTGCGGACAAGCATGCAAGTCTCGCTATGGAAACAGCGGCACAAGCACAGGTAGTTATTCTTATGATCAACGAACTGCTTTTAAAACCTTTGGTTACAATGAGAACTTGCAGTTGATTGGTAAAGACCCATCATACTACAACGATAATTCTAACAAATATACCATTGAGGAATGGTGTGAACTGATACGCACCGAGCTTGAAGCCGGTCATCCCATCCCCTACCATGACATGTGGGAAGGTCACGCTTGGGTACTTGATGGTGTTGATGCCGATGGCAAGTTCCACATGAACTGGGGTTTCAATGGCAAGTTCGACGGCTGGTATGAAATCGACGCCATGTCTTTCCATCCTTATGGTGACGATGAGGTGTGGGATTTCAGCCAGAGCAGCAACAGCGGTAATGAGATGATTATCAATTGCTTCCCCTATGAGGGTTACGTGATTCCTGGCGGTGATGAGCCCGAAAAGAAGCTCGGCGATATCAATGGCGACGGTTTTGTAAATGTTAGTGACGTTACCGATCTGATCAGCGCTATTCTCAATTCAGAGGTTGACTCCTTAGATGCAAGTATAGCTAACATCAATGGCGATGAAAACATTAATGTTTCAGATGTCACCGCACTCATCGCAATGATCCTGAATAATTAATTCATCTACACATACAAAAGAAGGCGCTTCAAAATGGAGTGCCTTCTTTTTATAATAGCACATGAACATCACATAAACCATAAAAAACCTTTAAGCAGCATCATTAAATGCCATCAATCAAGAAAAAAATGCTAACTTTGCACCCCTAATCACATTATAAACAAAATTCAGTCATGGCAAAGAAAGCATTATTGATGATTTTAGACGGCTGGGGCGAGGGCCCCAATGGCCATAGCAACGCGATATACAGTACCCCGACCCCTTATCTGGATTTCTTGAAAGCAGCCTATCCGCACAGCACGCTCAAAGCCTGTGGTGAGGACGTGGGTTTGCCCGACGGACAGATGGGCAACAGTGAGGTGGGCCACCTTAACATCGGTGGTGGCCGTGTCGTTTATCAAGACTTGGTAAAAATCAACAAGAGCATTGAGGACGGCTCCATCATGAAGAATCCCGAAATTATTAACGCATACACCTATGCTAAGGAAAACGGCAAGTCATTGCACATCATGGGACTGACCAGCACAGGTGGAGTCCACAGCTCACAGCAACACTTGATGGCCCTGTGCGACATTGCCAAGGAGTACGGCTTGGAGAAGGTGTTTGTTCATTGTTTCATGGACGGCCGTGACACCGACCCCGAGAGCGGCAAGGGATTCGTTGGTCAGGTGGTGGAACACTGCAAGCAGAGCGCTGGCGTTGTGGCCACCGTTATCGGTCGCTACTATGCCATGGACCGCAATAACAACTGGGACCGCATCAAAGTTGCCTATGACATGCTGACCCAAGGCATCGGCAAGAAGAGCGATGACATGGTTCGTGCCATTCAGGAATCGTATGACGAAGGCGTGACCGACGAGTTCATCAAACCCATCGTCAACTCAACAGTTGACGGTCGCATCCAAGAGGGTGACGTGTTGATCTTCTTCAACTTCCGCAACGACCGCGCCAAGCAAATTACCATTGCTCTGACCCAAGAGGACAAGCCCAATGACGGCATGACAGTCATCAAGGGCCTTCAATACTACTGCATGACCCCGTATGACCCGACCTTCAAGGACATGCACATTCTCTACCCCAAAGAGAACATCGACAACACCTTGTCGGAATACCTGTCAGGTCTGGGCAAACGCCAGCTGCACATTGCCGAAACCGAGAAATATGCCCATGTGACCTTCTTCTTCAGCGGTGGTCGTGAACAGCCTTTCGAGAACGAGGACCGTATCTTGGTTCCTTCTCCCGATGTAGCCACCTATGACCTGAAGCCCGAGATGAGTGCATTTGAAGTACGTGACAAACTTGTTGCCGCCATCCGCGAGGACAAATATGATTTCATCGTTGTGAACTATGCCAATGGCGATATGGTAGGACACACGGGTGTGTATAATGCCATCACTAATGCCGTTAAGGCGGTTGACCGCTGTGTGCATGACACCGTCGAGGCTGCCCGTGCCACTGGATATGAGGTTATCATCATCGCTGACCATGGCAATGCCGACCATGCCATTAATAGCGACGGAACGCCCAACACAGCCCATTCGCTGAATCCCGTCCCCATCATCTATGTCACCGAGAATCCTGAACTCATCATCAATACCGGTCGACTGGCCGATGTGGCTCCCAGCATCCTGCAAATCATGGACCTGCCCCAGCCCAAGGAGATGACAGGTCATGGTCTCATTGATGTGACCAAATAGTTGAAATTTATCATTCTATATAAAACGGTAGCCGGGCAATCGCTCTTGATTGCCCGGCTACCGTTTTATAACTGGTAACCAATTCTATTGGTTCAATTATTCAATATCAGGTCAATAAGGACAACTACATCGGCAACGTTTACATTGGAATCCCCGTTTAGATCGGCTAGCGAAGTAGTTATGCCCGGTACGGAATCGCCCAAAACGTAATTTATCAGCAACGTCAAGTCTAATATATTGACAATGCCATCGCCGTTCATGTCGCCTCTCTTGAAATTAAGACGCTTGAGAACAAGCTGCATTCCAGCGTAAGCATCAATCTTGCCATTGGCACCGAATTGGCTGTGATGTTCTCCCAACGTGAAAGAATCCTTGATAGCCGTTTGCGCTATAATGTCATTCACATCACCTACTGTCAGCCTGGGATTAGCCTGCAACCACAAGGCGATAATACCTGCTACAGTGGGCGCGGCCATAGAAGTGCCGCTCATGGCACCCCAATAACTACCATCGGACTGCATGACAGTATAAGTGCTACCTCTTGCGAAATAAGAGTACTGACTTCCTGCTGCTACTACCAAGATGCCAGGTGCGCAAACCGTTGGAAGGGCTCTCTGAGTCGGTCCAGTGTTAGCGGCCTGATAACTTGAGAAAGAGGCAATATCACCCACAGTGTAAGAATTATCGGTAACTATCGTTCCCGACAACATGGAATAGTAACTGTTACGGGCAGCGAAAGCGCCAACTGATATTGTGGAATCTCCTACGGCATAAGTGCCAATGCAACATGAGTCACTAGGAGTAGCATAGAAATTCTCAATGCGTTCACCGCTTATCGTAGTCACAGCATCCTTTATAGACGCCAACCCTGAGCTAGAATTACAAGCCCATGCATCGATTTCAACAGAAGCTTGTTTGCGTGGATAAATACTCAAGCCCAAAGCATATCGGCCATATTTAATGCCGTTATGCAAAGCATACTCCTTGTTACGCAGGTTGCGAATCGTTACTTCCAAATGGTATTTTCCATAAGAGGATGCCGTAAAGCCCTCTATAAAGCCAATCGTGTCGCGAGACAAATCTAGCTCAAAATAATCACTCAGCTGGTCGATAGTAATCCTGTTTTTGGATTGCAAACGAGCTGACTCCCATACTATTTTATGCGACCACTGGTCAAAGACATGGAATTTATAGTAATGAGTATAGGATGCTTCCCTCATCCATATGTCGGCAACCAATCCCGAATAAAAGTAAGAGGAATCAGCATCATTGGAAGTCTTGGATTTGAACAGAACTCGCAAGGGGTTGGAAGGCGATGCCAACTTGTGGGCATAAGCGATGCGACCACCATCATTACCCGATGAGATGACAAAGATGCGGCCTGGTCCCATCGTCTGCTTAATGGCTTTTGAAAACAAATCCAGACCATCACGAGGGCCATTGGGTGTGCTCACGCTCATGCTGATTACGCAAGGGCGACCCACGCTATCGGCATAGGCGTCGATGTACCTCAAACAATTGGTAACCTCTACTGCCGACATGCTGCCATCCAATACACTCACCGCACACAAGACGATCTCAGCGCCAGGTGCCATACCACCATAGCCATTAACATGGGCTCCTGCCGCAATACTTGCTGTATGAGTGCCATGGGATGAGCTGCTATTATCGGTAGTCAATCTATACACCTCATCCCCAATAAAAACAGAGCCCGGCATGGTCACATAATTATTATTCCGTGCAGGATGGCCTGTTTTGAGCGTTGTACTGTAGACCCTGCTGATGCGCGTCTTTGATGCGTCATCATTCATCCTAAAAGCACGATGCTGATAGTCAAAGCCAACATCAATAATGCCAATAATCACACCAGAGCCATCATAGTTGGCAGGCAGATTGTTGTTGATGCCATTAATCACCTGATTGACATGAGTGACAGCCATGGTAGAGTCGGTACACAGTTCAAGACGCCTACTGATTTCTACATCTTTCACGCCTCTCAAACGTGATACTGTTTCCAATCGATCTACCGGCACTTGGGCTGTGACAAAACCATCAAATAAACAATTGACAATCACACCCATTTCTTTCAGAAGAGGTAACACCGATTCATTATCAATTACCACAAAGGCATCCACAACTTCACGACCGTCCACATCGTGGGAGGGCACAAAACGAAAAGCGTCAGTTGCATCGACGCCATAAGCTGCTAATCGATGTCTCTCATCACGTTCTTGCATGAACTGTTGTACTGAAACAGGTAGCAGGCGTTGAGCGCTAGCAGCCAATGACGACACAATCACCGTCATCAGAATAATGAAGATTCTCTTTCCCATAGCCTTATTCATTTATTGAAAACCGATGATATAATTCATTAATTATAGAGAATCAAAGGTATTAATGTCGTGACGTCACTTACATTAATGAAACCATCTTGATTCAGATCGGATGCATCAAGAATAATCTCAGGCGTATCGAGACCTAAAATATAATGAATCAGTGTTGTAACATCGCTGACATTGACCCATCCATCACCATCCACATCACCGAACAGAATCTCGACTGGCATCTTCGACAGGATATATTGGATACCAGCCATGGCATCGATCTTGCCATTGGGACCCATACGAGGCCCCAAATATTTATCGTCCATAAATTCATCCTTAATGGCAGTATTGGCGATGATATCTTTAATGTCACCAACCGTCAGATTCGGGTTTGCCTGAAGCCATTGGGCAATGATACCAGCCACTGTGGGCGCAGCCATAGATGTTCCGCTCATTACCCCCCAAAGACTACCATCATCAAGTTTCATGACCAAGCCAGGGTCAGTATCTCCAAAATTAGGAGCATAGCGGTTCACTGCCGCCGTCACCATATAGCCTGGCGCTAAAACGGTTGGCAAGGCTTTGCCAGTGGGGCCACAACCTGGAGCCTGATATGCCGTGAAATAAGATGGCGCACCAACTGTAGCTCTAAAATAAACAACACTATCCTTTGCAAAAGAAAAATAAGAGTCCCGAGCATTATATGCTCCAGCTGATATAATCGAATCATTCACAGCATAGTTGCAGATAGTTGCATCACTATTGGGAGTCGAGTAGTAATTATCAACTGCGGTTACAATCGTATCGCCAGCCGAGGTTACTTCATTAAAGAAAATGGTATCAGGTGGAATGACTGGCTCACCTTTACATATCCACATATCTACATAGCAACTATCTGTTTGCTTGGGATAAGCCTTCTTGGGCGGATAAATCGACACACCTAATTGATAACGACTTGATATCTTACCTAAGGAATCAACAGCACATGACTTGCTTTTCAGATTAAAAGCGTTTATTGTGACTTCAAACTTGCCAGTCAACACATTCTGTGAAATCAATGCATACATGTAGCCATCTGTGCTAACTGAAGTATCCGGCTCAAAGTATTCACTGAATTCCGTCCAGTCGGCTTTTCCATGCAACGTTATCACATCAGATTCCCACATGATGAGCTTATCTAATTTGTCGTAGACATGGAAAGTAACTATAGGCCTTTGATTGATACCCCTCACCCAAAGATCATTGTTGGTTGTCTGATAATAATAAGAATTATCATCATCAACTCCAGGAGCATCAAAACCCAGTAAGAAACTGAAGGGTTTATCAAGAGTAGCGGGTCCGCTGCAGTACTGCCTTCTATTACCGGTATTGCCAGCAGAGGTGACATAGATTCGTCCGGGGCCCGTATTCTGTGCCACCGCTTTGGAAATTTTGTCCTTTCCATCATGGGGGCCATTCAGAGTGCTAATGCTCAGATTTATAACGCAGGGCTTACCAACACTGTCAGCATAGGCATAAATGTACTTGATGCAGTTGACCACATCAGTTTCGTTAACCAACATCTCCATGTTGCGGCACACACACAACACAATATCGGCACCAGGGGCCATACCACCATAGCCATTAACGTGCAAGCCAGCAGCGATACTGGTCGTATGGGTTCCATGAGTACCAATTCCATCGGTGATGAGGGTATCAATTTCCTCCCCCATGAAAACTCTACCAGGATAGGTGCTGTGGTTAACATACACGGGATGAGCTGTAGAATCAATCAAGTCATAGACCCTGACAATGCGTGTTTGGCTCGTATCCTTTGCATTACGGAACGCATAGTGTTGATAATCAAAGCCCGCATCAATCATTCCGACAATCACTCCAGTGCCATCATAACCCTGTCGGAGGCCATTCTCCTCGCCGTTAAGCACTTGCCCTGCCCTTGTAACTTGCAGAGTACTGTCGGTACACATTTCCAACCATCTGCTGATCTCAATATCAACCACGCCTGGAATAGCTGCAGTCTTTTCAAGAAGGTCAAGAGGTATCTTGGCAGTGGCAAAATCATCAAATACGGCATAAACCTGGACACCTAAAGCACGGGCCTGGTCCAAAGCGCTGGGGTCATTGAAATCAATGAACGCATCTATCATCTCGATGCCATTGATGCGCTGAGGGGATACATAGATGGGCTTGTAACCCTGAAGTTTTTTGCTATCCAAACGCTTAACAACCTCGCGTTCTTCAAGAAAGCGATGCACATCAGCTGGCAACAAATCATAGAGTTGTGTTGCGCCTGCAAGCAATGTCAGCAGGGCAACAAATGACATTATCGTTCTTTTCATTATTATTGATCGTTTTATTATTTTGAGTGCAAAATTAACAAGAAAAACTGAATAACCACGCAATCATTACCAAAACATATACCTTAATGGCCATCAGTGCGTGAGAATCATCGCAATAAGCCTTGTGACATCATTAACGTTGAATTTAGAATCGCCATCGATATCGGCGTTATTCGCATTAAATACTTCAACAGGTTTGCCCAAAATATAGGCAATCAGCGTTGTCACATCATTGACATTGATAAAGCCATCTTCATTAACATCACCCAACTCTACTGGCGGTGTCACCTCAACGACCTCAAGCTTGAAACTGAGGTTGTTCAGATCAAACGTGAAAAGATAATCGCTACCATCGCCTGTGAAATAATATGAAGCATTGTTATTGCGCTTGGCGGTTGTGTAAGATGTACCTGTCATAATAGTTGTTGTGGATGTTGGGCCGTATCTATAATTGCCGTTAAATGCAGTCCAATCGTTATTCCATATGTCGGGACCTCCATCGGCAAAGACAAAATAAATCGGAGTGCTGATGGTTACAGTGTCCACATAGATTCCGTTTCCAAGATTTGTCATCCTGCTCATCGGTTCAGTCAGGCTCCATGTGCCTTCTCCACCAACGATATACAGGTCGGGGGCCTCTTCATTTCCATCCAAGAAAGACAAGGCCTCGAACAGAGCATCCATCTCTTGTCCCGTCGCATTGTCCCACCAACCACAATTGTACCAATCAGTAGTAACACTATTGGTATAGTTGATGCCATACTCATTGGCCTCAGGGAACCACCAATAGAGTCCATTCACTCTTGCATGACCATTCAGCAGCTCAACAAGATCAGCTGTGAAGGCTTTCTGGCCGGCTTCGGTAGCTGGCCAAACAGACTGCAGATCGTAGCTTGCACCCGTAGGATAATAGGCATGAGGGTATCCAGTTTCGACAATCTGAATCATCTTGGTTGGGAAAGATGATTCGAGTGACGTAAGCAACTGATCGAGAACATTCAAATCACCGTGCCAGTATGGATAGTAACTTAACCCGATGATGTCATAGTCATCAGTGTAGTTCTTGAGTGTATTATAAAATGACGTGACATTGCTCGCACGGCCCATCTCGGTATGGATAACTATTTGGGCCGCAGGACACACCTCACGACATGCTTGAATGCCATGGGTGAGATAGTTAGCAAAGGTGGCGAATGTTCCCGATCCATAATTATTGCCATTAGGATAACAGTGACCAGTCGGCCACATCATGCCATAAGTAACCTCATTGCCCACTTGAATGAAGTCGGGCGTGGCTCCAGCTGCGATCATTGCATTGAGTACTCGTTTGGTATAGCTATATACACTGTCTGCAAGAGCACTGGTTACGGTCCAAGACGAGGGCGTGGAATGTTGCCCAGGGTCGGTCCAGGTGTCACTATAGTGGATATCCAGCAGTAACTTGAATCCTGCAGCCTTGATGCGCTGTCCAAGAGCCATCACATAGGGCAAATCCTGGCAAACGCCTTCGCCTTGATGAACAGCACTCGCCTTGGAAGGGTCAACAAATAAGCGAACACGCATCGCATTGAAACCCATAGTCTTGAGGTAATCAAGCATGTTGGTAATCCTCGCACCATTCTCATCATAATATCTGGCGCCGTGCTCTTCATATTTTGTAAGCAGTGAGATATCACCGCCAGCATATCGCACTGACGCGCTAACAGCAAAACACGTCATCATTGCGCATGCAAGCAACAAAAAACAATTTTTCATTATTATATCGCTAACTTAAATATATTATTTTGCCAACGCCCAGCACCAAATCAAGCAAAAAGACTAGGCATGTAAAATTTTATAAATCAACTCTTTGAGCAGGTCATACTGATTTTGGCGTGAGCCAATTCCCTTGCTGCGGGCGTCACACTCACGCAGATAGCCAATAATATTCACTAACGAACGGGTGTTATACATGCGGGTAGCATCCAGGAACTTGCGCGCACGCCACTGGCTGCGTGTTCCCACTACAGCCATAATGCCCTCGGGGGACTTGTCTTGTGCCGTCGCCGTAAGTAACACATTGGAAAAGAACGAAAACAACATCGACACACTCACCACCAACGGATTATTCTTAGGATTGCGCTCAAAATAGTCCACAATGCGGAAAGCCTTAGCCGCATTGCGGTTAGCCAGGGCTTCTTCCAACTCAAAATTGTTGAAATCTTTGCTGATGCCAATATTTTGCTCAATAAGCAACGGAGTGATGTTGCCATCGTCGGCAAGCATTGCTAGCTTATCCAATTCGCTGAACAAGCGCGCTATATCGGTACCAATGTGATCGGCCAGCATGCTGGTCGCCTTACTATCAATATTACACTCCAAGGAATTGGCATAATTCACAATCAATGCACTCAAGTCGCGTCCCTCGCGCACCTTGTTTGAGTCAAAAATCACGTTTTCCTTACTCGACTTCAGCAAGTCGATGAATGGCTTGCTCTTGAGAGTCGTCTCTTTGTGACAAATAACCAATATGGTTGAGGGTAGCGGCTTCTCGGCATAGGAAGCAAACAAGTCAAGGTCATTCTTGTGGCCCTGTTGTTTGGGTATGAGTTGTGCCTCACGCACAACCACTACTTTGTACTGAGAAAAAGCAGGATACTGGCGACAGACACTGATTACTTCACGCACGTTAGCGGTGTTGCCATAGAAAACTGAAAGGTTGAAATCTCTTTGATCCTCGGTTAGCGCATTGTCGATGACGAGTTGCTGCAAACGGTCTATGTAGTAAGGCTCCTCGCCCTGCAGGACGTAGATGTTCCTGAATTTACCACTCTTGATTTCCTTGCTCAGCGCGGTAAAAGTAACCGTTTCTCGTTTTACTGCCATGACAAGCTTAGTTGATTATCGGTGCAAAGATAGTAAATTAGTTACCAATGATGGCATTTGTCGGTGTTTTTTTATTAACTTTGCGACAGAAAACAACCACTTATTTCGAAAATGGTAACTGAAAAAACTGGCATAGTACTAGAGGGTGGCGGCATGCGTGGCTTATACACTTGCGGCATCCTTGATGTACTTATGGAGAACCACATCTATCTTGACGGCATGGTGGGCGTGTCGGCGGGTATTGCCCTGGGCTGCAATTACAAATCCCGGCAAATTGGCCGCGCGTTACGATATAATGTGCGCTTCGCCCATGATCATCGCTATAGCGGCATAAAGTCGCTGTTAAAGACTGGCAACTACTATAATGCCTACTTTGCTTACAAGCTAGTGCCCACACACTATGACGTTTTTGATTTCTACACCTTTGAGGACTCTCCGATGGAGTGTTATGCGGTATGCTTCGACGTCAAGACGGGTGAAGGCGTTTACCAGCGCTTGGACCATGTCAATGACGACTTCTTTGAATGGATACGCGCTTCGGCATCGATGCCAATAGTCGCGCAACCTGTTGAGGTAGGAGGCCGCATGTTGCTGGACGGCGGGCTTGCCGACTCCATTCCATTGGAGTTCATGATGAACAAGGGATATCAACGCAACGTGGTTGTTCTTACCCGTGAAGAGGGATTCCGCAAAACAGCAGAACACGGCATGTGGCTGATGAAACCATTCCTTTGCAAGTGGCCAAAAGTTATTGAGGCATTACGCCACCGCCCTGCTCACTACAACCAGCAACTGCAGGTGGTGCGAGAGCAGGAACGTCAAGGTAACGCGTTTGTATTCAGGCCCAAGAAGGCTCTCAACGTGAGCCGCACCACCCATGACCCCAAGGAGATGAATCGCGTCTATCAGCAAGGCCGTGAAGAAGCCCTGGAACGCCTTGAAGAACTCAAGCAATTCCTTGCCCACAAAAACGAGACCCATGAATAAACCGCTCACCCCATCACAGGCTATGAATCGTGCTGCCGCCCTGTGTGCCCGCAGCGAGCAGGCTCCTGGCGACATACGTGAGAAACTGATGAAATGGGGATTAGTCGGTGAAGACGTTAGCCATATACTTCTACAGCTTACCCAGCAGGGCTTCTTAGATGAGGCCCGGTTTGCCAAGGCATTTGTCAAAGACCGGTTTGCCTTCAACGGCTGGGGCAGAATTAAAATCGCTTACCAACTGAAACAGAAAGGCATCCCGGGCGATGTTATCGACGAGGCCATGACAGCCATTGACGAAACGCAATATCGGGAACGGCTCACTGAGTTGCTTCAATCCAAATGGCGTACGGTTAAGGAGCGTGAGCCTCGTGCCGCATGGACCGCAATGATGCGGTTTGCCGTCTCGCGTGGTTTTGAGACAAATGTTGCCAGCGAATGTGTCAAACTTGTAACCAGAGTGGATGCTGAAGACGATTAAACATTGGTTGAAGGCTGCTGCCGACGTAGCCATGCCCAGAGTGTGTCCGGTCTGCCACCACGCGCTCGGTCATGACGAACAATGGCTGTGCCGCGAATGCCTCTACAAACTGCCGCGTACCCATTACGAGGAAGTGGATTTCAACACCATGGAGCAGCATTTTGCCGGAAAGGTTCCTATCGAACGCGCCACTGCCTATTTTTTCTATGAAAAAGGGGCTCCCTACTCGTCCATCTTGCACGATATCAAGTATCATGGAGTTCCTGCTATGGGACGTTGGCTCACGGCACGAGCAGTACACGATATGGCACCCAGCCTTTTCTTTGACGGCATCAATATGGTTACCGCGGTGCCATTACACCGCAGTAAACTAGCCCAGCGCGGCTACAACCAGAGCGAATACCTCGCTCGTGGCATTGCCGATGCCCTTGGCATCCCCTATGTTGAAGCATTGAAGGCCATACGCCCCCACTCCACCCAGACCCACAAGGGTGCCATGGAACGCTGGCAGAACATCCAAGGCAACTATTCCCTGAAAAAAGATACCAGCCTGCTGGCTGGCAAACACATACTACTGGTTGATGACGTCATCACCACGGGTGCCACTCTCACGGCCTGCGCCTCTCTCCTCAAATCCATCCCAAACACGACCGTCTCTCTATTCACCCTTGCAGCCGCCAGACTGGAATAGCGCGATAAAAACGTTAACGGCGCCGTGTGGCGCCGTTAACGTATCAGTTAGAATTCTTCTTTTTCCTTTGCCAAGTTGCGGTAGGCAAGCTTGTCTTCCAAGTATTCTTGAGTAGCAATCAAGGTGGGCTTGGGCAATTTCTCATAATACTTTGAGATCTCAATCTGCTCACGATTCTCGCTGATTTCCTCCAGATTGTCGTTGAGTGTGGCAAACTCCTGGAGTTTCTTCTCGAGGTCGGACTTCATCTCGGCAGCAATCTGGTTGGCACGCTTGCTGATGATGCAAACGGTCTCATAGATGTTACCCGTGGGTTCTGCCATCTTGATAATGTCGTTCACTGTAGTAGTGAGTGGCGCATTTGTTTTCTTGTAATCCATGTCTAACTTGAGATATTATATAATGTGTTGTAATAAGCTATAATTATTTGCCATTAACATACTTATTGGCAATCTTCAGGATGTTGTCGGCTTCCTTGCGCATCTTGCTCTCGGGATAGTCGTTGATGAATGAGTAATACTCGTCAATGACTGTGCGGAAGCGATCCAGTTTCTTTTCCTCGACGCTCTCACTGGCTTCTTTAAACCGGGCCCTGAGCACCAGCATCTCGAGATCTTCCTTATATTTGCTGTAAGGATAGGACTTAATGGCGTTTTGGGCAGTAATCACTGCACTCTCATAGTTGTTGCCCATGTAGTTTCCCAGATTGTAGTAGAGTGTCGCATTCTGCAATTCCTTAAGCACAAGCTTATCCTGCAACTCAAAGACCGCATTTTGGGCAATCGAAGCCTTGTCACTCTTGGGGAAATAGTCCAGGAATGCCTGTAACTCTTCCATGGCACGGATAGTCTCGGTCTGATCCAGCTGTGCATCAGGAGAATCAAGATAGAAACCATAGCCGGCATAGAATCGGGCCAACTCGGCATATTCTCCACGAGGATAACGCTGATAATACTGCTTGAAATAAGAGCCGGCGCTGATGTAATCCTTGTTCTCGTAATAACTCAGACCGAGCAGATAGAGAGACTCCTCGGCCTTGGGAGTACCACGGAAAATAGGAACAAGTTCAGCTAAGATGGTATATGCCTGAGCATAACGCTTGTTCTCAAACGCTTTCTTGGCATAAGCATACTTGTACTCCAAGTCACTGCTCTTCATCACCTTGTTGTACTCGCCGCAGCCCATCAGCACACAGGCCAGAACCAATATTGTTGTCAATCTCTTGATCATTGGAAAAGTCATTCTTGCGCAATTAGCCCGCAAAATTACTTCTTTTTTTTAAGATGTACAACAACACAGCCTAAATCGTGGAATTATTTCGCAAAATTTAACGCACGGCGGCTAAAAAGGGTGCTCATCATGTGACAATTGATGAAAAAGTAGTAAATTTGTGGGATAAAACAAACTTAAAACCTCATCTGATATGAAAATTGGAGACAGAATTCCCGAGAACCTGGGCGTTGACCACAATGGCAACGAAGTGAAAGCCAGCGACTTTGCAGGCAAGAAACTCATCATTTACTTTTATCCTAAAGACAACACTCCCGGATGTACTGCCGAAGCCTGCAGCTTGGCCACTGGCTATGGCGCGTTGAAGCGTGCCGGCTTTGCGCTGCTGGGTGTAAGCAAGGACAGCGCCAAGAGCCACCAGAAGTTCGCCGAGAAGTACAGCCTACCCTTCCCGCTCATCGTCGACGAGGACACACAGCTGAACCAGGCCTTCGGCGTGTGGCGCGAGAAGAAGATGGCAGGCCGCACCTACATGGGCACGGTGCGCACCACCTTCATCATTGATGAGCAAGGCATCGTCAAGCACATCATCGAGAAAGTGAACACCAAGGACAGCGCTAACCAAATTTTGGAACTTGGTTTATAATTTTATTTAAAGAATATATTTAAATCTTGATATTTAATAATATGAAAAAGATATTATTAACACTCATAACATTAACGATTGCAATTAGCGCCGATGCATTAACACTTGAGGAATGTGTATTGCGTGGAAACTCCCCACGTGGTATTGGCGCCATGCAGCCCGCCAAGAACGACGGACGCTACTTTTACCGCCTGAGTGACGACGGCAATGCAATCATGCGCATCGGCTATGCCAAGGGTGATGAAAGCGTGCTTCTCGACACGAGCAACGAGCTGGTGACGGGTTGGGACGATTTTGAGGTAACAGCAGACGGCGCCTATGTGCTGTTGTGGAACAACTCGCAGGAGATATACCGCTATAGCTTTAGCGCTGATTACTACGTCTATGACCTCAAGAATAAAACCATGAAGTCGCTTAGTGACGGCGGCGGTGAGGAAATCGCTACCTTATCGCCCGACGGCAAGCGCGTGGCCTACGTCAAGGGCAACAACGTGTATGTGCGCAACCTCATTGACGGCACTACCGTGCAGGTAACCCAAGACGGCGAGAGGAACAAAATCATCTACGGCGTCCCCGACTGGGTTTATCAGGAAGAGCTGGGCATGCTCAACACGCTCAACTGGTCGAGCGACAGCCGCTCGCTGGCCTTCCTGCGCTGGGACGAGAGCCAGGTCAAGATGGCATCGATGGTTATCTACCAGGGCACCTGCAACCCCAAGGATGAGTATGCCTTATACCCTGGCCGCTACGACTTTAAGTATCCCGTTGCCGGAGAAAAGAACTCTATCGTGACCGTACATTGCTATGACGTGGTGGACGGCACATTCAAGAAGCTCAACGTGCCGCTCGACGAGGAGGATTACGTGTGCCACATCACCTTTAGCCCCGATCCGCAACGCCTGATGGTGCAGCGCTTGAACCGCCACCAGAACGACCTGCGCATCTACGCCGTCAATCCCATGACCGGCGACGCCAAACAAGTTTATCACGAAACTTCCAACACCTGGGTGGACGCCGAAACCTCCCAGCAAGTGCAGTATGAAGACAAGTTTTTCGTTATCCCAAGCGAACGTTCTGGCTACATGCAGCTTTACCAGTATGATCTGGACGGAAACTTGATTCGCCAACTAACCAACGACAATGAGCGCATCATCTCACAGTTCTACGGCTACGACAAGATGACCAAGCGTTTTTACTACCAGGCTTCTTGCGGCCCGCTTAACCGCGTCATCGAGTATGTTGACACAAAAGGGAAAGTAAAACGTCTTGCTCCGTCAACCATTGATGGTCAAGGAACTGCGTCTGCAATCTTCAATGGAGACTTTAGCTATTATGTAGGCCGTTACAGCGATGCTAACACTCCTGATCAGTACCGAATTTACGACCGAAAAGGCAAGCGTGTGCGCGATTTGCAGCTCAACGAGGCGTATGCCCGCCGCTATACAGCTGTCGATGTCCCCAAGAAAGAGTTCTTTACAATGGAACACGACGGATATATCCTTAATGGATACATGATTAAGCCAACAAACTTCGACCAAAACAAGAAGTATCCGGTCATCATGGAGCACTATAACGGTCCCGGCTCGCAGGAAGTGCTCAACAAGTGGCGCATGGGATGGGAACAGTATTTTGCCAGCGAGGGCTATATCGTTGTCGAGGTAGATAGCCGAGGCACCGGTTTCCGCGGCAAGGACTTTGAGTCCATTACTTACCTGAACCTGGGTAAATACGAAACCGAGGATGCTGTTGCCGCCGCCAAGTACATGGCCGAGCAACCCTGGGTGGACGCTGACCACATTGGTATTATGGGCTGGAGCTATGGCGGTTTCCAAACGCTGATGGCGATGAGTGAACCGGGCAGCAACTACGCTTGCGGCGTGAGCATCGCCCCGGTTACCACTTGGCGTTTCTATGACAGCATTTATACCGAGCGCTACATGCGCACGCCCCAAGAAAACCCCGAAGGTTACAGCAACTTCCCGCTGAACCGCGCCGAAAACCTTAACGGCCGCGTGCTCATCATGTTCGGCAGTGCTGATGATAACGTGCACATTGTCAACTCGATGCAGTATGTATCCAAACTGGTGGACATGAACCGCACATGCGACATGATGGTGTTCCCCAACATGAACCACAGCATCCGCGACTGCTCGGCCCGCTACGTGGTCTACAAGCGCGCCCTCGAGTTCTACGACCAGTACCTGAAGTAAGATTCCAAATTTCTAGATTTACTAGATTATCTAGATCCTCTAGTTAGAGAAATGGACTATAAAGATGTGTTTTTTGTGGTGACGGGGCCGACGGCGACGGGCAAGACGGCGCGTGCGGTGCATCTGGCGAAGACGATTGGCGGTGAAATCATCAGCGCCGACTCGCGACAGATATACCTCGGCATGGACATCGGCACGGGCAAGGACCTGGCCGAGTATGACGGTGTGCCTTATCACCTCATCGACATCCGTCCTGCAGGCTACCGCTATAGCTTGTATGAATTCCTTGAGGACTTTGAGCGGGTCTATGACGACATCCGTCGCAGGGGAAAACCCGTCATCATGTGTGGCGGCACAGGCATGTATGTCGAGACGGTGGTCAAGGGCATCAAACTGCCGCCCGTTCCCCGCAACGAGGAGTTGCGGACTGAGTTGGCGGGCAAGTCGCTAGAAGAACTTACCGCCCTGCTCAAGACGATGAAGACCCTGCGCAACAACAGCGATATCGATACAGTGGCACGCGCCACACGCGCCATCGAGATTTGCCGCTACTACGAGGCGCATCCCGAGCTCAAAGCCTTAACAGAGCCCCACCCCATGGAGAATGCGCTGGTTATCGGTGTGGAGGTGGACCGCGACACACGACGCGAACGCATCAGCCGCCGCCTGCGCGCCCGTCTTGACGAGGGAATGATTGATGAAGTGCGCCGTCTCATCGACGAGGGCATTGATCCCGAGGACCTGATTTACTACGGCCTGGAATACAAATTCGTCACCCAGCACGTCATCGGCCAATTAAGTAAGGAAGAAATGTTCCGCCAGTTGGAAATCGCCATCCACCAGTTCGCCAAACGCCAGATGACCTGGTTCCGCGGCATGGAAAAGCGTGGCACCCCAATCCACTGGCTTTCCAGTACCCTCCCACCCGACGACTTCACCAACCAAGTCCTCGCCCTCGCCGACAACATGTCAGACAATAAAAACAACCAATAGAATATCGACCAAAATACAGAAATCGACTCAGTATTAGATACTTGAGTCGATTTCTTATTCCCTTAGAACTCTTCAGAGGTCTTCTTTCTGGTTTTTCTTTTTGATGTATTCCTCGCGGGCATGGCGCAGGCGGCGCTGCCGTTCCTGCTCGCGGCGACGACGGCGTTTCTCGGCGTCCTCCTGGCGGTATGCAAAATCGTTGTCAGCCATATTAAAACTACGAATTACACAAATTTTACTAATTTGGCATCCGCACTCATTATTATCCCTTATTTCACGAATTGAAGGCGTTAGTGCGGTAAAAAAACGCGTATTACTCCTTGTGAAAGGTGTCGCTGAAGAGGGTGCGGTTCATGATGCTGCGGCCCAAGGTCAGCTCATCAGTGTACTCAATCTCGTTACCGACGCTGACGCCTCGTGCCAAAATGGTGATTTTCACATCGGGATATGGTGCCAAGCGGCGGAAAATGTAGAAGTTGGTTGTATCGCCTTCCATCGTCGCACTCAGAGCCAAAATGACTTCCTTGATGCCGCCAGCTTTTACACGTTCTTCGAGGCTATCCACCTCGATATCAGCGGGCCCGATACCATCCATGGGCGAGATGAGTCCGCCCAGCACATGGTAGAGGCCGTGGTGCTGGTGGGTGTTCTCGATGCTCATCACGTCCTTGACGTTCTCCACCACACAGATTGTTGAGGCGTCACGCGACGGGTTGCCGCAAATGGGGCACACCTCGGTCTCGCTGATGTTATGGCACACCTTACAGTAACGGATTTCGCGACGCAGCTTGATGATTGCCTCGCCAAAGTTGACCGCCTCCTGCTCGTCCTGCTTGAGCAGATGCAGCACGAGGCGAAGCGCTGTCTTGCGCCCAATTCCCGGCAACTTAGCGAACTCGGTGACCGCCGTTTCCAACAACCGTGAAGCAAATTCCTGTTCCATTACTTTATCGTGATTATGAAGGCAAAGGTAGTCATTTTGTCACGGGCAGCGGCTAATTTCACAATATTTAATCATTATATGTTGCATTTTGCTTGTAGCAATGTGTAAAAAAGAGTACCTTTGCACTGGTAAAATTTCAACTTAGTGTTAACACAACATTTTAAAAACATAACATTATGGCATTAACAAATGACAAATTGGTCATCGTCGGCGCTGCTGGCATGATCGGTTCAAACATGGTACAGACGGCCCTGATGATGGGCTTGACAACAAACATCTGCCTCTATGACGTGTTCTCGCCCGAGGGCGTGGCCGAGGAAATGCGCCAGAGCGGTTTCGGCGATGTGAATATCGTCGCTACCACCGATGTCAAAGAAGCCTTTACCGATGCTAAATACATCATCTCGAGCGGTGGCGCACCCCGCAAGGACGGTATGACCCGCGAGGACCTGCTCAAGGGCAACTGCGAGATCGCCGAGGGTCTGGGCAAGGACATCAAGACCTACTGCCCCGACGTGAAGCATGTCGTCATCATCTTCAACCCCGCCGACCTGACGGGTCTGGTTACCTTGCTGTACAGCGGCTTGAAGCCCTGCCAGGTAACCACCCTCGCAGCCCTCGACACCACCCGCTTGCAGAGCGCCCTGGCCAAGAAGTTCGGCGTGATGCAGAGCGAAATCACCGGTTGCGCTACCTATGGCGGCCATGGTGAGCAGATGGCCGTATTCGGCAGCCATGTTGAGATTGATGGCCGCAAGTTGACCGACATTGTCGGCACCCCCGAATTCCCCGCCGAGGAATGGGAGCAGATGAAGACCGACGTCACCAAGGGTGGCGCACAGATCATCAAGCTGCGTGGCCGCAGCTCGTTCCAGAGCCCCGCTTACCTGTCGGTAGAGATGATTCGTGCTGCAATGGGTGGCGAGAAGTTCCGCTTCCCCGTTGGCACCTACGTTTGCAACGACAAGTACAACCACATCATGATGGCAATGGACACCACCCTCGACGAGAATGGTGCTTCCTTCAAGGTACCCCAGGGCCTGCCCTCGGAGAACGCTAAGCTTGACGCCAGCTACGAGCACCTGTGCAAGATGCGCGACGAGCTGGTAGAGCTGGGCATCGTGCCCCCCATCAGCGAGTGGAACAAGATCAATCCCAACCTGTAATTACCGAGGTTGGTTATCAAGTGACATCAGGCCTGGAGCACCGATTGGCGCTCCAGGTTTTGTTTTAACAATAATTTTTTCTAAAAGTTTGGGAAATAGGAAAGTTTAGCGTAATTTTGCGGCACTTTTAGAAAATCATGCTTCTATCAGCATGGGCAGTTAGCGCAGTTGGTTCAGAGCATCTGCCTTACAAGCAGAGGGTCGGGGGTTCGAATCCCTCACTGCCCACCACATAAAGAATTAAGAATCAATTATTTCAGTATTACTGATTTGATGAACGGCCGCGAGGCAACTAATCATTAATGAAATAAAGGCGAAAAATCAACAGTTCAACACAAAAACAATTTGACACGATGGACGAGAATTTGAAAAAACCCAAGAGGCCCAGAATCGGAGAGAGCAATGCCAATGGCAATCTTGATGAGAACATGGAGAATGGACGCTATGAGAAAGTAGAATACAGCGCCCACGAGCCCAACCAGGGAGGTGAAGACACAAATAACTCCGAGGGTTACAATCTACAGGAAGGTTATCAGCCCCATCAGGGAGGCTATCAACCCCGTCAAGGCTATCAGCAGCGTCAGGGCGGTTACCAGCGTCAAGGTGGTTACCAGCGCCAGGGCGGCTATCAGTATCAACGTCAGGGCGGTTACCAGCAGCGTCAAGGTGGTTACCAGCAGCGCTACCAGCAACCTCAGGCCAATGGAGAGCAAGATCCCAATGCCGAGGGCGCAATGAATCCCGAACAGCAGGGCGGCTATCAGCCCCGTCAGGGTGGCTACCAGCCCCGTCAGGGTGGTTATCAGCCCCGTCAGGGTGGTTACCAGCCCCGTCAGGGTGGTTATCAGCCCCGCCAGGGTGGTTATCAGCCCCGCCAGGGTGGCTATCAGCCCCGCCAGGGTGGCTACCAACCCCGTCAGGGTGGCTATCAGCAGCGTCAGGGCGGCTATCAGCAGCGTCAGGGCGGCTACCAGCAGCGTCAGGGCGGCTATCAGCAGCGTCCTGGTGGCTATCAGCAGCGTCCCGGCGGCTATCAGCAGCAACGTCCCAAGCGCCAAGGCCCCAAGCCCCAGATGCGCTTTACCCCTAAGCCCCAGCGCGTCATCTATGAGGAGCCCGCTATCGACCCCAACATGGAGGTTCGCTTGAACAAGTTCATGGCCAACGCCGGCATCTGCTCGCGCCGTGTGGCTGACGAATATATCCAGAAAGGCCTTGTCAAGGTCAACGGCAATGTCGTTACCGAGCTTGGCATGAAGATCACCCCCAAGGATATCGTGGAATATAACGACAAGGTGGTGACCACCGAGAAGAAGTGCTACATCCTGCTTAATAAGCCCAAGGACTGTGTGACCACCAGCGATGACCCCAACGGCCGCAAGACCGTCATGGACCTCGTGAAGGGCGCCTGTGAAGAGCGCATCTATCCCGTGGGACGTCTGGACCGCAACACTACCGGTGTGCTCCTGCTCACCAACGACGGCGACCTAGCCGCCAAGCTCGCACACCCGCAGTATGTGAAGAAGAAAATCTACCAGGTATGGACCGATAAGCCCATCAGCGAGGAGGACATGCAGCACATCGCCGACGGCGTTGAGCTCGATGACGGCCCCATCCACGCCGACGCCGTGAGCTACGTTTCTCCCACCGACCGCAAGCAGGCTGGTATTGAGATCCACTCGGGCCGCAACCGCATCGTTCGCCGCATCTTTGAGACACTGGGTTACCACGTAGTGAAACTCGACCGCGTTTACTTTGCCGGTCTCACCAAGAAGAACCTGCCCCGTGGTCGCTGGCGTTACCTGACCCAGGAAGAGGTGAACTTCTTGAAGCAAAACTCATTTGAATAATAAACACCGAAAACAAATTCACGCTAAGACGCTATTCATAGAGATTTCTTGAGTTTCATCTCTCTTAAGTTTTAGGGTTAATATTTGCTTTAGCGACTTAGCGTGTTTTTTTTCAGTACAAAAAACAACTGAATAATGTCATTGAAACGTACAAAAATCGTCGATATCTTTGATCCCGCACTGGTGGGTCAACAGGTGTGTGTCAAGGGCTGGGTACGCAGCCGACGTGGAAACAAGTTTGTGCAGTTTGTCGCTTTGAACGACGGCTCCACCATCAACAACCTGCAAATCGTTGTTGATCTGGAGAAATTCAGCGAGGAGGAGTTGCGTCCCATCACCACAGGCGCCAGCCTGCACGTCGAGGGACTGCTCGTCCAGTCACAGGGCAAGGGCCAGAGCGTCGAAGTCCAGGCTCAGAGCATCGAGATTTATGGCACATGTGCCGACGACTATCCCATGCAGAAGAAAGGCCACACGCTGGAGTTCCTGCGCACCAAGGCTCACCTGCGCATGCGCACCAACACCTTTGGCGCTGTGTTCCGCATTCGTCACCACTTGGCATTTGCCATCCACAAGTTCTTTAACGAGAAAGGATTCTTCTATCTGCACACGCCGCTTATCACCGCCAGCGACTGCGAGGGTGCCGGCGACATGTTCCAGGTGACCACCCTCGACCTGGGCGACCTGCCCAAGACCGAGGACGGCAAGACCGACTACTCGAAGGACTTTTTCGGCAAATCCACGAGTCTGACCGTATCGGGTCAGCTCGAGGGTGAGCTGGGCGCCACCGCCCTGGGTGCCATCTACACGTTTGGTCCCACCTTCCGCGCCGAGAACAGCAACACTCCCCGCCACTTGGCAGAGTTCTGGATGATTGAGCCCGAGATGGCCTTCTATGACATCACCGATAACATGGACCTGGCCGAGGAGTTCATCAAGTTCTGCGTCAACTACGCGCTGGAGCATTGCCAGGAGGACATCGAGTTCCTGAACAAGATGTATGACAACACGCTGATCGACCGTCTGCACAGCGTATTGAAAGAGCCGTTCGTGCGCCTCACCTACACCGAGGGCATCGAGATTCTGAAGCAGGCCAAGAAGAAATTTGAATTCCCCGTTGAGTGGGGTGTGGACCTGCAGAGCGAACACGAGCGTTACCTTGTTGAGGAGCACTTCAAGCGCCCCGTCATCCTCACCGACTACCCGCGTGAGATTAAGGCCTTCTACATGAAGCAGAACGAGGACGGCAAGACCGTGCGCGCCATGGACGTGCTGTTCCCCATGATTGGCGAAATCATCGGTGGCAGCGAACGCGAGGCCGACTACGACAAGCTGATGAGCGAAATCGAGCGCCGCGGCATCCCCATGAAGGACATGTGGTGGTATCTCGACACCCGCCGTTTCGGCACCGTACCTCACAGCGGCTTCGGCCTGGGCTTTGAGCGCCTCATCCTGTTCGTGACCGGCATGGCCAACATCCGTGACG
Organism: uncultured Muribaculaceae bacterium; assembly: GCA_905233915.1. Taxonomy (GTDB): domain Bacteria; phylum Bacteroidota; class Bacteroidia; order Bacteroidales; family Muribaculaceae; genus Sodaliphilus. The sequence goes on along the minus strand of CAJOFM010000001.1, from coordinate 367,196 downwards.
TCATTCCGTTCCCGCGCACGCCTAACAACGCCGAGTTCTAATCCAGACACAAGGCGATATCTTAAAACAACAATCCCCAGGGGCATCGGCCTCGGGGGATTGTTTTATATAACCCGTAAAAGCGTGTTGTTTACTGCTTGTACTTGGGGATGTCCACCAGCTTCATGTCGAACACGAGGACGCTGTAGGGCACCAGCACATCGCTCATCTTGCTGGAGCCATAACCTTGCGGATAAGGCACGATGACCGTGCAGCTGTCACCCACATGCATGCGTGTTAAGGCTAACATCCAGCCCTCGACACATTCATTGGGTTGTGTGCGATAGATGCTGTCGGCAGGAGAGGTCGAATTATAGGACGAGTCCACACGCGTGCCGTCATACAGGCTCAAGCGGTACTTCACGTCCACAGTAGAGGTGATCAGCGGCTTGAGGTTATTCTTGGTCATCATCGTGTCGTTGTGCCAGCGGATAAGCGTCTGAGCCGAGGGGTCCCAAGGAGCAGTGAGCATGGTGTATTGCCCCGATGCGACCTGGTTTTTGTACCACGCTTCGTTACTCTCACGCCAATCCTTGTATTCTTCCTCATAGCCCTTGCCCAGGCATGAGTCTAGCATCGTGATGGCCAACACAGCCAAGATGATCGTATAGAAAAACTTCTTCATATTATTTAGGCGTTTGGTTTCAGGCTTTAGGCTTTAGGGTGTTAAGGCCTAAAGCCTAAAAACCCTTATAAATTACATGAGCTTGCGCAGGACGTTGTTCAGGCTGCACTCGCGGGCGAGGATAGCGGGCAGGTCGGCAATAGCGACGCGTTCCTGCTGCATGGTGTCACGGTCACGCAGGGTGACGGTGTTATCCTCCAGCGTCTGGCCATCAACAGTGATGCAATAGGGGGTGCCGATGGCATCCTGGCGGCGGTAGCGCTTGCCCACGGTGTCCTTATCCTCGTAATGGCAAGTGAAGTCAAACTTCAACATGTCCATAATCTCGTGAGCCTTCTCAGGCATGCCGTCCTTGCGGACGAGCGGCAGGATTGCGCACTTGATGGGAGCCAATGCCTTGGGCAGGTGGAGCACCACGCGGGTATCGCCGCCCTCGAGCTGCTGCTCTTCATAGCTGGAACACATCACCGAGAGGAACATGCGGTCCACACCTATCGACGTCTCGATGACGTAGGGGGTGTAACTCTCGTTCAACTCGGCATCGAAATACTGGATTTTCTTGCCCGAGAACTTGGCATGCTGGCTCAAGTCAAAGTCGGTGCGGCTGTGGATACCCTCCACCTCCTTGAAGCCGAACGGCATCTGGAACTCGATGTCGGTGGCAGCGTTGGCATAGTGTGCCAGTTTCTCGTGGTCATGGAAGCGGTACTTCTGGTCGCCCAAGCCGAGGACCTTGTGCCAGCGCAGGCGCTGCTCACGCCAGTAGTCAAACCACTTGAGTTCCTCACCGGGACGCACAAAGAATTGCATCTCCATCTGTTCGAACTCACGCATGCGGAAAATGAACTGGCGAGCCACAATCTCGTTGCGGAAGGCCTTACCGATCTGAGCGATGCCAAAGGGGATGCGCATGCGGCCGGTCTTCTGCACATTCAGGAAGTTGACAAAGATACCCTGAGCGGTTTCGGGACGCAGATAGACGTCCATTGTCGCATCGGCGCTACTACCCATTTGGGTCTTGAACATGAGGTTGAACTGGCGCACGTCGGTCCAGTTGCGGGTACCGCTCACGGGATCCACAATCTCATAGTCCACGATGATCTGCTTCAACTCAGCCAGGTCGTTGTCGTTCATTGCCTTCTCGTAACGGGCATGCAGCTCGTCACGCTTCTTCTGGTTCTCGAGCACACGCGGGTTGGTCTGGCGGAACATCGCCTCGTCGAACTTGTCGCCAAATCGCTTGGCAGCCTTCTCCACCTCCTTGTTCATCTTTTCCTCAATCTTGGCGATCTCGTCCTCGATGAGCACGTCGGCGCGATAGCGCTTCTTGCTGTCGCGGTTATCAATCAAGGGGTCGTTGAACGCGTCAACGTGTCCTGAAGCCTTCCAGATGGTGGGGTGCATGAAGATGGCGCTGTCGATGCCCACGATGTTCTCGTGCAGCAGGGTCATCGCCTCCCACCAGTAACGCTTGATATTGTTCTTCAACTCAACGCCATTCTGGGCATAATCATAGACCGCACCCAGTCCGTCATAAATCTCACTCGAAGGGAACACAAAGCCATACTCCTTGGCATGTGACACGATTTTCTTGAAAACGTCTTCCTGTTTTGCCATTGTATAATTATCTAGTTGTTTTTTCAAGCCGCAAAGGTACTACTTTTCCTCTAAAGTCCCAACGCATTAATAGTTTTTAAATATAATGAGAAAAAAAATCAAAAAAAATTTTCCATTATTAAAAAAAAGAGTAACTTTGCGTCATGTAAAAAAGGGTCGTGCTCCGGTTTTGAGCGACTCACGACCGAATGCCAAATCATGTTTTGAATCAACAACGAACTATTAACCAACGTATTAATTCATATTTTTTTATTAACTAATCTTTGTTATCTATGAAGAAATTATCAGTACTTTTGGTTGCTGCCGTAGTAGCACTTGGTGCATCTGCAGGCGTAAACTTCAAGACTACCCATGTCATGAAGAGCAACAAGGCCATCAACACCGAGATGACCAAGGTGAATCCCAAGGCCATGAAGCAGCAGGCTACCACCTTGAGGGTGGTTACCGAGCAGCCCGAGGGCGAAGTTAAGACCTATGAGCGCGCTGGTCGTTATGACTACGTGAGCGGCGGTTACCTTACTGTAGGTGCCCAGCCCGCAAAGAGCAGGGTTGAGGTTGTCTATGGTGACAACAACCAGGTTTGGATTAAGAACATCCTGTGCGGTGCCAACACCTACTTCGGCACTGACAGCTGGGTAGAAGGCACCATCGAGGACGGCATGTACATTGTTGTGCCTCTGGGCCAGTCAGTAGCTTATGTAGCTGACTATGATGCTGAGATTCTCCTGGCTTGGGGCAATGTAACTATCAATGCCGATGGTTACTTTGCACTCGTTACCGATCCCGATGTCACCGAGGCTGTTTACGAGATCAACGGCGAAACCCTTACCCTGCTGGGCACTGAGGGTCCCGCTGACGGTGACGGTAGTGTTGAAGAGGACTACATGGGCTATGGTCTGACCGCTTACTGGAGCGATGACGACTCATGGACCGGCTTCCTGGAGTGGAACACCGTTCTCACCGAGGCCGAGCCCATCGTTGAGCCCACCGTCATCTACGACATCCCCGAGGATTGCCAGACCTTCCTCTTCAGCCGTAACAGCGGTGCTGTTTACCAGAGCTGGGGCTGGGGTGCAAGCGCAACCGACGGCAAGTTCACTGTTGCTATTGCTCCCAACGGCGATGCTTACATTCAGAATCCCCTGTGGTGGTATGACAGCTACAACACTTGGGTAAAGGGTACCTATGATGCTGAGACTGGTCTCATCACCATTCCCACTGGCCAGTATCTGAGCTGGAACAGCAGCTATGAGTATGGCATCCAGCTGATGTGGGGCTTCACCGAGGTTTACCAGGATGGTGAAGACGAGGAAGGCAATCCCGCTTACTACATCAACTACGGTCTTGACGAGCGCACCACCGAGATCAACTTCCTCCTGGACGGCAATTCTATCTATCTGCTGGGTTCCGAGGGTAATGCTTATGCTGAATTCCCCGAGAACTACAACTCTGTAGGTATGGTAGGTAAGTGGAGTGATGAGGAATACATCAACTGCACTGAGTTCAGCAACGTTGACGAGAATGGTGAGGTTCTGCCCTTAGGCGTAATCCTCAACCTGGTTCCCGCTGTTCCTGCTGATCCCACCGCTGACGAGTGGTATGACTGCGGTGACGAGAGTGGTTTCAGCCGCTTCTACTTCACCTTGCCCACCACTGACGTTGATGGCAACCCCATTGACCGTGAGTTCCTGAGCTACAGTATCTTTGTTGACAATGGTAACGGTGCTGAGATGTTCACCTTCCCCGCTGAGGACTACAGCTTCGACTTGGCCAATGACATCACCGAGGTTCCCTTCAGCCTGTACAGCAGCGCAGTTGACTTCAACAACTACTACTGCTACTTCTATCGCACCAACGAGGAAGGCTTCGAGCCCCTGTTCACCGAGAACATCGGTATCCAGGTTTACTACACCGTCGACGGTGTGAAGAACGCTTCGAACATCGCTTGGTTGTATGACATTGACACCAACGTTAACGAGCTGGTAGCTGGCAAGACTGTTGCTAACGTACGCTACTTCAACGTAGCTGGTCAGGAGATGGCACAGCCCCAGGGCATGACCATCAAGGTTACCACCTACACCGACGGCACCACCAGCGCTGTTAAGGTTGTGAAGTAAACAACTAGCAATTAGCTATTAGCATTTGGCTATTAGCTATTGAAACAGGAAGAGACGCAATTGCGATTGCGTCTCTTCTTTTTTTATGGAATTACAAAAAAACTAGGCAAATGCAGGGAGTATTGCGAGAATTTATCTAATTTTGCAGGTTCGATAGCAATTGTAATTAAAATGTTCAAGTCTTATTATATAATAGGAGTCTTCTCTTTGTTAAACGCTTTGTTGTGCACATCGTGTTTCGGCGACGAGCCCGACGGTTGCGAGGCCGATATTGAAACTGCTATACTCCACGTGGCCCAGCCTGAGAATTTCTTCTTCCAGGTGACCGATTCGCTGCAGGTGGTGTTCTCGACCGACAGCGTTATTACGTTTGCCGTGCGCGGCGATGCCGACGTGAGTGCTTTGTCACCCGTCTTCACCCTATCGTCAGGAGCAACGATATCCCCCGCCAGCGGCAGCACCCACGACTTCAGCCAGGGTCCAGTATCCTATACCGTAACCTCCCAGGACGGCCGTTGGCAACGCCACTACCGGGTCAACGTAGTTCCCACACTGGTGACGGTGAATGACACACTGCGGTATGACTTTGAGCACTTCGAACTGGAACCGTCCACCGGACGATTCTACATGTGGCACAACACGCTGCCCGACGGTACGCTGGGTAACGACTGGGCGACAGCCAACGACGGATTCCGCATCTCGATGAGCACTGCCATGGCCGAGGACTACCCCACCACCCCGCTGCTGGCCGGTTATGACGGAGCGGCCGTGTGCCTCACGACGCGTGACACCGGCCCCTTTGGCCACATGGCCAACAAGCGTCTTGCCGCCGGCAACATGTATCTGGGCACATTTGACTTGAAGATTGCGATGAGCGACCACCTGCATGCCACACGATTCGGCATCCCGTTCACCGACCGCCCCGACCGCTTCACGGGCTACTACACCTATGAGCCAGGTCCTACTGTACAGGATTTCTTTGGTAACCCGATAGCCGGCAGGGTGGACTCGGCCAACGTCTATGCCGTGTTCTACCGCAACCATGATGCGGCAGGCAACGAGACGGTGCTTTATGGCGACAACGTGCTGTCGAGCGACCTGATTGTGGCCGTCGCCAACATGGGTTACGTTGCCCCTACCACGACATGGACACCGTGGGATGTAAAATTTGAGTACCGAGAGGAAATAGACGAGCAGCTGCTGGCCAACAGGGGCTATAACCTCGCCATCGTGTTCTCGTCGAGTGGTGCCGGTGGCAGCTTTATTGGAGCCATCGGTAGTCGCCTGTGTGTTGATAAGGTGCGACTTATCTGCACGAGGGAAGAGTAATATAGGTTAGAGGTTAGTGGTTAATGGTTAATGGTTAGAGGTTAATGGTTAGAGGTTAATGGTTAGAGTTAAAAATTGGACGATTGAATCAATGAGATATTTCTGGATCATAGCGGTAACGGTTTTAACGGCGTTAAGCGGTCACTCGACCGTGCTTGACAGTTTGCGCTTCGACGCCCGTTTGGGTTATGCCCTGGGCGGTACCCTACCCACCCACATGGGAAACGAGATACGTGGCATCAATGGTTACTATCCAGGCCTTAACTTCACGGTTGCCGCCGAAGCTTCCTACCCGATTGACAAGCATTGGTCGATACACTCAGGACTGCGCTTTGAGCTTGGCAGCATGGACGTAGACAGCCGAGTCAAGAACTATGACATCGAGGTAGTGCGTGGCGAGGAGTCGTTGAAGGGCATTTTTAACGGCAACGTGCGCATCAAGACAACCCAGCGCCGCCTCACCCTACCCATCCAGGCAGCCTACAACATCAATCAAAAGCTGACGTTGCGTGGCGGCATGTTCATGGGCTGGCTCATGAACCGCAAGTTCTGGGGTTGGGCCTATGACGGTTACCTGCGTGAAGGCACGCCTGTCGGTCCCAAAATTGAGATGGGCACCGAGCCAGGCGACAGGGGCGACTTTGACTTCGACGCCAATATGCGCCACATGCAGTGGGGCATCGATGCAGGTGTCGATTGGCAATTCCATCGCCGCTGGGGAGCCTTCGCTGAGTTGACCTACGGCTTGGGCGGCCTTTTCAAGAGTGATTTTCACTCTGTCCAGACGCTGCGTCCCATCTACGGCACCATAGGCATTCTCTACCGCATCAAGTAAAAAATCATTTAATAACATCATAGTTAAGAATAATGAAAAAAGCAATTATCACTTCCTGTTTGGCATTGGCAGCCGTTGTAGGCCTCCATGCCGAGAGTTTTACTGGCCCCATCGTTGTTAAATATATGGGAATGACACGAACCCAGACTGTTGAAGTCACAGTCACCGAGGGCGACAATGGCCTTTACACACTCGTGCTCAATGTGCCTCTTTTCGGCACCATGACAATGAGCGATGTGACAGCAGCAACCACCGATGGCGTCACCGTTTACAGCGCCGAGCGCTACGTGGGCACCTCATATGGCAACATGCGCACCATCCTGTTTGCCCGCACTGTTAACGGCATGATGGCCGCCAACGTGACCCTGCCTGACCAGGGGGCAACCATGTGGTTCAATACCGTGGGTAACTACTTCCAGCTGCCCAACAGCGACATGGAATCGTGGACTAATAGCGATGGCGAACCCGACCGCTGGCACGGTTTCAAGACCGCAACCGGCATGTGGGCATTTGCATCTCCCGCTCAGCTTGGTCAAAGCACCGATGTGCATTCAGGAACCACTGGACAATATAGCGCCGTGATGACCGCCAAGAGCGCCTTCAACACCATTGCCAACGGCACCATGACCAATGGACGATTGAATGCCGGCTCCACCAGTGCAACCAGTACCAGCAACAATGCCTCGATGGACGAGAGCTACGGTAATGACTTCTACATGCCCCTGCATGCCAAGCCTGACCAGTTCAAGGTGTGGATGAAATACCAGCAAGGCACTCCCAATGCCAACAACAAAGCTAACGTGAGCGTGAAGACCTTTGACGGCACCTACTACCAGGAGCCTGTTGACAAGACCTATACCAACCTTACGGGTAGCATTGTGGGCGGCCAGATTGCTGTTTGCGACTGGACCCAGTTCACTTTCCCGATGGACTACGAGAGCTATGCTGGCAACAACGCTGAAACCAAGGCCATTTTCGTCACCTTCTCGACCAACGCCAACCCCGGTCAAGGCAGCAAGGATGATATGGTCTATGTTGACGACATGGAGCTGGTTTACCTGGGTGCGATGACCGACCTGCGCTACAAGGGCGAGACCATCGCTGGCTGGAATCCTGCCGTTACCACCTACAGCATGGAAATCGCCGGAGAGCCCAATCTGAATGACTTCACCGCCACCCTCGAGGGTGCCAGTGCCGTCATGACCAAGTCGATGGAACAGAATGCCGACGGCAGCTACCGCATCACCATCAGCGTGGTGTCGGGCGACCTGCAGAATGCCGCCTGCTACATCATCACCGCTACCACCCCTGTTGCCAAGAGGGGTGACATCAATGGCGATGGAACCGTCAACGTGGCTGACGTTACCGAATTGATCAATATCGTCCTGGAAGGATTGCCTTTTGACCTCTCGATAGGTGATTTGACCAATGACGGAGCAATCAATGTGGCCGACGTTACCAATCTTATCAGTATTGTCTTGAATAATTAATCAAACAGATAATAATTGAAGAAAATGAAAAAGTTATTTGCATTTGCAATTGCAGCTTGCTGCGCTATGGCACTGAGTGCCACCACCTATACCTGCCACCTCAAGGTTGTCATCAACGGCGATCCCACCGAGCAGGAAGAGGTGCCTGTACTTGTCACCAACGACAATGGCTCGTATAGCATGTTTCTGAACAACTTCGTCCTTTGGATGGATGGCTTCCCCATGCCTGTGGGCAACATCACCATCACCAACGTGGAAGGTGTCGTTGAGCATGGCTACACTACCATCCACTACACTGGTGACATCGATATCACCGCTGGTGACGATCCCCAGTTCAGTTCTTGGGTTGGTCCCCTGTTGAGCCCTGTGCCCGTAGAGATCGTGACCCGATTCACCGAGACTGCCGCCGATGCCAATATCTACATCAACCTGGCCAGCATGGGTCAAGAGATTAATGTGTCGGCCTTTGGCGTAGCTCCCGCTCCCCAAGCACTGGAAGGTGACGTGAACCATGACGGCGAGGTCACTGTTGCCGACATCGGCACCTTGATCGACATCATCCTGTCAAATTAATCACTGACCATATAAAACGACAAATGGCGCACTTGGATAGTGCGCCATTTGTCGTTTATTGATATTCATTAATTCATCATTGCTCGCGCAGAATCATGTCGATAAGGGCATTTACGTCGGCAATGGTGATTTCACCGTCACCATCCACATCAGCCGCCGTTGTCGAAACAGTGTTTCCTGTCAATAATAAAGTGATGAGGGAATTGACATCGGCGATATTCATCTCGCCGTCACCATTAACGTCGCCAGGACCGCATGAAGTGTCATATCCATTAATGGATACAAACAACTGCCAAAAATCGGCCGAGCGGTAAGCCTCAAGCGAAGGAGCCGGCACCAATAAAGTGGCGTTGGCATAGATTGAGGAATGGAAACAAGAACGGGAAGACAATAGGGGCGGCCGCGGCGCCCTACAAGTGATGGAGTCAAGGGCAAGGCATCCGCCAAAGACACTGCTGCCGATGGTATCGACACGGGCGCCCAGTGTAAGGCGTTCAATGCGCTTACAGTCCTTGAAAGCATAGGCTCCAATAAATGTCACCTTGTCAGGAATAACGATTTCTATCAGCCATCGGCATCCCTTGAAGGCATAACGGTCGATGCGCATGAGTTCAGCAGGCAGGGTGACACTCTCGAGTGCCACACATCCAGCCATTGAGGAGTAACCCAGGACCCTGAGGGAATCGCCCATCTGAATGGTTTTCAACGACCCGCAATTATTAAACGCATAATTGCCAATTGACCTCACCGATGGCGGCAACTGCACTGAGACAATAGACCCACAATTGCGGAACAAGTTGGCGGAAACAGCCGTCAACCCGTCGGGGATAACCAGATGGGTAATCTCCTCTCCGTTGAGCCGCAGGTGATGGGCACTGGTCATCGGACAGGCCTCATCATCCAGAAAATCAATCCTGCACCAAGCCTCAAGCCCCTCGATATCAACCGTGTCCAGTGACGAACAATCGGCAAAAGCCTGATGATGCACACGCTGGACCGACGTAGGGAATTCCACGCGCCGCAATGAGGATGAACGGGCAAAGGCCTCATCATCAATAGACTGTACAGCAGTGCCTATGGTCACACTTGTTAAATCCGGGCAATCGGCAAAAGCGCTAGGACCTATCTCGATAACCGGATACTCCCCACCGTCGTGAACGACTGAAGCGGGGATAGTGACACTGCCACTGTATTTCTCCAATCCAGGAGGATAGGTCACCCTAACGCCCCTGCCCGTAATCTTGTAGTAGATACCGCCAGTCTCAAAGTCATGGGCAGGCTGAACCCCGTCAACACCCACTGGAAAACACTGGAACAGCATGCCGTGCCGGTCATTCAATCCGCTGACAAACGAGTTTAAGGCGAAATAGCCGTCGGCCAGTCCACCCCACCCCCAATTCACATGATACTTGATGCCATCATAACCATCGATGACAAAGGCGTGCCCTATGTCTGCTTTGTTATTATGGCCGTGATATAGGATTGGTCGGCCCGCAGTCAATTCCTCCAAAATCAGCTCCCGCCACACCGAATCACCATAATTATAACGCATCAAATCGGTCATGGAAGGGTTGTAGCCGAACATTTTTAAGGCTGATGTCATGTTCCAGGAATAAGCGCCACTCTGCCCCGTGGTGTAATCCATCTTGCAAGATTGGCCACAATAACGCATCAGGGTGGCAACCGCCTCGCCCTGGGCCTCAGTATAACTGTTATACAGGTAGGTGTCCAGCATGTCTTGCCACATGAGCTGGACGGGCGGAAGCTCGGGAACAGCAATCTTGAGGGTTGAAGTCGTGTAGGCAGGCAAGGCCGGTAATGCGTCAGGAAACCGCCAATAATACATGACCTGGGCCATTGCTGTGGCAACACAGCCCGTCACGCAACGCGCGCCATTAACGAGCGGGCACTGCAGGTTGTAGGGCCTTGTCTGGTTCCACTGGCAGGCGAGCAACGGGGCGACTACGGTTTCATTATCGGAACTGACTGGAGGTACTAAGCGCATCGCCGGATGGGCAATCAAATACTCCATCTGGCTGCGGTACTGGTCAAGCCACCACCTGCAGTTACAAGGCAACTGCGACATGTCGATGGTTCCCTGGCCATAGGCCAAGACATCCCCAGCCCGGTCATCACCAGCAACGATGACAAAGGCGCTACCGTCACTTGCATTCAGGACATAATAATCGGCAGCCTCAGGATTAACAGCAGAACTCTCGATATGGGATACAATAAAAGAGGCAGCAGGACGTGCCTCTTTTTCACGATGGACAGGTTGGGTGAAACGAGATGCCATGGCCAATGCCTTCTCCAGGTTGACAGGAGCTGACAACGCATTAATTGTCCACAGGGACAACAATCCCACAAGCCATATTATTCTCTTCAAAGCCAATTCACCTCTCTAAGTTATCACTTCGGGGTCAATATCATGTCGATGATGGCATTCACATCGGCAATATTCACCTCACCATCTCCATTCACATCATGAATGGCCTCGATTCTGCTTTCGGCAAAGATGACATCCACAAGCACATTGACGTCAGCGATATTGATTTCGCCGTCGATGTTGACGTCACCTTTCAAGTCCTCATGAATCTCAATGCCGACAATCTCCGAGAATCGGTTCCACTCATTTGCCTTTTTGTATGCAGCGACCACGTCTCGGGATACCTTAAGAGCCGCTTTACTGCAGGTGGCGTTGGAGAACCACATGACGTTGGCGGCAACTGGCGGAACCAAAGGCCGACAGGTCACATCGGTCAAACTGAGACATGCAATAAATGCCTTATCTTCAATCGACTGGACATTGGAGCCGATAACAATCGACTGCAGGTTGGAGCAAGTGGAAAAGGCTTTTTCTCCAATGGCCGTCACTCCCTCGCCTATCGTCACCTGTGTCAGGCCCTTACATTGTGCAAAGGCGCTCTTGCCAATCTTTTCCACATTGTTCCCCATCGTCAAGGAAGACATTCCTGAGAAGCCGTAGAACAAATAATCTCCGATGGAAATGATGTCATCGGGGATAGCCAGATCAGTTAACTCCTCGCCGTTCACAAATAAGCGATGAGCGATGGACAACGGATTGGACTTTTCATTCTTGAAGCCATTATCAAACCATGAACCCAAATCGGTGGTCATGACGCTGGTCAGATTCTCACAGCCATCAAAAGCATCCGTCTCAATCACATTCACAGGCCCCTTGAAATCCACCGATTTCACGCTATTACAGCCTTTGAAGGCTCCTTGGCCAATGTGTTGGATAGACTCAGTAAGAACCAGATCCTGTAATCCTGTGCAACCCTTGAATGACTCCTGTCCTATCGTCGTCAACGATTCAGGGAAATCAAGACTTGACAACGATGAGCAACCCTCAAAGGTGGATACTCCTATCGAGACGAGTTCCTCGTTGAAAGAGACAGCATTCATTCCTGAAAAACCGGCGAACTTATAATCGGGAAGGCTCACCGTGGAGTTCGGAATGATCAGATGCTTGATTTCCTGCCCACCTGCAAAGAGCCGGTGCGCATAGAGCAAAGGACTGGAATAGTAACCCTCAAGAGCGATATCTATCCACGATTGCACATTGTCGACATCTACCCTATTCAAGCCCGTGCAATTCAAAAACGCTTTATAGCCTATCTCACGCAAAGAGCTTGGCAGATACACCTTTTCAAGCGAAATGCAATTGGTGAAAGCCAGAGCCCCGATTGACTCCAATTTATCGGGCATCACCACGTTGGTCATTCTCGATGCACTCCTGAAAGCTCTTTCATCAATCAGTTTCACGCTGCTAGGCAGTGTTACCGAATACAGGTTGTCACAATCCCTGAAGGCATCCTTTCCCACAGCTGTAACGGTCATCGTCTTGCCGTTCCAGGTGACATTTTTGGGAACGCTGACATCGCCACTATAGCTATTGTACTGTGTGTCCTTGCAGGTCACCACAGCTTCGTCGCCATTGTCACCAAGCTTGTAATAGATGCCGTTTACCTCAAAGTCATATCGTTGGGCAATCTCGGGTGTTGTAGACGGATAAACCCTAAGCAACATCTGCTGCTGGGAGTTGAAAGTGTAATCCCTAACATTGAATGCGCCCAGCGCAAAATAGCCATTACCCTTAGCGGCCCAACCCCAGTTGATGTGATATTTGCCCTGATTGCCGTCATAGCCGTCAAGCACGAAGGAATGTCCGCCAGCCTGTCCACTACCGGAATACAGAAGAGGATAGCCTGATTCCAGTTCTCTCAACATCATGCTGTTCCAGTCCTCCACACTATAATTCTTCTTCTCCACCATCGTGGCATTAGGGTTGTAGCTCATCAACTTCAAAGCCGCGAGCTGGGTGTGGACATATGCTCCGCTGCCGTCCACGCCATAGTCCATGGAACAGGCTTGTCCACAATACCTCATCAGCTTGGCAACAGCCTCGGCTTGGACCTCGGTATAGGGGCCGGTGTATCGGTCAAGCATGTCGTCCCACTCAAACGTGGTGGGAGGCAGGTCGGGCAGTTGCATCCACGGCAGCCTGTATCCACGCACCGAGGGGCTCGACTGGGGATAACGCCAGAAGTACATCACCTGGGCCATGGCTGTGGCAATGCAGCCCGTCACGCAATGCTTCCCTTCATAGAGCGGGCACTGATTGTAGTACGGTTCGCTTTGGCTCCAGTCGCTGGATAGCAGCGGCAGGTATTGCACGCCCGATGACTTCAACGTCTGGCTGGTGGTCTCCACCACTACTGCCGGATGGGCATGTAGATACTCTAGCTGCTCTTTATAAGTGTCCAGAAGCCACTGTAGGCCACAAGGGATATCGTTCATGTCAATGGTCCCGCCACCATAGCCCAAAACCTGCTCGGCACGGTCATCACCCGAAACGATGACAAACGCGTTGCCATCGGTTGAATTGAAGACGTAGTAATCCACGAGTGTGGCATTCCACGTTGACAACTCGGCATGTGAGAGCGTCATCGTCACATGTGATGCTCTGAGCTTACCATGGGACTGGTGATTAACGAATTGCTGCGCAATGGTTCTTGCGGCATCGGTATTCACACTTGCTGCCGTTATCGTCAACGGCAACAAGGCCAAGGCCGTCCAGATCAAATACTTCACTTTGTTTGACATAACAATTATACTATTATCCGTTTAATATCAGTTCAATCAGCGCATTGACATCGGCAATGTTGGTTTCACCGTCACCATTCACGTCGCTAGAGGGATTGGCGGTTCCAGTTCCTGTCAAAATAATGTTGATGAGGGCATTGACATCGGCAATATTCACCTCACCATCGCCGTTGACATCGCCTCGCAGGACCCTCATATACCAGAAGCTGGCCATGCGCTTGTCTTCATCCACCCTCATCTTGGTGATGGGCTTGTTCATAAACCCACCAGTATAGACCTTGGCAGCGGGAATCGAGTTGTTGGTGAGAGAATCCAAGGAACCTCTTGGCCACGTATCGCCACTGTTATTATAACCCCTCAGTTCATTATCAGCCGGAATGATTGACATGCGCGGATGAGAGGCTAGGTTGTTTAGCGTGTTATCATCCCAAACCAATTTATTATAGTCCACGTGGAGAATCAGTATGCCCTCGGCCGGCAGATAAGAATCCCAACCTGTTTTGGTGCGGTATTCGAGCAGGTAATACTCGTCGGGGTTGGCATCATTGGTTACCTTAACCGCTGCGCCGTTATCACTATTAAGAGGAGACAATGAATATTGGGTATTCTCAACAGGTTCGATGAGGTCCATCCAACCCATGAAGTGACGTTCATAGGACGTATATCCTACAGGGGTGTCGCCGTTGTTGGCGTAACAGCCACTGTCCATAACATCCCAACTGCTCATGCCATAAGCACCGCCACCATCGGTGGGATAAAAGTCAGGCAAACCCAAGCAATGGCCAAACTCATGACAGAAAGTACCCACACCATCGATGTTGGTGCTATAGTTGTTATTTCCCTCCAGTTCATTAAACACCGCGAACTTATTGATTGTCACCCCGTTGAGTTGAAACGGGCCGGTAGAACTGCAGCCCCAGTCATAGGCTTCCTGCATATCCCATTGGCAAGGCCACACCGACTCCGGAACATAGCGCCATGCCTGTGACTCACCAACACCGGCATAGAGTGCGACCACAACGTCAACATAGCCATCGCCATTGTTGTCATAGTTGGAGAAATCCACACCTGAAAGGCGAGTGCAGGCATCGTAAATCATCGTTCCCAATCGCTTATCACAATCTTGACCATAAACCCTGATATTAGCGCCGTAATAGGCTCTGTTTTGGGGCAAATCCACAGGACCCAGAATATCAAACCGGGGCGTGAAACGTCCGCGTGACTGAGACTCGAAGTAATGCAGACAGCTGAAATCCTTCTCGTTGAACTGGTTCCTGAAAGTTGCGACAGGATCACTGTGAATAAATCTCACATCGGTATAATTGACCAGGATAATAGGGATGCGCGGAGACCCGAAGGTGGGCACCTGCGGGTTGTCGTTGCTCTCCTCGCGACGGGGCATGCGACGGGAACGTGACTCTAACGTCATCTGGTCACGATAGGCAATGACAAAAGCCTGTTCCTCGATGCCACGGTCGGACGCGTCATGTGCCCTCACGTTGCTTAAAGCGCCGCCAGCCGTGTAATAGTAGTCGCCATCAGTATCACGGTCAACGGTCAGCCCGTCCATGGTCATCAGCGAATGGTTAAACTCCCCGCCCCGCATCATCAGCGTTACGGTAGAGCCGTCGCTCTGGACATGGGTAAATGGAGCTGGCTTGGCTGGAGCGGCCTGCATCATGGTCCAGCAGGCAATGGCAGCAACTAGAGTCAGTAAAGTCTTTACCTTTGTCATTTCTTGTTTTTCTTGATTTCGTCGGACACATATTGTTCCATCTCCTTTTTCAAGTCGATATTGTTGTCCGCATCAATAAAACTGTCAATCTTCCACAATCCGTCCTCTTTCAACATCTTCAGCTGCACAGGATTATTGTTGCCAAGATTGTGAATCAAAATCTCCACCAGAGCCTCGTGATCGGTCATCGACAGCACTTTCACGTCACTGACTTTAAGGTCGGAGCCCCAGTCCTGGGCCATCAACCAATAATCGGCCTCAAAGAAGCCCAACTCGCCGTTGTGATAAATACTGTCAATTTCATTGACCTGACGGAACAGGTCATTTAACCCCTTGGTGCAGTAATCGTTGTTAAAACGATTGCGGTTTTCCCAGGCGGGGCTTCCTTCCAATTTATCCAGATTGCGCAACGAGTCCTCGAGAATATAGACCTCATAAACTGACGCATAGATATCCTGAACGCGTTCACATAATTCTTTGAGCGATTGCTCCACATCCGCATTGGTGGACTCCGTCTCTTGGTTGGCACTGGGCTTACATGATGCCATGACAAGCATCACCATAGCCAAAAATAAAAACGTTTTTTTCATCATCAGTATTGTTATTCTGTTTTCCCGCAAAGTTACACCATTTCCCTTAAACCACCAAAAAACAAGTGAAAACCTGAAAACTGTCGTTCTGAATGAAAACAAATAACTAATTTTGCGACATTATGTTGAAGGTCGTTGCCATCATGTTCAGCGGTATTGCTGTCGGGTTTCTGCTAAGAAAAAGACGGCTCCGTGTGGTGCCTCACGCTGTGACGGTGCTCATCTGGCTATTGCTGTTTTTCCTCGGCGTCGAGGTGGGCGAAAACCCACAGGTCATCAGCGGTATCCAAGATTTGGGTATTGAAGCCCTGTGGCTTGCGATGACAGGCATTGCGGGAACTGTTTCGTTCTCTTGGGCATTGTGGCGATGGGTAAGCGGCAAGAAGAAAGGAGGCAAGCCATGAAAGGCAGTCTCATCATCGTTGGCTTCTTTATCCTGGGAATCATGTGCGGCCTGATGCACTGGTTGCCTGATTTGAATGCCTATGGCAACGTGAGTTATCTCACCCTGTGTGCGCTGTTGTTCTGTGTGGGAATCACCGTAGGCAACAACACCACCATCATCGATACATTCCGCCAACTTGACAGGCGGTTGATGCTGTTGCCGTTGATGACCATCGTGGGCACACTCGCAGCTACCGCCATTGCTTCGCTCGCTCTCCCCCACCGTTCACTCACCGACTGCCTTGCCGTGGGTTCGGGATTCGGATACTACTCGTTGTCGAGCATTTTCATCACGCAATACCGTGGTCCGGAACTGGGCACAATCGCCCTGCTCGCCAACATCATCCGCGAGATCTTTACCCTGCTGGGAGCGCCATTACTGGTTAGATACTTCGGGCCCCTCTCCCCTATTTCCTGCGGCGGCGCAACAACCATGGACACCACCTTGCCTATCATCACCCGCACAAGCGGCGAGGACTTCGTCATCCTCTCGCTGTTTCACGGTTTCCTCGTCGATTTTTCAGTCCCCTTCCTGGTGACGTTTTTCTGCACGTTGTAAAAAGCGGGTACAAGTTGTGCAAGCCGTACTAGCCCGAGGCTTGTACCACTATAACAACACCCAAATGAAAAAACTAATGATTTACTTGGCGCAGCAGTCCTTGGGGAAGGTGTCGATTTGGTTCATCCGCTTGAGAATGGTACGGTGCATCTTTTTCATCCTGGCAGTGGGATGGGCGCTGTCGCGCACCAGCGGATTGGGCAACGAAACCGCGATATAGGCACACTGATCCTTGGTTAGCTTGTCGGGGGAAGTCTTGAAATTGATGCGGGCAACAGCATCAGCGCCATAGATACCCTTACCCATCTCGATGGAATTGAGATAGACCTCCATGATGCGTTCCTTGCCCCAGATGCCCTCTATCAAGAAAGTGAAATAGGCTTCCAGACCCTTGCGCAACCATGAGCGTTTTTGCCACAGGAAAACGTTGCGCGCCGTCTGCTGGCTGATGGTGCTTGCTCCGCGTTGGCGCTTGCCCTCTTGAGCCTCGATCTGAGCCTTCTGGATTTGTTCCAGGTCAAACCCCTTGTGCCTCAAAAAGAGGTTATCCTCGCTGGCCATCACCGCCTGAGGCAAGTTGTGGCTGATCTTTTCCAGGGGCACCCAATGGTGATTGATGCTGGGTGTCTCACCCGCAATCATGGCCTCGACACTGCGAATGAGCATCAATGGTGTAACATAGACCGGGATGTACTTGAGAATCACCACAGCCAGAATGGTCGAGGTGAAAAAGAAAATCAATATGTTGCGCAGCCAGCAGGTTACATTCTTCATGATTTCAGCTATTTGTTGTTACTGACACAATCGGGGCAAAGGCCTTTAAGCACATAATTGATACTGTGGACCTGGAAGTTGCCAGGCAAGGAAACCAGCGGGACCTGGGTCGTCTGCAGGCAGAAGGTGCGGCCACACTTCTCACAATTGAAATGGGCATGCATGTGGTCAATGGCGCCATCGTCCTCACCGCAGTGGCAGTCGGGGCTGCACACGGCATACTTGAACATGCCCGTGCCGTCATCGATGGCATGAATGAGGTGATGGGTGAGAAACAATGTTATCGTGCGGTAGATGGTTGACTTGTCCACCGTGTCAAGTTCGTCTTCCAGACTCTGTAGCGAGAAGGCATCGTCATGTGCCATCATCGTGCGCAACAAGAGGATGCGCAACGCTGTGGGTTTGACCTCGTGCAGCTCGAGCCTGGTGATATATTTACTCTCGTCTCTCATCGCTTGATTTCAAAAATCGAGAAGTTGACCTTGCCATACACACGCTGCTGCGAGAAATGGGGCAAAGCCGAAAAATCATGCTCGCGCGGATGCTCCATGATGAACAACGTGCCGTCATGCACGAGCAGAGAATCGAGCACCAGCTTGGGGATTTCGCCAAAACGCGGCAAGTCGTAAGGAGGATCGGCAAAGATGATGTCAAACGACTGGCGGCAAGTGTTGACAAACTTGAACACATCGCCACGCACTAGCGTCAAGTTGGGATCACCCAACTGCTGCTGCACACGCTTGATGAACTCGGCCTGCACACGCGCTTTCTCGACAGCGGTCACATGGGCACAGCCACGGGACAAAAACTCAAAACTCATTGCACCTGTTCCTGCGAACAGATCAAGAACCGTTTTGTCCTCCAGGTCAATGATGTTGCCCAGCACGTTGAACAGGTTCTCGCGCGCCATGTCGGTCGTGGGGCGTGCAGTGATGTTGGTGGGCACATCAAAGCGGCGCCGGCCGTATTTTCCACTGATTATTCGCATAGGGCCATCAAGATAAGTTCAAGCGGAGCCTGCATCGCATTGCGTCCCAACTGCATCGCGGCAGCAGGATAGACGACAGGCATCACATGTTTCACATATTCACGCAAAAGCGGCATGATGGATGATTGCATATCGTTGTCACCCATGAGTTGCAGCTCGTCGGTCAACTGGTCGAGGTCAAAAGCGCGCCACATGTTCATAATGTAGTAGGCAGCATCCTCGACGTTAGTAAACGCATAGCTGTTGGCACAAGTTAATTGGCCCTTGCTGTAGATGGCGACATCCATGCTCTCGGGATTCAGGTTGAGGAACATGCGAGAGGCATCATCACCTTTCCCCAATTCCATGAAGTGCTCGCACAACGGCAACAGGTGGTGCAGAGCCGTGGGATAATTGAAAGTGCGGCCCAAGAATGCCTGCATGCCGCGACGCATCAGGTAGGCGATTTTCACTTCATTGCCCGGCATGACACACACAGCCGCATCCCCATCATCATTGGGGAAGGCTTGTCGCACCAGCATCTCGCAATCGTCATCCTCAGTCTCACGGGGTAGTAACACAAAGTGGCTGGAATGGACCACTACCCTCACCCGCTTGTACTCATTCAACAACTCGGGCGTTTCATAGATGGCATCCTCAAGTGCCTGCAATGAATCATCTGCTATATCCACATGACCAATGACCAATGAGTTGGCCACTGCAGGAGTGTACAAGATATAGTCCACCTGCCTGTCATTTATCGAGACAAGCAGTTCCCAGGCTTCGGGATGCTGGATGTTGATATCGCTTTTCATTTCCATCAAGGTGCAAAATTACAAAAATCTCCACGATTACCCCAAATTATTCACACATCTCTTGTCGGTTATCGCCAAATCCCCTACCTTTGCATCTATCATTGAACCATAAATCGCATCCAACGCATTCAAATGAAATCAAATAGCTTTTCTTGGCTTTTCGCTATCATAATACTGCTGTCAACGGCTTGTTCCGGAGGCAACAAAGTGAATAACGAACAGTTTTCCTTCCTCGAAAACCTTGGCATCGACGTCACCGAAAAACTGCTGTTAGGCGACACCCTGACCCTGCCCGACGTGTATTGCGGCGACCCCAATCAAACCGCCAGTGATCTTAAAGGCAAGCACCTCAATACTGATCAATACGCAGCCCTGGTTTTACCCGTCGGCCATGAATTTCCTAACGAGATGAGCAACTGGCTGTTGCTTGGAGTGCGCGACATGGGTAGCGGCGTCACGCTGGCAGCCTTCTATGCTTGCAATGGTGCCGGCTATAGCGTGGACTTGATGACCTATGACAAGCAGGGCCATGTGCTTGATGCCATCAATGCGCGTGAGCTGCATCTGTTGTGGCGCATCAACTTGACCGACATCAACAACGACAGCGTGTTCACGCTCGACGGAAATATCACTCTAGCCGGGGACCACGTGACCTTACACCGCACGATGGGCCGTTGCGTGATGGACTTCGACAAAGACTTGAAGGACAAGCCGCAATGGCAACAAACGTGGGAACAGGATTACACCGTCAATTCCAAGGGCCACTTTGTGTTGCAGGGTCAACGCGTCACCAACGAACAGGGCAAGGTGGACCAATATGCCGCTCTCGACTTCAAGTCATGGGACATGCTGGTGTGCTCATTGTACGACCCCAGCATTATGGACACCTGGAATGAGTATTCCGAACTGGTGAACAGCACCTACGACCCTGACTACGAGTACAACCCCTTCCCTTGGGACGTGGTGAAGCTATACAGGATGAACCCGCAGCGTTTCCTCGGCTGGATGGCTGCAAAGCGCAACGTAGCCAACCGCCTGTTACCCTATTTCAAAATGCCCGTACGGGAGCGTCCTGCTCTCCTGAAAGAGATTAGCCGAATGGATGACGCCAATGACCGCCAGTGGCTTACCAATCTCGTTAACTCCTGGGATGACAAGCCCCTGACAAAACATCTGTAATGATTATGAAAACGATGATTGCTCTTATCGCCAGTCTGATGATAACAGGTTGCGCCAATCATAATTCCTACCCTAAAACCGTGAATGAGATTCCTGATGTCCTGCAAATCGGACAAAGTCTCTTGAGCCGCGACACAATAGAGGAAACGGATTTTCCTATCCTTACCCAGGAACAGTGCGACGTCCTCCACCGGCTGACCACATTTGAGGTGCCTGACAGCACCCAGCTCATCGGCATCCGCCCCATTGGAAAAACCTTTACGCTTGAAGCCTATAAAGTCCCGACGGGAGAAGATACAAACCACTTCAAGGTTTATCTTGTGACACGAGACAACAAGGGTGCAGTCGTTGATGCCCTTGACTTGCGGGAATTCCACACCAGCGAACACCAGAAACCGATGCGCTTGGGCGGCAACCGCTTCTATACAACCGATGCCAGCATCAGTTTTAATGATGACGGCAGTTTCACCTTGCACCGCGTGATGACGCTCACCAGCCTGTACCTCAAGGACCACTCCCTTACCGAAGCGTGGCGCGTAGAGTGGGACAACCACTACACTATCACCAATACCGGGCGCTTCATCTTCACAGGGCAACAAGAAACCCTGCGTTCCCCCGTCATCGATGACCCCGTCATCGACGAATACAAGTCCCGCGACCTTCAAATCAACCAAACACCCGGCCAACGGCCCTAACTACGAACTGCGGACTCAGACTATTACATCACTTGTCTTGTGTTGTTGCACAAGTGAAAAAAAGAGACTATCTTTGCAAGAAATAACTAAACATTGACTTATATGGCAACAGTTGACGACAAGAAAATCATCTTCTCGATGGTGGGCGTGAGCAAAACCATCCAGCAGAACCAAAAACAAATTCTCAAGAACATCTACCTATCGTTCTACTATGGTGCCAAAATCGGCATCATCGGTCTGAACGGTGCCGGTAAATCGACGCTGATGAAGATTATCGCCGGCCTGGAGACACAATACCAGGGTCAGGTGGTGTTTGCACCAGGCTACACGGTGGGTTATCTGCCTCAGGACCCGCAGCTTGACCCGACCAAGACAGTCAAGGAGGTGGTGCAAGAGGGTGTGCAGCACGTGGTTGACGCGCTCAAGGAGTTTGAGGATATTAACCTCAAGTTCGGCATGCCCGAGTACTATGAGGATCCCGAGAAGATGGACAAACTGTTTGCCCGTCAGGCCGAACTGCAGGATATCATCGATGCCACCGACGCTTGGAACCTTGATAACCGTCTGGAGCGTGCGATGGACGCGCTGCGCTGCCCTGAGGGCGACCAGCTGACTGAGCACTTGAGTGGCGGTGAGCGTCGCCGCGTGGCCCTGTGCCGCCTGCTGTTGCAGAAACCCGACGTGCTCCTGCTCGATGAGCCCACCAACCACCTCGATGCCGAGTCCATCGACTGGCTGGAGCAGCACCTGCAGCAATATGAGGGCACGGTCATCGCCGTGACCCACGACCGTTATTTCCTTGACAACGTGGCTGGCTGGATTCTTGAGCTGGACCGCGGCGAGGGCATTCCCTGGAAGGGCAACTACAGCAGCTGGCTGGAACAGAAGACCCAACGCTTGGCCATGGAAGAAAAGACCGAGAGCAAGCGCCAGAAGACCCTGCAGCGCGAGTTGGAATGGGTGCGCATGGCACCTAAAGCCCGCCAAGCCAAAGGAAAAGCGCGCTTGAACAGTTACGATAAGCTGCTGAACGAGACCGTCAAGGAGAAAGAGGAGAAGCTCGAAATCTTCATCCCCAACGGTCCCCGACTGGGCAACAAGGTCATCGAGGCACAACACGTGGCCAAAGCATTTGGCGACAAGCTGTTGTTTGACGACCTGAACTTCATGCTGCCGCCTAACGGCATCGTGGGTGTCATTGGCCCCAACGGTGCAGGTAAAACAACGCTGTTCCGACTCATCATGGGACTTGAAAAGCCCGATAGCGGCATCTTTGAGGTGGGCGAAACGGTCAAGGCCGTGTATGTGGACCAGCAGCACACGAGCATCGACCCCGACAAGACGGTCTATGAGGTCATCTCGGGCGGTGTGGAACTGCTGCGCATGGGCGGTCGCGACGTGAATGCCCGCGCTTACCTGTCACGCTTCAACTTCAGCGGCGTGGACCAGCAGAAGAAGTGCGGCGTGCTCTCGGGCGGTGAACGCAACCGTCTGCAACTGGCATTGGCATTGAAAGAAGAAGGCAACGTCCTGTTGCTCGATGAGCCCACCAACGATATCGACGTCAACACCCTGCGCGCCCTGGAGGAAGGTCTTGAGGACTTTGCGGGATGTGCCGTGGTCA
Organism: uncultured Muribaculaceae bacterium; assembly: GCA_905233915.1. Taxonomy (GTDB): domain Bacteria; phylum Bacteroidota; class Bacteroidia; order Bacteroidales; family Muribaculaceae; genus Sodaliphilus. The sequence goes on along the minus strand of CAJOFM010000001.1, from coordinate 344,062 downwards.
TCAGCCACGACCGCTGGTTCCTGGATCGCATCTGCACCCACATCCTCGCCTTTGAGGGCAACTCAAATGTGTTCTTCTTCGAGGGCAGCTACAGCGAATATGAGGAAAACAAACTGAAACGCCTGGGCAAGGAAGAGCCTACCCGCGTGCGCTACCGCAAGTTGGAGGTTTAGTGGTTAGAGGTTTAGTGGTTAGAGGTTAATGGTTAATGGTTAATGGTTAATGGTTAATGGTTAATGGTTAGAGGTTAAAGAGTTTAGAAAAATATGAGACATTTTGTAATTATCTTGTTGGCATTGGCCATCACGTCATGCACGGGCAAGTGGCAGCCCGGGAACCAAATCAAAAACGGTCACGACTTCCTGTGCAATGCAGGCATCTGTGATGATTCACTCAATGTTGCCAATGATATCAATTATAATGATGACGGCAAGAATCTGCCACACTACATCTTGGATTTACCTACTTGCCAAGCATTGGGGTTAGACAAGTATATGGGTATAGACACCGTTTCAAGCATCGTGCGCGTGTGGGGTAAGCGTGATTACCCTGACAAGGGCATCAGCCTGCTGTTTGGGCAGACCAGTTACAGTGATTCCCGCACATGCTGGCTGGCCACCTACGGCAAAGACGGCATGATAGACTTCATGCGACTGGGCGAGTGCGGTGGTATAAACCTGTCTTATTGGGACGATGTCGATGAACACACCCGCAACGTGGGCATCGACTCGATGCGCATGGTGATGCCCGACAAGTGGGGCAAACCCATCCAGGTGAGCCGTTGGATTTCTTATAATGTCCAAAGCGACGGGGTGGACACCGACTCCACGCTATGGTTCATCCACCATGAGTTGCCCGTCACCATCGGCAACGACGGTCTCTTCAGTATCGGAAAAATCGGCACTGTCTATAGCTCCGACACCACCTTGCTGACCAACTACTGGCGTGACAAACGAGCTCTTGAGGTATTGTCATGGACGCCGCTGAGCGACACGACCTTCTGCGACCGTGTGGAAGCGCTCCTCCACGAGGCTAGAGGTCACATCACCGAACCAACTCAACTGCTGGGCGATTTCCATGTGCTGGTGATGAACCGCCTGTATAGTGACACTCAGGGCGTGATGCAGTGGTGTCTCAACCACCCTGATGCCCAATTGACCCTTGGCCTGAAGAAAATCGTGAGCGAGATTAATCCCGAGTGGACCTTAAACGAATTACAGAAAATCAAGGATCCGCAGATTCTCGCCAACAGCAAGAAACTGCTCGGGCTGAAATAACCCAGAAGACAACAAAACGACCCTAACAACTTCTCAAATTGTTAGGGTTGTTTTTGTTTTAGTGTGTTGCCGCTATACGTCGGCTGCGTGAAGGAACGAGGCGATGGTCTGCCACAAGAGGGTGACAGTCACGACGCCCATCATCACGTTGTAGAGGAGATCTCTCACGGTGACGGCGCCCCAATCCTGTCCGCGCCACATCATCAGCCAGCACAGCACACATGCCACAAGAGCGACAGCATAGAGCACTGTGGTGGCCCATGAGCCGCGCGGTTGCTTCTCGGGCAGCTTGTTGAGCACACGACGGGTAAACCAGGGATTCTCCCCCGGGTCATGCGCTCCCTGCTTGAGCATTTGCGCCAGTTTCTTGTCTTCTTCGTTGGTATTCATATCTTTTTAACGTTTTAATTGCCGATAAATTGTTTCATCTTGTCCTTTCCTCGATAGATGAGGGACTTGGCAGAGCCTTCAGGCATATTCATAATCTTGGCCACCTGCTTGATGGGCTGATCCTCGATGTAGTAGAGCGTGACAGCGACTCGCTCGTTATCGTTGAGTCGCGACAAAGCCTCCTTCACCGTCATCGAGGCGTCGATGGCATCGGTGCCCGCCGTGCTCACGTCACCCAATCGGGTGATGTCCTCGACATGCTCCTCTTGATGGCGTCGCGCATGATTGTAAAACTCATTGTAGGCAATGCGGTATAACCAGGTGCCGAAAGACGAAAGCCCCTTGAAACCGCGAATGCCCACATAGGCCTTGATGAAGGTCTCCTGCGCCAGGTCGTCGGTGAGCATCTCGTCGCCCATGGTCAGGTTCAGCAGGAACCGACGCACGCGCGGCTGATAGGCCTCGACGAGCCTGCCGAATGCGTCCCGGTTGTCGGCCAGGGCGCATTGCGACAGCAGTCTTATTTCATCAAGCTTGGATAACATTGTTCGTTAATTTATCATCTACTGGCTTCAAGCTAAGCCGCTAAGATTCTTTTTAAAGGCCCTTGAAATTAATTGGGCTGATAGGTATTGTTGTCGTCATCGTTCCTGTAGTCCTCGTCCATGGGGGGAGGCACGGGGATACCTTTACGCATTGGCTCACGGGGCTGCATCTGATAGCCGCGCTTCCAAGCCTTTTGCAACGCCTTCTGCTCCTTGTAAAGGATAAAGCCCTTGCATACGCCCACCACGATCAGAGCCAAACCAATGGGCCAGAACGGATTATCGAATTCACCTATCGCCACGCTGAAGAGCGCCAGCAGAGTTCCCCAACCAATCCACTTGACAGCAGGCATCAAGGCGCGCCAGTTGACCATGTCGGTCATCACGATGGGATTGTCGGCTGTCTGGCCCTGCAGAGGCGTTCCCACGGGCACCTGACCAGGCTGCTGGGCAGGAGCACTATTGACCATGGGGGGGGCAGTGACAACAGGCTGCTGAACATAGATGGCACTGCGTCTCGTGTCATTCAGCGAGAGCTCATTGAGCGGGTAGTTGTTATCGATGGCCTTCTCGATGACACGGTACTTGTTGCGGCGATTGAGGAAGCGGAAGAATAGCACCAGGGCTACAATACCCAGCAAACAGAACGAGCCGCTGATGGTTATTTGCTTGACCACGCTGGCCCATTGATTACTTATCTCCTTGATATCCTCAGGAGCAAGTTCGCCTCGGTGGTCACCGATTTCTACCGTGGTACCCGAACCAGATGTGAGAGTGTCATCGAGTGCCTCATTGATTTTGTCGCGCACCTTCTGCATCGGCAGCCCACTCACGGTAACCGACTCACCGCCGTCGCTCACGATAACCGAGTCGCCTTTAAATTCAATATTGGCCTTGCTCTTGGCAGGCGTGGCTTTGATGACAGGGGCTGATGTGGCTGCGAATGCCACCGTCAACATCATCACTAATGATAAAATCGTCTTTCTCATCTTTTTATCTTTTTTAGTCGTTTGTTATTGTTGTTTTCTGTTTTGCGCACCCATTTGTGAGCCGCGTTCATGCATTAGATGCACCAGAGTACCAAAAAAGTTTCACAAAGATAAAATTTTTTTTCAATCGACCCTTAAAAAACAAAAAATGAATGCGGTGCGGGGCCTAATAAGGAAAAAGTTGGCACGCGATTTGCCCATGTGGGTTTTGCGTATTAATTTTGCACGTTAAAACATCAATAATTTTGAATTGACAATGAAGATTATCAACAAGGTCAGTGAGTTGCAAGAAGCCGTTAAGGCTTTTCGTCAGGCAGGTAAGTCAGTAGGTCTGGTGCCCACCATGGGTGCCCTGCACGAGGGCCACAAGTCGCTCGTCGACCGCGCCCGCAAGGAAAATGACGCTGTCGTTGTGAGCTGCTTCCTGAACCCCACGCAGTTTAATAATAAGGAGGACCTGCGCACCTATCCCCGCACCGCCGAGCGCGATGCCGCTATGCTCGAGGCCTGTGGTGTTGATGTGGCATTCATGCCCACTGTCGAGGAAATTTATCCCGAGCCCGATACCCGCGTGTTTGACCTCGGCCCCGTCCAGCAGGTGATGGAGGGCGCCATGCGTCCCGGTCACTTCAACGGCGTGTGCCAGATTGTGAGCAAGCTGTTCTCGTGGGTGATGCCCGACCGTGCTTACTTTGGAGAGAAAGACTTCCAGCAGATTGCCGTTATCCGTGCGATGATCAAGCAGCTGGGATTTGATATCGATATCGTGCAGTGCCCCTGCGTGCGTGAAGACGATGGTCTAGCCAAGAGCAGTCGTAACGTGCGCCTTACTCCTGAGGTGCGCAAGGTCGCCCCGCAAATTTATGCCACGCTCCAGCGTAGCCTTGAGTTTGCCAAGGACCACACTGTGGAGCAAACCCATGACTGGGTAGTTGCCACCATCAACGCCTGGCCCGAGATGGATACCGAGTATTTCTCGATCTGTGACGGCATCACGTTGCAGCCTGTAACCAACTGGGATGAGAGCGATTACATCGTGGGCTGCATTACCGTGTATTGCGGCGACGTGCGCGAGATTGATAATATCACTTATAAGAGGCTTTAGGCTTTAGTAATTAACTAAAAAATCATATAGACTATGTACATCCAGGTCATGAAATCCAAGATACACCGTGTGACGGTCACCGATGCCAACCTCAACTACATTGGCAGCATCACCATCGACCAGGACCTCATGGATGCAGCTGGCATCATCGAGGGCGAGCGCGTGTATATTGTTGACGTGAATAACGGTGAGCGACTTGACACCTACACCATCGCAGGTGAGCGCGGCAGTGGCACCATCTGTCTGAATGGTGCAGCAGCGCGCAAGGTCGAGGTGGGTGATATCGTCATCATTATGGCATACGCTATCGTCACCCCCGAAGAAGGCCTCGAGTTCAAGCCTAAGGTCGTGTTCCCCGACACAGCCACCAACCGCCTCATCAAGAAGAAATAATAAAAAACCACCAAAATAATGTTTGAGAATTTATCTGAGAAACTTGAACGGTCATTTAAGGTCCTGAAAGGACAAGGCCGCATTACCGAAATCAATGTAGCATCAACCCTTAAGGAAGTGCGCCGTGCGCTCGTTGACGCCGACGTCAGCTATCCTGTCGCCAAGAAGTTTGTCGATGACGTTAAGGCCAAAGCCATGGGCCAGAACGTTATTAATGCTGTCAATCCCAGCCAGTTGATGGTGAAGATTGTGCATGATGAACTGGCAACCCTCATGGGTGGCGAGGAAGCGACATTCAGCATCGAGGGTAATCCCGCTATCATCTTGATGTCGGGTCTGCAGGGTTCCGGTAAGACGACCTTTACCGGTAAGCTTGCCAACCGCCTCAAGAGCGGCAAGGAAAAACGCAAACCCTTGCTCGTGGCCTGTGACGTTTACCGTCCCGCAGCTATTGAGCAGTTGAAGACCATCGCCGAGCAGATCGAAGTGCCCGTTTATAGCGAGCCCGACAGCAAAGACCCCGTCGCTATTGCCTTACACGCCATCGAGCATGCCAAGAGTAACGGCTACGACCTGGTGATTGTCGATACCGCCGGTCGCCTCGCCGTTGACGAGGCCATGATGGTTGAGATCAAGGCCATCAAGGATGCCATCCACCCCAACGAGACCCTGTTCGTCGTTGACTCGATGACCGGTCAGGATGCAGTGAACACCGCCAAGGCGTTCAACGAGCGCCTCGACTTTGACGGCGTTGTGCTCACCAAGCTCGACGGTGACACCCGCGGTGGTGCCGCCCTGTCGATCCGCGCCGTCGTTGATAAGCCCATCAAGTTTGTGGGTATCGGCGAGAAGATGACCGACCTTGACCCCTTCCGTCCCTCGGGTATGGCCGACCGCATCCTGGGCATGGGTGACATCGTGTCGTTTGTGGACCGTATGCAGCAGCAATATGACGAGGCCGAGGCCGAAAAGCTGGAGAAGAAAATCAAGCAGAACAAGTTTGATTTTGACGACTTCATCAAGCAGATCAAGCAAATCAAGAAGATGGGTAACCTCAAGAGCCTGGCATCGATGATTCCTGGCGTGGGCAAAGCCATCAAAGATATTGATATTCCTGACGACGCGTTCAAGGGTGTAGAGGCCATCATCGGCTCGATGACACCCGAGGAGCGCTCCAATCCCGATATCATCGACGCCAGCCGCCGCAAACGCATTGCCAAGGGCAGTGGCACCAGCGTCGAGGAGGTGAACCGCCTGCTGAAGCAGTTCCTGCAGATGCGCAAGGTGATGCACCAGGTATCGACCAACCCCATGCAGATGATGCGCAGCGCCAAGGCTCAAGCCAAGGCCGCTAAGCGCGGAAGGTAATTATTCAAGTGAGCAAGCACTCATGCTTGCTCACTTGAAGTTTAGAGTTTAAAGTTTAGAGTTTAGAGAGACAACTCCAGTGCGAGCTATTGAGGTTTAGAGTTTAGAGAGACAACTCCAGTGCGAGCTATTGAGGTTTAGAGTTTAGAGAGACAACTCCAACTCGGGACTAGGGACTAAAACTAGTAATTGACATGAATTTGCTCTCCATACTGATGCTGTCGGTCGTGTCGTTGTTGCAAAGCAACCACACAGTCAACCTCATGTTTGTGGGTGACGCGATGCAACATGCTCCACAAATAACCGCCGCAGAGCAGCCAGATGGCACCTATGACTATGCGCCGTGCTTCCAGTATGTAGAGGATGACATTAATTGGGCAGACCTTGCCGTAGTCAATCTGGAATGCCCGTTGGGTGGCAAGCCTTATACCGGATATCCATGCTTCAGTGCACCTGACAGCTATGCGCAGCAACTGCTCACCTCGGGCTTTGACCTGTTCCTAACCGCCAACAACCACTGTCTGGACCGCCGCGACAAGGGACTTGTGCGCACGTGCCAGTTGCTCGACTCGCTGGGTATTCCCCACATCGGCACTTATCCCAGCCAACAGGATCGTAATCAGCGCATTCCTTACATTGTCAACGTCAAGGGCATGAAAATAGCCTTTTTGGATTACACCTATGGCACCAATGGCATCCCCATTCAGGGCGACGTCATTGTGGATTTCATTGACCAGCAACTCATTGCCGACGATATTGCGTTGGCACGTGAACGTGGGGCACACGCCATCTGTGTGAACCTGCACTGGGGCATCGAGTACCAACTGAAACCCGTTGCCACTCAGCGCACCCTGGCCGACTGGCTTGTCACCCAGGGCGTTGATCTCATCATCGGCGGTCACCCTCATGTCGTCGAGCCCATGGAGATGCGTTACAGCAAGGAATATGACAAAAACGTCTTGCTCGTCTATAGCATGGGCAACTTCATCAGCAACCAGAGCGACATCGACACCCGTGGCGGTGCCATGGTCAAGGTATCATTAAGGATGGAGAATGGTCATGCCGTTATTGTCGAACCCCGTTATAAACTCTTTTTTGTCCAGAAACCCGTTTCACGCGGCGAGAACTACGTCCTCATCCCCGAGGCACGGCCCGACCTGCTGCGACCCGACAGTCGCGGCGAGTTCACCTGCTTCATGCAACGCACCCACGACCTGGTGATGAGCAATAACATCGGAGTCCCCCAAGAACAGTAGCAAACAAAAAGGACATAATAGTACACAAACCGCCCGCAAAGCATCAGCTTTACGGGCAGTTTTAATTCTTTAATCAGGCTTTTTCCAATTGCCTTGTTTACTAGGTAATTGATTAGGGTGGTCATGTGGGCATCATTGCCGACACAAAAAAAAGGCAATCCTACGATATCAGATTGCCTTTTCTTTCTCTTCTTTCGACCTTCTATTTTTTCTTACACCAGGTGTTGGCGAGAATGATGCCGGCGACAACAACTATCAGCAGCACCGGCAGGATATCAATCGTAATGCCAGTCATGTCGTCTAAACAGGCTGCCACCAAACCCAATGCCGGCACAAACAATATCATCGCTGCGACGACTATCCTCAATCGCTTGATATTGTACTTTTCCTGTTTTTCTTTGCTGGCTGTGTTGTAGCCCGCAATGAGTACATCACCCCTGCCCTTCAAGATGACGATGGCAAGGGCAACCAGCATCAGGGCAATCGGCACAAATATGATTATCTCTATGGTATCCATCTCGTCAATTTTTAAGACAGGTATTGTTTCACGTCGATGGCGGCGCGGCAGCCTCCTGCGGCGGCGACGATAGCCTGGCGGTAGTGCGGGTCGGCAACATCGCCGGCGGCAAAGACGCCTTCAACATTGGTGGCGGTGTTGTGGCCCGTCAATTTGATATAGCCTTGCTCGTCAAGGTCAATCTGGCCGCCCAGGAAATCGGTGTTGGGACGGTGACCGATGGCAAGGAAGAAGCCGTCGATAGCGATGTCGAACAATTCCTCCTTTTCTGTGCCCTTGAAACGTACCAGATGAGCGCCCTCAACGCCGTTGTCGCCGAAGAGGCCCACGGTGTTGGTGTTGAACAAGATCTCGATCTTCTCGTTCTCCTTGACGCGCTGCTGCATCGCCTCGCTGGCACGCAGGTAATCCTTGCGCACGATGAGGTAAACCTTGTTGGCGAGGTGACTCAAGTAGTCGGCCTCTTCACAGGCGGTGTCGCCGCCGCCCACAACGGCAACAACCTTCTTGCGGTAGAAGAAGCCGTCGCAGGTGGCGCATGCCGATACGCCCTGACCCGCATACTTCGTCTCGTCGGGCAGGCCCAGATATTTGGCTGTGGCACCCGTGGCGACGATGATGGTGTCGGCTGTTAGTTGCTCACCACCGTCGAGCGTCACCACGAATGGACGCTGGCTCATGTCGATGCCAGCCACAAGGCCCGATTTCATCTTGGCGCCCAGGTTCACGGCCTGTTGACGCATGTTGTCCATCAGCTGGAAACCGTCAATGCCCTCAGGGAAGCCCGGGAAATTCTCAATAGTAGTAGTCTGGGTCAACTGGCCACCCACCTGCAAGCCCTCGATGAGCAAGCAGTCGATGGCCGAACGCACCAGATATATCGCGGCTGTGTAACCGGCAGGGCCGGAGCCGATAATTAAACATTGTGTATGGTTCATTTTAGTTTAATGGTTAAAGTTTAATGGTTAATGGTTAGTGTTATTTCAGTACCTTATCAAGGAAGTCATAGAAGGCGGGAGACTCGCCCACAACGACCTTGGCCACTTTGCCCTCGGGGTCAAGGATGATCTTGGTGGGGAAGCTATCCACGTGGTAGAGCTCCAACGGGTTGTCACCCTTCTCCTTGTCCCAATAAACGTGCAGCCAGGGTATTTCGTGCTTGGCTACAGCGGCTTTCCACTTCTCGACGGTGTCGTTGCAGTCCACACCCAGGATTTCGAGTTTGTCCTGATACTTGGCGTAGTACTCCTTCATCTTGGGCATGCCCTTGATGCACCACACGCACCATGAGCCCCAAAAATCAAGAACCACCCACTTGCCACGCAGCGAGCTCAGCGCCAGCGGCTTGCCGTTAATGTCCATCAGCGTGAAGTCGTGAGCAAGCGCTCCTACTTGGCCATGCTTAGCAGCCTCTTGCTGGGCTTTATCGAGTTTAGCGCTGTACAGGTTGGCGGCCACACCGTTACGGACGCGCTCGGTCAACAGAGCAACGGCTGGCTCGAGATACTCGATGTCTTCGGGCAATTGAGCAATCAGCGCGGCAGAGGCATCCTGATCGGGATGCGCCTTAATATAGCCCATCACGCCATCAGATAACTTCTGCAGCAATACATTAACGTTCTGCTGATAATAATCCATCAATTCATCTTCAGAAACGCCGGCTGCAATTTTTTCTTGGAGAGTCTTCATGAACTCTTCACCTTCCTTGTCAATGGGTTCAATCACCTTCCTTGCCTCGTTATAATCCACATAGAACTGGGAGCCGCCCAGCTGCAAATTACCGTCGGCATCCATCGTGACAACGAGCGTCTCGCCCGGCATGGCAGGAAGATTGATGTCACCTTTTTCCTCATTCGAACGTCCTGTAAACCAGCGTCCTATGGTCATATATTTCGCTTCCTTGAGGTCAAACGTCACCTCAAGCATCTCGCCGGTGACAGCACGAGTCTGTCCACCGAGGTCAGGGAGGGCAAAGAATGCCGTGTCTCCGACAAAATCAAAGGTACCCTTCACCGTGAATTTACCGTCCTGAGCCATTGCGCCCAGCGCCATCATGCCCACGAGCATGGTAAACAACAATTTCCTCATCATCTAATACTATTTGGTTTTACTTCATTTCTATTTTATCTTGCAAATATAGCTATTTTTTTCAATTAGTACTATAAGTTTTAAAAACCAATGACTTTTTTCACTAACTTTGCCGATTAAATGTGAGCAAAAAACCTAAAAGGATATGAAGAAAATTGCGATAGTATTGACGATGGTGACGGTGGCCATGATGGCCGTTGCCCAGATGGCTAATCCCGTCACTTTTACTTCCCAACTTAAGACTACTAACGGCTCCAGCGAGGGCGAGATTGTCTTTACTGGCAAGATCGACAAGGGCTGGCATGTGTATTCGACCAACCTGGGTGATGCGGGTCCCACCGAGGCCGCTATCACCTTCCACAAGAAGGATGGCGTGGAGCCTGTGGGCAAACTCAAGGCCGTGGGCAAGGAAATCTCGCAGTTTGACGAGATGTTCGGCGCTAAGTTGCGTTACTTTGAGAACAATGTGCAGTTTGTGCAGAAGGTGAAGTTCACCAAGCCCAACTATGATATCGACGCCGACCTGGAATATGGCGCATGCAACGACCAGTCGTGTCTGCCGCCCAGTTCGTCAAGCTTCAAGAAGGCCGGCAAGTCACCCGCTGTTGACGGTGAAACGGACAAGAACAAGGAAGAGCAGGAAAAGGCTGATGCCGAGGCTCTTGCCAAGGCCAAAGCCGACTCGCTGGCTGCACTTGCTGCCGCTGCTGCCGACAGTGCCGCGATGGGTGCGCCTGTTGACAGTGCGGCCCTCGCAGCCCTGGATCATGACGCGTTGTGGAAACCCGTGGTGGGCGACATCCAGCGCTTTGATGGCACCGATGGCGCCAGCGGTGGACGCTCGCTGTGGTACATCTTCCTGCTGGGTCTGCTGGGCGGTCTGGTAGCCCTATTCACGCCCTGCGTGTGGCCCATCATCCCCATGACGGTGAGCTTTTTCCTCAAGCGCGCCAAGAACGATAAGAAAAAGGGTATCAAGGACGCCATCACCTATGGCATTTCGATTGTGGTTATCTACTTGGCTCTGGGCTTGATTGTGACCGCCATCTTTGGTCCCAGCGCATTGAACGCGCTCTCGACCAACGCAGTGTTCAACATCTTCCTGTGCCTGCTGCTGGTGGTATTCGCGCTGTCGTTCTTCGGCATGTTCGAGATCAAGCTGCCCAGCAAGTGGTCCAACGCCGTTGACAACAAGGCCAGTAACACCAGCGGCCTGCTGTCCATCTTCCTGATGGCCTTCACGCTGGCACTGGTATCGTTCTCGTGCACGGGTCCCATCATCGGCTTCCTGCTGGTTGACTTTGCCACCAGCGGCAACTTCTGGGGGCCTGCCATCGGCATGCTGGGCTTTGCATTGGCCCTGGCGCTGCCGTTCACGCTGTTTGCCCTCTTCCCCTCGTGGCTGAAGTCGGCTCCCAAGTCGGGCGGCTGGATGAATATCCTTAAGGTGGTGCTCGGCTTTATCGAGTTGGCCTTCGCTTGCAAGTTCTTCTCGGTGGCCGACCTGGCCTATGGCTGGCACCTGATGGACCGCGAGGTGTTCCTGTGCTTGTGGATCGCCATCTTCGGCCTGCTGGGCCTCTACCTGATCGGCAAACTCAAATTCAAAAGTGACATCGTTGAGCCTGGTGATGAGACCAAGCCCATGCCCGTAATCTGCATCATGGGCGGACTGATTTCCATCGCCTTCGCCATCTATATGATTCCGGGCCTGTGGGGCGCACCGTGCAAGGCCGTGAGCGCCTTTGCGCCGCCCATGAACACTCAGGACTTCAACCTTAACACCAAGGAGGTGCGCGCCGCCTATACCGACTACGAGCAAGGCATGGCGGCCGCTGCAGCAGCCGGCAAACCCGTCTTTCTGGACTTCACGGGCTTCGGCTGTGTGAACTGCCGCAAGATGGAGGCTGCCGTATGGACCGATCCCAGTGTGGCCGACAAGCTGAACAAGGACTATGTGCTCATCTCGCTGTTTGTCGATGACAAGCGCCCGTTGCCCGAGCCCATCGAGGTGACCGAAGCCACTGGCGAGAAACGCACGCTGCGCACCATCGGCGACAAGTGGAGCTACCTGCAGCGCTACAAGTTCGGTAGCAATACGCAACCGTTCTACGTGTGCGTTGATCCCCAGGGCAACGCCTTGAGTGGCTCGTTCAGCTACAAGGAGGACGTACCCGCCTTCCTCGAATTCCTGGACGGCGGCCTGGGCAAGTTCAAAGAATAAAACTAAAACTGAATTATATGATCGAAGAGAAGATTAGAAAGCAGATTATCGCGTTGATGAAGCGCGAAGTCGTCCCCGCAGTGGGCTGTACCGAGCCCATGGCAGTGGCGTTGTGCGTAGCCCGCGCAACCGAGGAGTTGGGCTACATCCCCGAGAAAATCACTGTACTGCTCAGTGCCAATATCCTGAAGAACGCCATGGGCGTGGGCATTCCCGGCACGGGCATGATAGGCCTGCCCATTGCCATCGCCCTGGGTGCCATCATTGGCAAGAGCGAGTATAAGCTCGAGGTGCTCAAGGATGTGAACCCCGAGGCCATCGAGCAAAGCAAGCAGTACATCGACGAGGGACGCATCGACATCCAACTCAAGCAGGACTGCTGCGACAAACTGTATGTCGAAGCCATCTGCGAGGGCGGCGGCCACAAGTCCAGCGCCATTATCCAGGGGTCACACACCGGCTTTGTGCGTACCTCCTATGATGACACCATCATGCTCATCGACGGCATGCCCGATGGCTTTGTCGGTGACGACGGCAACGACATCGCATTGAACCTGCGGTTGGTCTATGACTTCGCCATGCAGGCCCCAGTTGACGAGATCCGCTTCATCCTTGAGACCCGCGACTACAACCTCAAGGCTGCCCAAGAGTCGCTCAAGGGCAACTACGGCCACTGCCTGGGCAAGACGATGGACCGCCCGTTGAGCCACGGCATCTTTGGCAACACCATCTTCTCGCGCATCCTCTCCAAGACCGCTTTGGCAACCGATGCACGCATGGGCGGCGCCTTGATTCCCGTGATGAGCAACAGCGGCTCGGGCAACCAGGGCATCTGCGCCACCAATCCCGTCGCCGTCTATGCCATGGAGAACGAGAACACCGAGGAGGAGACCATCCGCGCCCTCACCCTGAGCCACTTGACTGCCATCTACATCAAGCAGAGCCTGGGCAAACTGAGTGCCCTGTGCGGTTGCGTCGTGGCCTCAATCGGCAGCTCATGCGGCATTACCTACCTGATGGGCGGTGACTTCACCCGCATCTGCTATGCCGTCAAGAACATGATTGCCAACCTCACCGGCATGATTTGTGACGGCGCCAAGCCCAGTTGCGCCTTGAAGATTGCCTCAGGCGTCTCGACCGCCCTGCTATCGGCCGTGCTCGCAATGGAGGGCCGCCACGTCACTAGCGCCGAGGGCATCATCGACGACGACGTGGACCGCTCCATCCGCAACCTCACCGTCATCGGAGCCGACGCCATGTGCGCCACCGACAGCATGGTCCTCAACATCATGACCGGCAAGAAATAACCACCGCGTCGAGTATTGCGGACGGCAGCCCGTAAAAGAGTCCAGTATTGCGGGCAGCAGCCCGTAAAAAGAAACCGCCTCTACAGCCATGAGCAATGACCCTAACAGCCGCAACGAGCGCCGCAAGCGATGGTTCCAGAGCCACCCCGAGCTCGCCGTCAAGCCCTCCATGAAGCGGCGCGACCCAGGGCACGACTACCGCGGCGTGGCGATTTACATGGTGACCCTCTGCATTGAGGGTCGCCGTCCTCTATTGGGCACACTATGCCCGCCTGACGACCACCACGCACAGCCCTGGATCAAGCTCTCAGAGCTTGGTCGCCAGGTCAAACAGGCATGGCTCGAGTTGCCTCGCTTCCACCCTGAGGTCAAGCTCCTCGCCTTCCAACCCATGCCTGACCACATCCACGGCATCATCCACGTCACGCGACCCATGACACGCCACTTGGGGCACGTCATCCTCGGCTTCAAGAAAGGCTGCCATGACGCTTACGGCGCCAACGGCCTGTGGGAAGAAGGCTACAACGACCGCATCCTGCGCGGCGCCGGCCAACTCGACCGCTGGTTCAAATACCTCGACGACAACCCCCGCAGGCTCTGGATCAAGCACAACAATCCCCAGCTATTCACAACACACACCGGCATCACCATCGGCACCACACCCGTCACAGTGATGGGCAACTGGTTCCTGCTCGACTTTCCCGACAAGGTCAACGTCAAGTGCTCGCGCTCCCTCACCGATGACGAGATTGAGGCACAATGCCTACGCTTCCTCACCATCGCCAGTCGCGGAGCCGTCCTCGTCTCGCCCTGCATCAGTCCAGGCGAGAAAGAAGTCATGGCACGAGCATTCCAAGCCGGTTACCCCATCATCATCCTCATCGAGAACGGCTTCGCTCCCATGCAGAAGCCCAGCGGCCGCCAGTTTGACGCCTGTGCTCAAGGACGGCTACTCATCATCGCTCCCTGGCCCCATCACGACGACAGGCGCCGCATCACCCGCGCCCAATGCCTCTTCCTCAACGACCTCGCCCGTCACATCAGCGACGGCAACTGGCGCACCACCTAATCCCCACCCCATTACGAGCAACAGCTCGCAATACCACAACACCCCATCCCCGTTTCCCAATCGCCAGCCCGCCCCGTCAAGTATTGCGGGCGGCAGCCCATTGAAGGCCCCGTCGTGTCCGGTATTGCGGGCGGCAGCCCATTGAAGGCCCCGTCGTGTCCGGTATTGCGGGCGGCAGCCCATTGAAAGCCCCGTCGTGTCCGGTATTGCGGGCGGCAGCCCGTTGAAAGCCCCGCCGTGTCCGGTATTGCGGGCGGCAGCCCATTGAAAGCCCCGTCGTGTCCGGTATTGCGGGCGGTAGCCCGTATGTCTAGCCCGCCTTTTTACCCCTAATCGCGGCTGTTATCCCATTCTTGAAAAATGTAGCTAATTGTTAATAAAAACGTCGTCAATTCATTGGATATATCGTATTTTTTTAATAAATTTGCCGCATTGTAACTGAAAAACTTGTGAGAATTTCATTTTTATTTATTTCATATTTTATTAACCTTTTAATTTTCAATTTATTATGAGAAAGTTTCTAACATTTTTCTTAACGGCCCTGCTGGCATTCGGTGTCGGCTGGGCAACAGATGTGACGTTTGAAACAAGTAATGGCTATGGCAATTTAGCTGGAATTACTCAGTACAAACAAAATGTATCATCTCAAGGTGTTACTCTTACTTTTAGTATAGGGACAAACACAAACAATTGCCCTGTGTATAATAGTAACTCTGATGAGATTAGGATATATCCTAATAATACTCTGACCATTTCTTGTGCTGAAGGATATACAATAACAAATATTGATTTTACAGGCACAACAGGATCATCGGCAAAATCGGGCGGTTTGAAGAACTGGAGTTCTAATGATGACAACTATACTATTACTAAAACAACATCTCCTGCCGAAGCCAATTGGAATGGAAACTCCAATTCCGTTGTTTTCACTGTTACATCAGAATCAGGTTATCAAGTAAGATTTCATAAGGTAGTTGTGACAATTGAGGAGCCTCAACCGGATGCCAACAACTATGTGAAGGTAACCAGTGCTGACCAGATTGTATCTGGCAAGAAGTATATTCTTGTTGCAAATGGTTATGCTATGGGCACACCTGCTAGCGGATCAACCGCTCCTGGTATTGCCGTAAATGTTGACAACAATACCGTTGACATTGCTGGCACTGCTGTTGCTGAGTTTGAACTCGGTTCGGGCACATATGGCTATACATTAATGCTTAATGGCAGCTACTTGGGATGTTCTGGTAACGGCAAATTCGCCACCAGCGCATCCGCTGGTCGTGATTATAGCTGGACTTTCAATTTAGTGAACGAAAGCTATACTGTGAAATGTGCATCATCGGATTATAAGTATAACATTCGATTAAATGGCACTAATTTTGCTCCCTATAGCAGCACCTCATACACTAATGCACAACTCTATGTCCAGGAGGAGACAGTTGCTCCTGTAACTCCACCGTCGTTGTCGGTTAGCACGGCTAGCTTGACGATTGGTGAGGGTGGCGGCTCGTTTAACGTGACGGGTGAAAACCTGAACGATAATGTGGGCGTGGAACTTACCAACGGTGACGTGTTCACCCGCACATTGTCCTCAAGCACCAACGACTTTAGAAATAATGAGGATGGCCATTGGTACTTCATCCCAAACGATGAGGAAAAGTTGAATGGTACTGTTGCCGTGGCCTATAACGGCCGCGACTTGACGGCAACGTCAACAGTCACCATGGGCACCAACAAGCTCGACAGTGAAGAAGATGAAGTAGCACAGGTTACTGTAACCTATCAGCCCGATATCTACATCGTGGGTGATTATCGCGATGGCAATCTCTGGGGCTGGGCCAACGGTGTCAAGATGGACTATAATAACGGCGAGTACAGCAAGACCGTTACCATCACCAATCCTGGCTCATGCATCATGTTCGCCAGGACGACAGATGCCACCTACGACTGGAACAATGGTAACAACCGTCTGTTCTTTGGTGCATCTAACAGCGCAGATTGGATCTATGGCGAGAGTACTGACAATCATCTTGCAACCGAGACAAGTGGCCAGTATTATCCCGTCAAGTTCAATCAGCCTGGTGATTACAAAATCACCATTAACGCTGCCGAGAAGACGTTCACCGTCACCTCAAATGGCGTTGCTAACCTGACGGAGGCCAATGCCTTCGCAGAGGGTGAGACCTTCAAGTTCAATGGTCGTGTTGTGGTAACCCACAAGCAGGGTAAGAACCTATGGATACGTGACGTTGCAAATCGCAACGGCTCGACCACCGCTGGTTATATCTATGCTGCAGCCAATGGCGCAGACTTTGAAGCTGGCGATGTTATCAATGCTGGCTGGACCGCTAAGAGGTCTGAATACAATGGCTTAACTGAACTTACCGATGCTGTTGGTCTCGAGAAGGACGGTACTGCTGATTTCGATCCCGAGGTTATTGAGACAATCAACCCTGAGACCGACATCAACAAGTACGTGAAGTTTGTAGGCGTCGACAAGATTGTTGATAATGCAGGCAATACTGTTGAATTGTATAATAAATTCAACTTCAATTTCGCTTTCGAAGAGGGTAAGGTTTACGATGTAATTGGCATTGTTAGCTATTACAACAAGCTTCAATTCTACCCCATCTCGGCTAAGGATGTTACTCCTAAGGAGTTGAAAGTCACCCTGGAGTCCGAGACCACGACCGCTACTGTGGGCGAAACTATCCCAGTGACCGTCAATGTTGAGAACGCTGATGGCAGCTATACCGTTACTTATAAGATTGGTGAGAACGGTACTGAGACCACGCTGACTGACGGCAATGTCATCAATGTGACCAGCGAGACCGCAGGTGAGGTAACCCTGTTTGTTACCGTTACCAACAATGGCAAGACGGCAACTGCAGAGGGCACCTACACGTTTACCGAACCTCTGGCTCCTCTTGCAAGCAAGTTTGTCCTCGTGACCAACATCAATCAGCTCGAAGATGGTAAGCAAATCATCATCGCAGATAAAAATGAGGTTACTACTACCAGCGTTTTGAGCACGAATCAAAAGTCAAACAATCGCGGTGTAGTTAATCAGACCGTTGAAGATGGCTTAACGATTACGGCACAAGATGAAACCGAAATCATCACCCTCGAGAAAACTGGTGATTACTGGTACCTCAGAACAAGAAAGACCGAAGGTTATCTCTATGCTCCAGGTGGTGGCAACTATCTGAGAACGAAAAAAGATCCCACAACCAACGATCAAGCAACCATTTCAATTGCAAGTGACGGCGTAGCAACTGTTGAGTTTAATACAACTGCAAATCAACGTTACTTGAGATACAATTCAGGAAGTGATATTTATTCTTGCTATGCGAGTGGCCAGAAGGATATTTATCTCTATGTAGAGAAGCCTAGCACTCAGGAGCCTGTTGCTTGTGAGTTGAGTTATGGCGAGGAGGCTGTTGTAAAGACCGCTACTGTTGGTGATGAGACCTTTGAGGAGCCCACGCTGATCAATCCTCACAATGTATCGCCCATCACCTATACCAGCATCAATACTGATGTGGCAACCGTTAACGAATCTGGCGAAGTGACCATCGTAGGTGCTGGTCAAACTACCATTACCGCCACCTTCGCCGGTAATGATGAGTACCTGGCTGGTGAGGCAAGCTACACCATCAAGGTAGCCAAGAAGACGATGGGTCTGGCATTTGAGCCGACCAGTACTCAGGCCTATGTGGGTCAGGACGTTACCGAGCCCGCATTGAAGAACCTGCCTGAGGGCGATGAATATACCGTAGCCTACAGCAGCAGCAATGCAGCTGTTGCCACGGTTGACGCATCGACTGGCGTCGTTACCGCTGCCGCTCCTGGCGAGGCTACCATTACCGCCAAGTTTGCCGGTAACGATGTCTATGAGGCCGACTCGGCTTCCTACACCATCACGGTATTGGTCAAGAAGGCCGCTGGCTTGACCTATGGCGATGAGCCTGATGTTGAGACTGTCTATGGCGAGGACGTTCAGCTGCCCACGCTGCAGAATCCCAACAGACTGACTGTTACCTACGAGAGCAGCGACACGACTGTTGCAAAGGTTGACAACGAGGGCAACGTGACCATCGTTGGTGCCGGCGAAGCTACCATCACCGCCACATCGAAGGCTACCACCGAGTACCTCGCTGGCGAGGCAAGCTACACCATCAACGTAACTGCTAAGCCTGTTGTTGCAACGCCGACGTTCAGTCTGGTATCCGGTTCTTACACCGGTCCTCAGACCGTAATCATCAACTGCGCTACCCAGGGTGCCACCATCAAGTACAGCACCGATGGCGGCAACAACTGGGCCGAGGGCAACACCGTGAATGTTGACAAGGACATGACCATCCAAGTCATGGCCGAGATGGATGGTATGACCGCTAGCTCGGCTACTGCCACCTATGTTATCGACATTCCCGAGGTGAAGCCGACGATGGAGCCGATTGACGGCTACTTCAAGGTAATGAACAACGGTAACCAGAAGTTTGTGAACGTGGCTGGCCGCAAGACCATCACCTTCGCTAACGAAGCCAACATCGACAAGATGGCAGGTACCGTGGTTTACCTCAAGACCGACGAGCATGGACAGGTACAGTCGCTGCGCTCACAGGCAGCTGACCTGCAGGGCTATGCCGACCGCGCTATGCGCTATGTTCCCGAAATCGTTCAAATGGCCGTTGACAAACTCCATGCCGAGGGCACTGGCGAGATTCTGGGTAATGAAGGCCTTGACTCCATCATGGCCAAGTTTGACGAGTGCTTCGACCATCACCTGTATGTAGAGGCTGCCGAGGGCGGTTACCGTCTGTATGGCAAGACCCCGAGCATGCAGCACGTGGTTGACTTCTACCGCGACCACAAGGACAAGGTAGAGGCCAAGCTGCCGCAGCTTGAGGCCTTCATCAACAGCGCTATCGAGAAGGTGCTCGAGAAGACCGGCGGCCGTGGTGCCAGCATCCTGCAGCCCTTCAGCCTGCTCCAGACCTGGCAACGCATGGACAGCGCGCTCGTCGATGCTGATCTGATCAAGCCTGTTGACGAGGCAACGACGATGGACTTCTATCGTCAAGTTCTCAACAACAAGAAGTATGTTTGGGCATTTGCCTATGAGACCGCAATGACCTACTGGGAGAGGTTGAAGAACAACCAGACCTTCATTGAAAACAAGGACAAGCTGGGTGAGTTCGCTCAGTACATCGACAAGATCGAGCAGATCCGTCCCGACTTCAAGTACTACATCGTTCAGGACAACAACCAGATCGACTACATCAGCGAGGGTAATGTTGACATCAACAACAACCAGCCCCGCACCGTCTGGACGCTCACTCCGCGCGACAAGTTCACCGTGAACTTCGACAGCAACATGACCATGGACGACAGGTTGTATTACACCACCCTGTACACCGACTTCGCTTACAACCTGCCCGAGGGCGTGAAGGCCTACAAGGTGACCAAGGTCAACAACAATGGCGTGGGTGCTATCGAGGCCCTCGAGGGCACGATTCCCGCACAGACTCCTGTCCTGCTCAAGTCGAACGCCGCTGGTGACGTAGAGCTGACCATTGCCGCCGCTGGCAATGCCGACGTTACCGGTAACCTGCTCGTGGGTGCTGACTACTTCATCAACACCTATGAGATCAAGACCCCGCAGGTTGAGGGTATGTTCAACATGGTAGCCACTGTCTTTGGCGAGAATTCTTCCTTCTATCAGGAACTGCTCAACAAGTATGGCTACCTGATGATCAAGACCTCGGGTACTGTTAACAACAAGTACTTCTGGGCTCTGAGCAACGATGACCTGAAGGAGTGCGTTGTTGAAAACGAACTGGGCGAGGAGGATTGCGTTGTCCGCACACTGGGCAAGGATGAGGACGGCATCGGCTTCTACAGCGAGTGGACCGCACCCATCAACCAGGCATTCCTGGCAAGTGACAAGTTCAACCCCGTGAAGCTGTTGCTTGGTAAGGATGTGACCCGCGATGGTCTGTGGAACGTAGTGGATGTTACCGCAACCATTTCCATCGTCCTGGGTACCGCACCCGAGAACAACAACTATGACTATGACGCAGCCGACTTCGACAACAGCGGCCGTATCAACGTTGCTGACGTCACAGCCATGATTGCTTACATCTTAGGTAAATAATACCCTTTCTTAAAAAACCGTTGTGGGCAATTCGCGGCATTCCATGCCACATGCTGGGATGAAGTGAATTGCCCACTTCTTTTTAGAAAAAACTATAAACTTAAAAACCAGATAATCCATATTATGAAACAGACTTTACGAAACATCTATGCAGCAAGCCTGATGATGCTGTGCGCATTGCCGGGCATGGCCCAGCTCAACGGTACGGGTTTCTACCGATTCCGCAACGCTGCCAACACCAGCGATTACATCTCGCTAGCCAACGACAAGTTCAACTTCACGACCTGTATCGGCAGCGCCTGCGGTGGACTGAGCCAGGCTAGCTCTTCCGCCGGACAGGCTCGTGCTTTGACTTGTGTGGGCAGGTACCTGGAAACTGACATCCACATGATTGATGACGCCGACCTGATTCATCCCGGTGCGGTGATTTATGCCAAAAAGAGGAACACTAACAGTTCCAACTACGAGTACAACCTGATTGGCCAAGGTACCAGCCTGCTCACGCTGACAACCGGCACTTATCCTGGCTCCGTTGCACTCGAATTTAAGGACCGTTACATCACCATCAATAAAGTGAGCGGCAGCGGTGCCAACACACTGTACACTGCCTCGATTGAATTGAAATCATCAACATACGTGTTTCTTGTCGGCTATCCCAATTTGGGTGTCCGATACTTTGTGGACAACAACGGCACATTTGATATCAACGAGTCCAACTCGGCCACCAACGCCAAATGGTATATCGAGCCGGTTACCCACTTCAATGTTGTGCCCGAAGTAGAATTTAACGGCAAGTATTACACGACCATCAAGGTGCCCTATGCCTTTAAACTGAGTGGCTGCATTGAGAAAGCCTACACCATCACTGCAGTAAATAACGGAGTTATTGAATATAATGAAATTGCTGTCACGGGCGGTACCGTTCCCGCAGCTACTCCCGTCGTGCTGGAATGCGGTTCGGCCAACCCAGCAGACTGCCAGCTCGTCCCTACCGGGGCTCCGGAATTCACTGCCCCTGACGTGTCAGTCAGAGCCGATGCCCCCAAAGCAACCGATGTCACCACACCAACAGATGGCAACCTGCTCGCCGGCACCTATTACTGCAACCAGGATGGAACAATGACATATCCCCTGCCCAGCGGAACAGGCTCCTTTAATGCCAACCACTACACCGCAGTGACCGCCAATCATTATGTGCTGGGCATCACCGCATCGGGTAAGCTGGGCTTTGTCAAGGCTACGGGCACTGCCATGCCCGCCAACAAGGCTTGGCTCATCCTGAATGCTGAAGCTGAGTTCCCGTGGGAGCTACCTGTTACCGTTGCCGCTCCTGTGATTACGCCCGCTAGCG
Organism: uncultured Muribaculaceae bacterium; assembly: GCA_905233915.1. Taxonomy (GTDB): domain Bacteria; phylum Bacteroidota; class Bacteroidia; order Bacteroidales; family Muribaculaceae; genus Sodaliphilus. The sequence goes on along the minus strand of CAJOFM010000001.1, from coordinate 322,026 downwards.
GTGCCTACAACGGTGCACAGACCGTGACCATCACCACCGAGACTGAGGATGCCACCATCCTCTACAAGGTGGGCGACGGTGAATATCAGGAGTACGCCGCTCCGTTCATCATCACCGAGAACTGCACCATCACCGCCAAGGCCAGCTTGAACGGCCATGACAGTGAGGAAACCAACGCGACCTACACCATCACCCTGCCCACTGTGGACACCCCGACGTTCACGCCCGCAGCCGGTGAATACGTTGGCGAGCAGAATGTGTCCATCGCTTGCGCTACCGATGGCGCCACCATCTATTACACCACCGATGGCAGCGAGCCCACTACCGAGAGTGCTGTTTACGGCGAACCGATCACCGTGAGCGAGAGCATGACCATCAAGGCGATGGCCGCCAAGCAGTACTACATCAACAGCCCGATTGCCGAGGCCGCTTACACCATCCTGCCTGTTGTTGTTGACAAGAAGGGTGACGTGAACCGCGATGGCGAGGTAAATGTTACGGATGTGACCGCTCTGATTTCCATTATCTTGGGAACTGAGCCCGAGAACAGCGACTATGACTACGTGAAAGCCGACTTTAACGAGGATACCTTTACCAACGTTGCCGACGTCACAGCCTTAATCGCCTACATCTTGACACTTTAGTATCGACGCTTGTATAAGCCCATAATATTTGTACTCGCATCTCCCAAAACCAGGGAAATGCGAGTACAGTTTTATATAGTTTCAAGTGTTAGTTGACTGAGAGGATCTGGATGGCAGCGCCGCCGCCGGAGGCCAAGTGGAGATGCAAGACGGTGGTCTTGTCCACATCCAGGCGCCTGATGGTCATGGGATAAGGATTGGTGCGATAGTCGGCATCTGGGCCGTCCTCGTAGATCATAGCCATGTAGCGGCCGTCACCCAGGAAGTCGAGCGGCAAGTCCAAATCGCGGGCCTCGCTGTCGGTCACACTACCCACATACCAATTGTCGGTACCGCGCTCCTGTCGCACATAGGTCACAAACTTGCCCATGGCGGCATGGGGCACGAGGGTGCGCTCCCAGTTGGTGGGCACGTCCTCGATGAACTTGAAGGCGGGCTGGTGCTCGTAGTTCTCAATCAGGTCGGCTGCCATGTGCCCCGGGCTGTAGATGACGATGTACTCGGCCAACTGGTGGGCAAGCGTCGTCTGCGGGCGGGTGCCGGGCACCGAGTCGTTACGGTACTCAAAGATGCCGGGGGTGAAGTCCATGGGACCGCCCAAGCCGCGGGTGAACGGCAGGATGCACTCGTGGTAAGGCGGATTGCCACCACGGCGGTCAAAGGCGTTATATTCCTGGCCACGCATGCTCTCGGTAGCGATGAGGTTGGGCCAGGTGCGCTGGATGCCGCTGGGCATGGCGCCCTCATGGTTGACGATCATCATGTGATAACGCGCTGCAGTCTCGATGACCTTGCGGAAGTGCTGGATGCCCCACTGCGAGTGCTGCAACTCGCCGTTATAGAAGTGGGAATTGACATAGCCCGTCTTGATGGTGTTGATGCCCAATGACTCATAGAGGCGGTAGGCATCCTCCATCTGGTTCTCGTAGTTCTGCGCCGCACCACCGGTCTCGTTGTGGGCGATGATGCGCACACCGCGCTCGGCGGCATAGCGGCACAAGCCCTGCAGGTCATAGTCGGGATAGGCCTTGGTAAAGCTGAACTGGTCGCCATGGCGGGTCCAATCGACATCCCAGCCGTAGTTCCAACCCTCGACCAGCACACCGCCCAAACCGTGACGTGCGGCAAAGTCGATGTAGCGCTTGGTGTTCTCGGTGGTGGCACCATGGCGTTCACCCTGGGACCACGTCCAAATCTGCTTCTGCATCGCCCACCAGATGCCCACATACTTGGTAGGCTTAATCCAAAAGGTGTCCTCAATCTTGCAAGGGTCGTTGAGGTTCAACGGCATGCGGGAGAGCAGGATATCGGCAGGCTTGTGACCGATGATGATGGCGCGCCAAGGGGAGACACGGGTATCCCCCACCCTAACTTTATCACCGTTCTTCCAGGGCACGAGGTCGGCCTTGAGCGTCGTGCCGCTGGGAGCGAAGTTCATCGTCGAGTAATCGGTGAGATTGGCATCCATGATGGCCATGTAGAGCGAGTCATTGACCTCGATGGCCACAGGGCCCGACATGTTGCCCTTCTTGCTCAGGGGCTCGCGGGTGTAAATGCCCTCATAATAGGCCTGCAAAGCGGGGATGGACCAAGTGGGCGCATCGGCGGGCAAGGCGAACTGCGTCACCTCGTCCATGATGACAAACTCCTGGAGGCCATTCTGGCGGGGATAGGCATAGCGGAAGGCCACGCCGTCGTCAAAGGCGCGGAACACCACGTCAAGATAGCGCTTCATGTCGCCTTTTTCCTGCAAGCGCACCGTCATCTCATTGTAATGGTTACGCACCAGGGCGTCCTCGCCCCAAGGCTGGCTCCACGTCTCATCAAACGATGAACGGGTCACCTTTCCCATCTTGAGGTTGTCCTTGAAGTCACCATCGGCCAGCACGTAGCCCAGTGCAGAGCGATTGATAACTGACTCGCCACCTCGCGTGACCTGATACCAAGGTTGACCAGCGTCAACGCCCATGGTCACCGTCAATGTGCCATTAGGCGAGGTCAGTTTCACGTCCTTAGCCATAGACAATGTGCTCATTGACAAGCACATCAAAGCAAAAAACAATAATCTTCTCATCATATTTTGTGTTTCATTTGTTAATTTTCTGTTTACAAATGCAAATACGGCTTTATTATTGCGGGAAACCCGACAATCATCTTTTAAGCCAGCACAAAGTTAGTCAACTCTCGGCATACTGAAAACCCCTTAAAACAATAATCTAACCATTATTCAAGCCTATCACGCTAATAATCAGCCCTATAACCGAATTGACACCATCAAATAATCTAACTCACAATCGAAGATTCATATAGCATAAAAGTCACCATGAGAGATTCCCATGATGACTTCCATGTATCGGATAAATCGGTTTGCGCTTACTTGAGGCTCTCCACCCAAACCTTAAGGCTGTCAACGGGAGGATTACCGTTGAGCACCTTGCCGGGGAGAATCCAGTTGGCATTGGGGGCGCTGGCCTTCTTCAAGTCCTCACCGCTCTTGCCCATGTCGCTGCCGCCCGAAGTGGCAAACGGGATGATGGTCTTGCCCGTGAGGTCATACTGCTCCAGGAAGGTGTTGATGATGCGGGGAGCGGTGTACCACCAGATGGGGAAGCCCACATAGATGGTGGTGTACTGGTCCATGTTCTCCACCTTAGAGATCACCTCGGGACGGGCGGTAGAATCCTTCATCTCGATGGTGGAACGGCTTTGCTCGTCCTTCCAATCAAGGTCCTCGGTGGTATAGGCCATAGCAGGAACAATCTCAAACAAGTCGGCATCGGTAGCCTCGGCCAGGTTCTTGGCCACGCGCTCGGTGGCACGCACCTCGCTAGCCGAGAAATAAGCGACAAGGACGGTCTTGGCAGTGCTGTCGGCAGCCTCCTCACCATTATCACTGTTCTGGCTGTTGTTCTGGCAAGCGCCCATCATGAGGGCGATGACAAATAAGAATGCTAATTTCTTCATAATTCTATTGATAATTAACTGTTAATGAATACTCCACAAAAAAAAGACTATCCGTCTCCCTCTAACGTGCGTTAACGGTCAACGGATAGTCCCCCCTTAAAACTAATAAATTATGAAAACAATTACTTCTTCAAGTCAACCTTGCCTGGAGTGGCAGGTTTCTCGGAGCTTACTTTTGGAGCCTTAGAGGCAGCAGGAGCGGCCTCAGCGGGCTTGGCGGGTGCGGGAGCAGAATTGCCGCCCACCCTATTATAACGTTTGTTCAGACCATCGATTACTTCCTTGGTCACGTCATATTTCTCGTCGATGAACAGTGTGGCGCTCTTGCGCAGCACCATGTCAAAGCCTTTCTTCTTGGCATAGTCCTTCATGAAGTTGTCGATGGAGTCGAGCAGCTGGACCTGGCTCTGGTTGAGCTCGTTCTCGATGCTCTGCTGCAAGCTGGCAAGATAGCTCTCGGCGTCGGCCTGCATCTTCTGCAACTTAGCCTGATCGGCATTGAAAGCTTCCTCGGTGAGGTATTGGTTATTCTGGTACTTCTGCTGCATGGCGGTGCCAAACTTGTTGATTTCGTTACCGCGCTGTTTCTGGGCTGCGTCAAACTGGTTCTGCCTGCGCAACATAGCCTCGTTGATGTCCTTGGCAAGGTTGTAGTTGGCCATGATGGAGTCCTCGTCGATGTAGCGGATCTTGAGATTCTCAAGGGAGCCAGCGGCCTTGGGGGCCTCGGCGGCCTGTTTTTCATTGCAGGAAGTAGCAGCCATCAGCATGACAGCGGCAAACACAGCAAGCTTGGTGTAGTGTTTAATGAAGTTCATTTTGTCTGTTGTTAGTTTCTAGTCCCTAATCCTTAGTTTCTAGTTTTTGTTTCTTTATAATTTGTTATTCGTTGTAAAATTCTTTGTCTCGGGCGCACTTGATGCCACGCTTGCGCATCTCGGGATTGTCGTGGATGTGGGTGTTGGGGAAACGTCCCCCCTTCACGAAGAATATCTTCACGCCCAGCAGCAGTACCGCCAGTCCCACAATCGCCAATGTCAATAGTAACGTCGCCATAGTGCAAAATTGACCTGCAAAGTTAATGATACTTTGCGACTTTCATCACGATAACAAACAAATATTTTATCCAAAGCGCCACCACAAGCCTCCAATTTAACTAATTTTTAAACCCCTAAAGATTAACTAACACTTCCGCCCCACCCCTCGTGTGCCGCCCAGGAGAGAAAAATTATTAACTTTGTAGTCCCGTTTGTTGCGTTGACAACGCAACAGACAAGACAACGCAACAAACAAAACCAGTAACAAAAACTGTAAACTGATGAAAAAAGAAACCTACGAAGCCCAGAAGCCCTTTGCGGGCGAGAAGAAGCCCTCCATGCTTCGCCGCTGCGTGGGTCATGATTACACCGGGCGGCAAATCTACATGATCACGATGGTGACCGAGGGGCGGCGCCCACTATTCGGGCAAGTAGTGGGCACGAGCGACAACAATCCCCACATCGAGCTGTCAACACTCGGGCAACGCGTCAGCGACGAGTGGTGGGCCACCTCACAACACCATCCCGAAGTCAAAGTCCTCGCCCTGCAGATGATGCCCGACCACCTGCACGGCATCCTGTTTGTTCAAGAACAGATGGAGAAGCCCCTGGGGATATTGTTGCGCGGCTTCAAGCAGAGCTGCAACCGCCACTACCGCGAGCTGGTGCTCGGGATCAACCCGCCCGTCCCGTTTGTTGCGTTGTCAACGCAACAAACGCAACAAACGCAACCACTGAGGCCCAAACAGGACCGCCGCAACGAGGACCGCTCTCACGGCATGCTCTTTGCCCGCGGCTACAACGACAAACTGCTGCTGCGCGAAGGCCAGCTCGAGACCTGGGTGCGTTACCTCAACGACAACCCTCGCCGCCTGTTGATGAAACGCGAGCATCCCGACCTATTCCGTGTCCAGCGCAACGTCGAGGCTGCCGGGATGACTTTCTCGGCCATCGGCAATCGCTTCCTGCTCGACCGCCCTGTTCGGATGCAGGTGCAATGTTCACGCCGCCTCAGCGAATCCCAAATCCAAGAGCAGGTCGCACACTTCCTGACCGCGGCCCGACAAGGCGCCGTACTCGTGTCACCCGCCATCTCTCCTGGCGAGAAAGCCGTCATGCGAGCAGCATTCAACGAGGGACTCCCGCTCATCTACCTGCAGGAGAACGGTTTCACCGACCTGGCAAAACCCGGCGGCACAAGAATGGAAGCTTGCGCCCGAGGCCAACTTCTCATTCTCGCCCCATGGGAGCACCACAACGAGCAACTGACCATCAGCCGCAGCCAATGCATCAAACTCAACGACATCGCCCGCCTGCTCACGGTTGTTCCTTGAAAAAAACACGCCTGCCATGCAGTCTTTCCACTCAATATGGCATCATAACAATAAAGGACAACTTTATTGGATGGACATGGAGCATGTCATCGGTGCAGCTCGGGCAGGTGACCAACAGGCCATCGCCAAGCTCTATAACGTGTATTCCCACAAGGTGTTGGGAATATGCTATAACATTGTGGGCAACCGAGCCGTGGCCGAGGAACTTGCTCACGATGCCTTTGTGCTCGCATTCTCCAAATTGAATCATCTCAAGAACCCCCATCGTTTTGACGCTTGGCTGTCGAGCATCGCCACCCATGTGGCATTGCGTTACAAGCAACGCCATCATGCCCTGACCACAGTTCCTGTTGATGACATTCCAGACGAGACTTGGATTGCAGAGGAGCCTACCGACATGCCGTCGATGTCCGAGATCATGGCTGTCGTAAACGCCTTGCCCAATGGTTACGGCAAGGTGTTTAAGATGTCGGTCATGCAAGATATGTCGCACAAGGAAATCGGTGAGATTCTGGGTATTGCCGCCCATTCCTCATCATCGCAACTGGCACGCGCCAAGAAGATGTTGCAGCATTCTTTGGCCAAATATTGGGCAATCATCCTGCTTGCGTTGCTCACGCCCCTTGCCTTGCTACTCCTGCGCCAGCCCAAAACAATTGTTGAGCAGCAGCCCAAGACGGTTGAGACTAATAAACCCACAGTCGCCGATGACAATTCACAAGAGACCCGGCCCGCCAGTCAGCAACCCAAAGAAAGCCGCAACATGGCCATTACTGTCCCCGAGAGATACGAGCAGCCAAATGTGAGCGCCACAGACACAGCCCAACATGAGGAAGTTCCAAGACAGCTGTTTGACACGACGACTGTTCCTATTGAAAATACGCTGCCTCATCTCCAACTGAATGGCGTCATTCACTTTGCAAACGTCGGTCAAGGCACCACCATCCGGAACAAGAGAGACGGTTTCAAGCGCTGGTCGGCAGATTTGGCCTACACGGGGCAACCATACCCAGAGGCAGATAGGATGATGCCACACAACTTCATCGTCACCAATTATGAAGCACCAAGTGTTCCAGGAGAGCCAGATCAGACCATGCTTATTGATAACTGGAACGATTATATCACTTATCTCGAAGTAAAAAGTGACATCGCGAGTGGACTGACTGACGAGGAACTCATCATGAGCCAGATTGCCAAGAGCAACGAGCCGCTCAACAATGGCCAAATCGTGCGCAAGACACACCACAGTCTGCCACTGACCTATTCGTTGTCACTGAGGTATCAAGCCAGCAAGCGAATCGGGCTTGAGAGCGGCCTCCAATATACCAGACTCAACTCGCTATTCCAAACGGGAGAGGGCATCAACCGCATCGACGAGAGACAACGCATCGACTACCTGGGCGTGCCGTTCAAGGTCTCTTATCGCATTTGGAGCGGCAAGCACGTGGGCATCTATACCTCGGCAGGCGTGACACTCGAGATTCCAGTAAAGCGGGCAGTTTCGACAGAATATATCTTGAATAACCAGCCCCAACTGCGTGACAGCCATCACCTGGATGTGCCCTTGCAGTGGTCAACAGGCATCGGTCTCGGGGTGCAGTACAATATCACGCCCAGCATCAGCATCTTTGCAGAGCCTGGTGTGCAGTACTACATCCCTGACGGCAGCGGCTTTGAGACCTACCGCACACAGCATCCGTTCACCATCACCATTCCCGCCGGCCTGCGCTTCACCTGGTAAAATCCACATCACCGGCATGCAGTCCTTGATGGATTGGGAGCATCTACACTTGTAGAGAACCAAACCATCAAGGATTTTTATGTACAAACCGACGGATTACCTGTATAACGGGTTATTGTATCTCAACAACATGGCGCGACCGCGGCACAAGCGGTTGAGCCAACTGATGCTCTATGCCACGACGGCATGCCAGTCACATTGCAAGCACTGCAACATCTGGCAGAAAAAGCGTGACCTCCTGTCGCTCGAGGACATCAGGCGCATCATGCAGAGCCGTTGCATCACGAGCCGGACGACCATCGGGCTGGAAGGCGGTGAATTCATCCTGCATCCTCAGGCCGACGAAATCATGGCATGGTTTCACGACCATCATCCCAACTACACCTTGCTCACTAACGCCCTTGCACCGCAACGCATCATCCAGGCCGTGAGGCGTTACCGTCCGCGCCACCTGTATGTCTCACTCGATGGAGACAAGGAGACCTACAAGAGAATGCGCGGCTGCGATGGTTATGACAAGGTGATTGAGCTAGTGGAAACATTAAAGGACGTAGTTCCGTTATCGCTCATGTTCTGCCTGTCGCCATGGAACTCGTTCAAGGATATGGAGCATGTCATCAATGTGGCTTTGCATTACGGCATTGACGTGCGCATTGGCATCTATGGAACGATGGCGTTCTTTGACACCACAAGCGAGTTGCTCACAATGAACGACTACACAGAGCAGATACCGAGCAATATCCACAAGACCCAGGAAAACTATGATTTTGTCGCCCTTTATGACCAGTGGCGACGAGGCAGTTTGCAGCTACGATGCCAAAGCATCATGAGTAGTCTGGTCATCCACAGCAATGGGGACGTGCCGCTATGTCAGAATCTTGACGTCAAGTTGGGCAACATTCACAATCAGTCGTTGGATGATATTTTCAACGGCTATCAGGCTTGCGAAACCCAATGTCGGTATTCCAAGCAATGTAACGGGTGCTGGATTAACTTCCACCGCAAGTATGACATCATTCTGATGCGCAACTTCGAGCGACTTTTGCCCAAACGGATCATTGAACGATTCTATGGTCCATATCAATGGACTGATGACATCAAAATGACCTATCATAAACTGTTGAAATCATGATACAGCAATTCATCAACCGCTATAAGCGTATGCGCACCGAGCGCTATCTGAATCAAACCTACAAGTGTCAATATGCCTTCGTCGGCATGGGACAGCACAGCCTGACCAACCTCTATCCCGTGCTTCACTACCTGCAAGTGCCGTTGAAATACATCTGCGTGACCAGCGACCGCAAGGCACAGCTCATTGAGCGGAAATTTAAAGGAATAAAAGCAACAACCAGGCTTGATGACGTCCTTAATGATGAAGACGTGAAAGGTGTGCTGGTTGCAACATCGCCCAGCGCTCATTTCACTATTGCCTCCCGTGTCTTGCAGAGTGGCAAGTCGCTGTTTATCGAGAAACCACCTTGCCAATCGGTCGCCCAATTCAAGGCACTCATCGCCATGCAGCAGGCCGGCGGGTCTGGGGTGGCGATGGTGGGGTTGCAACAGCGTTATGCACCAGCTGTACAGATACTCAAGCGCCGATTGAAAGGCGAGCGACTATTCAACTATGACCTGCACTATCTCACGGGGGCTTATCCTGAGGGCGATGCCCTGCTCGACTTGTACATCCACCCGATAGACCTGGCCACATGGCTGTTTGGTAAGGCCGAAATCGTCTCCTATTTAGAGATTGATAAACATTCCTATATCCTGATGCTTCGGCACCAACACATTGTCGGCACGATAGAATTGTCCACCTGCCACTGCTGGCAAGACGCGCGACAGTCACTCACCGTCCACACCCGCTCAGGCAGCTATCACCTGAACCAATGCGAGGAGTTGAGTTTTGCTCCTAAACAGGCTGTCATCGTAGGCGTTCCCATTGATAAGCTTCTTCCCCAACGTCAATCGGTCGAATACCTGTACAGTCACGACGGCTTCTCCCCTACCATTGCCAACAATTCCATCTACACCCAAGGCTTTTTTCAAGAGGTCTCCACCTTCGTCAACGCTGTTGAGGGAAAGAAGGCGAATGTCCTTACCGACCTTCAATCCGTTGAACCGACACTAAAACTGATAGACGAGATTATGGGATAATGGCTTATCGTCAATTTGAGGATTAGTCCAGGATGCGGGGTTCGGGGATTTCTTGGCCTCGGCAGAAGCGGACGGCGATGTGGCGGTCGTCACCCACATAGATGAAACGTTCGAGGCGTTGGGTCAATGTGTAGTCCCCAAAGTTGAGGTCGCTATCGTCAATGACGAGGGCATCGAACTCGTAGCCCGGCTCAAAGCTGCCCACGCGCCCGAAGAAGCTGCCTGCCGACTTGGTAGCAATCCAGAATGCCTCGGAGAGCGAGAGGAAGTGCTTGTTCTTGTACTTCTGGTTATAAAGCTTGCTTTCCTGAATGGCATAGACCATCGTGCGCATGATGCTCATGTCATGACCTCCACTGATGTCGCTGCCCAAGCCCACCTTTATGCCCTTTTCAAGGAAGGAGCGGATGGGTGCGATGCCGGTTATCAGGTTGATGTTCGACGTGGGGCAATGCGCCACCATCACGTTGCGACTGCTCATCAAGTCCAACTCTTCGCCTTCATTGAAGACGCAGTGTGCCATGATGGTTGGTGTCTGCCCGAACAGGCCATAGCGGTCATAGGCGTCGCCATAGAAGCGGCTCTCGGGCTCCAACTCACGCACCAAGGCGATTTCACCCAGGTTCTCAGACAGGTGAGACTGCACGGGCACCTGGTACTTTTGTGCCTGTTCGCCGCAAACCCTCAGCATGGCTGACGAGCACGAGGGAATGAAACGTGGCGTGATGATGGGTCTGACGAGACCGTCGGGGTCGTTCCACTCGGCGATAAGTGCCTCGTTCGCGGCCACGGCTTCATCGACAGTCTCCAACAAGGGGTCGATAGCGTTGCGGTCCATATTTACCTTGCCGACCAATGCGCCCATGCCAGCCTCCCGGAAAAGCTCCATAAGCAAGCGCGTGCTCTCCAGATGGGTAGTGGCAAAGGTCGCAGTGCGCATCGTACCATAGCGCCACAGGTCGTGCACAAAGCGGCTGTACATGCGCCTTGCATAGCTTGTGTCACTGTATTTTGCCTCCTCGGGGAAGGTGTAGTTGTGGAGCCAATCCAGCAGTTCCAAGTCCATGGAGATGCCCTGGTTGCGGTACTGCCCCGCATGCACGTGCATGTCGTTCATGGCCGGAATGAGCAGGCAGTCGCCGTAATCTATCACCTCTTCGGGCTGCTGGCCAAAAGCGTCGGCGCTACCGGCCACGTCCACAACGCGTCCGTTCTCGACGCCCACATAGCCATGTTCCACAACCTCAAAGTGATCCTTATCGCGAGTAAATATGATGTTAGCCTTGTATAGTTTCATAGTGTATCTACGGTTTTATGATAAATTGCTAGTTGCAAATATAACCAATTTTTTTATTCCATGGATTTTTTATTAACAATTGGTCTGTGATTCAAGAAAAAGTTGTAACTTAGCGGGTCATTAAAAAGTTTTCAATCCTCAGTTGTCAGCGGCTTCCGCCCTCAACTGAAAACTGAAAACTGAAAACTGAAACATTTATAAACCATAATATTCACTAACATTTTAACCAACAATTTTTACAATGCAAGTAAAAGATCTGAATCCGCAGGCAGTATGGTCAATCTTTGACGAGATTACCAAGGTGCCCCGCCCCAGTGGCAATGAAGAAGGCAAGTTAGACAAGATCCGCGCATGGCTCGTGGACTTCGCCAAGAAGCACAACCTGGAGTACAAAATCGACAAGACCGGTAACGTGGCCATCTTCAGGCCCGCCGCTCCTGGTTATGAGAATTGCAAGGGCATCGTTCTGCAAGGTCACATGGATATGGTCGCCGAGAAAGGTCCCGGTTCGACCCACAATTTCGACACCGACCCCATTGAGACCATCATTGATGGCGAGTGGGTACGTGCCAACAACACCACCCTGGGTGCCGACGACGGTATGGGCCTGGCTATCGCTCTGGCTGCCGTTATCGAGCCCTCGCTGCAGTGCGGCCCGCTGGAGGCCCTCGCCACCGTTGACGAGGAGACCGGCCTGACCGGTGCCAGCAACATTGAGGCCGACATGCTCGTGGGTGACTACCTGCTCAACCTCGACGAGGAGGAAGACGGTGTCATCACCATGGGTTGCGCCGGTGGTCTGGTGAGCATCTTCAAGTTCAACTACAAGCCCGAGGCTGCTCCTAAGGATCGCACCTACTTCGAGATCAAGTTTGAGCACTTCCACGGCGGTCACAGCGGTGCCGACATCCACCTGGGCTTCGCTACCACTACCAAGCTGAGCAGCCGTCTGCTGTGGAACATCGGTGAGGAGATGGACTACGTGCTGGCCAAGATCGACGCCGGTAACCTGCACAACGCTATCGCCCACGCCGCTACCCTCGTTATCGGTATCAAGCCCGAGGACAAGGAGAAGCTGAGCGTCGTGCTCAACACCTTCATCGCCGAGGTGAAGAACGAGTATAAGCGCACCGAGCCCAAGATGGAAATCACCTGCAATAGCGTTGACGCTCCCGAGACCATCATCGACACCGACACCGCCCGCCGCGTTGTCAACGCCGTTTACGTAGCACCTCACGGTATCGACGCCATGAGCATGGAGATTCCCGGCCTCGTTGAGACCTCGACCAACCTTGCCAGCGTGAAGATGCGCGAGGGCAACCAGATTGTTGTCGAGATGTTCCACCGTTCATCGGTTGAGAGTGGCAAGTATGACCTGACCCACAGGTGCGAGACCGTCTTCCGCATGGCTGGTGCCGACGAAATCATCAGCGAGGGCGGCTATCAGGGCTGGGAGCCCATCAGCGACAGCCACCTGCTCACGGTTGCCAAGGACTCGTGGGAGAAGCTCTTCGGCGTACGTCCCGAGGTTCGCGCTATCCACGCTGGTCTGGAGTGCGGTCTGTTCCTGAAGGCCCGTCCCGACATGGAAATGATCAGCTTCGGTCCCACCCTGCGCGATGTTCACTCGCCCGCTGAGCGTTGCCACATCCCCGCTGTGGAGAAGGCCTGGAAGCAAGTGCAGAACATCCTCAAGGTCATTGCCGAGGAGAGCAAGTAATATTAGCGAGCGTTGCTCGCAGTTTAGAGTTTAGTGGTTAGAGTTTAAAGAGGCATCCGCCATCATTCTTGACACTAAACTCTAAACCTTAAACTCTAAACTCTAAACTTTATAATAAAGAAATGGACATCAAAGGAAAGATTATTCAGAAGCTGGAGCTGCAAAGCGGTACTTCCAAAGCCGGTAACGCTTGGAAGAAGCAGGAATATATTCTCGAGACCCTCGACAGCTATCCCAAGAAAGTGAAGTTTGACTTCTTTGGCGACCGTGCTGACCAGTATCCCCTTGAGGTGGGTGACATCATCACCTTGAGCTACGACATCGAGAGCCGCGAGTTCAACGGCCGCTGGTACACCGACATCCGTGGCTATAAGGCCATGAAGGAGGATCCCAACATGGCAGGAGCACCTGTCCCCTATCCTCCCGCTGCCGGAGCACCCGCTCCCGCACCCACTCCCGATGGCGGTATGCCCGTTCCTCCCCCTGCCGATCAACCCCCTTTTGACCAGGGAGGCATGGGCGATGATCTGCCGTTCTAAACACGACAAGCATTTACATCGATCAATTAGTGTTTGAGCCGCTGGAGTTGTGAGACCCCAGCGGCTTATTTTGTTACCAGTACAGACTGCTGAAAATCAATTGCCCACGATGAGGCACCGGCCGTCGTGGTATTGGAGGGAGAGAACGCCCATGCTGTGGAGGGCGACAACAATCTTGGTGGCGCTTTCCTCGCTGATGTGGGCCAGTTTCATGTAGCCCTCGAGCGTGATACCGCCATGGTCGCGCAAATAACTCATCAGCACCTGCTCTCGCTCACTGAAAGTGATGGTTTCGGCATTGTGTGACTCTTCAATCTCGCTTTCGGTGCTCATGATGCGTTCATGCAGACGGCTAGCCAGCACATTCTCGTCGGCCACCCGGTAATAGACGTGCCACACGCCGTTGTCGTCGGGGGCCTCCACGGGTTTCTCATCGGCCTCGGGGATGTCGGCCTTGACCACCGACTTGCCATTGATGTTGAAGACCTTGAATGAGACCTGTTGCTCGGGGCGGCAATACATCTGTGCCGCTGTCTCTATCATGTAGATTTCCTCATCGCTGCGCACCCCGGCGATGTTGCCGTTGTCCTTGACCCCGATGAGCAGGTGGCCTCCGCTGTTGTTGGCAAAGGCGGCTATCGAGCGGGCAATCTTGCGGGCATCGGTAATCTGGTACTTGAAGTCCTGGTGCTCATGTTCACCCTCAAGGATAAGGTCTTGTATGTAATGGCTCTTCTTGGTTCTCATCTTTCTAACAAATAAATAAACTACGAATTACACGAATCCCTCAAATATCTTCAGCAAGATCAATGAGTATAATTCGTGTAATCAGCAGTTCTGATTTAACGGGGATCGTCCACGCCAGGCTCTTGCGGAATGGGAGTACCGTCGAGCACTGCACGCAGATAAGGCTCCAGCTTTTGGGCATACCACCAGAAGCCGATGTCGGTCAGGTGGATGCCGTCCACGGTGCCCTCGTTGTTGGGGCCGTAGAGGTTTTTGCAGGTGATATAGTAAAGGTTGTTGGGATTATCGGCCTTGAGTTTAAGGTAGTTCTTGTGGTACTCGTTGTTCTTGGCAGGCAGGTACTCGCTATAGAAGGCACTATACTTGGCATAGCTGTACATCTGCCCCTCGACCATGAAGATGGGCACCTCGGGGCGCAACGTGCGCAGGATGTTGACAAAGCCATAGGTGACGGTGTCGCACATGTCCTTGGTGCAGTTGGGGATGGGGTCAAGGATATAGGCTGCCACATCGGGGATTGAAGCCATCGCGCGGGCCATGCAAGAGTCCATCTTGCCCTCACCGCTGAAGCCCAGGTTCACACACTCCACGTCCAGGTCACGCTGGATAATGCTTGTCCCTACCATGCCGGGGCGGCAAGCACAGCCACCCTGCAGGATGCTGGTGCCGTAGAAGACAAACTTCTTGCCCTGCTTGGGAGAGTCCAGCATGGGTTGCATGATGACAGCGCTGCTGTCAACACCGATTTCAATCCACCGCACGCCATCGTACAGGGGCAGATAAATCATGTACTCGTGCATCTTGCCGTCGAGACGGTCCACATAGACCTTGCTCTGGATAGAATCCTGGCGAGGGCGGATGTCATTGTCGATGCGCACCGGGCGGTTGCAGTTGACAAACTGCCAGCTCTCGGTATCCTTGTCCCAGATGTAGAGGTCGGTGCCCTTGATACCCGTGTCGGCCATGTGCATCATGTGCATGTTGGTCAACAGGTTATAGCGCACGGCTATTGCTGTTGAGTTGGTGGCAAAACGGAAGGCCTTGCCGCTGGTGCAGTAGGCGCGGTCCCACAATGTGGGTCGCACGCTATCCTGGAAATTCAGCGGGATGCGGGATGCCAAAGTACGGTCAAACGCCCAGTTGATCATCCTGTAATGCATCGCATCAACATATCGCAACGTGTCCTTGTCGGTAAAATCCTGTGCCTGCATCACGGCGGGCATCATGGCCAACAGCAACAAGGCCAATCTCATCATCTTGGAATAGAGTTTCATAACAGCAATAACTTGAAAAATGGTTTTACAGTACATTGAGAAGCTTGATGGCCTCCAGTCGCCCGTTGTTGAGCAGTGTGGGATAATGGGCATCGCTATTGACTACCACTGGAGCGTTGAAACGCTTGAGCATCCCGAAATACTTGAGGTTGGGATAGAAACGGTTGCGCTGCAGCCACGCCTTGGTATTAATCTCAATAATGAACTGGTGGTCCATGATGTTCTCGAACAAATCAATGACCAGCTTGTCAAACCAGGGTTCCTCGTCAATGCCCTCACGGTACATGCTGGCATTGAATCCAATCTTGTCCATGTGACCAACGATGTCAAAACCGCCCTCTTCGACCATAGCCATCATCTGCGAGAAGAATGTCCTCACCACATACTCGATGTCGCCATCGAAGTACTTGTCCATCCGTTGCTTGAAGCTCTGGAACTTGCCGTCGATATCCACCATCTCGCTGGGGTCATTAATTGCCGGGATAAAGTGAACCGAACCGATGCGGTAGTCCAATGGCAATTGCCGGAAATAATCGCTTGCCGGGCCGTCACCCACTGCCACATAATCGATTTCCATCGACGCGTACAGGTTGATGCGGTCACCATAGACCTTGCGCAGGCGCTCCATCTCGTTGAGATAGTCATTGACCTGTTCCTTGGTCATATTGACCGGGCTCTCGACCGAGATGGGTGAATGGGGTGTGAAACCCAAGTGGGTAAAGCCTTGGGCAATGGCCTCGACGACAAACTCTTCCATCGTGGCATGCCCGTCGCAATACTGGGTGTGGGTGTGGAGGTTATATAAGTCGGTTTCCCGGGTTATCTGGTTGAAATCAATCATAAGGGTTAAAACATTTTTGAAATCTGTTCGATAGGAATCACCGTGATAATGGTCTTCCCATCGGGTGTGTAATTGGGTTCGGGCAATCGCAGCAGGTCGGCCATGAGGATATCCATCTCTTCCTGCGAGAGAGTGCGTCCTGCGGGTATTGCCGCCGAACGGGCAACAGTAAGCGCCAGGTGCTCGAGGATGCGCCGCTTGACGGGCATTCCCCCGTTTTCCACCGAGTCGATAATCTGTTGCACCATCGCCGAGGCATCAACGCCGTCAAGTCCAGCGGGAATCGCATTCACCGCCCAGTCATTGCCGCTCAAAGGAGAAAGGCTGAAACCCATCTTCTCCATCTCGGGAAGCAATTCCTTGAGCGCCACGCCCTGTGACGCACTCAGGTGAATCACCTCGGGGAAAAGGATGGTCTGTGACGACATGCTGCCCGTGTGGATGCGGCCGATGTAACGGTCAAACAGGATGCGCACGTGAGCCCTATGCTGGTCGATAATCATCAGACCTGACTTGGCTGGCGACAGGATAAAGCGCCCCTTGAGCTGCAGATACACCGATTGCAGGTCACCCAGGGGAAGCACAGGGGTATCGGTCTCCTGACTTGGAAGCGTTTCCTGGCCAGGGGCGTCGACGGGGTTCTGTTGTTCCAAGCCCTCGCGTTTTTTGCGCTCAAAGTTGGCAAACAATTCGTCCCAGTTGCTCATCGTCCGCTGCTGGTCAGGGGCATGGTGACGCTGGGGCGATGCCGTTTCCTTGGCTTTGAAGGGGTTGTAAAACGGGTCAACCTCAATCTCGGGACGATGCACCTCCACATGGGCATTATAGGCGGGGATTGCCGGGGCGTCGGTGGTGTCGAAGTCAATGGACGGCACCTCGCTGAAGCGTCCCAACGCCTCTTTCACACCAGCGGCAAGAATCTGCCAGATAGGCATCTCGTCCTCGAACTTAATCTCCGTCTTAGTGGGATGGATATTCACATCGATGGCCTGCGGATCAACGGAGAAACGCAGGAAATAGTTGGGCTGTTCTCCCTCGGGTATAAGCTGTTCATAGGCCGACATCACCGCCTTGTGGAAATAGGGGTGACGCATGAAACGCTCGTTAACGAACATGTATTGCAGGGCGTTGCGCTTGCGGGCATTCTCAGGTTTGCCGATGTAACCCTGCACCTTGACCAACGACGTGTCGATATTGATGGGCAGGAGTTGCTGGTCCAGGTTATTGCCCATGAGGGCAGTGATGCGCTGACGGAAGGTTCCCTTCATCAACTTGTACATCATGTTGCCGTTATGGGTCAGCGTGAACTCCACATTGTTGTTGACAAGAGCCAGTTTCTCAAACTCCTTGACGATGTTGCTCAATTCCACCTGATTGGTCTTGAGGAACTTGCGACGCGCCGGCACGTTAAAGAAGATGTTCTTGATCATGAAGTTGCTACCAACGGGGCACATGTCGGGTTCCTGACTCTCGCACTGTGACGCGTTGATAACCAACCGGGTGCCCAACTGGGCATCATGGCGGCGGGTGCGTAATTCCACCTGGGAGATGGCAGCGATTGAAGCCAACGCCTCGCCACGGAAACCCATGGTGCGCAGCGAGAACAGGTCATCGGCGGTGCGTATCTTGCTCGTGCTGTGCCGCTCAAACGCCAATCGGGCATCGGTCTCGCTCATCCCCACCCCATCGTCAATGATCTGGATGAGTGTGCGTCCGGCATCCTTGAGGATAATCTGGACATGGGTAGCCTGAGCGTCGATGGCATTCTCTACCAACTCCTTGATGACACTGGCAGGGCGCTGAATCACCTCACCAGCGGCAATCTGGTTGGCTACCGAATCGGGCAAGAGTTTAATCACATCACTCATGGCTGTCACTGATTTGAAGGTTAGTCTCGACAGATGATACGGCATTGTCAACAGCTGGAGCCGAGGCGCCACTACCCGAGCGACGGCGCGTGCCACCCTGGATGCTGCGCATGACTTGCTTGAGTTCGTCGCTCACATCGTAAATATCATCGGGAGTCTTAGGTCTCAAGGCATCATACCACTGGAACTGCGGCAGGTACATGTCGGCCTTCTTGGCAAGGAACAACGGCGTTACCTTGCCTGAAACTTCGGGCCACATGGTGATGCGGTCCACCTCTTGCTTGGGCTTGAGGTTAAGGCGCATGTAACTGGACTCGGCATTGACCATCTTGTTGTAAGTGGAATCCTTCTCCTGCGGGAACATAATGACCTGCACATTGCCGTCCACATCAAGCTGGCGCAATTCCTTGTTCTCGAACCACGCCTTCATTTTCTTTCCGCTCAGCTGGTCGTAGTAAATCTCGCCCAAGTGTTCGGCCATGAAACCACCCGTGGGCAATGTCGCCCAATCGGCCGTACTGTCGTTGAGATGGACATTGATTTCGTCACCAAATATCTGGCGCTCCAAGTTCCACACCACGGCATGGCGGTACATGTTGATGATGGTGTCGGCCTCGCTGAGCTGCAGCGAATCGCAGATGCCCTGGATGTCGCTGCGGTAGAACCTCACCTGGTTAAAAGCCCGCAGCACACGCACCGAGTCATTAACCGAGTCGTTCACGATATGGTTGATGAGGGTGCACAGGGTATCGGCGTGCAGGTAGATGGTGTCCTTCTGCGAGAACTCGCGGGCACGGGCACGGCGCGTCACATAGCTGTAATGGGCGTTATCATCGTGATAGCCATAATCACCGTCGAGAATCACCTTGTTGCTGGGATCGGTGATGATCACATTGCCACGCGCCTCGCCATAGTTGAGCTTGCGGTTGTAATAGACCGTGTCGCCCAGCAGGGTCTTGCCGTCCTTGGCAGTGATGAGGGAGCGCTGGTAGAGCGTGGCATCATCGGCACTGGTGTTGTACCAGCCGTTGGTAGTGTTGATGGTGTTGCTGTCGCTCACGATGAGAGTCTCGCTCGTGATGTGGGCGATATGGGTCTGGGTGTTATAGTCGAGCAGGTCGGTGAACATCTCATAACGGTCGTTGATGAGGTGCACATTACGAGAAAACTCGGCCTGCTTGGTATCCAACTCATAACGGCCATACTGGGAACTCAACTCGGTGTGGTTGCGGTTATCGACAATGGTGCCGCCGTCGAAATAGTAGCCCACATTGGAGTTGATTTCATAGTCGAGGGCATCGGTCAACAACGTGGTGCTGCGGTTCTCCAAGCGCACGTTGTGGCGCAACTCGGCCACACTCTGGTCGCCATAGTAATGCAACACGTCACTATAGACCCATAGGGTGTCGGCCTGGGTCATGCGCACATGGCCAAAGGCATCGAGCGAACTCGTCTCGGCATAGAAATAGGCGCTGTCACAGAACATGTACATGTCACCACGACGGAAACGCACATTGCCCTTCAATACCTGATAATCGGTGCTGATGGCCTCGTTGGCGCTCAGGACATCGGCGTTCTCGAGGAAAACTTTATTGGTCTGGTTGCGGTTGGCCTTGGGAATCTGGGGGGTGATACGGCTCACCTTAGGCCCCTTAGCACCCTTGCGGGCGGCCTGGACTGGTTGGGGATTGGTGGGCGCCTTGCTTTTTTTCATCACGGGTTTGTCGAAGCGGGGCTTAACCGCACGCACGGGGTTTTGAGCCCACACCACAGGCGAAATCAGCAATGCCATCACGCAACACGCCACAAAGACGTGCCGCGTGCGGGCTCCGATAGCCATTTGCCACCACTTGTCGTGTTGCATTGCAGTTTTCAGTTTTCTATAGCCTCGATAGTTTCTTTAGCCACTAGAGAGCTAAAAGCCAGATGTTTAGTTCTGTTTCCCCTTCTTGAGCCAGTCATACTGGAATTCGCAGTTGCGCCATCCCTCCTCAATATAGACATAGACGCTCTTCTGCTTCTGCTCCACCCAATCGTGGATGATTTTCTCCTTCTCGACGGCCTCGCACATGTCTTTGATAATCATGTAGTCCTCGGCAAGGTCAGCCTTGTGTCCGTCAATGCGCTTGACAAGCTTCACAATGGCAACCTGCTCGCGGCGGGTCTTAGGATTGATCATGACGAAGGGTTCGCTGACGTCTCCCGGCTGCATGCTGCTCACCTTCTTGCCCACCTCGGCAGGCAGGTCAGCCATCTCAAATCGGCTGCTATGCGTCTTCTCGTTGAGCATGTTGCCATTGTTGTTGCGGGAGTCCTTATCCTGGGAAATAAACAGGGCCATTTCCTCAAACGGCTTCTTACCCGAAACAATGTCGGTGCGCACCGAATCCAGCCTCGACAAGGCATCGGTCAGGTCTTTATCGCTCACCTTGGGGCGCAGCAGGATGTGGCGCGTGTTGATGCGGTCGCCGCGTTTCTCGATGAGCTGGATGATGTGATAACCGTCATCGGTCTCAACAATATTGGAAACCTTCTTGGGGTCGTTGAGGTTGAAAGCGGCGTTGGCATACTCGGGCAGGAGCACCGAACGGCTCTGGAAGCCCGTTTCTCCACCATAAACTGCAGTTGACTGG
This sequence comes from uncultured Muribaculaceae bacterium, assembly GCA_905233915.1. Taxonomy (GTDB): domain Bacteria; phylum Bacteroidota; class Bacteroidia; order Bacteroidales; family Muribaculaceae; genus Sodaliphilus. Next base: position 301,230 of record CAJOFM010000001.1, on the reverse strand, counting down.
TCGTCGCTATAGAGGATCGCCAGTGTGGAAAACTCGCGTTCACCGCTGGTCACCTGCTGGGCATAGTCGCGCAAGCGGGCCTTCACCTCGTCAATCTCCTGCTGGGGTATGACGGGATTGATGGTGATAATCTGGGTCTCGACCTGCATCGGGATATAGGGAAGCGAATCCTTGGGCAGGTTATTGTAGAAGCGACGCACCATGGCAGGGGTTGCCTTGACGTTCTTGGTCAAGTCGTTTTGCACCTGCTGGATGCAGTACTGGTCACTGTACATCTCATTGAGTTTCTCGCGCAGGCGGGGCAATGGCATGCGGAAGTATTCCTCCACCTTCTCCTTGGAGCCCAGATTGGCGATGAAGAAGTTGATGCGGTTTTCAACCTCGCTGGAGATGGCACTCTGCTGCACCTCGACAGTGTCGATGCGCGCCTGATCCAGAAAAAGTTTGTCAAGCGCCATCCTCTCAGGGATCACACAATAGGGGTTGCCCTCAATAGGGACGCGCTCATATAGGGCCTGCTGGTACTGTTCCTCGATATCACTCTTGAAGATGGGCTCGTCACCGATTACCCATGCAACCTCCTCGGCCACATTGTTTTGCGCTACTGCTGCAAGGGCGGTCATGACGAGCATCAAAGCTGTTAAAAATCTCAATTTCACTTGTATCGTAGTTTTAGTTAGTTTCATATTGCTAAGAATTTGCAAATTTCCCCATTTTTCCTGACGTGACAAAATCAAATCCTAAAATGTTTGTTAAAAGCTATAGCTTTTAAGCAACAGAAAAGCGGGGCGCCACTATGATAGTGACGCCCCGCTGATGAGTTGTACTGAAATTAGGGATTCCTACTTCTTGGGAACCTTGGTCTTGTAGATGTCGTCTTTCTTGACCTTGACGATGGTGCCGTAACGCGACAGGGCCTTGAGGTCGAGTTTCTTGAGGTCGCCGACAATCATGAGCTGGTAGGGCTTGGCCTTGATGTGGCGGGCGTGGAAGGCCTCGATATCATCGCGCGTGAGCGTGGGCAAGTGCCGCACCAGGACGGTGTTGGGGTCGGCAGTGTAACCCAATCGCTCGGTCATCGAAACGATGATGGGTTTGCCGCGGAAGGTGGGATAAGCGTTATTGACATCGTTGAGGAGGCTTTGACTCGCCACATCCATGTTCTCGACATTGACAGGCATATCGTTGAACAGCGAGTCCAAGAGGCCGATCGCCTGCATCGACTTGTCGGCCTGGGTAGCGACAAGCGAGAGATAGCCGCACGGTGTAGTGCTGCGGGCCAGACTGGGCGACAGTGCTACACCCTGTGAGGCATAGGCCATTGAACGGAACTCACGCACTTCCTGGAAGAGCACCGACGACATGCCGCCGCCAAAATACTCACCCCACAGTTCCAGACAAGCTTTGTCACGGTCGTTCACCACATCGGCCATCGGGTGATAGGTGCCGACAATCGTCTGGCGTGACGATGGCATATCAAAGACATAGACCGTGGGCGACTGGGGTGTTTCGAGGGCGATTTCCTGAACAGGGTTCTCTTGGGTGCCCGCCAGCTGCGGCAGCAGTTCATTAATCATGCCAGCCACTTGGGGTGCCGGCAATGTGCCCGTGTAGCTCACGTCACAGCGGCAATCATACAATTGCTTGAACGAGTCTATCAACTGCTCGGCCTTCACCTTCTTGAGTTCCTTGCTTGTCAAGCGAATGAGATAGGAGGAGCGCTGTCCACGCATCACCTTGCTGGCCAGTGCGGCAAACACCTCTTGGCTATCGTCCCAAAAGGACTTCTCGGACGGGCCCGCGGCATCCTTGAGGTCGTCGAGTTTCTCCTTGTCGGCCTTGATGTTGCCCAAGAAATGACTGAGCAGACGCAATGTCGCTTCCAGTTGAGCGTCCTCGCCCTGAATCACAATCGTGGAGGCCTGTTCATCGGTCGCCATCTCCATCTTGGCGCCCAGGGCTTGCATAGCACCTCCAAATGCCTTGACGTCAAGCGAGTCGGTACCCAATTCAGCGGCATAGTCGACAGCGGCTTCCAGCAATTTATCATGCATGGTGCCCTTGTGGAAATTGATGACCAGCGAGAAATTGTCATTCAAGGGATTAGCGGAAGAATACAACACATTACCGCCGTTGAGAGAGGTCTTAACCACATCCTTGTCAAAGTCCACCAGCCGCGGAGCAACATCCTGGACAGGCAACTGCTCCAAGCGACGAGCAAACGACGACTTGGCATCGCTATTCGACGGTTTGACAGGCGTGTACTCGGGTTTAGCAATCTGCTCGGCCTTGACACGTCCGTTCTTCTTGTGGAAACGGAAGAAATCGGTGGTGAAATACTTGCGCGACACCCTGATGATATCATCGCGGGTGACATCGGCCACGCCCTGCTTGAACTTCAAGTATTCATTCCACGACACGCCTGCCGACATGGCGGCCACCATCTCCTCGCTGCGTTTGCTGATGGACTCGAGGCTCGACTCGTTGTCACGCAACATCATGAGCTTGATAGCCTGCAACTGTTCATCGGTGAATTCGCCCTCAAGGAGTTTTCCAATCTGACCGAGGCACAAATTCTCGGCGGTCTTGACCTTGCACAGGATTTTGGGCACGACCATGACTAGGATTGCACCCGTCTGATTGAAAGCCAAATGCTCAGCCATGGACAAATAAACACGGTTTTTGTTGGTCAGCTCGTCGAGCAGACCTGTCTTGTTCTCGTTGGAGAGCAAATTCATGGCGACCTTGAGTGCCGGGGCATCGGCATCATAGTCGGTGGGGGCGCGGAAGACCATGGCACTCATACCGATGATGGGCATGGGAAACAGGAACTTCACCTCGGGTCGCCCCTGAATGGGAGGAGCGACAATCTTCTCGCGGACGGGCTTCACGCCACGCTCCAGTCGCCCGAAGGTGCGCTCCAACAACGGCATCAACGTCTCAGGGTCGATGTCGCCCGAGAGGACGAGCCCCATATTGGATGCCACATAATATTTCTTGTAGAATGCCTCCATGTCCGAGAGTTTCGGGTTCTTGAGGTTCTCGGTGCTACCGACGATGGGATAGGCATAAGGGGTTCCTTCAAACAATTTGCTTGTAATCTGCTCCAGCATCATGGCAGCAGGCTCATCGGCGTACATGTTCTTCTCCTCATAGACCGTTTCCAACTCGCCCTGGAACAAGCGGAACACTGGGTGGATGAGGCGGTGGCTGTTCAACTCACACCACTGCTCGATGAACTGTGGGGAGAACGTGTTGTGGTAGAACGTGTAGTCATAGGAAGTGCCGGCATTCAAACCCGAACCGCCGTACTTGGAAGTCAAACGGTTGAACTCATTGGGGATAGCATATTGCGAAGCCTTGATGTTCAGCTGGTTGATGTCATGCTGGATGGCCTTGCGCTGCTTTGGGTCGCTCGTGAGTGCCAGCTCGTCATATTTCATCGAGATGGAATCCAGATAAACGCGTTCGGCGTCATAATCCACCGTGCCCAACTCATCGGTTCCCTTGAACATGATGTGCTCAAAGTAGTGGGCAATGCCCGTATCGGGGCAGTCCACCGCACCGGCATTGACAACCACTGCACCAAACACCTTGGGCTGGCTGTGGTCCACATTGAGCCACACCCGCATGCCATTGCCCAATTCAAACTCCTGCACCTGCAGCGGCGACAGCACCTGTGCCGAAGAGATGAAGGCCACAAACGCGCACGCCAATGCAGATAAAATGCTTTTCTTCATACTAATAATCTCGTTATGCGGTTATCGTTATCGCAAAAATGCCCTGCATGAAGTCCACGACTCACGCAAGGCATTCTCTTATTCCAAAATGATGAAAGTGTTGCTGTGACTCTTATTTCACTTTCTTGAGCACTTTCTTGTTAATCTTAGCAGGATACTTCTTGGCGAGTTCATCTTTCCAGCGCTGCTCCAGCACATCCTGATAGTCGCTGGTCACGGCACCGCGCACGTCGGCCATCTCTTGAGGCTGACTAATCACGCCACCCTCCAGGATCATGAACTCGGGGAAGCCCTTGCGTTCAGGCTTTTCACCCTCGTGGAATGCCAGGTAGTCGGCCAGATTGTTCTCGCCCTTCTTTACCACCATGCGCTCCATGCGGATGTCGGCTCCATACTTCTCGTGCAAGGCATCGGTGAGGTTCTTGGGATCGATTGTAGCGATGTCGGCCTTGACCAGATTCATCACGCTGTCGCTCTTGGCACTGAGGATGATACCCTTGAAATGAGGCTCGTCCCACAAGTATTTACCACGGTTCTCGGCATAGTACTGCTCCAGACCCACGGTGTCCTTGCTGGCAGCCTTCCAAACGCGGCGGTTGCTGATCTCAAACAGCAACATGCCATCACGGTACTCGTTCAACAGGTTACGGTATTCGGGATTGGTATTCACCAGCTCGCGGGAATTATGTTCTGTCAGGGCGCGCAAGGCGATGGGATCCACCTTGGACATGATGTAATCCTTGGCATTCTGCAGATCAGGGATATTGTTCTTGACATTCAACTGCTCGGCTAAGGCACTAACGGGCACCGACTGGTTGTTAGCAAAATTGAACAACGGCAGTGCACAACCCTTGATGGCATTGGCAACAAAAGTGGAGTCATACTTGCCATTGGTCGTCAAAGCCTTAGTGAGATAACCCTCAAGTTCAGGATTAAGCTTGAAGTTATACTTGGCCTTCAGGTCATTGAAGCGGCGTTCCTGAATGAGAGCAGCACGGCCGTCACGGCTGATGGCGACCTCGATATTCTCACGCATTTCGCTCAGAGCGGGCATGCCATGACCGATCTTCTTAACGATGTGATAGCCAAACTGGCTGGCAAAGGGCTCGCTGATGGCGCCATCGGCCAGGTTGAAGGAGATGTCCTCAAAGGGCTGCACCATGCGGCCACGGCCAAACCACCCCAGGTCACCGCCACGGCGGGCACTGCCATCCTGGGACTCTTTCTTGGCGAGTTCCTCGAAGTTGGCACCTGCCAGCAGCAACTGGTAAACCGAGTCGATCTGCTGCTTGCACACGGCCTTCTGCTCATCGGTAGCGTTCTTGGGGAAGAGTTTCAGGATGTGAGCGGCATGGACATCGTCACGGTCACGCATCTTGTTCACGCGCACCATGTGGATGCCATACTGGGTCTTGAACGGCATGGACACCTCACCCATGGGTGTATTGTAAACCACATTCTCGAATTCATAGGGGAACATGCCCGAGCTGATGTAGCCGTAGTGTCCGTGGTTGCGCTGCTTGGAGGGATCGCTGGAATACTTATCGGCCAGGATTTCCCATTTCTCGCCGGCGAGGACGCAGTTGCGGATGCTATCCATGCGGGCCATACCCTTCTGGGTTTCCTCTTCGTTGACGCCCAGCGGCATCATGAAGTGGTCAATATCAATCTCTTTCTTGTAACGCTCGTAGGCTTCATTCACCATCTGCCACAGGTAGGTGGTATCTTCGGTCATATACGGAGCGGCGAGATCCTTCTTGTATCCCTCAAACTCGCGTATGAACGCTGAAGTTGTGTCGATACCAGCAGCTTCGGCATCGGCCACCTTCTGCTTGTAGAGCACAAAGCGGTCAACGTACTGCTCGAGGGTCTCTTTCTCGACTTGTTGCTGATTGTTCTTGTGATACAGGTACTCAAACTCCGAGAGCTTGATGTCTTTGCCGTTAATGGTCATGAGGACAGGATCCCCTGCCTTAGCAATGGCGAGGATCGCAGTTCCCAACAGCAATGAAGAAATCAAAAGTTTAACTTTCATCTTTTGTTGGTTTGAAATCTATATTTTACGTTTTTTCATTTCTTTTTACTCTTATAATAACGCAGGCGTGCACGAAAAATTATATCTCATGCAGTTTTTTTTTTAATTATCATCAATAAGAAACCCCTTGCTTGCTCCTTCAAAGTCAAACAAGGGGTTTCCAGAAGTTATTTTTCAATAGGATTAGTTGCCCATCTCGCTGAGGAACTTGATGCGCACAAGGCGTATTTCCTCCTCGGTGTAGTCGTCGCCCAGCTCCTGCATGGCGGTCTCGATGTCGTCGGTGTCGCTCTCCTTGAAGTAGTCAAAGATATCCTCCTCGATATCAACATCAATCGCCTCGTCGATATAATAGGAAACGTTGATTTTGGTACCGCTATAGACGATAGCCTCCAGCTCATCGAGCAACTCGTCAAACTCCAGGTCCTTGCTCTCGGCCAGTGCATCAAGAGGCACCTTGCGGTCGATGGCGGTAATAATCTCCACCTTGAGTTTGCTCTTGTTGGCCACGGTGCGCACACGCATGTCCTCGGGACGCTCTATCTCGTTCTCATCCACATATTTCTTGATGAGTTCGACAAATTCCTTGCCATAACGCTTGGCCTTGCCGGGACCCACACCAGGAATATTCTGCAACTCCTCGATAGTGATGGGATAGGTCGTCGCCATAGCGTCAAGCGACGGTTCCTGGAAAATGACATAGGTGGGCAGGCCGTGCTGCTTGGCGATCTTGCGGCGCAGATCCTTCAAGATGCTGAACAGCTGTGAGTCAACGGCTCCACTGCCACCGCCCCGCAGTTCCTCGTCGAGCATCTCGGTATACTCGTTGTCCTCAACGATCCAGAATTTCTCTCGACTGTTAAGGAATTCCTTGCCCTCCTTGGTGACCTTGATGACACCATAGTTCTCGATATCCTTGGCCAGATAGTCGGCAAACACACCCTGGCGGATCACCGCCATCAGGTATTTCTCGTCACACTCGCTGGCACAGCCGAACACGTCGAGCTCATTGTGCTTGTAGCCTTGGATCTCATTGGTGGCGTCACCCATCATCACATGGGCGATATATTCAGGCTTGAAGCGTTCACGCAGCGTCAGGATGGTCTCGATGGCTGCACGCAGTTCCTCGCTGGCCTCGACGCGCTTCTTGGGCTTGAGGCAGTTGTCGCAGTTGCCGCAGTTCTCCTGCTCGTAACTCTCGCCAAAGTAGTGCAACAACGAGCGGCGGCGGCACACCGACGACTCGGCATAGTCGCGTGTCTCGAGCAGTAGCTGCTTGCCGATTTCCTGCTCGGCAATGGGCTTGCCCTGCATGAATTTCTCGAGCTTGTCAAGGTCCTTGCGGGAGTAGAACGTGATGCACTTGCCCTCACCGCCGTCGCGACCGGCACGGCCGGTCTCCTGATAGTAGCCCTCGAGGCTCTTGGGGATGTCATAGTGGATGACAAATCTCACGTCGGGCTTGTCGATGCCCATACCGAAGGCGATGGTGGCCACAATCACGTCGACGTCCTCGCTCAGGAAGGCGTCCTGATTGGCGCTGCGCACCGCGCTCTCCATGCCGGCATGGTAGGGCAATGCCTTGATATCGTTGAGGCTAAGCACCTCGGCCAGTTCCTCTACCTTCTTGCGGCTCAGGCAATAGATGATGCCCGACTTGCCCTCGTTGGCCTTGATGAACTTGATGATCTCGCGGTCCACGTCCTTGGTCTTGGGACGCACCTCGTAATATAGGTTGGGGCGGTTGAAGGACGACTTGAAGACAGCGGCCTCGGTCATGCCCAGGTTCTTCTGTATATCGTGCTGCACCTTGGGCGTCGCCGTCGCCGTCAGGGCGATGATGGGACGCTCACCGATGCGGTTGATAATCGGGCGGATATTGCGGTACTCAGGGCGGAAGTCATGTCCCCACTCCGAGATACAATGTGCCTCGTCAACAGCATAGAACGAGATGGGCACATCCTTGAGGAAGGCCACATTCTCCTCCTTGGTCAACGATTCGGGCGCCACATACAGCAGCTTGGTGCGGCCGCTGCGCACATCCTTTTTCACTTCCTCGATGGCCTGCTTGGTCAGCGAGGAGTTCATGAAATGGGCGATACCGTCTTCCTCGCTGTAGCTGCGCATGGCATCGACCTGGTTTTTCATCAGCGCAATAAGAGGAGAGATGACAATGGCGGTGCCTTCCATGAGGCGCGCGGGCAGCTGGTAGCAGAGTGACTTGCCACCGCCAGTGGGCATGAGCACAAAGGTGTCATGCTCGGCCAGCAGGTTCTCAATGATAGCCTCCTGGTTGCCCTTGAACGACTCAAAGCCGAAGAATTCCTTCAACGCCGCTGTCAACTTACTGTTTTTCGCCATAATATTCGGTTTAGGGTTTTCAATGATTTCACAAATATACTATGATTTTGTGAACCTCACAAAGAATTGGGAAAAATATTTTTTCTCATTTAGGCTTACCGCTCACAACCACCTAGCACCTAATGCCTAAAAAACTAATTGCTGGAAGCTAAAAGCTCAAAATTAGATTTAGACAACTGGCGCTCGGCAAACTCACGGGTGAGCACATAGCGTTTATCCTTGAGCGAGGGCGCCTGGTACATGACGTCGATCATAATCGTCTCGAACAGGCTGCGCAAGCCGCGTGCACCCAACTTGTACTCGATGGACTTGTCCACGATAAAGCCCAGCACATCGTCCTCGATGACCAGTTCCACGCCATCCATCTCGAGCAGTTTCTTGTACTGGCGCACGATAGCGTTCTTGGGCTCGGTGAGGATGCGCAACAGGGCGTCACGGTCCAGTGGCTCCAGGTTGGTGAGGATGGGCAGACGGCCGATAATCTCGGGGATTAGACCATAACTGCGCAGGTCCTGCGGTGCCACGAAGTGCAACAGCTTTTCGCGTTCGGTCTTGCTCACGTGGTTAGAGGCGCCATAGCCCACGACATGGGTGTTGAGGCGCTGGGCGATCTTGCGCTCGATGCCCTCGAAGGCTCCGCCGCAGATGAACAGGATGTTCTTGGTATCGACGGCAATCATCTTTTGCTCGGGATGCTTGCGTCCGCCCTGGGGCGGCACATTGACCACCGAGCCCTCGAGCAGCTTGAGCAGTCCCTGCTGGACGCCCTCGCCGCTCACGTCGCGCGTGATTGAGGGATTGTCGCCCTTGCGCGCGATCTTGTCTATCTCATCGATGAAGACGATGCCGCGCTCGGCCTCGGCGACGTTGTAGTCGCAGGCGGCCAGCAGCCTCGTCAACAGGCTCTCGATGTCCTCGCCCACATAGCCGGCCTCGGTCAGCACCGTGGCGTCAACGATGGCAAAGGGCACTTTCAACATGCGTGCGATGGTCTTGGCCAGCAAGGTCTTGCCGGTTCCCGTGGGTCCCACGATGATGATGTTGCTCTTCTCGATATCGATGTCGTCGTCCCGCCTCTGGTTCAGGCGCTTGTAGTGGTTATAGACGGCGACCGAGAGGTAACGCTTGGCGGTTTCCTGACCGATGACGTACTGGTCAAGGTATTCCTTGATTTCCTGCGGCTTGGGCAGGTCGTCCATGTCGAGGTCGGGCAGCTTGGCCGCGGCCATTTTCTGCAGGTACTCGTGGGACAATTCCACAGCACGCTCGGCACAGTCGTTGCAGATGCAGCCATTCATGCCCGGCAGCATCAGTTCCACCTCGCGGTCACTGCGTCCGCAGAAACTGCAATACAGTCCCTCGTTGCTTTTCTTTTTGGCCATGTTTACTTCTGCTCGGTCTTGTTTTCAGAAGCCTCGGCAGGTTTCTCGCGGAAGAGCACCTTGTCGATCATGCCGTATTCCTTGGCCTCGTCGGCAGTCATCCAGTAGTCGCGGTCACTGTCGGCATACACCTTGTCATAGGGCTGGCCAGAATGGTCGCTGATGATGGTATAGAGTTCCTTTTTGAGCTTGAGAATCTCGCGCGAGGTAATCTCAATGTCTGATGCCTGACCGCTGATGCCGCCCATGGGCTGGTGAATCATCACGCGGCTGTGCTTGAGCGCAAAGCGCTTGTCCTTCTGGCCAGCGACGAGCAGCACGGCAGCCATCGAGGCGGCCATACCGGTGCAGATGGTCGAGACGTCGCTATTGATGAACTGCATCGTGTCATAGATGCCCAGACCGGCATACACCGATCCACCAGGGGAGTTGATGTAGAGCGAGATGTCCTTACCGGGGTCAGAGGTGTCGAGATAGAGCAGCTGAGCTTGAACCACGTTGGCGCTATAGTCGTCCACCTGGGTTCCCAGGAAGATGATGCGGTCCATCATCAGGCGCGAGAACACGTCGAGCTGGGTGACGTTCAACTTGCGCTCCTCCATGATGGTGGGCGAGATATAATTGTTAGACACACTGGCGGCGAACTGGTCAAGTGCCAGTCCGTTCATGCCCAAATGATGCACGGCAAATTTTCTGAAATCGTTTTCCATAAATACACTCTTAGATTAATTTTTGTTCAAAGATACTATTTTTTTCTCAACCCGACGAAAAAACGGGCCACTTTTTTATAGATATTTCATTTTTTATTCATTTCTCGGGCAAAAACCGCGCCAAGGCCCACTCGCATGACAGCACATGACAAAATGATTGTGGGGCAGAGTCCATGACCCTGCCCCACAACACGCTAGTATGATGAAAAAGTATAATTACTTCTCGTCCTTCTCGTAGAGCTTGCGGAAGTCCTCAACGCTGATGTTCTTCTCGTTGACCTTCACGGCCTCGCGAACAGCGGCAAAGAACTTGTTGTCGATGGCATGCTCCTGGATAGCCTCACGGGCGCGGTCATCCTGCATGAAGCGCTCGGCCTGCTGACGCACGAGGTCCTCGGGAGCGTTGTAGATGCCGTACTGCGAGAGCTGCTGCTGGGCAAAGATGAAGGCGGCGGTGTCGATGTCCTCCTTCTCAATCTGGATACCCAGTTCCTGAGCCAGATGATCCTTGACGAGTTGCCAGCGCAGCTGCTTGAACATGCTCTGGGCCTCCTCGTCGGTAACCTCGGTGTTCTCCTTCTTGTCCTGCTCACGACGCAGCTTGAGGAAACGCTTCAGGAACTCCTCGGGGAGCTGCAGGTCACCAGCCTTGTCGGTGAGGATGCGCTGCACGTCAACGGTGAAGCGGTAGTTGCTCTCGGGCACGTTGGCCTGGGCAATCATGGCACGCATGGCCTCGCGGAAGGCAGCCTCGTCCTTAACGTCGGTCTCGACGCCCAGAACGCCCTTGAAGAACTCCTCGTTCATCTCGGCCTCCTGGTTAACCTTGATCTCCTCGATGGTCACGCGGAAGTCGCTCTTCACGTCGGCCTCGGCACGGTCCACATTGAGCATCGAAGCCAGCTCGGCGATGTTGCCGTTATTGGCCTTGTAGGGGTTGAAGGTGAAGGTGTCACCCACCTTGACGCCGACAAACTTGGCAGCCTCATCCTCATCAACCATGTAGCGCGGCGAGATCACCGTGCGCTCCACACGGATGCCACCTTCCTTGTCGTTGCCCTGCTCGTCGAGCTCGACCATCGAGCCGCGCAGCATCGACTCCTTGTCGCTCACCTCGCCGTCAACGAGGGTACCCAGGCGCTTGCGGTCGTGTGCGATGGCGTCATCCACCATCTGGTCGGTCACCTCAATAATATAATAGGGCACATTGATGCGCTTGTTGAGCTTGAGCTCGATGGCGGGAGCCAGACCCAGGTCATACTTGAAGGCCATCTCCTCGTCGTTCATGATGTCCACCTTGGTGTCCTCGTTGGGGAGGGGCTCACCCAGCACCTGCAGCTTGTTCTCGCGGATGTAGTCATAAACGGCCTTACCCACCTTGCGGTCGATAACATCGGCAGTGACACTGCCACCATAATACTTCATGAGCAGCGACTTGGGAGCCTTGCCGGGACGGAAACCCTTGATGGGGTGACGCATGCCCATGGCAGCCACTTCCTTGTTCACATCGCTTGCGAAATCTTCTCTCTTAAGCTCAACGGTGAGCGTTGCGTTCACCGCATCAATTTGTTCAAAACTTACGTTCATTACTTGGTTTGTATTGTCTGTTAAATGTTTAGTCTTTCAAAAAGCGGCTGCAAAGGTACTACTTTTCACTCATTACACAAAATTTCATGCCGAAATTTACCAAAAAGAAAACAATAAATACAATAAACACAATGATTATCCGACAAGCAGACAACTTGTATTTATTGCATTTACTGTATTCCCTTTACCGAGCGGAAGGCTTTACATCGCCAGGGCGATGTTGTGTTCCTCGGCCATGCGGCGCAGGTTGAGGATGGCGTAGCGCATGCGTCCCAGTGCGGTGTTGATGCTCACGCCGGTGGTGTCGGCGATTTCCTTGAAGCTCATGTTCTTGTAGTATCGCATGACGAGCACCTCGCGCTGGTTGTCGGGCAGGGCCCTGACCAGACGCCTGACGTCGCTGTGTATCTGGCTGACGATGAGGTTATCCTCGACGGTGACATCCGAGAACTCCTTGCGGTTCAAGATGTTGACATCGGTATCGTCGGTGGACTGCAGGTTCTCGTTCCTCACCATCCTGTAGTAGTCGATAATCAGGTTATGGGCAATGCGTGTGATCCATGCCAGGAAGTGACCGCTATCCACATAACGGCCCTGCTTGATGGTAGTGATGGCTTTGACAAAGGTGTCTTGGAAAATATCATCGGCCAGTTCTTCGTTTTTGACCGAATGAAATATATACATGTAAAGGCGGTCTTTGTGTCTCTCCAGGAGCTCATCAAAGGCCTCGTTGGTGCCATCGACATATAGCGAGATGAGTTGTTCGTCGCTCTTGTCAGTGTAAATTCTCATTACTATTTATTTATTGGTCAATAAGAGTAATGTTTGTCGATAGGCAGTATGTATTTTATAATATTTTGGTCATTAAAGTGATTAAACTCAAACTGAATCCACAATGGATTTCGGGCTGCAAATATAGCTAAATTTTAAAAAACAAAAACAATTTTGAAAAAAAAGTGTGGGTTTTTGTACTAAAATCGCAGTTTTCCCGTTGTTTTCGCCCACTTTTCGGGCGACATCAGCGGCGACGGCGGCGACGGCGGCTGCCTCGCAGCCCCACGAGCCAACGCGTGAGCCTGAACCCCAGCAGCACATAGTCGGCCGTCTTGAGGCTCGACACAGTTCCCGGGCTGAACATGAGGGCACGCACGCCATTCTCGGCAACACTGTTTTTCATGCCGTCGATGTTGTACTGCATGGTGGCGCGTCCCACCTCGCGGCGCACCAGGGCCTTACCCCTGGCCACGCGCAATTCCTCGAGCGTCATGCCGCGCCAGTCCTGTGGGGCGTCGGCAGTGGCGACCGGCAGTTGTTGCGTATTGTTGTTGTCGTTGCTCATTTGTCGTCAGGTGTTAGGAACAGTTTGCTCACAAATCGGGCCACGGGATCCACGATGAGCTGGCGCTTGAAGGCAAACACCACCAGCAGCAGCAAGAGCAGGATGGCCGCAGCAATCAGTTGTGCGCCCCACACACATCCCAGCGCCGACGCCAATACCGAGATCAACGCCGAGAAGATGTAGTGCATGGCATAGGTGCCGATGATGATCACCACGGCGACAAAAGCCGTAGCCGACAGCAGCACAGCCAGTTTCTCGACCGCGGTGAGCTTGGTGTAGTCCCACTCGAGCGAGAAGAAGCGGCGGGCCTCGGTGAATAGTTTCTTATAGTCTATCTCGTTCATAACGATAAATTTTTCACGCTATGTCACATTTTTTTAATGCGAATTTCACTAATTAACATATTGCGCAAAAAGCTTGAAAAAATTAGCGTAATTGGCTTCGCCGAGCTAAAGGTTAGCATTAGCCCCGCAGGGTGTGTCGCAATGTTGACACACCCTGTCAGGGAGCCTGCTATTTTGTCAGTCCTCGATCTGAGCGCTGATCTGCTTCACCAGCTGCTCCACCTCGTCGTCGCTGAAGTCGATGCCGTTTTTCTTCAGCATCTCCTTGATGCGGCTACGCAGGTCAGAGCCCTTCTCGGGAGCGAAAAGGATAGCGGCCGAAACGCCGACCAGTGCGCCACCCAGGAATGCATATAATAAACTTAAACCTTTCATAATTTCAGTTTGTGCTTAAAGTGTTACTAGATGTGATTAATCCAAACGGTCTTTGATTTCCTCGGCGATGTCATCCACGAGGTTGTCAAGCTTGGTGCCTTTCAGCTTCACGCCTTGTTCACGCAGGGTATCCGCAATGCGCTTGCGAACGTCATCACCTTTCTCGGGGGCAAACAACAAGCCCACTGCCGCGCCGGCGATTGCGCCGCCCACGACTGCCATAACGATGTTGATCGGTCTCATATCTTTAAAAGCTAATTAAATAATTAATAATGTCTTAGTAATGCCAATACAAGCAATTATCATGCCATCACACACGACAAGCGCTTATTTTGGGCAATAAAATTACTCATTCTTTTCAATACGGACAAACATTTTCAACAAAAAATTGATTTCAGGCATCAATATGATAGACTCTGCACCCCCAATTAAAACAACTGACTTCTCTGAGGGCTGACGCACTCCCCTTCAAACAACAGGAACAACAATAAACAACTAAACAACCCTATAGTTAAGCATCCGCATCGCTTAATCAAAACAACTGATTTATCTGAATGTTCTGAGGGCTGACGCACTCCCCTATTATTTTTTGAAGACAAGAAAAAGGCATCCGCATCGCTTATATTAAAAAACAACTTAAACAACTTAAACAATTTGGCATCCGCGTTCCTATAAATTAAAAACAATAAATACAATAATTACTAAGGCTGACGCATCGCTTATATTAAAAAACAACTTAAACAACTTAAACAATTTGGCATCCGCATTCCTATAAATTAAAAACAATAAATACAATAATTACTAAGGCTGACGCGCAATAATTTCCCGTGCGCAGCACGGTAAGAAAGTTTTAGGCTTTAGGGCGCGGATGCCCCCTAAAGCCTAAAACCTAATGCCTAATGCCTAAAGCCTAATTATTCAGTACTAGCTGAATAAGGGTGGTCACGTCGGCCACATTGACCTGGCCGTCGCCACTCAGGTCGGCAACCGAGAGGTCCGCGGGCGTGCTGTTGAGGACAATCTGGATCAACGCTGTCACGTCGGCCACGTTCACCAGGCCGTCGCCGTTGATGTCGCCACGCTGCGATGCAGTCAGCTCTACCCAAGCGCTGCCATTGTACTTTTGGGGCAGCCAGTACTTGTTGCGGGCAGTCGTGATCTGGGCTGTAGTCATCGCGTTGTTCTCGCCTGTATTGAAGATTACATTCAATTCGCCCTTATCGGATGCCGAGCGCGTGGGCAGGCTGTTGACCAGGGTGGTCATGCCCGTGCCGCTGATCTTGTTCTGGTAGCAAAGAAGAGTTTTTAATGCGGTGCAACCCTCCACACTGAGCGAGGTCAGTTGATTGCCATAGCAACTCATCAAAGTCATTGCTGAGCAAGAGGTTACATCTAATGAAGTCAAGGCGTTATTAAAGCACTTGAGTGTGGTCAGCGTCGTATTACCACTAACTCTCAGGTTTGTCAGTTGGCTCTTGTTGGTTACTTCAAGCGTGGTCAACTTGTTGTTGCGGGCCAGCAGTGTAGCGATGTTGGTCATGTTGTTCACGCCAGGCAGACTGGTGATGGCGCAGTCCTCGCAGTCCAGATGGGTGATGGCCTTGCAGTCGGCCAGGCCGGTGATGCTGGCCAGGTTAGCATTACTAAAGCAATAGAGAGCACTCAATGCGGTGCAACCTGTCACGTCAAGCGTGGTCAAGTCATTTGAATTACAATGAAGGACGGTCAGTGTCGTATTACCTCTGACGTTCAAGTTTGTCAGTGTGCTCTTGTAGGTTACTGAGAGCGCGTTCAACTTGTTGTTGCGGGCCAGCAGTGTCGTGATGTTGGACATGTTGTTCACGCCAGGCAGGCTGGTGATGGAGCAGTCCTTGCAGTCCAGATGGGTGATGGCCCTGCAATCGGCCAAGCCCGTGATGGTCGCCAGGTTGGCGTTCTCGTAGCACTTGAGCGATTTCAACGCCGTGCAACCCGTCACATCGAGCGAGATCAAGGCATTCTGGTGACAATAGAGTCTAGTTAGGGCTGTGCAATTCAAGCAGTTGAGCGTGTTAAGGCTCGACTTGTTGATTACCGATAGGAGCGTCAGATTGGGGCAATTGTGGCAGTTGAGCGTCTTGAGATTGGGGCAGTCGTCCACGCTGAGCGAGTAAATGTTGGTGTTATAACACAGGAGCGTCTCGAGGTTAGTGCAGCCCGACACATCGAGCGAGGTCAGTTTTGTGCCGGTGTAGCTGTCGGTCGGGGCACAGTCCAGATAGGTCAGTGAGGTCATGCCCGACACATCGAGCGATGTCATCGGGTTGTTGTAGCAGATCAGTTGCTTCAGGGCAGTGAAGTACTTGATGCCCTGGAGATTGGAAATGCTCTTGCCGCTAACGTTCTCCGTTGTGCAGTTGTTGACATCGGTCTGGGTGATATAGCACTTGGGATAGAGGCCGAGCAAATAGTTGCGGAAATTGGCGTCGGGGAAGTTGGTGGCGTTGATGATGGCCACATAGTCGTCGCTGACATAAACATCCTGATTATAGACCTTGTTACCGCTGGAATCATAGACGGTGCCATTGCTATAATAGGCTCCGTATGGCTCCAAGATGGCCTCATTCCCATAGAGATCCCAGTTTTGACAATAATCAATAACCGGATAACTGGAATTATTGGTGGCCTTGAATCTCACGCTACTGCCTGCTTTAAAATTGAGAAGCAAACGCTTGACGACACTGTTTCCTCCAGACGACAAAACGGCATTCACATTATTAAAATACACATTGTGCCATATATCCACATGGGAGGTTGAGCCATTTTCCTCATCCTCGATAGCCGTATTATTGGTGGACGAGATATTGAATGTTCCGGGGCCCTGAATAGTAAGATCGAAAACATTCCTTGTTGCCAACCAGATACCGTTCTCGTTGACACCGGTGATGTTGACGACAGTGCTTGCCGACGGGGCAGACAGCGTGGTAGTCCTCCTGATGCGGACCACGGCAGCGTCCCGAGCATACAGGTTGCAGGTGCCACTGAATTCGACTTTCAGATCCGAGCATTCCAGGTTGTTGATGACACGGTTGTAGTCGCCCGTCATGGTGATAGTGACATTGTTCATGTACAAGGTGTTGGAACTTGGCACGTAATACACCGTTCCGCCCGTGATGTAGTTGGTCACGATGTTGTTGCAGTTGGCACTGGTCACCGTGACTCCTGCCACCTCGAAGCCATAGTCGGTGGCCGCCTGTGCCGCCAGCGTTGCCAGCAGCACCGTCAAGAAAGTAAAAAAGATCTTTTTCATTTTATTTTGTAATTTATATGGTTAAACAAATGTAATAAACAATGAAAACGGCCTCCCTCGCCTGTTGGCAAGAAAAGCCATAGATTACCCGCCCGTGCGGGCGCGTCGGTATAATGTCAGATTGGCTGTTAGTAAGAGAGAGTAACAAATCTCGGGAATCATCCAAATTCCCAGACAATTCTTAACAATCTTTATGTTTCTCTCACTCGTCATAGGTAGGTTCAAGGGTTATTTGCGCTGCAAATATAGCAAAAATAATAAAAATATCAAAAACAAACTGTATTTATTTCAACCTAATAATTTTATCTACAATTTTATTAATAACTAATTGCAACAACGACATCATGAGACAACTTTTGAAATTTATGAATTACGCGGCTCAGCTCATGGCACTGATCTCATTAAAGGGAAACAGGCTAACTCTATTATTAAGTGGATTCCAAAAGTTGGACAAAAACTTTTATCGTCCCGAACAAATCCAAATGAATGAATCATGGGGATAGAAAACCAGCACGGGCCGATGGGATGTCGGCTCGTGCTATCAGATGAATTCAGATGTATCTGTTGTTTGAATTATATCAAACCCATGGAGTGGTAGAGGAACGCGATGAGGTAGCCGGCGATGCAGGCTACAACGGTGTGAACCATGCCGGGCATCATGAACGAGTGGTTCAGCAGGTACTTGCCGATGACGGTGGTACCCGTGCGATCGAAGTTCACGGTGGCGATATCCGAGGGATAGTTGGGGATGAAGAAGTAGCCATATACCGAGGGCAACACACCCAGCAGAATCCAACCGTCGATACCGAGTCCGTAGGCCAGTGGCAGCATCGACACGACGACGGCGCCCTGTGAATTGACGAGCACCGACACCAGGAAGAAGGCAAATGCGATCGACCACGGGTACTTCTCCACCATGCCCGAGAGCATCTGCTGGATCTCGCCCAGGTAGTTGGCAAAATAGGTGTCGGCCAGCCATGCGATGCCGTAGATGGCGACAACAGCTACCATACCGCTCTGCCAAACGGGACCGGCGATGGCCTTCTTGGGCGATGCCTTGCAGAAGATGATCATCAGCGCTGCGGCGGTAATCATCACAATCTGGATGACGAGGTTCATCTTCAGCGGGGTGGGGTGGATCTTGGTGATGCCGTCGATGGCGATACCGAGCTTGGCCAGCTGGTCGGCGGTAATCGTCACACGCGAACCGATGAGTTCGACGGTAGCGCCACCGTCAACGGCCTTGACGGTGTCGTAGGTGGGCAGCAGATCCTGGAAGATAGCGAAGAACACAATCACCAGCAGGGCACCGAAGAAGATGTAAACGGCGCGCTTGCTCTCGGGCGCGATCTTCTTGTCGAGCGTGGTGGCGTTGCTGCCGTAGATGTACTCGCGCTGCGCGGGATCGGCAATCTTCTTCTGGAACTCGGGATCCTTGTCCAGGTCCTTGCCGCGCTTGTAGGAAGCGACCGAGGCCGTGAAGATACCCAGCAGACAGGCGGGGATGGTGACCATCAGCACCTGGGGGATGGTGACATTGTAGCCGTTAGCACCGCTGATGGTGATGAAGGCCACAACGGCTGCCGCGATGGGCGAGCAGGTGATACCGATCTGCGAGGCGATGCTGGCGATACCGCAGGGGCGCTCGGGACGGATGCCTTTCTTGATGGCGATGTCGCAGATGATGGGCATCAGCGTGTAGACCACGTGACCCGTGCCGACTAGCACCGTCAGGAAGAAGGTGGCCAAAGGGGCGAGGAAGGTGATGCGGTCGGGATGCTTGCGCAGCATCTTCTCGGCCAACTGGATTAACCAGTCCATACCACCCGAAGCCTGCATGATGCCGGCACAGGTGACAGCTGCAATGATGATGTAAATAACATCGGTGGGAGGTGAACCCGGTTTCATGCCGAAGCCAAACACGAGGATGGCCAGGCCGATACCCGAAATCGCTCCCAGTGCCAGGCTGCCGTATCGGGAACCCAGCCACAACGCTCCAAGCACAATGCAGAGCTGTAAAATCATGAGTAGTGACATAGTATTGTTTTTTAGTGAATAGTTTTCAGTGAACAGTTAACAGTTAATAGTGAACAGTTTACAGTTAACAGATGGAAAACTTCTAACTTCTAACTCCTAACTCCTAACTCCTAACTAATAGCGTATGCTGACCTGCACAAACACGCTGCTGTAGTCGGGGTCGGCAAGAGCGCGGTCGTGGGTGAAGCAGTACTCGGTCTGCACCTCGAGGTATTTGCAGAAGCGGTAGTTCAGACCTACCTCATAGTTGGTCTTGGCTGCCACGCTCGATCCCGTGGGACGGTACAGGTCATAGCGGGCCTTGGCCATCAGTTTGTCCTTAACCACAGGCACGATGGCGAGGGCGTAGATACCGTCGCTCTTGTCGTTGTCAACGACGTTGCCGTCCTTGTCGGTATAGGTCTTGACAGTCAGGTCGGTGGCATCGCCGGGCTTCTGGTAGGTAGTGGCAAAGCCTTTACCTGTGGAGTGGATGTACTCGGTGCGCAGCTGCAGGTCGCCTTTCTTGTACTCGGCACTGAAGGCGTAGCGGTGCTGGCGTAGGCTCACCGTCTGGCCACCGCTCTTGCGGGCATAGGAACCTTCCCAGCCAAAGGCGCCCAGGCGCATGCCGCTGATGGGCATAACCCATGCGCCGCCGATGATGTCCTTGCGCTCATCCACATCCTTGACGTTGATGCCCTGGCCGTTGAACACGCCCACCTGGTAGTGAATCAAGTTGCGGCCGCTGCCGTTCTTCAGGAAGTCGCCCTGGAACTGCAGACCGATGTCACGGCCGTTGCTGGCATGCATGCCCGTGCGGTCGCTGAAGCCAGCCAACTTGCTCACGGGCTGCGAGTAGCTCATGAAGCCCTGGTCAATCGGGTTCATCGGGTTCTCGTAGGTGAACGGGCGCTTGAACTGGCCCAACTTCACGCGGAAGAAGTCAAACTTCTGCCACTCCATGAAGTAGTCCACCAGACGGGGACTGCTGCCCAGCGTCGTGGTATTGCCGTTGATCTGACCCTGAATCTTGTAGTAGAAATCGTTGAGGATGCGACCCTCGATCGAGGCCCTGACGAGCCTAAGGTCGAACGAGTTGCTGTTGTTGCCATCCTGGAACGTCGCCTGGTAGGACGCCATGGCGAAGCCGCTGAACTTGGGCTTGGTAAAAATCGCATTATTGCCGTCGCCCTGGGCAAATGCCGGGAATAGCATTATTAACCCAAACAGGGTCATGAGTAATCGTCTTGTCATAGTGAATCTCATTTAGGAGGTTAATTTACGTTATTGTTGCAAATGTACAACTTTTCTTTGAATACTGATGAAAAACCAGCATAAAAAACAAAAACATTTCAAATCACCGGTAAGGATGCTGTGGCTTGATGGGTAGCGCAATAGATGCTCCTGGATTGGGCTATGGCATCATGCGGCTAGGGGAATTGTGTTTGACAGAAACATCGATAGAAATATTGTTGCCCTCATGAAAAATCTATAATTTTGCGACTATAAATCAAAATCAGTAGATAATATGGAGCATCGGAATCTATTTCGGGTAATAGTCGTGATGGCGCTTGCGTTGGCATGCGTCGGCAGTGCTAGTGCCCAATATGGCAGCAGGGGCGATAAGCGATATCGGGACAGGTACAGTCGTGCCAACTC
Source organism: uncultured Muribaculaceae bacterium (assembly GCA_905233915.1). Taxonomy (GTDB): domain Bacteria; phylum Bacteroidota; class Bacteroidia; order Bacteroidales; family Muribaculaceae; genus Sodaliphilus. The sequence goes on along the minus strand of CAJOFM010000001.1, from coordinate 280,390 downwards.
CTATGGCGATGTGGTGGAGATTCGCCTCAATAACCCCGGCACGCTCGAGGAAAAGATGCCCAAGGGTATGGAGAACCGTGTGCGCCTACTGCGCATCGAGGGACCCATGGACAACAAGGACTTCAAGTATGTGAAAAAACTGTGCGACCGCTCGCGTTGCGTCGATAACCGCGAGAAGTCGGTGGATAACTACATCGACCTGGAGTTGGAACATGCCCGCATCATGAGCGCTGGCACACAGGGTCTGATGGGCGGCAGCGGACAGCGTGACGTGCTGGACAATGCGCTGGCCTATGCGAGCCACCTGCGGTCTATCGTCCTGCCCGACCGCCTCAAGCGCATCGGCAATAATGCCCTGACGGGTTGCAGCAACCTCGAGGAGGTCATCATGCCTCCCACGGTGCGCTCGTTGGGCAGCAGTGCTTTCTCAAGTTGCCGCCGACTGGAGTACGTCATGTTGTCCGAAGGGTTGCAGGAAATTGGCGACGAGTGCTTCAATAACTGCGAGAACCTGCGCAATATCATCATCCCGCGCAGCGTGACCGAGATTGGCGACAGGGCTTTCAAGGGCTCCGGCCTGCAGCGTGTTGAACTGCCACATGGCCTCATCTCGCTAGGCAAAGGCGCGTTTGAGAACACCCCACTTACTGAATTGGAGATTCCGGCCTCGACTCAGGTTGCCGACAACAATCTGGGCTACATGTCCAAGATGCAGGATATCTATGTAGAGCCCGGCAGCCGCTATTATACCTGCGAGGACGGTTCACTCTATGACAACACGGGCCGTGTGCTGCTGCTTTATCCTGCAGGTCGCTCGGGTGGCTTTGCCATCCCTGATGACGTGGAAGCCATTGGCTCGCTGGCTTTTTACGGTGCCTTGATTGAGGCTGTGCAAGTGCCGCCCAGCGTAACCACTGTGGGCGCTTCAGCCTTTGAGAAATGTCACCGCCTGCAGCACATCGATTTGCCAGGTGTCACCACGCTGGGCAAGTGTGCCTTCAAGTATTGCAGTGGCCTCACCTCGTTCACCCTGGGCCGTGACATCAAGGTGATACCCCAGGAAGCCTTTGAGGAATGCAAGAGTCTGCAGGAAGTAAGGCTGCCGTCCTCGGTGACAACCATCGCCATGAGGGCATTCAAGAATTGTCCCAGAATCGCCTCGGTGGAATTCCCAATCGGCTTGACCGAGATAGGCAAGGAGGCCTTTGAGGGCAATAAGGCCTTGACGACCATAGACCTGCCCTCGGCGCTCAAGACCATCGGGGAACGTGCCTTCAAGAATTGCCGAGGCCTGACCCGTGTGTCGTTGCCTGACGCTTGCCTGACGCTTGACAAGGAGGCCTTCCGCGAGTGCACTGCCGTGACTGAGATTGATTTGGGTAACGGACTCAAGACCTTGGGCGACAATGCCCTGCGCGAGACCGCCATCACGACGCTAGTCTTGCCCGAGGGTATCACCCACATCGGTAAGAAGGTGGCCGAGAAGTGCAAGGAACTCACCCGCATCGAGTGCCATGCCGTGCTGCCGCCCACGCTCGACAAGGAGAGCAACAGCAAAATCGAGTTGCGGGTTCCTGGCACGTCGGTCAACGCCTACCGTAGCGCCAAAAACTGGAAAAACTTCAAAAACATCCTCCCCCTGGAGTGACGGCTGTGGAACGATCGGCATTTACAGCGGCATTATTAAGGTGGTTTGCGCACTACGGGCGCGAACTGCCATGGCGTGGCATCGGAGATCCGTATGGCATCTGGGTGAGCGAGATCATCCTGCAGCAAACGCGCATCGACCAGGGCCGGGATTACTGGCTGCGCTTCATGGAGCGCTTCCCGACGGTCGAGTCACTCGCCGCAGCCACCGAGGATGAGGTGCTGCGCATGTGGCAGGGATTAGGCTATTACAGTCGTGCCCGCAACATGCACACCGCTGCCCGACAGATTGTTGAGCGAGGCGGTTTCCCGCGCGACATCGAGGGGTTGCGGGCGCTCAAGGGGGTGGGGGACTATACCGCCGCCGCCGTCGGTTCGATGGCGTTTAACCTGCCAGCCGCCGCCGTTGACGGCAATGTCTATCGGGTGCTCGCGCGCCACTATGGCATCGATGTGCCCATCAACACAACCAGGGGAAAACACACGTTCGAGGCGCTGGCCCAGGAACTGCTTCCTGTGGATGAGCCAGGAACGTTCAATCAGGCTATGATGGACTTCGGGGCCATCTGGTGCACCCCGCGTTCGCCGCGTTGCGGGGATTGTCCCGTGGCCGAGACCTGCGACGCCCTGCGCACTGGTCGCATCGACCAGTTGCCCGTCAAGGAAAAGAAACTGAAAGTGCTTGAACGCCGTTTTTCCTATATTTATATCCGTCACGAGGGGCATGTGGCCCTGCGCCGACGGCCCGCCGGCGACATCTGGCAGGGACTGTGGGAACCCTTGTTTGTCGAGAATGCGCCGTTACCCGATTTGGGTTGCCCGCTCACACTGTTAGCCAGTGGCGTGAAGCATGTGCTCACCCATCGGGTCCTGCTGGCCGATTTTTACCTTGCCGAACCTACTGTTCGTCCCGTCTTGTCCAATGATTACCAGTGGATTAAGGAGGACGATATTGGCGACTACGCCCTTCCCCGATTAGTGGAAAAACTAAGGGCGCGGTTGCCCAATCAGGCACCGCACCCTTGATGTCTTGTGTGGTCGAAAAGCGTTATTCCACAATCTCGGTAGAGTTGATGTCGTAAACGTAGGTCATCAGCGTTTCGCTCTGCTTGACTATCCCGCCTTTCTTCAAAACCCTCACGACATGCATCAGGCAGGTCATGTGTTCTGACCCGCCGTCATACAGGCTGACGTATTCACCATGCTCCTTGTCGCAGGCGGCAATGACAGCATCGTCATCACCCACGGCATTGGGCGTGGGATAGGCTTTGCGGATGGCATCTTGCATCCTCTTGACAGGATTATAGTAGCGGTCGGTGTGCAGGGTTGAACCATCCACCAGGAACTCTTCCTCAACGTTCACGTAATAGTCGATGACCTCGTTAGTGGGCTCATCATCACCGCACGACGTGAAAGCCACTGCCGCGCCGATGAAGAACAACGATAGCAGCATCAGCCGCCACGGGTTCAATAGATGTTTCACTTTCATTTCTTGTTCTTCTCTATATTGATGTTATGATCAATCGCCTGGTTCACGTCGCTGATGTTGGGCTCGCCCGTCTCGGTCTCGAGGGACTCGATAATCAGCTTGTCCACGTCAATCTTTCTTGCGGGAGCCTTGGCCTGAACGCCTGCTTCCTCCTGTTGCATCTTGATCAGCATGGTCACGTCGGCCACATTGATCACGCCGTCATTATTGACGTCAAGATTGACGGCATTGAACTGGGTGGAAGGCGCTTCTTTACCCAGCGCAACATCGATGCAGTGTTGAACGAGACCTTCTTCGGCACTGGCGCTGAAGGCCATAGCTGCAACAAAAAGCAATACAGTAAAAATTTTCTTCATAGTCTTAACCGTTTAATTGTTTGTTTGATTTCTTGTCGCAAAGTTAATGCAAGAGATTGGAATCTGCAAGCATCGCTCCCATAAAAATATTTTTTATGGGAAGACAGGTGTGCCGATGCAGCCGTTGGGCGCTTGGATGTGGAGCATGGCGCACACCGTGGCGGCGATATCGGTCATGTGGGTCAAGCGGCTGGTCTCGCCGGGAGTAATGTGCCATCCCATGAAAATCAGGGGAATATGGGAGTCGCTCTGGCTCCAGCTGCCGTGGTTGGAACCTGCCCACTCGGTCTTGCCGGCATAGACACCCGTGCGCGGCACGACGTAAATCTCGCCGCTGCGGTTCGGGAAGTAGCCTAGTTTGATGCGTTCCTTAAGGATGGTGGGAATGGGGTAGGAGTCGATGTTGGCGACATCGATGGCCCACTGGATTTCCTCGGGCTCCTCCAGCGCCATGCAGGCGGCTCGCATCACCTCGTCATAGTTCAGCCTGGCACTCAGGATGGCATCATGGTTGAGGTAGAATGTGTATTCCATCTCTTCCTTGAGCAACTTATCCACACCGAAACGCTCCTTCAGCACCTCGTTGGCGGCAACCAGGGCGTCGGGATTGTGCCAGCATCCACTGGGCAGGCCGTGGGAGGTCATGCGGGGGTAGCTGTGGGTGCCACCATGGTCGGCGCTCAGGAACAACAGGTAGTTGCCGCGGCCGATGCGCTCGTCCAGCACCTGGATGAAATGGGCGATTTCACGGTCCAGTTGCCAATAGATGGAGTCCACCTTGGGCGAGTGGGTGCCGTAGTAGTGGGAGCACATGTCGGTGTTGGAAACGCTGATGGTGAGCATGTCGGTCGCTTCGCCACGACCCAGGTTCTCGTTGATAAGGGCCTGCTCGGCAAGGGCAAACGTCATGATGGCTCCCATCGGCAGGTTGTTGAGGTCGGTGGACAGTTCATCGTGGTGCTTCTTGTTGAAGTCGGCAACCCAGTTGGGCAGTTTGTCCATGTAGTAGGTGCTGGTGACAAACGATGCGCTGCCCTTGTCAAACCAGTATGCTCCCACAGGGTGGTGACCCGAGGGCAGGATCGCGGCGCGGTCCTTGAGGGCGATGCCCACGGTGCGGCTCTTGAAGTTGGTGGCCAGCTGCAGCTGGTCGGCGATGGTCGTGGTAATGAGGTTGCGCGGGGACTTGCCGCGGGTCTTCTCGTTGCCGCCCACGCCGCGCTCGCTGTCGTCTTGCACGCTGGTCACGTTCTTGCCATGAATCATGAAGTTGTTGCCGGCAATGCCGTGAATGGCGGGTGTCGTACCCGTGTAGATGGAGGCATGCCCAGCGGCGGTGACCGTGGGCACATAGTCGATGATGGTGTTGTTGCACAGGTAGCCGTCCTGCAGCAAGGTCTTGAAACCACCCTCGCCCCACTGGTAGTTATAGAGGTAGTCCCACCTCATCTGGTCCACCACAAGGCCCACCACCAGTTTAGGCCTCTCCACCTGCCCCGCAGCACTGACTGTTGTAACGAATAACGCAGTTAAAACGACAATCTTAATTTTATCAAATAATCGGTTTATCATAACTTATACTTTTCGGTTTATTCATATTGTTTTTAAAGACAAGAAAGACAAAAAGAACAATAACTAAATCGGTTTGACAAAGCTAAAACATTTCTATAATCTTTTGTGATCAATGCCGATAACGATGTATGAGATGACCATCAACTGCTATGATGTCATGGTGCTCATTATCATAGAAATAGCGCTCAATGATAATATTCTTCGGTGCAAAATTAACAAGGATACCACAAGGGTGCTTTAATAGTCGCATATAATTAAAAAGCTGAGCCCTCATGTTACTGTTCAATTCGTCAACAGATTTACATTCAATAATGACATCTCCCTTGCACAAAAAATCAATCCTATAGGTTGCGTCCATCTTTTTCCCATGATATGTAGGATGGAAAGTTAACTCCCTGCAAAAAGGAATTTCCTGCTCCTCAAGCTGGATCTGAAGTGCCTCTTGGTAGCAATACTCATTCAGACCGGCCCCTAACTCTTTATGAACTTCATATAGAGCACCAATAATGTCATACACGTGTTCTTTCAGTGCAGTTATGTCAGTCATATTTGTCTTTAAGATTGATGTTTGTTTTTCTTGTCTTTCTTGTCTTTTAATTTTAAAAAACTAGAGGTGGCGGGTGGTGCCGCGGACGACAAGGCGGGTCTTGACGATGCGTTTCTCGGCGTGGTCGGCAGGGAGGGTGCCTTCCACGAGGCCGATGAGGATGTCGGCGGCCTCTTTGCCCACTTGGGTGCCGCGCTGCTCAACGGTCGTCAGCATCGGGTCGCACACGGTGGCGCGGAAACCATTGGTGAAGCCGCAGATGCTCACCTCGTTGGGCACGTTGAAGCCCATGCGCTTTACTACCGACAGGATACCGATTGCGGTCTCGTCGTTGACGGCGAAGAAGGCGTCGGGACGGTCCTCCATGTGCATCATCGCCGGCGTGATGCGTTCGGCGTCGGCGCGGTTGTCGCAGATGCGCACCAGCGATTTGTCAAGCGTCAATCCGTGTTTGTACAGGGTATCGCGGTAGCCGTTGAAGCGGTTCTTGCCGATGGTGATGTTCATCGACGTGCCGAAGAAAGCGATGCGACGGCAACCCGTCTCGATGAGGTAGGACACCGCATTCATGGTGCCCAAGTAGTCATCCACCACCACTCGGCTCGCATTCATGGCAGGACAGATGCGGTCATAGAACACGAGAGGCACTCCAGCGGCCTCAAGATGCAGGAAATGGTCATATTGCTCGGTGTCCTTGGCTTGGGACACGATGATGCCGCACACCTTGTTCTTAAGCATCGCCTCACAGATCTGCACCTCGCGCTCGTAGCTCTCGTTGCTCTTGGCCAATATCAGGTGGTAGCCCCGGGACGCGGCCTCGCTCTCGATGCCGTCGAGGATCGACGAGAAGTAGTAATGCACCAGTTCGGGCACGATGACACCGATGGCGCGTGACGAGTTGCGGCGGCTGTGCCGCAGCTGCTCGGCAATCACATTAGGGAAGTAGTTGTGCTCCCGCGCATATTGCTGAATCGCTTGGCGGCGCTCACGGGAAATACTGGGGCTGTCGCTCAGCGCTCTGGAAACAGTGGCAACCGATACGCCCAACTCGCGGGCTATATCCTTCATTGTCAGGTGTTGTTTGTCATCCATATTGACGAAACTGTTTACTTGAATTGGTAAATCTTGCTGGTAATCGTAACTAGCATGCTGTGGCGAAATTACAACGAAAAAATGGATTGCGCAAACGATTGCACTTATTTAGTGAAAAATTTAACATTATAAAAAAAGAAAATTAAAAGGGAAATGTCTATTTTTGCCATGTTTTATTTGCCTAAAAGCGGCCATTTGGCAAATGGCAGTGATTGGGCACAGTACATGGAAAAACCATATAGATTGAAGTTTAAATATTTGATTACCAACATAATATTAACTTTAAAAATTAAAAAATGAAGCAGGTAAACATCAGAATTCCGTTTAGGATTCTTGCCTTAGTGATGGGACTGTTCCTGTCACTGGGAGCCTATGCACAGATTACTGTGAACGGCATTGTTAAGGATGCTACCGGCGAGCCTGTCATCGGCGCGAGTGTTCGTGTCGTTGGCACCCAGCAGGGAACGGTGACCGACTTTGACGGTCTCTTCACCCTCGACGGTGTGCCCCAGGGCGCCAAGCTCCTGATCACGTCTATCGGCTACGAGGACCATGAGGTCACCGCAGCCAGCGACATGGTAGTAACCCTGACCGAGAGCACCCAGATGCTTGAAAATCTGGTGGTCATCGGTTATGGTGTTGTAAAGAAAAACGACTTGACCGGTTCGGTAACGGCTCTTAAGCCCGATGCCAAGAACAAGGGTGTCGTTGTCAGCGCCCAGGACATGCTCGGCGGTAAGGTTGCCGGTGTGAGCGTGACCAGCAACAGTGGTGAGCCTGGTGGCGGCGCAACCATCCGCATCCGTGGTGGTTCGTCACTGAACGCCAGCAACAACCCCCTCGTTGTTATCGATGGTATCGCCATGGATAACAACGGCGTGAGCGGTCTGTCCAACCCCTTGTCACTGGTTAACCCCCAGGACATCGAGAGCTTCAACGTGCTGAAGGACGCATCGGCAACCGCCATCTACGGTAGCCGTGGTTCTAACGGTGTCATCATCATCACCACCAAGAAGGGCCGTCGCGGCCAGCGTCCCGCCGTTTCCTACAACGGTAGTGTGACCTGGAGCATGAAGAAAAAGACCATCGACGTGATGAGCGGTGACGAGTACCGCGAGTTTGTCGCCAAGATTTTTGAGGGCAACACGCGTGCCGGCAATGTCATGGGCTATGCATGGCGCAATGCTAAGGATGCCGATGGCAACGAGCAGCGCGTCGACATGATCAACACCGTCAACAACGGCAAGCTCACTCGCTATGGCGTTGATGACATTGCCCTGCCCACTGGATGGTCTTGGGTAGAAGGTGAAGGCAACTCGGGCATCGTTGACCCGCTGCTGGGTGATGCCAACACCGACTGGCAGAACGAGATCTACCGCACCGCCTTCAGCCACGACCACAACCTGACCGTGGCCGGTTCGCTTGGTCAGTTCTTGCCCTATCGTGTATCGGCAGGCTACACCGACCAGGAAGGTATCCTCAAGACCTCAGACTTCAAGCGCTACACCGTGGCCCTGAACCTGAACCCCTCGCTGTTTGACGACCACCTGACCTTCAACCTGAATGGTAAGTTGGCTTGGACCAAGTCGCGTTGGGCCGATACCGGTGCTGTGGGCAACGCAGTGCGCATGGACCCGACCCAGCCCATTTATGGCGACGGCGCCATGTATAATGGCGTGGGTGGCTACTTTGAGTGGCTCCAAGTGAATGGCTCGGATGGCGCTTGGCCCTACACCAAGAACACCAATGCTCCTTACAACCCCGTGGCTATGCTCGACAACCATGACAACAGTGGTAAGACCCACTCGTTCATCGGTAGTGCCGACATCGACTATAAGGTCCACGGCTTTGAGGACTTGAGACTGCACCTCACCCTGGGTGGTGACTTCACCGGCGGTAATGGCCACAACATCAGCGCCAATATCTCCAACACCTCCAACTACTGGGGCAGCACTAGCTACTACACCCAGAGCAAGGAGAACCTGCAGTTGAGTACCTATGCACAGTACTACAAGGACTTCAATGACCTGCACCACTTCGACATCATGGCAGGTTACGAGTGGCAGCACAACTGGCGCAAGGAGTTCAATGAGTCATGGGGCACCTATCCCGCCAACTCAGCACTCATTTTCACCGAGGCTGACGCTGAGAACGGCGCTCTCGTTGTGACTCCCGGTCAGTGGATTCCCTCTGCCCGCTACAATGTGGGCGACAGCAAGGGTGGCGCCATCCGTGCCGAGGGCGTTTACCGCCAGAACAACGGTCTGGGTTACCGCACCGAGAACTATCTGGTATCCTTCTTCGGCCGTATGAATTACACCTACGCCAACCGCTATCTCTTGACCTTCACCACCCGTTACGACGGTTCGTCGCGCTTCAAAAAGCACTGGGCACTCTTCCCCTCGGCAGCCTTCGCTTGGAAGATCAACGAGGAAGACTTCATGAAGGACGGCGCCTTCAGCGACCTGAAGCTGCGTCTCGGTTGGGGTAAGACCGGTCAGCAGGAAGGCATCGGCGACTACAACTACTTTGCCACCTACGTGATGAGCAACGGTAGCATGGGTTCGTTCTACGATGTCAGTGGCGACGGTTCCAAGGCTAGGCCCAACGTTTACAACCCCGAGCTGAAGTGGGAGACCACCACCACGACCAACATCGGTCTGGACTGGGGTGTTATGAACCAGCGTCTGAGCGGTAGCATCGACTGGTACTATCGCAAGACCACCGACCTGTTGAACTGGGCCACTTTCTCGGCAATGACCAACTTCCGCAACGCGTTCTACAAGAACATCGGTTCGCTGCGCAACACCGGTATCGAGTTCTCGTTGAACTGGAAGGCCATCTCCACCACCGACCTGTTGTGGACCATCGACTATAACCTGACCTATAACAGCAATAAGGTGCTCGAGCTCATCGGCGACGATCCCAGCTACTTCGTGACCACCGGCAGTATCGGTATCAACGGTTCGGCTCAGGCTCATGTCGCAGGTTATCCCTCCAACAGCTTCTACGTTTACCAGCAGGTTTATGGCCAGGATGGCAAGCCCATCGAGAATCAGGTCGTTGACCGCAACGGTGACGGTGTCATCAGTGACGCCGACAAGTATCTGTACAAGTCACCGTGGGCTCCCGTTACCATGGGTCTGGCATCACGCCTCGACTGGAAGAACTGGGACTTCGGCTTCAGCCTGCGTGCCAGCATCGGCAACTACATGTTCAATAACGTGATGCAGGGTTATCACAATGTGAGCCCCGCAGCAGTATTCGAGGAGGTTTCCGGTTTCTATTTGAACAACCGTCCTAAGGCTCTGGTAGACCTGGGTTGGCAGACCTATGACAACAAGTCGATCTTCAGCGACTATTGGGTACAGAATGCTTCGTTCCTCAAGTGTGACAACATCACCCTGGGTTATAGCTTCAACAACTTGCTCAAGCACGGCAGCTACAATGGTGTGGGCGGCCGCATCTATGGCAGTGTATCCAATGTGTTCTGCATTACCAAGTATGATGGCATCGATCCCGAGGTCTTCGGTGGTATCGGTGGCGACATCTTCCCGCGTCCCATTTCGTTCATCCTTGGTCTGAGCCTGAACTTCTAATTAAGTTGACACATTAACTTATAAATTAGTGAGAATACAATGAATAAGTTTTTCAAATATATATTGAGTGCAGCTGTGGTTCTGTTGATGGGTGGTCTCTCCTCCTGTATCAATGACCTGGATGTTGAGCCCATCGACCCCTCATTGCAGAGCGATGTCACTCCCGAGCAGTTGTTCAACAAGTGCTATTCGGTATTTGCCACCTCGGGTAACAACGGTGGCGATGACAACGTTGACGTTGACGGTCTTGACGGCGGTTTCCAGCACAAGTACCGCCAGATGTGGAACTCCAACGAGCTGACCTCCGACGAGGCCATCTGCGGTTGGGGTGATGAGGGTATCCCCTCCTATTGCCACAACTCCTATGATGCTAGCCACCCCATGCTGCGTGGTTACTACTATGGCTTGTGTATCGGTATCACCTTCTGCAACCAGTATCTGGAGGTTTACGGTGACTATGATGCCACAATGACTGCCGAGGTGCGCTTCTTGCGTGCTTTCCAGTTCTATCTGCTGACCGATGCTTTTGGCAATATCCCCTTTGCTACCACCATCTCGGGTGAGAATCCCGAGCAGTACACCCGTGCTCAGGTGTGCGAGTTCATCGAGAAGGAGCTGAAGGCTATCGTTGGTGAGGATGAGAGCGACAACGCCTATATCCTCAACGATCCCAAGCCCAAGAAGTATGGTGAGGCTGGTTATGGCCGCATCGACAAGGCCGCTGCCTGGATGCTGCTTGCCCGCCTGTATCTCAATAGCGAGGTTTACACTGGCACCGCACGCTGGCAGGATGCTGCCAACTATGCCAAGAAGGTGATGGATTCGCCCTACAAGCTGCACACCGTGGGCTACAACGCACCGGGTGCCGACGGCGTTTACCGCGAGTTCACTGCCTACCAGATGCTGTTCATGGGTGATAACAGCAAGACCGACGCTGCCTATGAGGCCGTGTTCCCTGTTATCCAAGATGGTCTGCGCACCACCTCGTGGGGCGGTACCAACTTCCTGATCTGCTCCACCGTGGATGCTGATGTACATCCCTACCCCTACGACGAGACCGAGGTCAATGGTCTGTACAATAACAGCACCTGGGGCGGCAACCGTGCCCGTCCCGAGCTGATTCGCTTGTTCTTCCCCAACGATGACGCACCTTCGGCTCACGCCTATGCTGTAGCATATGCCGCTGGTGACGACCGCGCTCTGTTTGAGACCGAGGGTCGCTTCCTCAACGTTGAGGACGAGTCCAACTTCAAGTATGGCTACGCTATCGCCAAGTTCAACAACTTCAAGTGCGATGGCTCCAAGGGCAGTGACAACACCTTTGCCGATTCTCACCTGTTCTACATGCGTGCGGCTGAGGCCTACCTGACCTATGCCGAGGCACTGACCCGCATGAATGGCGGTAACGCTCCTGCCGAGGCCGTGGCTGCCATCAACGCTATCCGTGGCCGTGCTCACGCTACTCAGCGCAGCAGCTACACCCTCAACCAGATTCTGGATGAGTGGGGCCGTGAGTTCTACTTCGAGGGCCGTCGTCGCGTCGACCTGATCCGCTTTGGCAAGTTTGGTGGCAACACCGACTACCAGTGGCAATGGAAGGGCGGCGTCTATGCCGGTCGTGATTTTGAGGCATTCCGCAACGTGTTTGCCATCCCCACCGATGACCTGATTGCTAACTCCAAGCTGAAACAGAATCCGGGTTATTGATGCACCAATGTCTAACAATTAAAAGTTGTCAGTCGTCAGTCGTCAGTTGTCAGCGATATCCGCAATCAACTGGAAACTGAAAACTGGAAACTGAAAACTTAACTAAACGACAATAAAGAACATGAAAAAGATATTATTTTCATCACTGATGTTGCTGAGCATGGCACTCGTGTTCACGGCATGTGAGGATGACCGTGATTCCAACCCCACGCTGGTGCAGCCCACCGGGTTCACGCTCAACAATCCCGTGAACGCCCTGGTTGACCTGGCTGAGTCTACCGGTATCCCCTTTGCTTGGTCGCAGCCCGACTATGGTGGCTGGCCCGCAGCAGTGGAGTATCAATTGGAGGTTTCTCCCACCAATGACGACAATAGCTGGAAGGTAACGACCGATGAGGCCGCTGCCGACGAGACAGGCGAAACCATCGCCGACTATGCCATCCTGCCCTCGGTGTACGCTTCGTGCACGGGTGAGATGTCGGCTGTTGAGCTGGCTAAGGCCCTGGTAAGCATCTGCCAGTGGGAAGAAGATAATGTTCCCGAGAAGCAGACCGTGTATGTGCGCTGTAGCGCTACGACCCCCGGTGCCAAGAAGATCTACTCCAATGTGGTCAGCCTGGAGGTTAATCCTTACTACATCGAACTCGCCGACGCTCCCATCGAGCTGTGGTACCTCGTGGGTGAGGGCATTGGCTCAACTGATTGGGACAATGGTGAAAAGAGCGTTGCTACCGGCGGTCTGATCCCGATGTATCCCATTATGGGCAATGAGTATGACTCGCGCACCGGTCAGGGCGAGATCCAGTATGCCGGCTTCTTCTATGGCGGCAAGGGCTTCAAGCTCATCAAGGTTCCCGGCAAGTGGGATGACCAGTGGGGCATGGGCGATGGCGGCTTCGTCAAGAACGACGGCGGCAGTGGTAACATCACCGTTGAGGCCGATGGCTACTACCGCATCCTGCTCAACACCGCTACCGATGAACTCGTTATCGAGCCGATTAACGATCCCGTAGGCGTTTACAGCATGATTGCCATGCCTGGCGCTTATCAGGATTGGAACACCGGTGAGAACGTGATGAACGGCATGAGCACCAACGTTGAGAACCATGACTGGTACTTGATGAACGTGACCTACGAGAACACCGAGCTCAAGTTCGCTGCCGACAATGCTTGGGATGTGAACTGGGGTGCTACTGACTTCCCCTATGGTGTTGGTACCGGAGGTGGCCCGAACATCCCCGTTGCCGCAGGCACCTACAATGTGTTCTTCAATGATATCCTTGGCACCTACAACTTTGTAGCTGTGGAGTAATTGTTAACCAATCGACAGGGTGGGCGAGCGCCCTCAAGCAATTGCCCACCCCATTAGATATAATTAATGAGAAACAGAAAATATGAAGAAGTTTTTATATATCGCAGCAATGACTCTGTTGCTGGCAAGTTGTACCGAGGATTTCAAGGACTGGGCTGAGCCCCAGAACAATCCCCAGGGCGAGATGGTAGCCTTTGGCAACGGTTCGGTTGCCGCCGTGGGTGTCATCGACCTGGCTGAAGTCCCTGAGGACGCCGAGACGGTCAAGGTGTGTGACATCACCGCTCCCTCGTCCAACGACACCACCTACGCTCCTAAGTACGTCATTTACCTGAATGGTCAGCCCTTTGAGTTGGGCTTAGATGGCACGATGGACGTTAAGGAGCTTTCGGACTATGTGGTATCATTGTTCGGCCAGGCTCCCGAGGTGCGTGAGCTTACCGCTCGCGTCAAGAGCACCATGACCAACGGCACAACCGCCACCTCAATCCTGAGCGACGAGTTTACCGTTAAGGTTATACCTGCTACTCCCAAGATTTCGACAGCCTATTACTATGTGGGTCAAAGCAACGATTGGACTGCATGTGATCCCACTTACCAGTTGAGCAATGGCGGTGGTGATGTTTATGCTAACCCCGTATTTACCGTTGTGGTTCCTGCCGCCTATGACGTTAACGGTGCCCGTATCGACAACTGGTTCAAGATTTTCCCGCAGGAGACCATGGACCTGGGTACTGATGGTTTCTGGAACGGCGACTTCATCGGTTATGCCGAGAATGGCGCTAACGAGATGAGTGGTAACTTCGTGGAGGGCGCTAACGACCAGATCGCCTTCGCCTTCAAGATTCCCGCCGACATCCGTGCCGACAAGTATCGTCTGACCTTCGACATGATGAACCGCACCTTTGAGATCGAGCCCATCATTGAGCTCGGCACGCCCGACCTGTGGTACCTCGTTGGTAGCTGCATCGGTAACGGCTCGTGGGACAATGCTGCCGACGCTCTTGGCACCGCACTTGTTCCCCTGTATCCCGCAACCGACAACTACTCGATCCTGAACTACGTCGGTTACTTCCCCGCCGGACAGGGCTTCAAGCTCATCCACACTCCCGGTAACTGGGATGAGCAGTGGGGTATGAAGGACGGCGTCATCGTGAAGAATGACGGTGGCAGCAGTAACATCGAGGTGGCCGAGGACGGTTACTACCAGATTACCTACGACATGGAGATGGACAATGTGACCATCACCAAGTACACTGGTGCTGTTAGCGTTTACAGTATGATTGGTATGCCTGGCGACTATCAGGGATGGAATCCCGGTGGAAACCTGATGTCAGCCATGAGCACTGTGGTTGAGAACCATGACTGGTGCCTGAAGGATGTGACCTATCCCGAGACCGTTCTCAAGTTTGCTGCCGACGGCGCTTGGACTGTGAACTGGGGTGGTGCAGCCTTCCCATTGGGCATCGGCGTGCAGAATGGTGATAACATCCCCATTGCCGAGGGTACCTATGACGTCATCTTTAATGACATCATTGGCGAGTACTACTTCATCGCTAAGTAAAGACTAAGGTCATTAGTTGACCGATCGTATTTTTGAGACGGTTTGCCTCTTGTGAGAGGCGAGCCGTCTCTTTTTTATAAAAAATGCATACTACTATAAAAGGGAGTATTTTTCCCTGCAATATAAAAAAAGTAAAATTTTTTGTAGAAAATAAAAAAAATTCCTACCTTTGCAGATATAATTACATGAGTATTATAGCAAATTACTCGATGAGTGGTTTTAATAAAGACATTTTTTGTATTAATTCATATTTTTAATCATTCAATTAATTTTTACAATTATGAAGAAGTTATTTACTCTTTTTGCTGTTGCCGTAATGGCTTTCGCCGCTCAGGCAAACGTGCTGAGTGTTTATGCAGATGGCGAATGGTATTCGGGTAGTATTCCCGTTTACGGTCTCTGGTATGACACTCCGGGTACAACCCAGATGATTTATCCTGCCGAGGAGCTGACCGAGATGGCTGGTGGCCAGATCAACGAGATTTCCTTCATGACCCTTGCTGTTGTTGGTGATGATTACGCCAGTTATACCGTTAATTTCCATGACGGTGAGATTCAGTTGGCTCTCAAGGAGGTTGACGCTCTTGGCTTTGAGGAGGAAGCTTTCATGACTGGCGCACAGGTTGTGGCTACCATGGTTCCTGTAAGTGGTGAGCAGCTTCTGACCTTCGTTCTGGACGAGCCCTTCCAGTACAATGGTGGTAACCTGCTCATGGAAGTGAACATTAACACTCCTGGTGGCTACGGTACGACCTATTTCCTTGGCACTGCAATGGTTGACGAGAACGAGATTGACCTCTACTATCCCAGCTACTTCGTGAACTATGGCTATAGTGGTGACGTCTATAACTCTGGCCTTACGAGCTTCCTCCCTGCTGTAGAGTTCATCTACGAGGAAGGTCAGGTTGGTCCCATCGAGCCCACCGAGAAGACCGATGCTCCCAGCAGCACCAAGGAGAACTACGTTTTCAACGACGGTAACATGTACTACAACGCCTACACTGTAAACCTGATCGAGACCGAGCCCAGCACCATTTACTACCGTGTTGGCGTCATGGTTGACGGTGACTATGTATATGGCGAGTGGATGGAGTACACCGGTGAGCTGAACTTCAACGAGGAGGGTACCTACATGATCGAGGCTTATGCTGTAGCCGAGGGCAAGACCGAGAGCGACCACATCTGGGACGGCTTTACCGTATCTAAGATGGTTGACGTTGAGGAGCTCTTCGCTGGCAAGTCTGTTGCTAACGTACGCTACTTCAACCTGGCTGGTCAGGAGATGCAGCAGGCCAATGGTCTGACCATCATGGTGACCACCTTCACCGACGGCACCCAGAGCGCTGTTAAGGTTGTGAAGTAATTATTCAAGCTTTAGACATTAGCTATTAGGCTTTAGGTCTATTGCAGACATAATTGTGGGGACGCAAGATTCTTGTGTCCCCACTGTTTTTTATCTCACACAGCTAGTAGTGAAAAGGGGCTGCAAACGATTGCATTTGATTTTTTTGATAAGAAATTTTCTTGGGATGTGATGCTTTTTAGATAATTTGCTATCTTTGCATTATACATTACCATTAAACTTAGCTGACGATGAAAAAGATTTTTACCACTATCACGGTTGTGATGCTGCCGCTCTTGATGCTGGCCCAGGGCTGGCCCAACAAGTATGACGGCGTGATGTTGCAAGGTTTCTATTGGGATTCGTTCTCCGACTCCCGCTGGACACGTCTTGAGGCTCAAGCCGATGAATTGGCCGAGTTCTTTAAGCTCGTTTGGGTGCCCCAGAGTGCCAACTGTGGTGGCACGTCGATGGGCTATGACGACCTGTACTGGTTCACCAACTACAACAGCTCGTTCGGTACCGAGGCGCAGCTGCGTTCAATGATCAACACCTTCAAGAGCAAGGGAATCGGCACAATTGCCGATGTGGTTGTCAATCACCGCAAGAATGTGTCCAACTGGGTGGATTTTCCCGCCGAGACCTATAAGGGCGTGACCTATCAGCTCAAGTCCACCGATATCTGCCGCAACGATGATGGCGGTGCGACGCTCAACTGGGCGACGCAGAATGGCTACTCGTTGAGCTCCAGCAACGATACCGGTGAGGACTGGGGCGGCATGCGTGACCTGGACCACAAGAGCACCAATGTGCAGAACAATGTCAAGGCCTATGTGAAGATGCTGCTTGATGACCTGGGCTATATCGGCTTCCGCTACGATATGGTTAAGGGCTACTCGGCTTCCTACACAGGCATGTACAATGCCTACTCGGGCACTCAGTTCTCGGTGGGTGAGTATTGGGACGGTAACGAGACGGCCGTCAAGAACTGGGTCGATGGCACTAAGGTCGATGGTGTGGTGCAGAGTGCCGCATTCGACTTCCCCTTCCGCTACGTCATCCGTGATGCGGTCAACAATAACCGTTGGACCAGTCTGGCTTCGAGCACCAAGGGCTTGAACATGAACAGCAACTACAAGCGTTACTCGGTGACCTTTGTCGAGAACCACGATACCCAGTACCGCGATGCCAACAACCAGAATGACCCCATCCGCTCCAACATCGAGGCTGCCAACGCCTACCTGCTGGCAATGCCCGGCACACCGTGCATCTTCCTCAAGCACTGGATGGATTACAAGGAGAGCATCAAGCAGATGATTTATGCCCGTCAGCTGGCAGGCATCACCAACACCAGCGCCTCCTACAACATGGCCAACAGCCCGACGCAGAACTATTATATCCAGCGCACCGTGGGCGACCGTGGCTCGTTGCTGATTGCCATGGGTAACACGAGCTATGCGATTCCCGAGACCTTTGTCCTTGTTGCCAGTGGTCCTAATTACCGCATGGCTCTGGCCAAGGCTATTGAGACCGCATGGGTGAGCAAGCCCAGTGGCGAGTATGAGGGTGCTATCGACGTGACCCTTACCGCCGTGAGCCAGACCGATGGCGCGCAGTTGGTCTATACCCTCGACGGCAGCAATCCCACGGCCAGCAACGGTACCCGTGTGGCCAATGGCACGACCATCAACATCAGCCGCAGCGTGACCCTCAAGGTCGCCCTGCTCAAGGGCAGCACGGTCGATGGTATGATCACCCGCTACTACTCGGTCGGTAACAGTGATTTTGAGCCTTATGAGATTACGGTTTTCCTCAAGGATCCCACTACCGCACCCAACAATTGGCCCCGTGTGAACTATTACACCTGGGACAGCTCCGACAAGCAGTTCAACGGCAACTGGCCAGGGCAGACGATTACCGACACCAAGGTGGTGAACGGTGTCAAGTTCTACTACTGCACCTATCAGATTACGGGCAAGAACTATTACATGAACTTTGTCTTCAATCAGGGCGGCAGCACGGCAGGCGACCACCAGACGGTGGATGTCACCGATGTCAAGAAGACCTCCTTCTTTGAGGTGACGACGCAGACCAACAAGTATCAGGTTAAGGATGTGACCGACATCTATCTGCCTTACCTTAATCAGACCGTTGGTGATGTTAATAAAGATGGTGAGGTGAATGTCGCCGATGTGAATGCCTTGATCAACATGATTCTGTCGGGTAACCTCGATGCCGTGGGCGATGTGAACGATGACGGCGAGGTAGGCATCAGCGATATCAACCGCCTGATTGATATTATCTTGAGTTTGTGATAATTGGATTATTCATGAAAGTAGAATATAAAGGCTTATTCTTGGCATTGGCAATGGCGCTGTCGGCGCTCATTGCCAATGCGGCGATTAAGGGTGACGTGAACCGTGACGGCGAGGTGGGCATCGCCGATGTCAACGCTCTCATCGACATGATTTTTACCGATGATGTGGATCTCGTGGGCGATGTGAATAGCGATGGCGAAATCAATGTCGCCGATATCAATGCCCTGATTGCTATCATCCTGGGCGATAATGGCGAACCTGAACCCTATGATGGTCCCGTGGTGGGCGGTGACATCTCGATGCTGACCAAATATGAGGCCCACCAGCAGATGGCTGCATCGCGCTACGGCATCAGGACGGCCCATTACTATGACATTAACGGCCAGATTATTGATGACGTCATCACATGGACCAAGCAGCAGGGGTGGAACGCGGCACGCGTGCGCCTGTTCGTTAACCCCGAGAACGCATCGGCCGACGACAAGGGCCAGGGCGTCATCCAGAACCTCGACACGGTCAAGGTGCTCGGTGCGCGCATCAAGGCCGCCGGCATGCAGTTCATGCTCGATTTCCACTACAGCGACAGTTGGGCCGACCCTGTCAAGCAGTACACACCTGCAGCCTGGGCGTCGCTGGACGACGAGGCATTGACGCAGCGGGTCTATGAGTACACCCGCGACTGCTTGCGCGCCCTCAAGGCCGCTGGCGCCACGCCCGACTACATCCAGACGGGTAACGAGATCAGTTACGGCATGTTGTGGGGACCCGTGGGAACACCGGCCAGTGCGCTCAAGAAGTGCTATATCAACGACGAGTCCAACTGGGAACGATTCACCAACCTGCTCAAGGCTGCCGGCCGTGCATGCCGTGAGGAGTGTCCCCAGGCCAAAATCATTCTCCACACCGAGCGCGTCGCCGCGGGCAAGACCAGCATCTTGGTTAATTTCTACAACCAGATGCGCAGCAAGCAGGTGGATTATGACATCATCGGCTTGAGCTACTATCCTTATTTCCATGGTGACCTGGCCACGCTGGCAATAGCCCTTAACGCGGTGAGCAACGGTTTCCAGGACAAGGACATCATGATTGTTGAGACGGGCTACAGCTACCACTACAAGGTGGGCGACTTGGACTACTCGTCAACGTGGCCGTTGACTGCCGAGGGACAGCGCAAATTCACCGCCGACCTCATTGCCAAAATCAAGCCTTACAGCAGGCTGAAAGGCCTCTTCTGGTGGTTCCCCGAGGCCAATGAGTATGGCTTGGGCGGCAGCTACTGGAACCAGCTGCACGTCAACGACAACTGGTACAACGCTGGCCTGTGGAACCATGAGACAGGAAAAGCCACTCCGGCACTGTATGAGCTGAAGTCCTTTGTCGAGCGATAAACTGGAAACTGGATACGATTAAGGTTTACGGGCAGTGACACAGATGAAGTGTCGCTGCTCGTCGTGTATGGACTTGATGTCGGTAAATCCGGCTTCATCTAGGCAACTCTCGATTTCGTCCGAAGTGTAGATGCGCAGGATGTTAACCGCCCTGGAGACTTCATTGCTCTCCTGGCTAAGGCCGTCGAGTTCATTGGCCACAATGATGGTGCCGCCTTGTTTGAGGACCCTGAAGGCTTCAGATAGGCCAATGTCAAGTGATGCCCAGTAATAGATGGTCTCAAAAACCGTGACCATGTCAAACACCTCGCGGGCCAGCGGCAACTGCATGGCATTGCCTCCGGCAATCACACAATAGCCGTCCTTGATGGCGCGGTAATTCAGGTCGGTAGCTACTTCTATCGCCAGCGACGAGAAATCAAGGCCGGTCACACGGCCATCGGGGCACATGGCGACCAAGCGGGCAACATTGGCACCACCGCCACAGCCCATGTCAAGCACCCTGGCATCGCTGCTTGGCTTGATGTTCTCAAATACCCATTCGGGCAATGCGGCATGGCGCTTGCCGTTCATATTCTTGATGACACGCATACCCCAAAATCCTTTGGGATTTCGGGCACGATAGTAGTGCTTCTGGATTCTATTCATTCTATACTGAATTTTGGCATTGCAAAGATAATCAGTTCCCTAATTATATGCAATAACCGAAAACAGTGGTGGGTATGCGAAATCAGCTGAATGGATTACCCATTCAGCTGATTGTTAAATCGTTGGCTCGTTAAAGCCTTGTCGTTTATAGCCTTTAGAAATCCAGCACAAGCGTGCCGCGTGGCGGCAGGGTGATTGTGCCGGTCGAGAGGTCGACCGACTTGCCTGTGGGCACGTCGCGCGCCATGGTGGCGTTACCGAACACCTCGCTGTAGCGTGCGAGTTTCATCTCGCGCTCGCTGCTAGTGCCGTTGATGATGGTCACGGCATGACGGTCCTTTAGGGTGCGTGCGACGACATAGATGCCGTTATAGGGAATGAATTGGGTCATCTTGCCCTTGGTAATCACGTCATTGCCCTGGCGCCAGTGCAGCAGTGCGCTCAGCCAGTTGAACATGTCGTTCTGGGCAGGGGTGCGGCCTGCGGCCGTGAACGCGTTCTGCTTGTCGCCGGGAAAACCGCCGGGGAAATCCTTGCGCACGTTGCCGTCGGTCACCTCCTTGGTGCCGTTCATCAGCACCTCGGTGCCGTAGTACAGTTGCGGGATGCGCTTGATGGTGAGCAGCAGGGCGAGGGCCTGCTTCAGGGAGGCCACATCCTGGCCGTTGTGCAGGTAGCGGTCGGTGTCGTGGTTCTCGATAAAGGCCATCACGCTCGACGGGTTAGGGTAGAGGTAATCGAGGCACAGGCTGTTGTACACGCGGTTGTAGCCGCGCCACCAGCCGTCGGTCTCCTCATGCCTGGCGCTGTCGATTTTCTCATAGAATGAGAAGTCCATCACCGTCTTGAGGTAACTCTCGGGCTTGCCCATTTTGTTGCCTTTTTGCCAAGCGGCGGTATAGGCCGGGTTCTCGACCCAAGTCTCGCCCACGGTGTTGAAGTTGGGATACTCGTTGTCGAGGCGTTTCATCCAGCGCGCCATCGCATCGGCGTAGGCATAGGGGTAGGTGTCCATGCGGATGCCGTCAATACCCACGGTCTCAATCCACCAGATGCTGTTCTGAATCAAGTAGTTCATCACGTGCACGTTGTGATGGTTCAGGTCGGGCATCGAGGGCACGAACCAGCCCTCGACGGTCTCCTTGAGGTCCACCTCGCTGGCATAGGGGTCCATGACGGGCGTGAGCTTATAGCTCGTCTGCAGGTAATTGTTCTTGTAATCGGGCTGGTTGAACCAGTCGTGGCTGGGCATGTCCTTGAGCCAGGGATGATGAGCGCCGCAGTGGTTGAAAATCATGTCCATCACCACCTTGAGGCCGCGACTGTGGGCCTCGTCGCACAGGCGGCGGTATTCCTCGTTGGTGCCGAAGCGCGGGTCCACCTTGTAATAATTGGTGGTGGCATAGCCGTGGTAAGTCGAGTGGTTGTGGCTATCAGGCGAGTTGTTCTCCAGCACAGGGGTGAACCACAGGGCGGTGACGCCCAGTTGGGTGAAGTAGTCCAAGTGCTGGCGGATGCCCTCGATGTCGCCGCCGTGGCGCAGGCTGGGCTGCGTCCTGTCGTTCTTGTAGGCCTCCATGCCGGGAATCTGATTGTTGGCGGGGTTGCCGTCGGCAAAGCGGTCGGGCATGAGCATGTAGAGCACGTCGGCGATGGAAAAGCCCATGCGCTTGCCGCCGCTCATCTCTCGGGCGAGCAGCTGGTATTTCACTTTCTTCTTGCTGCGGCCCTGCTTGAAGGTCAGCTCCATCACGCCAGGCTGGGCGCCACGGGTGTTCATGTAGATGAGCAGATAGTTGGGCGAGTCCAGGCGCACCAGGCTGTCGATGGCGATGCCTGCATAATCGGTTGTCACCTCGGCATCACGGATGCCCTCGCCATAGACCATGAGTTGCACACTGGGGTCATTCAGCCCCACATACCAGTTGGTAGGCTCGATGCGGTCCACCTTGACCGCTCCCTCCACGGCGAGCACGCTCAGTGCCGCCATGATCATCATCAGTAGTTTCTTCATTTTGGTTACATTTTTGTCATTTAGTTTCTACCTGCAAATATAAAAACTTTATTCCTCCCCACCAAATTTCCCCTCTTTGGAGCATTTACGTTGCTATCAATCCTGAAAAAAATGGGAGTGGTGTTGCACATTAATGAGAATTGGTGTATTTTTGTGCCACGATTAATGTAACATAAACCTTGACATAAAATTATAGACTGCAATGAAGAATATCCTGATCATCGGCTCGACAGGACAAATCGGTTCGGAGCTGACAATGAAACTGAGAGGTATTTACACGGGTAACGTAGTTGCTGGTTATATCCCTGGTGCTGAGCCCAAGGGCGAACTTGCTGAGAGCGGACCCTCGGAGATTGTTGACATCACTAACGCAGCCCAGATTGGTGCAACGGTGGATAAGTACAACATCGACACCATCTACAACCTGGCAGCCCTGTTGAGTGCCGTTGCCGAGAACAAGCCCCAGCTGGCTTGGCACATCGGTATTGACGGCCTGATGAATGTGTTGGAGGTTGCGCGCGAGAAACACTGCGCGGTATTCACCCCCAGCAGCATCGGCTCTTTTGGTCCCAATGCGCCTAAGGACGGCACGCCTCAGGACACCATCCAGCAGCCGCACACGATGTACGGCGTTACCAAGGTGACCGGCGAGTTGCTGAGCAACTACTATGCTCTCAAGTATGGTGTGGACACCCGTTCGGTGCGTTTCCCCGGCCTCATCAGCTACGTTACACCTCCGGGTGGCGGCACGACCGACTATGCTGTTGACATCTATTACAGCGCCGTTCAGGGCAAGAAGTTCAGCAGCCCCATTGCCGCTGGCACCCTGATGGACATGATGTACATGCCCGATGCCCTGCGCGCCGCTATCGAGATTATGGAAGCCGACCCAACCCGTCTTGTTCACCGCAACTCGTTCAACATCGCATCGATGAGCTTTGACCCCGAGGTGATTTACCACAAGATCAAGGAGTACATCCCCGAGTTTGAGATGGTTTACGAGGTTGACCCGTTGCGTCAAGGCATCGCCGACAGCTGGCCCAACAAGCTCGATGACACCTGCGCACGCGTGGAGTGGGACTGGAAGCCCGAGTATGACCTCGATGCCATGACCCAGGACATGATCGAGAAACTGCGCATCAAGTTCGGTATCAACAAATAAACTGAAACACTGCGATGAAAAGGTGCCTGTGCTTGTTGTTGTGTGCCGTCGGCTTGCTGCTGGGCGGTTGTGGCAACAGCTATAAGTTGGCCAAGGATTATGCTACCACCGACTCTTTCGGTTTCCTCGTGTTCGTGAGTGAGTCGGGCGAGCAGTATGACGACCTGTGGGTCAATATCTCGGGCCTCAACAAAACCTTCCTCGCATCGACGGCTCAAATCGTTGACGGCGAGGTCAAGGGCATGCGCTACGGTGCCCAGCAAGGGACCCGTCAGGTGATGATTCGCCAAAAGAATGAGCGCTTGCTATACCAAGACGTGGTTGAGATACGGGCCGGCGAGGACACCATCATCAAGTTTAAAGATTAATTCAAGGAGGCAAGCTGATGCTTGCCTCCTTGACGTTTATAGTTCAAATGGATTGGGAGACGCATAACCGTGCGTCTCTATTTTTTTATGCCTTGCGCAGGATGTCAATCAGGTCGGCAACACCTTGGGTGGCCGGCTTCTTGATCACGTGCACCCAATCGGGTACTGCGGCGGGATTGGGATCAATGTAATAGATGGGCACACCACGCTTCACATACTGGATAAGTGCTGCGGCGGGATAAACCACCAGTGTGGTGCCGATGACGACAAAGATGTCGGCATCATGAGCCAGTTGGGCGGCAGCCTCCATGTTGGGCACAGCCTCACCAAAGAATACGATGTGGGGCCTCACAGGGTCACCGTAAGGGTCGCGCGTGTCCACACTGGTCACAAGACCCTTGTCGGTCAGCTCGTCACAGGGCAGGGTGTAAAGACGCTCCTCGTGCCTGAGTGAGCGCACTTTCATCAGTTCACCATGCAGGTGCAGCACGTTGCTGCTGCCGGCGCGCTCGTGCAGGTCGTCCACGTTTTGGGTAATGACGCGCACGTCAAAGTCCTTCTCGAGCTCCACCAATCCCAGATGGGCGGCATTGGGCTGAGCATTGATCAATTGCTCGCGGCGCTCATTATAGAACTTGTGGATAAGCGACGGGTTGCGCAGGAAGCCCTCATGGCTCGCCACGTCCATCACGGGGTAATTCTCCCACAGGCCGTCGGAATCGCGGAAGGTCTTGATGCCGCTCTCGGCGCTGATGCCGGCGCCCGACGAGATTACTAATTTCTTCTTGTTGCTCATAGTCATTGGTTTATTAGGTTCGTTACTGGGTGTTTTTTATATAATGTGAAAGCAAAAATAATAAAAATTTTCTAAAAACGTACACCCTAATCACATAAATCACTATCTTTGCACCGTTTTTTACAAAAATAGATGATTTTTCAATGGATAAACTGAGTTATGCATTAGGCTTGAGCATGGGAGGCAACTTCATTGGCTCTGGCATCAAGAAACTGGAAATCAACGACTTTGCTGATGGTCTGCGTGCCATCTACGAGAATGCTGAACAGAAAATGACCTTTGACGAGGCCAAACAGATTGTCACCGAGTTTTTCACCAATCTGGAGAAGCAGGGTGCCGAGGAGAACGAGCGCCTGGGCCGCGAGTACCTCGAGAAGAACAAGAGCGTCGAGGGCGTCAAGGTTACTGCCAGCGGATTGCAGTATCAGGTCGTGAAAGAGGGTGACGGCCTCCAGCCTGGCCCCAACGATGTGGTCACTGTTCACTATACTGGTAAATTGATTGACGGCACCGTATTTGACAGCAGTGTTGAGCGCGGCGAGCCCGCCACCTTTGCTGTCGGTCAGGTAATTCCCGGTTGGGTCGAGGGTTTGCAGTTGATGCGTGAGGGTGCTGCCTACAGGTTGTTCATTCCGTCCAACCTTGCCTATGGCTCCCACGGCACTGGTCCCATCCAGCCCAACTCAACGCTCATCTTTGATGTGCAGTTGCTCAAGGTCGAGAAGAAATAAGCATTTCCCTTTCACAACAATTTCAACAATACGATGAAGAAGGTATTATCTTTTGCAGTGGCAGCCCTGTTCATGATGGGCTTAGCCAGTTGTGCCGGTAACACTTCTAGCAACACCGAGGCAACCGAGGAGACCACTCCCGACTATGGCCAGCAGATCAAGGATAACAAGACCCTGGGTCGCGAGTTCATGGAGCAGAATGCCAAGAACGATAGCGTTGTGCAGACCAAGAGCGGCTTGCAGTACATGGTGTTGAAGGAAGGCACTGGCGCCAAGCCTGGTCCCACCGATGTGGTCACTGTTCACTATACCGGCAAGTTGCTTGACGGCACCGTGTTTGACAGCAGCGTGGATCGCGGCGAGCCCGCAACCTTCGGCCTGGATCAGGTGATTCCCGGTTGGACCGAGGGCCTGCAGCTCATGAGCGAGGGCAGCAAGTATCGCCTGTTCATTCCCAGCGAGCTGGCCTACGGCTCCAAGGGCGCTGGTGATCAGATTCTGCCCAACTCGACGCTTATCTTTGACGTTGAGCTCATCAAGGTCGAGAAGAAGTAAACACTGAGAAAATTTTTAATCACATATCAACATTCAATTCATTTAATTCAAGTTTTATTATTATGAAGAAGATTTTAGCATTTGCAGCCGCAGGTCTGCTGACCATTGGTTTCGTTGGTTGCAACAGCAAGAGTGGTGGCAGCAGTGAGGCTATGGACTCGCTGAGCATGGCTTTTGGTGACCTCTATGGCGCCGGTATGGGTCAGCAGCTCCGCAGCATGGACTCCGCTATCAACATGGAAGAAGCCCTCAAGGGTATGGAATATATCGCTAACGCCGATACTAGCAAGGCCTTTATGCAGGGTCTGCAGATGGGTATGCAGATTGCCCAGCTGTACGGTGGCATTGAGCAGCAGTGTGGTATGTCCATCAACAAGGGTCTCTTCATGAAGCACCTCAAGGATGCCCTCATGAAGACCACTCCCATGGGTCAGGAAGAGATGATGGCCATGCAGAGCAAGATTGAGCCCCTGTTGAACAAGGCTATGGAGCAGTCTCCCAAGGCTATCGCCAACAAGAAGGCTGGTGATGAGTACATGGCTAAGCTCAAGAGCGACAAGGGTTATGTTTTCACCAAGAGCGGTATCGCCTACAAGGTGCTCGCCCAGGGTGAGGGCCAGAACTTCAGCGACAGCGACATCGTAAAGGTTAACTACGTGGGTCGTCACCTCGATGGCTCTGAGTTTGACAAGAGCGGTGAGCAGCCCGTTCCCTTCAACCTGAAGCAAGTCATCCCCGGCTTCGCCGAGATGATCCAGCTCATGAAGCCCGGTAGCAAGGTAACCGTTGTTATCCCCGGTGAGCTCGCTTACGGTCCCCAGGGTAACCGTGGCATCGAGCCCATGGAGACTCTGATTTTCGACATCGAGACCCTCGGTGTGGATGATACTCCCGCTCAGCCCAAGCTCCCCAAGATCAACGCTCCCGTTAAGGCTAAGACGGAATAATCTTGAGGTATAAGATTTATTACATGCTGCCCCGAGCCATCAGGCCCGGGGCAGTGTTTTTTATAGCCACAGGAGGAAATCCTCGCGTTGCAGTTTGGGAATAGGATAATGTCATCATTGGGGGATGATTCCTTTGATGACATTTTCAAGTATCACTCTTGCTCTCGCAACCACTGTTTGAGCAGGAACGTTGTGAAATAGGGGAAGGTATAAAAGTGTCCATTGAAACCGATATTGGCGGCACATAATTTAATGCCCCATTTGATGTCGGGATGGGCGTTGGTTGTTTCTGGAACTGTCAATCGCTTGAGAGATGCGCTGGACGTATTGCTTGCTTTAACTTCTATTGGCCACAGGTGGTTGGCGCTGCGAACAAAGAAGTCCATTTCAAGGGATGACTTTTCATCTTTATAGTAATAGAGGTTATAGCCTTGTTTCACAAGCATGTCGGCCACAATATTCTCAAAGATAGCTCCTTTGTAAGTGGCAAAGTTCTTATTCCTGCGCAAATCTTCTTGGGCTTCCTCGTCAAGCGAGGCGATCAAAAGGCCTGTGTCCCGGTAATAAACTTTATAGAGTTTTGGGTCATAATTCCCCTTGAGCGGCAGTGCCAATTCGTGCAGACAATAGCACACGTTAATGATACCAGCATTGTCCAGCCACTCCACTGCGCCAATATAAGCTCTGTTGCGGGCGGTGGGAGAGAGTTTAGTGATTTGGAAACGCTTGTTCTCTTTAGCAAGAAATGTCGAGATGTGGCGATAGATGGCCAATACCTTTGCCTTCTCAAAGCCTATTGCATATTTGGTAATGTCTTCCTCATAGTCAAGTAGCAGCTGGCGTTGGAGCGACAACGTGCCGCTGAAGTTTCCCTGTGTGACATAGGTGTTGACAACCTCGGGCATTCCACCTAGGACCATATAGCAACGAAAGAGTTCCTCCATGCGCTGCATCTGTAACTCTGGCAGAGGCTTCACTTCAAGCATGTGAGTCAAAAGGTCATCGGTCAACCTTTTGTCATATCCACAAGCCCATAGAAACTCTTCAAAGTCCATGGAATGCATAGTGTAATCCTCCTTGTAGCCGACGCTGTTGGACTCTATTTGCTGATAATAGACTCCCATCAACGAGCCTGAGCAGATTACATCATATCTGCCATCGGTCTTAAAGGCTTTCAAACTCGTGGCACAGTTGGGGCAAGCTTGTAGTTCATCAAAGAAAATCAGTGTTTTGCCAGGCACAAAACTGTGTTCGGGATTAATCAAAGTGATGTTCTTGATGACAGAGTTGACATCATAACCGTCATCAAATATTCTCTGGTATTGGCTCTGTAGCACAAAGTTGATCTCAACTACATGTTGATAGTGCTGATGAGCGAAATTCTGTATCGACATGGTCTTGCCCACTTGGCGGGCACCACGAACGATAAGTGGCTTTCGGTCTGGACGTTTTTTCCACTCTGCCAATACGTTATCTATCTTTCTCTTGAGCATCTTGAAATCGTTAAATCACATTATCGGCAGCAAAATTAAGCAAAAAATCACATTATCGGAAAGATTTTCCGATAAAAAATCACATAATCGGAAAAATGTCGTCAAAGAAACTATCCCTTTGATGGCATTTTTTATAGCCACAGGAGGAAATCCTCGCGTTGCAGTTTGGGGTGGGGGTTGAGGATGGCGATTTTGTCGTTGGTGTAGGTTTGCCCCTTGGTCATGTCTTGGCGGCAGGTGTCGAATAGTTGTGTCATCAGTTTGTCGCGGTTCAGATTGCGCAACACAACGACGCATTGGGCATCCAATAGCCGTTTCACCGCTTCGTCTTTGACAGGGGTGTTGAGTAGTGCCATCATGGGTGAGTCGCTGCCTTCCAGCATTTCGTTGACCGCTACATCGATGTTGTCATAACAGTCGATTCGTTCCAGTTGGGTCTGGAGAACGCGCACGGCAAGTGCCTTTTGTTCGATGTCAGGGTCATAAAGGTATAGGCGGCTATTGTGCCCCACTTCCATCATGGCGACACTCTCGACGCCTGTCGAGGCTCCCGCTTGCAGGATGCTCTGCGGATTAAAGAAGTTGGTCACACGAAACAGCAGGCGGGCTTCCCGCTCGCTGATGAGGTCCATCTCACGTCGCTGTTGCCGTGTCGTGCTCTGCTTGATGGTGTCGATGAGCTGATGGATGCCCCCGTAGGCATAATAGGGCAGCCGTTGGCGCCACACATTGCGCACAAACTGGTAGGCATAGGGCGAATGTATGCCGAAGCCGCCACTGCGATGGTGGCGGCTCCAGGCACTCATATATCGTTTCCAGCTTTTCAAAGTTTTAGGGCCTTAGGCTTCAGGCTCTTCTTTTGCTTTGCGCAGTTTGTCGCCGAACAGGGCATAGTTCAATGCCAGCAGCAACAATAGGTAGATGATGATTACGGCGATAGTGGCCCATGACTGGGTCTTGCTCACCTCGTCGGGGTCATACTTGAAGTCGATCTCATGGTCACCAGCCGGCAGTTGCAGGGCGCGCAGCACATAGTTCACGCGGCCCATCTCCACGGGCTTGCCGTCAACGGTTACCTTCCATCCCCACGGGAAATAAATCTCACTGAAGACTGCCAGGCCGCCATTGGCGCTATGGCTCTTGTAGGTCAAGTGGTTGGGGGCATAGGTCGTCTCATATATGGTGTCGCCGGGCTGTACAGCCTTGGCCTCACCCAGCTGCTGCTTGAACTTGGCATCGGCAACGGCGCTGCGGGCGGGGTTGAAGTTGTCCAGGAACGCCATCTCCTCGTCGGCATTGTTCACATAGGTGAGCGAGTCCACAAACCATGCATTGCCCAGCGCGCCGGGATTGCGCTGTACCGTTTGGTCATCGAGGATGAAGTAGCGGGCGTTGAGCATGTTCAGAACCTGCATGTTGTTCTTGGCGATCTGGTTGTTGATCAGGTCGTTGTAGCGCGACAGCTTGGCGGCATGGTAGCCGCCGATGGTCTTGTGGAAGTAGCTGGGCATGGCCTCGCCAAAGTGCTGCACGTCCATCACGCGGTAATTGATGTCCTTGTCTTGCAGGATTTGGGCATCGGCGGGACGCTGTGCAAAATCCTGCTCGGGCACTTCATAACGTGAGGTGAACGAGTCGGAGTCGATGTAGCGCTTGTTCACGGCATACATGTCCACCAGCACGATACCTGCCACGATGAGCGTGGCAACCATCTCGTTGAGTTTGCCCTTGAGGCAGGCAAAGATAACGCCAAAACCTATGAGCAGCACGATGAGGCTGCGCCAAGCGTCACCGCTCACCAGGGCACCGCGCACGGCGGCGATGGCAGCGTCAACGCTGGGGAATTGCTGGATTTGGCCCGAGGCAACCAGTTGCTCGTGCTCTTGTGCCGAGAAGTGGCCGAAAATGCCTGGGAAGATAGCTGTGATAAGACAGATGACGGCACACAGGCCGAAGGAGGCCATCAGCGCCACCTTGTGCTTGCGCCAGCCGTCGGGTTCCTTGAACAGTTCGCGCAGGCCAAGCACTGCAAGGATGGGCATTGCCACCTCGGCTATGACAAGAATCGAGGCCACCGTGCGGAACTTGTTGTACATGGGGAAGTGGTCAATCATCCAGTCGGTGAGCCACATCATGTTGTGACCCCACGAGAGCAGGATGCTGATGATGGTCACGATGAGCAGCGCCCATTTCACGGGACCCTTGACAATCAGGCATCCCAGCAGGAACAGGGCACAAATCAGCGCTCCGACATACACTGGGCCGTTGGTCATCGGCTGGTCGCCGAAGTATTGCGGGAATTGGCTCAGGATTTGTGCGTCCTGCTGGCTCATCTCGCCCGTGTTGGCCATCTTCTCGGCCTTCTTGGTCGCACTCAGCGCCAGCATGGTGTTGTCGCCGTGCTCGGGCTTGATGGTGGCGCCACCCTTCACGTTAGGAATAAGCAGGGTAAAGGTCTCGTCCTTGCCGTAGCTCCACTGCGTGATGTAGTCCTTGTCAAGACCGCCGTCGGTGGGCTTGGCATTGACGGCATCCTCACCCTTGGGGGTGAGTTCACTGTGACCGCCGCGAATGGTCTCTTGGGAGTATTTGTAGGTCAGATACAGGTTGGGCGAATTGGCGGCCAGCGCTAACAGGGCAGCAACAGCCAGCGAAGCGGTGGCGATGCACCAGCGGCCCACCTTCTTGTCGATGATGGCCTTGACCAGGTAGGCGATGACCAGGGCTGCAATGATGAACATCGAGTAATAGGTCATCTGCACGTGGTTGCTCATCAGCTGCAATGCGGCAAAGAATGCAGCCACAGCCGCGCCACCCAGGTACTTGCCACGATAGCACCACACGATGCCGGCAAGCGTGGGCGGGATGTAGGCCAGGGTCATCAGTTTCCAGATGTGGCCTGCGCCCATGAGGATGAAGAAGTAACTTGAGAAGGCGTAGCCTATAGCACCCAGCACGGCGTAGTACCACTTGACCTTGAAGGCCAGCATCAGCAGGAAGAAGCCCAGCATGAGCACGAAAATCCAGCTCACGGGTGTGGGGAAATACAGGCGATACAGGGCCTCGGCGGGCTTCAGGAAGGTAGTGCCATGATAAGAAGGCGCAATCTGGAAGGTGGGCATACCGCCGAACAGTGCATCGGTCCACCAGGATTTTTCTCCTGTCTGTTCCAGCATGGCTTTGGTTTCCTGGCCGTTGGCGGCACCCTGCATGACATCGTGTTGCTGCAGGACATCACCATTTACATCGTTAGGGTAGAAATAAATCCACGACACGGCGGCAAACACAACCACCGCAATCACGAAGTGGATCACGTCGGCAAGCGACAGCGACCCGATCAGTTTCTTGTCTAAATTACTTTTCATTATCTTGGTTGGATAGGTTTTTCTGTAAACAACCTGCAAATTTACTAAAAAGCGGTGAAAGATGGACTTGCACCGCGCGTTTTTTACGGATATGACCTTTTTTTACTTGCCCACCAGGTACCTGCTGCGGGGCAGGCGGCGCAACAACAGCACGGCTATGAAGCAGACGACAAAGGCCAGCACGCCGCTCACGAGGCAGTCAACGACCCAATGGGTGCGGCCCAGCCACGGCGTCAGGGGCCATACCACCTGGCGCAGGATGAGCATCTGTGACAGGTAGATGCCGAAGGTGCATTTGCTCAGCATCGGCCACCATGTGGCGGCGGCAGCATGGTTCTTGCGGTCGTAATGCTTGGGCGCAAAGTGTTGTATCGTAACGAACAACAAGGTCGCCATGGCGATGTTGTTGACACTGATGTCGTTGGTGATGGTGTCGATGTGCTGCTGCCAGGTGATGCCGAAATGGCCCTGCACAAGGAATTCAAACATCGGCATCACTACAATGCCAAATGCCAGCAATGCAATCCATTTCCAACCCTTCCCGGGTGTGAAGACGGGTAAGCCGTAGTGGTGCAGGTAATAGCCCAGCAGCACGTAACCGTAGTAGTTGGCAAAGGCACCGAACATGTTGTGGCTGTATTGTGTGGCCTCAATAAACACCCCGTGCTGGTAGGGGATAAATGATGATAGAATCCACAGCACAAGCACGACCTCGACGCCGCGCTTGCCAATGGCGTCAATGCACTTGCTCACCAGCGGCAGGGTCACATAGATAACCACCAGCACATAGACATACCACAGCAACCCCTCGACGGGATGGAACAGGATAGATGCCAGTAACCGCGGAGTGAAGTTGTGGAGCAAGAAGGCATGCTCAAGAAGATATACGATCGACCACAGGATGAGCGGCGGCAACACCACGAGCAGGCGGCGCTTTATGAACCGCTTGTCGCTCATGGTGACGGGCAACAGCAAGGCGCCTGTAATCATGAAGAACAGGTTGCAGTTCACCGCCACAAGCACGGTATAGACCGCACCAGCGATTGATGGTGTGTTATAATAGGTGTCATATTGCCTGATGGGGGTGTGGATGAGGATGACCAGCAGGCAAGCGATGACACGCAGGATGTCAAGATAGGGAATGCGCCGTTGCAGTTGAGCCTCGGTCATCATGGCCGTGAGGGTTTGGATTCAATCAGTGCGACGGCATAGGCGGCGATGCCCTCGCCGCGTCCAGTGTAACCAAGTTTTTCGGTTGTGGTGGCCTTGATGGACACCTGGCCGGGGTCACAGCCCATGCAGGCAGCCAGTTCCTGCTGCATGGCGGGGATGTGGGGGTTGAGTTTGGGCTGCTCGGCACAGATGGTGATGTCACAGTTGCCCAACTGGTAGCCGTGCTCGTCGAGCAGCGCAATGACGTGACGCAGCAGCAGGCGGCTGTCGATGCCCTTGTAGCGAGGGTCGGTATCGGGGAAATGGTAACCGATGTCACGCAGGGCGGCGGCACCCAGCAGGGCATCGCACAAAGCGTGGATGGCGACGTCAGCGTCGCTGTGTCCCAGCAAACCGCGTTCCCATGGAATATTGACGCCGCCCAGCCAGAGTTCGCGACCCTCGACCAGGCGATGTACATCAAATCCCATTCCCACGCGGAACATCATGTTCTGGATATTTATATTATTATGGTGAGTAATGACAAGTCGCCTCAGCAACTTTAACCATTAACCTCTAACCATTAACCTCTAACCATTAACCTCTAACCTTTAACCAATAACCAGTATTACCTGCCAAACAGGTTCTTGATGCCATCCATGTCAAACGACAGGGTGAAACGCAACGTCTGGTCCAGAGGACTGTTCTGGGCGGTGGCGATCATATAGCTGGCGTCAATCTTGATGACCTGCATGGCAAAACCGGCACCCAGGCCAAAGTATTGACGGTTACCGGCATACTTGCTCTCATAGTAGTAACCGCCGCGCAGGAAGAACTTTTGGTCATAGGCATACTCGGCACCTACGGAATAGGTGATGCGCTTGGCAAAGTTGTCGCTGAAGCTGTCAAAGATTCCCGAAATTGACGATTTGTCCTTCCACTCCTGCAGCGCGTCATCATAGGCGAGTGCGTCCTCGTAGTCGGCAAGACGGGGCTTGGCGGGCACCAGCATCTTGTTGGCATCGAGCGAGAGGGTCAGGTTGTTGGCATCGGCCAGGGGGAACGTGAAAGCGGTACCCAACTTGAGGTTGGCCGGCAGATAGGCGGGGTCATTGCCCTTGTTATAGGACACCTTGGAACCGATATTCGAGATGTTGAAACCCAGCGACCATTGGCACTCGTTGCGGCCGATGATGGGGTAGGTGGTGTAGTAGCCCGAGAGGTCGGCCGAGAACGCCGAGGCACCCGAGGTCTGCTCACCTGTGTTCATATCGCTGTAACCCAGGTCACTGTAGATGTAGCGCAGCACAACACCCATCGAGAACTTCTCGCTCAGTTTGCGCGAATAGCCCAAATCCACAGCCATCTCAAACGGGTTGATGGTCGAAATCATGGAGCCCTCGCCGTCGGTCGCCATTACCTCACCCAGTGAGAAGTAACGCAACGAGGCGCTCACAGCCTGATTGTCATTGCTGCCGATTTTGTAGTAACCGGTAAGGTTGGCCAGATAGATGTCGTTGACAATCTTGCGCAACCACGGGGTGTAGGACAACGAAACGCCGGCCTGGCTATAGGCAAAGGCATATTTCGACGGGTTCCAGAACTGGGAGTTCACATCGGGCTCGGTGGCGGCACCCAGGTCGCCCATCGAGGCACCACGTGCGTCAGGCGTGATGGCCAGCGAGGTCACACCGGTGGTTACGGGGTTGAATTCAGTGTTCTTAATGTCGTCCTGAGACCAGGCAGTCAGGGCGGTAGCCATCAGTACGACGGCAAGTATTGATCTTGTCAATTTCATTTCTAAATCCGAAAAATTTGGTTTGTCTTTTTACCTAATAAACTACAAAACCGCCTTTTTATTGTATTACAGCCCCACAAAGTTGCTCGGCACGGCCGTCAATCAGAATTGGTTCTCAATGATGTCGGTGAGGACGTCCTTCAGGTCGAGGCCTGCGGCACGCACCTGCTGCGGGATGAAGCTGGTGACTGTCATGCCTGGTGTGGTGTTGATTTCCAGCAGGTTGATGTGGTCGCTGCCGTCCTCGTTCTTGGTGATGATGTAGTCGATGCGGATGATGCCGTTGCAGTGCAGGATGTCATAGATGCGTGAGGTCTCGGCCTGTAACGCCTTGGTCAGCTCGTCGCTGATGCGGGCGGGGGTGATTTCCTCCACTTGGCCGTTGTACTTGGCGTCGTAGTCAAAGAACTCGTTGTC
Source organism: uncultured Muribaculaceae bacterium (assembly GCA_905233915.1). Lineage (GTDB taxonomy): Bacteria > Bacteroidota > Bacteroidia > Bacteroidales > Muribaculaceae > Sodaliphilus. Next base: position 245,011 of record CAJOFM010000001.1, on the reverse strand, counting down.
GGTCACGACCTCGGTGACGGGGAACACGACCGATTTGTCCTTGGTCTTGTAGCAGCCAACGGTGACCTCGGTACCATCGAGGAAACGCTCGATCATCACGTTGTCGCACTGCTTGAAAGCAAACTCCATGGCATCGTCAAGCTGGTCGCAGCTCTTCACCTTGGTCACGCCGAAGCTCGAACCGTCGGCTGTGGGTTTAACAAAGCAGGGCATTCCCAAATAGTCCTTGACTTTCTCGGCCGTCCAGCCATGAGCCACACCGCGGCGCACCTGGATGCTGTCAGGCACCGAGCAGCCGAAAGCCCTCAAGTAGTTGTTCAGCGCGAACTTGTGGAACGTCAACGCCTCAACCAGCACGTTGCAGGTCGAGTAGGGCAGTCCTATCATGTCGAAGTAGCCTTGCAGCACGCCATTCTCGCCCGGGGTCCCATGGATAGTGATATAGGCATAGTCAAAACGGATTTTCTCTCCGTTGTCCATGAAAGAGAAGTCGTTCTTGTCGATGACAGGCTGCCGTCCGTCGGGCAGGTTGACATGCCAATCGTCTTTCCTGATTAACACGATATAAACATCATAACGCTCATGGTCCATGGCCGAATCGATACCTTGGGCCGAACGCAGGGAAACTTCATACTCTGATGAGTCGCCACCACACACGATGGCTATAGTTCTTTTGGTAGTGTTCATTGTAATATTGCGCACATTAAAAATTCAGGTGCAAAAGTACATATTTTTTTGTGCTTTTTGTGTACTTTTGTGGCAAAATAAAAGACTAATTATGAATAGCCAAGAACTTTACGCGATTTATCTACAGCATCCCGTCATCACAACCGACAGTCGTGACTGCCCCGAGGGCAGCATCTTCATCGCATTGAAGGGCGAGTCGTTCGACGGTAACCAGTTTGCCCCCCAAGCTCTTGAAAAGGGTTGCGCCGTCGCCATCGTCAGTGATGAGCAAGTATATAACAGTTATCATGGTGATAAGCAGATGATTCTTGTCCCTGACACGCTGCAGGCCTTCAAGGACATGGCGCGTGAGCACCGCCGCCGCTTCGATATTCCCGTGATTGGTATCACTGGTACTAACGGCAAGACGACAACCAAAGAGCTCGTGCGCGCCGTGCTCGCCGAGCGCTATGATGAGATGGCGACCGAGGGCAACTTCAACAACGACGTGGGTGTACCCAAGACGTTGTTCCGCCTGAGCGTCATGCACGAGATCGCTGTCATCGAGATGGGTGCAAGTCACCCCGGCGACATCAAGACGCTGGCCGAGACTGCCGAGCCCACTTGTGGCCTCATTACCAACGTGGGAAAAGCCCACTTGCAGGGCTTCGGTTCGTTGGAGGGCGTCATCCGCACCAAGGGTGAACTCTACGACAACCTGGCTACGCGCGAGGATAGCGTCATCTTCATTAACGCCGACAACGAGCATCTGATGGGCATCCTGCCCAAGAATGTCAAGGCCGAGTGCTATACCCAGGACGAGAATAAGCCTGGCGCACGGGTTTATGGTCAGCTCATCGCGTGCGACCCCTTCTTGCGTCTTAAGTGGCGTTGTGGGGAAGATGGCGATTGGCACGAGGTAACGACCCATCTCATCGGCAGTTACAACCTCGACAATGTGTTGGCAGCGGTCACCATTGGCCTGCACTTTGATGTGACTCCTGAGCAGATCTGCCATGCCATCGAGAACTATGTGCCGTCCAACAACCGCTCGCAGCTCACCGAGACCCCTCATAACCACTTGATTGTGGATGCCTACAACGCCAACCCCACCTCAATGGCTGCGGCACTCGACAATTTCAGCCTCATGGAAGTAGCGCCCAAGTTGGCCATCCTGGGCGAAATGCGTGAGTTGGGCGACAGCAGTGCCGAGGAGCACCGCCGCATGGTGGAGAAGTTGGCCAGTTGCCCCTTTGACGAGGTATGGCTGGTGGGCGCCGAGTTCAAGGACATTGAGTGCCCTTATCGCAAGTTTGACGACGTTGAGCAGGTCAAGGCCGCTATCGCCGAATGCCGCCCCGAGGGCCGCTACATCCTCATCAAGGGCTCCAACGGCACCCGCCTGTTCCAACTCCCGGAACTCCTGTAATAGGCTTTAGGCATTAGGCTTTAGGTTTTAGTTGTAGGGCCTCGCCTTGGCGTGGCCACATTCCCCACGCTAAGCCGCAAAGCCGCTAAGATTTTCTGTCCACAAATTTCACGAATGTATCGAATGGAATCACATAGCGACTCCCCCTCTAAGCCTTAGACGGGGAGTCGCTAACGCATTGAACTCACGTTTCTTTAGGTCTGTTCTATACTTCGTTATCGAAGGTGGCTTCCCGGTACTTGATCAGTTCGATGTTCAACTGCTCGATGAGGAAGAGCCTGATTTCGTCGTTGCTGTCGGCGGGTTGATACCACGGTTGTTTGCTGAAATATTCATTCAGGTCTTTGGACTGGAACACATAGCCGCGACGGGCCAAGATGAAATTGCGCATCAGGCGTAGCGTGGGTTTGTCAAAGTAGTTCAGTTCGCTGCCGTGAAGCAATGTGGCGCAGACGTAGTCATAGTTGCCGTAGATGGGACTGGACTTGGTGAGGGTAATACTGTCAACAAGCAACCTGTGCGGCCAACCAAATTCATCATACCCCACCGGGTACAGGCACAGTCCGTCCCTGATGAACTGCACTTCCATGCAGCCGTTCAACGGAGTGCCTTCACCGTCGATATTGAGGATGCCTGTCACATGGCCGTTGAAGGTCTGGGCTTCGATGGGCACATAGGTTCCACCCACGAGGGCTTTGTTCCAGTCGATGGACACGCGGGTGCCGTCGGCCATGGTGTAGTCGCCCCTGACGAGCGTCATCCAGTTATCCACATTCAGCTTCTGGTTGTCTTCTTCTATGGTCCTGTCCATCAGCTTGTAGAGTTTGTCTTCTGAGTCGTAGAAACAGAGGATGTTCAAGTCTTCCTGCATGATGTGGCGAACGGTGTGTCCTACCTCTTCGACCATCATCGCGTCGTTGGGACCCTTGGAGATGGTGTAGGTGTCGGGGCTGCCTTTCACGGGCACGAGCATGAATTCAATATCCTCACCCTCGACTGTCGTGCTCATTAGCACTTTTCCCCCTTGTTGCAAGGTGGCGTTATAGACGAGTGCGCCGTTGTACCACAAGCTGCCTTGCTCGATGTGCTGTGCCCATGCGGTGAGGACGCTGAGCATCAGTAAAATGGTTGCAATTCTTCTCATTGGATAATGGTTGTTGTTGTGTTAGTTCTCTGTTAATCGGCAATCCGGTATTCCTTTCCAGTGAATCGGCCGTCGATGGTATAGACGCGCTCCACCGAGTATCTGCCGCCTTCGGGGTGATACTGGTAGTTGCTCATGTGCAGGGTCTTTGACCCGTTGTCAAGGGCAATCAAACCCTCGTTGGTGGGCAGCTGGATGGCTTCCCGGGTCTTGATGTCGATGACATAGGACCAGACGTTGCGGTCGTCGGGACAGCCCTCGACAAAGATTTTGTCGGCATCCCATGGAATAAACAGGGCGGTAAAGCAGTTACCGGCGGCAATCAGGTCAATCGGGACCTTGATGCCGTTGCCGTCTTGCATCTGGTCCCAACGGGGCGCGGCGGTGTTCTCGGTGGCAAAGACGTAGGTCACGCATCCCGTGTTCTTGTCACGCATCCACACCGAATACTGGCCGTTCTCTGACCCCACGCCGTCGACGTTCACATACAGTTCCCTGTCCTCGTCCTGGTCTTTCAATTCGGCCTCGTCAGGCAACCTCACCTCTATATCCTCCTCGTCCATGTCCTCAAAGGCCACGGCGCTGGAGTGGTCATACACATGGACCATGCCGGTAAATACATACTTGTGGTACCAATTCTCTCCGGCAGGGGACGTTTCTTCCACAATGACGGTCTGGTCATACTCGAATCCCAGATGATAGCGTAGTTTGGAATTATTCCATTTGCGCGGCATGCCCTTGAAGGGCGGCTCTTCGGGCTTCATCACCCGGTTCGCGGGATCGTAGTCGTAGAAGCAGCAGAAAGGCTGGACCTCGCCATCGGCTCCAGCAAAAGTAATGACGAACAGCGTGTGCCCGTTATCGCATGCACAGGCGCGGGCTTCGGCGTCTTGGGTCGCTCCCTCGGTGTGACGGAAATAGGCCCAGTTAAAGTCCTCACAGTCCACATACACTATGCCGTTGCACCCAGGAGGCATGGTCGATTCATCATGCTGATAAAAGCTGTTATTGCCCGCTGCGTCTATGATCGCCTGTACGCTTCTGGTGGGCCAGGTGGCATGAAAAGCCTTCAGCAGCGTCATCACATCGGCTGTACCGTCGCTAGCCTGCACTGGAATGGGCTTGCTCATCCAGTTGCCATCGATAGCACTGAGTGGCAGGATGTTAGCGCCCATGACGTTGGCGCCCAACGCCAGCACCCAGCAGCAGAAGAGTGTGATTGCTTTTCTCATCGCTCAGTCGTCATTTTTCGTTGATTTCTGTCCAAAAGATGTAGGGCTCGGTGGCTTCGGGGAGTTCCTTCATGTAGGCCTTGCCTTGCTCAACGCTGATTTCCTTGCCGTTGAGGGCGCAGCCGTCAAGTTCGCCATAGACCTCCAGGCCGTTGAATCTCTCAATCACATTGCCGTTTTTAAACTTGTAGATTTCGGTATAATAGGACGGGCCTCCGGCGGGTCCTGAGATCACCAGGTAATGGTTGCCGTTTCGGCTTTCAGGGAACGAGGGCTTGAAATTGCCTCTCACGGTGCCAATGAGCTCAAACTTGCCATCCTTGCGGTTGAAGAATGCACCGTTTTCCTCGGCCTCGTCGCTGATCCAGATCTGCTCGCCTTCATAGTCGATAAACACGTGGGCCCACTTGGTCAGCTTCACGGACTCATTCTCACCCGGATTGTCGGCAACAAAGATTCTCCTCATCTCCTCGATGTCTTTCTTCCATACGGGCTTGTTCTCGTCGAACAAGACATGGTAAACGCCATATTGCTGGAGGTTGAGTTCGCCGTTGTTGATGGTCATGATGCCTGTGGTGGCACTCTCGGGGGCACTGTGCACATAGCAAAGTTCCAATCCTTGAGGACCTTCAAATGCCGCCGCGATGCGGCTGGGGAAGTAGGTGCCGCCGTCATCGGCATTCCATGTGGGGCCAAAATCAAGGTCATAATACCCTTCGACGGGATAGTCATAGATTTTGTCGCCGTCGACGATGATTTCCAGCGCCAGTGACGACAACTGGTCCGGGTCACGCTTCGTTTTCGCATTCCGGTATACACCATCGAATTGTAATACGCCATAGAGGTAACGGTCACCGATAATGCAGCTTTGAGTGGCATCTGAAACCGTCATGCCATATTTTTCTTCCATCGGTGTGAGGACGGCAGGAGGCAGCAACTTCTCGCTTTCGTCCTCGCCCAACTCGATTGGCTTGATTGTCAGCGGCTTGCGAGTGGCTAGATAGTCGTCGGTAACGATGATAATGCCAGGTATTTCTTCCTCATTCAATTTGGGTTGGCCCGAGATGGCAAATCGGGCACCGGCTGAGGGGATGTCGGGCAAGCCGTGCAATTCGCCCGCGTATATCTCCTCTCCGTCGGGGTTGAGCAGAATCTCATCCACATATTTCGCATCCACGGTCTTGGTGTCGTCAACCATCAGTTTGGTGTACTTGGATGCATTGCGGCGAAACAGGTCTTGAAGTGCCCATTCCTGGTGCCAAGCATCATATTCCTCGGCATAATCCTCGTCCCGCTGGGGCTCTTTGAGGCTGCACCAATACACCATCTGCATCATGTTGTCGTTGGTGCCGAGCAGGAACATGGGTGGGAGAGTGGCCTCACTCTTCTTGCTCGGGTCGTTGCCTGCCGTCATGGAAAGCATGCTGCAGGCAAAAATCAAGGTGAAAAATAGTGTCTTATTCATGACCAAAAGTATCTGTGGTTTCGTCAATTAATTCGAGGAGCCCGCCATCCAACACATATGTCCATTTGGTGATTTCTATCGCATCGGTGCGGGCTGAACTGGTGATTGTCTGGGAGTCGGGATGCACAACGGGATTGCTTAAATCGTCAAAGCCTGGAATCAGGGCAAAGCTCTTGTACTCGTCGTCCCAGATATAGCCGGCGTAGTACTCCGAAACGCGTCCCACGACGTTGCGGCCGATGAAAAACATCAGGTCGGGAATGCCGTCAAAGTTGATATCCGTCTTGTCGTCCACATAGGCTGCGGCTTCGTCGGCATCGGGCAGCTTGTCGAGCCTCATCACCAGCTCGTGCTCATATTCTATCACGGGGCTGTCGCTTTGGGACGTATAGCCCTTGACGATGACGCGCCCGATGTTGCCCTCGCTGTCGGTGCCGAACGATACCTCAAAGCGGTAGTCCTCGCGTTCGGAGGTGTTCACTTTGATATCCTGGGCATACAGCAGGAGGGTGCTGCACAACGCCAATATGGCTAGCAGTTTTCTCATGCTACTTGAACTCGATGGACTGGATAATAGGGGTCACGATGCCGTCATAGAACTTGGCATCCCCGCAATGGTAGGAAATGGTGCCGCCGGCAACTTTGCCGTTCTGGCCGAAGACGACGAAGCGCCAGTTGACATAATAGTACTCTTCATCAAAATCGACTGTCGAACGCATGATTATAGTGTTGCCTTCAATAATCGGATCCTCGACTTTCTCCTCCATGGCCATGGCGGACCCTTTCATGTTCTCAGCATACTCGTTCAACTCGGTGATATCGCCTTCAGTCTCATACACATTGAATGTGACACTGGAGAGGTACTCATCGCCATCATCCCTCACGTTAACGGCATTTGAGTTAAAACTCATTTGACTTTCACTGCTCCAACCCTCTGATTTTTCAAACTCTGCGGGTATGCTCACCTGGAAACTTCCCACTTGAATGGTCTTGTAGCCCTCGGGGACTGTCGCATTAGCATGAAAGCTGCTGATACACAATGCCATCACAACACTTGCTGCAATGGTGATTTTTAAAAGTAAAATTTTCATAAGCCTAAATTGTTTAACTATTCGCAAAATTATAGAAAAACTGCGAAATAATCAACAATTCGCCAAAAAATGTTCACATTTGTTGCAAGATTAAAAGATGTGCAAGACGTCTCAACATCCCTTCTTAATCTTAAAGAGGGAGTTGGCGCCTCGATAAGTATCAGATTTTATTGAGCTATGGTTATTTGAACCCAGGTTGTCTGGACGTGATTAGGGTTACAGGAACTCGATGATGGTGCTGGGATGGCCCTCAATGGCGAGCGAGATGATGAACCCGCCATTGATGGGGTAGAGGGTGGGGATGAGCTGATCGCCAAGTTTGGCTGGAATGCGGTATTCCACGCGCATGTCTTTGACCATAAAGTCCTCGGGCAGAAGCTCCATCGCGATGCGCACATAGTTGGCGTTGTTCATGTGTCGGTTGTAGTCGATGTCGGCCCGCATGACCGTGACGGGTTCCATCACGATACCTTCCTGCTTGGGCAGGATGATGCGGCGGCCGCGGTAATTCATCTCTTGCTTGGGCTCCAGCGTGAGCGAGGCGATGGTTTCCTCCGAGAGCCTCGCGAGTTTGCCCGTTGCAAGGTCAACAAAGGCCCCCATGCTCCATGTGCGGTAACAAGGTTGCCCTTGTGCGTCGCGGATGAAAGTGTTGCGGAAGCCGTACATCGGCATCACCTCATAGATGGAAGTTGTCACCGTCAAGTCCTCCTTGAATCGGGGGACACGGACAACTTCGACTTGACGTGTGGCCAGCAGTTGGGTCATATTGTTGTCGGCGAAGAACTTGCGGGCCGTTGGCTCGCTGTCGATCCACATCTCGGAGCAGTCCTGCATCATCTGTAGGGCCGAGTAGAGTTTCAGTTTTCCCTCGCTGTCACAAGTGCTGGTCGTGACCTTGTAATTCAGGGTGTACATGGTTGCTGGTAGTGTAATGTTGAAATTGGGTGCAAAGGTACGAAAATAATAGTGGCCCAAATTGAATATTCACATTATTAATATACTTTAATGGGGAGGGAAGGGGGTAATTGGCGAAAAATTTGTACCTTTGCGGCGCTTTTTGTGCATCTTGTGTGCAAGTAGCTGTTAATAAGAGAAATATCAATAGAATAACTATAATTTAAAGGAATAAACATGGGTTTAAGAATCATTGTTTTGGCCAAGCAAGTGCCAGACACCCGCAATGTGGGTAAAGACGCGATGAAGGAGGACGGTACCATCAACCGTGCCGCCTTGCCCGCAATTTTCAACCCCGAGGACCTGAACGCCCTTGAACAGGCGTTGCAGCTCAAGGATGCCCATCCCGGCTCGACGATCACGTTGCTGACGATGGGTCTGCCCCGCAGCGCCGAGATGGTGCGCGAGAGCATGTACCGTGGTGGTGATGACGGCGTGGTATTGACCGACCGCCCCCTGGGTGGCGCCGACACGCTGGCTACCAGCTATTCGTTGGCCCAGGCCATCAGGCACATGGGCGAGTTTGACATCATCGTTGGCGGCCGTCAGGCCATCGACGGCGACACCGCACAGGTGGGTCCGCAGATTGCCGAGAAGTTGGGTCTGCCCCAGGTGACTTATGCCGAGAGCATCAAGGTCGCTGACGGCAAGGCTACCATCAAGCGCCGCATCGAGCGCGGCTTTGAGACCGTTGAGTGCCCGCTGCCCCTCGTGGTGACCGTTAACGGCAGTGCCGACGCATGCCGTCCCCGCAACGCCCGCCTGGTGCAGAAGTACAAATATGCCGTGACCCCCAGCGAGAAGGCTGCCCTTCCCGCCGACCGTCAGGCGCTCATGGAGGCTCGTCCCTACCTTGCCATCAAGGAGTGGGGCGTGAAGGAGATTGAGGCCGATCCCGAGCAGATCGGTATGGCTGGATCGCCCACCAAGGTGAAAACCATCGTGAACGTAGCCTTCCAGGCCAAGGAAGCCCGCCGCATCGACGCTGCTGCCGATGCCGAACTCGAGGGCCTCGTGAAAGAACTCATCGCCGACCACATCATCGGATAATTTTATTAGGCATTAGGTGTTAGGCATCAGGCGTTAGGATTTATATCCGCCGCCCCCTAAAGCCTAAAACCTAAAGCCTAAAACCTAAAAAGTAAAAGAAAAAATGGAAGACAAGAATAATCTGATAGTCTATTGCGAGTATGACGAGGGCCGCATCGCCGACGTCAGCCTCGAACTCTTGACCAAGGGCCGCCAGCTCGCGACCCGCCTGGGTTGCCGCCTCGAGGCACTGGTGCTGGGCGACAAGCTCGAGGGCATCGAGCAGGAGTTGTTCCCCTATGGCGTTGACGTGGTCTATAAGGTGCAGGATGAGCGCCTGTTCCCCTACACGTCGCTGCCTCACTCGAGCGTGGTAACCACCCTGTTCAAGGAAATTGAGCCGCAGGTGTGCCTCATGGGCGCCACCACCATCGGCCGTGACCTGGGTCCCCGCGTGTCGTCGTGCCTGCACAGCGGCTTGACTGCCGACTGCACTTCGCTGGAAATCGGTGACCACACCGACGCAGCCAAGGGCAAGGAGTACAAGGACCTGCTGTACCAGATCCGTCCCGCCTTCGGTGGCAACATCGTCGCCACCATCGTCAACCCCGAATGCCGTCCCCAGATGGCTACCGTGCGCGAGGGCGTGATGAAGAAGGAGATTTTCGATGCTAACTACAAGGGTGAGGTCATCAACCTTGACCCCGACAAGTACATCGACCCCGCCAGCCTCGTGGTGAAGATTATCGATCGTGAGATTGAGCAGAGCAAGGTCAACATCAAGGGCGCCCATATCATCGTGGCTGGTGGCTACGGCATGGGCAGCAAGGAGAACTTTGACATGTTGTTCGAGTTGGCCGACGTGCTCGGTGGTGAAGTGGGTGCATCGCGCGCTGCCGTGGATGCCGGTTTCACCGACCATGACCGCCAGATTGGCCAGACGGGTGTCACCGTACGTCCCAAGCTCTACATCGCTTGTGGTATCTCGGGTCAGATCCAGCACATCGCCGGTATGAACGAGAGCTCCATCATCATCAGCATCAACACCGACCCCGAGGCTCCCATCAACGCGATCGCCGACTACGTGATCACGGGCAGCGTCGAGGACGTGATTCCCCGTCTCATCAAGCACTACAAGAAGAATTCAAAATAATAGGCTTTCAGTCTTCAGTTGTCAGTTGTCAGCGGCATTCGCATTCAACAGAAAACTGAAGACTAAAAACTGAAAACTGAGAACTGAAATATGGCTAACTTTTATTCCGACAATAAAGCGCTCCAGTACCACCTGCGTCACCCGTTGATGAAGCAGATCGTCGCACTGCGCGAGCGCGATTATACCCAGAGCGAGAAATTCGACTATGCGCCCCTCGACTTCGAGGATGCGATGGATTCTTACGAGCGCGTGCTGGACATCATCGGCGAGGTGTGCGGTGACATCATCGCCCCCAATGCCAAGGATGTTGACCTGGAGGGTCCCCATCACGAGAACGGCCGCGTGCGCTATGCCAAGGGCACTGAGCAAAACCTCAAGGCCCTGAACCAGGCTGGACTGATGGGCATTACCTTGCCCCGCCAGTATGGTGGCCTGAACATGTCGTCGATTCCCTATATCATGGCTGCCGACATGGTGAGCCGTGCTGATGCGGGCTTCGTGAACGTGTGGGGTCTGCAGGACTGTGCCGAGACCATCAACGAGTTTGCCAGCGAGGATCAGAAGGAGCGTTTCCTGCCCCGCACCTGCAAGGGCGAGACCCTGGCGATGGACTTGACCGAGCCCGATGCCGGTAGCGACCTGCAGTCGGTAATGCTCAAGGCTACCCAGGACGAGGACGGCACATGGCGCCTGAACGGCGTGAAGCGCTTCATCACCAACGGCGACGGCGACATCTCGCTCGTGCTCGCCCGCAGTGAGGAAGGCACCCGTGACGGCCGTGGCCTGTCGATGTTCATCTATGACAAGCGCGACGGCGGCATGACCGTGCGCCGCATCGAGGACAAGATGGGTATCCATGGCAGTCCCACGTGCGAACTCGTGTTCAAGAATGCCAAGGCCGAGCTGTGCGGTGATCGCAAGCTGGGTCTCATCAAGTATGTGATGTCGCTGATGAACGGTGCCCGCTTGGGCATCGCTGCCCAGAGCGTTGGCGTGAGCGAGGCCGCCTATCAGGAGGCTATCGCCTATGCCCGCAGCCGTGAGCAGTTCGGCAAGGCCATCATCAATTTCCCCGCCGTGAGCGAGATGATTGCCAACATCAAGGCCAAGCTCGACGCTTCGCGCACCCTGCTGTATGAGTGCACCCGTTTTGTGGACATGTACAAGTCGATGGAGGCCATCAGCCGCGAGCGCACCCTCGCCCCCGAGGAGCGCAAGACCATGAAGGCTTACAACCGCTTGGCCGACGCCTTCACGCCGCTGGCCAAGGGTATGACCAGTGAGTTCTGTAACCAGAACGCCTATGACTGCGTGCAGATTCATGGTGGTAGCGGTTTCATGCGCGACTACGCCTGTGAGCGCATCTACCGTGACGCCCGCATCACCAGCATCTATGAGGGTACGACCCAGTTGCAGGTGGTTGCCGCCATCCGCCACGTCACCACAGGCACCTATCTGAACCAGATCAAGGAGTACGCCGCACGCGAGTACAGCGAGGCCGTCGCTCCCATGAAGGCCAAGCTCGAGGCCATGACCGCCCTCTACGAGGAAACCTTCGCTAAGGTGCAGGCCGCCGAGGATCCCGAGTACATCACCTTCCACGCCCGTCGTTTGGTCGAGATGCTCGGTCACATCATCATGGGCTATCTGCTCATTGGTGACGCCAGCCAGGAGCCCGACCTGTTCATGGACAGCGCCAAGGTTTATGTCAACATGGGCGAGGCCGAGGTGGCACGCCACGCACGCTTCATCGGCAACTTCAACCCTGCCGACCAAGCTGCCTACATGCGCCAGTAATCAGCCCTGACATCAAAATAAACTGCCCCTGTCGCGTTTTGAACGACAGGGGCAGTTTTGTGTGTTTACTATAAGTTTCATAAAGCTCCGTTAGGAGCGGTTAGAGCATAGGCAGGGGTGCAACCCCTGCAAAAGTGAGCATCCGTCCTAGCCCCATCGGGGCGGCAGATAATCAATCCTCCTGGTTCATACCCACAAATAAACACAAAATGTCCATCAAATGCTCCGCACGGCAAAGAAAATGGGCAAGACCACGACGCCATGCGTCACAGTCTTGCCCTCTCTTTAACTTCTAACTTCTAACTCCTAACTTCTAACTTCTAACTCCTAACTTCTAACTTCTAACTCCTAACTTCTAACTCACTCCCAAATGCTGCGCCGGCAGTAGCGGGGAAACACGGGTGTGGCTTGAGCCTCGTCATCAAGGTCGGGCTGCGGATGCAGCACTGCCTCGATTTTCTCGTTGCGGCCACGCAGGTAGCCCGCCGCGTCGGCATTTTGAACGTCCTCGTCGTGGGTGATACCCCGCGCCAGGGTGGATAGCAGCTCGGGAGTGACCTGCTCGGCATCCATGCCCTGGGTGAATTGGGCGAGTTGGCTGTTGACCGCCTCGTCGAGTCCCATGGCGCCGATTTTCTCGGCAATTTCTTCTTCTTTCATGGCAATAAAATTTAGAATTAATAATTAGTGAAATACCCCGTGCGTTGCACGGTATAAAAAAGTTCAAGACGATGGCATTGACAGGATCTTGCGGTCGCGCTGCCGCCTGAATGCCTCAAACGTGTCGAGCACGTCACTCAAGGCGATACTCGCATTTTCGCTCTGCATCTGGTACAAGCCCAGGCTGTTTCCCGTCGGGTTCTTGCCCTGCAGCACGCTGTTCACGCCGCTGATTTCCTCGAACAGCTTCATCTGCAGCTCAATCATCTGGTAAGCTCCGATGTTGGTGCCGTTGGTCGTCACCTGCTCGGGTTTGGCGTCGCTGAAGCGCGGGTTGTAGGGCAATAAACCGTTGGAGCTTGACCAGCAGCGGCGTGCGTCTTCCCAGGTCCAGCCGTCGGGCAGGGCAGTCTCGGGGAAAAGCAGCACACCCTTGGCGCTTGAGCGCATCACCTGGTCCAGCAGCGAGATCAGGCGGTTGACGTGCTTCTGCGTGTCGATGATGTCCTCGACGATGGCGTGCACCTCGCCGTCGGTCAATGGGTACAGTTTCACCACAAACGGATGGCTCCCGTGCCCCCACGGCGAGTCGTACTCGCACAGCAGGTCGCCCATCGGGCTGAACCAGCGGCAGTGCCACACTGTGGCGATGTCCCAGCGGGTGGTGGCGTCGGGACGGTTTTTCAGTCGGTGGCTGCCGCTGGCGGGTTCCACCGTCAGCGTACCCTCGTGGCGGTTGTGGCACACGATCACCTCGCGGCTCTCGAGCGTCCACACCTCGATGGCGCGGAATTTCCCGTCGCGTGAGTGCCAAAAGTCGGTCCCCAACTGCGAGTCGGCCCCCAGGCGGGTGGTGAAGTCGGCCAGACGGCTCTCGGCGCCGTCGGTGTAGAGTCGCCTCACCCATGCCGCCTTGCGCGGGTTGCCTCCCGCCACGCGCCGCAACAGTTGGGCGATGTTCAGGTCATGCAACTGGCCGATGAGTTCACAGTCCCACGAGCGCGTGTCGTTCATCGGACCGATGATCAGTTTGTTCACGTTCACGTTATCGACGCGCACCTGTTCGCTGCTCCCGGGCTCCTGCTCGGTGTCGATGCGCTGGATGCTGCATCCCGAGATCAGGAATTCCTCCAGCGCACGGCTGTCCAACTCGTCTAGCTCATTGCTGCGGCTCACCGCGGCAAGGGTGGGGAAGGCGCCCTCTTTCCCGTCTTCTTGCTTGATGTAATGTGAGCGGAAGTGTCCCACAATAGTCTTTACCAGCTGGCGGATCAGGTTGTTGGTGATGCTCTCGCACCCCTGGTTCGCCAGGTGCTCGCGTTCGGTCAGCACCCGCCCCTCGTGGTTCCGCACCAGGTCGCCCCATTGGTCGCCATAGGTGAACCGCTTGTTCCTCAGCCTCGACTGCCGCAGTCCCGACGCGTTCATCCACGCTTGATAGGCCGCATGCAGCACCCGTGTGTGTTGTTCATTGTTTAATGTCTTCATGGTTCTCATTATTGTTAACGACTGTTTTCGCGAATGTCACCAATAACGATTGTCCGTTTAATTAGTGCTATTCGTAGTTGACACCGCAAAATTACAACCGCCCGCCACCCCTCCGCCAGTGCAAAAAGCAATCTTCGTGAAAAAAAGTTTTCAGTTTCAAGTACCTACTCCCTAAATAGCATCCGCACCCCCATGAAGATGGGAATGCGGATGCCTCTATCTGTTAACTATTAACTGTTATCTGTTAACTATTAACTGTTAACTATTAACTGTTAATTATTAAGCACTATTTGGATCAGGGTGGTTACGTCGGCCACGTTGACCGCGCCGTCGCCACTCAGGTCGGCCAAAGCAAGATCCACAGGCGTGCTGTTCAGGACGATCTGGATCAATGCCGTCACGTCGGCTACATTGATAAGGCCGTCGCCGTTGATGTCACCGGGTTGAACGGGTGTGACAAGCTTCACGTTGTCCACAGCGAAGTAGTCGCCCATGGCGTTAACGCTTCCGTCCTTGTAGTATATCCAGTCGAGCCTGTGGCTGGCACTGCCCAGTTCCACGGTGAAGGTGGTCCAGTCGTTGTCAAGATTGCCATAACTGAACTGTACGCTGCCATCGATCAAGAAGGTGCAATAGTCCCAAGACGAGCCCTCACCCCATGCCTTGTAGTCGAACGACAACGTGCCGCCTTGCGGCGCGTTGACGAAAGCAGTCATTAATGAAAAGGTGCCGTGCATGCTCTTGTTGCCCGAAACGGCATACACGCGGCCGTCCTCTACCACGTTGGTCCAGGGGTAGTCATCGCCCGAGGTGAACACGATGTTGCCGCCGTCGGTGTTGAGCGCATAATTCAACGTAGGCTTGATATCGGTGAAGTTTTTCCAGTAGCTTGTTTCGGCGTAGTCTTGTATCGAGGCGCTGGGAACAAACAGTGTCGCACTGGAGTAGGTCGATTCGCTGAAGCTGACGCTGATCACGGGTGGTGTCGCAGCTTGGCAAGTTACACTCTTCAGGCCTGTGCAATTCTCAAAGGCAACGCCTGAGATATAAGTCACCGAACTGGGAATAGTCACATTCGTCAATGAGGTGCAGCTCTTGAAGGCGCCATAGTCGATAGTGGTCACCTTTGAGGGAATGGTCACATGGGTCAAGGATGAGCATTCCAGGAAGACGAAGGTGTTGAGGGTTGTCAAGTCTTTGGGAAGCGACACTTTGGTCAGTGCAGAGCAAGTGTTGAAGGCATAGCTGCCAATCGAGGTGACAGAATTAGGTATCTCTATGGAGGTCAAACTGGTGCAATAATAAAAAGCCAAATCGCCCACCTTGGTAACCGTGCCGGGGATGGAAACGCTCGTCAAGTCGTAGCATACGGCGAAGGCGGCATCCCCGATGGCGGTCACCGTATAAGTCACGCCGCCATAGGTCACGGTGCTGGGGATGGTCACGCTGCCACTGTAGCTGCGGTGCTGGGGGCTCTCGTCGGTCACCTCGACGGTGTTGGCTCCGGTGACGTTGTAGAAGATGTTGCCTTGCTTGAACGAGTAATAGGTCTCGTTGATGGTGGGGAAGTCCCTCCAACCCACAGCGGCCTGATAGGCGCTCTTGGTGTCCTTGGGCACCGTCAAGGTGAGGTCGCTGTTGCCGGTTGTGGAGTAGAAAACGTTGTTGCTGATGGTGGGGGGAACTATGGCTCCGCAGGTCACCTGATACAAATTGGGACAATAACTGAGGGCATAGTCCCCAATCGAGGTCAAGCCTCCGGGCAGGTTCAGGATGTATAATTTGCAAGCCCTGAATGCCCCGGGACAGATGCTCGTCACCGTCGAGGGAACCGTGTACTCGATGTCGGTCTTGCCTGCAGGGTAACAGAACAGTTTTGTTTTGTCCTTATTAAACAAGATGCCGTCCTCCGAGCAATAATAGGCATTGGAACTGTCCACGCTGATGGCTGTCATCGATGCGCAGCTAAAGAAGGGGTTGTCCTCACTGATGTTGTTAACCGATTGCGGGATAAAGATTGATGTCAGGCCACTGCCACTGAATGCACGGCTGGCAATTGTCTTCAGCTGGTTGGGCAGTGAGATTGCGTGCAATGCAGTGCAATAGCAGAAGGCGGCAGGGCCGATGGTGGTCAAGTTCGGATTCAACTCCGCACTGCTCAAAGATGAACAACCATAGAAGGCATAGGTGCTGATGGTCGTGATATTGCTGCCCATTATCATACCTGTGATATTTTTGCAATTGATGAACGCCCGTTTGCCGACTTCGGTGATCCTGTAGCCGTTGGCGGTGGCTGGGATGCTCCAGGAGCCACTTGGGTTTGTAACCGCAAATCCCACGACTTTGGCAGTGGTGTTGCTGGTGATGGCAAACTTCAGGTTGTTATACGTGAAGTCATAGTCGGGCAACGCCTCATAATAGTCACTATAGGATGACCAATAAGTAGCATACTTGTAGTCCGATAATGATTCTTCAGGCACATAGATTGTTTCGATGTGACTCATGCCGCTTAATGAGTATCTTGTGTCGCACGAGGGAGGGCTGCTGGCACGGCATTTGAGTGTTCTCACCTGTGAACTTTCAAAAGCAAGGTTTCCAATGCGGGTGATAGTGCTTGGCAGATCAATAGTCGTTGCACTTGACCCGATGAATGCGCAATCATATACTGCTTTAACAGTATAGGTGGTGCCATTATAGGTCACCGTCTCAGGCACGAACACGTAGCCACTATAAGATGCCACCAGGTCATCAGGCATGGTGCCGGGTGTCCATTCGTTACTGGATTGGGTGTCTCCAGCCACTGCGACGGTGTTGCTGCTCAAGATGTTGTAGAAAACACCGTCAACCTTGAAGCTATAGGCGTTCGCGACAAGGCTGCACATCAAGCCAGCCACAAGGGCGAGCAGTAGTTTCGGGTTAAATTGTCTAGTCATAATGATTCGGTTTTAAAGTTATAAAATAGAGATGGTTATAAGCGGTAGGAAACAATGTTAAGAAGCATCTTAACAAGAGAAACTAACTCAATGTTGCAAATATAACCAGAAAAATCGTCTTTGGATGCGCCAATCTATTATCATTTCCGTTGTTTTACATTTTTTAACAACAAGGCGAGTTCGGCTGCTAGCCTCGTTCTTCCTCTTGCTGAGTCGCTCCCCATTTTCCTCACGTCGTGTAATCTTTTATGGCGAGAGTGGGTGCAATCTCAGGATTTAGTTGTAACTTTGCGGTAGTAAACAACTATTTTTTAATTCAAAATTTAGACAAGGTTAAAATGAGAAAGAACATTGTTGCGGGTAACTGGAAGATGAATACCACAGTTCCCGAGGGCGTACAGCTCGCCAAGGAGGTTAACGAGGCAGTAGCGGCAGCAGCCGATCTGAAGTGTGACGTCATCGTGGGCGTTCCCTTTACCCACTTGACAGCCGTCAAGGACGTGATCGACATGGGCAAGGTGGGACTGGCTGCACAGAACTGCGCCAACCACACCAGCGGTGCCTACACCGGCGAGGTGTCGGCCGCTATGGTGGCATCAACGGGTGCCAACTACGTGATCCTGGGTCACAGCGAGCGCCGTGGCTACTACAACGAGACCGCCGAGATGCTTAAGGAGAAGGTTGACCTGGCCCTCGAGAATGGGTTGAAGGTGATCTTCTGCTGCGGCGAGAGCCTCGAGGAGCGTGAGAACGGTTCGTTCAAGGATGTCATCGGTGCCGAGATCCGCGACTCCTTGTTCCACCTCTCAGCCGAGCAGTTTGCCAATATCGTCATCGCCTATGAGCCCATCTGGGCCATCGGCACCGGCAAGACCGCTACTAGCGACCAGGCACAGGAAATCCACGCCTTCATCCGCGGCCTGCTGGCCGAGCACTTCGGCGCTCAGGTGGCCGACGACACCACCATCCTGTACGGTGGCAGCTGCAAGCCCAGCAATGCGCCCGAGCTGTTTGCCAAGCCCGACATCGACGGCGGACTCATCGGCGGCGCATCGCTCAAGGCCGCTGACTTTATGGGCATCGTGACCGCCTTCTAAAAAGGCCACGACCCCGGTCGACAATCCTTTACTGTCGGCGAATTAGGCGAATTATATATTTTATCAAATCTCAGGCAAGTGAGGCAGTGTAAAATATATGTTCTCCTAATTCGCCGACATGATTATTTACAACTATCGCAGTGTGGCCTGTTGAATAGAGAGCGAATTGTTGATTTAATTGATTCGCTTCATTCGCCGACGAGAAATAACGGCAGAAATGTGATTTGCAGGAGGAGAGTGCATAAAAAGTTGAAAAATGCCATCTGATACGGAAAAATGCACTATCTTTGCGCCAAAATTTGACAACAACACATCATCATATAGATATAATGTTGAAACACTTACACTTCCGCTCCCTGTGCATGTGCATGATGCTTATCATTGCGCTGGCAGCCAACGCGCAGCGCCCACAGATCACCGAACGCCTGAACCGCAACGGCCAGGTGACCGTTGACGCGCCTCAGGAACTCGTGAAACGCAACAATGCCGATCTGGGCAAGCAGCCTCAGCAGTCCAACAAAGACAAGAAAGCTAAGGAAAAAGACAAGAAAAAGGTCGAGGAAGAGAAACTCAACGAGCTTGACGAGGACACCAGCAAGGACGTCAAGAAAGACGAGGACAAGAAGAAGGACGAGGAGAAGAAAAAAGAAGAGGTCACACTCAAGAAGCCCAAGCGCCAGCACACCGCCCAGCAGACCATCGAGTCCCACGGCGTGGGCTACCGTATCCAGGCCTATAGCGACAACAACCACAAGACCGGCAAGGCCAATACCCAGAAGCGGGCCCGTGCCATCGCCATGAAGTTCCCTCAGTACCGCTCTTATATCTCCTACAAGGCCCCGTCATGGAGGCTGCGCATCGGTGACTTCAAGACCCAGCATGAGGCACAGGCTGCCCTGCGCCGCATCAAGAGCGTTTATCCCAACTTTGCACGCGAAATGGTCATCGTGCGTGACCGCATTAACATCTGGAGTAATGATTAAAATGAAATTCAGCGACGAGGATATTAAACTCGCCGAGAAAATAGCCGAACACTACCGCGCCATCATCGAGCTGATTGGCGAGGATCCCGACCGTGAAGGTCTGGCCAAAACCCCCATGCGTGCCGCCAAGGCGCTCATCGAGAACACCCGCGGATACAACGAGGACGCCGACGCCATCGTGCACAGCGCCATCTTTGAGCATGAGGGCAGTGAGATTGTCATCGTCAAGGACATCGAGTTCTACTCCCTGTGCGAGCACCACGTGTTGCCCTTCTTCGGCAAAGTCTCCATCGGCTACATCCCCGCCGGAGGCATCGTCGGCCTGAGCAAGCTCGCCCGCATCGTCGACACCTTCTCGCGCCGACTGCAGGTGCAGGAACGCATGACACACGACATCTGCGAACTGCTCACCCGCGTGTTGCCCAACCGCGGCGTCATCGTCTATGCCGAGGCACAGCACATGTGCATGAAGATGCGCGGTGTCGAGAAGCAGGACTCAACCACCATCACTTTTGAGTATAGTGGTGAGTTCGAGGACATTCACCGTCAGAATGAATTCTTCACACTCCTCGGTGTGAAAAAATAATTCAAGAAAAAAGCGATTTTTTTGGCCAAAAATTTTGCCAGTTCAAAAAGTCGCTATATCTTTGCACCGCAATTCGCAAAAACACCCCCTCAGCGGGTGTTTTATTTGCCCAATGCGAAAGTAGCTCAGTTGGTAGAGCACGACCTTGCCAAGGTCGGGGTCGCGGGTCCGAGTCCCGTCTTTCGCTCAACGTTCTTTGAACTTTACAATGGTACGGTACTGGCAACAGTACTTTGATTGCGAAAGTAGCTCAGTTGGTAGAGCACGACCTTGCCAAGGTCGGGGTCGCGGGTCCGAGTCCCGTCTTTCGCTCTCTTTTTGTCCAGGTGGCGGAATTGGTAGACGCGCTACTTTGAGGGGGTAGTGCCCAATTGGGCGTGTGAGTTCGACTCTCATCTTGGACACCTAATTTAAGCGGAAGTCGTTGATTTTCAACGACTTCCGATTTTTTTATTCCCAACATTGCACACTTATTTGAAACCTGGCTCCACCCAAAAGCCTTTTCTCTTGCCACGCTGTAATCATTAATCCTCGTCGTCAAGAGTGAATAGTTCATTGACTGGCTTGTTGAAAACAATTGACATTTTCAGGGCAAGCACCGTCGAAGGGACATACTTGCCGCTCTCGATAGCATTGATGGTTTGTCGGCTCACTCCGATGCGTTCAGCCAGTTGGGCTTGTGTCATGCGGTGTATGGCACGCTCTACCCTGACGTTATTCTTCATGAGACGCCTCCTTCCTGAACTTGGCTAACTCATAATAAAACTTGATGATGAACAGGAAAAACACCAGATATAGCGATAGCACGATGACATAGAGCCAATTAGTACCATAGATGAACAATGTGGCTGTAATGATGATGAGGCCATAGCCCTTTACAGCCCATGCCATTGATTTCATCCTTAGGTTGATAGTGAACTCGTCTTCCTGTTTGAGACGGGCAAATGTGATAAAAAGCAGCGATAAGATCATGCCAACGATGCATATCTCATCGGTCCAGTCATCATTAGTCATGACGAATTTGCCATCATCTGGCCAGATGCTGAAGACTTCGCACTGAGGTAGCATTCCCTCGATAACACCTGTCATCCACAATACATTCAGTACTGAGAAAAATACAAACAAAACCCAACCGACCTTCTTGAATACAGATGGGAACAAATAACTGTAATTCATAATTGAAACCTCATTAAATAGTTTAACATACTTGTCTTTGTAATCGATTACGGCAGCAAAGGTAAAGTAAACTTTTCAAAATGACAAGTAAACTAGACAAAAAGTTATGAGAAATTTACAAAAAGGGGATATTCTGATACATTGGGGCGTGTCTAAAGAGCCAGATGGCGCGCAGGATATCGAGCCTTGCCGCAGGTTTCGCCGTGGGCGACCGAACGCAGTCAGATTGTTCCACGACACGGGCTCGTCCTCGTGACGCCTGTGCTTCCG
Organism: uncultured Muribaculaceae bacterium; assembly: GCA_905233915.1. Lineage (GTDB taxonomy): Bacteria > Bacteroidota > Bacteroidia > Bacteroidales > Muribaculaceae > Sodaliphilus. The sequence goes on along the minus strand of CAJOFM010000001.1, from coordinate 223,855 downwards.
TGCCAGGATGAACGTAGTGGACGAGTGTGCCATGGGGCTGGCAGCATCGATACCTCCGAGCGCAGCGAGAACGCTGGGCTTGATTGAGGAGCGTGCATCAAATCGAGCGAAGCGAGACCTGATGCGTCAGCGACGAAACGAGCCGTGCGTGTGAGGTCTCGATGCGTACAGACAGCCCGATAAGGCACTCTCGGTAACGGAGTGATCCCGACACGGCGGTAACGGCGGCATCGCCATCGATGAGCGGTACGGACAAGATAATTGCCGCCGGGTGAAGTCGCCCAGCGGTATGTTCTTTTATTTACTGATGGTGATTCAATTGGCTGCCGCTCTTGATGGGGCAAAGCCAAAGCGTTGCTTGAAGATGCGTGAGAAATGGGTGGGATTCTCAAAGCCCAGGGAGTAGCAGACATCGGCCACCGACAATGAGGATGAAGCGAGCATCTCTTTGGCCTTCACGAGACGGTGCTCCCTTATCCAGCCTGCAGGCGAGCAGCCGTAAATGAGGTTGAAGTCGCGCTTGAAACTTGACAGGCTGCGACCGCTCAGGTAGGCCAGATCCTCAAGCGACACGGGCGAGGTATAGTTCTCCTCAACGACCCTGCGGATGTCGGTCTTGACAGGTTGGCGCAGCTGCAGCATCTGCCGAAAGATGTTCTTCGAGCAATCCATGACAAGATAAAGCAGTTCCATCACTTTCAGCCGCAACAAACCCGGATTGACCTGGGACGGGTCGTTGAAATACGGGGAGAGGCTCCAGCAGTAGGCAACGAGTTTCTCGCTCATCGGGCTGACCTGGGTGCCGAATTCCTCGGTCATGGGCGGTACCGTGACGCTCTGCGACGTGAGGAAATCCTTGAGCAGGTCATCGTTGATGGCAAACAGCAGGCTCTCGAACAGGCCGGTGTCCTCACCGCCGCGTTTCTCGTAGTTCACCGACTGGGACTTGCGCAGCAGGATCATCTGGTTCTTACGCACTGTCCATTGCCTGCGACCGCAGGTCAGCGTCACCTCGCCTCCCAGCACCACATAGAGCAGATGCTGCTCCAGGAAGAACGTGCCCCGTTCACCCGCAGTGACGATGCACTGGTCAATGACCGCTCCGCCGTCAAGCACAAGTGAGCTGGCCGTGTAATCGCCCGACACGAGCGCTGTGGGGAATTTCGTTGTCTTTGCCATACTTCAAGTGATGATATAAAAAACTGGTGTGCAAAAATACAAATCATTTCGGCACACCAAGTCGTTTTTCGGTAGGTTTTTACTTAACGCTGTAGATCTTGCTCACGATCTTCCACTCGCCGTTCTCCTGCTGAGCGAGCGTGAACATGTCGTTGAACGACCCGAGTTTGCTGAACCATGAGTCAATGCGGACAAAGGCGATGTTGCCTGCGATGTTCACGTCAACGACCTCATAGGTCACCTCTTCCTCACCGGTCTGCTCCAACCCGTCATAGAGAGCGGTAATGGGCACGGTCGTGATATTCCCGTTTTCCACCCAACTCATCGTTGCGGCCTCGGTAAACGCCTGCTGTCCGATTTCACGACTGGCGCTGCGGCCTGCCTCGGCATAAAGTTCCACTGCTTTAAGGATTGCAGCCACCTTTTCACTGTGATTTGTCATTGTTGTCATTGTTTGTGCCGTTGCGCTCAATGCCATGAGGCAAAACGCGATGGCGATGAATATCTTTTGCTTGATTGCCATGTTGATTACTTGGTGATGGTGTTGGAGTTCTGGTTATAGGCCTTGGCCACGCACTTCCACTCGCCGTCGATCTTGAGCAGCAGGAGAACATCGGTAAAGTCGATGGAGCCTCCCCAGCCCTCTTCAAGCACGCGGACGACGGCCAGCGTCTCTTCCAGTTCCAACACGTCGATACGGGTCTTGAACTCGTCACCGGCACCCACGGTGTCCACGTTGTGGTAGAACTGCTCGATGGAGCCGCGCTCAAACTTTCCGTTCAGGAAACCGAACAGGCAGGCGTCCTCGGTGAACAGTTCCTTTGCATACTTGCTGTTGCCCTCGGCAACACTCTGTGTGAACTTGCTTGCAGCCTCAACCACTGCATTGTACTCTTCAATCTTGCTTCTCATCTTGTCGTGATATTATTTAAGTGAATGAATGTTTTCTGGTTGCAAAATTACAACTGTTCAGCCAAGAAGACTTTTCTTTTTAGCTCAAAGAATATTGTTTTTCAGTCCATGTTTACTTCCGCTGGCGAAGCAACACACTCGCTTTCTTTGTCACATTTCTACTCTTTTCACTTTGAAGGTCTAGTACAATTGGGAAAGTTATTCCTTAGGAAAAATGTACGAGCAGCATGTGTATTCGTTAGAAAAAGTGTAACTTCGTGGCAATTATTCCTTCGAAAAAAATGACAGAACATGAAGATTGACATCCGACAAGCAAGCAAGGAGCAGGCCCCAGAGATTGCCCGCATGATCATGTTGGCCATGACGGACGACTGCTGCCTGAGTTTCTGTGGCGAGGGCTATGGGCTGGATGACTTTTACAAAATGATGACCCTGCTGGTGGAGCGGGAGGATTCCCAATACAGTTACAAGAACACCTGTGTTGCCCTGGACGGTGACAAGGTGGTCGGCATCTCGGTTAGCTATGATGGCTCAAGGCTCCACGAACTTCGCCGTCCTTTCCTCGAATTGGCCCCGGAACTCATCGGTAAGGATCATTCAGGCATGAATGACGAAACGCAGCCCGGCGAACTCTATCTTGACTCGCTGGCTGTGCTGCCTGATTATCGCCGGCAGGGAATTGCAAGGCGCCTGATACGCATCACCAAAGAACGCGCCGACCAAATGGGCCTGCCTAGCCTTGGGCTACTGGTTGATAAAGGCAATCCCGTTGGTGAAGCACTTTATGCATCAATCGGTTTTCGATATGTAAACGACAACCACTGGGGCGGTCATGACATGAAGCACCTGGTGCTATGAAGGAAAGACGATCATGTCAAGGCCCGCCAAGAGGGCGCCAGCTAGTTTACGACAGCTCTAGCCGATAAGTCAGTCATTCGGAGCGGACGCAGACGGAGCGGAACGGCCCATCGCCAGCGGGGTTCGCGGGTGGGCCAATCGCTACAGGCGATGATTAGGATCTTGTCACAGAGATAGGCTTCCTCGTACCGCTATCAATATGGATTCGCGACACGGAGGCCTAAAGAAATGCCTGCTAAGAATATGCAAACAATGTGTCCATTATCATAGCCTTTAATGATGGCGTTAAACGCTCAGCGCTGATGGGACAAGACCCAGGCGATACGTTCGCTGGTAAAGGCATTATCAATCGCTGAACGGTGATCGCACCCCTCCAAGGGCTGGAAATTGACTTCACCACCCAAAAGCCTAATGTCGTCAATCATCTGCACATACTTGCTGTAGTTTCCTTCACGGGTTCCCTTGGTGCAAAGCAGCGGTGTGCTGCCCAAGTCGGGTACACCCATTCCACGGTAGGCGCCCGAAGCCGCCATGGCTGCTGCGAAGTAGTCAGGATAATCTTTCACGATGTGCCACACGCCATCGCCTCCCATCGATGCTCCAAAGATGTAGATCCTGTTGGGGTCGGCGCCGAAGTCCTGCACATACAGGTCGGCCAATGCTTTGACAAACGGGTTGTAGGACGGGCATTTTACCGGCCCTTGGGGATGGGGGCCTCCTGGGGTGCGGCGTCCCGACCGTTTGGGTGGGGGATTATAGCCAGACCATGACGATTCATCCTCGCATTGGGGGACCAAGAAATAGGCCTTGATGCCCTGCTCAGCGAGGTAGTCATAAATTTGGGCGATGCCGGGCGACCTCAGTTGCTGTTCGTTGTCACTGCCGGCACCACTGCCGCCATGCAGGTAGATGATGATTGCGGGACGGGCGGTATCGGTCGGGGCTGTCAACGCCGCCCTATACCGGATCTTCTTCTTGTCAATTTTCACCGTTTTTTCGGCGAAAACATAGAACAGGTTGTCACCCTTGCTCCTGCCTTGTGCGCTAGCGCCAAGGTCCCATGTGACGGCAACTGCCGCCAGTATCAAAAATATCAGAATCTTTTTCATGCCGCAAGTTACTAAAAATCTTCGAAATACCCCCAAAGAATATTCAAATTCACTTTAAACAATAATTGTAGAAGAATGTGAATAATCAAGTAAGGCATCGCCATCGATGAGCGGTGGAACAGGGTAATCTCAGCCGGGCGAAGTCGCCCAGCGGCATGAGGCTGTAGCGGAGCAGCTCAATCCAGCCAGCGCAGCCGGCTGGTTGAAGTGCGGAGCGTGAAGCAGCCGAATACAACCCCGTGACCATAGCAAGTGAATTTCCCATGCAATGATGGAATGGTGGAGGCCTTCTCAAGTGTATGCTGTCTGTCGGGGATTGGTGTTTGTCCCATTGACAAAAAATGTGGGGAGCCTTGATAGCGCCCCACACCAATCACTTAATTCAATTAAATAATTGTTCAGAAAGATTTATCCGATTCTCTCTCCTTATAGTAAGTGCGTTTTTCCTATTAAATACAGAAGGGCATAGCCCATCACCATGCTGATGATGCCCACGATAATGCCCATGCGGCTCATATCCTTCTGGTTAACGAGGTTGGTCGAGAAAGCGAGGGCATTAGGCGGTGTGCTGATGGGCAACACCATAGCGCTTGATGATGCGATGGCGATGCCGATGAGCACGGTGGCGGTGCCGCCGATGGCATCCAGCTTGTCACCCATAGCGCCACAGACGATGGCGAGAATGGGCATCAGCAGGGCTGCCGTCGCCGAGTTGCTGATGAAGTTGGACAACAGGTAACAGATCAGACCGGAAAGCAGCAGTATCAAGATGGGCGAGAACGTGTTGAACGGGATGCTCTTGACGGCATTCTCGGCAAGGCCTGATGCGTTGAGGCTGTAGCCCAGGGCAAAACCGCCCGCTACCATCCAAATCACGCTCCAGTTGATTTCCTCAAGGTCATATTTGTTGATGACTCCTGTCATGGAGAAGACGGCAAACGGAATCAGTGCAACAGTGTTGGCATTGATACCCGTGAGACTATCGGTGAGCCACAGGAGGACGGTGACGATAAACGTCCAAATGACGATCTTGGTGTGCTTGGTTTTCTCCATATTGCTCTCTATCTCAAGGTGGATGGTCTTTTGGCTGAACGGATACATCGTCTTGAGCAGGAACCAGCCGATGAACAACAAGAGAATCACAAGCGGGAACATGAACAGCATCCATTGACCGAAGCCAAGGCCCATATTCAGGCCATCGGGGTCATTAAGGAACTTCATTGCGATGGTGTTGGGCGGTGTGCCGATGGGCGTTCCCATACCTCCCAGGTTGGCAGCGAGAGGGATAGCTAGCGTCAAGGCAATACGCCCCTTGCCTTCGGGCGGCAGCTGTTTGAACACGGGGGCCAGGAATGTGAGCATCATTGCCGCAGTGGCCGTGTTGCTGACAAACATCGAGAAAAAGCCCGTGATAAGGATAAAGCCCAACAGGACATTCTCGCTCTTGGTGCCGAAAGGCTTCAACAGCACACGCGCCAGGTGGGTGTCAAGACCTGTCTTGGATGCAGCAATGGCAAGAATAAAACCGCCAATGAACAGCATGATGACCGGGTCGGCAAAGCTGGACATGATGTCCTTGTAACTGAGCAGTTGCCCCACCTGTTCCTCATCGACCATGGGTTTGATACCGCTGTTCGAGGTGAAAAGCAACAAAAGCACCATGATGAAGATGGAGGTGGCCCATGAGGGAACGACCTCGGTAATCCACATCAGGGTTGCCAAAATGAAGATGGCGATGATGCGTTGCTGGATGACAGTCAGGCCATCGATGCCGAACACACCGGCAGGGAGGTTCCAGATGATTAATGTGATCACCGACAGAATGAGCGCGGTAATAATACGCTTGTTCACCGAGGACTCCTGACTGCGGTTTTCTCTCTTCTTCTTGTGATAGGCATCAACCATGTGGAAGCCATGAAATATCTTAAACATTATCTGATTGGTATTATTTATTGGTTAATGGCATCACACAACATGGCTTCCATGTCGTTGGCCGTGTGTTTGATTTCGTGCATTTCGGTTACGCTATCAGCCGCATCAATGAGCCATTGAGGGGCGTCGGCGCCAGTAATGATGACTTCGGTATGTGGCGGACGCTGCGACAGCATCTCCATCACCTGTTCACAGGTCAACAACCCGTAATGGATGGCGACACACAACTCGTCCATCACAATCATGTCATACATGCCGCTTGCCATCAACGTCTTACAGCGGTCAAGCCCTGCAAGGGCCGCCGCACGGTCATCTTCGTTGGGTGCACGGTCCTCAAAACCGCCAAATCCCAATTGTTCGATATGGAGGCTGTCATACTGATGGCTCAGCAGGCTCTCTTCGTCAAGCTCGTTCTTGATGAATCGCCCCACATAGACCGATTTTCCTTCAGACAACGCTTTGACGGCCATTCCCATGGCTGTCGTCGTCTTACCCTGGCCGTTGCCAGTATACACGCGCAAAAGGCCTTTCTCATTTGTAATCATTTCAATTACTCGTTTAGTTCAGTTTTGCAGTCATGCCGCAGGGTTGGCAGAAAAAGGTTGAGCGGCATGACTGCGCCACCGAAAAGGTTACTATATACATACACTTATTGTTTCATGCCACGAAGCATTACACAATCAAAATCTGTAAAGTGACCTTGACAATGGGCATAGACGTGAATAAATCGGATGGATTGACTGCTTGCAGGCAGCCACACACGCGAGTTTCCTCACTCAGGAGGATAACTGGTGTCTTGATTGTCCAACTCTATTACCACGAGAGTCAAAGCAACTTATGTCCAATTTGGCAGGTCTTCTGGCTTATCCCATTGTCACACGGCCTTCCCATCCTTGGCGGACAGTGACTCTGTCTGTGTGACAACTTGGTCGGGACTTACAGCAGCGGGTCTGCTCAGGATTCTCACCTGATTCCCTTTTAATCTGCGACACATCACGGCGTGATGCCCGCAGCACCAAATTTTCGGCTGCAAAATTACTACTTTTTTTAATATAACAAATAATCCAGCATATAATTTAAAGCCAGCAGGCTCTCTAATTGCGAGCACTCTCGGATACGGATTGAAGTTATAAAAGCTGGGCTGTGGGACACCCTAATCCATCGATGAGCGGTGGGAACAGGGTGATCTCCGCCGGGCGAAGTCGCCCAGCGGCATGAGGCTGTAGCGGAGCAGCTCAATACAGCCAGCGCAGCCGGCTGGTTGAAGTGCGGAGCGTGAAGCAGCCGAATACGACCCCGTGACCATAGTGAATGAAATCCCCTGGTGCTTGCGGGCAATGTCGCAAGCTACGGTTCCTTGGGTGGCAGGCTTTGGAAGTTTCGTGTTGCCCACACTTGAAGGAGAAACACGATGCTGAAAACGGCACCCACCTTATACGGGCCGAGGATGTCTTCGACTCCGAATAGTGCCCTGGACAACGGCATCACGATGAGGGGCGACACAAATTGCCCCAGGTATAGGGCAGCGGACAGCAGCGGCATGACCGTTGTGGCGGAGTCTCGACCGCCCTTGATGCTGGCAATGGTATTCAGATAGGGTACCCCTACTCCCGTGGCGATGCCGATAAAGGCTGATCCAAGAATGGCCATCGGTATGGCGGGAACAAGATAAGCCGCATAACCCGAAAGGAAAAATAAGGGTGCAAAGTATTTGATGGACATCCTGAACCTGCGCATCAGCGTTCCGAAGGCAAGTCCTACAAAGAACGCCACGACATCAAGCCCCACCATGATCATCGTTATCGCCTCGGCCGATAGCCCTGTCTGCTTGCTGGCGATGATGGCGAAGTTGGTGGGAAAGATGAAAAACAGGATCATCAGCAGCAACATGCCAGTTACCGATGGATGGAACTTCAGCAGTTGACTGGGCTTGAAAGGTGTACCATGCTGGTTTGATGAACCCAATTGCGCATCGGGCAGCCACAGCCATACCATCACCACTGCAATCAAGCCGATCAGATAAACCAGGAAAGCATAATTCCATTGTATTGTCGCAAGCAGGCCAGCCAGCAACGTGGCAATCACGCCGCCCATCTGGTTCATGGCTGCCGACAATCCCATGAGCCTTGCTTGCCGCTCAGGAGGGAAATAATAAGCAAGCAGGCCCGTTGACAGCGGCATGATGAGGCCGACACTTATACCCAGAAAGGCTCGCATCAGCAACAACACATGAATCTCGTCAACGAAGAAGCATCCTGCACCCGCAGCGACATAGAGCAACAGCCCTATTGTGGCTATGGTTCGAGTACGGACCCTTCGGACGAGTTGCAGGAAAAAGATGTTGGTGATGATAATCAGCAAGGCAGGCATGCTGACGATGAGTTGCACCAGCAGGTCGGGTGCCGAAGCGAAATGAGCCTTAATGATGCCCAGCGCCGGGGCGATGGCGGCTCCTGCCATCACGGTGAGTAGCGACATCGAAAGGATGGTAGCCGTCACCCGTTTAGAGACGTTTTTCTGTTCCATTAAAATTATCGGGAGTTTCAGCTCTACCAAGCTTTTTTTGTCGTTAGAAATCGATTCACGGTTTCAGCAAATCGGGCGCAAAATTACTAAAAACAGTGATATAAACTGATTAGATGACTTGTTAAAAAATCAAAAAACATGCCTATATACAGCGTTCACTAAAAAGGCTTTTTTTGTTAATTTTGCCATGACAACTCTATCAATAATAAACACTTAATACATCAAGAACATGTCAAAAACTGTAGAAATCCAGATTGAGAAATGCCGCAACCTCGTTGAGGGTTTGCGCAAACATTTGAACGGTAATGGCGCCGGTGTCACCACCGATGAAATTACCGCTATGAAAAAGGCCATGGAAGAACTCGAGGCAGCCAACACCGAGGTCGAAAGGCTGCGCGAGGAACTGGCGCCCAAAGTGAAGCACACCAATGAGCTTTTTGAACAAGTGAAAAACGCTTATTTGGAAAAGAAAGCATTAATCAAGGGGACTTATCCGCAAGAGAAATGGCTCGAATACGGAGTCCCCGACAAGCGTTAGCCTATCGTATATTCGCCAAGAAGTCGCTGGAGCGCGCTGATGCGTTTCGGCGACTTCACTATTTGTCGGCGATAATGTCGGCAGGGCCATCGATGAGCGGTGGGAGCGGGTTCTCACTGCTCCGTCAGTTGCTTGCACTTACCGACGGGTGGTTCGGTCAATGTGATACGAACCACGGCTGTCCGTTCGAGGCTGCGAGCTATTGCATCATCAAAAGCATCCATGTGATGAGGCAGGAAACGCTGGCAAATGACTCTTAGGGCCGATATCTTCTCTTCACGTTCAGACACAAGTTCTGCCACGCCGACGGCAGTAGCAGACCTGTACTGCAAGGTGAAGTTCCCGACTTTGGAGTCGAAGGTCGGCGAGCAACGGGTCACCGCAGAGAGGAACACAACCGGGTTATGGGCGATGCAGTCCAGTTTCTCTCCCTCCAGGGCGCAGTGAAAGTAGAACGTCTTGTCATCGGTACGCGCCAACGACAATGGTAAACCGTATGGTGTTCCGTCTTCCCTGGTCATGCTGACCGTCACGAATGGGGCCTTGTCCAAGACCTCCAAGGCGAAAGCGGCATCCCTCTCTCTGTCAGATCTTCTCATCTTATCATTACTTGTTGAATAAATGCCGAATGGCGGCGATTGGTGAATAGAGAATCATTCTGGGACCAGTCCACCGCATGACTTCACGAATCTGTTCACGTTCGGTAGGGGGATAGCAGTGGGTGGGACAATCCTTGCAGGCGCTCTTGCTCTCCCCATAGCGGCAATGGTCGAGACGGCGGCACGCAAAGTCAGCCAGATGCTGGTATGCCTCAGGTATCGTGTCCGCCTTCAGCCGATGGCTGCAATAAAGCTCAATCATCTTGCGGACGGTCTGCTTCTCTCGTTCTATTCTGGTCATTATGGGTTATGTCAGGAGGTATAGGTATGTACGCTGGAGCCTTGAGCTGACGGCAGGTAGTTGATGCCCCACCAGCAGACCTGCAACAGGATGAAAGCGATGAGCAGCACCCACAGGGCTGGCTTGATGGACTTGGGACGATAGATGCGATAATGGATATAGCCCAAATAAGCAAGCCAGGTAATGGCCGCCCAAGTCTCCTTGGGGTCCCATGACCAATAGTGGCCCCATGCTTCTTTAGCCCACAGCGCGCCGAAGAGCATGCCAAAGGTCAAGAACGCAAGACCGACATTCACCAGGTTGTCGGTAATGTCCATCTCCTTGCGCTCCAACGGACGCCCTTTCTTGAAAAACAGTTGGTAAAGCGCCATGAGTGTCGCTGCACCCAACAAGGTATAGGCGAACATATAGACGATGACGTGCGGAGCGAACCAGGGACTCTGCAAGGCAGGCATCAAGGCCTTGGAATGAATCTCGGGCTTGAAGATGTTGATACAGATAAACACGGCTGCCAACATCGTAGAGAACGACAGGATCCACTTGTATTTCCAGCGGCTATAAACGAGAATACCGGCCAACGGCAGGAAAAATGAGTACCACAGGCGTGTCTCGCCCATCGTGCGCAACGGCGGGCGCTCGAGCGTCACCCACATGATGACGATAAACGTGAAAAACACGGCCAAGCCCGTCAATGTTGAAGCATAGACGCCAGCCGTTTTTTCTTTCCATGCCAGGAACGCGCCTACGGCCCACAGCATGATGGCCACAATGGCAAAGTAGATGAAATAATCCCAAATCATGGCGTCACGCGTTTTTTAGATGAATCAGGCGAAACCTCAGCAGATCGAGCTTGCCCGTTTGCGTTCGGTTTGCGCTGATTTTGAGATAACACAAACATACACATCGCTCCTGCAAGCATCAGCCCTATGCCGATATAAACGAGCGGTAACCACGGGTTGCGCACGAGCTCAAAGATGCTGATCTGGCTCTGAGGGCCGGCAGCAGTGTCGTAGCCATACTGATAGATCTTCCACCCCTCGACCTCGACAGGCTTGTTGACGTCGATGACGGTGTGGATGTTCTTGCCCGATTTGGTCATGATGTTCACTTCGCTGGCAAAGCGTTTGGGGCTGCCGTCGTCATATTGCTCCATGATGAACTGTTGAAGCTCAATAGCCAAGTCCAATTCCTTGACCTGCTGGTTCTCGTCCATGACGCGCCACTCGGGTTCACCGACGGCGGTAATCATCTTCAGGCGCTGCATATCGGCGTTGCCCAGCGTCGCACAGGTTAAGGCCAGGAACAGTCCCAGATGATTGAGCAGGAACGGTATATCACGCTTCCACTGAAAGTGACCAAGGCGTTTCAACACCGCAAGGCCAATGATAACGGCAATATAGACATAGATGAGCACAAAGGGCCAGAATGACAGCATGTCGTTTATCCATGTACCGTTCACTGTCTGCCGCGTGAGGCCCATGACCAGTGTCAGAATCACTGCAAAGGCAATGGCCGGTATCGCTGCTGCATAGGTGCTCAGGAATGAGAATGCATAGACCTGGCGACGCAACAGGTGCATGATGGCAATCATCACCAGGAAGCCGACGAGCACGATGCCGTTGACTGGCCACGAGAAGGCATCCCACACAACAGGACCGACGCTCAGCTCGAGCATCAGTCCTGCGATGATTAATCCGGCGCCAATGAGGCAGCCTTCTTTAAGAGTCCACGGTTTAATCCACATCAGATTTCAATGAGTTTGCCGTTCTTTTTGGCATCCATGATCCACTTGGGAACAATCTCGTCCAGGAAGCGCCGTTTGTTCTGGTTCAGCATATTCATGTCAAGACCTATGGCCGCCTGAGCCTTAGCCTTGGTGCTGTAGTCAGGCACGGGAATCTCACCCATGTGCCCATGCTTGGCAGCCACACGTGCGATGAGCAGACGGGCCTGTTGGGCATAATCCACAGAGTGTGAAAGCAGGCGGATTACCTCCTGGGGTGCATGGAACGTGGCCCCATGTGATGCGATGGCATAGTCCCAACGCCACTGGCTCTTGCGCAACAGGGCTTGGATAGGAGCCAACTCGGCATCGGTGGCACCCTTGTCGATGATGAACTTTGTCTCGAAGTGGGCACGGGCCAGTTCCTGCTCGGCACGGTCGCGCACCTCGTTGCACTTTTCTTGACGGTCATATACGTTCTGGCGCAGCACCTCTGCATCCTGGCGGTGACATACCTGGCATGTGCGGTCGATCTTTGCCAGCGGCGACATGATCTGGTGGTCCGAGAATTTCACGCCACCATCCTGCTTATAGGGCATGTGGCAGTCGGCACAGGAGACGCCGCGCTGGGCATGAATGCCCTGCTGTGACATCTCCCAACCGGGGTGCTGAGCCTTCAGGATCTTGGTCTTGGACAGCGGATGAATATAGTCGTAGAAACCGATAGAATCATAGTAGTGTTCTGCGTCCTCACAGGTCAAGCCATAGTGCTGAGGGAACACAAGATAGTTGGCCTTGCCGGGATTATTTGGATCATCGGGCTTGATGAAGTAGTACTCGACATGGCACTGCGCGCAGACCAGTGAGCGCATCTCCTGATGGGTGGCGTTCCTCAAATTCTTGCCTGAATTGGCAAATGCCTCATAGATGGCGGGGCGGGCAGGACGCAGGTCCATCGTGCGGGCGTCGTGGCAGTCGCTGCAGCCGATGGGATTGACCTCTTCGGCACCCAACTCGCTCCATTTCTTGGCATAGAAGTTTGCAGGATCGAACACCGACTTTGTTTCACTGAGTTCGCGCATCATGCGGGGCACATCAGGGCCTTTGCACGTCCAACAGGTAGCCGGCTGCATGTCAGCGGCTATCGAGTCGGCTCCGATGGAGATGCCAGGGTTGCCCGTGCGCAAAATCTTGCGCATGTCCTCCAGCGCATGCTTGTGGCCGCGCGGCGTGTTGTAGTGGCGTGAGAACGCGTACCCCGCCCACAGGACGACCATCTCGGGACGCTGCTCAAGCACGTCAACCTCCTGCGAGGAATTATACTTGGAAACGAACGTGGTGTCCTCGGTCATCGACCAGGTCTCGTACTCACGGGGATAATCGGCCTTGAACTTCTCGTTCTGGGCAATGATGGAGTCGGTGAACTCGGTGCGCTTGTTGTTGAACACACTAGCGACTTCGGCACGGCGCTCCATGAGCGAGGAAACGAGCAGTCCCAGCAGGAACACTGCGATCATTGAGCCGCCAAAGAGCGCCCAACCTTGCCATTTCTTTAATTGCTTTGCCATAATATTGTCGTTTTTGTTATAGTCGATTATCAATCATTTCTTTGAGAGGGCACCTCCCAGCCATTCGGGAACAGGGCTGGGCGGCAGCGGAGTCACACCCTCGGCTCCCGGGGTTGACATCAGCGAGTTCATGCCACCGTGCGGCACGTTGCGGTGACAATGCCAGCACTCCACACCCTCACCGCGTTTGGCCATCATATAGTCGATACGGCCCGTTTTGACTAATTCCTGGTTGAGTTGGGTGTGGCAGCGGATGCAGTTGTCCATGATGACCTCGGCACTGGCATCCTCGGCCATGATGGCCTGACGCTCGCTGTGGGTCACGAAATAAGCCGTATGCTTGAGACCGTCCATCGCCTTGAAGCCGTATTTGGCCGCCAGGCTGGAGTGCGGCACATGGCAGTCGTTGCAAGTCGCATCGCGTCCATGAGAGGAATGGCTCCATGTGGCATAGTAGGGCGTCATGATGTGGCAGTTGACGCATGCCGACGGATCATCGGCGATATAGGTGTGCGCCCTGAGCAGATACATGAACAATCCGCCCAAGCCCACCAGGATGCCGGCACAGACGATAAGACCGATTTTCTGCTTATAAGAGAAGCGATCCTTCAGTGTTTTCAGTCGATTTGCGATCTTCATCAATCACGGATTGAGGTTAACATCGCAAAGATACACCTTATAAATAACAATAAAAAATTTAAGATAAATTAAATTTGTTAAAAAATATAAAATCAATTTTTACATGTCTGCCGATTTCTTGACCTCCTCATGATAGAAATAGTTCACGACGATGGGCGGTGCATCAAAGGGACGCCTGATGCTGTCATCATCGCGGAGCGTGAAGCTGCCGAATACAACCCCGTGACCAGAGCGAATCAGATCCCCAGGTCAATCACGTCAGGAAATTGGGCATTAAATCAAGGCGCATCGCCAGCCGTGGCTGACGTTGCGCCTTGTCATGAGCGAGAAATTAGAATTTACTGTTCTCCTTTATCCTCTAAAACATACGCATCTACTATTTCTCCAAAGTAGATGATATGATTGTCCTTGTCGGTATCCATACACTTTTGGAGTTCCGTATTCATAACTGTAGTTTTCTATTGTTTCCTCTTTGCACTA
>CAJOFM010000001.1:0-209474 GCA_905233915.1 uncultured Muribaculaceae bacterium | reverse complement strand
GCGGCGGACGTCTGCCGTGCCTTCGGATTCTTTTTCCTTCACCCATCGTTCCTGCACTTCGCTCTGACGGACGTTGGTGACGAAATCGGACACTTCCTCATGCGTGAGGCGGCGTACGGTGCAGCCTTCATTGCTCAGTTGCTGAAGCATCTGCTCGTAACTCTCATCCATCGTCTTGCCCATCGCCTTGTAGGTCTTGCTTGCCGCACGCTCGATGGCTCGCTTGTCCTTCGGGGGCAGGGCATTCCATCGGTCGAGGTTCATCGCCACTAAATAGATGTGCCCTAACCAAAGTTCCTGCGACACCAACAGGTGAGGGGCGGCACGGTGGGCACCGATGTCCCATCCGCTGTCGATGTTCACCATGATGCCGTCGATGGCTCCGGAGCGCAGCGAATCGGAAACTTGCTCTCCCCAGGGGATGCGTTTGTTCGTTGCTCCTGCATTCTCCAGATAACTGATGTGCCAGAAACTGGCAGTTCGCCACGTCTGCTCTTTCAGCGCACTGAGGTCTGCCATCGGCTCTCGGCTATAGAAGCCCACGGGATAGCCCGTAGCTACCAGCACGGGGTGGATGCCCGCGTGGTGCAGCTCCTCTGTCAGTTCGGGAATCGTCTTGTAGGCTTTGCGGATAAGTGCGACCTGTGCCTCGCCCGAGGGTCCTGCCAGGAAACTCTTGAACAACTGGTGGAGTGGCATCCGCTGGCTATCGTATTCGGGTACTACCGTAGCCATGTCGGCTTTAGTGCCTTCGCGCACCGTCTCGTAGGCATCATAGCTCGATGAAAGTTCGCCGTTCCAATGGTGGTCAATGCGGATGCGCCCCTTGCTTTCCTGCTCTACAAGGCGGAAGAACTGCCGAGTTACCTGCGTCCGCATGTTGCCCATCGGCTCGTGGTCTGTGAAAGTCAGCGTCTGCGCTCCCACGAACATCGGGACGCAAAGCATCGTCAGAAATATAATTTTATTCAAATCCATCTTTATAAATTGGAATTTACAAACTATTCGCCAAAGGGACGGATGTGTCTTTTCTTTCTATATACTCCCATGTTACACAATGTAATGCACCTCCTCCATCTTGACCTTTTATGAGAGGTTTTGCATAGATAGGTATTATCTTTAAATTAGGAAATAAACGTTCGAAATAATTCAAAGCTGCAATATCATCTTTACTATCATAATTCTCAGAAAGACAAGGAAGCAAAATACCCTCAGGAACACGTAAATAATTGAGATAGCACCACGAATCTTTATCGCCATTCCATGCAGGAAGTTCTTCTACTTTAAAATGTGCATCCAAAATTTTCCTTAGTCTTCTATGAAATGGTTTATCTTGTTCCTTCCAACATCCATTCAATAGTATTTTCCCATCCCCAAGATCTGCAACCATACCGTCAGCATGACCAAATGGGTCTTCCATATCCCAAGGAAGCAAGATAATATTAGCACAAAGTGCAATTTGCAGATGCTCAATCAATTCGTGAGCTGGCCACTTAGGATTCTCGCTAAATATTTTGTCAGTCATAATGACCTTAGTTCCACAACGAACATAGTTCCCGCCATCAAAAATAATATTCATGTTCATAGGTGCGTATAAATTGAGTCCTTTACATGCATCTTGCTGATTAGTTTTAGAATTACGCCATTTCTTATTTTTATTTTCAACCAAATAATCAGGATTATATTCATATTTTGCATATGTACCATCATCGAGAATCATTACTGGCATATAATCGCGACACCAATAATCTTGCGTGTTTTTTAACTCACGGTGTTCAACATGTAGTTTATCGAGAGCAGCAAAGATAGCTTTTGCTACGCACTCGGTCTTAGGTTCTTTCCTAAGACGTTCGGACGTGCATATAATAGGTG
Source organism: uncultured Muribaculaceae bacterium (assembly GCA_905233915.1). GTDB lineage: Bacteria > Bacteroidota > Bacteroidia > Bacteroidales > Muribaculaceae > Sodaliphilus. The sequence goes on along the minus strand of CAJOFM010000001.1, from coordinate 207,602 downwards.
TTGTCATTTCTGTGTTTTAGTTGTTATACTTGTTCTTTTCTCGTAAAACTCCATAGTCGTTCGCATTTTTCCCCCTCTATCTTTTCATATACATATTCGCTCTTCGATTTGAATACATTCTTACGATTCCTAATTTCCGGTTCTATCTTCTGCATTATAGGGGCATCGACCCATTTTACATCATTGCTTATGCCAAGTGGAAAACCGTTTAACAAATAATAGAGATAAGTGGATTGGGTATTATAGTCGTAATTTTCAGATTTCATGAACATATCCTTTTTCCATTTCAAATACTTTCCATCCTTATCTTTCACCTCGAATGAACGAATTAGCGCAGAAGATCTATATTTTCCAACTTCACTTTCAAAAGTAATATCATAGCCAGAAGTGTGTGCATGTAAAGACATAATTGGGAAGTATGGAACTGTTTCAAGAATATTGCCCTCCTTGTCTCGTATATTTCGATGATAAACAATAGGGTCATGTATTCCATCTATTTCTTCACTATGAAAGTAAAACTCTACGGTGCGAATATAGATTCTATAATCATTTCGCACTTGAATATACCCACCATAAAGAAAACCTTGCGCTAACTCATAAAAAAGAATCTGGAGGTCTTCCTCGTTAGTAGCTCCTTTGAATTTGAATAATAATTTTTCTAAATACATACAAATTCCGATTTATCTGTTTGTCTTTTCGAAATCTATTTCTTGCTCTGCCTGAACAGCCAGTCGCGTACTGCGGCTATCTTATAGCCATAGTCGAATGATGCCATGTGTTCCATGCCCTTGCCTGATTCGGGGAGTACGCTGCCAGCCTCCCAACGGATGAAGTTGATGTTGCCGCCACGGGCAATCAGTTCTTCTGCCAACTTCTCCTGTTCCGATGACGGCAGTTTTGCACTCCAGTTTGCAGAGTCAACCCTTGCACTGTTCTCCTTCAGCACCTTTGCCAGGTCTCTCATACCACCGGATGCCTTTTGGTCGCCACCAGCCACGATGTAGAAGAAATGCTTCTTGCCGAAGTCCTTCATCTTCGAGGTGTCCCACTGGCTGCTGACGAACAATGAGGCTGCAAAGATGTCGGGATGCGTGATGTTAAAGTAGAACGACATCATGCCTCCCATCGACTGACCTGTAGTGTAGAGACGGTTGGTGTCAACATTATATTCCTTGCAAACAGACTGTAGCAGTCGGATAGTCATTTCCACTTCGTCAGTCGTACTCCAGTCATCCTGCACGGCCCAGTCGGTATATTGCGGAACCAATACGAATGAAGGATGCAACTGTTGGTCACGGTCTGAGGCAAACTCCAACGCTCCATATCCCTGAGTGAGCGGAGCCGTCACGTCCTTACCTACGGTACTGGCATCAGCCATAAACAGCACCAGCGGATAACTTGCCTTTCCATCATAGCCTTCAGGGACAAGCAGGTTATAGGACATCGTCTTACCAGTCTTGGCATCCTTGAAGGTGAGTTGTTTGAACTTCTTCAACGTCTCATTCTTCAAGGCAACAAACGTGCTGTCTGAATCCTTGTTGATACTCATGCCGCCACCATGGCGCGGCCCTCTTTCTCCGCCCTTATTCTGGGCACAGGCAGTCAGAAACATTATTCCTACTGCCAATAAAAACATTACTTTCTTCATATTTTCATGGAGTGTTTCGAGTCGCGGCTCTGGTCTCTGCCAAGACCTTTCAAATGAATGATTATACGGTTTTTATTTGCTAAATTGGAAAATGTGGTTAATTAGTCCGACGGGCATAAGCCTTACGAGACCTCAATCCATCTCTTGCAGCCAATCAGTCAGCACCTCGCAATACTCCTCATGAGCATCCACGAAACACATATGGCGGGAATGGCGGAACAGATGCCAACGGCTGTGAGGAATGTGCTCGTAGAGCGAGGCGGCGACAACGGGCGTACAGATATCCTGCGTACCGCTACAAATCAGTGTCGGCTGGGATATCTGGCTCAACTGGTCGGTATATTCAAAATCTTTCAGGCTGCCAAGCGGCTGATACTCATTGGGGCCCCAACCATAGAGGTAAGCCTCTGAACCAGCACGCTTCGGACGTCTGAGGCACTCTGGCGAGTGTTCATCGACGCTGGTCACGAAAAGCTCAAAATAGTGCTCGTTGGCACGCAAGTAGTCTGGATCATCCCATTTCCCTGTAGCTTCTGCCCGTCTGATAGCCTCCTGATCTTCTACCGACATATACTTGATGAGCCGATGCTGCTCACTAGCCCACAGCGAACTGGAAGCATGACCAGACGAGAGAATCAGCGACTTGATGCCAGCAGGCTTCTGATCTATCGCGTACGCAATAGCCTGCATGGCGCCCCACGACTGTCCGAGAATGTGAACGGCGTCGAGATGAAGATGTTCGCGGATGGCGACGAGTTCGTCAATCCATGTCTTCAATGTCCACAGCTCTGGATGCCCATCGAGATAAGAATTGCCGCAGCCGATCTGGTCGTATGAGATGACTTGCCGACCTGTGTCGGCGATGCAGTCGAGCACCTCGAAATAGTTGTGTGTACTGCCCGGGCCGCCGTGAAGCAGCAACAAGGGAGCCTTCTCTGAAGGTTCGCCTACGATACGATAGTAGGTCTGGTAACCCATGAAGGGCATATAGCCCTCAGTGATGCGATTGTTCATATAAATATTCAACGTTTTAGTTATCTTCCGTTTTAGGATGCGAAAATACGGAAAAAACACCAGGTCTGCAAGCTTTTAAGGGATTATTAACCTTGATTGTCTTTTTCTTGCAACACAACTTGTTCTGTAGCTGTTATTTTTCTTTTGGTCATTAATTGATAGTGAGCAGTTCAATGTCGAAGATGAGGGCGGAGCCGTCAGGGATGCCAAGGTTGTCCCATAGAGCCTTTGACGGTATGATGGTATGGACGCAATGGATGGGGGCTTGGCTTTCATCAGTAAAGCGTTAGCTTGGCATGAGGGTGGTCGTTTGGTATCATTTGTGTTGAATTGAAGGGTGGGGTGTGGGGCTGCTGGTTGCCTTTTCTCCTATTTATATGGCAAAAAGGGGGAATAAAATACCAATTATTTGGTATTGCTATGATTGTCATTCCCATCGTACATTTGCAGCCAACTAAACAACTAAATGATATGGGAATACTGAAAACGTTCTTTACTAATTGTGCTCATCCTAGAGGGATGATGGGGCGAATGATGCTGCGGTTCATGAACTTCGGTCATGCGCCGCTGACAAACTGGGGACTTGACCTCGTGGAGTTCCGGCCGGGCTGGACAATGCTTGACATTGGCTGCGGTGGTGGCGCGACATTGAAGAGGCTGCTCAAGCGCAGCGACGGGGCGCAGGTCTATGGCATAGACATCTCGGAGGAAAGCGTGGCTAAGGCGCGCAAAGTGAATGCCGCCGAGATTGACAAGCAGGTGTTCGTCTGCCAAGGATCTGTCGAGAAACTGCCCTATGAGGAGGGGAAGTTCGACCTCGTGACAGCCGTCGAGACGGTGTATTTCTGGCCCAACCTGCCCGACTGCCTGCAAGAGGTGTGGCGCGTGTTGAAGCCGGGTGGCCGTTTCGTCATCATGGTGGAGGTCATTGAAGGCGATTCGATGTGGACAAACGTGGTGGAAGGCATGACGGCCTATTCGCCAGAGCAACTGCAGAAGTTGCTTGACGAGGCAGGCTTCATGGATACTGCCATTCACCGCAAGAAGCCCTCGTATGCCGTCATTACCGGCGTGAATCAGGCATCGACGGTACAGTCATGACCATACTGGTTATCGGGTTACTCATACCCTTGCTGGGCACCATGCTCGGGTCGGCCTTCGTCTTTATGATGAAGGGCGAGATGTCCGTGAGGTTGCAGAAGGCACTGCTGGGCTTCGCTTCGGGGGTGATGGTGGCGGCTTCGGTCTGGTCATTGCTGATTCCCGCTATGGAGATGGAAGTCTCTAGGGGCGCATGGGCGGTGGTGCCCGCTGCCGTAGGATTCCTCTTGGGCATCGGGTTCCTGTTGCTGATTGATGAGTTGACCCCGCACCTGCATCTCGGGAGCAGCAAGCCCGAGGGCCTCCGTTCCCACCTGTCCCGCACGGCGATGTTGGCCCTGGCGGTGACCATCCACAATCTGCCCGAAGGTATGGCCGTGGGCGTGGTCTTTGCCGGCGCCGACAGCGGTGTCACAAACATCTCGCTGGCCAGCGCCATAGCGGTGTCGTTGGGTATTGCCATCCAGAACGTCCCCGAGGGAGCCATCATCTCGATGCCGATGCGTGCGGCGGGAAACAGCCGTTGGCGCTCCTTCCTCATCGGTTCGCTGAGCGGTGCCGTTGAACCCGTCGGCGCCCTTGCCGTATTGTTGCTATCGTCCCTGATTTTACCCGTTCTTCCCTATATGCTCGCTTTTGCCGCAGGAGCCATGTTCTACGTGGTCGTCGAGGAGCTGATACCCGAAGCCTCAAGCGGCCAGCACACCAATGTCAGCACCATTGGTTTTGCCATCGGTTTCGTCCTGATGATGGTGCTCGACGTGGTGATGGGGTAGGGAAGCGGGTCGCCTGGGTCATGCAAGATGAGCGGTAAGCGGTTCTCAATGGTTTGCTGGAGAGAAGGGGCACCGCTGCCCGATGCACTGGTTGTTTCGGCTTGAATAACGGCAGATGACCTCGGGGCGTTCCATCTCCACGCCGAAGTGCTCCTTGACGAAATCGACGGCAGCGAGGATGGAGAGGAATGAGTCGCGCTTGCAGCAGCGTGGGCCGCCAATGTGGCCTATCTCTCCGAGTGACTTTGCCGTCATCTGGTGCGACATGGCGAAAGGTTCGTTAGCGAGCGGCGTGGACTTGGAGATGATTGACACAAACATCCCCGTGCTGATGCCAGCACCGCAGGCGCCCCAAAAGCCGCATGCTCCGCCTGGCACGCTCTTGCCCCTGGACATCATCTCGTTCAGGGCCTTAGGCAGGTCGATCTCGCCCCCGGCGTTTTTGTAGGCCGTGAGCAAGGCCGCCCCCACCATCACATGGTGCTCGGGGCCGTGCATATGGCAGAAGGGCTGTGCCATCATCTTCTCGATAATCTTAACAGGGTTCCTGGACGTCTCGGCGAGGCATAGCCCGACGATGGTGTCCAGCCCCGCCGTGTGGCAGTCGTTGCAGACGTAGTGCCCATGGACGCAGCGGGTCTTGCTGCGCTCCCTCTTGTGGCAGATAGCGCACTCCATGAGCTCATCATTCTCGAGATACTCCAGCGGAGTTTTGCAAATCAAGCATTCTTCTTTCATAATCTTATTTTACTTTGCTAATGCATAGCCCAGGGCAACGGCTCCTATGCCGAGAACAACACTGCCCAGGGCGTACAGGATGAATGAGGAAAAATTGCCGGCCTGCAACAGGCACAGGCTTTCCTTTGAGAAAGTGGAAAATGTGGTGAAACCGCCACAGAACCCCACAATCAACAGCAGGTTCAGCTGCGACGAGGCATTAACGCGATTGAAGGCCGCCCAGAGTAAACCGATGAGCAGACAACCGACAATGTTGGCGGTCATCGTTGCCCACGGGAATGCTGATCCCATGCCCTTCATGGTCAACGAAATCAGGTACCGGGCAATGCCACCGAAAAAACTGCCTGCGCCAACAAGAAGAATGTCCTTAAAAATGCTCATACAACAAATTACGATTGATATCACTCGAAAGTGCAAAGATAGTGATTTCTTGCAACACAACTTGTGCTGTTACTATTATTTTGCCCATTGCCCTTAATTGATGGCGAGGTCGGGAAAACTTGAGCAAGTCGAATGCCATAGAGCTTGCTCTGATGGCTAAGGCGCCGCCAAGTTTATATAATCTGTGAGGAGAACATCAGCTCCTCAAGTTGGGTATTCAATGTGACTGACATATTCTATCGATTTTAGTTTGTGGCAAAGGTATGTTTGTGTCGTGGGATGGCAAAAGACAACGAAAAGATGCGCTTGAGATTGCGTTAATATCGCCATTCTAGAGGTTTGGTGGAGTTTGTACAATATACATCTTCTATATTATTATCGCTATGAATATCAATAACATAAAACACATTTTGAGAAATACAAGCATATACAATTAAGAATTATGTTTTGAATTGTAGTATTATTAGTGGTAATTTTGCAGGAAACAAGACACAATATGAAGAAGCTGTTTTTAGTCATATTAATCGGTTTGTTTGTCAGTTGCGTCAAGGTAAACAATGCTCCCCTTGACGAAGAAGATGGCGAACTGGTAGCTTTGCTCAACGAATTGGACAAATGCCAGAATACCGGGGATCATGAGCAGTGCTTCAAATTGTATTCGCAGATCGCTGCTGAATATGAAAAGAAGAACTTAACCGAGTTGCAAAAGCAATACCAAAAGAAGATGCTGAGCGAAGCCGAAGTGATCAGCAATAATAATAAGGTATATGGTCATATACTCATGGCTGAAGCTCTACAGCAATTGGCAACCGCTTTTATGGTAGAAGGAATTTTGGACAGTGCTTCAATTGAAGCCCATCAGGCCTATCAATTAGCACCGAAGGACACATTGGATTTCAGAGCTCAGACGCTCCTTTTACTCGCTCAAATCCATCTCATGGCTGAAGAGGGCGACAGTGTCGAGCATTACATCACTGAAGCAAAAAGTGTCTATCCCAAGGTTGTTCAAACTGACCTATACCGCATCACACATGCCTATGGGCTCAACTTACAGAACCGAAATGAGGATCTGATGGCGGTTCTTCCTTCCTATATATCTGAATGCGGGATTCATGGAAAGGCTGAACTGACCCGCCTCTTGATGTATCATCACCAAGAAGCGAATCAATGGAGGGAAGCCTATGACGACGCCATCAACCTGATGGACATTACCGACAGCATTGCAAGGAGTGAAACCTCGGAGAACATGGCACGAATCCATGAACTGCAGCATGAGCGCCAGATGGAGTTCCAGCGAGCAGAGCGCAAGGCTGAACAAGCTCGACTGTATGTCATCATCATTGCGGTTCTACTTCTGTTATTGGCTGCAGCTGTAGCTGGATTATTCTATCGTCGTAAGGCACGGATTGCCCATGAAAAAGAATTGGAGGCTATGCGCCTCTCAGAAGCTGCCCAAGCCAATGAAAATTTGGTGCGCGAGGAAAATATCAAGTTGCAACGTTTGTACTATGAGCACCTTTATGCCATAATTTTGCCTATCCTCAATGCCCATCGTGGCAAGAGCGGGCATATCAACCTTGAGGAATCGTCTTGGGAACTCATCGAAAAAAACACCGATATAGTACTTCCTGGATTCACCTCCCGCTTGCGACGGCAGCACCCGACACTCACAACCGAAGATGTCCGTTTCTGCTGCCTGCTGATGATGCGGGTGCCCAATGCGCTATTGGCTGATGTTTATGGCATTGCGCCCTCATCGGTTGCAGTCAGAAAACAACGCATGAAAAAGAAGCTGGATAGCGATATTGAGAATCAGACAATTGAAAATTATCTAAACCAATATATCAAATGAAAATGAAAAGAACACTATTCACGCTCATGTGCCTGATTTCACTATTGACGCAGGCACACGCAAGCAGCATTTGGGAAGAAGGTTCACAATGGGATGTTGTTTACATCTATGGCACTACTGGTATTGAAGATAGCACAGAGGTGGGACACGAATATATAGTAACCTTTCGTCTGCTACCTGCCTTCGATAACTATATGGCCCTTGAAGAGACTGTTACCTTTAATGGCGAGGTTGAATCTGTCCAGGTTCAAGGCTATATTCGCAATGCTGGAGACAGTTTAATTTATGTGCGACCTGTCTTGTATGACGGCAGCATTGGTGATGAATGTCTGCTCTACGATTTTCGTGAACCATACGAATATGGCGGCACAGTAAGATATGGAGTCATCGGTGGAGAAGTCAAGGAAGAATTCATCGATTGGCAAGAAGACACCTTGGATTACTACATAATGAACAACGGCGACACGCATTGTTTGCCTGCATGGAAAGGTATCATCTATCAATATGGCTACATTGGAGGACCTATGGAACTTTTCCTGCTGAAGGCAGCTCCAGGAAAAACCCCAAAACCAAAACCTTCCAACATCAGTCATGTCATCTTCTCTACGAAGGGTGGCCACAAGACCATTTACATGAATAGTGGTGAAGAAGACGATGAAGATGATATCATTATAAATTACGATGAGATGTTGACCGACGGCACAATTTGGGAATGCTTAGCAGTTGGCACCGAGCAACCGGACCTCAAGAGCACCTACACCATTCAAGTCAAGGGAGACACTATCATCGGCAAACGTCACTGCAAGCAGGTTCATTCCTCGGAGCATAATATCCAAAAGACTATGTTTGAAGAGGGACGCAAAGTGTACGTTGTCAATGAGGATGGTCAGCCTGTGGTTCTGCTTGATTTTAACCTGCAAGATGGTGACCGTCTTGATGATGTGACGACAGCAAGCGTGTGGGATCAAGAAAACCAGGGCTATCACTATAGAACCATCACCATCGACATGGGATTTGATTGCGCGTCATATTTTGCAGGCGATACAGCGCCATGGGCCTACGACCTGATTGAAGGCATTGGCGTCAGCAAGGATGAATACCTCAAGCAATGCTTTCTCAATGAGGAAAACACCATCTCCTATATGCTGCGCTGCTGGAAAGAAGGCACGCTTGTCTATCGTGTGCCTCAGGAATACGTCCCCTTCGTCCGCGAGGATGTCAAGTGGGTGTATTACTATGACAATCCAATTGAAGGAATGGGTTATGAAGATGGCTTCATACCATACGGTGAGCACTACTATACATTAGAAATGAAGGGAGACACCGTGATTAACGGCAAAAGCTATAAACCAGTACACCTCTATAGCGGTGAAAGCATTAATGAGATGAACGACACCGTTCCGGTCTATCTGCGTGAAGAGAACAAGGTGGTCTATGGCATCATACCAGACGACAAGAGGTATTATGAGTGTCCAATAGGCATCGGGACAGAGGTCCAAGGCACGGATCTGCTCTCCACAGTACAAACTGGCGTCGAATTCATACTCTATGACTTTAATGATCCTGCCAGCTTCTATGAGTCATTGGACAATCACATGTTCCTCCATTACGACCATGCCGAGTTGGCTCAGGTTGGACGTCATCTGACCCAAAAGCATATCTTTAACCATAGAGTTGATGATGGTGTTATTTTCGGCAATGAGAACATCATTGAAGGAATTGGTTTTGTCGGTGAATCACCGGGAATGTCCCTTAACTACTTCTATGGCATCACTATAGGAATGGACCAAGTCATCAACCGCTTAAGCCATGTCATCGAGGATGGGGAGATTATTTATAAGACCAAATGGTATAAAGAGCCCGTGCCTGACGATTACGAGTATGTGCCCTTTGTTCGTGAGGGAGTGAAGTGGGTGTACGCTTATAACAATCCATTCTGGGAATACGTTTTGGATATGCCTGAAGGCTTGCAATATTACAGTTTTGAGATGAAGGGTGATGTCCAAATTGGAGATAAAACCTATAAGCCCGTGGTATTGACCCATTACTTGGACAAAGAAGGACATAATAAGGAAGTCGAGGATTATACCCCCATTTGCCTGCGTGAAGAGAACAAGGTGGTCTATGCCATCCATCCTGACGGCATCCAGCATCCTCAATGTCCTGTTGGTTACGGTTGGCATATTAGTGATCCATATGATGGCCTGTCAATCTATACAACCAGTGAAGAGTTCATTCTCTATGATTTCAACGACCCGATAGAGCTTTACTTTAATAATGAAGACTTTTGGAGTGAAGTTGATTATGACGGGACTTGGATGATGGCCATAGGTGGCGAGAAGCGCAAATGCCATCATTATCAATCCTGGTATAGTGAGGATGACTTCATTATCGAGGGCATTGGCTATGACGGCATGGCGGGATTTCCACTATTCTACTTTGAGACGTTTATTACAGGGTTCCAGGTTGGTTATGGACTAAGCCATGTCATTGAGAACGGTCAGATCGTTTATACTGGACGTTGGTATGATCCGGGTGTCAGAGTCGGCATCGATGAGGTGGTTACTGACAAGGAAAGGCGCCTGATAGACGAGAACTATTACAACCTAATGGGCCAGCCCGTGGGTAAGGTTGCACCAACAGCACCTGGCATCTACATCCACAAAGGCAAAAAAATCGTCATCCGCTAAATACCAGATAATAAATAAGCCAAAGCCGGGCGTTTCCCATCGAGGGGGACGTCCGGCGCCGGTTCCGATCGGTGGGCGATCGCTCGCCCACCTGCGGAACGGGAGGCCTTAAACCTCGTGCTCGATGTACTCGCTCTACTACCAAGGCTGAGGCACATTCGCCGAAGTTTATTTTCGTCAAAAGACAAAGATTATGTATCTTTGCAGAAATTAATAAAGTTAATAATCATGGGATTTTTCTCTCAACTGATTGGACGCCCCATCATGAGCGGTGTGTCAGGGAAGAGTCCTTTTCCAACAACCTATATCTATGAATATGCTGATGAGAATGAATGCTAAAAAGTTGGTGACAGTAATCGCTTTTGTCGCCATGGGGTTGGCAACGGCCAGCGCACAGATTACGCAGGAGCAGCTGCAAACCGGTAGTGACGAACAGCTGCTGAGGGAATGGACAAAGGTGATTTCCAGTGACGAGTTTGGCGGAAGAAAGCCCATGACCCCCTATGAGGACAAGACGGTGGACTATCTTGCCAGGCAGTTGGAGGTGATGGGTTTGGAGCCTGCCTTCAACGGCAGTTGGTTCCAGCCCTTTGAAATGATTGCAGTCACGGCCAAGCCCGTGGGTGGCAGGCTGTCGGTGAGCGGTAAGAAGAAATCGGTGCTCCGCTATCCCGACGATTTGATCATCTGGACGAGTCGCGCCACCAAGAAAATTGACCTGAAGAAGGCGGAGTATGTGTTCTGCGGTTTTGGCATCAACGCGCCCGAATACGGGTGGAATGACTACGAGGGCATCGATGTGAAAGGCAAGATCGTGGTGGTGATGGTCAACGACCCCGGCTTTTATGACGCTCAGCTCTTCAGAGGCCGCAATATGACCTACTACGGCCGTTGGCTATACAAGTTTGAAGAGGCACAGCGTCAAGGTGCAGCCGGTTGTCTTGTGCTCCACCACACTGAGGCCGCTAGTTACGGGTGGCACGTCTGTGTGAATGGCCACCTGAGTGACAATCTCGCCATCTATGACCCGGAGACGCGCAATGCCAATGAACTGGCCCTCAAGGGATGGCTGCACGAGGACGGTTGCAAGAAACTGTTTCTTGCGGCCGGCATGGACATGGACAAGGCGCTGGCTGCAGCGAAAAAGCCAGGCTTCAAGAGCTTTCTCCTGAACGTGAGTGGTGACGTGAAGATGAATGTGACTTACGACATCCAGAAGACGCGCAATGTGGGCGGCATCCTGCGAGGGAGCGGTCATAATGGTGAGGCCGTCGTGTTCTGTGCCCACTGGGATCACCTGGGCATCGGGAAAGCAGATGAGCACGGCGACACGATCTATAACGGTGCTGCCGACAATGCCTCCGGCGTGGCTGGTGCGTTGCTCGTCGCCAAGAAGTTCAAGGAGATGCCCCGCCCGCAACGCGACTTGCTGTTCATCTTTCCCTCGTCTGAGGAGAGCGGACTTTTCGGCTCGGCATATTACTGCGATCACCCTGCCGTGCCGATGGCGAAGACTGTGGCCTGCCTTAATTTTGAGAGCATAGGTCCTGCCGAGCTCACGCACGATGTCGTGATTTTGGGTGGTGGGGAAAGCGACCTGGACAATTATTATGTGGCTGCCGCTGCCGCTCAGGGCAGGTCTATCTATTTCGACGACGACAACTCCGACGGCTGGTTTTACCGTTCCGACCACTATAATTTCGTGAAAAAAGGTGTCCGTGCCGTGGTGTGGGAGAACGGCCTTCATCCAGTGGATGTGAGCAAGCCCAACAAATACCCCATGCCCGTGTGGTATCACAAACCATGTGACGAGTATCGTGAGGATTGGGATGTTAGCGGCACATTGTCCAACGTGAATCTGATCTTCAGCGTAGGCCTCTCTTTGTCAAACAATTTGTGACAAGGTAAACTTTGTATTTATTGTACTTATTGTTTTCCATTTCGTCCGTTTCGTCCGCGCGTGCACGGGGTTGTCCCACGCTAAGCCGCTAAGTTTTTTAATTGGCTACCGCATTGTAGGGCCTCGCCTTGGCGTGGCCGCTTGCCCCACGCTAAGCCGCTAAGTTTTTTTATTAAGAGTTCGTCTAATTCGCGAAATTAGCATTGAAAGAATTGTTGTAGGCCAATGGGGGAGCCAGTTAAGAGGTTAGGGGTGAATCATGGCAATATCTGGGCGCGTTTAACGTTATAATAGTATCAATGAAAGTCCATTTCTATTAGCAACTCAACCCAAAAACATGATGGAGAATCTTTAACCCCTAAATAAATAGTGAGCCAGTCAATGGCTCATCAAACTTAAGTGTCATTCTAATACTTTTCAAGACATGTTAAAGAAACTATTCATTACCATGCTCGTGGGCATGATGACCCTGGGGGCTGTGGCCCAAGGGGGCAAATTCACTGTGAGAGGAACGTTTGAGGGCCGCACCGACTCGGTGACCATCGAAGTGGTGGACGTGAACAGCTGGGAAACCATTGTCAAGCAGTCGCGTGCCATCACGGGCGAAATGCATGAACTCACTATCGACCTGAATGATGCGGCATTGCTCTACATTACCGATGTGAAAGGGCTTACCACTGTTTTTCCAGCAATCCCCGGAGAGACGCTCCAATTTTATCGGAATGACCACAATGTCACCCATCTGGGCGGTTCGCAATTCTATGTGGACTACGACGAAGCCTATCAAACAGTTGCCTCAATCCTGCTAGGCACCAATGAGTGCAATAAGCACTTGAGCGGTAAATACGGGCCATTATCTGGAGATGAATTGGATCTGTACACCATGTTGCTTCTCAGGCTCTACAATGACGAGCTGATTCCTGAAGTGCATAACTATATCAAGGCTCACCCCGACCAGGATGCTGCGGCAGCGCTGATATTCCTTTTCGCTTTTGATATCAACGAAATTGAGAGAGCATCAGCCATGCTGACCGAACGGGCCCGCAACAGTGTGGCAGCAAACCTCTATAAGGCCGTCAACCGGCTAACCGTCGTCCGCAACGTCGAGCCCCCCGTGGACTAAATAAATCCGAACGCACCTTCGTGGGTGCGCTCGGTGTAAATAAACATAATCGTATGCCCTGAAGTTACCAGTTGAGGGGCTCTTGCAGGATGTTGCCGTCGGTCATGGGGCTGTCGGCCTCGGTGAACGGGGTGGCCTTGTACTCCTTGAGTAGGGTGTTCAATGTTATTGACATATTCTATCGATTATGGTTTGTGGTAAATGTGTGTTTGTGTCGTGAGATGAAAAAAGACAACAAATATCCTGAAAAATGAGCTCCAGATTGGGGCGTGTTAATTATTAATTGTATTTTTGTGGCTTGAATCCATTATGAAGGAAAAGTTTAGGATATGGGCATTTTGTATGATGATGGCATTGCTGGGTGTCACAGGCATTGCCACCACCCATCAAGATGCCTCTTCCGGTCCTGAACTGACGAGGGGTGAGTTGAAATCCAATGATGAGCCCACGCCGTTTTCACATGACGGCTACCAGATGTTGAGTGCCCCCGCTCAACTTCCAGCAATAGTGCCATCACAGAGCTCCCGCCTGGTAACCACTGCCAAGTACCGCACAACATTGATGCGCACAAATATCATGCGCCGTTCAGCCAACCGATTGTGCGACAACATTTATACACCGCTTGCCCTGTCAGGGCTATTCGTCGTTGAGCGGGTCTCGTCACCCGTGCGCAAATCCAGAGCCGTTAATTACTATGTAATAACGCTCTGCCGACTATTGTGTTAGACAGCATCTGTTATTGATTTCTCTTTCCGCATTCAAGCCGTGAGCCTTTCACGGTCTTTTTGCCGTATGGGTCATGCCCATGCGACACCATTCAATGTATAGCACAATAGAAATAATCATATTATGGCAAATTTCAATAATTTACAAATGGCCAATGCCTTATTGGCTCATGAAAAACTGAGTGTTAAATCCATCTTGTTCGGTCTCAAGAAGCGACTTGTTTATATCCCCACCGGGTCTCCGGTCAAGGTCATCAGGGACAATTATCACGCTGATGCCGTCGATCAGTTGCAACGTATCATCGAAAGTGACGACAAGGGTCTTGCAGCAGCGGTGAAGTCATTCCGCGCCAAGAAACAGCCTATCGGCAATGTCGAGTTGGACATTTGCCTGTCTGAGGACAAGAATTTTGTGGCCCTGCAACTGCTGCGGTTTGGTGACGAGTATGCCTACCATCCCATTACCGAGCCCGCTTTCTTTGAAGGTGAGCAAGCGCAACTGGTAAGTTCAATCCTGTAATCATAACTGTTGACTCTTTCTTGAATATGTTGACGATAGCGATTGTAGCAGCATTTGTCTTTGGGTATGTGTGCATTGCGCTTGAAAGCGTGACAAAGGTGAACAAGGCTGCTGTGGCACTGTTTATGTTTGTAGCCTGTTGGACACTTGTCATGTTATCGCCAGGATTGTATTTTCCTGATGTGGAAAATGCGATTGCAGCGGCTGGCGGAGCCCTGGAAAACGACTTGGGAGAAACCTCAACCACATTGTTTTTCTTGATGGGAGCCATGACGATTGTCGAGGTCGTCGATCAAAATGGGGGCTTTAATTTTGTTCGTGACGCACTCGGCACGACAAGCAAGCGCCGCCTGTTGTGGCGAATTGCTGTCTTGACCTTTTTCTTGAGTGCTGTCCTGGACAACCTCACGACAAGCATCGTGCTCATCATGGTGCTGCGCAAACTGGTTACTGAGAGGCAGGAACGGCTCATCTATGATGCCGCCATTATCATAGCAGCCAATTCTGGCGGTGCATTCTCGCCCATCGGTGACGTTACCACTATCATGTTATGGAATGGTGGCATGATCACTGCGGCTGGCGCTGTACTGCATTTGCTGCTGCCTTCGCTGTTGTCAATGATTGTACCGGCCTTCTTGCTCCAATTTGCACTCAAAGGCGAGTTACGAACAACTGGGCAGAAAAGCCATGATCAACAACCCGGCGAGAATGAGTTGACCGCATGGGAGCGAAAGATGGTGTTTGTGCTTGGGGTGGGAGGACTGATGTTTGTCCCAGTGTTCAGGTATCTGACCGATCTGCCTCCTTTTGTCGGCATCCTGTTTGTGCTTGCCTTGTTATGGATCACGACCGAGGTGTTCTACGCCCATTTGAAAGCCGATGAGACTGCATCTCACAGGGTGGCACAGCTCTTGTCACACATCGACATGGCAACCATCCTGTTTTTCCTCGGCATCTTGATGGCTGTGAGTGCCTTGAAGGAAATCGGAGTGCTCACGGCATTGGGGCTATGGCTCGACACGGCCAGCGGCGGCAACCACTATATGGTGACGGGCATCATCGGTGTCATCTCAAGCATTGTGGACAATGTGCCCCTCGTGGCTGGATGTATGGGAATGTATCCGCTGGCCGAGGCTGGCGACATGGCGGTGGATGGCATTTTCTGGCAGCTGCTGGCCTACTGCGCCGGCACCGGAGGTTCCATCCTCATCATCGGTTCGGCTGCCGGTGTCGTTGTGATGGGGCTCGAGAAGGTCTCATTTGGCTGGTACGCCAAGCACATCACTCCCATTGCCATTATAGGCTATCTTGCCGGTATGCTCGGTTACTGGCTCATGCATCTTTGACACATTTCAAGTAACTGCAGTTGGCACACATATGTACTATTATTTTACTCGCATGGACTATTTGTTTTTAGCACTTGGATTAGGTCTATTACTACTGGCGGCCGACCTCCTGGTCGATTCGTCGGTAGCGATAGCCCAGCGTGCCCACGTTTCTAACTTTATCATCGGACTGACCATCGTGGGCATGGGGACTTCCTCGCCCGAGTTGTTTGTGAGCATCTCCTCGGCACTTAGCGGCAGCGGCGACGTTGCCATGGGTAATGTGGTCGGCAGCAATATCGCCAATATATTGCTCATCCTGGGCGTGTCGGCGGTTATACTGCCTTTTGCCATCGAACGAGGGACGCAGCGCCGTGACATACCTTTCGGCATTTTCGCCACCGTGTTGTTGCTGTTGCTCTCCAACGACAAGTTTGTTTTTGGAAGTAACGGGAACACGCTATCACGCATAGACGGAATCATATTTCTGATGCTGTTTGTCAGTTACATGATATATGTGGTATTTGGCAACGGAAGGTGTGCCCAAGAGGCGCAACAAGAAACCGATGAAGCAGCCAAGAGCAAATTCACGGGAAGGAATCCCGTCTTGCTGTGGGCGATAGCCATCGCGTCACTGGCTGGATTGATTTTTGGTGGCAACCTCTTCCTGGAATCGGCCAAGAACTTGGCAAGGGCATGGGGCATGAGCGAGGCGGTAATTGCTATCACCATCGTGGCGGTGGGCACATCGTTGCCTGAACTTATTACTTCCATTGTTGCGGCATGTAAGAACAACCCTCAGCTGGCTTTGGGCAATGTATTGGGCAGCAACGTGTTCAACATCTTGTTTGTATTGGGCCTGTCCGCAACCATCAAGCCCATAACCGTGGTTGACATCAACATGGTTGATTACCTGGTGATGCTGGGCGCTGGCGTTATGACCTATATGGTTGTATTCACCTTCGGGAAACATCGCTTTGACCGCATCGAGGGCATCATTTTTCTGCTATGTTATGTAGGCTACACCGCCTATCTGTTTTCACGTTAACGTGAGGGGTGTGTTACTGACGAAGTTTTGTGAGGTGGACGATTATTCGCCCACCTCACTAACTCCTTAGCCGAATGCCTGCAAGTGTAGCTTACCAGTTGAGGGGCTCTTGCAGGATGTTGCCGTCGGTCATGGGGCTGTCGGCCTCGGTGAACGGGGTGGCCTTGTACTGGATGCAGAGCATCGTCAGGTTCTCGTTGCCCGTGTTCTTCAACGCACGCTTGCCGTTGGGCGACACGCGGATGACGCTACCCTCGCTGACGGGGAAAATTTCACCATCGACCTGGTACTGGCCCTCGCCACGCAGGATGAAGTAGAGCTCCTCGTGGGTCTTGTGGGTGTGGAGGAAACCGCTGTCCTGTCCGGGAACGAGCGTCTGGAAAGAGAACTCGCTGGCAGCAGCGCCAACGGCCTGTCCGCCGAAGACCTTGCCCTGAATCGTGAAGTCCGGGCCCATGGGCAACTCGTGTTCAATAATCTCGCTGATGCGGCCAACGTTGATGGCGGCATAATTTGCACCCTGTGCAATCTTTTCAATCTGTTTCATTGTGTTGTAAAATGTGATTAATGTTATTTTTTGGATGAATAATTCTTGCGGTCGTTCAAGATGTCGGCCAGGTTGGCCAGCGCCCAGTCAATCAAGCTGTTGATGTGCGGCATGAGCGACTTGCCGCGCTCGGTGATGCTGTACTCCACCCGTGGCGGAATCTCGGCATAGGCCTGCCTCAGCACCAGCCCGTCGGCCTCCAGATTGCGCAGCGCCACGGTGAGCATCTTCTGCGAGATGTCGGGGATGGCCGCGAGGATGTCGGAATAGCGCATCGCCGTGTCCTTGCCGTCGAGCGTGTACAGTATCAGCATCGACCAGCGGTCACTGATGCGCGACAGGATGTTGCGTATCGGGCAATCAGGAAAGTATGGATCAACTATAATGTCTCGTAACATATTTCGTTCTGATTATCAGTTATACTAACTTTTCTCTCGTTTCGGTTGCAAAGTTACTAACGTTGGTTGACATGACAATGAACCACCCCAAATGTTCGCTACGCACTTTGATGTTAGAAATGGACAAATCAACGTATTAACAAACTCACTTTTATGTTTTGTTAAGACTTGAACATACTCATTTCTCATTCATTTCGTTCCATTTCGTCCGTTTCGTCCGTGCGTGCACGGGTCTGTTGACCTGGACCCTGCGGGGCTAATGCTGATTACGCTAATTAATCTAATTGACGCTAAGTTTTTTTTTGATTGGCTACCGCACCGTAGGGCCTCGCCTTGGCGTGGCCGCTTGCCTCACGCTAAGCCGCTAATTCGCTAAGTTTTTGATTTTGGCCGAGCTGAAAAGTTCGTAAAATCAGCGAAATTAGCATTGAAATAATTATTTCAGTTCAACGGCAGAGTTTCTGTCGCCCCCTTGGGGCTAATGCCGGTGTGGTGCACGTTGCAGGGGTTTCACTCGGCTTCGCCTCGTTGCACCACCTGCCTATGCTCTGGCCGCTCCTGACGGAGCTTGGCCTGGCGGCGAAGGTAGGCGGCGCTTCGGCAATGCAAGAAAAATTGTTTTTTCTTGCCATTGCGCTCGACTTGCACTACCTTTGTGGGCAAAGAAACTATTAATCCTGCGCTATGGCCCGAGTGCCGGCGCGCAAAACTTGTGCAAACCGAATGCCATAAAAACTTGTTTTTTAATGGCTGAGGTGCAGCCAAGTTTATTTAAAACCATTTCGCAACTTGATATGAACAGATTCATCACACTTGCCCTGGCAGCAGGCCTCGCCTTTGCCGGCTCAGCACAAGACCGTTCCCAGGGCGGCATCAGCCCCGACATGATGCGCCAGATCGTTGCCACCTCGGCAGCCCACCAAAACAAGGCCATCAGCAATGCCATGGCGACAAATTCCATCGACGATCTTGCCCGTAACTACCGCAACAACAAGATTACCGACACCCACTTCAGCATCGAGACGCCCAAGCAGTCAATCCACAATCAGCGGCAGAGCGGCCGTTGCTGGATGTACTCCAGCTTCAACGTGCTGCGCGCCAACTTCGCTCGTCGTCACGGCGACTCCATTGCCGTGGAATTTTCTCACGACTACCTGTTCTTCTACGACCAGCTCGAGAAGGCCAACCTCATGCTGCAAGGCGTGATTGATTGTGCCGACAAGCCCATCGACGACACCCGCGTGCAGTTCTTCTTCCACCATCCCATGAACGATGGCGGCACCTTCTGCGGCGCGGCCGACCTGGCCGAGAAATATGGCCTCGTGCCCGTTGAGGCCCAGCCCGAGACCTACTCGGCCGAGCGCACCTCACGCATGAGCCAGCTCGTCGCCTCCAAGCTGCGTGAATTCGGCCTGGAACTGCGGCAGATGGTCGCCGACAAGAAGAGCAAAAAGGCCATCAACCAGCGCAAGACCGAGATGCTGGGCACCATCTATTCCATGCTCTCGCTCACCCTGGGCGAACCCATCAAGTCGTTCACCTACGCCTTCCGCGACAAGGATGGTAAGGCCGTGGGCCCGGCCCGCACCTACACCCCGCTCGAGTTCTACCGCGAGACGGTGGGCGGACCCATCAACGGCACGTTCATCATGGCGATGAACGACCCCCGCAGGGAATACTACAAGACCTACGAGGTGGAATATGACCGCCACACCTACGACGGTCACAACTGGCGCTACGTCAACCTGCCCATGGAGGACATCGCAGCCATGGCCATCGCCTCGCTCCAGGATACCACCAAGCTCTATGCCAGCTTCGACGTGGGCAAGCAGCTCAACCGCGACAACGGTTACCTCGCCCTCGACAACTTCGACTACGCCACCCTGTTCGGCACAACCTTCCCCATGGACAAGGCCCAGCGCATCGCCACCTTCGACAGCGGCTCGACCCACGCCATGACGCTCACCGCCGTCGACCTTGATGAAAACGGCAAGCCCGTCAAGTGGAAAGTCGAGAACTCCTGGGGCGGCGACAGCGGCCACAAGGGATACATCATCATGACCAACGAGTGGTTCAACGAGTACTCCTTCCGTCTCGTCGTGGACAAGAAGTATGTGCCGCAGCACATCCTCAAGGCCGCCGAAACCAAGCCCGTGATGGTCATGCCCGAAGACCCCCTCTTCGGCACCGACGACTAACCCTTGACTTTTCAAACAACAGTGAAGCCCGTTAGGGCTGTTAAGGGTATAGGCAGGGGTGAAGTGCGAAGCACGGAACCCCTGTGTTCTATAGGTACCCACCCAATAATAAGCCCCGAAGGGGCGACAGACACGCTAAGCCGCCAGGCCGCTAAGATTCACCTTAACAGCCTGGCGGCTTTTTCCTTGTGCCCCACCCAGGAAAATTACATCAAAATTACATCAAAAGAACCGTCCCTATTTTATCCCTGTGCCTTTTCCGTCCGTCCGCCTATTATATATATAACGGAAGAAACGGAAAACGGAAGAAACGGAAAACGGGTTGTTGTCCTCGCAAGTACTGACACAAACAAAATAAATATATACTCTACTCAATAGTTTTCCGCCTTTTCCGTTCCGTCCGCATGCATACGCACAACCATCAGTTTTCAAGGCGTTGCCGTCAATGTTCACGCCGCCACCAACCGTCCCCGATAACCTTCAAGAACTCCTCCCTGCTGAACCACCCGAACTCCACCCAATCCGTCGAGTCGCCAAACAAATGCTTCTCCCCGTCATACTTTGTTGTTCTCGTCATCTTTGTTGTTGAGGTTGTTTGGAACCGTGTGCGGATGCCGTCAGATGTATCAGATATATCTGTTGTTTGATAGATAGTTGTATTTCTTGTTTTTAATTTGGACACGTGCGTGCGCGGACGAAACGGACGGATAATATTAGGTTTTAGGCTTTAGGGATGCGGATGCCAACTAAAAACTGAAAACTGAAATCTTAGCGTCTTAGCGTGAGGCAAACGGCCACGCCAAGGCGAGGCCCTACGGTGCGGGAGCCAATGAAAAAAACTTAGCGTTAATTAGATGAATTAGCGTAATCAGCATTAGCCCCGCAGGACCCGAGACAACAGGCACGTGCACGCGCGGACGAAACGGACGAAAATAATGAGTAATTAACTGTTCACTAAGGCCTATCGGGCTTTGGTCAGTTCGATGGCTTGCTTGCCGGAGAGGTGCTCGATGTCGAGGCGCAGGAGCAGGACGTGGTCCAGTGATTTGTCAATCTCGTGCTGCAGGCCGTGGTCGTCGTTGGGAGAGTATCGGCGGCCCAGCAGGCGCAGGGCCTGTACCTTGTCGTCGGCATTCTCGAGGATGTGGATGCGGCCGAATGCAATCACGCTCCTGAAGTGGGTCGTGAACTCGGCGGGCTTGATTTCGTCCTGATCGATGACGCAAAACGAGCAACGGCTGTCCTGCTTGACGGCATCAATCTTGTGTCCCTCAACCGCCGAATGGAAGATGATGGCCCCGTCGGCATAGACGTAGCTTAGGGGCACGGCGTACGGGTAGCCGCCATCGCCCGAGAGCGCAAGCACGCCCGATGTGCAACGGCCTAGGATGCTTTCACATTCTTCCTTGGATAATTGTTGCCGATGACGGCGCATGGGTCTGAATTCTGTCATGGTGAAGTGAGTTTGATGTTCTGTCATTGGTGTTTCACTCGTTTCTCGAACACGAACAGGCCGTCGCTGGGGTCGTACTGCTCGGGCATGTTCGGGTCACGGTGGTGGGCATTGAAGAACTCGATGGCATGGAAGCCGCAGCAGTTGATATAGAAATGGATGTTGCGGCGGTCGAAATAGGGGGTGCAGGTCTCCCACACCTCAACCTCGGGGTGCATCGCCTCGATGGCCTTCCAGATGGCTTGGCCGATGCCCTTGCCCTGCACGCCCGGCTTCACGTAGAGGAACGACAGTTCCCCATGACGGTTCGCCCCGTCGATACAGATGATGGCGCCGCCCACACGCTGCCCGTCGGCATCAACAGCCTCATAGGCCTCGGCGCCCTCGGCCCGCAAGGACTGGTAGAAGTCCCCGTCGGGCAGCACTTGCCACTGGTTGTCGCCGTCTTCTTTAACATGCCCCTGAAAGCCGCGCTCAAAGGCCTCCTGCATTTCCTCCTTAAACGCGATGACGCGCTCTTCGGCGAGGGGTATCATTCTGATTCCTGTTTCCATAAACTGCGGTTTGTCTTTATCGGTTCTTCTCGATGTAATCCAGCAGGTTGATGGTGCCGGCGGCGCTATCGACATCAAGCGCCGGGACCGTCTCGACCAGGCGTGTCTTGCCCGTTGCCTTATCGACATAGAAGTGAACCAGGGCACCCGTGTAGCTGCGGAAAATCACTTGATACTCCGTCTCGGTCTCTTCGCCCATCGTGACAGACATCATCGAGGAGTTATCCTTGGCGACGCTCCAGTCATATTCGCTGTGGCAGTAGTTGTTCACTCCCTCGAGGGCCATCTGGGCCGTGATGGTGCCCGTTGAGTCGCTGTGATGGCATGAGCACAGCAGCAGGGCTGTCAATGCAAGTAATGTGGCAAGGTGTTTCATAAATCAGTTCTGTTTTCTCTTGAACGGCAAAGTTAGCGATTTTTTGAGATTTTAGGGTGCAGTTTTTGACATTCTTGGGTTGTGAAGTTGCTAAATTGCAAATTAGTTGTAATTTTGTTGCGATTTCCAATTTCTATTGGCATGACGTTTCGCAGGTTCATATTGGCACTGAGCATGACCGTTGCCTTATCGCAGGCTGTGGGTCAGGTACGCGTTGTTGCCAGTGGCGTCGATACGACGTCGGTGAGCCAGCACGGGGACTCGATACCCATGCAGACCATTGACGAGGTCACTGTGACTTCGCGTCGGCCTGGCATGAGCCGCGTCGCCGGGGCCGAGAACGCGATGCGCATCAACAGGGCCGAGCTGTTCAAGGCCGCCTGCTGCAACCTGGGCGAGAGTTTCACCACCAACCCGTCGGTGGACGTCAACTACAGCGATGCCGCCACCGGAGCCAAGCAAATCAAGCTGCTGGGGCTGAGCGGCACCTATGTGCAGATGCTGGCCGAGAACCTGCCCGATTGGCGGGGTGCTGCCTTGCCCTTCGCGTTAGGCTACGTGCCGGGACCGTGGATGAAGAGCATCCAGGTGTCGAAGGGGGCCTCGTCGGTGCGAAACGGCTATGAGGGCATCACGGGACAAATAGATGTGGAGTACCTCAAGCCCGAGGACGAGCAGGGCGTGACGCTCAACCTGTACGGCAACAGCGACGGCCGCATCGAGGCCAATGCCGACGGCAACCTGCACCTGACGCCTCGACTCAATGCCAATCTGCTGGCGCACTATGAGGACAATCTGGCCGATATGGACCACAACCATGACCACTTCATGGACCAACCCAATGTGCGGCAGGTGAACCTGCAGAGCCGTTGGGACTGGCTGGGCGACCGCTACATCTTCCATGGCGGTGTGGGCATGATTGACGAGAAACGCCATAGCGGGCAGACCCAGGCACATCACAAGGGGGCAGAGCTCTTTGCCATAGACCTGAAGACGCGCCGCTATGAGGGCTACATGAAGCATGCCGTTGTGCTCAATGCCGAGCGCGGCACCAACATCGCCCTGATGGCCTCGGCAGCCTATCACGACCTGGACGGAGCCTATGGCTACAAGCGATATGACGTCAACGAGACCAATGCCTATGCGCAACTCATGTTCGAGACCCGCTTGACCGACCCTCACACCCTGTCGCTAGGCTTGAGCCTCAACCACGACAACCTGTCACAGGATTATCGCTTGGTTCATATTGCCGATGGGCCCTTAATCCACCTGCTGGAGAAGGAGACCGTTACTGGAGCCTACGGTCAATACACGTTCACTCCCGCCAGCGACGTGATGACGCTGATGGCCGGTGTGCGTGTGGACCACAGCAGCCTGCACGGCACGTTTGTCACGCCACGCCTGCACCTGCGCCTGCATCCGGCGCAGTTCCTCACCGTTCGTTTGTCGGCCGGTAAGGGCTACCGCACGGCACACGCCCTGGCCGAGAACCACTATCTGCTGGCCAGCGGGCGTCACATTGTCTTCGGTGACCTGCATCAGGAGAGCGCCTGGAACTACGGTTTTACCTCAGCGTGGGACATCCCGTTGTGGGGCAAGCTGTTGAAGGTCAATGCCGAGTACCACTACACCCGCTTTGAGCACCAGATGGTCATCGACATGGATACCGATCCGTTGGTCACCTATATCAGCGACCTGGACGGCAAGTCCCGCTCCCACACGTGGCAGGTGGACGTATCCTATCCCGTCGTCGAGGGGCTGGAACTGACCGTCGCCTATCGCCGCAACGATGTCAAGACAACCTATGGCGGCAAGTTGCGCGAGAAGCCCCTCACGCCGCGCTTCAAGGGACTGGTGGCAGCATCCTACAAGACCCCGTTAGGGCTTTGGGAGTTTGACGTGACCCTGCAGCTCAACGGCAGTGGCCGCATGCCCGATCCCTATTATATCGGTGACGACACCCGGCTGTCATGGAATCCCCGTTTCCCCGCCCATTGCCAGTTGAATGCCCAAGTCACCCGTTGGTTCAGGCATTTTTCGGTCTATCTGGGCGGAGAGAACCTGACCAACTACCGTCAGCCCAATCCCATCATTGCCGCCGACCAGCCCTGGAGCCAGTTGTTCGACCCCACCATGGTGTGGGGCCCCGTGAGCGGTGCGATGGCCTATTTGGGTATCCGCATCAACCTGTTCAGATAATTCTACAACAAAATAATTCAGATAACGACAATGAAAAAGATTCTTTTACTGCTCATCGCTGCCCTCACCATGAGTATGGCCAGCGCCAAGGACATCAAGACCGTTGTGCTCACCACCGTCCCGCAGATGCACTGCGAGGGTTGCGAGAAGCGCATCAAGGAAAACATCCGCTTTGAGAAAGGCGTCAAGAAGATTGTCACCGACGTCGAGCACCAGACGGTCACCATCACCTATGACGCCGACAAGACCACCGTCGAGGACATCATCAAGGGCTTTGAGAAAATCAACTACAACGCCCGCGAGGTGAAAGACGACGAGCAGGTTGCCACCGACGAGCAGGAGGAGTGCCCTAACATGTAGTGTATCATGAGGATGTGCCAGGAGAACCGTCCCCGTGGTGCATCTTCCAGGAAAGTAACCATTTAACAGGATATGATTATGAAACGTTTATCTTTTTTTTCAATCGTTGCACTGCTGTGCCTGATCGGGCTCACCTCTTGCGACAGCCCGGTGCTTGACCTCGATAAGTACCACCGCAATGCCAAGCAGGCCGTAGAAGCCCTCTTCAACGAGCTGCCCAACAAGAGCGACAAGAAATTTCTTAAAGAAGCTGTTAAGTTCAAGGAGAACGACAAACTCAGTGACTACCAGAAAAACGAATTCTTCAAACAGCTGACACAGAAGAATTTCAAAGTCACTGCCAAGAAGGCCAAGGTACGTGATGGCTACACCGAAGTGGTGTGTGACCTCACGCTGAGCAATGGCACCGTGAAAAAGAAAAAATTCCGCCTCTACAAGGAGGACAACGTGTGGAAGACACTGATCGGCTACTCCGAGATTAGGGATGCCGTCTTCAAGTGATTGCTCCATGTAACTTTTACCACAACACAACCCCTAAAAAAGGCGGCCTCACCATGCCATTGCAGTGAGGCCGCCGTTTGGTTTATAGCTTGTATGAGAACGTTGGCAGCTATTATGCCGATTGGCGGCTGTGTTTGCGGTATTCGGTCGGGGTCATGCCCGTGCAACGCTTGAAGTAGCGGTTAAAGTGCTGGCTGCTCTGGAACCCTAGGCTGTAAGCCAATTCGGTGACCGAAACGTCGGTCGAGTGGAGGTCTTCTTTTGCGATATCAATAATCTTTTGCTGGATGAACTCCACCGGAGTTTTGCCCGTTTCCTTCTTCACCAGGTCGCCGAAGTAGTTAGGCGAGAGGCAGCACTTATCGGCAAACGTCTTGACCGAAGGCAATCCGCTCATGAAAATGGATTCCCTGTTATGGAAATAATCGTTCAGCGCCTGCTCAAAGGTCGCTATCACACTGTTGTTTTCCAACTCGCGTGTGATGAACTGGCGGTCGTAAAACCGCAGGCAGTAGTCAAGCAGCAACTCGATGTTGCGGCAGATGAGCTTGCGGCTGAACTTATCAATCGGCCGGTTGATTTCCTCCTTGATTTTGTCGATGCAATCGAGATAAATGCCACGCTCACGCTCCGACATGTGCAGCGCCTCGTTGGACGAGTACTGGAAGAAGCGGTAATCGGCCATCCCCTTGGCAAGCGAGGTGCCGCGGATCAGGTCGGGGTGGAACAGCAGTGCCACCACGTCGTGATCCAAGCCGGGAATGGGCGTCGAGGTCACCGTCTGCATCGGGGCGAAACTCGTCACCGTCCCATCGCTGTAGTCATACTCCTTGTGGCCGTAGGACAACAGGCAGCTGCGGGTGTTCTTCAAGTACAGCGCATACACGCCGTATTGCCACGTGACCTCGTTGTCGATGAGCTCACGGTTAGGCACGTCCTTGAGGTTGCACACCGTTACCAACGGATGGACCGTCTCAATGCCCAAGGCATGGTTATACTGGTCGATATTGTCGAGTTTGTACATCATCAGTTGATTAAACGTGAAACTGTGGCAGTTTATTTGACTGGCACCACAGTTTTCTCATTTTCCTGGTGGAATAACATTCTTCAAATGCCCTTGCCCATTTCGTAGGCTTCCTGCAGCTTGGCGTTGCCGGTGATTTCACGCGCATCGTTCACACCGCCGCAGAACAGGTGTCCCTTGAGCGTGGATTTCCCGTAACAGTCGATCCAGCCCTGGAGACCGCTCTCGGCGCGCTTCGGAACGAACTCTTCATTCTCGGCGGCCGTGGTCAGCAGGTAGATGTCGCGGAAGCGGTAATCCTTGGGGTACATGGCATTCATGCGGTCGATGAGCGTCTTCATCTGCCCCGACATTTCGTAGTAGTAGATTGGCGTTGCCCAGCACACCACGTCGGCATTGAGCACGCTGTCCATGATGGCTGGCACATCGTGCTTGAAGACACAGGCTCCGGTCTTTTGGCACGACAGGCAACCGATGCAGAACTTGATTTCTTTGCCTCGCAGCGAGATGAGCTCCACCTCATGACCGGCGTCTTGAGCACCTGCCGCAAACTGTTCGGCCATCGCTTGGCTGTTAGAGCCAGGGCGCAGGCTGGTTGAGATAACAACTACTTTCTTCATCTTATTTCAGGTTTTCTTTAAAGAATGATTCCATTTTGTCGTAAGGGATTTTCCCTTTCTTATCATCATACAGGTCGGTGTGGACGGCACCGGGGATAATCATCAACTCCTTATTGCCGACGGTTTTGCTCACGCCCTCGACGTGCACGCCTGTCATCTTCTCAAAGGCATACTCGCTGAAGTAGCGCGAATGGGCTTTCTCGCCGTGGATGAGCAGCACAGGGGCCTCAATCTCGTGTGCCCAGGCCAGCAGGGGCTGGTTCATGAACGACTGGCAGCCAATCACGTTCCAGCCGTCGGTGCTGTTGCCGCTGCGTTCGTGATAGCCGCGCTCGGTCTTGTAATAATCGTAGTAATCTTTCACAAAGAAAGGCGCGTCCTCGGGCAGCGGGTCAATCACACCGCCGGCACGCTTGTAGGTGCCGTTCTTGTAGTCCTCGGTGCGCTGTGCGGCAATCGCCTTGCGCTTCTCCATGCGTTGCTCCTTGGTGTCCTCGCTCTTGAAGTAGCCCTCCACGTTCACCTTGCTCATGTCATACATCGTCGAGGCCACCGTGGCCTTGATGCGCGGGTCGAGGGCAGCAGCGTTCACTGCCATGCCGCCGAAACCGCAAATGCCGATAATGCCGATGCGCTCGGGGTCAACGTTGTCCTGCACGCTCAGGAAATCCACAGCAGCGAGAAAATCCTCGGTGTTGATGTCGGGCGAAGCCATGCGGCGAGGCTCTCCGCCACTCTCGCCAGTGAACGAGGGGTCGAAGGCGATAGCGATGAAACCGCGCTCTGCCATGTGCTGGGCATACAGGCCGCTGCTCTGCTCCTTGACCGCGCCAAAAGGACCGCTCACGGCGATGGCCGCAAGTTTTCCTTCAACGCCTTTCGGCGTGTACATATCGGCTGCCAATTCGATGCCGTAGCGGTTCTTAAACGTGACCTTCTTGTGGTCCACCTTGTCGCTCTTGGGGAACGTCTTGTCCCACTCTTGAGTCAGTTGCAATGCTGTTTTCATATTCTCTTCGTTTTGTTTGTTCGGGCAGCAGGCCATGAGCGTCAAGCCCATGATCATAGCTGCTAAAATAATTCTCTTCATAGTCTTATAATATCACCTTGTTACCGTTCTTGATATAGATGCCGTGGGTGGGATTCTCCACTTTCTGGCCGCTCAGGTTATAATAAACGTCATCTTGGGGGGCGCTGTCCATCCTCACCTGGTTGATGCTTGAGGATGCCGGCTCGAGCGACAGCGTGACGCTGATATTGCTCTCGCCAGCCTTCAGGAACGTCCGCAACTCGTTTTCCGACATGTTGTCGATGTGCCCCAGGCGGGTGTAGCTCCAGGAATTGGAACCATAGAACAGGCAGATGTTGCTCCCGTTATAGAGAATCACATCGCCGGGACGAGCAGTGATCTGCTCATTGCTCGTGGGTAACGAGAAACCCAATGCGCCCCAAATTTCAAAGCCGCCGCTAGAGTTGAGTGTCACCGTCACATTGCCGTCTTGCAACTTTGCCACCAGTGCCTGTGTGGCGGCGTTGTCGTAGAGGGTCACAGCCCGCGACACGCCATCGATGGTTATGTACATTTTTTGAGACATTGTGGTCTGGGCAACAGCCTCGTTGCCGTCATCGTTGCAGCTGAGCATCAGTATTGCAGACATCATCAACAGGATTTTGGTGAAGGTGTTCATCTTGTTTTATTCATTTACAAGGTATAATATTCGTGTCGGGAGTTTTCCGTCAAGCCTATTTACTTCGATTGAAGTATCATATCAATGAGTTTGGTCACATCACTGACATTCACTTCGTTATCACCGTTAACATCGGCACCAGGATAATGGATGTTGCCACTTAACACAATATCAATTAAAGATGTCACGTCGCCTATGTTTATTTCACCATCTTGGTTGATGTCACCATCAGCCCAGGTTGGCAAAGAGTTGTAGTCAATGCTTATGAGCCAATTTTCTATCAGCGAGGCCTGGTTTCTGCGGTTAGAGTTGTTAATCCACAACGCGTTGCCGAGCCACTCGGCTTCGGGAATGAGACGTTGGGCATCAGCCACGACACCGCTGATGCCGCTGCTATAGCTTGATACAATCAGTCCCACGTTCTTGCCAGCCATCTCGCTTCCATGGTGGAACAGGTAGGTCTGTAAGATGGCGGCCATGTGGCTCCACCATAGCGGTGTGACGATGATGTAAGTGCTATAGCCTGCTAGCGAAATTGTGACGGGGTCGATAGCAGGATAGCTGTCGGGGTTGTCGGGATTGGCATAGATGGCATTGAGCAGCTGCGTCCCGATGGCATAATTGTTGGCCTCATATTGCTGGGTTTTGTCAGCGGGGTAGATGCGCAACGTGTCAGCTTCAATCTGCGAAGTCAAGGTCTGTACGATTTCTTGACAATTGCCTGTATAGCTGTAATACACGACAAGTGTCTTGGCGCTCATTTCAACACTCGCCATAGCAAGCAACAGTAAAATGATGGTTTGAATCTTTCTCATTGTCAATAGAGATTTTATCGAATGCAAAATTAGTGGCAATCCGCAAAAGGGTGTGTGACCATTTTACGGATTGTTGTATCTACTTCACTGAAGTGGAGTTTATTATAGTGTATTATTCCCGAAAACCGGCAGATCCTTTATTTCTTCTTGAAAATCAGCTGCATCGTTTCGGGGTCAAGGGGCTGCATGGTGGGCAGCTTCAGGCTTTTCACCATGTGCAATGTGCCCTGCTTGTACTTCTGGAAATGCTCGGTCTTCAGGTGCGCCTGGTAGGCTGCATCCGAGGCGTAGATTTCCAAGATGCGTATCTGTGTGGAATCCTCGGCGTTCTGCATCGGGAACAGGCAGATGACGCCAGGCTCACGCTCCACACTCAGGCGGTCCACCTCGTTGGCAAACGCCAGATACTCTTCCAGGTACTGCGGATGCACCTCGATTTCGGCGATGCGGACAATCATCGTCTCGCTTGTGACGGGACTTGAAAACTCGTCGTCGGTCACCTTGCGCAACTGCACGGCATGTTCTTCACCCTCGACTATCTCGGTAACGGTCATGCACTCGGCTGCGCTCCAGGGGGTGGCTCCATTCCAGTGCCGCACATTGGGGGCAGTGGTCACCACGTCGCCTTTGCGCAGCAGTTGCTTGGGCTTGCCTTCCTCCTGATAATAGGCCTCGCCGCTGAGCACCATCAGCACTTGAGTGGCATTAGGATGGTAGTGCCACGAGTTGCGGCTACCCTGCTCAAAGAGGAAATTGGTGGTCATCTGTCGATCGCTGCGGCTGAGTACCGAGATGTGGACAGTGCCCGTGTTAAACTCGGCAGGAGCAGTGAACTCGGCTGGAAAAATGGTCTGTGCCTGAACTGCGGCAGTCAGGCTCAGCAGGGCAGTCAGTAACAGGAATGATATCTTCTTCATCAGTGTATGGTCATTTGAATAATTGATGAGCATTCTTCCACAGGAACATCTCCTTGAACGTTGCCAGGTCGGGCTCGTCGGTGAGGTACTGTCTCATCCTCGCGAGGCCCTGTGTGAGCACCTGCGGGGCTACATAGGGATAGTCCGAGCCATACAGCAGATGGTCGGGAGTGGTGATTGTCAGCATCATGCGGATGGTTTCGGGCGAATGGGCTCCCGCCAGGTCATAGTAGAGCGCGGCGAGGTTGGCTTCCCAATCGATGTCGCCCACCATCTTGTTGGCCTGCATGACGGGCGTGAGCGACTTCATGCGCGGCACGGCCAGCGGCAGATAGGCCCCGCAATGGGGTACAACGACCTTCACACTAAGATAGCGTGCCAGCACATTGCGGCTGATCATGTTGGTCACGGCGCGGGTGGTTTCAGACAGGTATTCCTGCATGGCGAGCGGCGTCTGTGCCATCACCTCGTGGTTGACGGGGTCAGGGCAATGCGGATGCAGGATGATGACCGCTTGCCGCTGGTTGAGCACGGCAAAGAGGGTGTCCAGCTCGGGCGAACCCAGGTATTGTCCCTGAACGTTAGTCGCCAGCTTGATGCCGTCGGCTCCCAATGTGTCGAGCGCATAAATGGCCTCACTGATAGCCGCCTGCACATCGGGCATCGTCAAGGTCCTCGTTTCGCCGATTGACGGGTCAAACTTCAGTTGCGGCTGCGTTTTCACCGCCTTGGTCTTAGCGCCCGCGCCAGCCACCACGGCAAGCGCCAGCATCCATGTCAATATCCTCTTCATGTGATTATTAAATTGATTACTTGCTCCAAAAGTAAACAAAAATCCGACATAGGCGGTTCACTAAACCCTCACTTTTTTCATTTTCTTCTATACTAACAACAATAAGTTTTTGTATCTTTGTGTCTTGGAAATAATAAATAATTTGGGTTATGGAATACGTAAAACTGGGGAATTCTGACTTGCGCGTGTCACGCATCTGTTTGGGTTGTATGGGCTTCGGCGACCCGACCATCGGCCAGCATTCATGGACCATCGGCGAGGAGCCGACACGGGAAATCATCCGCCGCTCGCTTGACTTGGGCGTGAACTTCTTTGACACGGCCATCGCTTACCAATTGGGTACCTCTGAGCAGTATGTGGGGCGGGCCTTGCGCAACATGGCACGGCGCGAGGACGTGGTCGTGGCCACCAAATTCCTGCCGCGCACCGACGAGGAGATTGCCAATGGCATCAATGGCCGCCAGCATGTGCTGAACAACATCGACAGCAGCCTGCAGCACCTGGGCATGGACTATGTGGACCTGTACATCTACCACATCTGGGACTACAAGACGCCCGCCGAGGAAATTCTGGAAGGCATGAACGAGGCCGTCCGTTCGGGCAAGGCCCGCTACATCGGCATTGCCAACGCCTATGCCTATCAGTTGGCCAAGATGAACGCCCTGGCCGAGAAGAACGGTTGGGCGAAGTTCATCAGTGTGCAGAACCATTACAATCTGATTATGCGTGAGGAGGAACGCGAGATGCAGCCGCTGTGCCGCGAGGATAACATCGCACAGACGCCCTACAGCGCACTGGCCTCAGGCAAGCTGGCAAAGCGCCCAGGTGAAACCTCGCTGCGCCAGGAGAAGGACTCCTTCATGCATTTCAAGTATGACGCGACGGCCGAGCAAGACAACCGTATCGTGGAGCGCGTCGTGGAACTGGCCGACCGCTACGGCGTGGAGATGACGCAGATTTCACTGGCCTGGTTGCTGACCAAGGTGGAATCACCCATCGTGGGAGCCACCAAACTCCACCACATCGAGGGCGCCGTGCGCTCGCTCGACATTAAGTTGACAGCCGACGACATCCGCTATCTGGAAGAACCCTACGTGCCGCACAACCTCTCGGGCGTGATGGCCGTCAACAAACCTGTCATGGACACCGACCCTGTGTGGGTGACAGCCGCGACAAAGCGTTAGTTAACAGTTAACAGTGAACAGTTAACTCCTAACTTCTAACTTCTAACTTCTAACTTCTAACTCCTAACTCCTAACTCCTAACTCCCTTCGTTCTGATTGGTCGTTGAAAACTTGTTAGCACGATTTTTTTTAGTTACTTTTGCGACAGCAATTAACATTCAACACCTGAAATGAAAATGAGAAGTCTGATTACATCCACACTCCTGCTGCTGGCCCTGTTGTTGCCAGCCACTGCTGCCTATGCCTACGATTTCGAGGTGGACGGCATTTACTATAACTTTCGCAGCAACGCAGGCATTGTCGAAGTGACCGAATCCCCTAGTACAAACAAATATTCGGGTGACGTGACCATCCCCGAAACCGTGACTTACAACGGCTCTACCTACACTGTCAAAGTCATCGACGACCAGGCTTTCAGTGGCTGCAATGGGCTGACGAGTGTGACCATTGGTAACTCAGTTAGTATAATCGGCATCCAGGCGTTCGCTCATTGTGACAATCTGACGAGTGTGAACATCGGCAGCGCTGTCACATACATTGGCGACAATGTGTTTTCTTACAATAGAAATCTGTCGCGTCTTGTCGTGGCAAGTGATAATCCGAGGTATGATTCCCGTGATGACTGTAATGCAGTCATTCTGACAGCAAACAATATTTTGTGGGCAGGCTGTCAAAGCACGGTCATCCCAAACTCTGTCGCTGGTATCCGCATGGGTGCTTTTGCTGGCTGTGTCGGCTTGACGAGTGTAGTCATCCCTGGCTCTGTCACGGGCATTGGCACGGGAGCCTTCAGTGGTTGTGCCAACTTGGAGAGTATCATTGTGGATAACGGCAACGCAGCATACGATTCCCGTGATAATTGTAATGCTATCATTGAGACGGCAAGCAATAGATTGTTTGCGGGTTGTCAGAATACGCTCATTCCCAGCACCGTTACAAGTATAGGTGATTATGCGTTCGCGGGCATGAGCGGGTTGACCAGCATCGCCATCCCTGAGTCGGTCACTGCCATCGGCGAGAATGCTTTCCAGGACTGCAGCGGCTTGACAAGTGTCGCTATTCCCTCTTCGGTCACCAGCATCGGCAAATATGCATTCATGCGCTGCAGTGGGCTGACGAGTGTGACTATTCCCTCTTCGGTCACCAGCATCATGGAGGGTATGTTCTTGATGTGCAGTGGGCTGACGAGCGTGACGATTCCTTGCTCGGTTACCTCAATTGGCAATTATGCGTTCGTTGAATGCAGCGGGTTGACGTGCTTGACCATCCCCGGCTCGGTTTCCGCCATTGGCACGAGGGCATTTTGGAAATGCACTGGGTTGACAGATGTGTATAGCCATATCGCCGACCTCTCGAGTGTGACCTGTGGCAGCGCTACTTTTTATTTGTCTGATAAAAACTATTCAGGGCGCACTCTGCATGTGCCGCAGGGCGCAGCCGATGCCTATCAAGCCGATGAGCATTGGTATCCCTACTTCGAGCAGATTGTGGACGATGTGATGCCGGAGGAGTACCTGCGAGGTGATGTGAACCTTGACGGCGAGATCGATCTTAGTGATATCAATGCCGTTGTTGACATTATCCTGGGAAGAGATATTTATGCCGCTCGTGCCGACGTGAACAGTGATGGTGAGATTACCATTGCCGACATCAATGTTATTATCGACATCATCGTGAGCGCTCATGAGGAACCAGAGCACGAGTGGGTGGACTTGGGCTTGCCCAGTGGCACGCTGTGGGCAACGTGCAACGTGGGTGCCAATGCTCCCGAGGAGTTCGGCCATCAGTTCGCTTGGGGCGAGACCGCACCCAAGGAAACCTACAATTGGTATACCTACAAGTGGTGCGAAGACGGTCTTCTGACGAAATATTGTAACAATAGCAGTGATGGAACGGTTGACAACAAGATTGAACTGGATCCTGAAGATGATGCTGCCTATGTGAACTGGGGACCATCGTGGCGCATGCCCACCGTTGAGCAGCTCGTAGAATTATACAGTAACTGCACCCAGCAATGGACAGAATTGAATGGTGTGAAGGGCATATTGGTGACAGGTCCCAACGGGAATACCATGTTCTTGCCCGCTGCGGGCTTCAACTGGGGAGACAACAACACTGGTGAAGGCACAAGTGGCGACATCTGGTCTCGCGAACTCTACACTAATATCTGCGACTTTGCCTACCGCTTGATGTTCCATTATGAGGGTTGGCGTGCTCCGTCCACTGGCACCCGATCCTTCGGCAATTCTGTCCGCCCCGTCCGCATCCCTTAGGCATTAGTTAACAGTGAAAAGTTAACTTCTAACTCCTAACTCCTAACTTCTAACTCCTTTAGTCCCAAACGGTTTTTAGCTTGAAGATGTATTCCGAGATGAGGCGCAACGTGTTGAGCTGACCTTGGAGACGGAAACGGTGGTGAGACACTTCCACGCCGTAGTATTCCTCGATGAATGCCTTGAGTTCCTTCAGCTGCTCTTCACTCATTTCTATTTCACGGGTCAAGTCGCTGTCAAGGTCAAAATCGACACCTCGGGTATAGGAATCAGCATCAAGCAACTGGATGCAATACTCAATGAGGCCCTTTTGAATCGTGTCCAGTCTCGCCGACACATGAATTTCAATAGGCGGTTTTGGATGTGGGGGGTGTATGGGGCGCATCGCACCATACATTGTTTGGTGTTGAGTTTGAGGGCGTGGTATGCCATACCTTGATGCGTGTTGCGGTTGTTCTTGGCGTGGACCGTTGACACGTTCTTGCATGGCGAACAATTCATCAAAACTATAGGTGCTGCCGGCGATAGAGACCACCTGGGCAGCAGTGATTTCAACATTGGGGCTTTGAGGGGGCATTCCTGCGGCGCTGGCAACAATGGCACCTGGTGTTAGCCCTGCGGCAACCACGGCACCCACCGCAGCGAGCGTCTTTTTCCCTTTATTTTTGTCTTTCTTCATGTTATGGCGTTAGAGTATTATATTCTTTAGACTAAAATACGCCCTTAGAGTTTAATGCCCCTTGGCTCCGTTAAATGCTCCGTAAGACCCGCGAGACCACAGGCAGGGACGTTTGGAGTGGGTCGCAAAAAGCTCCGTTAGGAGCGTTTAGAGCAAGTCAGGAGTTCTCGGCAGTGATGCTTGATAAAAGCTCCGTTAGGAGCGTTTAGAGTATAGGCAGGGGTGCAACGAGGCGAAGCCGAGTGAAACCCCTGCAATAGTGGGGCAATCATCCAAGCCCCATCGGGGCGGCAGAGAAAGTATCGCCCCTAGCGGGGCTAGTTTGTGGCATGTGTCGTTAACAGGAGTTCCGCTTCGCTTCACTTCTG
This sequence comes from uncultured Muribaculaceae bacterium, assembly GCA_905233915.1. GTDB lineage: Bacteria > Bacteroidota > Bacteroidia > Bacteroidales > Muribaculaceae > Sodaliphilus. Next base: position 171,814 of record CAJOFM010000001.1, on the reverse strand, counting down.
CCTATCATCTGGCCAGTCCTCACGGGCTTTTCAGGGAGGATATTTATGGTTTAATACTCTTTTGCTGTGCTGATTTCTCTATTTCAGCTTGAATGGAACAGGCAACGTGTACCATACGTTCACTGCTTCACCATTTTGGCGGCCGGGAGTGAACTTGGGCAACGACTTGATAACGCGGACGGCTTCCCTGTCAAGGTTCTTCTCCACTGAGCGGACAACCTTCACTTCACCGATACTTCCGTCTTTTTTCACAACAAACTGCACAACGACATTGCCTTCTATTTTATTCATGGCAGCCGCGGTAGGATAATTGATATGGGAGTTGATGTACTTCATCAACGCAGCCTCGCCACCCGGGAATCGGGGCATCTGCTCAACGCTACGATAGACAGTGTCGTCATTCTTCTTAACGTTATCCTTCTTAACGTTATCCTTCTTAGCTTTATCCCTCTGAACTTTATGGGAATTATTGGGTATAGGAATTATTACTCCATACAAAGTGGCATTTGATTCTTCAAGTACGATATGCATCTCTATTGTGTCCACAGATTCTCCACGTTGCATGGCATATAATTCGTCAAAACTGTAAGTTGTGCCGTCGATGGCGACCACGTCGGCAGCGGTGAATGGAGCATTGGGGGCCTGAAGAGCCGCACCTGCGGCGCTGGCAGCAACGAATCCCGGCGTGAGCCCTGCAGCAACCACAGCACCCACCGCAGCGAGCGTCTTTTTCCCTCTATTTTTCTCTTTCATCATTCCAAATGTTTTTAGTGATTGTTTTTTACTGGCAGTTTGAATGGTACAGGCAGCGTGTACCATACGCTCACAGCTTGTCCATTTTGGCGGCCGGGAATAAACTTGGGCATCGACTTGATAACACGGACGGCCTCGGCATCAAGGTCCTTATCCACCGAGCGCACAACCTTCACTTCGCCTATGCTACCGTCTTTATTCACAACAAACTGCACAACGACTCTACCCTGAACATTGTTTTCGGCAGCCATGGGAGGATAAATGATATGTGATTCAATGTACTTTATCAGTGCAGCCTCGCCAAGCGGGAACTGTGGCATCTGCACAACGGCACGATAGATAGTTTCATTGACCGGTTTAGGCATTATGGCACCATACTTTGTGGCTCGAGGCAATGATTTGACTATGACTTCGGGGAGCTCTATTTGTGTCTCCACAGTGTCTCCACGTTGCATGGCATATAGCTCGTCAAAACTGTAAGTTGTGCCGTCAATGGCGACCATATCGGCAGCGGTGATTCCAGCATTGGAGCCCTGATTGGACAGACCTGCGGTGCTGGCAGCAACGAAACCCGGCGTGAGCCCCGCGGCAACTACCGCAGCGAGCGTCTTTTTCCCTTTATTTCTCTTATCTTTCATCACATTAACCCTTAGCCTCTAAACCCTAACCTCTAACCATTAACCATTAACCTTAATATTTTTTAGCTGCCTGTAGTGGCAGGTCATCATCAGGTCGCCATTGCCGTCGCGCAGGTGGAAACCGTCGCCTTGACAGTAGCGGAATGCCTCACAATCCTTGCACGCGCCACGCCTCATCCACTCACGGTCGCGGTACTGCTCAAAACGGTTTTCCCACACATCCCAGAAGCTGTCGCGGTAGATGTTGCCCTGGCTGTAATCGCTGCGGATGCTCAGGCAGCCCGAGATGGCGCCGTCGGCACGCACACTGGCCACCGAGAGCCCTGCTTGGCAATAGAAGAAATAGTCGCGGACAAGCCCCTCGTAGGCGCCCAGGAATCCGTCACAGGCGTAACTCAGGTCGATTTCCCCCTCGCAACGGGTGGCGACGATGAAGTTGAGCAGCTCGCGGAACTGTTCATCGGTAATCAGCAGGCTCGGGTCCTGGGCGGCACGTCCCATCGGGTCGATGGTGAAGCAGCGCCAGTGGGTCACGCCAGCCTCGATGAGCAACTTTTTGATCTCATTCAGTTGGGGCAGATTGCGGCCGTTCACACAGGTAATGACGTCCCAGGTGAGGTCGGGGATGGTTTGTACCGCTTCTATCGCCCGCATGGCGGCGTCAAAGCTTACCTTGGAATTGCGGAGCCAGTTGTGCTCCTCGCGCATGCCGTCCACGTCGATGGACAGCGAGGTGATACCCGCCTGGGCCATCTCGCGGGCAAGGGAGCGGTCCAGGATGAGGCCATTGGTGACCAGTCCCCACATGAAGCCCCGCTCGCGTATGGCACGCCCGCAGTCCATCAGGTCGGGCCTCACCAGCGGCTCACCGCCCACCGTCTGCACCATCACTTCCCTGGGGTCGCAGTGCGCCGCCACCTCGTCGAGCACTGGCAGGAAGTCGGCCAGGGGCATGTCGGGCACCATCGATTCCTTCAGGCAGTCACTGCCACAATGTCGGCACGCCATGTTGCAGCGCAGCGTGCACTCCCAAAACAGGTCGCGCAACGGGTGTTCCCGCTTGAGTTGCTCCACATACTCACGAGTCCTTTCCAATTGTTGCAGTTGATGCTCGTTCATGATAGACAAGTATTTGCTTACTACGAGTTAGCCGTAGGGTGGGTGAATATTTAACACGCAAATATCGTAATAATACTCGACATGAGCAACATTTATTCAACAAATCTCCCATCCGCCACCCTCAAAAGTGCAGTTTCCGTTGCTTTACACCCATGCACGCGCGGACGAAAGAATTAGGCATTAGGTTTTAGGCATTAGGTTTTAGGTTTTAGGCATTAGGTTTTAGGCATTAGGGATGCCAACTAGAAACTAAAATCTTAGCGTTTTAGTGTGAGATGTCGATGTGATGGCCGATGGTTAGCGCTTTTTGGGCTGGAGGCTCTGGCGGTAGGCGCTGGGCGACTGGCCCAGGTGCTTGGTGCAGTAGCGGCTGAAGTAGGAGAGTGAGGTGAAGTTCATGCGCTCGGCAATCTGGGTGAGCGACAGGCGCTCGTCGTTGAGCAGTTCCTTGAGGATGGGCACGGTGTGGCGGTCGATGTAGGAGGTGACGCTGAGGCCTGTCACGCGCTTGATGGTGGCCGAGAGGTATTTGGGCGATACGTTGAGGCGCTCGGCATAATAACCGACCTCGCGTTCGGTGCGGCTGATGCCGGTGGAAAGCAACTCCATGAGCTGCTTGACGATATAGGCCGTGCGGTCGGTGTGCGCGTCGGTGGCATCACGCTGGGCATGAGCCTCAAAGATGTCGTACATCATGGTCTGGCACAGGCTGCCCATGAGTTCCTGGTAGAACGACAGGTGTCGCTCGCCCAGGCGATCTCTCAGGCGGTGAAAATCTTCCAGCAGATGCCGGGCCTGTTCGTCGGTGAGCTTGATGACGGGGTCCTGATTGAGCGAAATGCTACCGCCGATGCTGTAGTTGTTGGACGGCAACTGGTTCTGCAGGAACCTGTAGTCGGCGGCAAACCACTCTACTTGCATGTCGGCATGGGCCGCAAGATTGCTGACGCGGTCGGGCATGGAAATCACCACCAGGTCGTTCTTCATGATGTGGTAGCAGTGCTCGTTGAACACAAAGCTGCCCTCGCCAGCCGTGCACAGCAGGTGCATGCAGGTGTGGCTCAACTCACTGGCATTCATCCCGTAGAAGTCGGTGGAAAAAAGAAAATCTATCTTCATGACCGCAAAGTTATGTCCAAAATAACAGTAAAGCAAACGAATTGTGCAAAAAGTGAAAATTGTAGCGCTTTTTATGAAAGTGCTGCCATGAAAAACCGATGTAATTTTGCGGTGTAATTAACAACATCAAGAAAATAAAGAAAAAATGGACGCAATCATTGTTGACCCCCGCAAAACAACTCCTGAGGAAATGGAGCGCGGCATGCGAGATGTGAAACTCATTTTCACCATCAACCAAACTATGCCCTATACCGAGGAATATAACAATCTGGTAAAGGAACTATTTGGCGATAACCTGGGTGACGGATCCATGGTGATGCCACCGCTCAAGGGCGTGTGCTTCGACAGGGTGAAAATTGGCAAGAATGTGATGATTATGCCCGACTGCTTGATGATGTCACGAGGGGGTATCACCATTGACGATCATGCCATGATAGCCGCCAATGTGCAGCTCATCAGCAACAATCATGACTTGCACGACCGCCAGTTGCTTATCTGCAAGCCCGTCCACATCGGCAAGAACGCTTGGATTGGTGCGGGCGCCACCATCCTGCCCGGCGTGACCGTGGGCGAGAATGCCGTCGTCGCAGCAGGTGCCGTGGTGACCAAGGATGTAGCGCCAAATACCATCGTGGGCGGTAATCCGGCAAAGTTTATCAAGAATATAGAGCAATAAAAATAGGAGGACAGACTATGATTTTTGACAGAAACGAACAGAAGGCTGTGGTGGCACTCTTGGGTGCCGGCAGTATGGGTACCGCTATCGTGCGCCGCATTGGTGCGGGCAAGAAGATTCTGCTGGGTGACATCAGCGAGAAAGCCCTGGAGCGCGTCGGTGAGGACTTCAGGCACAGTGGTTATGACGTGGAAACGATGGTGGTGAATGCCTTGCTGAAGGACAGCGTGGAGGCATTCGCACGCAAAGCCGCCGAGCTGGGACCCGTGATGTACTTCATCGACACGGCGGGAGCATCCCCCAATCAGGCCAACCCAGAGCACATCGTCGATCTCGACATGGTGGGCACGGGCTATGCCGTGGATGCTTTCGGGCAGGTGATGGCCCAGGGTGGCGCGGGACTCATCATCTCGAGCCAGGCCGCATACATGTATCCCATTCCCAACGACATCGAGCTACAACTCGTCAACACGCCGACCCAGGGGCTCAAGGATGTGCCCTTCATCAAGGAGGTGGCCATGCAGAATTCTGGCCTTGCCTACATGATTGCCAAGCGCATGAACCACCTGCAGGCCCAGCGTGCTGCTGCCACCAGCTGGCGCAAGCGCCGCGCCCGCATCAACACCATCTCGCCGGGTGTCGTCGTCACTCCGCTGGCCTATGACGAGTTCAACGCCAACGGTGACGGCTACCAGCGCATGATTGATGCTTCGGCAGCCCAGCGCACAGGCACCAGCGACGAGATTGCCGAGGTCGCTGCGTTCCTGCTTGGCGAGCATGCCAAGTTCATCACCGGCACCGACTTGCTTATCGACGGCGGCGTCATCGCCGCAATCCGCACCGGGGAGTATCAATTAGGATAAAAACAACAATAAAGCAATTATGAATATCAAGAACATCATTATGGTCGCGCTGGCATTGCTCGTCTCGACGGCATGCAGCGGCCAGACAAAACAAGAGAAAGTTATGGAAACTAAAGGCAAAGCATTGGTAGTGTTCTTCTCGCATGCGGGAGACAACTACGGGGTAGGAAACATTGAAGTAGGCAACACCAAGATTGTGGCCGACTACATCAGCGAGTTGGCGGGTGCCGACCAGTTTGAGATCGTGACCCACAAGTATGACGGCATGACCTACAACCCGCTCATCAAGCTGGCTCAGGAAGAGGCCAACAACGGCGAGCTGCCCGAGTATGAGGGCGACGTGGACATGAGCGGATACGACACCGTGTTCATCGGTGGTCCCGTGTGGTGGGGCACCTATCCCCAGGTGATGTTCACATTCTTCAAGAAGCATGGCGACGACCTGCAGGGCAAGACCGTCATCCCCTTCACCACCCACGAGGGCAGCGGCCTGGCCAACTGCGTCGAGGACGTGAAGGCCGCCTTCCCTGGTGCCAACGTGACCAAGGGCTATAGCATCTACGGCCACGAGGTGCGCACCGGCAAGGCTAAGGTGGAAAAGTGGCTTAAAGGCTTAGGATATTAATCAATAAATAAACAATAGAAGTTATGCAGAATTTTGATTATATGACCCCGACTCGTCTGGTGTTTGGCGAGAACGTTATTGAGAAGTTGCCCGCAGTGATGGCTGCAATCGGCAAGCGCGTGTTAATGACTTATGGTGGCGGCAGCATCAAGAAAATCGGTCTCTATGACCGCGTGAAGGAACTGTTGAAGGACTTCGAAATTGTGGAGCTCTCAGGCATCCAGCCCAACCCGAAGTATAACCCCAGCGTGCTCGACGGCGTGCGCCTGTGCAAGGAGAACGACATCGAGATAATCCTGGCTGTGGGCGGCGGCAGCGTGCTCGACTGCTCCAAGGCCATTGCTGCCGGTGCCAAGTACGACGGCGACCCCTGGGATCTGATTTCCTATAAAGTGAAGGCTCAGGCCGCATTGCCCATCGTGGACATCCTGACACTGGCCGCCACAGGCAGTGAATATGATTGCGGTGGTGTGATTTCACGCACCGAGACCAACGACAAGATCGGTTATATGGATCCGCTGCTGTTCCCCGTGTGCTCATTCCTCGACCCCCGTTACACGTTCACCGTGTCCAAGAAACAGACTGCAGCTGGCTGTGCCGATGCCATGAACCACATCATGGAGCAATACTTCTGTGAGGACCACACCCTGCTGAACGACGGTTTCTGCGAGGCTGGATTGAAGAGCCTGATGGTGAACGCCAAGGCCTGCTTGGAGAATCCCGAGGACTATCGTGCGCGCGCCGAGATGATGTTTGCCTGCACCCTGGGTTGCAACGGCATCTACTCTCTGGGCAACAGTCGCAGCGGCTGGCCCTGCCACGGCATCGAGCATGCCCTGAGCGCCTATTACGACATCACCCACGGCGAGGGCCTGGCTATCATCACTCCGCGTTGGATGCGCCACATCCTCAACGACCGCACCATCGACCGCTTTGTGAAATACGGTATTAACGTGTTCGGCATCGATGCCTCGCTGCCCAAACAGGAAATCGCTGAGAAGGCCATTGACGCCACCTATGCTTTCTTTGAGAGCATCAACATTCCCATGCACCTGCGCGAGGTGGGCATTGACGACAGCCGCATCGACGAGATGGCACACCACATTGCCGTGAATGAGGGACTCGAGCATGCCTACGCCCCCTTGACCGAGCAGGACATCAAGGAAATTCTTGTCGCATCATTATAACACATATAACACAGAACAATGGAATACATCAGGTTATCCAACGGTGTGGAAATGCCCACCATGGGCTACGGCGTGTTTCTGGTAAGCCCCGACGAGTGTGAACGCTGCGTGACCGACGCCTTGAGTGTTGGCTATCGCATGATAGACACGGCACAGGCCTATGCCAACGAGGAAGGCGTGGGCAACGCCTGGCGCAAGAGCGGTATCAAGCGCGAGGATCTGTTCCTCGTGACTAAGGTGTGGATAAGCAACGCCGGCGAGGAAAAGGCGGCCAGGAGCATCGACGAGAGCCTGCGCAAGTTGCAGACCGAGTACATCGACCTGCTGCTCATCCATCAGGCCTACGGCGACGTGTTCGGCTCGTGGAGGGCCATGGAACAGGCCTATCGCGACGGCAAGGTGCGCGCCATCGGCGTGAGCAACTTCCAGGCAGGCCGTTTCTTCGACTTCGCCCACTATGTTGACGTGAAGCCCATGGTAAACCAGCTCCAGTGCAACACGCTCATTCAGCAGCAGGGCATCGAGCCGTTACTTGCCGAGTTCGGCACACGCATGATGGCCTGGGGCCCGCTGGGCGGACAAGGCGTTGACGGCATTGTGAAGAGCGATGAATTGGCTGCCATCGGTGCCAAGTACGGTAAGAGCGCTGCCCAGGTTGCCCTGCGCTGGCTCACGCAGCGTGGCATCGTCGCCATCCCCAAGTCGAGTCACAAGGAGCGCATGGCACAGAATCTCGCCATCTTTGACTTCTCGCTTACCGACGGGGAAATGGCGCAGATTGCCCAGATGAACCAGCACGACACGGGCACCGTCACCTTTGGCGACCCGCAGTTCGTGAAATATCTGATTGAGAATTACGGATAAGACAACAATTAAAACTATCAACATGATGAAATCTTTGAGGTTATTTTTATCGGCAGTGCTCGTGCTGACTTCGGCAGCACTGCTGGCACAGCCCACGGTGTATTTCACCAGGGATATAACGCCCGAGTCATTGGTCAAGATCTACAAGGCCCTGGGTGTGGAAGCGACAGGCAGGGTAGCGGTGAAAATCTCAACGGGAGAAAGTGGCAACACACACTACTTGAAACCGACCTTGATACGCAACCTTGTGGAAGAGGTGAACGGTACTATTGTGGAGTGCTGCACGGCCTATCCCGGGTCACGCATGGATCCCAAGAAGCATTGGGAAACCATCCACGAACATGGCTTTGACAGCATCTTTGCCGTTGACTTGATGGACGAGTATGGACAGATTCGCATCCCAGTGCAGGACCACAAGCACCTGCGTTATAACATCGTTGGCAACCATCTGCCCAACTATGACTTCATGATTAACCTCGCCCACTTCAAGGGACATGCCATGGGCGGCTTTGGCGGTGTGCTCAAGAACGCCAGCATCGGTGTCGCTTCAACAGCGGGAAAGGCCAACATCCATTCGGCAGGCATCACCGAAGACGCAGCCGAGATGTGGAGCCACATCGACGACCAGGACGGCTTCCTCGAGTCGATGGCAGCCGCTGCCCAAGCGGTGCACAACTATTTCAATGGCCATGTCATCTACATCAACGTGATGAACAACATGTCGGTCGATTGCGACTGCGACGGACATCCCGCCAAGCCGGAACTCCAGGACATGGGAATCATGGCGTCGCTCGACCCCGTGGCTGTTGACCAGGCATGCCTTGACATGGTGTTCAACTACAAGGGCAAGCCCGGTGACGACAACAAGCCCCTCATCGAGCGCATCAACCGCCAGCATGGCACCTACATCACCGATTATGCGGAGCAGATTGGCCTCGGTTCTAAGGCCTATACTCTGGTAAATCTTGATAACTGATAATTGATATAGGATTATGCGAATCGTAGCTTTAATATTAGCATTATTGACAATGGCAACAGTAAACGCACAGACGCTGACCGAGCGTCAGAAAGGATTGGCGGCAAGTGCCTGCCTGATGGCACAAGGTGATTTGGAACGGTTGGAACCGGCAGTGCGACAGGCACTCGACAACGGCGTGACCGTCAACGAGCTGAAAGAGGCTTTCTCACAACTATATGCTTACACGGGATTTCCACGCTCGCTGAATGCCCTGGGCGTGTTGAGCAAGGTGCTGGAAAACAGGAAACCCGAGTGGCAGGAGGGCAAGCCCTGGAAGCGCCCTGTCGAGTGGGACGACGCCCGCAAGGCTTATGAACTGGGCACAAAGAACCAGAAGCAACTCTCAGGCCGCCCCTTTGACTACACCTTCTGCCCGCAGGACGACTACTACCTGAAGGCCCACCTCTTTGGTGACATCTTCGCTGGTGACCAGCTCACTGCCGCCGATCGCGAGATAGTGACTGTGGCTGCCCTTAGCGGTCTCGTGGGTGTGGCACCGCAACTCGCCGCACACAAGCAGGGCGCGGTGAACATGGGCAACAGCCAGCAGCTGGTTGACGAGCTGTGCGCATGGCTCGACAAGGAGGGTTATACCCTGCGTAGCAATTGGCCCAAGGGTGAACCCAATACGGCCTATGCCCAGTATTTCATCGGCAACAGCTACCTGGCTCCTATGGAGGGCGGTATCGCTAACGTCACCTTCGAACCCCGCTGCCGCAACAACTGGCACATCCACCACAAGCAGGTGCAAGTGCTGGTCTGCGTCGCTGGTCGCGGCTGGTATCAAGAGTGGGGCAAGGAGCCCGTGGCGATGACCCCCGGCACCATTATTGCCATCCCCGCCGAGGTGAAGCATTGGCATGGAGCAGCCAAGGACAGCTGGTTCCAGCACCTCACCTATCACAAGGACGTGCAGGAAGGCGCCTCCAACGAGTGGCTGGAGCCTGTCAACGATGACATCTACAACAAGCTGCCGTAACAGTCACGTTAGAATTATTAGTGTCAACAAAGCTCCGCCAGGATCGGCCAGAACATAAGCAAGGCACTCTAAGCTCCGTTAGGAGCGGCTAGAGCATAGGCAGGGGTGGAACCAGGCGAAGCCGAGTGAAACCCCTGCAACGTGCAACACATCCGCAATAGCCCCATCGGGGCGACAGCCACGCTAAGCCGCCAAGCCGCTAAGATTGACCTTAACAGCCTGGCGGCTTTTTTCTTGTCCCTCACGGGAAACCGATATCACCTAAATTCCCTCTCTAAGCTTAGAGGGGGTGCCCAATAGGGCGGGGCGTTGATGCTACACAATGTACACGAGATGATGTGCCAGTTTACTTGTTGCCCTTGGAGCGGTTGTGGTGGCGGCACAGCATGCGGCAGTTGCTCTCGTCGGTCGCACCGCCCTTGCTCCAAGCTGTGACGTGATCGGCGTCCATCTCGCTGAGTTTCCAGATGCGAGTGCTGTTGCTGCCCTCTTGCAAGGCGCAGTCGGGACAGTTGCTCACACCACTCTTCTTGGCCGCCTCGGTCTGCTGGGCATAGACGCGGTTAATGGTCGCCTTGTCAAAGATGCGGATGTTCAGCAGGCTCTTGTCTTTCTCGCCGCCCAAGATGTATTCAAACACGCCCTTGTGGTTGGTGACAAACGGGTCGGCATAGAGTTCATGCACCCGCTTTGACACTGCCGTCACGTTGTAGGGCTTGTGGTGGTGCTCCTCGTAGAGCCGTGCCCACTCCAGGCCGCGCATCTCGGGCAGCACGTCCTTGAACACTCCCGACACCCAGTCGATGACAGCGTTGAAGTAGGTCTTGACGGGGGTGATGTCGGTGTCCTGGCGATGAAGGCTCATGTAGCCCTCAACATTGCCTTGGCTTACCCACTGCAAGGCTCGCTCCAAGAAGTCTTGACGGTTAGCCGTGCCACGGATATAGGATTTCCACTTCTGTATGTTGGCGTTCTGCGAGTTGCTGAATTCTTTCTTCAATTCAGTGACAAAAGGTCCCGAATAAATGGAGTTCAGCTTCTCCTGATTGTTCAACGCGATGCCCACAATGTTGATGGTTTGGAACCATTCCTTGATTTCGCTCTCGGAGCCCTTGCAGATGTAGATGAGCAGGGTCGTGTTCAATACCCTGTCGCGGTCCTCCTGGTTCAAGCCATCGATATACTGCATCATTCCGTTCTTGTCCTTGATGGCGAGTTTATGGGTCACAAAACGCCCCAGGCTCGTGATGCGCTGCTGCCCGTCCAGCACCTCGTAATGGTCATTCACCTCAATGAAGTAGATGATACCCAACGGATAGCCCTTCAGCACCGAGTCGATGACAGCCACATCTTTCTTGCCGTCGGCATAGATGTAGTTGCGCTGGTATTCGGGCTGAATGGTCAGCTTGCCATTCAAGCCAAACAGGCCCTTACCCTCCAACTCGTTATAGACAAAGCCCTCGCAGATGTCACGAACGGTTATATCAGTTCTTAATATCGTTTCCATATCAACTTATTGCTTTTTGCGGATAAGAATTCTTTCATATAAACGAACTAATTCCCCGTCTCTTTCAACATATAAACGAGGCCCACCATTAAGTTTGCCCAACTTCTTCTTAATGATTTCCATATTGGCCAATTCTAATCCAATTCCCAAAATTTCGAACTGTTCAGGACAGTATTTATCAAGAAATGAAATAGGCACCCCCATTGCGCCCTCGTAATCACTTGGAATTGCATCAGTGAATGGCACTTCTATAGCATCATAATTAATACAATGCTCATAATTCTCACGTCCTCTGATATCTTTATGACGGCTAAATTTCAAATTATCAGCCATTGTCATCAATGCCAATTGCTGGTGTCTGCGGCCATGGTCAAGGTTAGTAAACCAACGTACACCCTTAACACGGATATATTTTTTACCATGTTCATCAATTCTCCAACCCGCAGCAGTCAATGGATATTCATCAGGTACAGCAAATTCTCTATCTCCACTGCTAATTGAACACCCATACCAAATTCTATTCTCTTTAATCAGCGGGAAAACTTCTTTGTAGGTCACGGCATTCATGTTGCCGATGATAACGAATTGCTTGTTTGCTTCTAAAATCCACATTAAGAATGTCCTAAAAAGGGAAAAAGGCGGGTTGGTGATGATGAAATCAGCCTCATCGCGCAGTTTGCAGATTTCCTTGCTGCGGAAGTCACCATCGCCCTCAAGATATTGCCACTGCAGGTCCTCAACGTTGATTTTCCCGTCGCCCGTCACGTCATGGTCAAGGATGAAGATTTTGCCATGGGTTTTGCTCTTGTCGGCGTCAAAATGCGGGGCCTCGGTCTCAAACAGGGTGGGCTGATAGCCATATTTGTACCGTTTGCTCTCGGGGGCATAGCTGGTGGAAACTAACCGCTTGAGTCCGAATTTCTCAAAATTTTGGGCAAAGTATTTGGTAAAGTTGCTCCACTCGGGGTCATCGCACGGCAATAGCACCGTCTTGCCACGGAACACGTCTGGGTTATACTCAAGATAGGCCGAGATTTCCTTCTCAATATCTTGGTACTGAGTGTAGAACTCGTCATTCTTGGCCTCCTTAGCCTTAGATAGACTTTCGTTTGCCATAAAGCATTAATAATGTTGTCGTTATTATTAATGCGCTGGGCCAATAAACAAAGCGTTCCTGCAAGCACCTCGGGATATGGAAGGTGGACGAATCCCCGTCCAACGTTCAAGGTACTTGCAGGAAACCTATGTCATCAGAACAGGAAAACGCCCACACAAGGTGAGCGCTACCATTATTCCGATAACATGTTCTTTCACCTGCAAGTTTCTGAACGTTTGAATAATAGCCAACGCTAATTATATACCACGATGTCTTGGATACGGCACAGGATTGCACCGTTTCCAAAGGCAAAGATAGTTCAATTCACATTAATGGTCAAAAAATGAATGCTTTATTTTTATAATTGGCAGGGAATTTCCGTTGAACAAGGTTGTTCCAGTTGTCATCCTTGTTATTTAAGTTGTTTGAAATCGTGCGCGGACGACTAGTCACGATAATCGGTAATTTTGGTACAATTGCCAGGCGCGTTTCACATCTTCAGGGTCGAACTCATCGTTGAAAAATATCACGTCGCAGTCATTTTTGAAGGGTGTCCAATTGCCGCAAATGATGCCGTCGTGGGCAATGATGGGTTTGAAAATCCCGCTGTTGTTGTGGGCGTGGTGCCTGAACGCTGCAGGAAGCACAATGTCACGGCTTTTATAGCCGATGAGGTATTCGTCATACGGGGGAATCAGGAGGAATTTGCCCTTTCTGAATCCCCTCGTTCGGCATTCGTTTGTCAGGTAGAATGTCCTGCCTTTCCACTTCTCGGCATGTATGGTGTTGCCCAGGAGTGCAATACCTTTTCTGCATTCGCCCACGTTGAGTCCCGACCACCAAACAAAGTCCTCCAATGTTGCCGGCTGGCGGCTCTGGAAATATTTTCTAGTGAGGTGCATCAGGGCTTCGTCATGGTCAATCCTGGGTGAGGGCCCAACTTTGTCGGCAGCGAGGGCATAAGTGGCCTTCATGGGCAGCAAATCTCCGCTGCACAGCACGCCCGAGATCTCTGCCATGCGGATGTGATAGGACAATGGGTGGTCATCCAGCCGCAGGTCTTTCTCCTCCAAAGCCTGGACAAAATCTTCCTTGGTCACACTGCCTTTGTCGGCCGCAGTTCGGACAAGTATATCCCTGACGCGCATCAGTTCCTCGTGGGGTAGGGTAATCTGATTGCTGTTCATCCATCCTGTGGTAACGGCGAGGGCTTTGGATGAACACAACGCGATCATCTGCCAGTAGTCTTCGGACGACACCAGTTGCCAGGTGCCTCTCATCAAGTGCAGACGGATAATCTGCCCGCTGTCAAAAGCCTGTTTGAAGGCTGTGGCCGACGGTTTGCGTGTCCGCATCTCTATTGCCCATCGCATCATGCGGTATTCCTGGGCCTGTATGGCACCCATGTGGCTGACCACCTCGGCAGGGCTGTCAAACTGAGGGGAGATGAGCTGCTGGTTGAGAAGTCTGATGGCTACAGGATTCATACTTGATGACAGTTTATGTTTATAAGTGATGTTTCAATATCTTATGGGGCTTTGCTGGCCAAATCATTTGGCAATCTCAAGGATGCCATCCACGTCATGTTCGATGAAGGGTCCCTCTTTGCATTCCAGCAGTACGCATGGCTCCAGGCATTCAAGACTGTGCCACACGTTCTTGGGTATGTCGGCGCCGTAGAGGCCGTCTTCATGGCTCAGCACGCAAGACTCCATGACTTCGCCCTGGTCATTGTAGGTCAGCACTCTTACCCTTCCTTTGAGAATGACGAAGGTTTCGTCCTTGGTAGGGTGGTGATGCACAGGAATCTGGGTGCCTGGTTCCAGGGCATTGAGAAAACGATGGCATTTGTCCTGAAGGCTTTGATGGAAATTATAGTTCATCCTGAGCCTTGGTGACTTCTTGGCCTCCTCGGCCAGATTATTCAATAAGTTGTCGTCTATTATCTTCATGTTGTACGTTATTTCTCGGCAAATTTACGAAAAAACTGCTTTTACGCAAAAAATGGCTGCGCCTCAACAATGTCAAGAAAAAATTCATTATTTTCTTGTCATTGTCTTCGGCTTGCACTATCTTTGTGCACATCATGGCCTCATACCGCTAGCACAAGTCGAGGTTAAACCGTTGATATAGAAACAATAACCATATAAACCGGACAACATGTATAAAATTGAAAATCATCCTATTCTTGACCTCCCAAAAGAGGAATTCGTGGAATTCCAGTTCGAGGGGAGAACCATTCGCGGCCAGAAAGGCAAAACCATTGCTGCTGCCCTGCATCAGGCAGGATTAATTGTGCACAGTCACAGTATAACAGGTCGCAATCGCAGTCTGGAGTGCGGTATCGGCAAGTGCGGCGCCTGTGAGATGCTCGTCGATGGCCAGGTGAGGCGCATCTGCATCACCAGCGTTGACGGTGTGAAAGAGGTGCGCGAGATTCCCAAGGAATATATGCCCGAGGGTAAGCCCCGTGCTGCAAGCGAGACCAAGATTTACAAGACCACTGTTGCCATCATCGGTGGCGGTCCTGCAGGACTTGCCTGCCGTGAGCAGCTCACCGCACTGGGTATTCCCAACATTGTGGTGGATAACAATGCTACCGAGGGTGGTCAGTTCAATATGCAGACCCACCAGTTCTTCTTCTTCGAGAAGGAGCAGAAGTTTGGTGGCATGCGCGGTTTTGACATTGCCAAAACCCTTGCCGGCGACAACCACGACGGCATCCTGTTGAACAATACCGTGTGGGACCTGCTCGAAGGTCGCCGCATCGCCTTGAAGAATATCGTCACCCAGGAGGTGAGCTACATCGATGCCGACCATCTGGTTGTGGCTACCGGTGCCGTTCCCTTCATGCCCGTGTTTGAGAATGACGACGTGCCGGGCGTTTACACCGCTGCGGTGTTCCAGAAGATGATGAACCAGGAGCACACCCTGCTGGGCAAGCGCGTGCTCACTGTGGGTGCCGGCAATATCGGTTACCTCACCAGCTATCAGGCCATGCAGGCCGGCGCAACCATCAAGGCCATTATCGAGGGTATGGACCACGAGGGTGGTTTCCCCGTGCAGGCCAACCGCGTGCGCCGCTTGGGCATTCCCATCATGACTTCACACGTGCTCATCCGCGCCATCCCCAACGAGGACTACACCGGCGTCACCGGTGCCGTCATCGCCGAGTGCAAGAATTTCCAACCCATTCCCGGCACCGAGCGTGTGATTGACGACATCGATATCATCAACATCTGCACGGGTCTGATTCCCGACAATCAGTTGCTCGTGAAGGGTCGTTCGGTATTTGGCCGCAACGTCTATGGTGCCGGCGATGCTGTCCGCATCGGCGAGGGCACCAGCGCCGTGTTGCGTGGTAAACAGGTGGCCTATGAGGTGGCTCAGGAAATGGGTCTCCGTTTCCCCTATGAGGACTATCTCGAGGTTTCCCGCCAGTATATCGACTCGCAGCAGCGTCCCGTGCGTCTGCTCGATGCTCCGCGCGTTCCCGACGAGGAGCGTATGGCGCTCAAGCCCTATGTGCAGATCAACTGCCTCTACGGGTTTGCTTGCAATCCTTGCACCTTTGCCTGCCCGCAGGGTGCCATCACCAAGCCCACCACCTCGTCGGTGCCTATGGTCGATTACGACAAGTGCATCGGCTGTATGCAGTGCGTGAACCACTGCCCGGGTCTGGCCATCTTCGGCTACGACAAGCGCAAGAATGTGGTCTTCCTGCCTGTTGAATATGAGGTGGAAGAGGGCAAGGAAGTCTTCCTGGTTG
Source organism: uncultured Muribaculaceae bacterium (assembly GCA_905233915.1). Classification (GTDB taxonomy): domain Bacteria; phylum Bacteroidota; class Bacteroidia; order Bacteroidales; family Muribaculaceae; genus Sodaliphilus. The sequence goes on along the minus strand of CAJOFM010000001.1, from coordinate 155,601 downwards.
ATGACAATGGTGCCAAGGTGGGCGAAGGCCTCATCGAGAAGGTGCTCAAGAAAGACAACAAGACCAATGTTGCCCGCGTCCAGGCAACCCAGGTCGATGATTTGAACCAAGTGAAAGGTTTCATTATCAAGGAACGCTATCCCGAGCCCTTGAACCTGCGACCCCTCACCAACCCCGAGGAAGGCAAGTCCTTCGTCTGCCACTGCGAGGATGTGGATGTGCAGACCCTGCTGGCTGTGGTTGGCGACCGCAAGTACATCTCGGTAGACGAACTCAAGCACACCACCCGCATGGGTATGGGTCCCTGCCGCGGTAAGCGCTGTGTTTCTCGAGCCAAGCAGATTCTGCGTGCCCACGGCATCGAAGTGACTGGCGACAGCACCCCGCGTGCCCCGCTGGCCAACCAGGTCACCCTGGGTGATGTCTATAATGGTGAATCCCAGGAGACCTTCGTCTTTGAGCATGGCTCGGTCATCGAGAAAGCCGAGACCGAAATCATCGTTGCTGGCGGTGGTATGGCCGGTAGCGCGGCATTCCGTTACTTTGCCGAGGCTGGCAAGCGCACCATCCTGGTCAATTACGACCGCGGTTCAACGTGGCGTTGCATCGGCGGTGGACGTCCCGCTTTCTCCAACCCCGACATCAGCGACATTGCCATGCACAACCTGGAAATCTTCCGCGACGACCAGGCCCATTGCAACATCGACCTGAAGATGACCCGCTATGTCAACCTCGTGCATGATGATGCTACCTACCGTTCGCTCGACGCCTCACGCGCTTGGAGCGAGGCCTATATGATTGACCGCAAGGACTTCACCAAGGTGATTTCGCCGTACTGGAACCCCAACGATAATATCTACAGTCACGCCTTGATTTCCGAGAACTGCTGGCAGGCCACCCCGGGCCGCACGATTGACTACGTGCGCAACGTGGGCAAGCAGCATGGTGGCGAGGTGCTCGAGGACTGCGAGGTGCTGAGTGTTCAGCGTGTCGGTGACAAGTACCGCGTGCTGGTGCGCCGTCACGACAAGCACTACGTGGAATACACCTGCGACCACTTTGTCAACGCCATGGGTTGGGGCTCTGAGAAATTTGCCGACATGCTTGGCATCGACACCCAGCTCTATCCCGTCAAGCACCAGGCATTCATCACCCGCCGCCTGCCCAATATGGGTGTGAACGGCGACTCGCTCGACATGATTATCGACCGTCGTCACTACAAGGGCTTCAACGCCGTTTACGGCCAGCAGTTCCTGCACACGGGACAAATCATCGGTTGTGCGTCACCCGACTGCGACGCCTATGAGGCACGCCAGAACCTGAAGTACAACAGTCAGGCCTTCCTCAAGATTGTGAGCGAGATGTTTGCCCAGTGGATTCCTAACCTGGCATCCGTCGGCTTCCATGCCGTTTGGGCAGGTTACTACATCGAGCCGCGTTACATCATCGACCCCGAGGTGGGTCTGTTGACCGGTCTGCGTGGCCACGGCTTCATGCTCGGCCAGTACCTTGCCAAGCTCTATGTGGACAAGTATCTGGGCAAGCCTGTTCCCGAGTATATGAAGGATCTCGCTATCGGCGGCAAGGGCCTGAGCGAGAACGCCTTCCAGTAAACAGGAAGTTCCAGAATCTGAACATAAGTGTCCCCGAAAGTATGTCAATTACTTTCGGGGGCAATGTGTCTTGATGCACCAATGTGATTTGGCCCCAAAAACGATGGATAGGGTTTTAGTCTTTGATCTTATCCTTGGCTTCCTCAATCTTTGTTAATGTGGCTGAGAATTCGTCAATCATTTTCTGATGCTCGGCAATAGCTTCAGGGTCTTTTGTTGTAGAAACTTGTTGCTGTTTTGAGAAAGCTTGTAAGTCCTCTTCGCTCACATGCATTATTTGCATACATTTGTCGCGACTGTCCTTTAGCTCTTGCAGCATAGTCCAATTCACTAATACATATTCTGGGAAACTGATGTTTAACAATGACTTTAGCGAGGACAACGTATTATTATTAGTTACATCATTCTTGAGCTGTTCAATCACGTAAGTCTTATATTTGTCGCGATTGATATAGAATGACGAGACCTCATTGACAAAATTGGCGTTACCGATGGTGTTGAAAGTCTCAATGCTTGAGGAGAAGACCTTCTGGGTGGTTTCAGGAAACTCCATTTCGATAACACTTGACCATAGGCTGGGGAATGAGAATCGCTTGCTATTGTACTCCTCGGGATGATTCGCTAATTCCAGTTCCAAGCGGCAGGCTTCACGGAGTGCCGTATCGGCTTTCATCACATTATCAATGGTCTTGTCGAAGTCGCTGATGACCATCATCACCATCTCCTTCTTGGCTGCTTTTTTCTTGTAGTAGTCAACGACGGCGGCCGTACCAAAAGTGAGGGCAATCGATACCGTGGTGGCTAAGAGTGACAGCAAGAACTGTTTCATTGATGACATCCCGCTGCCTGCTTTCAGGGTCTTGGGTGTATGCAGTTTAACGTTCATAAGTCTGATCGGTTTTCTTTTATTAATATTATTCATGCAAAGGTAGTAAACTTTTTCTTTATCTGTTCATTCTCTGTGTTTTTCAATGGAAACATGGATGGGGTAATACCGTTAGAGATAAAAAAATATTATCTGAAGGCAAAAAAACGCCTTAATTGCTTGTTTGATGAAAATTATCAATACCTTTGCCCGTGTCAAGACATCCATCGCTAATGCCTTGGATTAAATAACGCCCATAACAAAGATTAGTATATATGAAAGTCATTATCGTAGGCGCGGGTGCCATTGGAGCTCATCTTGCTGACTTGTTTTCAAAGATCAAGCAGGATATCGTCATCATCGATGATGATGAGGAGAAACTGGAACGCATTCAGGCCGACTGTGACCTGATGACCATCCACTCGTCGCCAAGTACGCCCATTCAAGCCCTTAGAGATGCTGGGATACGCCGTGCTGACCTCTTTATCGCGGTCACTCGTGACGAGAACCTGAACCTGAGTCTGTGCGTGTTGGCAAGATCGATGGGTGCTCGGCAAACCGTGGCCAAGGTAGAGAATGCGGAGTTCGTGGAACCGCAGATTATCGAAGCGTTTAAGGCCGCCGGAATCTCGTCTGTCATCTATCCCGATAACCTTGCTGCACTCGATATCATCAACGGATTGAAATTGACATGGGTGCGTCAGCGTTGGGATGTTTACGGCGGACTGCTCACGTTGTTGGGCATCAAGGTCCGCGAGACTTGTGAAATCCTAGACAAACCCTTCAAGGAGATTTTCAAGCCCGATTCGCCTTATCATGTCGTCACCATCAAGCGTGGTGATGATACCATCATGCCGTCGGGCAACGACATGCTCAAGACAGGTGATTATGTATATTTCATGACCACACGGGAATTTATCCCCAACATGAAGCGCATCATGGGCAAGGAAGACTACCCCGATGTGAAAAACGTCTTCATCGTGGGTGGCGGCAAAACCGCCGTCAGGGTCGTCAACATGCTACCCCAGGGCATGAGGGCAAAAATCTTTGAAAATGACACACGCCGTTGCGAGGAACTCATCGACCTGGTGGATACCGACCGCGTGATGGTCATTAACGCCGACGGGCGCTCGGTGGCCAACTTGCAGGAAGAGAACATAAAGTCTGCTCAAGCGTTTATTGCCTTGACAGGAAATGCCGAAGCCAACATCCTGGCGTGTCTCACGGCCAAGCAGCTGGGTGTGAGAAAGACCATTGCCATGATCGAGAACATGGATTACATGGACATTGCCGGAAATGTGGATATCGGGACCATCATCAACAAGCAGGCTCTTACCGCCAGCCACATCTACCAGCTGTTGCTCAACGGCGATGTGCGCAACATCCGCAATCTCATGGCAGTCAATGCCGACGTCGCTGAGTTCACGGCCTATCCCAGGTCGCGCATCACCCGTCACAAAGTGCGTGACTTGGACTTGCCGCCTGAAATCGAGCTGGGTGGTTTGGTGAGGAATGGCGTGGGCTTGCTCGTCAATGGCGAGACCCAAATCCAGCCTGATGACGTTGTGGTTGTGTTCTGCCATGGAACAGACATTAGCCGTATCGAGAAATACTTTATCTGATAGTCCTGAGCAATGTTCAACCGACGATTGATATTCAAGATTTTGGGCACTCTGTTGTGGATAGAGGCTGCGTTCATGTCGTTGAGCCTCATCTTGGGCATATGCTACATGGAGAGTGACATCGCGGCCTTTGCGTTCACCATTACCATTACAAGCTTGACAGGATTGATGTTCAGGCTGTTAGGCCGTCATGCGACGAGCACCTTGAGCCGCCGTGATGCCTATCTGCTGGTAACGGTCGTGTGGATTGCCTTTGCGGTGTTCGGGATGTTGCCGTTCCTCATCGGGGGATATATCCACAGTGTGCCCGACGCGTTCTTTGAGACAATGTCGGGGTTGACGACAACCGGGGCGACTGTGATTGACAAGGTGGAGGGATTGCCGCATGGCATCCTTTTCTGGCGCTCGTTGACCCAATGGATTGGCGGCTTGGGTATCGTGTTTTTTACGATTGCCATTATTCCGTCATTTGTCGGCGGGACGGTGAAGGTGTTCGCTGCCGAGGCTACGGGCCCGATTAAGAGCAGGATGCATCCGCGCCTGACCACCACCGCCAAGGCCTTGTGGGGCGTCTATTTGCTGTTGACCTTCGCCTGCGCCGTGTGCTTCTTCATTTTTGGAATGGGTCCATTTGACGCCGTCAATTATGCGATGACCATTACTGCCACAGGCGGCTTTGCCACCCATGACGCCAGTACGGGTTACTTCAATAATCCTGCTATCGATTACACTGCTATCGTGTTCATGTTTCTCTCGGGTATCAGTTTTGCTTTGCTCTACACTGCGTTGTTCAAGGGCAAGGTCAAGCACTTGCTCAAGAATGCCGAATTCCGCCTCTATGCGGCGTTGGTGGTGGTTTCGACAGCGCTCATTGTCTATTTCCTGCTGAAGTATAATCATTACAACGTCTCAGACGCCATCCGTGTCTCGTTGTTCCAGGTTGTGTCGTTCCTCACCACGACGGGTATGTTCAACGAGGACGCGGCGCAGTGGCATCACATCACATGGGTGATACTCAGTCTGTGCATGTTCTTTGGTGGTTGTGCGGGCAGTACGGCGGGCGGTTTTAAGTGCGCGCGCGGTGTTATCGCTTTGAAAGTCTTGCGCAATGAGATACGCCACATGCTTCACCCTAAGGCATTGCTTCCTGTCAAGGTCAATGACTCGATGGTGCACACCCCTGTACAGATAACGTTGATGGCATTTTTCCTTGCTTACATTGTCTTGTGTTTCACAGCCTACTTCATCATGATTCTTGCTGGGGTGGACAGCACTAACTCGTTCACTATTGCTTTGAGTTGCGGCAGTAACGTCGGTCCCACGCTGGGCCTTGAAATCGGCCCGACGATGTCATGGAGCATTTTGCCCACAATGGTTAAATGGATATTGTCGGCGCTGATGCTGATGGGACGTCTGGAAATCTTCACCATGCTGGTCATCTTCACACCATGGTTCTGGAAAAACCACTGACCTTCAATAAGAAGATCAGCGGCATCATCATCGTTAATGCGTGACTGGAATCACACGTTATAAATGTCATGGAGCAGGGTCTTGAGATGGTTGGAGGCTGAGAAGCGGTCGAGGGCCTGGCGGGCAATCCTGGCGTGGTTCCAGTCGCGGGTCATCGACATGGTGATGGCCGTTGAAAGGGCCTTCTGGTTGAAGGGTTGGAACGTGACGCCGTTGCTGCTGTCGATGAGTTCGGGGATGCCGCCTATTTGCGACCCGGCGACCGGAGTGCCGGCACATAACGACTCGACAACGCTCAGCGGATTGTTCTCATACCACTGCGAGGGAATAACGCTCAGTTTAGCCGCCGTGAGCACGTTGACGACTCCTTGTGCATCAAGCATTCCCAAAAACTCGATATTGGGGCAGCGGGCATATTTCTCCCGCAGTTCGGCTTCCAACGGGCCGCCGCCAGCAACTTTGAGCTGGTAGGGTAGGCGGGACGCGGCTTCCAGCATGTCGGTGACACCTTTTTCCTGCGAGAGTCGTCCGACGTAGCAGTAGTAATCCTGGCGCTGGGCATTGCTCTCGGTGTTTTGGTATATCTTGAGCTTCACGGGATCAAGGAAATTGTTGAGGACCTTGATCTTGCCTGGGTCAAAACCGCCCTGTCGCATCTTGCTGGCCATGAACTCGCTGGGGCACACAAACACGTCGGTATTGCGTTCCAGTGTCGCGCGGTTCCATTTGAGGGCTTCAAGCCATGCCACACCGCTGGCGGGCAGCGAGCCTTTCATGCACTTGTTGGTGAGCACATGAACTTTGCTACCGCCGAAACACTTCTCACAGGGCTTGTCGTCCCTCAGACAGTCGTAGCGGGGGCACAGCAGCTTGTAGTCATGCAGCGTCCACACCACGCGGATGCCCCGCTTGTGGGCCAGCTCACCAACGACGGGCGACAGGTAGCTGTGGATGTTGTGCAGATGCACGACGTCGGGTTTGAACTCGTCGAGCACGGCTTCGAAGCGCTCTTTCACGTCGCCCAAGCCCATGGTGCGTTTCAAGGCGCGTAGCAGATTGCCCATGCCGCCGCCGAAGCTCACCTCGCTTGCAAACAGCGACTTGTAGCGTGCGTTCAGGTTCTCGGGATACTCCATGGCAAACACGTCGGCCTCCAGGCCACAGTCCCGCAACATCGCCTCGGTGTTGAGCGTGACAATGCAGTCCCCGCCACGGGGATAGTAGAACTTGTTGACCAGGAGTATCCTACTTGCCATCTCTAAAATAACCTAATACCTAAAGCCTAACACCTAAAGCCTAAATCACACATTGAAGCGGAACACCACGATGTCACCGTCCTGCATGACATATTCCTTGCCCTCGATGTGCAGCTTGCCGGCTTCCTTGACGGCGGCCTCACTGCCATAGTGGATGTAGTCGTCATACTTGATGATCTCGGCACGGATGAAGCCGCGCTCAAAATCGCTGTGGATAACACCGGCGCATTGCGGGGCTTTGCTGCCGCGGCGGTAGGTCCAGGCCCTCACCTCCTTGGGACCGGCGGTGAGGAAGGTCTCGAGGTTCAGCAGGGCATAGGCCGACTTGATGATACGGTTCACACCGCTCTCCTCCAGACCGATTTCGGCGAGGAACATCTGGCGCTCCTCATAATCCTCGAGTTCAGCGATTTCGCTCTCGGTTTGTGCGGCAACCACCAGGATTTGGGCATTCTCGTCCTTGACGGCTTCGCGCACGGCGTCAACATAGGCGTTGCCGTTAACCACGCTCTTGTCGTCCACGTTGCACACATACATCACCGGCTTGTTGGTCAGCAGGAACAGCTCGTGGGCAATCTTCTCCTCGTCCTTGTTGAGCAGTTCCACCGAGCGGGCGTTGAGGCCTTGTTCGAGGGCTTCCTTATAGCGTTTGAGTACTTCGTATTGTGCCTTGGCCTCACGGTCGCCGCCGGTCTGTGCCTGTTTCTGCACACGGCTGATGCGGCTCTCGATGGTCTCCAGGTCGCGCAGTTGCAGCTCCAGGTCGATGACCTCCTTGTCGCGCACGGGGTCAATGGTGCCGTCAACGTGGGTCACGTTGTCATCGTCAAAGCAACGCAGCACGTGAATGATGGCGTCGGTTTCACGGATGTTGCCCAGGAACTTGTTACCCAGGCCCTCACCGCGGCTTGCACCCTTGACCAGGCCGGCGATATCGACAATCTCGACGGTGGTGGGGACGATGCGTGCGGGATTTACCAGCTTGGCGAGCTCGTTGAGGCGCTCATCAGGCACCGTAATGACGCCCACGTTGGGCTCGATGGTGCAAAAAGGAAAATTGGCCGACTGCGCCTTGGCATTCGACAGGCAGTTGAACAGGGTTGACTTTCCCACATTGGGCAACCCCACGATTCCACATTGTAGTGACATAGTTCTATCTTGTTTTTGTTATATTCCAGCCTGCAAAGATATAAAAATCCCTATAAATGACCAAATAGGGTGGCTTATGCAATCGGTTGCATTGATTTTTTTGGATTGTTACTCATTATCTATAATTAAAATTGATGGTAATACGTTATATTTGTAGGTGATTAAATAGCATTCATTAGAAATTATTACCGAACACTAAAAAATATTACAACTATGATGAAAACTAAACCGGATTTGAAATTCAACCAGCTGTGGAACATCAGCTTTGGTTTCTTTGGAGTGCAGATTGCATTTGCTCTTCAAAGCGCTAACATCAGCCGTATCTTTGCGACTTTGGGTGCCGATCCTCACAAATTAAGTTATTTCTGGATCTTACCGCCACTGCTCGGCATGATTGTCCAGCCATTAGTTGGCATTTTTAGCGACAGAACGTGGAACCGCTTTGGTCGTAGGATACCTTACTTGTTCTTAGGTGCAACTTTTGCTGTTGCTGTCATGTGTTTATTGCCTAACGCGGGCAACCTTGGCCTAACTAAAGAGACAGTGCTGTTAGGTTTGTCTGGTGCTATGCTCTTTGGCCTTTTCGCACTCATGTTCCTTGATGCCAGCATCAACATGGCGATGCAGCCCTTCAAAATGATGGTGGGCGACATGGTCAACGAGAAACAGAAGGCCAAGGCCTATAGCATCCAGAGTTTCCTGTGCAATGCGGGACAATTAGTTGGATTCCTTTTCCCGTTTGTTTTAACCTTAATCGGTGTTAGTAATGATGCGCCTGATGGCGTTATTCCCGATTCGGTGAAATGGTCCTTCTATGGAGGTGCTGCAATCTTGATACTGTGTGTTCTTTATACCACAACACACGTTAAGGAGTACACCCCCCTTCAGATGGAATCATTCCGCGAGGCTGCAAAGCAGCAGGAAAATAACATAGCGTCCCATACTGAGAGTTCCGGCAAACATGCCGTAAAAGTATTTGCCACTGTAGCATTGGTTCAGTTCTTCTGCTGGGCTGCTTTCCAGTGTATGTGGGTTTATAACAATGGAGCTATTGCCAACCTCGGCTTTGGTGTTGATATCTTAGACCCCAAGCACGCTTCAACTCCTGCCTATCAGGACGCTGGCAATTGGGTGGGCAACCTGTTGGCAGTGCAGGCTGCTATCAGCATTATTTGGGCAGCAGTGCTTACTAAGGCCAAAAACATTAAACTTGCTTACTCGTTTAGTCTACTTGTGGGCGCAATCGGTTTCCTTCTTGTACCCCATTGCACTGACATCACACTCTTCAGTTCCTTCACAATTCCAGTGAAATACGTCTTGATGGTGCCTTATGGCCTGACAGGTCTCACTTGGGCAGCAATGTTAGCAATGCCTTTCACTCTGGTAACTAATGCCCTTGAAGGAAATCCTCGAATGGGTACATATCTTGGACTATTCAACTGCACAATATGCCTACCACAACTTGTCATTTCAGGACTGGGCGGCAATATTCTAAAGGCTCTTGGAGACAATCAAGTGAACATGATTTTCCTTGCTGGTATTCTGCTAGTTCTTGGCGCTATTTCTGTTTTTATCATACCTGCCAAGAAAAAAGTTATTCAATAATCCATTAACGATAATACTAAAACCCAAACAATATGAAAGTTAGATTCAATATAGAGTATGGCACCATCTATGGCGAGAACCTTGTGCTCAACATACTGGACAAGTCCGATTCTGCCAAGGTGACCAGCCATGCCATGAAACCCGCCACCGACTCGACCTGGAAATGTGACATCGACGTCCCCGCCAAGGTAGGTCATATCGACTATTACTACAGTGTGGAGCGAGACGGGAAAGAAATGCGTCACGAGTGGACGGTTGTTCCCCATCGCTTGGACTTGAACGCAGCCAAAGCGGTTCGTTATAACACCTACGACCACTGGAACGACATGCCTGATGACAGCTATATGTACAGTTCGGCATTCACCGACTGTGTGGCGTTGCGTAAGCATCAACCCCTTGCCAAGAGCAAGTATGCGACCATCGTGCAGTTAAAGGTGCGCGCGCCGCAATTGCGTGTCGGCGAGACCCTGGCTGTTGTGGGCAACGAGCCCACTCTGGGCGACTGGGACGCTTCCAAGGCTCTCAAGATGACCGAGCACAACCACAACGAGTGGGCTATCTCACTCGATGGCGCTGCCTTCAAGAAAGCGTTTGTCGAGTTCAAGTTTGTCATCTTGGGCGGCAAGGGCAAGCAGGTTATATGGGAAACCGGTGACAACCGCACGGTTCTCCTGCCCGTCATGAGGGATGGCGAGCACCTCATCTATGAGTTGCAACAGGCCTATTTCCCCTTGTATCCCGTTAAGCTGGCGGGTACCGTGGTGCCCATCTTCTCGCTGCGCAGCGAGGGCAGCTTCGGCGTGGGCGACTTCGGTGACCTCAAGCTCATGGTGGACTGGGTGGCAGCAACGGGCCAGCGCGCCCTGCAGGTGCTTCCCATCAATGATACCACCATTACCCACACCTGGAGTGACAGCTATCCCTATAATAGCATCAGCATCTATGCACTGCATCCGCAGTACTTGGACCTGCGCCAGTTGCCTAAGCTTGCCGACAAGAAACGTGCCGCCGAGTTTGAGAAACTGCGCAAGGAACTGAATGCCCTGCCCCAGATTGACTATGAGCGTGTCAACAACGCCAAGCGCGAGTACATGAAGTTGTTGTTTGCTCAAGAAGGGGCCGATGTGCTGAAAAGTGATGATTTCAAGGCTTTCTTCAGTGCCAATGAGGACTGGTTGGTGCCCTATGCCGCATTCTGCCATTACCGTGATCAGTATGGCACGGCATCGTTCAGCAAGTGGCCCGCCCATCACATCTTCACCGACGAGGAGCGTGCCGCGATGTCCAATCCCCGCACCAAGGCTTACAAGGAAGTGGCATTGTGGTATTATGTTCAATACTATCTTGACAAGCAGATGCATGCCGCCCACGCGTATGCTCAGAGCAAGCATGTCATTCTCAAGGGTGACATCCCCATCGGCATCAGCCGCGACAGTGTTGAGGCATGGGTAGAGCCCAAATACTTCAACCTCAATGGTCAGGCTGGTGCTCCGCCCGATGCCTTCTCGACCAATGGCCAGAACTGGGGCTTCCCGACCTATAACTGGGACGTGATGCTTGCCGACGGTTGCCAGTGGTGGGTAAAGCGTTTCCGCAAGATGGCGCAGTACTTCGACGCTTACCGCATCGACCACGTGCTGGGATTCTTCCGCATTTGGGAAATCCCCATTAATGCTGTTCACGGTCTGCTGGGACAGTTCTCTCCCTCGCTGGGCATGAGCGCCGACGAGATTCGCAGCTACGGTCTCAATTTCCAGGAAGAGCTGATGACCAAGCCGTTCATTGCCGACTGGGTACTGGACCGCATCTTTGGCCGCCTGGCTGACACTGTCCGCGAGAAATATGTCGAGCGCGTTCATGACGACATCTACCGCATGAAGCCCGAGTTTGACACCCAGCGCAAGGTTGAGGCTGCCTTCCAGGGCAAGAACAGCGACGAGGACATCTGGCTGCGTGACGGCTTGTATGCCCTCATCAGCGACGTGCTGTTCGTGCGTGACCGCAAGAATCCCGCCTTGTACCACCCGCGCATCTCGGTACAGTTCGATTTCATTTACGAGGCGCTCTATGACAACGATAAGGCCGCTTTCAACAAGCTTTATAACGAGTATTATTACCATCGCAACAACGATTTCTGGTACCACGAGGCCATGAAGAAGTTGCCCAAGTTGGTGCAGGCTACCCGCATGCTTGTGTGTGCCGAGGATTTGGGTATGGTGCCCGATTGCGTGGCATGGGTAATGAACGAGTTACGCATCCTGAGCCTCGAGATCCAGTCGATGCCTAAGGACAATCACATCAAGTTCGGCAATCTCAATGCCAACCCCTATCGCAGTGTCGCCACCATCTCGACCCACGACATGCCCACGATGAGGCAGTGGTGGGACGAGGACTGGGACCGCACCCAGGAGTACTTCAACTCGGTTTTGTGGCAAAATGGTGCCGCACCTCATCCGCTGCCCGGATGGCTGGCCGATGACATCGTGCGCGCTCACTTGGCTAGCCCGTCGATGCTGTGTCTGCTCTCGTTGCAGGACTGGCTCGCTATCGACGAGAAGATGCGTCTCGAGGATCCTGATGCCGAGCGCATTAATATCCCCGCCAATCCTCGCCACTACTGGCGTTACCGCATGCACATGACCATCGAGCAACTGATGAAGGCTGCCGAGTTCAACGGCCATGTGAAGGACCTCATCGCTCAAAACGGACGCTCATGAAACGCCTTTGCCTGTTGATAACGATGATGATGTCGTTGATCTTGCCGCAGACCATGAGTGGACGAACCGGGGTGACCTATTTCCCGGCTGCCAGCTTGTTCGTGGCCGAGACCAACGAAGATGCCCAGCAGGTGGTATTGCGCATCTATGACAACGGCTTGGATGGCGCCCCTATCAAGGAAGTTAACATGACCCGTGTCGCTGGAAACATGAATCAGTGGAGTGCCAAGGTCATGGGTGACTTAAAGGGCAAGTTCTACACGTTTGACGTGTGCTATAACGGCAAGTTCCAGGGCGAGTGTCCGGGCATTTGGGCCACCGCTGTGGGAGTGAATGGCAAGCGTGCCGCCATCATCGATTTTACCGAGACCGATCCCGAGGGCTGGAAAGACGACCATAGGCGCCAAATCAACCCCAAGGACTTGATTATCTATGAGCTGCATCACCGCGACTTCTCGATTGACCCGTCAAGCGGCATCGTGAACAAGGGCAAGTACCTTGCCTTGACCGAGCAACCCGCCATCGACCATCTCAAGAAGTTGGGCGTGAATGCCGTTCACATTTTGCCATCGTTTGACTATGCGTCGGTCGATGAGACTCGTCTTGCCGACCAGCAGTACAACTGGGGCTATGACCCGGTCAACTACAACGTCCCCGAGGGCAGTTATTCGACCGACCCCTATCGTCCCGAGGTGCGCATCCGCGAGTTCAAGCAGATGGTGCAGGCCTTACACAAGGCTGGTATTGCTGTAATTCTCGATGTGGTGTATAACCACACGTTTGACATCAATGGCAGCAGTTTCCAGCGCATGCGTCCCGACTATTTCTACCGCAAGAATGCCGATGGCACTTACAGCAACGGCAGCGGTTGCGGTAACGAGACGGCGAGCGAGCGTGAGGCTATGCGCCAGTACATGATCGAGAGCGTGAAGTACTGGGTTGGAATCTATCACATCGATGGCTTCCGTTTTGACCTGATGGGTGTGCATGACATCGAGACGATGAACCAGATCAGCGCGGCGATGCCTTTCGGCATTTTCATCTATGGCGAGGGTTGGAGCGCTGGCTCGTGTGCCCTTCCTGGCGAGCAGCTGGCGTCCAAGGCCAATGTCTCCAAGTTGAATGATATTGCCGTTTTCAGCGACGAGATGCGCGACGCCCTGCGTGGACCGTGGGACAGTGATACCAAGGCTGCCTTCCTGGGTGGCGTCCCCGGTAACGAGGAGAGCCTCAAGTTTGGCATTGTGGGTGCCATTGAGCATCCCGATGTCGACTACAGCAAGGTGAATTACAGCCAAGCGCCCTATGCCAAGGATCCCACCCAGATGATTGCCTATGTGAGCTGCCACGACGACATGTGTCTTGTGGACCGTCTCAAGACAAGCATCCCGGGTATTGACATGGACGAACTCATCCGCTTGGACCTGTTGGCCCAGACAGCGGTATTCACTTCCCAGGGTGTGCCCTTCATGCTCAGTGGCGAGGAGATGCTGCGTGACAAGAAAGGCGTCCACAACAGTTACAACAGTCCCGACAGTATCAACCATCTGGATTGGGGTAATCTTGAGCGTTATCCTCAGGTGATGGATTACTACTGCAATCTCATCGCCATGCGTAAGGCCCATTCAGCGTTCCACATGGGTTCGGCCATCTTGGTGCGCAAGAACCTCGATTTCCTGCCCGTTCAGGACGACTGCCTGGTTGCTTACCATATCAATGGTAACCGTGTGCCGCTCGAGACTTGGGGCGACATCTATGTGGCGCTCAATGCCAACAAGCATCCCTGTGCCATAGAAGTGCCCGAGGGCTTCTACACCGTGGTGTGCCGGACCGGCGAGTGCAACCCCGACGGATTGGCCACTATCGCTGGCGGTACTGTCACCGTCCCCGCCCAGTCGGCCCTCATCTTCCATAATGATCGTGCCCACCGGCAGCACTCCAAGAAGAATTGACCTTACTCTAAACAGCATCATGGCCGCGTTAACGTCCACCCGTTAACGCGGCCTTTTTTGCACAGGCCCATTAAGGTTTTTTTTATGTAAAATTGTTGGTGTTCCAAAAAAAGTTCGTAAACTTGCACGTTAAATGTAAGGCAAATCCTTGGCGAGAAGTCGCTAAGCAACAAGATAACAGATGATTATGAATATCGAGATAGAGAAAATGCTGTCTCATGTCTATGAGATAGAGGGCTTGATGCTCGTTACACGCCGATTGGGAGAAGAGAATACGCCCGAGGTTATCACCAATAAGATGCACCGCAAGGTGCGGGAACTGGCCGAGATGTGTGGCATCGAACTCGCAGCTCAGCCTGCTCCAGCCGAGCCGGCAGAACCCGAACAGCAGCCGGAACCGGAGCCCAAATCCGACCCCGAGCCTGAGCCTGTCGAAAAGGGCCTGCCCGAGGACGATTATGATGCCGATGAGACATGGCAACATGATAATGGCGAGGAGTTTAAGGAAGTCTTTGCCTTGAACTATGAGGAACCTCGGCATGAGGATCCCCAACAGGTGCCTGTCGCTGACCGTGAGCCTGATGAGGACATTACCGTTGAGTTTATTGAGGCTCCCGACGAGGACCCCACGCCTCAACCCGTGACGCCCCCTGCCGCTCCCACGGTGCAACCGCCGGTCTTCCGCGGTCCTGTTGACACCAGCGACGAGCCGTTGCCTGATCCTGACCCCGATATTGTACCCGAGGATGACCGTAACCTGCCTGACATCTCTGTCGAATTCATTGAGGCCGAGGACGACTCTGTTCCTGAACCTGAGGACGAGATGCCCGTTCCGCCCGTACCCACCGACATTCCCATTGCCACCGAGGCCCCTGCTGGTCCCATGCGCGTTGACGAGAAGCTGCAGCGTCACCTCTCGCGTGACATCCGCAAGGCTTTCTCGCTCAATGACCGCTTCCGTTTCCAGCGTGAGCTGTTTGCGGGCAGCGCCAATGCGATGGACACCGCCATTGAGCATATCGAGGTGATGAATTCCTATGGCAACGCTGAGTTATACTTCTACAGCCAGTTGCACTGGGACCGTGATAATGAGGTGGTCAAGGACTTCATGGCCATCGTGTACAACCATTTCCAGCAGTGATTGAATGCCGGGCAAGCTCTACATAGTGCCTACGCCTGTCGGTAACCTTGGCGACATGACGCCACGGGCCATCGAGGTGCTCAAGACGGTGGATACCGTTCTTGCCGAGGATACCCGCACCAGCGGCGTGTTGCTCAAGCACTTCGGCATCACCACGCCCATGCGCAGCCACCACAAGTTCAACGAGCATGAAGCCGCCAGTGCTGTGGTGAGCCAGTTGCAGGGTGGGGCAGTGATGGCGCTCATCAGTGACGCAGGAACACCAGGCATCAGCGATCCGGGTTTCCTGCTATCGCGTGAGTGCCGTCGTCAGGGCATCGAGGTCGAGACTTTGCCTGGAGCCACTGCATTTGTCCCCGCTCTGGTCAATTCTGGACTGCCCTGTGACCGCTTTGTGTTTGAGGGCTTCCTGCCGCCCAAGAAGGGGCGTGCCACGCGGCTTGAGCAGCTCAAGAGCGAACCCTTGACAATGGTTTTCTACGAGTCTCCGGTTAGATTGTTGAAGACCCTGCAACAGTTTGCCGAGGTGTTTGGCGCTGACCGTGAGGCCAGTGTGGTGCGTGAAATCAGCAAACTGCACAACACGACCCATAACGGCACATTGGGAGAACTGGTGGAGCATTTTACAGCCAACGCTCCCCGCGGCGAGATAGTGATCGTCGTTGCCGGCTGCCCGCCCGTTGAGACGGCCAAGGTCGATAAGTATGCCGCCTTCAAGGGCAAGAACGCTAAAGTATCATCATGATTTGATTTAAGATATTGCACTTATAAGTCAAGACAACAACTAAAAAGCATAAGATATGAAAAAGATCGCTTATTTCGTTTGGTTTATGATAGGTTTGGCCATTATGCCAGCCTGCCAACGCAGCAACCAGTTGGAACAGGACGCAATGCGACAGGATTCCATCAATGCCGTTTTGCAGGATTCTATCAACACGGCCAACGCCGAGAAAGACAGCCTCGTGCAACTCATGGGCGACATTGCCGACGGCATGGCACAAATCAAGGAAATCCAGGACATCGTATCGGTTAATGACCTGAATGGCGAGACGCCCGACCGCAAGAAACAGCTGCGCGACGACATCGTGCTCATCCAGCAGTCGTTGAACAAGCACAAGCAGAGGCTGGCTGACTTGGAGAAGCGCCTCAAGCAGTCCACCAACTATAACGAATCGATGCAGAAGTCGATTGCCACCCTCAAGGCTCAACTCGAGGACCAGCAGAAGACGATTAACTCCTTGACTGACCAATTGGCTGCAGCCCATATCCAGATTAAGAACCTGAACCAGAGCGTTGACTCGCTCAATACTGTCAACAAGGCCGTTGTCAAGGAAAAGGAGGCAGCCCAGGAAGAGTCCAAGCACCTTACCAACGAGATTAACAACCTCAACGCTTGCTATTATGTGGTGGGTTCTAAGAAGGAGCTCAAGGAAAACAAGATCATCGAGACGGGTTTCCTGCGCAAGACCAAGATTTTGCAGGGTGACTATGAGATGTCCTATTTCACCAAGGCCGACCGCCGCACCCTGAACGAGATACCCCTGCACAGCAACAAGGCTGAGCTCATGACCTCGCATCCCAAGGATTCTTACCAGATTGTGGATCATGGCAACGTCAAAACCCTTCTCATCACCAACCCCAGCCGTTTTTGGGAGAAGTCCAATTTCCTGGTTGTTAAGGTGGATTGATGAAGGTTGTACTTGCGTTTGACAAATTCAAAGGCTCGGCTACAGCCCAGCAACTTAACGATGCCGCACGTCAGGCCCTGAGCGATTGCGAGGGGCTGGATGTGGTGTGTGTGCCCGTTGCCGATGGAGGTGATGGGACAACGGCTGTGCTTGCGGCAACACGGGCAGGCCAGTGGGTGACAGCACCCACGATGGGACCTTTGCTGCACCTGGACCCGGTCTCGGCTCAGTATTTCCTGTGTGATGACGGCACGGCATTGATCGAGGTGGCCGCAGCGAGCGGACTGGCCCTGTTGCCGGCCAACCAGCGCGACGTGGTGCATGCGACCTCATTAGGCACTGGCATGCTGATGCGTGACGCGATGGAGCGGGGTAGCCGGCACATTGTCCTGGGCCTGGGTGGCTCGGCGACATGTGATGCGGCGATGGGCATCATGTGTGCCTTGGGTGCGGAATTTCATGATGCTGATGGGCGCTACCTGTTTCCCAATGGCGAATCTCTGGACAAGATTGCACGGATTGAAACCTTCGGCATTCCGCAGACTGTGCGCGATTGCCGTTTCACCTTGTTGACCGATGTGAACAACCCCTTGTGCGGAGAACGGGGCTCTGCAAGGATTTATGCGCCGCAGAAAGGGGCTTCCCCCGAGCAGGTCGAGAGTCTGGAACTCGGCATGCTAAACGTTGCCCGGATTGTGGGAAGTGAGATCGCCGACACGCCGGGTTGTGGCGCCGCGGGTGGCATTCCCGCACTGATGATGCATCTGCTGGATTGCGAATTGCTGCCAGGTGCGCCCTACGTGCTTGCCCAGAATGGTATGGATGCCGCTCTTGATGGTGCCGACTTGGTTATCACGGGCGAGGGCTGTCTTGACAGACAAACGCTTATGGGCAAGGGGCCTGGTTGTGTTATCAAGATGGCGAATGACCGCGGAATTCCCGTGGCTGCAGTGTGTGGCAGGGTGGACCGGGACTTTGACCCCGAGGCTGGGAACCTCATAAAGGCTGCTGCCGTGAGTGACGGGTTGCCGCTTGACCTTGCAATGGATACCGACGCAACCCTCGAGCGCGTCTCCCAAGCCGTGATGCGCATCGTCTTTCCCAAAAACGCTTAGCAATTAAACAGGGGACCCTTGTTTCGGGGTCCCCTGCAATATATCCCTTTATGGATAATCAATCCTTGTGTTTTCTTGAAAAAATCACTCGATGATAAGGTGATAGTCGTCACGCGGGTGCCAATTGCGGGTGAGGATCCACATGGTCAGCACTGCGAGAATGAGCGTCAGGATGACCATTCCGATAGCCATGTACCTGGAAAGCATGTAACCCCTCACAGCGGCATAGATGTCACCCATCCTGCTGATAATCAATTCCAAGGTGGCGTCATAGTCTTTCCACAGGACGATACTCTTGCTGAACGGAATCAACGACATGGCGGCATAGCTGGCAATCACGCCCGTGCGGCCACGGTAGTTTCCAAAGATCTTGCGCAGCACCTCGGCAATGCATCCAAAGCCGATACAGCCTATTGCAAAGTACTCATGGCCCTGGCCGACCAGCAAGTTGAGCAGCAGCAACAGCACGGCGCACAAGATGGCCAATCCGGGGAGCGGAAAGCGTTGGCACAGTTTATAGTAGGGCCATGCGGCAGCCACCGAGGCCAAAACAGCACTATAGGTCCAAAAGACCGGATGATAGAAACCGAAAAGCTCCATCACCGATACTGCTACCACATACAGCAATGCTAATAACAAGGCTTTTATCGCACGTTCCATGATCTTATAGGGTCAAAATTGTTAATTATTCGGCAAAGATAAGGCATTTTAGTAATTTTGCAACAAAAATTAGCAAGAAAAAGAGTTTTTTTATACGATAAATGATTGGCGATGGCGATGTTGTCGGTGTGCCATGGTGTGATAATTGCAAATATTATTGTACCTTTGCACCGGTGAAAATTGTGCGGACTTCGATATTGCCCTTCCGTGGCTTCTCGGCGGTTAATCTGCTGGGAGTTCTTTTTGTCCATCATGGGGTGTACATCAGCAACGAACTGATGAACCATGAGCGCATCCACACGGCGCAGCAGCGCGAGATGTTGTTCGTCTTCTTCTATCTGGCCTACTTCATGGAGTGGCTGGTGAGGCTTCCCATGCGTGGCAATGCCTACCGCAATATCTCGTTTGAGCGCGAGGCCTATGCCAACCAGCGCAATCTCGATTATCTGCACTCTCGCCCCCATTACGCGTGGCGCCGTTACATGAGACGTGCGTCCTACAAACGATAAAATCTCATTTACAATGATGAAAAGAACCGCTATTTCAATACTGCTGGCAATGGTTGCCATCCTGCAACTTACAGCCCTCACGCCTCAAGGCGCCATTGATAAATTCATCTCCAACAGCGTCCTGCGTTACGCCTCGGTGGGTGTGCAGGTCATTGACTTGGATTCCGCCAAGAGCATCGGCAGTTATCGTCCAGAACAGGCCAATATCACCGCTTCGACGATGAAGACGGTGGTTTCCTCGGCCGCCCTGGGACTGTTGGGACCCCACTTCCGTTTTGAGACGCCGGTATATCTCGATGGCGAGCTCGTTGACGGCACCTTCAAGGGTAACATCGTGATCCGTGGTTTGGGCGATCCCACCATCGGCTCGGTGTTCCTGCCATGCCAGGCCAATATCGTCGATGAGATTATTTCTGCCCTGCGTGCCCGCGGTATCCACACCATCGAGGGCGCTGTCATTGGTGATGACAGCTACTATTGCTATCCCTATTATGACTTGGCCTGGGATGTGGGAGACCTGGCCTATGACTATGGCGCCGCCGTTCATGGCCTCAGTTTCCATGACAACCTCATGACGGCATCCTTCACGATGGATTCCCGCGGTCGTGTTTCCTCCTCGTCCATCACTCCTCCTGTTCCCGGATTGAAGATTATCAGCCGTTGCCGTTCCAACCGCGGGCGCAATTCCATCACGCCCTATATGGACTATAGCGTGCCCGCCCTGGTGCTCACTGGCGATACTGGCGCTAAGACCTACCGTGACACCTATGCCAACCCCACGCCTGCACCCATGCTGGTCGATAGCGTGGAGCGCGCCCTTAGGAATAACGGCATCCAGTACAGGCAGGAATTGAATGCCCGTGACAGCGTCGACCATGCCGAGCGCTCGTTGCTCGTCATCCACAAGTCACCCGAGTTGACCGAGATCATCACCTCGTTGCTGGACCGCAGCGACAATATGTTTGCCCACGCCCTGCTCAGGGCTATCGGTGCCCGTGACTGGGCGACAAAGGAGTTTGAGAACATGCCGTCCGACCTGGACGCCATCGGTGTCGCTGCCGTAAAGCGGTGGCTCGAAAACCAGGGCGTTAACACCGATCCGCTCTTCATGCGTGACGGTAGCGGTCTGGCAAGGTCCAACAAGGCATCGGTCAATTTCTTTGGCGATATGCTCTCGATGATGGCCCATCGCACATTTGACGGGGTGCGCCTGTGCGACCTCATGCCCCAGGCGATGGGACGCGCTGGAAAGACGCTCAAGGCCAACCCCTTGAGCGAGCAGATTGTGCTCAAGTCGGGCAGTATGCGTCACGTCCAGTGCTATGTGGGCTACTATCCTGCCGAGGAACCGCATTATGCTTTTGCCGTGCTGGTCAACAATTTCACCTGCTCCCAGCCTAGTATCCGCGAATTGATCGGTGCGTTCCTGTGCGACCTGTTCGGGGAACTCTAAACTACTATTTTTATGAATTTTTAGTGGCGAAATGTCTTTTTTTTAGTACCTTTGCCACCCGTTTATTGAAAATCACTTTTAAAGTCAAGCAAGATAATGGCAGATATCACTATTGCGGGCGTTATGCGCGCAGGGGCCTATTCCCCCAACCACATCGGTAATGACACGGCCATCTTCAACCTGGTCGCTGAGCAACTGCGCAAACGCGGATGCCAGGTCAACGTCTATAGCGAGGAACAGTTCAACAAGCAGGAGATCGAGGAGCCTGTCGTGCTCGCCATGTGCCGCGAGCGTGAGAGCATTGCCAAGTTGCAGCGTCTCGAGGATGCCGGCAAGCTCGTGGTCAACTCGGGCTACGGTATCGAGAACTGCACCCGCGAGCGCATGACGCGCATCCTGCTGGGCAACGGCATCCCTTATCCCGAGAGCCTGATTGTCAACACCAACGAGAACATCAAGGGTCAGCTCAAGAAGGCTGGCTTCAAGAGCTGCTGGATCAAGCGCGGCGACTTCCATGCCATGCACAAGGAGGACGTGAGCTATGTGCGCCACCCCGAGGAGGCTCAGGAAGTTCTGCAGGAATACTTCTACCGTGGCATCACCCGTGCCGTCATCAACGTGCACCTCACGGGTGACCTCGTGAAGTTCTATGGTGTGAAGGACTCACAGTTCTTCTATTGGTTCTACCCCTTTGACGAGGGTCACAGCAAGTATGGCTGGGAAGAGGTGAATGGCCATAGCCAGGGCATTGACATCGACCTCAAGGAGCTCAAGGACATCTGCACCCGCGCTGCCGAGGAACTCAACGTCGTCATCTATGGCGGTGACTGCATCGTTGACCCTGACGGCACTATCCGCATCATCGACTTTAACGATTGGCCCAGCTTTGCCCCGTGCCGCAACGAGTCGGCACCTCACATTGCCAAGGCCGTCCTGGCCCTCGCCAAGGCCCACATGGGACTTTAATTAGTTAATAGATGAAATCCTCAACTAGGGATTAGAAACAAGAAACTGAAAAACATGACATTACGAGAAGAATATCAGGCTTCACTCAAGTCCTCGGATACCGAGGAGTGGTTTGACCTGCACTTTCATCGCCCCCTGGGTTTCCTGTGGGCAAAACTGTTCGAGAAACTGGGTGTGAGCCCCAACGCCATCACCGTGGCCAGCATCTTTATGGGTGTCGTGGGTGGCATCATGCTCTATTTCCACCAGCCGTATCTGGCATGGCTCAATTGGGTGGGCATGCTGCTCATCACGTGGGCCGACACCTTTGACAGCGCCGACGGCCAGCTGGCGCGCATGACTCAGCAGTATTCCCGCATGGGCCGCATCTTGGACGGCGTGAGCGGTGACCTGTGGTTCGCAGCCATCGGCTTTGCATTAGTGTTCAGGGAACTGGACTTCGGCGATAGCCTTACCGGCCCCCACTATTTTGCACAGCACGAGTGGCAGATTTGGGCTCTGGGTATCCTCTCTGGCGCCAGCCATGCCCTGCAGGCTGCGATGGCCGATTGCTACCGCCAGTTCCACCTGTTCTTCCTCAAGGGCAGTCAGGGCAGTGAATTGGAGAGTGCCGCCAAGCTGCGTGAGCAGTATCACGAGTTGGAGTGGGGCCGCAACTTCTGGAGCAAGCTGCCGCTGTTTTTCTATCTGGGCTACACCAGCAACCAGGAGCGCATGACACCCAACATGCAGCGCCTGCGTGCAGCCCTGAACGAGAAGTATGGCGAGAATGGCGTTCCCTCACAGGAGTTCCGCGACTACTTCCGCAAGCTGAGCCTGCCGCTGATGAAGTACACCAACATCTTGACCTTCAACACGCGCATCATCGCCTGCTTCATTGCAGTCACCATCAACATGCCGTGGCTCTATTTCGCCTTTGAGATCGTGGTGTTGAACCTGCTGCTCATCTACATGGTGCTCCGCCATGAGGGCATTTGCAAGAAAGCCCTTGCGAGAGTTAATAGTTAAGAGTTAGAAATTTTCCAATAACAGTCAGGGTCCTTGCAGTTGCTGATAACTTCAAGGACCCTATTCTATTTTCTGATGATACTCAGGCTGAGCAACCAGGTTTACTGGTTGAGAATGAAGGCAATGAGGGCGTTGACGTCGGCGACGCTGATCTCTCCGTCACCGTTCACGTCGCCAGGTATTTGATCGACAATCGCCTGGATGTCGGTAAAGTTTTTCCAAATCTCGGCATTGCGGTATTGTGATATGGACCCCTTGGGCACATAGAGCGTGGCCTGCTCATAGACGATGTCGCTGAATGTGCTCCAACTGTCATCAATCACAAACGTCGGCGGTGTCAAGGCATGGCAAGTGATAGAGGTCAGCAGCGGAACAGCGGCAAAGGCTCCGTAGCCGAACGACTTGACGCCGCTGCCGATGTTGACCCGGGTGAGGCCACTGCATAGCAGGAAGGCGCAGTTGCCGATGGTTTCCACCGAGTTGGGAATGTTCACTGTCTTGAGCGCTTGACATCCGTAAAAAGCATTAGTGCCGATAGAGGTGACATTGTTGCCAATAATCAGATTTGACATGTTCTCACATTCATGGAAAGCAAAATTGCCGATAGTCTTCACCCCGTTGCCGATGACCACGCTTTGTAAGGCATGGCAATAGGCGAAAGCGTTATCTTCAAGTGTGATGACAGAGTTGGGGATATTCACCGCGGCCAGTTTGTAACAGCCGCTGAAGGCATTACTGCCGATCGTCTCCACGTGATTGCCCAGCGTGAGTGTCGTCATTTCGGGGCACCGGTAGAAGGCATATGCCCCGATTTCGGTCACGCCGTCGCCTATTTTGGCCTGTTGCAGTGCTTCACACTCATAAAAAGCATAATCCCCAATGGTCTTTACCGACTTGGGGATGGTGATATTTTCCAGACCGCTTTCGCGGAAGGCTGAATTCCCTATGCTCTCTAACGCCGATGACAGTGTCACTCTCTTCAAGTTGGGACAATTAGCAAAGGATAAAAAACCTATGTTGGTAACCGTATTGGGAAGGGTTACCTGTGCCAAACTCTCACATGAACGGAAGGCAAATTCCAAGATGCTCACAAGTCCCCGTGACATCGTCACGTTTTCAAGACTGGAACATAACTCAAATGCTTGGTGTTCGATGGTCTTGACAGATGCTGGAATGGTGATTGATTTCAGGCTGGTGCAGGCATAGAACGTGAGTGACTCAATAGCTTCGAGTTGATTGCTCAGGGTCACCTCTTCAAGTGCAAAGCATCTCTCAAATGCATAGTAGCCCAATTTGGTAACGGAATTCGGTATGATAATCTTCTTCAATGCACTACAGGCGCTGAAAGCATCATAATCGATTTCGGTAACCGAGTTGGGAATCGTGATGTTGGTTAGGGCGGTACATCCCGAAAAAGCTGAACTGCCGATTGTCTGAATCGTGTTGGGGAGCGTCACGCTGGTCAGTCCAGTGCAACGGTAAAAAGCAGACATGTCGACGCCTACCACAGTGTAGGTCGTTCCTTGGTGAGTCACGGTCGACGGGATGGTGATACTACCGGAGTAGGAGTTGTAGGTATCATCCTTGTAGGTGACATTGACCTCGTTGGGCCTCCATTTGCTATAATAGATGCCGCCGACCTCAAAGTCGTAGGCCATGGCCGACGAAGCGGCAATCAATAGCGCCAGCGCCAGCAGCGCCAAACGTGGAAATGGTAAAAATGTCCTCATAATACAATAACGTTTTTTAGTGGTTAAGAATCATGTTGATAACAGCGTTGACGTCGGCGACGTTGATTTCGCCGTCGGCATTGACGTCACAGGCACTGTTGCTGGTGTTGCCGCTCAGCACGGCATCGATGAGCGCATTCACGTCGGCGATGTTGACCTCGCCGTCACCGTTCACGTCGCCAGGGTTGTCGCCGTCGCGCGAGATGATAATGTGGTCGGGATAATCATCGTTGCCGCAATAAATGGCATAGCCATAGCCGCTAGATTGGCTGGTGTAGGCGTCCTTGGGATAGGTGATGGAGCAGTTCTTGAAAGTGATGCCTTCACCGATTCTTTCAATCGACCCTTTGAGGTCTGCCAGGACAGAGTCAAAAGTGAGGGCACACAATTCGCCAAAACCGTTATTGGCAATGCCATTGACAGTCTCCAAGTATATGTCTTTGATAGTGAGGCGTGTACAGTAAAGATAAATGTCGATCCAGGTGCTGGACGTGTACAGTTTGCCGTCGCCAACGATGGAGATGTTCTTGATGCTGTAACTGAAGAAATACATTGCCGAAAACCCGTTGGTAATCAGTTTGCACTCCCCATGAATCACGATAGTTGCATCCTCGGTCACCGATATGGGTCTAACGCCATCATATCGGTTGTCGGTATAATATTCGACGACGGCATTGTCCAAGGTGAGCGTTTTGGTGGCTTCGTCCCAGGTAATCGTGCCCCTCGTGATGTAAGGGCAGTGGAAACGGCCATTCTCATCGGGTACGGAATCACATACCCCAACAAATGCATTGGCGCTCAAAGCGGCGAAGACAAGTGTCAATAAAAGGATAATTTTTTTCATAGTCGTAAAAGTTTATTTGGAAATGTTGTCGCAAAGTTACGGAAAAGTCAGCACAATTCCTAATTTCTGAAACGAAAAAAGGTCCTTAAGGTCTTTAACGACCCTAAGGACCCTAAGCCTAAAGCCTAATACCTAAAGCCTAAAGCCTTAATATCCGAAGATCTCCTCAAGTGTCAGGTGACGGATGGGAGCGATCTTCTCCAGGCTCTTCGTGTCAAGTTCCTTCTCGTTACCCAGGATCAGGTAGCGGTAGGGCTTGTTGGCCATCGAGTTCTGCTCAAACTTGACGATATCGCTCAGCTTGAGGTTGGGCAGCTGGTTGAAGACTACCGAGTTGATGTCGTAGTCCAGACCCAGGCGCTTGGCAGCGATATAGCTGTTGAGGACAGCACCGCGCACCGTGCGGCGCGAAGCGAGCTTCTTCATGAGGGCGTCCTTGGCGAGGGCAAATGCGGCCTCGCTCTGGGGGATGGTGCCCACGATCTTGTTGAACTCGTTCACGCAGTCCATCATCTTGTCGTTCTGGGTGATGATGTAGGTCATGGCATACTCGGGATGGTGAACCTCGCTGGGCTGGCGGTAGTAGGCCGATGCTGAGTAGGCCAGACCGCGTGCCTCACGCAGTTCCTGGAAGACGATGCTGTTCATGCCACCGCCAAAGTACTCGTTGAACAGGTTGATGGTAGCGGCGTGCTCGGGAGCCCACTGGGTGCCCTCGTTGTGGTACTGCACCATGTAGATGTTCTTGGCATCGTAGGGAGCCATCAGGATCTCGGTCCTGGGCGTGGTCTGCTCCATGTAGGGAGTGCCAACGGGAACAGCGGCCAGGTTCTTCTTGGTCTTGTGGACCTTCTTCAGGCACTTGTCAAGTTCCTTCTGGGTCATGGGGCCGTAATAAACTACGGTGTGCTGCATGTCACGCATGCCCTTGACGAGGTTAAGCAGCTCGGCGGGCTTGGTGTTGCGCAACTGCTCAGCGCTCATGATGTCGGTGTAGGCATTGCGGGGACCGTACATGCCATAGGCGTTCAGACGGCTGAAGCAAGCGTCCTGGCTCTGCTTCTCATCGTTGCGGGCCTTCAGGATGAGGTCAACCAGGCTCTGATAGGCACCCTCGTCAACCTGGGCGTTCTGCATCAGGTCCTCGGCGAGTTTCAGTGCCTCGGGCATGTTCTCGCTCAAGCCGCTCAGGGTCAGGTAGGTCCTGTCTTCGCCCACATTGAGGCTGATGTTGCAGGCAAGCTTGTACATGCGCTGCTTGAACTCGGTGGCACTCATCGTCTTGGTGCCCAGGTAGTCCATGTAGCTCAATGCGGTCTCATAGCGGTTGTCGGCCGTGTTGCCGAAGTCATACATGTAGGTCAGCGTGAACAGGTCGTCCAGGTCGTTGTGCTTGTACAGCAACGGCAGTTTCTTGCTGGTCTGGCCAACGGTCATCTCCTTGCTGTAGTCCACAAACTGCGGCTGGATGGGTTCAACGATTTCGCCCAGGATGTTGCGCACGAAGTTGCTCTGCATGTCGCGGTTGGTGGGAATCGGGGTGATGGCGGGCTTGTCAATCTTCTTCTCGGTGGTATCCTCGCCCATGCGCTTGTAAACGCACACGAAGTTGTTGTTCAGGTAGCGGTTGGCAAAGTCCACAATCTGCTGCTTGGTCATGCCGGCCTTGCGGTCGAGCTTGCCCACTTCCTGTGCCCAGTCCACGTGGTTGATGAAGGCGTTCACCAGTTGGCTGGTGCGGGAGCGGTTGTTGTCAAGCGAGCGCAGGTACTGGAGCTTGTTGTTGTTCACAACGCTCACCAGCAGGTCGTCGTCAAAGTCGCCGGCGCGCAGCTTGGCGATCTCGCCCAGCAGGAGTTCGCGCACCTCCTCCAGGGTCTGACCCTCGTTGGGATAACCCAGGAGCATGAGCATCGAGTAATCGGTCATGGGATCGGTGAAGGCACCAGCGCCCATCACCTTCATCGTCTGGTTCAGGTTCAGGTCGATGAGGCCTGCCGTGCCGTTAGAGAGCATATCGGACACTACGTCCATCGTGTCGCACTGCAGCGTGTTGCCGGCACCAAAGCGCCAGCCCAGGGCCACGAACTCAGCCTCCTGGCCCATGACGGTGGTGTCGATGGGGGCAGTGATAGGCTGGAGGGGAGCAAATTCGGGACGATAGAGGTTGTTGTTGGGTTTCCAGCTGCCGAAGTGGCGCTCCAGAATCTCGATAACCTCGTCACTGTTGAAGTCGCCGGCCATACAGATGGCCACGTTGTTCGGGCAGTAGTAGTTGTTGAAGTAGTTCTTGATGTTGGTGATCGACGGGTTCTTCAAGTGCTCCTGCGTACCGATGGTCGTCTGTGTGCCATAGGGGTGCGTGGGGAACAGCTTGGCGCTCATGGCCTCGAAAATCTTTCTCTGGTCCTGGGCGATGCCGATGTTGTACTCCTCATACACAGCCTCCAGCTCGGTGTGGAAACCGCGGATGACCATGTTCTGGAAACGGTCGGCCTGGATGCGGGCCCAGCGGTCAACCTCGTTGGCGGGGATGTCCTCGGTGTAGCAGGTCACGTCGGTGCTGGTATAGGCGTTAGTGCCCTGGCCACCGATGCCGGCCATCAGTTTGTCATACTCGTTGGGGATGTTGTACTGGGCGGCCAGCTGCGAGATGCTGTCAATCTCATGGTACAGCACGCGGCGACGCTCGGGATCCTTCACGAGACGGTACTGCTCGTAGCGGGCCTCGATGGTGTCGAGAAGGGGCTTCTCGGCGGCATAGTTGCTCGTGCCGTACTGCTGGGTGCCCTTGAACATCAGGTGCTCCAGGTAGTGGGCAAGACCGGTGGTCTCGGCGGGGTCGTTACGCGAGCCGGTGCGCACGGCGATATGGGCCGTGATGCGCGGACTCTGATGGTTCTCACTTAGGAACACCTTGAGGCCATTGCTCAACGTGTACATCTTGGTGGCTGTGGGGTCACCGGGGACGGTGGTGGCCACAGGCGCCTTTGCCGACAAGCCCAAGCAGATCAGGCCGGCCAGCAATGACATCATGATTCTAGTCATTTTCATGTCGTGATTGATAATTGGTTTAGTTTGTTATGTAATGAATTAAAATGTCGTTTATAGATGGCAAAGGTAATCAATATTTTGTTGACCAAGCCATTCCGATGTGATTTTTCACCATTCGATGGGGGTGAGGCCGTGTTGCATCAGGTAATCATTGGCGCGGGAGAAATGGTGGGTGCCAAAGAATCCGCCGCGGTTAGCCGATAGGGGAGAGGGGTGGGCTGCCGTCAGCACCAGGTGGCGCATGCGGTCGATAAACGCACCTTTTCGCTTAGCATAGGCCCCCCACAGCATGAACACAAGGTGCTCTCGTTCCTGGGCCAAATGGGCAATCACGTGGTCGGTAAACTCCTCCCAGCCCTTGCCCTGGTGTGACAGCGGTTGGTGAGCCTGCACCGTGAGCGTGGCATTCAGCAGCAACACACCCTGGCGTGCCCACCGCGACAAGTCACCATTGGCGGGAATCGGTGCGCCCACGTCGTCATGCACCTCCTTGAAGATGTTCACCAGTGACGGCGGCATCGGTATGCCATCATTCACGCTGAAGCACAATCCGTTAGCCTGACCGACGCCATGATAGGGGTCCTGACCAAGTATCACCACCTTGACTTGTTCAAACGGTGCCGCGTCAAATGCCGCGAATATCTGGCGCCCAGGCGGAAACACCTGATGTGTCGCATATTCCTGACGGACAAAATCGGTCAATTGTTTAAAGTAAGGCGCTTCCCATTCAGCGGCAAGCACACGGTTCCAAGAAGGTTCGATGCGTACGTTCATAATGGTTTTTGCGGATTGGTTGTTGCAAAGTTACAAAAATTGCCGTAATTTTGCCCCGCATTTCGCGAAAATGGGTTTCTTCACAAGAATTCCCCGCATTTCCCCGAAAATGCCTCTTGGACCCGTAGTTCAATGGATAGAATAAAGGATTCCGGTTCCTTCGATTGGGGTTCGACTCCCCACGGGTTCACAAATTGTTTTTGTAACTGATTGATTGCCAATGTTTAAGTTGGAATGTGGTTGTGCAATTGGTGAGTTTTTGGCGAGTTTTTTTACAACCGGATATGACAAGCGGGCCGAGATTGATCGGCCCGCTTGGTGTTTTTTTAAACCTTAGTCTTTTTCCTGTGCCCTGGCGGTCGCTCTATGGCAAGGACTAGAATCTGATTCCGCCTATGATGGAAAACTCCAGCACGGAGTTGACTAGTTTGCTGGTGTGTGACGAGTAGCGGTGATGGTCGGCAAAACTCTGGAAGGCCACAAAGTATTGCTTGTGGTTATAGACGGCCCCGATGCGGGCGCGCAGGTTTAATGACAAGGCACTTGGCGTGTTGCCGGCAATGTGGAAATGGTTGTAGCGGTATCCCACATAGGGCGTCGCGGTGGCATTCAGCAGCCAATTTTTTCCTAGCACCCAATTGTAGCCGTAGCCGAAGAGCAGGCAATAGTCATTGTAAAGAGTGCGTGGGGCATCGGCTTGCGTGGGGAAATAAGTGCGTATTTCCTCAGACATCTTTTCGACATCAAATTTCACGTCAAAATGCTGCAGGCTGATACCTGCCAGCCATGAACCGGCACTGCGCTTCTGGTATTTCGAGAAGCAATAGGCCGCTGCCTGGGCATAGCGCCGGTTGTTGAAGAAGTAATAGGCCGTTAACCCCATCGCTTTGCGACTGATGCCTGGCTGCTTGAGCTTGTGTAGGCCATCATCCACCCCCTCAACATTCTTGATTTTATAGGTTATATTAATGTCGTTGTTGTTTTCCCAATAGAAGGCATCGGCGGTAAAGCGTGCGCAGGTGAACGAGAAGTCAATTTTGTTGGATACTTTGCCTCCATGTATCAGATTGCTCACGCTTATTGAATAGCCCACACTCACCGCCATGAATGACAGCGACAGACCGATGTTGGACACCAGATTGCTGTTCATGATCTGGTTCACGTTTTTGACGGGATGACCGATGTAGGAGTCCACCCAGTTGTTGCTTTTCAAGATGAGTTTCCAGTTCTTGCCGGTCGCTTTCACATAGGAGCTGTCATAACTGTTGAATGCGCGGTCTCCCCACACGTAGGTCCTGTAGCAGAACATCACGAATTTGGGATAACCCATGGTGCTGTCCTTGAAGTTCACCTTGCCGTGCTTGAGGGCGCGCCACCAGTAGCCACTGTTGCGCGTGGTGTCGTAGGGCTCGTTGATTTTCTCGTCGATGCGTTGCTGAACGCGTGACTTCATTTTCTGCAGTCGGCTGAGTTGCTGAATAGTGTCTTGGCTGGACACAACGTCCTGTCCCGACAGCCGTCCGCCAGGCAGCATCGTGGCACTGAGCACGAGCAACAATATCAGTAAACAACGTTTCATCAATGGCTGCAAAGGTAATGAGAATTGTTGAAATCCGTTAGAAGTCGCTGAAGAAATTGGGGCGGATCAACAAACCGATGCGCAGGCGGCAGTGATACTTGTTGTAGTCGAGCAGGTTCTCGCCGTAGCCGTCATAGAAGTGCAGCATCAGGTACTGGTTATCCCTCTTGCTGAAGCGGAATCCCACATTCAGAATTGTGTTGAAATTGAGGTTCCATCCCTGGCGTTTCACAAAGGTGACATCGGCCACCCAACGCCTGTCGGCCGAGATAAACTGTGTACCCGTCTGGAAAATACCGCAGTACTTGAGGATGTCCTTGTTCTGCTGCCCGTCGATGATGGGAATCCAAGTCTTGAAATACACTTCCAGTCGAGGGTCAATCACTGCCGCATATGCGACTGAAACCTTGTTCCAACTGCGCGATGCCTCGCCGTCACGCCCGTTGGACTCATGTTCGAGCATAATCGTGCCATTTCCCACAAGTTTACCGTTATACACAACCAGATTCTGCACACCGATGCCGGGATTGAAGTTCAGGTCGTGGAAGGGCAACGACTCCTCAAACACGTTCCAAATCGCCTTCTGTGAGTATTGCAAGAACAGGTGGCTGTGCAAGGGCAGGATGGACTTGGTGAGCCTGTGGCGGAAACTGATTTGAAACTTCACGTCGCTGTTGAACTCGGTCGGCTTATGGTTCAATGCCGTACCACCGACAAAGTAAGTGTCCTTGTAGATGCCAAAGGCCGGTCGGCTGTCAAAGTCATTAATAATGCTATCCACATCAATTTTGTGCTCCGCGCCTTGTCTAGATGTAACAATCTGGCCCATCAACGGTAGGCTAACCAGTGCCATCAGCGTCAGATATAATGCTCTCGTGTAGTTCATATTTTTTAGTTTTTTGTTTCTGGTTGATTATAGTACTGTAAAACCTGATACTTGGATGTTATCATAGGTCTTGACGAGTTGGCCATTCATCCACAAGTGGACCCGCAACTCGTCAGTCTCATTGTTATATTCTGATGTGATCATATACACATCATCACCATAGGAGTAGATTTCGATGGCCTGCGAATTGGAGCATTCCCACCCCGACACATAATGTGTGGGGACGCCATCGGTCCACATCGTGGCGATCATCGTCTTGTTGTAGTCATGTTCAAAGCCTGCCGCATAGATGTGGCCGTTACACTTTGTCACCGACTCCACGCGTCCAATCAAGTACTCGTTGTCACCGAGTGTTTCCCTGGGATAGGTGACAGGATAAACCTCATATTGCTTATCTACCCAGACGGCAGGCATGGCGTCGATCATGCCGCCGATGATGGTATGGTCGCGGTCATAGGCATAAATGGCATGACATTCTCCGGTCACGGCACCCTCGGGCATGGGCAGGTACTCTTTCTTGTAATTGGTGTAGAGCACCGGCTGATAATGCCCATCTGGATTGTCTTCACTAAAGGCGTAACCAATTACATAACATTTGCCCTCACTCACGGAGAGCGCATGATTGGCGGGTACGAAGTTTTGGTTGTTCTCAAGCGGGAAGATGCCACTGTTCTTCAATACATTGGGGACATCCAGCAGGTAGATGTAATAATCCCACTTGCCGATGCCGTAGGTCCAGTGGTCCACATCGTCGATGAAATCAACATGCAGGGTGTTCCACTTGCCGTTTTTCCAATAGCCCACACGCCCCTTGGACTGGACACCCGACACGAAGTAGTCGTCACCGTCCGAGATAATCTCAGCGGCAAAAGTGCAGTTGGGCAATTGAGTGACTAACTCGCCGTTATGGTCATAAATCTCGCCGCTGGGAGTCACCAACAGCACCGTACGATCCTCAAGCGGCTTGATGGGGTTGACAGGCTCATCATGAGAACATGACGAGAGCAACGTTGCGGCAAAAACAGATAACAGAAAATAAATTAAGTATCTCATAGTCAAGTGTTTAATTTGTTATCGCGTGCCACCGCCCAGTGCAATGTACAGGGCGATGATGCCCATGGCTCCGTTGTACATGTTAGTCGCTTCGTTGAGCTGGGCATTCAGCAAGGTTTCCTGGGCGGTAAGCACCTCAAGGTAACTGGCCTTGCCGTTGTCCATGAGCTCGTGGGTTCCCTTGTACGCACTGTGCAAAACTTCGACCTGACGATGGTAATAGTCATGCTTTTCCACTGCCGCCTGGAAGTCGGCAAGGGCTTCGTTCACTTCATTACCTGCATCAATAACAGTCTGCACATATCGGTTCATCAGGTCTTCCTGCGTCAGTTGGCTGATTTTCAGATTTGCCTTCAGTTTTCCTTGCGCATAGATGGGCTGCGTCAGCGATGCCACGGCATTAAGCAGTATTTTGCCTGGGTTCACGACACCACCTCCCGCGCTATTGGTCCAGCCGGCCAATCCCTGCAGACTGATGGATGGATAGAAAGCGGCACGGGCAATCTGCGTGTCATAGAAAGCCTCTTCCATGGCATAGTCAGCAAGCTTGACGTCAGGACGGTTCTGCAGCAGCAGGGCGGGCACGCCGGTGCTGAAACGCCTGGGCAACGAATACAGCCCTAAACGGCTGCGCTCGATGTGCTGTGGCGTGATGGCTAGCAAGCTGCAGATGGCGTTCTCCACCTTGCGGATATTGCGTCGCGTATCCACAATCGAAGTTTTCACGTTTAGGTAGGAAGACTCCATCTGGTTAACCGCTGTGGAGTAAGACTTACCGTTTTCCCAGAGTATCTTCTGCGTTTCAAGCGAGATATTCCACAGGCTGTCGGTTGAGATGAGGATTTCCAGCTGCTGGTCGAGCAAGAGCAAGGTGCTGTACTGCTGTGCCACCGCCGAGACGATGTTGGCCTGTACAATCTGTTTGCTGGTCTGAGCCTGCAGGAGCACCGCTTCCGACTTGCGTTTCTTATTCTTGATGGTGCCAAACGCGTCAATGTCCCAGTTGACCTGCAACGGCAGGTTGTAGGTCTTGGATGCCGCATTGCCGCCAAAAGAGGAAATGGAGCCCGAGGGTGAGAAATAAACCGTCGGGAAGAAACCCTGTTTGGCAGCTTCCAATGCGGCTTCGGACTGTTGTATGGCGATGCGCGCCGACTGGATGTCGGTGTTACGTGACAGGGCTGTGTCAATGAGTTGCTGCAGCAAGGGATCGGTGAAGAAGTCACGCCATGAGATATCTGCCAGCGAGGTGCTGTCGTTCGTCAAGGGGACATCATTACCGTAAACATCTGCTGGAATCGTCGCTTGGGACTGGTACTTGCCATGCAGACTCTTGATTGTGTCGCAGCCCACCAGTGACAGTGCTGCCACACAAATGACTATTATCTTGGTTGTCTTCATAATCTTATTTAACTTCTAACTCCTCACTCCTAACTTCTAACTCCTCAACAGGTTTGCCCTGGAATCTCTCATGCCACCGCTGGAAGACCATGAAGAACACGGGCACCACAAACAGCAGGGCGAGCGTGCCGACGGCCATACCCGCGGTGACACCAAGGGCGAGCACGCGGTTACCGTTGGCTCCGGCACCACCGGCGATGATGAGCGGAATCATACCCGCAATCATGGTGACGACGGTCATCAAAATGGGGCGCAGGCGCTCCTCACAGGCGGCAAAGGCCGCATCGCGGATGCTCAAGCCCTGGGCGCGACGCTCCGAGGCGAACTCGGTGATGAGAATCGCCGTCTTGGCCAACAGACCAATCAGCATGATGACACCCGTCTGCAGGTAGATGTTGTTCTCCATGCCAGGCAAGTGGAGCAGCGAGACAAGCCAGATGACCCCGAACGAACCCATCAGTCCAAAGGGCACGCTGAGCAACACGGCCCATGGCGTGAACCACGAGTTATACAATGAAGCCAGAATCAGGTAAATCAGGATGACACAGATGACATAAATCAGAGCTGTGGCGTTAGAGCCCGAGGCTTCCTCCACCTCTCGCGACATGCCGCCGTACTCGTAGCTGTATCCGTTAGGCATCTCCTGCTTGAACACCTCGGCAATGGCCTCATGGGCATCGCCCTCCGAGAATCCGCTGGCGGACATTACAGCACAGGTGATGCTCTGGTAGAGGTTGAAGTGATCAACCGATGCCGAACCTACGATTTCTTTCAATGTGACAAATTCTGAAATCGGCGCCATCTTGCCGCCTTGCACGCGGACGAAGATATTGTTAAGCGACGAGGGATCGAGACGATATTCGGGAGCGGCGTTGGCCATGATGCGATACACTTTTCCGAACTGGTTGAAATTGCCCACATAGGTGCCGCCGCAATAGGCGCCCATCGTGCGGAGCACTGCAGCTGGGGTCACACCGGCGCGGTCACACTGTGTCGGGTCGATGTTGACCTGATACTTCGGGAATCGTTCCGAGTAAGTGGACATCGCCAACATGATTTCAGGCCGTTCGTTGAGTTTCGCTAGGAACTTGGTCGCATCGGCATTGAACTCCGACATGGGGCGGTCCTGCATGTCCTGCAGCACCAGGTTCACGCTGTTGTTTGAACCGTAGCCGGGCACCTGTGGCATCTGGAAGGGGATGACGACCGCATTCTTGATTTCCTTGCAGTCCATGGCGAATCGCCCATACACCAGCATGATATTGTGATTCATGCCCGCACGGTCGTCCCAATTCTTCAGGCGGATGATGAGCGTGGCGTAGCAGCTGCTCGAGCGTCCAGCCATAATACCGTAGCCACTGACCACAGCATAGCTCTCCAGTTCGGGGATCTTCTTCACCTTCTCCTCCACTTTCTTGACAATCTCCTGTGTCTCATGCAAGGTGCAGCCTTCGGGAGCACGCACCTCGGCGAAGAACACACCTTGGTCCTCTTGGGGCACAAGACCCGATGGCAGATTACGCATGAAGAAGACAAGCAATACCGCTGCAATGGCCAGCAGCACCCACGCCAATTTAGGTCGTTTGATGAAGTTGGTGACGCTCTTCTTGTACTTCTTCAAGATGGCGTTATAGCTTGCGGTATAGGCCTTGGTGACGTAGTAGTTCAGGTTCTTCTTCTCCTTATTGTCCTTGGAGTAGCGCATCATGATGGCGCACAGCGCGGGACAGAGCGTCAGTGCCGACACGCACGACAGGCCCACGGCCGAAGCTAGGGTGACACCGAACTGCGTGAAGAACGAACCCGAGGTGCCGGGCATGAAGGCCACAGGGATGAACACGGCCATGAATACCAGGGTACACGAGATAACGGCTATCGACACGTCGCTCATCGCCTCGCGGGTGGCACGGCGGGCATCAGTGATGCCTCCCTCCATTTTGGCCATGACCGCTTCAACGACAACGATGGCGTCATCGACCACCGTACCGATGGCCAACACCAGCGCAAACAACGTCAGGATATTGAGCGAGAAGCCTGCTAGCGAGACTATAGCGAAAGTTCCTAACAACGACACGATAATCGACAGCGAGGGGATGACAGTCGCCCTGAAACTCTGCAGGAAGAAATACACCACGAGAATAACCAGGATGATGGCGATAACCAGCGTCTCCACCACATTGTGGATGGCGGCAAAAAGGAAGTCATCACTGGTCTCCAGAATCTCAAACTCCAGGCCGGCAGGCATCGTCGGCTTGAGTTCCTCGTAGAGTTTGTTGATGCGGGCGTTCACTTCGGTAGCGTTGGCACCCGGAGCCTGGAACACCATGTAGATGGTACCTGGCTGGCCGTCAATGTTAGACGTGAAGTTGTAGCTCACAGCTCCAATCTCCACCTCGGCCACATCACCCAAGTGCAAGAGGTGACCGCCATCGCTGGTGCGCAACACGATCTCGTTGAACTCCTCAACGGTCTTCAGTGTTCCTTTGTACTCCATCGAGTACTGGTAGGCGTTCTCGGACTGCTCACCCAGCGAACCCGTGGCAGCAACGAAGCTCTGGCCGCCGATGGCGGCGAACACGTCGTTAGGTTCCAGCCCGTACTGTGCCATCACATCGGGCTTCAGCCAGATGCGCAGGGCATAGGTGTTACCTAGCGATATCACGTCGCCCACGCCGGTGATACGCATCAGTCGGGGCTTCACGTTGATGTCAATGTAGTTGGCAATGAAATCGGTGTCATACTTGCCATCCACACTCTTAAGCGCGCCGATGTGCAGGATGTTACTCTGCTGTTTCATCACCTGCACGCCCACCTTTGTCACCTCCGATGGCAACAAGGCCGTGGCACGACTGACGCGGTTCTGAACGTTAACGGCAGCCAGGTCGGGGTCGGTTCCTTGCTCGAAAAAGACCTGAATCGAGACATCACCCGAGGCCGAGGCCGAACTGGTGATATAGGTCATGCCGGGCACACCGTTGATGTTCTCCTCCAGTGGCTGCACCACCGCCTTCATGATGGTGTTGGCGTCGGCACCAGTATAAGAGGTGGAGACGCGCACCGTGGGCGGCGCGATGTTGGGGTATTGCTCGATGGGCAATGTGCTCATGCAGATAATGCCCACCAGCGTGATGACAATCGCTATCGCGCATGCCATCACATATCGGTTGATGAAGATGTTATTCTTCATGATTGATTATTTCTTTTTTTCTTTTTTTGCTTCAGTTGGGTACAGGACGCGCTGTCCTTCCTGCAGGTTGTTGGCGCCGACAGTCACGATGCGGTCTCCAACATTCAAACCCTCGGTCACGATGACATCCTTGCCGTTGCCGACATCTGACGTGATCACGGTAACGGCAGTTGCGGTGCTGTCGCTTTTTACCTTGTATACCAGCGACTTGTCTTGCAGACGCACCACGGCAGTCTGGGGTATTACCATCACATCATGGTGGCTATAGGGCAGCACTACCGTGCCCTGAATACCAGAGTACAGGATACCATTGGGGTTGGGGAATGTGGCTTTGCATGCCAGCGAACCGGTTGTGGCGTTCACCACGCCCGTCAAGGTCGAGATGCGTCCTTTGATGGGATACTCGGTACCGTTCTTCATGACGAATGTCACGTTGGGCAGGTTGGCCATGTTTCTAGCCCTGTCAGTCTGGGTGTAGCCCGACGACATTCCCGCCTCGAGGACAGACTCAGAAAGCGAGAATTCAGCCTCCATCAGCTTGTTGCCGCTGACGACGGTGAGCTGGGTCATCGGTGTCACCTGATCGCCGGCATAGACTGTGATTTCTCCAATGACGCCATCAACAGGGGATGTGATTGTACAGAACCCCAGGTTTACCTTGGCTCGGTTCACAGCAGCCTTGGCCTGGCTGACCGAGGCTTGTGCTTGGCTGACGGTGGCTTGAGCCTGTTTATAGGAATTCAGCGAGCTCTCCAGCATGTAATTGCTCACGATTTGCTTGTCATACAGGTTCTTGTTGCTCTCATATTCCAGTTTGGCACTATTGGCCTGTGACTGGGCAGCAAGGAGATTGGCGTTGGCGGCCTGAAGGTTGGCTTTGGCCGACTCCAACTCGTGCTGGGCGTTGCGTGAGTCAATGACAAACAGTGTCTGACCCTTGCGCACCTGCTGGCCTTCGGTAACATAGATTTTCATCAGCTGGCCGCTCACTTGCGGCATGATGGTTACGTCGGCCTGCCCTTTCATCTTGGCGCTGAACTTTATGGGCACCTCAATATCCGCTTTCTTAACAATCATCGTTTCAAATGATGACGGGGTCTCCTTGGGGATGTCAACACCGCACGTTGCCAGCATGGAGGCAAAAAGCAACAGCACGCTAAACTTGAATACTTGACTTTTGACTAACATAGCTTATAGATAATCTTAGTTTATTTCTGAATAAAATTGACTATAAAACAACAAATTTACGGCATTTTTTTAGAATAATGTGTTTTTTATGAGAAAAACGACCTGACAAGATGAAAAAATCACCGTCTAGCCTTATTTAATGGCCAGACGGTGATATAATAAAGTGATAATTCTTTTAAGAGGGCCGGTTATTGCAGGGTGAAGGTCTTGTGCTGAACATCGCGGCTGTTGGAGCCGATCATGACGTCAAACTCACCGGGTTCGCACACGTAGTCCAAGTCCTTGTTGTAGAACTTGAGCAGGTCGGCGTTGATGGTGAAATTGACGGTGCGGCTCTCGCCGGGTTTCAGGCTGATGCGTTCAAAGCCCTTCAGTTCCTGAACGGGACGGGCGATGCTGCCCACAATGTCGCGGATGTAGAGCTGAACCACCTCGGAGCCCTCGACAGCGCCTGTATTGGTGACTGTGACGCTGGCCTGGATGGTGCCGCTCTGCGTCATTGAGTTGCTGCTCAACGTCATGGAACTATACT
The DNA here is from genome assembly GCA_905233915.1 of uncultured Muribaculaceae bacterium. Taxonomy (GTDB): domain Bacteria; phylum Bacteroidota; class Bacteroidia; order Bacteroidales; family Muribaculaceae; genus Sodaliphilus. Next base: position 116,584 of record CAJOFM010000001.1, on the reverse strand, counting down.
GGAAGGTGGTGTAACTCAAGCCGTAGCCGAAGGGGAACAGCGGGTCATTGGGCACGTCCAGATAGTTGGAGGTGAACTTGGTGAACCACTTGGGATTGGGGCGTCCTGTATTCAAGTGATTGTAGTAGATGGGTATTTGACCCACGTTGCGCGGCATTGTCACGGTCAACTTGCCACTGGGAGCCACGTCGCCAAACACGACGTCACAGATGGCGTCGGCAGCCTCACTGCCGCCAAACCACACGTTGAGAATCGTGGGGATATACTCCACCTCCCAATCCATCACCGTTGCGCGGCCCGAGAAGTTGAGCAGCACAATGGGTTTGCCGGTGGCCTTGAGTGCCTCGAGCAGGTCCTTCTGGGCATCGAGGATGGTGAGCTCGCTGCGTGAACTGCTCTCGCCCGACATCTCGCTGGGCTCACCCATGGCGGCGACTATCACGTCACATTGCTTGGCGATGCGCACGGCCTCGTCACGCATCACGTCAACAGGGCGCTCGTCGCGCATCTCGCGGCCGAACATCGTCGAGTTCTTCTCCAACTCGGCATCATAGCACACGTTGCAGCCCTTGGCATACATCACCTCGGCCTTATCACCAACGGCGCGGCGCATGGCCTCGAGCAGGGTGCTGTAGCGGTCGCTGGCAGCGGCCACGCTCCAGGTGCCGGGCATGTTGGCGCGGGTGTTGGCAAGCGGTCCTACGAGGGCGATTTTGCCCGTGCGTTGCAATGGCAACACGTTGTCCTTGTTTTGCAGCAGCACAAACGTCTCGGTCGCCAACTGGCGGGCGGCGGCACGGTGCTCGTCAGTGTAAATGTCCTTCTTGGCGCGCTTGGCATCGAGGTAGCGGTAGGGGTCGTCAAACAGGCCCAGTTTGTACTTAGCTTCAAGGATGCGGCGGCACGCCTTGTCGATATCTTCCATGGTCACCTTGCCCTCGCTGAGTGATTTCTCCAGTGTGCCCAGGAAGCCGTCGGCCACCATGTCCATGTCGGTACCGGCCTTCAGGGCGAGTGCCGAAACGGTCTGCAGGTCACCCATGCCGTGATGGATCATCTCGCTGATGGCGGTGTAGTCGGTCACGACAAATCCGTCAAATCCCCAACGGTCTCTCAACACCTCGGTCATGAGCCAGCGGTTACCAGTGGCGGGTATATAGTCGATGACGTTGAACGAGGTCATGAAACTGCCAGCGCCAGCATCGACACCGGCCTTGTAGGGAGGAAAGTACTCGTTGAACATGCGCACGTGGCTCATGTCCACCGTGTTATAGTCACGGCCAGCCTCGGGAGCACCATAGAGGGCGAAGTGCTTCACGCAGGCCATCATGGTGGCCTTGTCGGCAAGGTCGGCACCCTGGTAACCCTCAATCATGGCACGGCTGATGGCAGAGCCCAGGAACGGGTCCTCACCATTGCCCTCGCTCATGCGGCCCCAGCGGGGCTCACGGCAGATGTCCACCATGGGGCTGAAGGTCCAGCAGATGCCGTCGGCGGTAGCCTCAATCGAGGCGATGCGCGCCGAGTTGCGGATGGCGTCCATGTCCCAACTCATCGACATGGCGAAGGGGATGGGGAACACCGTTTCATAGCCGTGGATCACATCCATACCGAAAATCAGGGGAATGCCCAGGCGGCTCTGCTTGACGGCGACTTCCTGCAACGCACGGATGCTCTGAACACCCTTCATGTTGAACAGACCGCCCACCTGGCCGGCCTTGATCTTTCCCACCACGTCGCCACTGATGGTGGAGCCGGTGATAATGTCACCCGTGACGGGGAGATTCAACTGTCCGATTTTCTCCTGCAGGGTCATCTTGCCCATCAGGTCGTCGATAAACTGGTTCATTCGAGCCTGGTCGGCGGCTAGAGCGCTCATTGTGGCACACACAGCGGCCAAGACCAGGAACAGGCTTTTAAATCTTGTCATATCTATTGTGTTTTAAAATTACATGCAAATATAGTCATTTATTTTGTAACGGTGAAGCCCAGTTTGGTAAGACCTTGCTGCACCTCAGGACAACTCATGAAAAGCCGCCATAGCAGCCCCGTGCGGTAATTCTCGATCATCGGGGCGATGGTGCACTGGTCGATGGCAAGGTAGCGGGGCAATGTCCAGCCGCTGACGGGGCTGAAGGCATCATAGAAGCCGTATTTCCCCCAGATGGACTCGCCGCGGCTGTAGAAGCCCTTGAGCGCCGCCATCGATTGCTCGGGCGTGTAGGGGAACGAGGACAATGCGGCCGTGGGGGTGATGACGCCCAGGTCGTTACCGGGGCAGTGGGCCGAATAGCCTTCGGTCGAGTAGCTGGCGGTAAGACCCCAGCAGTCGGGCCCGTAACCAGTATATTTCTTGGGGTTTTCCACGCAATACTGATAATTGCTCATGGCATGGTTGCGCACCACATTCCAGTAGTCGGCATATTGGTCCTTCAACCCCTTGGGGTTCAGGCCAATCCAGCTATAGTGGGCCCAAAATAGCGGGCCGCCTGTCTGCTCGGCGCCGTTGTGCTTGAGTTCGAGCGGGTAGCCATAGGGGGCCGCAGTGCTCTTGATGCCGCCACTGCGTGCCCAGCCCTTGTGATAGCATGAGGCTGGCACGGTGTGGGTGGGTGATGCCGCAGCCAGCACATAGACGATGAGGCACTCGTTGTAGCCTTCGAGCGGGAAGTTCATTTCCCACTCATATTCCGGCGACCAGTGCCAGTAGATGACGTCTTGGCCGCCTCGGGTGTACCAGTCAAACTCCATGCCTTCCCACAGGGCATTAATGCGTTTTACAAGGTCCTTCTCGGCATCGTTATCGCGGTCGAGGTACTGGCGGGCGCACAGCAGGCCCTGCATCAGGAAACAGCTCTCCACCAGGTCGCCGCCATTATCTTTCTGCCCAAAGGGCTTCACTTTGCCCGTTGGTCCGTTGATCCAGTGTGACCACACGCCATGGAAACGGTCGGCCCGTTCCAGGTAGTTCACGATGCGCGTCAAGCGCTCGACCCCCTGGGCACGTGTGATGAAACCTCGCTCCATGGCCACAACCAGGCCGGCGATGCCAAAACCGCTGCCTCCGGTGGTCACCACATCCTGGTCATGCTCGGGATAATCGCCGTCGAGGTGGATGCGCTCACGTGCCAGGCCCGATGTGGGTTCGGCTCCGTCCCACATGTAATTGAAATGCACGCGCTGGATGTAGTCAAGCATGGCGTCGTCGTTGGCAAATGACGCGGGGCGTGTTGATTCGTCGGGAGTGACAGGCGTGTTGGGATCGGTATTGCCGCCCTCGTTCTTGCAGGCCGCTAGGGCCAACAAGAAGATGAACGCCAGGGATGTGAATAGAGTCTTGTTCATATATAACTATTATTTATTTGCTGGTTACTTTGACTGTTTTTGAAAGTGGGCTGCGGCCCGTCTCGGCAAGAGCTTCGATTGCGAAGTGGTAATCGGTGCCCACATCGAGTCCGCGCAGGTCATATCGTGTGTCGCCATTCACGGTGATGCAGTGGTACAGCTTGTCGGGCGCAATGCCGTAATAGATGTTGTAGCCGTAGGCGCCCTCGACGGGTGTCCACGTGATCATGGCGTTGCGGGAATCGGTCTTGTCTCGCTTGACATTGAAACGCTTGACCGCAGCGGGGCAATCGCCCTGGGCCAAGCCGAAGACGCGCACTTCGCTCAGGCAGAAGTACCCGCCCGAAGGCATGTGCAGGTTCTCGATGCGCAGGTAGCGGGTATTGAGCGCCTCGCGCAATTCGATATAGTCATGCGGCACATCACGGTCGTTATCGCTCTTGTCCACCACCAGCGTCCAGTGTTCGCCGTCGTCGCTGGCCAGGATGCGGTACTGGTAGTAGATATCGTTGGCACGGTTGTGCTGCACCGTCTTGTGGTCATAATAATTGAGTTGCAGGGCATGTACCTCACGGGTGCCGCCCAGGTCCAACTCGACCCACTCGTCACCGCCGCTGGCAGCGCTCCAGTAGGTGCGCATGTTCTCGTCGGTGAGGTTGGCCGCTGTCAATGTGCTGTCACAGCTCGACACCTTGCAGGGCTTGCCCAGCGAGAGCAGCATCCAGCCCGTGAAGCGGTCAGATGGGTTCTTGATATTTCTGTCTGCATTCCAGCAGGGGTAGTCGCCAAAGGCTGTGGTGCAGTACATCACGCCATCGGCATCAAAGGCGGTGGGGTAGAGGCCGATGCGGCGCTCAAACTTGTACTTCAACGAGAGCATGCACGTGCCCACGTGCCAGTAGTTGCCATGCAGGTCGGCAAAGGTGCCGCCGTGGCCCACGCCCTGCACAAAGCCTCCAGGCTTGTAGCTCATGGGGTTGTGCTGCTGATAGGTGAACGGCCCCAGCGGGTTATCACCCACATAGACGCCGTCGGCATACACCTTGAATTCAGTGCCTGGAGCGCCATACTGGAAATAATACTTGCCGCCGTGCTTGGTCATGAAGGCTCCCTCCATAAAGGGTTTGAGGGTCACCTCATCGTCGTTGTTCATTCCAAATCGTTCCCAACCATGGCGCTCGGGATGTAGGAGCACCAGGTCGTGTATTTTGCTGATGGGGGTAAAGTCTTCACGGCTGATTTGGACGCCCTTGACGGGATACTCGTTGCTCGAGCCGTAGTATTCATAGAGCCTGCCGTCGTCATCAAGGAAGACGTAGGGGTCCCAGGTGGGTAGCGTGTTGCGCTCCACGGCACGGTGCCAGCGGCCGCTCTTGGGATTGGTCGAGTACCAGATGGGCAGACCCTCATAGGTCGAGCCCGTGTAGAACAAGGTGTCGCCCACGACCCAAGCCGCGGGAGCACACTCGTCGTCATCGGCAGGAAAGCGCTGGAACGAGGCCTGGGCAAAATCCCAATCGCTCAGGTTACGCGAGTAGTGAAAACCCCCTTGATTAGTCGAAAAAATGTAGTATTCGCCCTTGTACATGAGCCCCATGGGGTCGGCACTCGAGCGGAACGAGCCGCCCTGACGGGTGTTATTGTTCCAGGGCTCATAGTTGTAGCTGATGTTGAGCGGGTTGCAATAGGTGTTGGTCACGGCATTGTTGGGGTCATACCAGCGGGTCGCTTGGGCTGCGCGGCGCGGCTTGGCGATGCTGCCGCTGGTCTTGGCGGGTAACGTGATGTTGACAGCGTGCTGGCTGGCATCACGGGTGACAATGGTCATTTCCTTGCCGGGATAGTGAATGCACAATTTCACATCGGTGTCGGTGCCCACGATGCTGTAACGGCCCTGAGCATCGGTGTTGCAGTGGGCAGGGCTGTAGAGCCACATCACAGTGGCGCCCTCCAGGGGTTGGCCTTGAGCATCGGTCACGACACCCGTCACGTCATACTGGGTCACCACGGGAATGTAATAGTCACTCACCTGGCCCTTGACGACCTTTACCGAGTCGTTGCTGGCGTTGGCCACAAGGGTGGTGCAGATGGCTAGTGCGGCAAGAAAACGGAACATGTTGAGTCGTTTTTTAGAAAAATCAGGCAGGGTGGCGCCTTTGGGCATATCACCCTGCCTGATTGTGAATGAATTGTTGTAATTGGGATTATTCGTTCTTGGGCTCATTGCTGAGCGTGGGAACGGTCTGCACCTGAGTCAGGGGCAGGGGATAGTATTTCACACCCTCGTTCCAGCCGCTCAAGACACTGGCAGCCAGCCCGGTGCGAATCAGGTCGTTGTAACGCTCGCCCCACTCGCACACAAGCTCCATGCGGCGCTCGTCGAGAATCTGGTCAACGGTGACATTGGTCATCGTGGGCATCTGGGCACGGGTGCGCACCTGGTTGAAGGGTTGGTCACCATTCTTGCCCTGGCGCACCTTGGCCTCGGCATTGATCAGCAGCACGTCAGCATAGCGCAGGATGCGGATGTTGTTGTTCGAGCCATATTTGCTGCGGCCGGGGGTCAGTTGGTTCCTCGGCGTATAGGCCTTGCCGTTCCAGGTGTTGGTGTTGTTCACATTGCCCATCACGTTGATTTCGTCTCCGTCGCGGGTGGTGGTGCCGCCCACGAGTACCGAGGTCTCCAGGCGGATGGTCTCGCCACGAGCCTGTGCCCAGTTGATGAAGTTGTCGGTGATACCCACAAAGTTCCAACCACCTAGGTTACCGGGACCCTGGAACACAAACCACATGTCGGCATCAACCTCTTCGCCACTGCCCTGACCGAAGTCGGTGCACTGGCACTCGAGCAGGCTCTCGTTGCACAGCTTGCCGGGAATCTTGAACAGGTTGTAGAAGTCACCGTATAGCTGGAACTTGTTGCTGGCAATGATGTCGTTGGTCAAGTTCTCGGCCTCGGCCCACTCACCACGGTTCAGGCGGATCTTGGCGGCAAGAGCCTCGGCGGTGTAGGCCGTGGCTGCTCCATAGTGCGTAGCCTCGTTGGGGCGCACCTTGGGACAGTTGTCAATGGCATACTGCAAGTCCTCGAGCATGTAGCGCTCAACGGCATCCTTGGTCGAACGCGTGAGGTCGCTCTGGTTGTTGTCACGCAGGATGGTCACGTCACCAAAGGCTTGTGTCAGCCTGTAGTAGGCATAGGCACGCAGGATGCGCACCTCGCCGCAATAGGCACGGTAGGTGGCCCGGTCACCGTCGTTGGTGATGTGTTCGGCATAGGAGTCGAGCGATGTCAGCGCGCCGTTGGCTACCTTGATCATGCCGTAATACTGGTTCCACATCTCGTTCAGTCCCCAGAACGAGTTGTCATACCTGAAGTTGCCGAAGTCAACAAGGAGACCTTGGTCATCCACACGGCCGCTCCATACGTCACCGTCACGCACGATGGTCAGGGGCCAAATCACCCAGTGCATGCCACCGGTGCGCAACTTGGCGTAAACGCCCGATACAGGCATGTACATCTCGCTGGTTTTGGTGTAATCGACATCCGACTCGGGCAGCGTGTTCTCGGGCAGAATGTCCATCCAGTCATTGCAGGAGGTGGCTCCCACCATCAGCAGACCTGCAATCATGATATATTTCAGAAATTTCATTGTCTTTATCTTTTTATGATTGTTGGTAATTGCTCATTTAGAAGTCGATGGTCACACCAAAGGTGTAGGTTGCCGTCAACGGATAAACCTCGGTGTCCCAACCCTCGAGATCGTTCAACTCGGGCGTGAAGCTGTTGGCCTTGAACAGGGTGAGGGGACGGTCGGCGGTGGCACTCAGGCGCAGCGAGGGCAGGGTGTAGTTGCCCAGGTTGATGTTCCTGAAGGTGTAACCGATAGTCACGTTCTGGATGCGGAAGAAGTCGGCATCCTCAACAAAGAACGAGTTCACGCGCTGGTCGCTCACGTTCCATGAGCGTACCCAACCCTCGGCCGAGGGATACTTGTTGGTCGAGCCGGCACCGGTCCAGCGGTTAGTCACCTGGTCGTGGTCAAAGTTGTAGTTGGACTGGGCATAACGCAGGGCGCGCTTGCGGTTGTACATCTGTGCACCGGCGTTGCCATAGGTGGTCAACGCAAAGTCCAGGTTCTTCCACTGGAAGCCCAGGTTGATGCTGTAGATGAAGTTGGGAAGATAGGAACCCAGGGTGGTGCGGTCCTCGCCGTCAACGATGCCGTCACCGTTCAAGTCCTTATACTTGAAGTCACCAGGCTGCAGGCCATTGGCCTGTGCGGTCTTGTCGCTGGCGCACTCCTGCTCGGTCTGGTAGATGCCGTCAACGATGTAGCCGTAGAACGAGTTCATCTCCTTGCCTACAAACTGATAGGTCTTGCCACCGGCGATGTAGGGGTTACCGGCGAGGCTCTTCACCTCGTTCTTGAGGTAGGACAGGTTGGCACCGATGTAGTACTTGAAGTCGTCGCCCACACGGTCGGCCCAGTTGATGCTCACGTCAACACCAGTATTGAGAATCTTACCGATGTTCTGCAGCAACGTGCCGTTCTCGAAGGGCAGGCGCGGTGCGATGACGGCCTTGCGCGTCATGCGGTAGAACCAGTCGATGTCAACGCTCAAGCGATTGCGCAGGGTGGCGAATTCAACACCCACGTTGGTCTCGTCAACAACCTCCCACTTCAGGTTGGTGAAGTAGCTGTTGTTCTGGAAACCGGCGATGGTGGCATTGCCAAACACACCCGATGACCAGGTGCCCGTCGATACCGAGCGGAAACCGTCGCTGGCGGGAACGGCGTTGTTACCCAGACGTCCCCAGCTGGCACGCCACTTCAGGTAGTCAACAATGTTCTGGTTGTCCATGAAGCTCTCCTTGCTCATTACCCAGGCTGCACCAAACGAAGGATAGTAGCCCCAGGTCTCCTGGTACTTGCTGGTACCGTCGGCACGGAAGGTTGCCATGAACAGGTACTTGCCCAGATAGTCGTAGTTGAAACGGCCAAAGTAGCTGTTGCTGCGGTAGCGGGTACCGCCATCGCTGGCGCGGCGGCTGTCACTGTCGGTGCTGATGCCGATGTACTTGTAGGCATCATCGCCGTCAACGATTCCGTAACCGATACCGTAAAGGTAATTGTACTTGTCCTCACGCAGGGAGTGACCCAGCATGATGCCCATGTTGTGGTCACCGAAGTTCTCCTTGTAAGTGAGCACATTGTCCCAGATCCAGTTGTTGTAGTTGGCCTCGTTCTTGCTCACCCATGACTTGTCGTTGCGCTGAACCGAGCTCACATAGTACTCAGGCATGTAGGTGCGGTTGTGCACGGCGGTGTAGTCATAAGCATAGCTGGTCTTAAAGTCGAGCTTGCTGGGGATGAATATGATTTGAGCATAGAAGGTGGTCAAATACTTATTGATGTCATTCACGCTGTTCTGGTAGTTGGCGGTGGCAATGGGGTTGTAGAAGTTGTTGCTGAAGCCAACCGACTCGGGGGAACCGTAGTGGGTGGGGAAGGTGTTGTCGTTTTTCTCGTCCATCATGGGATAGATGCCAGGAGCGTTGAACGCCTGCTGCCAAGCGGCATTGTTGGGCGTTTTCTGTTTGCCCTTGGAGAAGATGCCGTTGAAACCTACCTTCAGCCAGCTGGTGGCCTCGTAGTCGAGAGCGGCACGGAAGTTCATGCGCCTGTAGTAGTTCTTGACATCCATGACACCGTCCTGATGCAGGTAGTTGATACCCAGTGAATAGGTAGCCTTTTCACCACCACCCATGATGGTCAGGCTGTGGTCGGTGATGGCTGCGGTGCGCAGTAACTCTTTGTACCAGTCGGTATCACTGCCGTAGGTCCAGTTGTGGAAGTCACCGCTGTAGTTGCCGCCGTAGCGGTCGATAGAGGCCTTCATGGTCGATACATAGGCATCATAGTTGGCCTCCATCAGCATCGTGGCATACTCGCTCGAATTGGCCATCTTCAGCACATTGGTGGCCTTCTGGATACCAAAGTAGCCGTTGTAGGTGATCTTGGCGGGCTGGTTCTTGTTACCATGCTTGGTGGTGATCAGGACAACACCGTTGGCGGCGCGCACACCATAGATGGCAGCGGCCGAGGCATCCTTCAGCACCGACATGTCGGCGATGTCATTGGCGTTCAGGAAGTCGATGTTGTCGTAGAACATACCGTCAACAACATACAGCGGGCTGCCGCCGGTGAACGAGCCGTTACCGCGGATGTGTACCTTGGGACCTTCGCCCGGGGTACCGCTGTTCACCACGTTAACGCCAGCCACCTTGCCCTGCATGGCCGCCATGGGCGATGCCGTGGGCACGGCGAGCAGTTCTTCACCCTTGACAACTGCGATGGGCGAGGTCAAATCCTTGGCTTGGGCTGAGCCGTAACCAATCACGACAACCTCGTCAAGGTTACGCACATCGTCCAGCAGCTGAATATTCATCATCTCGCTGGCAACCATCTCCACGGCCTGCATGCCCATGAAGGTGAACTTGAGCGTTGCTCCGTCAGGCACATTGGCAATCTCAAAGTTGCCATCAAAGTCGGTGACAGCACCCATCGTGGTCCCGAGGACCTTGACGGTAGCACCGATCACGGGCTCGTTGACTTGGTCAACGACCGTACCTTTTACCGTCAGCGCCTGAACGCTCGCAATGGCGCAGGTCATGACGAGTAAAAGCATTAGAACTCTTTTTTTCATTAGCTTTGTTTTTAATGTTAATGGTTGATAAAAATAGAATGTCACGGTTCTGTTTGCAAATATAAATATAATAATTTCAAAAATGCAAATTTTAATGTAAAAAATGCCGATTTGTTGTTAGAATTCAAGTATTTAATTCAAGTATTAGTTTAAATAATAGGCCTGTTTATTAGAATTAAGGAAGTCGGCAGGAAGCAAATATTCACTTCCTGCCGACTATAATTAAAAGTGCGTATGGGTCGGTTAACGAACCGTCAAATTGGCCTTCAACGGGAGGTTGTCGCTGGCCGTGCCCACGAGTATCGTGCGCTTGCCCAGCGAGGTCGTCCAGTCACCCTTGGTTTCATCCCAGTACTGGAAGGCGCGGCCACCGATGGTGATGGTGACATCGCGGCTTTCACCGGGTTGAAGGGTGACCTTCTGGAATCCGCGCAACTCCTTGACAGGCATATCAACTGAGGTGTTGTGGTCGCTCACGTAGAGCTGGACAACCTCAGCACCTGCACGGTTGCCGGTGTTCTTGACGGTAACAGTGGCGGTCGCGTTGCCATCGGCAGCCACCTCGCTCTTGTCAAGGCGCAGGTTGCTCACGGCAAAGGTCGTGTAACTCAAACCATGGCCGAAGGCAAATGCGGGCTTCTTGTTCTGCTTATCAGCCCAGCGGTAACCCACATAGATGCCCTCCTTGTATTCCTCGTCAATGATCTGGTGGCCGTCACGCCATGTGCCGGGGTAGGTGCCCAGCGCATGTGCGCCCACGTCATTGAGACTTTGGTACCAGGTGAAGGGCAGTTTGCCCGAGGGATTGGCATCGCCCACGAGAATGCTGGCAAATGCTTTGCCCGTTTCGCTGCCGATGAACCAGCCTTGGACGATGCTGGCCACCTTGTCGCGCCACGGCATGGCCACTGCGTCGCCCGAGATGTTGACAAACACCACGTTCTTGTTCACGCGTGCCAATGCCTCGACCAATGCGTCCTGACCATAAGGCATACCCATGTGCTTGCGGTCGTGACCCTCGGCATCCTGGTAGTCGCTCTTGTTCAGGCCGCCAAAGATGATGACATAGTCAGCACCCTGGGCTTTGGCCACTGCCTCGGCGATGAGTTCACTGGCGGAACGGTTGTCGGCCAACGATTGCTTAGCCACTACACCGTTGTATTCGCCTGTGGTGTCACCCACATAGCCGCGGGCATAGTCCACCTCGATACCGGTTCCGGCCAGGCGGGCCTTAAGGCCTTCAAGGGGCAAAATCTCGTGTTGTGCCTTGAGCGAACTGCTGCCGCCACCCACGGTCATCATCTTGATGGCGTTCTCGCCGACAACGAGAATCCGCTTGGCGGTATTTACATTGATGGGCAGCACATTACGCTTGTTTTGCAGTAGTACGATGCCGTCTTGGGCAATCTTCATGGCTGCATCGTAGTGTGCCTCGCTGCACAGGAAACCCTGTGCACGCTTGTTGCTCATCGTCGTGCGGTAGAACAGGCGCAGCACGCGGCGCACCTTGTCGTCAAGTTCACGCGTGGTGAACTTACCCTCCTCAATGAGTTTCTTATAGGGCTGAGCCATGTAGTAGGCGTCATAGGCGTTGCTTGCGCCCCATGCCAGACCGTCAGTCCAGCTGCCGAACTCCATGTCCAGGCCGTTCTTGACTGCCATCTCGGTGTCGTGTACACCGCCCCAGTCGCTTACCACCACACCGTCATACTTCCAGTCGCCTTTCAGAATCTGGTTGAGGGTGTACTCGTTTTGGCAGCAGTGCTGGCTCTTGTACAGGTTATAGGAACCCATGATGCCCCAGGTGTGGCCCTCCTTGACGGCGGCCTCAAATGCGGGCAGGTAGATCTCGTGCAGCGCGCGGTCTTTCACGATGACGTTGACCTGATGGCGGTATTCCTCATCGTTGTTCAGGCAGAAGTGCTTCACGCAGGCTGCGGTTCCCGTGCTCTGGAGTCCCTGGACGTAGGGCACTACCATGCGTGATGCCAGCAGCGGGTCCTCGCCCATGTACTCAAAGTTGCGGCCGTTCAACGGCGTGCGGTTGATGTTCACGCCAGGGCCCAGGATCATGTCCTTGCCACGATAGCGTGCCTCCTCACCCAGGCTGCGGCCGTAAAGCTCGGCCAGCTGGGGGTTCCACGAGGCGGCCAGGCAGGTCAGTGCAGGGAAAGCCACGCACGAGTCGTTGGTCTGTCCTGCCTGCTCCCACTCGTCCCACAGCACGTCGGGACGCACGCCATGAGGTCCATCGTCGGTCCAGAAGTCGGGAAATCCCAACCTCTTCACACCTGGTGACGAGAACTTGCTCTGAGCATGGATAACGGCGATTTTCTCGTCAAGCGTCATGCGCGACAGAGCATCCTCCACGCGTTCCTCGATGGTCGCATTATTGTCGAGATAGGCGGGCATCCTTGGTGTCATACCCAGCGACTTGATATAGTCGGTCTGCGTGGTGCAATTCTCGTAGCGGCTGTTCTCCACATACTGCAGGAGCAGTTGGCGGAAAGTCTCCTGGTCGGGACGGGCCTCGCGCCATTCCTTATAGGTGGCGCGGGATGCCTCGGAGTATTTCACCACGATGCTGTCCCACATCTCAGGCCTGGTGATGCCCATCATGCATGACCCGTCAATCTTCTTGTAGGGCCAGAAGGTGTAGCCAATGTTGGCCTTCTTCATCACATCGACCAACTGTGCCTGCCACTCGTTGCTGTTGTGGCCGGTCTCACCCATGTACATCGGCAGCTTGGTCTTGTCACGAAAATCAATGTAATCCTTGATGGCCTCGGCTGTGGCGTCACCGCCATAGCGGTGGCAGGTGTACATGATGTTGTCATCAAACGTCCAGTCACTGAACATGTAGAAATCCGAGTTCCAGCGGGCACCACCCAGCAGGATCACGTGATTGGGATCCACTTGGCGGATGGCCTTGACGGTACGCTTGTACAGCGGCTCGAGCTTCTTGTTCAGTTCCTCTTTGTTCTCAAAGTAGTGGGCGATGGGCTCGTTCATCAGCTCATAGCCGAGAATCACGGGCTCGTCCTTGTAGCGGGCAGCGATGCGTTGCCAAATGTCGCAGAACAGTTGCTGGCTCGGTTCGCTCTCAAAGAGCCACGGGTAGCCATGACCGTCGTCGATGTTGTCACCAGTCTGTCCGCCCGGGCAGTCATGCATGTCGAGAATCAGGTAGAGACCTGCGGCACGACACCAATTCACCACCGAGTCGATGCGGGCAAATCCGTCTTGTTCCTTGGATCGTCCCATATAATCCTCGTCGGTGAACAGCCGGTAGTTAAAGGGCAGGCGGATGGTGTTGGCTCCCTGACGTGCGATAAAGGCGATATCGGCACGGGTAATGTAGTTGTCCTTGAACTGGCGCCAGAAATCGGCGGCAAAGTCAGGACCCACGGCCTCCTTGATCATCAGGTCAATCATCCAGGGCGAGTTGGTTTTGCTGAAGCCGAACATGTAGCCCTCGGGATTCAGCCAATTGCCCAAATTGGTTCCCTGGATGTAGAGTTTCTGGCCGTTAGGTTGAATCAGGTCAACACCTTCCACACGGACAAACCTGTCTTGGGGCTTTGCGTGAAGCCCCAAGGCAAGAACGAGAGAGAGTATTATCAATAAAGAACCTCTCATATGGTCATTTGGGTTAAACTGTTATTTCTTTTGGAATACGCGCACGTAATCCACCTCCATTGTGACAGGCAGCGCGTTCTCGTCAACGCCCTGTGCGCCTCCCCAGTCACCACCCCAAGCGAGGTTGAAGATGATGTAGAAGGGGTCATCATAGGGCCAGTCGTCGCGGCCCAGGCCACGGTTGTCATAGCTCAACTGCACCTTACCATCCACATAGGTGGTGATATTCTGTGCAGTCCATTCTATGGCATAGGTGTGGAATTCGCCCTCGGCGCCCTTGCAGTACATCTCGTGGGTCACCTGGGTGCCATTGGAGTGGACATGAGCAGTAGCGTGAAGGCTCGACGATACAAAGTCGGGGTGGTAGCCCACTTCTTCCATGATGTCAATCTCGCCATCGGCAGGCCAAGACCTGAAGTTGACGGGCATCATCCAGAACGCAGGCCAGGTTCCCTTGCCCTTGGGCAACTTGATGCTGGCTTCGATGTAACCATATTTCCAGCCCTGTTTGTCCTTGGCATAGACGCGTCCGGAGTAAACCTTGCCGTTCTCCTTGAGCGCCGTGATGCGCAGCTTGCCGTCGCGCACCTCGGTCACGAGCTTGCCATTGGGGGTCTTGTGATTCACGTAGTTCTGCAACTCGTGATTCACCCAACCGCTGTTCTGCACCTCGTGCCTCCAGTCGTTAGGATTCAGCTCCGTGCCTTCATCAAACTCGTCATGCCACACGAGGCTATAGCCATCGGGGGCATAGTAGGGCGATGCCTCGGCTGCCTGCTGGTTGATGGCGATGCTCTTGCGGGCTGCACCCGACATGATGGTGACGGAGCCCGTGCGCGCCTCAGTCAAGGGATTAGCGGCCACCGTGATGGTCACTACACCCGACTTTGACGTCGTGTTCTTGGCATCATACTTGATGAAGTCCTGCTCGGTATAAGCACCCCACTCCTTGCCAGTGGTGGTGACATTGATGTCATAGGTTCCACCTGCGGCAGGAACGGCAATGCTCTCCTGCGAGACAGTAATGGCTATCGTGGGCTGGGGCTCATCTTTGCCGTCCCCACCGCAGCCCCAGAGGACTGCGGTGAGAGATAGCAATAGAGTGAAAAGCATGTAGCGTTTCATTTGAAATGAGATTATTCAGCTTTATGCTTTTGGATGATGATGTTGCTGATCTTGGCCTCAAATCCAGCGGGACATCCACCAAAGTCAAAGATCATCTTACCCTGGTCAAACTCGATTTCCTCATCGCCATTCTTGGCAACGACACCGATGAACTCGCAAACGTTCTCACCATCTTCGAGAACAAAGTTGCCACGGTAGCACAGGGTGTTGGGGTCATTGGTCACATCAGGATCCTTATTGACCTTAACGGTTGCACGACCCAGTTCCATGTTGGTGGTGATGGTCACGCGAACGTCGTAGGCCTGACCCTTCTCGATGTGCAGGGGTACACCAGTGATTGAGCACTGAGCCTGCCATTCCGAAGCGGTAGCGTTGTCGGCGTGGACGGTATAAACACCGTTGGCAAACGAGAAGGTGGGATCAGCAATCTGGGACCAACCAGCGTCGGCCCACCAGAAGCCCATCGTGCCTGCGGTATTGAAACCGGCACCCAGGTTGTCGGGAGAATTCACATCCACCCAGTCAACAGTGGGTCCGTCGGGGGTGACGGGCAGCACGGTGCCATCATCGTTGGCGTGGTCCTTGAGCACGATGTTCGAGATGTTGACGGTGGTACCAGCCTGGCAACCGCCAAAGTCGAAGAACAGGTTCACACGCTCCATGTCGATACCCGGCATGTCGCTCTTCCAGAAGATGTAATCCTCGCCTGCCTTCAGGTCAACGCGGTCGGCAAAGTAGAAGACATTGTCATCGCCGTCCATCACGAGCTTAACGGTAACGCCGTTCAGATCCTTATCGCTGTTGAGGATGCAAGAGAAGTCATAGTTCTTGCTGGCTGTTGTCGAGATGTTGGTGGTCTTGAATGCCATCTGGGCCTGCCACTGGTCGGTCGTTGCCTCGGGCAGGAAGACGGTATATTCATTACCATTGGCCTCGAAGCCGGGATCAGCAATCTGGTTCCAGCCGGGAGCGTACCAGAAGAACATGTTGAATTCAGCATTCTTCCACAGGTTGAAGTCGCTGTTGGGGTCAAATCCGGTGAAGCCCTTCTCTTCCTCCTCGCTGGTGAAGATGAAGCGCCATGCGATACCGCGGTCGGGAGCGTCATAGACGAGGACCATCTTCTTGGCCGTCAAGGTCTCGATGCGGAAACGGGGATTCTCATACTGGGCATCAGAGCTGATGTAGGGGAACACTGTGTTGGGAGCGAGCTGGATGTAGGTCTGCTTGCTCACGTTGCCGTCGGCATCCTCCCAATCATACTCCTCGAAGCTCCAGGCTGCGCTCTGGCCGCCAATGCTGACATCAAAGTCGGCATCCTGCTTACCCCACTTGGTGGTACCGGCGTTCACGTAGGTGAGGCCGTCTTCACCGGGATTGTAGGTGTAAGTACCACCCTTGCGGTTCTCGGCAGTGAAGGTGATGCGGTCGTCATACATACCGAAGTCCTTCTTCTCGTCGGGCTGTGCCGACCACCATCCTGTACCGGCAGTACCGGCGGGGCCGCAAGCCAAGTGGGCCACTTCCTTGTGGTCGAAGCGCCACTCCTTCTCGCAAATGCGACGGAAGTCGTTGGTGTAGTCAATCTTGGACTCGTTGAAGGTGTATTCCTTCTTCACACCGGTCTGGCTGATGCCGTTGCGGTTACCCAGGCGCAGCTCAATGGTGTGAGTGCCGGCCTCGGCGTTCTTGTAACCCACTTCAGGGAGGGTGGAGTAGGAGGTACCGTCAAGAATCCAGACAGGATAGGTGCCTGCCTCAGGAGTGTAGCTGGCTATCATCTGGTTGGTCTCTTGGTCAACCGAGATCTGGAAATCGATACCGCTCACTGTGGGAAGACCATTGGGGTCTGCACCCTCAAACTCGTCGGGCGAGCAGGCGGTGAAAGCCATTGACAATAACATGATAGCTATTGCGCTGCTTATTTTATATATCTTGGTAATCATAATATTTTATTTCTAATTACTGATTTCTAATTCATCAAATCAATAGTTGTTCTGAACCAGTGTGGGATCAGCATCGAGCTCGCTCTGTGCCAGAGGGATGTACTTCTTGCTGGGAGTCCACGAGTTGGTACGATAGCCGTAGCTGTCGGGAACGAGTACGGTCGAGGCCTTCTGGGTAGCACCAGGAATACCCTCGGCGCGCACGAGGTCGAAGTAGCGCTTGCCCTCGCCGCAGAATTCCAAGTGACGCTCGTTGAAGATGTCGTCGATGGTTACGGTAGCGAGGTTATCAAGACCTGCGCGGTTGCGAACCTGGTTCACATAGCCTGCTGCCTCGGCTGCACTGCCACCGGTCTGGAGCAGCAACTCGGCTGCGTTGAGCAGAGTCTCGGCATAGCGGTAGATGCGCTTGTTGTTGTTATAGTTCAGGTTCTTGGAAGTCGGGCAGTCCTGATTGTTGGCACTCTGGGGACGATACTTGCCGTGCCAGATGTGGGTATCCTGATAACGCTCGGTGTAGCTGTAGCCACGAACGTCCCAGCAGGTAACGTCACGACGCTTGTCGTTCTCGGCAAACATGTTGTAGGTCTCCACACGCATGGGCAGGAAACCCCAACCGTCTTCACCGCTGTTCCAGCCTTCGCCACCGCCCCAGCCGTTAGGCGAGCACAGGGTGGGGAATACGGTACCACCAGCAGCCATCGAGGTGCTCCAGTCGCGCTGGGCCTGATCGTCGTTGTAGTTGATCTCGAAGATGCTCTCGGCGCACCACTCACCGCTCTCCTGCCACAGGTCATAGAAACTGGGATTGAGCTGATAGTTAGAATCGGCGATAATCTGCTTCATGTAACCCAGGGCGGTAGCATAACGGGCATTGTCGTTCTGGTACATCACCATCTCGGCATAGAGCATGTAGGCAAATGCCTGACTCACGCGTCCGCTCTCGGCGGTCGGCCAGCGCATGGGCAGTACGTTAGAGGCGATGATCTCCTCAAGCTCAGGAAGCAGCTGGTTGTAAATCTCGTCGGCACTCATCTGCGGAGCAGTGTAGGGCTGCGAGAGGTTCTCTAGATAGAAGGGAACGTTGCCGTAGTAGTGCCACAGGATATTATAATAGTACACGCGCAACAAGCGAGCCTGCATCTCCATCGAGCGACGGAAACTCTCGCTGGCATCGGTTTCCCACGAAGCATACTTGATGGCATCGTTGCAACGCTTAACGCCGCTGTAGAAGTCGCCCCACAGGGTGGCGAGGGTATTGTTGCCGTCGGCAGCAAAATTGAATAGACGGTGCCAGTGCTGGTTGTCGGTGTTGTCGGCACCGCCTACCCAGAAGTCGTCGCCCATGATCTCACCGTCAACAGTGAGGTCATTGTAGGCTGTACCGTCCCAGTCGGGCCAGTGCAGGGGGGCATAGGCCGCAGTGAGAGCCTCGTTCAGGGTCTCCTCGGTGGTATAGTATTCCTCGAGGGGCTCGCCAGTCGGGTTCTTCACCTCAAGAAAATCTTTGGTGCAGGAAGTCAGTGCGATAGTCACTGCAAAAAGGCCTGCTATGATTGAAATATACTTGTTCATATCGATAATTCTTTATTGTTAGAGTGAAAGGTTGAATCCGATGGTAAAGGTGCGGGCCTGGGGATAAACACCATAGTCAACACCGAGGCTGGTTGAGCCGGAACCGATCTCAGGATCGAATCCCCAATACTTGGTCCAAGTGAAGAGGTTCTCAGCACGGCCGAAGATGCGCAGACGGTTGACGCCGACCTTGTTGGTCAGGAACTGAGGCAGCGTGTAGCCCAGCGTGATGTTCTTCAGGCGCAGGTAGCTGCCGTCCTGGATATACATGTCACTGCAAACCCAGTTTTTCGAGTCACCGAGGGTGGGAACGGTGTTGGAGGTGCCTTCACCTGTCCAGCGCTGGAGAACCCAAGTGGGATAGTTACCCGAAGCGATGTCCTGGCGGTAGGTAGCGTCGAACACGTCAGCACCATGAACACCCTGGAAGAATACGTCCAGGTCGAAGCCCTTCCAGTCGAAGTTGAAGTTCAAACCGAAGGTCCAGTCGGGCACACCGTTACCGATGTTGGTGCGGTCGTCACTGTTGATCTTGCTGTCGCCGTTGGTGTCAACAAAGCGGAAGTCACCAGGCTTGGATGAGGTGCCGTAAGTGGCGTTATAGGCGTCAGCTTCGGCTTTGGTCTGCAGGATACCGTCGGTCTTGTAGCCATAGAAGAAGGGGAAGGGCTGACCGTTCTCGGCGCGGGTGCCGCCGTCGCTGAACTGGCTGATGCCATAGTTCAGGAAGCCGGTGTCATTACCCAGGTTCTTCAGCTTGTTCTTCAGGTAAGATGCGTTACCCTTGACAGAAAAGTGAGCGTCGCCGACATTCCAACGATAACCAAGCTCAAACTCGACACCGCTGTTTTCCATGTCGCCCACGTTGGCCAGAGGACGTGCCTCACCCACGTAGCTGGGGATGGGCATCTCAATGATCATGCCGTTGGTCTTCTTGATGAAGTAGTCAACGCTGAAGGTCAGCTTGTTGTTCCACAAGCCCAGGTCGAGACCGAGGTCGGTCTGTTCGCTCTCCTCCCACTTCAGGTCTTCGTTAGCCAGGCGGTTGGCCTTGGAGCCATAGACCATGGCTGCGGTCTGTCCGAAGTAGTAGTTACTGGTGTTGCCCAGCGTGGTCATGGTGGTGTAAGCAAAATCACCGATATTGTCGTTACCGTTCTTACCCCAGCTGAAGCGCAACTTCAAGTTGTTCAGCCAGTCGCGCTGGCTCTCCATGAAGGCTTCGTTCATGATATTCCAACCCACTGAGAACGAGGGGAATACACCATACTTGTGATTGGAACCGAAGCGGCTCGAACCATCACGACGTACGGTGGCCTGGATCATGTAGCGCTCGTCATAGTTGTAGCTCAAGCGGGCGAACAATGACGACAGCCTGTGCTCGGTGTATGGACCACCCCAAGCACCCACGAGGCTCGTGGCACCAGTCATCTTGCCGTCGGCATCGGTGGAGATTTCCAAATCGCCACCGGTGGTGTAGTTGATGCTGGGCTTATCGGGGTTAACGATGTACCAGTGAGAACCACCCAGCTCATCACCCTTGAACTTCAAAGCACTCTGGCCGAGCACAATACCGATGCTGTGCTTGCCGAAGATCTTGTCGTAGGTTACGGTGTTCTCCACCTGCCAGGTGTTGTTGTTGCCCTTGAAGGCTACAGCCGAGGTGTGGTCGGCATTGTTGTTACCCGAGAGGTAGTACTCCTGCAGGGTTGCGCCGTTGTAGCCCCAGAAGGAGAGCTCGGCGCTGTAGGTGAAGTGATACTTCAGAGCGTCAAACAACTGCAGGTCAACCGAGAACTTGGGCATGAACTTGTGGCTCCAGTTCCTGTTGGGATTGCCTTGCATCATGGCGATGGGGTTGTTCTGCTCCTGATAGCTGCCGATGTAACCGGGGATGGTGTAGGGGTTACCGTCGGCATCCCTGTAAAGATCAAATGCGCTGTAACGGTCGATCATGTCTTGAGCGACAGCACCCTTCAGCACAACGGGCAGGGTGGGAGCAAGATAGAGGGCCGAACCCAGGGGTGAACCCCAAGTGGAGTTGGCTTCAATACCTGTACTATGTACGCGCATGTATGAGAGGTTTGCACCCAGGTCGAGCTTGTTCAGGAAGTTACGCTCCTTGGAGAAGTCAAACAGGTTGAACTGGTTGTTGGAGCGGATGGTCAGACGGTCATAGTTCGACTGTCCGAAGTTACCGCCCACGATACCGTCTTGGGTGAAATAACCCAGCGAGAGGTAGTAATTAACCTTCTCAGAGGCTCCGCTGACACTGATGTCGTGCTGCATGATGGGAGCATTCTTGTTGAAGAGCAGTTTCTGCCAGTCGGTGCCGAAGCCCACGATCTTCTCGCCATTGGCGTCAGTCAGGTTGTAGGGATCGGCATAGAGCGGTGACATACCGTTCTCCACGCGGCGCTCGTTCTGCAGGATAGCATAGTCGGTGGCACCGGTAACATCGCGGTAACGCCAAGGGCTCTGCCAGCCATACGAGAAATTGTAGTTCACGTTGGCCTTACCCATTTTGCCCTTCTTGGTGGTCACGAGGATTACACCATTGGCGGCGCGAGCACCATAGATAGCACCCGAAGCGGCATCCTTCAACACCTCAATACTCTCAATATCATAGGGGTTCACGCTCTCCATACCATACTGGTCGGTGGGCATGCCGTCAATGATGTAAAGAGGATTGGAATCGTTGATGGTGCCGATACCGCGGATGCGGATCATCGACTGTGAACCGGGCTGACCCGATGAAGAAATGACGTTGACACCGGCGGCCATACCCTTCAGGGCATCCTCGGCACGCAGACGGGTCTTGCCATCGAGGTCATCAGAGGAAACCTTGGCGATAGACGCCGTCACAACGCTCTTCTTCTGAACACCGTAACCGATAACGACAACCTCGTTCAGCAACTCGGAGTCCTCGGTAATGGTGATGTACATGTTGTTGCCGGCAAGGAAGGTTTGCTTGCCAAAGCCAACATAACTCACTTCCAACTCGGCACTAGCAGGTGCGTTGATGGAGAAATTGCCGTCGAAGTCGGTCACAACCGTATTCGACGTGCCCTTTTGCACAATCGTGGCGCCAATCACGGGTTCGCCGTTGGGATCAACGATGGTGCCCGTGAAGGTCTGGTTTTGTGCAAATGCCACTATCGACAGCATGACTGTCAACAGCAGTGAAAGTAATCTCTTCTCTTTCATGTCACATTTGTTTTGGTTGATAAAAATTATTTGGTTATTCAATTAACGTCGAGTAAATATTGACTGAATGTTTTCGGTTGGCATTGGAGCCGTCGTCAGGTGACGGTCACAGCGCAAATTTACAGCAATATAATACGTCACGCGCGGGTGAGAAACAAAAAAGTGGATGATTTTGGTCATATTATTTTTACAATTTATTGATTAGTAAATAATTGCAAAAAATCAATAATAGTTAAAAAGTGGTTAAAATATGGTAACTTTCTTAATGAAAACCATCATTTTTTGCCAACATTTTGCCTTTTTCTTTGCCCGAATAGGATTTTACAAGTACATTTGCAACGCTTAGCAATCAACCTTTAAACTGAATGAAAAAAATCTTCATATTTACGCTCTTGTCGTTGTTGTCGTGTACTGGTTTGACAGCGGCTGGAACCATTGACCTTGAACAGGAATACCGCAAACTTGATAAAGCCATCGAAAAGACCGACATCTATGTGCGTGAACGCGAGAATCACATTCAAGCCTATAAAACCGCTCGAGGCGCCACCAACGACACCCGCGTGCAGTATGATTTGAACCGCAACCTGTATGACCTGTATCGCCCTTACATGAGCGACTCGGCCATCCATTACATCAGCCGCTGCATTATGCTGGCCGAAAGGATGAATGACCCTATCCGTGCCGATGAGTGCCGCCTGCTGCTGGCCCATCAGTGCACCGAGTCGGGCATGTATCATGAGGCGATGGACGTGCTGAATTCCATTGATGAGCAGCGCATTAACGATGCTAACAACCGCCGCCGTTATTACATCACGATTGCCCACTTGTATGGTGAGTTGGGTTATTATTGCAAGGTGCCTCGCCTGCAAGGGGAGTATTATGCCAAGCATGACTATTATAACAACCTGATTGATACAGCCCGCGTTTCGATGAATGATGATGAAGCGCTGCAGATGAAGGAATTGCAGTGCTACAGCGCTGGTGACGCCAAGGGTGCCTTGCACTTCAGCGACATGCGCCTCAAGCAAGTCAAGGAGGGGTCGCACGAGTATGCCATTGTGGCCTTTTACCGGTTTCTGGATTACAGGTTGTTGGAAGACTCGGTGCAGACCCGCTACTGGATTACCCAGTCTGCGTTAAGCGATGTCACCAATGCTGTCATGGACCAGGGCGCGATGTGGGAGTTGGCCAATTTGCTCATGGCCGACGGGGATATGGACCGCGCCTACCGCTATATCCACTTCGCGTGGCAGTGTGCCAGCAAGTTCAATACCGTTAAGCGCAACAGCCAGATATCTCCAGTGTTAACCGCCATCAGCGACAACTATGAGGCATCCCTGAAACGCGCCAATCGTGAACTGGGAGTTTTGGCGGTGGTATCAAGCATGCTGGCAGCCCTGTTCCTGGGCATCCTGTTCTATAGCAACAGCCAGCGCAAGAAGCTCGCCCGTGCACGTAACGAGCTGAGTGAGAGCAACACACAGTTGGCACAACTGAATACGCAGTTATCCGACTTGAATAGCCAGATGCACGAGGCCAATATCAAGCTCAACGAGTCCAACCGTGTCAAGGATGAGTATGTGGGACGTTTTATCCACCTGTGTTCCTTCTATATCGACCGCCTTGACGAGATGCGCAAGCGTGTCAACAAGATGGTCAAGAGCAAGGACTTGGATGCACTTTATAAGTTTACCGAGGGTAATGAACTCAGGGACAAGAACTTGACAGATCTTTACGAGATGTTCGACAGCACGTTCCTGCATCTGTTCCCCAATTTCGTGGAAGATTTCAATGCCTTGCTGCAGCCTGAGTCCCGCATCACGTTGTCTGATCCCAAAATCTTGAATACCGATATACGCATTTTTGCCCTCATCCGCTTGGGTATTGAGGATAGCAGCCGCATTGCCGAGTTCTTGCATTACTCGGTCAACACCATCTATAATTACCGTGCTAAAATTAAAAACGGAGCTATCGGCGACCGCGACACCTTCGAGTCACAGGTCAAGGCTATCGGCATGTAATTCCTGGCACGTGGTGAGCAGGTAGTCCGGATAATCAAATGTTGTGAATTGATAGGCTGGGGCGTTGTCCAGCATGTGGGCGATGTCACCACCATGGTCATCGCCAGTGAGTTTGTACAGGCTTTCCTTCATCGTCCACAGGCGGGTGAATTCCTTGGCAGGGTGGGGGGATGACAGGATTTGACGCATCTCGTCCTCGTTCATGACGCGACGGGCGACTTCCTCGCTGTAGTGATCCATCGTCTCAATATCCATGCCCACTGGCTGGCTGCTCACCGCAACGGCTGCTGCCATGCGGCAGTGACTCATGCTGAAGTGGATCTCGGGATGTCCCTCAAGCAGGGGCTTACCCTGCTGATTATAAATGAATTGTGGCAATTCGTCAATGCCGTACTCCTTGTGCAACGCTTGTTGCAGCAGCTTGTAGGCGGCAATGCACAAGCGCTGGTCACGCTCGTGGCGATAACGCAGCGCTTGTGCACGCCGTTGGGGGCTGACTGTCTCTAACGCCTCCTGCAGGTCAAACTTGTCGATGTCAGGATTGATATAGATCACAAGGCGATAAAATCGCTTTAATTACCGTAATTCCAGGTTTTTAGTCCTTGGAAGTGGTGGCGTTCTTAAGTTTAAACTCGATGTGATGCCCCTTGTGCAGTGCGAAGATGACAACAGCCTCAATCAGGTAGGCGATGAGGTAACTGTACCAGAGGTACTGCGGCATGTACTTGGCTATGATCCACAGCACGGGAATGACCGTGAGCGACAGGGCAAACGAGATGAACAATGCCATGCGGTGGTGGCTGTAGAGCTTGTACACAATCATCAGCACATAGATGTAGCAGAAGGGGATGAAGCTCAGCGCAAACACGCGCAGGGCAGGAACACTCTGCGTCAGCATCTCGGGTTCATCGCAACCAAACAGGCGTGCGATGCTTTGCGGGAAAATCCACACCAGCAGGCATGTGATGACCATCGACACGGTGATGAAGCGGAATCCCTTCTTGATGACAGTCTCCAAGCCCTCTTGATTCTTTTTGCCCACCTGGATGGCACCTAACGATTGCAGCGTCTGGCACGTGCCCGACACAAACAGGTTGTAGACCTGCAGCAGGTTCATGCACAGGGCGAACACAAAGATTCCCGTTCGGCCTGTCGTCGATAGCACGATGCTGTTGGCACTGAAGAGCAACAGCGTCAAGCTGATCGAGGCCACGGCCAGCGGTGCTCCCTGCGAGACGATGCGCTTCCATGAGCTCATGAGGCCGTCGCCCGTGAAGAAGGGTGTCAAACGGCGGTTCTCGGGTTTGCGCCAGTGGCTAAGCAGGATGGCGATGCCCACCAGGTGCCCCACGACTGTCGCTGCCGACGATCCCGTGATGCCCCATCCTAACCACTGGATGAACACGATGTCGAGCAGCAGGTTGACCGTGTTGTCGATGATGACGGCTACCGAAACCAGTTTGGGGCTGCCGTCAACACCCACCATGGTCGACAGACCCCACATCATGATGAAGGCAGGGTTGCCGATGAGCAACACTTGCATGTAGTCCTCGGCAAGGGGCAGAATCTGATCGTTGCTGCACAGCAGGCGGGCCGTCTGGTGGGGGAACATGACTCCACCCAATATTGTCAGCAACAGGCCCAGCCCCAGGCTCAGCGACAATGCGCGTGTGAAAAAGCGCCGCGCATCGTCAATCTTGTTTTGTCCCAATGAATAGCCCACCAACATTCCTGCACCCGCATTGATGAGCAGGTGCAGGGTGAAGATGAACTGGTTGATGGGTTTAGACAAGTTGATGGCACTCACACCATCCTCGTTGATCAGGTTGCCAACGATGATACCGTCCACCACGTTACCCAAGCAACCCGATAGGGCTACCAGGATGTAGGCCCACAAGTAACCATAGAATTGAGTGTGAATGTCACCCCCGTTCCTTGCCATAGAATTGCCTTTACCCATCTCTTGTCAATTAAATCTATCGATTAACTCTTATTTTTAACTCTTATTTTTAACTCTTATTTTTAACTCTTAACTCTTAACTATCAAAGAATCCCAGTGTTCCGATGGCCGTGAGCATCCGCTCCACATAGTCCCACGATGTGGGTGACCAGGCGAAGCCCAGGCGGTAAAGTACCTGTGTCGTGTAGTCATTGTCACGTTTCACATCGGCGGTCTTTTGACCGTGTGCCATGTCCTGGTAGGCCAGCAACGAGGACATCAGCTTGGCCTTTTGGGGATCTTCCTTGGCTTGCTCCATGGCCTCGGCAAATTCTTCCTGCTCAACAAATTTGACGCCGTCACCCACGGTGATTAATTCCATGAGCACATCACCCAGGAACTGAGTGTGGATGTTGTAGGGATGGAAGACGCAGCACGCTGTCGGTGTCGTAGCGAGCAGGAGGATGGCCTTGGCCACCTCGTTGATGGGCGAGAACTCGACTTGCTTGTTGCGCATGCTGTAAGGACAGCAGCCCAGCATGTTATAGACCTTGATGCGGCCCATGAACGAGTTGGTGGCGAAGT
Organism: uncultured Muribaculaceae bacterium; assembly: GCA_905233915.1. Taxonomy (GTDB): domain Bacteria; phylum Bacteroidota; class Bacteroidia; order Bacteroidales; family Muribaculaceae; genus Sodaliphilus. Next base: position 90,491 of record CAJOFM010000001.1, on the reverse strand, counting down.
TGGCCTGGAACTCGCCGTCGGTCGAGCGGGCGGCCAGGTTGCCCACGCGCATGATTTTGGCGCTGAGGCCCTGCTTGGCAACGGCTTCAAGTATCAGGCGCTCGGCCATGAACTTGGAATAGATGTACTTGTTACCCAGGAACTGACCCATGTACAGGCGTTGCTCGGTGAAGATGTCGCTCTTGATTTCTCCGGCCCACAAGCCTCGGGTGCTTGCAGTCGAGACATGCACGAGTCTGGCGCCCTTCTTGAGGCAGTAATCCACGCAGCGCTGTGCGCCGCCGATGTTCACATCCTCGATCTCGGTACCCTCGCTGAAGTGTTTCACTATCGCGGCACAGTTGAACACCGTGTCCACTTCCAGATTCTCGCCAAAGTCGCTCGTCACGTCGCCCAGAATGATGTGTAACCGCTTCCCGAACAAGTCCTTGAAGGCATCCGAGAAGTAGTAGAACAGCAGCGTGCGCAGGCGGTTGGCTGCGGTGTCCTGATCCTTGCCCCTGACGAGGCAATAGATGTTCTGGGCATCAGAGTCGATGAGCTCGCGCAGGATGTGGATGCCCAGGTAGCCTGTGGCTCCTGTGAGCAGCACATTGCCCAACTGCTGCATCTCGCCCTTGCGGAAGTTCTCGAGCGTGTTTTGTTGTAGCACGTCGTTGATGGCGCTGTAGTCAAATGTGGTGACGTCGTCATCGCCCTCGTTGTCGCTCTCGCCTGTGATCAGGCGGGCCAGCTTGCGCGGTGTGGGGTTGGCAAACACATCACCATAGGCCACATGCAATCCGGCCTTGTCGGCCTCGATGATCACGCGGGTCACTACCAGCGAGGTGCCGCCCAACTCAAAGAAGTTGTCGGTTGCGCCCACCTTATCCATCTGCAGGATGCCGGCAAAGATGTCGCACAGGGTGCGCTCGGTGTCGTTGGCCGGCTCGACATAGGCCGAACTGATGGCCAACTCGGGCTCGGGCAGGGCCTTGACGTCGGTCTTGCCATTGGGTGTCATGGGCATCTCCTTGAGCTGCAGATAGGCAGTCGGCACCATGTATTGGGTCAGACTCTTGGAAATCTCGGCCTTGAGATCCTCGGGGGCTATCTCGCGGTCGGCAGTATAGTAGGCACACAGGTGCTCCTTGTCATTGATCTTGCGGATGAGGATAACGACTTTCTTCAGACCATCGACCTTGAGCATCACGTTCTCGATCTCGCCCAGCTCGATGCGCAAGCCGCGCAACTTGATCTGGTGGTCGGTGCGGCCCAGGATCACGACATCGCCGTCGGGCAGCCACTTGGCATAGTCGCCCGACTTGTAGATGCGCACGCCATGATAGTCAACGAAGCGTTCGCGGGTCATCTCGTCCAGGTTGTTGTAGCCATGAGCCACGCCGCGGCCGCCGATGTACAATTCACCGACGACGCCCACGGGCAACTCGTTACCGTCCTGGTCGACGATAAATTCCTTGACGTTCAACTGCGGTTTGCCCACGGTCACGAGCTTGGCATGTGTCAACTCCTTGTTGTTGCTGGCAACGGTGGTCTCGGTGGGGCCATAGCAGTTGAAGATGCGGGCTGTGGTCACTTGCCTGAGCTGGTTGAGCAACTGGTCGGAGAACTTCTCACCACCGGCGCGGCAGATCTTGATCTTGCTGATGGCATTGCAGAAGTCTTCGCTCGTGAGCCACGTCATCCAGCGCGACGGGGTTCCCGACACCATGTTAATGTGTTCCTCGTTGATCAGGCGAGCCAGGTCGAGCGGGTTGTTGGCCTGCTCCTCGGTGGCCACAATCAGGGTCTTGCCGTTAAAGTAGGCCGTGCCGATGTCCTGCAATGCGGCGTCAAACGAGATGGTCGTCACACTCAAGATGCGGGTGGCGTCTGTCATCACACCGTTGGCAAACACATTGGCCGGGTGCCCGTACAGGTAGTTGCAGATGCCGCGGTGGTGCAGCATCACACCCTTGGGACGGCCGGTCGAACCGCTGGTGTAAATCAGGTAGGCCAGGTCCTCGGGATTGATGTCGGTGACAATCGTGCCGTCATTGTCGTCGTGGATGAGGTCCTCGACATCGATAGCCTTGTCGGCGGGAACACTGTCCATGCGGTCGTGGTTGGTGATGATGTAGCGCGCCTCGCTGTCCTCAAGGATAAGTTTCACGCGGTCGGCGGGATACTCGGGATCGCAGGGGATGTAGGCGGCTCCCGACTTGAGCACGCCAAACAGGGCCAGAATTAACCGGCTGGTGCGGGGCAGCAGCAGGGCGACACGGTCACGATCCAGCACGCCACGCTTGCGCAGGGCGGCTGCGATGCAGTTGGTCACCTCGTCCATTTCCTTGTAGCTGTACTTGCCGTCGATAGCCACCAGAGCGTCCTGGTCGGGCTGTGTCTGGGCAAAGTGTCCGATGCATTCGTGGAAGAAGCGGAACGGGGCTTCGCCAGTCGCTGTTTCGCGCACGTGGCTCAGTTCCTCCTCCTGGCTATCGCTCACGATGGACAGTTGGCGCAGTTTGGCCTGAGGCTGCTCCATCATCCTGTTGGCGACGGCAACGATGCTCTCGGCAAGGCCGCGGCCCACGCGCTCGGAGTAGATGGAGTCGTCATATTGCACAACCACGCCGCGGGATTCTATCTTGATGTTGATTTTGAACTTGGGAACGTTGAGTTCCAGCAACTCCTGACCGATGGCTTCTCCATTCACGGTGTACTGCGAGAGCACTCCCACCTGATAGGCGTAGGCAATCGCGGGACGGAAGCCGTAGTCGGTGGCGATGCGGGCAAACGGGTAATCCTCGTGCCGCAGCGTCTGGTCGAACGTGTCGTTGGTCTGCTTGAGGAACTCGCTGATGGTCACATCGTCGATGCTCATGCCCAGGGCCAAGGTGTTGACAAACATACCCACGGTGTCGGCAATCTTGAGGTTGCTGCGGCCGCTGCTCACGGTACACAGGTAAACGTCGCGGTTGTTGGTGTAGCGTGAAACGACATAGGATGTCGCAGCAAGATATAGATGGGCGGGAGTCACCTCCTGCTCGCGGCAAAAGGCTGCTGCTTTCTCCAGGTCGGTGGCGCAGACAGCTTCGCCGATGTAGCCCAGCTCGTCACTCTTGGGCAGGTCGGCGGGAATCTCGCTGGCCCCCTCACAGGTCTGCAGTTTCTCGGCGAAGAACTGTTGCGATGCCTTGAACGCATCGGTCTCCTCGGCAGCTTGCTGATCGGCGACGAAGTCGAGATAATTATAGGTTTCCTTCTCAACGGCCTTGCCCTCTAGGACGGCGTTGAGTTGACGGATGAGCAAGTCGGCCGAACCGCCGTCAAATACCAAGTGGTGGACGTCCAGCAGCAGATTGACGCTCTCGGGGGTCTTGACCACCTCTACACGGTAGAGCGGTGCCTTCTGCAGGTTGAAGGGACGTACAAACTCTCTCTTGTATTTCTCCAGTTCATCCTTGTTCATCTCGGTGATAGGCACCTCGACGGGAACACTGTCGTCGGTTGTTTGAATGATGTTTTCACCCTCGGTGGCAAAGTGGACGCTTAACTCGGGATGTGCCTCAATGACGGCTTTGACGGCATCGGCAAGTTTTTGAGTGTCAGTCTCTTGTGGATAGGAGAGCAGGTAGGGGATGTTGTAGATGGTTGATGCGGGATTCTTCAGGCAGTCGAAATAGACACCCGTCTGGGCATAGGACAGCGGGGCGCTGGTCCTTGCTTCGGCGGCCTTCGGCGTCTCGTCGGTGGGCTTGTTGCCGCCGGCAAGCATCTGCTTGAGGATTTCGTTCTCTATCGACTGGATGGTGCCGGTCTTCACCAGGCTGCGGGAATCCAGCGTCACGCCATAGCGCTTGTTGACCTGCACGGCCAGCTTGATGGCCGAGATGGAGGTCAGTCCGGCATAGCCCAGCACGGTGGTCACGCCAAAGTCGGTGTTATTGACGATTTCGGCGACTATCTGGTGCAGTTCCTCTTCCAGCACGTTCATGGGCACGTTGACGGCCTCGGCGGTGCTGGGGGCCTTCTTCTCGGGCTTGGGCAGGGCACGCTTGTTCACCTTCTGGTTCTGGTTCAGGGGAATAGCATCGATCTGCATTGTAACGGCAGGCACCATGTAGGGGGGCTTCTCGTCCATGATGAAGTTGTTCAAGGCCTCGATGTCGATGGTCTCGTCGCTCACGATATAGGCTGCAATGAACTTGCCGCCGCCCTCCTCGTCAAAGGCCTGGACCGTGGCATCCTTGATGCCGGGGAACTCGCGGATGATGCCCTCGACCTCCTTGAGCTCGATGCGGAAGCCGCGGATTTTAACCTGTCCGTCGCGACGGCCCACAAACTGGATGTCGCCACCAGGCAGGTAACGCACGATGTCACCCGTGCGATAGACGCGGGCATATTTCTTCTCGCTGGTGAACGGATTGTCAATATACACCTCGGCAGTCTTTTCGGGACGGTTCAGGTAGCCGCGGCTCACCTGCGGGCCAGCCACCCACAGCTCGCCGGCAGCGCCCATGGGCAAGCGGTGACCCTGCGGGTCAACAATGTACAAGCGCATGTTGTCCAATGGCTTGCCGATGGGAATCTCCTTCAACTTCTTGTCCACCAGATAAGTGGTGGTGAAGATGGTGCACTCGGTGGGACCATACACGTTATAGAACTTGAAACCCTGCGGGGGTGTCAGCGAGGCCAGCTTTTCTCCACCGGTCGACAGGTGCAACAGCGAGTGGTTCTCGATGCTGGTGGCAAACTGGTAACCCACCTGGGTGGTCATGAACGAGTGGCTGATGTCGTTACGCTCAAAGTACTCGTTTAGGGCAATGAGGTCCAGTCGCAGCTCCTCGGGAATGATGTGGACAGTGGCTCCAATCGTCAGTGCGGGATACATGTCCATCATGCAGGCATCAAAGCCATAGCTGGCATAGGCAGCCACATTGTGCTTGGCCTCCAGGCTGTAATAGCGATGATACCAGTTGCAGAAGGCGACAAGGTTGCTGTGAACAAGTTGGCAACCCTTGGGCACACCTGTCGAGCCCGATGTGTAGAGCATGATGAACAGCTGGTCGGGCTTGATGTCGATAGCGGGAGCCGATGCTGGGGGCAGTGACATGATGTCCTTGGTCAGCATCACATCGCCCTGGTACTCGTCAACGATGGGGCGCAGCTCCTCGTCGGCGATGAGCAGCTTGGCACTGGCGTCCTGCATCATGAAGTTGAGACGCTCCTTGGGGTAGGTGGGGTCGAGCGGCTGGTAAGCGCAACCGGCTTTCAAGACACCCATCGATGCGATGACCATCCACTCGCAGCGCGGAATGAGCACCGACACGATGTCCTCACTACCCAGACCCATGCCTGCAATGTGGGCGGCGATGCGGTCGCTGATCTCATCCACCTGGGCATAGGTGAATCGCTTGTCCTGATAAACGACGGCAATGGCATCGGGGGTCGCCTGGGCCTGACGCCGGAACAGCGAGACGATGCTCTGGCTGTCGTCATAGTCCACATCGTTGCAGTTAAAGCTGTCCAGGGTCGCCGTCTGATCGGGGGTGGTGATGTTGATTTCACGCAGGAATTCCTGCTCGAGGAAACCGGCCAAGATGGCCTCGTAGCTTTCCAGAATTTGGCTGATGAACTCGCGTGAATACTCGTTGGAGTTGTACTCGGCCTTGGCTTGGTACTTGCCGTCCTTGATGAACACTTTCAGGTAGAACGAGGCATCCAGGGTGCTGTTGCCAATGCGCACGGTCTGCATGGGCATCCCGCCCATGGTCTCGTTGTCAAACAACTGGCCGTGCCAGGCAAACATCGAGTTGCTCTGCAGGTTCAGGTCGGTCACCACGTCGCTGTAGGTGTAGATGTCATGCTCGCGGCACCCGCTCATCTGCTGCTGTCCTTGTTGCAGCAACTCCAGCACGGTGGTGTCGGGGGTGAACTTGGCATACACGGGCAACGTCTCGACTGTCATGCCCACCGAGTGGGCGTACCGCTTGTCATGACGGCCGTTGAACACTGTGGTGAACAACGATTCTTGCTCATTATTGAATTTAGCCAGCAGGAAGGAAAAGGCTGTGGTGAACAGGGTACTCTTGAACACACCGTGCTGCTTGCAATAGTCGTCCACGCGGCCCATGTCGAGGGACAGGGTGCGCAACAGGTTGTCCTCGCTGTGCTCGGCATCCTCCAGATCGGGCATGAACTGGGTGAAGGTGTCGCTGCAGTCAAAGTTCTGGGCATACCACTGCTTGGCCTCGTTGAAGGCGGGTGTCTCACGCTTGGACGCCTCATCGCGGGCGACATCCATGAGGGTCAGCTCTTCGGGAGCGATGGGCTCGCCGCGATAGGCCTTGTCGATGTCTTGAAGCATGATCTGCATCGAGGTGCCGTCAACAATGATGTGGTGATAGTCCAGAAACAGGTAGTAGTGCTCGCTATTGCGCATCACATTGACGTGGAACAACCGCCCGCCATACAGGTCAAATGGGGTGACCAGGCGTGACTTTTCCTGCTCTATATCTTCGATGTCCACGATGTCTAGGGCCCATTGCTCACGATCCATGTCGAGCGTCTGCATCGGCTCACCTTCATCATTCAACTCGATGCGGGTGAACAGCGTCGGATGCGCCTTGAAGGCTGTCTCAATGGCATCGAGCAGCTGTTGCGGGTCCAACGAACGGTCTAACTCATAAATATAAGGAAGATTGTAATAAGGCTCTCCCATGTGGGTTGCACTTTCCACATAGATACCATACTGTGATTTGGTTAATGGTGCAGACTGTCTCATCTCAAAATATTGTCTTTTATCTTTTATTTCTTATCTCTAAACTACCACTTGGTGGTGAAGATGCGGGGATTGACGACGAGTGAAATCCAGCCCCAGCGCAGGGTGCTGTCCTTGGTCAATCGCTTGAGGCTCTCCATCGTCTTGCTGCCATTCATGAGCGAGCCGCCCAGCGAGATTCTCACGTCGCGCGCGATGGCGTAGGATGCCTGCAACTCCACCTCGTGGCCCAGGGTCATGTCCTTATCCTCGAGGTGGGTGGCTGTGGCTAAATAATGATAGCTGGCGCTCACGGCAAGACCCTTGAGGGGGGTGACCTGAACACCGATGTAGGCGTTCTGCAGGCCGGGAGTGAAGCCATTCAGGTAGGTGCTCACATAGAAGAAGTCCATAGCACCATAGAACTGGTGATGGGAGCCATAGACGGTGCTGAAACCCTTGATGACTTTGTGCTGAGACATGCCGATCTGTCCAGCGCCAGGAACGGCAAAATTCTTGTCACCGCTCAAGAAGTCATATCCTGCGGTGATACTATACAGGTCCTTAGGTTTGAAAGTGGCCTTGGCACTCGCCATCCAAGCGTCGATTCTCACATTATTCTCGTTGTGGCCAAACTGGTGGTAGTAGGATGCCGACACTGCCCACTTCTTGGGATTGAAGGACAGGTAGCCACCCAGCAAGTGCTGGAAGAAGGTCTTGTCCAGGACATCGTCCTTGGTGCTTTGCATGCCGATGTTCATGAACAGCACCGACACACCGAGCGGGAAGCGCCCCACGTCATAGTGGTACCATAGCGTGTGCATCGTCTTGTACGGCTGGGCACCGTAGCGGTACTGCGAGTTGCCGGTGCTCAGCACCTCGGCGTTCTGGTTATAGGCAACGATGGCGTGGGCCTTGTGACCATGGCCCTCATAGCCCAAGCGCAGCACGTCGTGGGACTGCGAGGCCATCGCCCAATCGTCGGTGCCGATGATGCGGTCGTCGTCATAGCTCAGGGCAACTCGTCCCACTTGGGCGAACAGACCCTGGCGTGACGTGAATTTCACCCACGACTCATACAGGTTGAAGGATCCCTTGCCCTCTTGACCCCACACGCCGGAATGCTGTGGTGTGACATGAGCCTCGAGCCAGTCACGCTTGTAGTGGATGGGCAGGCGCATGCGGCTCAACAGGAAGTTTGACTTGCCGGGCTTCGGGGCTTCGGCCTCATCGTCAACGGGGTCGCTCTCGTCTACAACCATCCCGCCATAGCGCGACTCGCCGCGACCCATGAACTGGAAGTCGATACTGAGCTCGTTCTTCTTGACGGTCACAGTGTCGGCATCTGTCTGGGCAGCAACGGGCATTGCCGTACATATCAGGGCGGCAATAAGGCAACCCCTGATAATCTTAAACTTGTGCATGTGGTGGCTGCTGCTGTTATTCAAATTCAAACAGGTTGATGAACCCCGTGATCTTGAACACGTTCTTGATGTCGTCGTTGACGTTGCGAAGCACAACCTTGTGCCCCTTGGCCTTGGTCTTCTTGAGCACGTCAAGCAGGATGCGCAATCCGCTTGATGCGATATACTCGAGTTCCTTGCATTCAAACGCGATGTCTTTCCCGTCACCCTCGGTGATGGGCTTGAGTGTCTGCTCTGCCTCGATGGCTGCAGCAGTGTCGAGAGAGCCAACCATGGTTACCAGAGTCATCTCGTCAAGTTCTTGAATTGTCGTTTTCATAAATTTGTTATGTCTTTATTGATGATTATTATGGTTATTATCTCTTGTCGTATCCTTTTTTGAGTGTGAGCACGTTTTTACCCTCGATGCGCTCATAGTTGATGGAATCCATCAATTGCTGCACCAGCAGGATGCCCAGGCCTCCAATGGGGCGTTCCTCGGCACTGAGTGTGGTGTCGGCTTCGCTCTTCAAGGTCGGGTCAAAGGCCTTGCCCTCATCGGTGATGATAAACTTGATAGCATCATCAGTGCTTTGAGCGTTGATGATGACGGTGCCTTGGGTGCCAATGGGATAGGCATAATTCATCACATTGACCACTGCCTCCTCGACGGCGAGCATTAATTGAGATGTTAGAGACGTCTCAAGGCTTAATCGCTCGGTTACCGATTTTACAAAACTATTAAGTTCGGGTACCTGATGCACGTCATTTTTCAAGGTCAGTGTCTCGTTGAGCACGAGTGCCTCATCATGTCGGTGATAGTGTACGCTCAGCATGGTCAGGTCGTCGGTCTGCTGTGCTCCGTTGGCAAACTGCATGGCGTGGTCATGCAGCGATGCCATCAACTGGGCAGGGGCGGTCTGGTTCTGCTCGAGGCACGCTTGAGCGGTGTCGATGATGCGTTGCAGGCCGAACAGGCTATGACTGGTGTTGGACATCTCGGTCAAGCCGTCGGTATAGAGCAGCAAGGTGGCCTCCTGTGGCAGTTGTGTCTCTTGCTGCATGTATGTGAAGTCTTTGAATACGCCCAGGGGCAAGTTGGCATTTACGTCCAAGGGGGTGACGCCATGGGAGATGATCAGCGGCGCGTCATGGCCAGCGTTGCAGTAGCGCAACCGACCGGTGGGCAAGTCGAGCACTCCGATGAACATCGTGACAAACATGTTGGTCTCGTTGCCCTCACTGGCTGTTACATTGATGGCTTGCATGATGTGTGAGGGATTGCTCTCGTGCGTGGCCAAGCTGCGGAACAGAGAGTGAACCACTGCCATCACCAGCGATGCGGGCACACCCTTGCCGCTCACATCGCCGATGCAGAAGAACAATTTTTCGTCGCGGATAAAGAAATCGTACAGGTCGCCACCCACCTCCAGTGCCGTGATCTGCTTGCCACTCACGTCAATGTCGGGTCGGGTGATGGTGCTGCGGGGAAGCATCTCGCTCTGGATCTTTTGGGCAATGTTCAGCTCACTGTCGGTGCGTTGCTTGTTCAGCTTGGACTCGTGCAGCCGCTTCACATATTGGTTGACCCGATACAGGATAAAGCCCAGCAGGGAGAATACTCCCAACATGAGCAACAAGAAGTTGCGGCGCATCGACTTGAGCTTGCCGAACACCTCCTTGTCATAGCACACCATCACCACTTGCCAGTGAGGCTGGCCTCGCATATAAGCATAGTAGGCATAGCCCTTGCCGTGCTCCTTGTCGTGGAAGGTGATGATCTTGCTGTGGCCCGAACTGCTGAGTTTGCGCTCGCAGCTGATGTCGTTGATCATGTTCACGATCTCGGTCACGTCACTGCTCTGAGTCTTGCTCGAGTCAGGTTGCGAGATGAGTTTGCCGTCCTCGGTGAGCAGCAGGAAAAACGTCGACGGGAAATTGTGACGGGTATTCAGCGTGTCGATGATGCCCTTGGTGGACAGGTCGATGCCAAAGACTCCGACAATCTTGCCGGTGCTGTCGGTGAACGGCCGGGAATAGGTGGTCACAATCTTGCCGCTGGCCTCGGTGTCCAGATAGGGGTCGGTCCAGTTCGAGTAGTTTTCCTCCACGGCTTCGTGATAGAACTCGCGCTGGGTGTAGTCGTGCTTCTCGCTCGCCAGCTGCATGGTGACAATGCTGTCGCCGCGGCGGACGGCAACTGGCTCAAACAGATATTCGCGGTCGGGGTAATAGCCAGGGATAAAGGCCACAAAACTGCTCATCACGTCGATGTTGGTGGCCACAAGGCGGCCGATGACGTTGGGGATATTGTCAGGTTTGTGGATCTGTTGCTGCACGGGCCACAGGTAGTTGTCGACCATTTTCTCGTTGGATATGAGCATGCTCCTGACACGTATTGACTTGATGGCCAGTTCGCTTTCAACACGATAGTCGAGCTCTTCCTTGACAAGGCTGTGGGCATAATTGTACTGCACCAGCGACAGCAACTCGATAAGTATGCCGGCAAGCAGGATAAAGGCGATGGCAGGAAGGGCCCGCCATCGCTTGTGATTTCTCAGCTTGTTCAACCAGTTCTTCATCATCCTTTAACTCGTTTTGTTGGTTGAACGGCTGATGTGCAGCCGTTAATCTTCGTCCTGGCCGTTCTGCTTGGCGATGCGCTTGCGTTCTAGCTCGTCGAGGACGATTTTGCGCATGCGTATGTGGTTGGGGGTGATTTCCACATACTCGTCGGCCTTGATGTATTCCAGTGCTTCCTCAAGGCTGAACACGATGGGAGGCACGATCTTCACCTTGTCGTCGGCGCCGCTGGCGCGCATGTTGGTGAGCTTTTTGGATTTAGTTACGTTGATGACCAGGTCTTTCTCCTTGGTGTGCTCGCCCACGACCTGTCCGCCATAGACATCCTCCTGCGGGAAGATGAAGAAGCGGCCACGGTCCTGCAGCTTGTCGATGGCGTAGGCATAGGCTGTGCCGCCTTCCATGGCGACCAGCGAGCCGTTGGTGCGGCGGGCGATCTCACCCTTCCAGGGCTCGTAGTCCAGGAAGCGGTGCGACATGATGGCCTCGCCGGCGCTGGCGGTGAGCACGTTGGTGCGCAGGCCGATGATGCCGCGTGACGGAATCTTGAACTGCAGGTGGATGCGGTCATTCTGCGTCTCCATCATGGTCATCTCGCCCTTGCGGCGGGTGACCATGTCAATCATCTTGCTGGAGTATTCCTCGGGCACGTTGATGCTAAGTTCCTCAATGGGCTCGCACTTCACGCCGTCGATCTGCTTGATAATGACCTGGGGCTGGCCCACCTGGAGCTCATAGCCCTCACGGCGCATCTCCTCGATGAGCACCGACAGGTGCAGCACGCCGCGGCCGAACACGTTCCACGCGTCCTCGTTCTCGGTGCGTTCCACACGCAGGGCCAGGTTCTTGTCCAGCTCGCGTTGCAGGCGGTCCCAGATGTGGCGCGAGGTCACGTACTTGCCGTCTTTGCCGAAGAAGGGCGAGTCGTTGATGCAGAATCGCATCGACATCGTCGGCTCGTCGATCGCGATGCGGGGCAACGCCTCAGGGTTGGCGGGCAGGGTGACGGTGTCACCGATCTCAAAGCCCTCCAGGCCGATGATGGCGCAGATGTCGCCGCTGCTCACGCTCTCGACATGCTTCTGTCCCATACCCTCAAAGGTGCGCAGCTCCTTAATCTTTTGTTTCACCACCTCGCCGTCACGCTTGCACAGGGCGACTTCCATGCCGTCCTTCAACGTGCCGCGGTGCACGCGGCCCACGGCGATGCGGCCCACGTAGCTGCTGTAATCCAGCGACGTGATGAGCATCTGAGCGTCGCCCTCGATCATCTCGGGTTCGGGAATGTACTTGATGATGGCATCAAGCACGGCGGTAATGTTGTCGGTGGGCTGCTGCCAGTCCTCACTCATCCAGCCTTCCTTGGCCGAGCCAAAGATGGTGGGGAAGTCCAGCTGGTCCTCGGTGGCGTCGAGGTTGCACATCAGGTCAAACACCATCTCCTGCACCTCGTCGGGGCGGCAGTTGGGCTTATCCACCTTGTTGATGACCACGATGGGCTTGAGGCCTAGTTGCAGGGCTTTCTGCAGCACGAAGCGCGTCTGGGGCATCGGACCCTCAAAGGCGTCCACCAGCAGCAGGCAGCCGTCGGCCATGTTGAGCACGCGTTCTACCTCGCCGCCGAAGTCGCTGTGGCCCGGAGTGTCGATGATGTTGATTTTGTAGCCGTTGTAGGAAATGGACACGTTCTTGGACAGGATCGTGATGCCGCGCTCGCGTTCCAGATCATTACTGTCCAGGATCTGAGTACCCATATTTTGGTTGTCACGGAACAGGTTTCCTGCCGCTAACATCTTATCTACCAGAGTGGTTTTGCCATGATCGACATGTGCGATGATGGCCACGTTGCGAATGTTCTGCATATTGCCTTCTTTTAATTTGGCTGCAAAGATACGAAAAAGTCTTTAGACTTTTAGGTTTCAGACTTCAGTTTTTTAGACTATACGATTTTGATGTCAAAAAAACTTCTAACTAATCCTCACTTCCCCACTGTGACTCCAGCCAGGCAACCTTCTTATCAAAGCAAGGCATCAGGTAGTCGTTAACGCGAATAGTAGTGTTGCGTCCTTGGTATTGGGGCCAGCGTACAAAATCGGCATTACCGGCCTGCTCAATCTTTGCAGCAAACATGTTTAGATAACCTCTCATTTGAGGATAGACATCGTTGTAGAATCGTTTCCAGTGATGTCTTACTCGTTCCTGAAAATGAGGAAATTTGGCAATTTCACCAATCCACCATGAGCGGCAATAGCTAGGCATGTTCTCGTAGATGAAGTCATTAAACTGGTAGGTTGCGGTGAAACGGTAGAAAGAGCTGCCACAGTCCCACATCGGCCCGAAAATCAGTTTGGTGTCCTCACCCCGCTCCTTGTGCATATAGCAGCTCCCCGAGAAGGCTTCGGGATTGTCAATGGCTTCCTGCACAATGTAGAAAATGGCGAGCGAGTCGATGTCGATGTATTGTTCCCAAGTGCGGTCTTCTTTGTCTTCAACATAGATAGCTTCATTAACCATGTTGAGCAGTGTCGTGATATAGTCACGCTGTTCATCGCTTAAAACCTCAGGAGACTTAGGCGTTATCTTCATTTTTCGTCCAGCGTAGTCATAGACATATATTTGTCCTGGCTCGTCATAATTATCTATTTCAACAAGCCAGCCGCCAGTGATTTTTTGGGGATTGGTTTCTCCATCATCCTGTTCAATGATGTTGACGCGGTTTTTACCTACACGGATTTGCTCGGCAAGAAAATACATCCCGATATATTGTCCGTTCAGCACCACTTCTACGGGTTCGATGCGCGGGTTCCAGGCCATACCCATGCGGCGACCGATTTCAAAGGGGAGTACATCGTTCATCTGACCCATCCAGTAGTCGGTGTTGGCCAGCAGCACCCAGTGGCGATTGGCTGGCATGCCCAACATGGCTTGTTTAGTATCTAATTTCAACCTGTAGGGCTTTTTATCACGGTTTGTCCAGGTGGCGTTGCCACGGCCCTTGATTTGTGTGCCTAAGGGATTAGCAGCAGTTCCGATGGACTCATAACCCTCAATACCCATGGCGTCAATCCACCAGTCGGCCTGCAGGTATTCCTCTTTGCTCACGATATCTTGATGACCCTCGGTATTGATGTAAAGCACAGGCAGGGTGCCCGAAAAGGTGGGCATGGGTGCCATCTCGTCTCCCAGAATGGCACCGATGAGCATATTCAGGTCGGCCAGGTTGATTTCCTTGTCGCTGTTGATGTCATGGGCATAGGTGTAGAGAGAATGATAGGGCAAGTCTGTAAAGATGTCTTCAATCAGCACATTTACATCAGCGATGTTCACCTCCCAGTCACAGTTCACGTCACCACGTGGCCTGATGCCATGTTGGGCACAGACGGGCAGCGACAACAATAAAACTGCCACCAGCATCAATAGATATTTGCATTTTTTCTTCATACTGCTCTCAACTTCTAACCCCTCATTCCTCATTATCAGCGCCCCATTGGGATTGGAGCCAGGCGACTTTCTTGTGAAAACAAGGTTTGCCATATTGTTCCATCCTTTGGGAAATGTGATCTGCACTCAACCTTGTCCAAACCTTTGAATCATAATTACCCGCTTTTTCAATCGTAGCGGCAAATTGATCCAAGAAATCGTCCATACCTGGATACACTTCTTCATAAAAGTGTTTCCAGTGATACCGCACACGCTCCTGGAAATGCTCAAACTTGACGATATCCTTGATCCATTTCAGATGACTGTAACTGGGCACATTCTCATAGATGAATTCATTGAAAAGGTAGTCCTCAGTCCATCTGTGATACACGCTCCCTCCATCCCACAATGGACCAAAGATGAGCTTTGTGCTGTCACCGCGCTCCTTGTACATGAAACAACTGCCGGCAAACGCTTCGATGTTATCTGTGATTTCCTGGACGATATAATATATCGCTAGCGCATCGATGTCGATATATTGTTCCCATGTCCTGTCGGTTACATCATCTATCAGAATGGCTTCAGTGGTCTTGACAAGGAAGTCAGTGATGTAATCTCGCTGTTCGCTGCTTAATTCCTCGGGTGAGTGAGGGGTAATCCACATGTTGTCACCATAACCGTTATCAATAGTGATTCTGTTGGGCTCGGCATAATTGTCGATTTCAAGTAGCCATCCACCGGTGATTTTGTCCATGTCAGTTTCGCCGTCTTGTTGCTCAGTGATGTTAACGCGGTGCTTGTCAACACGTATCTTCTCAGTCAGGAAGTACATGCCGATGTATTCCCCGTTGAGCACAACCTCGACGGGCTCAAAGCGCGGATTCCATGCCATTCCCATGCGACGTCCAATCTCCCATGGCAAGACGTCATTGATTATTCCTTTCCAGTAATGAGCGTTGGCCAACAAAACCCAGTGGCGGTTGGCTGGCATCCCCACCAACGGCTGCTTCACGGCAAGTTTCAATCGGTATGGCTTTTTATCATACTGTTCCCAAGTGGAGTTGCCACGACCTTTAATCTGCATCTTTTGAGGGTTTGATTCAGAGCCTATGGATTGTACGCTATCGATACCCATGTTGTCGAGCCACCACTCGGCACGGATGTACTCCTCTTTGCTCACGATGTTTTGGTACTCCTCGGTGTTGATAAACAGCACGGGTAGTGTGCTTGAGTAGGTGGGCATGGGAGCCAACTCGTCCCCCATGATGGCGCCGATGAGCATGTTCAGGTCGGCGATATTGATTTCCTTGTCGCCATTGACGTCATGCGCATAGGTATAGAGCGAGTGGTAGGGTTCATCAGCAAGAATGGCGTCGGTCAGCACATCGACATCAGCGATGTTCACTTCCCAGTCACAATTCACGTCACCCCGCGGCCGCAACCCGCCCTGAGCTTGCACTGGCAGCGACAACAATAAAATTGCCACCAGCATCAATAGATATTTGCATTTTTTCTTCATGTAACCCTCAATTTCTCACTCCTCATTATCAGCGCCCCATTGGGATTGCAACCAGTCTATCTTGCGGTGGATGAAGGTTTTAAAATTGTCCTTCTGGTGGCAAAAATCACGATGGGACCAACGGCAGCCATCGGCGTTTAGCGCCGGTGTGATTTGCTCCACAAAGTCGTCGATAAATTGGTCGATGTCCAGGTCATTGAAACCTGAATCATAGAACTCGCGCCAATGCTGCTCAAGCACCTGTTGGAAATGCGGGAACTTCATGATCTTTTCAATCCAGTGGGATCTGAAAGGTGTGGGTTGCTCAAAGATGAATTTGTTGAACTGTGTGTCGTGATAGATGGCCCACCGCTGGAAAGCGTTGCCGAAGTCCCACACCGGGCCGAAAATCAGCTTGGTGCTGTCGCCACGGTGCTTGTACATATAGCAGCTGCCGGCAAAATACTCCAAATCGTCCATGATTTCGCCCACGATGTAAAACATGGCCAGTGTGTCGATGTCGATGTATTGTTCCCAGCGGGTGCTGCTTTTGTTGGTCGTGTAGATGGCATTGCTGGTCCTCATGATGAGAAGTTTGAGCCATAGTTCCTGTTCATAGGATAAGACTTCAGGACTGTGATAGGAGACGGCAATCCAGTCATCGGCATCGGTGCTTCCTGCTATTTCAGGCACAAACACGAATTCCCCCTCAGTGGGATTGTTGTCAATCTGGAGTAGCCAGCCGCCGGTGATTTTTGCGGGATCAGTCTCCAGGTCTTGCTGTTCCTCAATGTTCACGCGGTTCTTTCCCACGCGTATCTTTTCGGTGAGGAAGTACAGGCCGATGTATTGTCCGTTGAGCACCACCTCAACGGGCTCTTGGGCGGGCGTGTAGGCCAGGCCGATGCGACGGCTCAACTCAAAGCCCATCGTGTTCTTGAGGCGCGCCAGGTGGTCGTCGGGATGCCCCATGAGGCAGAAGTGCCGGTTGCTGCTCATCCCCAGCAGCGGCTTCTTCTCGTCGAGCTTGATGCGGAAGGATTTTTTCGCAAAGTTGTTCCAGGTGTAGTTGCCGCGGCCCTTGATGAGCATGGTCAGTGGATTGTCGGCTGAGCCGATGCTCTCCACGCTGTCGATGCCCATGCTGTCGAGCCACCACTCTGCATGCAGGTATTCCTCCTTACTCACAATGTCTTGGCGTCCCTCGGTGTTGATATACAGCACGGGCAACGTGCCCGAGTAGGTAGGCATGGGTGGCAACTCGTCGCCCAGGATGCCACCGATGAGCATATTCAGGTCGGCGATATTGATTTCATTGTCGCCGTTGATATCATAGGCGTAGGTATAGAACGGATGAAAAGGCTTGTCTGTAAGAATGGCGTCCATCAGGTTGTTGACATCGGCGAGAGTCACTTCCCAGTCACAGTTCACGTCGCCACGCGGGCGCAAACTGCCTTGGGCCGAAGCGACCAAGATTGACGACATCGACAGCAGGATGAGTATGATGAGGGCTTTTTTCATGATCAAGTTAGAAGTTATGCCTGTTTTGTGTATATTATTTTAACGTAATTATACCACAATTATTATATCCTGCAGGCAGGGAAATTATTCCCCGCCTGCAGTAAGGTTCACTATGTTGTGACTATGTCACGGCAGCGCGTCAATAGCGGGAGATGCGGTTGGACTTCACAGTGCGCTTGCGCACGTTGGTCACGTTGCGGAACATCTCCTTCTCGTTCCTGACGCCCTTGAAGATATTTCCCTGAACCTCCAGGCGTTCAAACCGCATCGAGTGGGTTGATGACTTGCCCGTGTGCGTCATGAACTGTCCGTCGCCGCTGGTCACGGTGACGTCATTGCTATTGAACACGACGCTGCCCTTGGGGGCAAACTCCTGCAGGAAGAAGTTAGAGGTGTTGCTCCTGAAGGTGTTGTTCGTGAAATTGAGGTTCATCTCTTTGATCTTGTGGCTATAGACGCGGGTGTCGCCCTCAAAGTAGTTGTTGCGGGCTTTGAGCGTGAACAGCGGGGTGCCCTCGCCACCGCCCACATAGGCGATGTGGCTCAGTCCCTTGCACACGTTGCTGGTAAGGGTGACATCGCCGCCCTCAAACTGGCACCAGATGAGCTGCATGCCGTAGCTCTTGCCGGTCTTCTTGTTGCGGCTCACCTCGTTAACGATCTGGTTGCCATGCACGCCGATGATGCCGCCACGCGTCTGCATGAACATGTAGCCCGTCTTGCCGTGACTGTTGACCACCAGGGCCTTGTTCCTCACGGTGTTGCTGGTGATGTGGATGGTGTCGCCGCAGTTGCTCAGGTCATGAATCTCGAAGTCCTTGTGATAGAACGCGTAGTTGCGCTTGATCTCGTCATTGATGATCTCGTTGTTCTCGATATAGATGCCCTCGTGAACATCGGCGGGGTCAAAGCCGATGTACATGCAGCGGGTGGTTACCTCGTTGATGTAGAACTTGTTGCCGCGCAGGTGGAAATTGCGCGTGATGCAACGGTCTTTGCTCTTCTCGTGGTCGGTGAACAGCGAGAACACCATGCCGCAGTTGGCCTCGGGGTCTTGTTTGTTTTTCCCTTTGTAGCCGCCATAATAGAACTCGTTGTCCTCGACATAGATGTCGGAGCGGCTGGCTTTGCCGCGGACGTATTTGCTGGTGTTATCAACGACGCGGTCAAAGATGGCCAGCGTCTCATCCTTGCCGTACTTGTAGAACTTGTTGTTCTTGACCTGGATGTTGTGCATCTCGCCGCGTATCCACAGGCATCCGCCCGTCTCGCTGTTGTTGTAGTTGGAAATGGTGCAGTTCGTTACCGTGACGTTGGAGCACACACGCAAGTCGAAGTTAGTGATTTGTGCATTGTCCATATAACTGTCCACGTCGTGGATGTCCACGCGGTTGGCATGATAAATCTTCACAGCATAGCGCTCGATGTCCTTGCCCTTCTGTCCCCACCAGAGGCCCTTGTGCTCCTTGAGCCTGATAGTGAGGTCGCTGATGTCAACAGTGATGGGACTCTTGAGCGTGCCGGTGATGCGGAAGTAGGTGTCGTCGGGGAAGGCCCTGAAGCTGCCACGGTCACTGCCGTTGTCAAGCAGGATCGTCGTCAGACCTCGGCCGGCGCCCTTGATGACGGTGTTGCACTCCAGGCGGATGGTGCCGCTCACGGTGTAGGTGCCCTCGCCGAAGTTGAGCACCACCACGTCGTTACGGGTGGCCTTGCTGCATCTGTCACGCAGCTGTTGCGTCAAGTCGCCCTTGATGGTGTTGACGTCGATGTTGATGGTACGTGCGTTAGCTGCCATGGCCGTCAAGCAGCCCACCACGAACACCAAACAGTATTTAGTAAACCTTTTCATAGTCATCACATTATTTTTACCATTAGACCAGTCCACAAAGGTAACGTTTATTCTTGAAAACAGCAAATCCATACCGAATCAAACAACAGGTACAACTAAAAACAACGACTAGTGCCTAGGGAAACATCGAAGATGTTAGCGGTTCGAAGAACCGATTTCAATGAGAAAGACCATGCAAGAACCTCGGAGAGGTTCGCAGCTTGGTCATAAAAAAAAGGACGCTACAAGTGCCTCGAAGAGGAACTTTTTGATTGACAGGGATTTGACTGATATGGGAGTTCGTCTACGACGCACTTTCCACTCGATATAGCAGTCACCAAGCGGCGCTCATCTTCGATGAGCTTGCATGGTGTTTTCCATAAAAATCGAGTCTTCGACCCGACCTGCCTCTACAAGGCAAAATCCAAGGCCATAATACAACAGAAATGCTTATCCGGTTTATAGAATGCGAATTATGCCAATACCAATATTGAACAACAACAAAACATGATGATGTTGTTTTTTGTTGTTCAAAGTTGTTATGGTTGTTTGATGGAATTCGGGGGTTAGAGTTGTTGGATGATGTGGTCGAGGGCGGTGACGAGGGCTTCGGGGGCATATTCGCGGTCGTAGAGGGGGCGTGTCGAGGCTGGGGATTGGAGGGTGTGGCCGATGGCCGCGGCGAGTGATTCGCGGTCATTGGTGGTGAAGAATTCGACGCCCTCGCAGCCTTCACAGGTCTGCTTGAAGAAGGGCAAGTCGCTCAGCACCATCGGTTTGTCAAAGTAGCTGGCGATGCTGACAACGCCGCTCTGCGTTGCCGAGATGTAGGGGTAAACGATGACCGACGCTCTCTCGAACAGGTCGCGCACCTCGCTGTCATCGATAAAACGGTTGATGACAATGACGTTATTCTCGTTGGCTTGGCGTTCAAAATAGATGTTTTGTGTGCCTGCAATCACCAGGGGACGGTCTTGCAGTTCAGGATGACTGAGGTAGGCGTCATAGAGCAGATGCACGCCTTTGTACAGGTGGATGGTTCCGAAGAACAAGATGTAGCCGTCATCCACGTCGCGCAGTTCCTCGACCTGCTTGCCGCCGCCCACGATCGCCTCGTTGACCAGGGTGGGGAAGGGGGCGTAATGCGCCTTGTGATAGGGGTAACGCTGCTTGATGTCGGCTAGCTGTTCATGGCTGTTAGTCACCTGGTTAATGGTGCGTTCCAGCATCAGTCGCTGCGGGCGTGCGATGATCAGGCGGTCCTTGAGCCACCTGATGGGATTGGCCGACTTGTAATCATGGAAGGTCGCGTCGTGCACGGTGTAGAGCACCGGGATGCGCTGTTGCAATTTGGTGATGCTGTCGGCAAGGATCAGCTCCTCGGTAAGCGAATAAATCAAGTCTATGCCCTTGTCGGCAATGATGTCATTGATGGCGCGCATCACGCGTGCGGGATGGAAGCGGAACAATGCTTTTTCCAGCTTGGCAGTGGGGTATTCAATCCATGTGATGTTGTTATCGGGAATGTGTGGAAATGCCTTGAAATCGGCATTGTAACGGGTGATGATGAGCACATGGTCACCTGTTTGCCACATGGCATTGATGATGTTGCGGGCATAGGGCCTCATGCCCGGGGCATCATACTCGGTGGCAAGAAACAGTATCGGCTTTGTTCTGCTCATGTCATGCATGTCGTTACGGTTAATCAGGGACTACTATTATATAACGATAGAAACGATGCTTTTATTATGAAAAACATCGTCAAAAACCATGTGGACAGCAGACGGGAATTATCGCCCACCCGTCAGCACAGCACACAACTTGGGAGCAATGCGCTTGAGGGCTACATACAATCCCAGGCAGATTGCCGTTACAATTATCGGCACGAGGAAGTATAATGCCATCATTGCCAACGGGTTATTCTCGGGAATGTGCAGCATGGTGAAAGCAAACTTGCCAATGTCGCCGATGATGAGATAGTGTAGGGCAAAGATAAAGAAACTGCTGCCCGCCAGCGTGGCATTGACTTTTATCTTGTTGTTCTCAAGGAGCCAGGCCACCAAGTTCACAACCGCGATGACACCGAAGATAATTCCCGTGCGGTGGATGTAGATGTTGTAGTCGGCCCCCTTGGTCAACGTGTCGATGACGGCGATAACAAGATAAAATGCGGGAGCCCATCGCAATTTCTTAAAAGGAGTGATGAAATCAGTTTTGTTGATGCTGAAAACCGCTCCCAGCGAAAAGAAGAATGCGGCAGTAACCAGCATGTCGGCATAGCAGCCCTTGGGCAGGAGCAGCGCTGAGGTTAGCCACAAGAGCCCAAGCAGTGCTACAGGCCATATCCCCGCCTTTTTGATGACCCAATGGATCAACGGGGAGATGATGATGACGACCATCAGGTCGCGTAGATACCACAAGGGCACATCAATCGGGTAACTGCCATTGGATGCCACATCGAGTGGCGGACCCACGATGATACCACTGTTATCGGTATTGAAAAGGAATGTGTTGATGACACGCATGAACGACCAATGTACTTCCACCGGCCGATAGAAGGCGTCCAAACCAGGCAGCATGCATTTCAACTGCCATAATACGGCAATGATATTCCACAAGATAAACGGTACCAGCAATGTCCTAGCCCGGGTTTTCAATTTCTGCCCGTAGATTTCACGATTGAAATCCTTATTATAGAAAAACAAAAAACCTGAGAACATGTAGAACAGGGGCACGGCAATGCGGGCCAGCACCTCACTGCAGAAGTTCACGATGTGAAAGAACCAGTCGGGATTATCCAGACCATGCTTTACCCCATGTACCATCAGTCCGTCGGTCAAGCTGAAGTGAATGAACACTACAGCAACTGTCAGCGGGAATCGCAGATAGCTTATAAGATTGGATAATAATGAGTCCTTGTCCATGGCTTAGTCGGTCGCTTATTCGTCGACAGTTTCCATAGTGGGCTCATCCTGTGACGTGTCACTGTCAAGGGCTCGACGTTTAGACGCCTCCACTGACTCAAACTCGGGATGCTCCTCCTTGGCGTAAGCACTGATGAGCGACAAGGCGATTAAGAACAGCGACAACTCCAGCACCTGAGGCGTCAAGGGGGCATAGTCGCTATTGCCATGAATCAGCCAACAGAAGATGACGCCCAAGCCCGAAATGTTGAGAATGTTATAATAACGGTTGAGCGAGTGCCGTATTCGTCGCTTGAATGTCGCGATATACCAGATGACAAAAGCCAGGATGGGGAGGAAGCCGATGATTCCCAATTCGACAATCATGATAATCCAGATGTTGTGAATGGGGTTGTTGAACATGAACTCCTCGGGCTGCCAGATATCGGTCGCGTCAAAGACCTGCTCAAAGATAATCGCGGAACTGTTCTCGTAGAGATACACCAGATGGGTGTTCATGCCCACGCCCACAAGCGGATGGTCCTGGAAAATCTCGTAGCCGCAATAGTAGTGCATCAGGCGCGAGGTGGTCATCTCGTCAAGGTCCTCAAGATCGGCAAACAAGAAACTCAACGGGCCTGTGATCAACAGGGCGATACCGATGCCCAGGGGAATGATGCCCTTGAGGAAGCTCTGCAGACTCAACAACTTGTATCGACGATAGACGTAGAATATCACGATGCCGACTAGCGCTACAGCCGATGCGAGCAATGCGCTGCGGCTGGCACTCAGAATGATGATGAGAAAAGCCATGCCGGCATAAATGCCGCTCTCGCGGCGCTTGAAGTTGGTGATAAAACAGGCAACAAAGAAGCAGAAATAATAGGAGGCGTAGGCGCCTAGTGCGTTGGGGTGGCTCATGGTGCCCACAGCGCCGATGCGTTCCTCGCTTCGTGTCGATGCTTCGTTGTCAAAAAGCTTAACCACCGACTCCATGCCCAAGACGGGATAGCAGATGGCAAGAATGAAATGCAGTATCACGGTCGCCGCCAAGCCCATATAGATGCCGCGCACCACACTCTTGACCGAGAAACTGTTGGCAAACAGGTAGATAAACATGCCAAAGGCCAACATATAGGACACCTCGACAAGCGATTGTCGGCGGGCGATGTTATACGGGTTAAGCAAGGTATAGGCGGAATAGCCGACAAATAGGAAGAAAATCCACAGGTTGGGTCGGCGGATGCGCCACTGTTTCTCGCGGGCGACAATCCAGGTGAGCAACAAGATAAAAGCCATGTCGGGCCAAATCGATATGCTCGTGCCAAAGGTTCCGCAGGGTTCGTCGCCTCCCTTCAGGACGGGGAGGTACATCAATACGAAGCAGCACGAGAAGGTGTAGATGGCGATGAAAATCTCATACAGGCGCTCCTTGGTCAAGCGATTGCCCTCGCGTATGATGAAAAACATCAGCGCGAAGCCCAGGGTGGCGAATATGAGCGCTCTATCCATGCGTCAGCCTCCTCGTCCTGTCAGAATCAGTCGCTGTCCTTGGTGTTGCCGATGCCGTAGCCGTAGGTGTTGTCGTTGCTGGGCTTGGTATCGTTGAGCACAACGCACATGTTCTTGAGCTGCTTGTTGGCGGCAATGCGGTTCATGAACTTGATGAGGTTGCGGCGCGTGTAGTTGGCACGGGTGACATAGACCGTGGCGTTGCTGTACTTGTCCAGGGCGAAGCTGTCGCTCACCTGGGCAACGGGGGCCGAGTCAACGATGATGACGTCGTATTGCTCACGCAGGTCATGGAAGAAGTCTTTCACGCGGTCGCCCAGCAGCAGCTCCGACGGGTTGGGCGGAATGGCACCGCCAACGAACACGTCAAGGCCCTTGACTTCCTTGCACGGTTGTGCAATCTGGTCAAGCGTGACATTGCTCTGAGACAGGTAGGAGGTCACACCGGGCATCTCGTTGAGGTCGAGCATCTGAGCTAGCTTGGGAGAGCGGATGTCCATACCCACGAGGGCTACACGCTTACCCAGCAGGGCAAACGACGAGGCGATGTTGGTGCTGATGAACGACTTGCCCTCGCCACTGACGCTGCTGGTGACCAGGATAACCTTGTCTTCCTCCTTGTTGAGCAGGAACTGCAGGTTGTTGCGGATGTAGCGGAACAGCTCGACAATCGACGAGGTCTTGCCGTCCTTGACAACGAGCTGGGTGTTGTGACGGTTGTGGTGGATGTGACCGATAAAAGGCACCTGTGTAATCTCCTCGAGTTCCTCCTGGTTGGAGAACTTGGTGGTGAACAGGTCCTTCATGTACACGAGCAGTAGCGGCAGCATCAGGCCGGCCATCAAGGCCAGGGCCAGCACCATCATCCTGTTGGGGCTGATGGGCGTGGTCTGGGCATAGGCATGGTCCACAATCTTGCCCTTGGGCGTGGTGGCGGCCAGCACGAGCGAATTTTCTTCGCGTTTCTGCAACAGGAAGGTGTAGAGCGTGTTCTGGATGCCCTGTTGGCGGTACAGCTCACGGGTTTCACGTTCAATCGTGGGTATTTTACCCATCTGTCCTGCTACTTCGTTAGATTGACTATACAACTTTCTAAGTTGCATGTCCACGCCCTTGATGGATGTGTTGATTCCATTGAGCACGTTGGCATGCATGGTCTCGATCTGTTGGTCGATCTGCTTCAGCGTCATGTTGTCGCCC
This sequence comes from uncultured Muribaculaceae bacterium, assembly GCA_905233915.1. GTDB lineage: Bacteria > Bacteroidota > Bacteroidia > Bacteroidales > Muribaculaceae > Sodaliphilus. Next base: position 65,878 of record CAJOFM010000001.1, on the reverse strand, counting down.
TTGGCGCTCTGCTCCAGTTCCTGGCGTTTGGCCAGCAGGCCGTTATAGGCCTTGATGGAACCTGATGCGGCGCTCGAATCCACGTCAAAGGGGATATAAGAATGCTTGTTGGCAGGGTTTTTTACAAAATCCCTGACCATGCCCAGCAGTTGCTTGTTGGTCTCCAACTTGATGATGGCTTGATCGGCCATTTCTTGCTTGGCGATGGATGACTTGAGTTGAAGATCAGCGTCCGAGATGCCTCGATTACGCTTGTAGGCCTCGATGTCGGCCTCGCTGCTGGTCAAGCCCTTGAAGATGAGTGCCAAACGCTCGTCAATGAACTTGGCGGTGTTGATGGCTTCCTCGTCTTTCTCTTTCTGTCCTCGCTCGTTGTAGAGCTCCATGAGCTTGTTGAGGATGTCGATGCCGCGCGACTTGTTGGTCTCGGCAATCGACAGGTTGATGCCGTTAGATTTCTTGGTGGCCAGTTTCACCTTGATGCGGCGGTTCAGCACCTCGCCACGGAATTGGTTGCCCGACAAGCTCGCCTTGATGTGATAGGCCTTACCTGGCTTGAAACGCTTAGTGGCCTGGATGCCGAATATGCCATAGCTGGTCTTGACCGTGGTGGGCAAGGTGACGCCTTTGAGGTCGGCAAGCACGATCTTGCTGTGTTTGGCCTTGATGTTGGCGAGGCCCTGCTTGTCCACATCGATTTTGAAGGACACACTCGACAAGGTGTCGAACATCTCCTCGGGGGCATACACCTCGATGGGGGAACTGTTGTAATGGTCCTTGTCGGGCTTGTACCACTCTTTCTTCTCGATATAGCTGCGGTTGAGTTTGAGCTGCTTGGCAACCTGGGTGCACAGCTCCTGGGAGGAGAAGACGATCATTTCATCGTCCACCTTGCTGCCCTGTCCCATGAGCTTCATGCTCTTGAGCAGGTTGGCCCCGGCACCACCGTTATTGTCGTCTTGGGAGATGAGCACGACCGACTTGACGTTGTAAACGCGTGTGGCATACTTGAGATAGACAAACGCGAGTGTCATGCAGGCAATGAGCGACAACAGGAATAGCCACCAGTAACGTTTGTACTTGCGGATAAATGCGCTGAAATCGATGATTTGCTCCTCTTGTTGTGCGGTGGGAGGTGTATTGAATTTTGCCATGTGTTGTGTAATTGCAGGATGAAAAGTTTATCGTGTCAACGCAATAACGAGTGAAGCGATGACCGAGACTGAGCTCACGATGGTGGAGATGACCGAGAGCTTGAATGCGTTATTTTGGTTATACTTGGAATTGTCGATGCGGATCTTGTTGGGCTCGACATAGACCACGTCGTTCTGCCGCATGTAGAAGTAGGGCGAGTTGAACATCTCGCTGCTGGTGAGGTCCAGGCGGTGGTAGGCGCGCTGGCCGTCCTCGGTGCGGATGACATAGACGCGGTCGCGCTGGCCGAACTCTGTAAGGTCGCCACAGGCTGCCAGGGCATCAAGCACAGTGAAATACTGCTGGCCGGTGACAACGCGGTGGGGATTGCGCACCTCGCCCAGCACGTCGATGCTGAAGTTGACGATGTCAACGCGCACGAAGGGGTCCTTCACGTTCTCGGCCACCATCGTGGTCACCATGCTCGAAATCTCGGGTATGGTCTTGCCCCCAACATGGATACGTCCCAATACAGGCATCATGATATCGCCGTGATCATCGACGATATAGGTCTGGGTGCGGGGCTGGGTGGCCGTCATTAGGCTGCTGCGTGTCGCGGGATTGTCCAGCGGCACGTTGTAGGCGGCGGTAGCCTGCGGTACCGATGAGGTGACGGTGATGACCAGTTCGTCATCGGGCTGGATGCGAATGGGATAATTGCCCTGAACGTTGGGCAATGTGCCATTGGTTGTGGCTGCTAAATCCTTGAAGTAAGCCAAGTTGTTGTCCTTGGTCGTAGTGCATGACAACAACGTGGCCGCTGCCATCAGCATTATAAGTAGTCTTGATTTCATAGCGGTTTAAAACAATTGCGTTATTCTCTATAAACGAGAATAAGCGTCAATTATTTTATCAAGATGTGTGTTTTCTGAATTTTGCCAATAACAGGTCGCGCAAATCCCTGCTGCAAGATGCGGCGATACATACCAGTGCGATAAGCATAAAGGTAATGTCTAGCAGCGTGTTATGGCAGTAATAGAACGGTATCGCGCTCAAGAGGATAATGGCAATGGGGACTAAAGTGCGTCGGTCGATTTTCAGGACAAAATAGCGGCGCATGTCATGCCAGCGGTAAATGACGAGAACGAGGTAAGTCACCAGCAGCGTCAAAATCACTCCGTACACGCCTAACGGTTTGATAAGTGTGAAGTTAAGTGCCACGTTGACAATGGCGGCAAGGACAATGGCGGGCAGCGTGCGCTTGGTGTCTTTAGCGCACTGGTAGCCCATGTCGAAGAATGCCGCGATGGCAAATATCACAGCCGAGAGGCCCAAGGGATAGATGAAATTGAGGCTTTCACGGTACTCGCTCGCCACGAGCCAGCCATAGTTGACCTTGAGCATGAACACATAACCCACCAGGATGCCTGCCAGCAGGAAGATGTAGCTGTTAAACATCTTGGAGAAAAAGCTGTCGCGGTCGGGGCTGTTGTACTGCAGGATAGCGGTCTCTTGCCATGCTTGGTAGAAGATGATGGCGAGTGTGTAGATGATGCCCGTGAAACGGATGGCCACGGCATACACGCCGTTGACGTCAAGACCCAGGAAGTGGGAGATGAACAGGCGGTCGCTGCTGCCGGTGAGCCACCAGCACAGCGAGCCGGGCAACAGCGGCAGCGTGTAGCGGATAATGTCATGAGCCACTTGGCGGGAATCGATTTTCCAGCTGGTGTGGCATGTGATGAGCCGCACGCGCGCCTCGACCACAATGAGCGCCAGGATGCGCGCGATGATGTTGGCCAGGAAGATGCCCTTAATGCCCCAACCCAGGCCCGCAACGAACAGGATGCTGAACACGCCGATGCCCAGCGCCGACAGGATGCCGACAGCGACAAAGGCCCGGTTGTTGCCCAAGCCACGGAACACCTGGGAATACACTTCCTGCAGCGACATGGCGATGAGCAGACCCACCGCGTAGCCCAAGTATTGGATATTGGTGAACAGTGCCATTGCCCCGGCAATAACCAGGGTGAGCGACATGGTGGAGACCATCGTGCGGGACACGAAGGTGACGATGCGCTTGCGCTGTGTGTCGCTGTCGCAGTCGAGCAGGAAACGGAAGGCGCCGTCACGCAGTTGCAAGGTGACAAACGGGATGAGCAGCAGGCATACTGCCAGGCAGATGTCATAATAACCGAAGTCGGACGTGTCATGCACAAAATAAGTGTACATCGGCACCATCAGGAACGTGATGAGTTTGGAGCCGATGTTTCCAATGGCATAAACGCCGATGTCCTTCATGAATTTGGACCCGCGGTTCTGTGCCTTGCTGTTGTTCTCGTTTTCGGTCATTTTTGCTTAAGCGGCGGCAAAATTACAAATTTTACTTAAATGGAACATCAAAAATTATATTTTTATGGTGTTTGGTTTGTACAAATTGTGTAATTTCGCACCACAATGATTAAGACAATCAACTCGTGGCGTGGACTCATGGCGGTCGCGGTAGTGCTGTTTCACTGTGGGGTGGGATGGAGCTATAATGTGGCCGTGTCGGGTGTCACGTTTTTTTTCATCTCCAGCACCTTCCTGTTGGCGCGTCAATATCCGTTTGACAGTATTGACGGTAATGCTTACGGGCGTTTTGTGCTGGGTCATGCCATGCGGCTCTATCCGCTGCATTGGCTGGGGTTGGCGTTGTTGATTGCGATCACGCTATTGTTTAATACCCAGGCGATTAATTGGAGTGCTACGGCTTTGAGTGCGCTGCTGGTTCACTCCTGGTCGCCGGTGCATGATGTCCATTACGGGCTCAACCCTGTGGCATGGTACATGTGCGCGCTGCTCTTTTGTTACATCGTCTATCCATTCATGGCTCACTGGCTCAATCCCTGGAGGTTGCGTTACAAGGCCCTGCTGGCGGTGGTGCTGGCGGTGGTGCTGGCGGTGATTTTGTTCCCGCTCAATATCCCGCAGCGCGAGGCGATATTTGTCAACCCCGTCTCCCATGTGCTGGATATTACTGTGGGATTGACGCTTTTCCACCTTTACCGCTGCCTGATGGACAAGTGGCCCAGGGTGTCAACACGCACCGCAACCCTCGTTGAGGCTGCGGCATTGCTCTTGCTGGCAGCGGTAATCGCGATGAATGTGACCACCACCTGGATCAGGCCTTGGGAGGATGACATTATTTGGCTTGTTCCCCAGGGTGCGGTTCTGGTTGCGCTGGCATGGATGGCAGGGCAGGAGGGGACCATCGGTAAGTTCCTGTTATGCCGGCCGTTACAGTGGCTGGGCAGCATCAGTTTCGAGATGTTTGTGTTGCAGTTTGTGGCCTTCCACCTCTTTAATTACGTCATCTCGCCTGTGGCAGGACACTTCGGATGGGACATCTACCACCATTTGGCCTGGTTCGTGCTCCCGTTGCTCATGGCATTGTCATGGCTGGTGAACCGTTGCTTCACGCGTCCTGTCGGTGCCTATTTCAAACGCAAATTCTCATAGTCTCTCAAACCTTTAACATGATGATTAAGACAATAAACGGCTGGCGTGCCGTATTCGCGCTGATGATAGTACTTTTCCACGTGGAAGTGGTTGGTCTGGAGGAAATGACCTGGGCTGGTGTGTCGTTCTTCCTGATGGCCAGCGGTTTTCTGCTGGCGCTCAAGCATCCGATGGAACAAGCCGATGGTGCCGCCTGTCGTCGATTCATCTGGAGCCACGCCCTCAAGCTTTACCCCCTGCATTGGCTCACGCTTGTCATGTGGATGGCAGCAATGGCCTTTTGGGGCATGCTCATTATCAAGCCGTTAACGTTGACACTAAATGCCACGTTGCTGCACCCGTGGTCACTGCTTCATTCCATCTATTACTCCTACAACAAGTTCTCTTGGTTCCTGGGAGCCCTCCTGTTCTGCTACCTGTGCTATCCGTTGCTGGCTCGGTGGTACATGCCGTTGAAACTGCCCTTGAAGGTCCTCATTGTGGGCGGATTGTTCTTGATTGACGCTGTCCTGCTCGCTTTCTTGGGCGGCAACGACTATTACCGCACGGCCCTCTATGTTTTCCCGCCAGTGAGAATCATTGATTTCATCATCGGCATGACGTTGGCAAGTGCCTGCTCCGATTTCAAGAAACTGCCTGTTTTGGGAAAGAGTAAAGACGGTACCGATATTGAACTCATCTCCATCGCGCTGATTTCTCTCGTGGTGATGTTATACAGGTCCACTCCCGGATTGCTCCCGTGGGGAGATACCATGCTCTGGTGGATTCCCGTGGCGCTGATTTTGGTGGCATGCCTCATCTATGACCAGCGAGAGGGTTTTGTCGGTAAGATATTGGCTTCCAGACCTATGCAATGGCTTGGGAATATCAGTTTTGAGATTTATATGCTACAGGGCATTGCGGCCCTCGTGTTCAATTATCTGGTAGCGCCTCTGCTGGGGCACTTCGGTTTTGGCCAACCGTCGCCGTTTGACACGGCTGCCGAGACCGATCTGTTCAGTGTCAATCCCTACACACTCATTGCCTGGTTCATCCTTCCCATCGACATTTTGCTCGCCTGGCTTGTGAACCGCCTGTTCACTCGTCCCCTGCGTCGTTTGTTGTCCAAGTGACCGGCCGAGAAAGCCTTTTTGGTCGGGTCATGTAACAGTTTTTTGCAATTTAAGCAATAATGGGCAACAAATTGCGTTATTATGGATAAATGGACCTGACTAAGCTGAGACATATCGCATCGCTGATAATGCTGTTGGTACTGGGGTGCACGGCTGTGTATGCCCAGGATAATGACATGATTTTGAACCGTCCCTACGCCGATACCAAGTTGACACACTATGGTTTCTCGGTGGGTATGAATTTCCAAAATCTTGCCATTACCAACAACGGCCTTGTCACCGAGGAAGGTGAGTGGTATGCCGATGTGTCAGCCCACTCGCCGGGCTTCAGTGTGAATGTGCTGGCCGACTTGCGTCTTGCCGAGCACTTTAATCTGCGTCTCTCTCCTGGCTTGTATTTCGGCAACAAGGTGGTGCGCTTCCTGAACCACTGGGGCGATCCCAACGCGCTGGACCAGACACGTTACAAGCAGAGCCAGAACATCAAGTCCACTTATATAGTAGTGCCCATAGACTTGAAGATGAGTGCCAAGCGTTATCACAACATCCGCCCCTATTTCACGAGCGGCGTCATGTACATCCACGACTTGGCCAAGGATCGCAGCGAGCAGCTGAAACTCAAGAACGGCGATGTGATGCTCACTGTGGGCATGGGCTGTGACCTGTATATGCCTTTCTTCAAGTTGTGTCCCGAGATCAAGTTCTGCTTCGGACTGAAAAACATTCTGGAAAAGAACCGCCCCGATTTGGATGAGAATTCCGATATAAGGCATTTCACCGAGAGCGTGAACAAGATCAAGAACGACATGGTAGTGGTCACTTTCTACTTTGAATAAAAGATGTAATGACGATAAAGTTACATGACATAAAGCGCTTGTTTGCCACGATGATACTGGGTGTCGTTGTGGCTCTTGGTGCAATGGCCCAGACCGATGCCGCCTTTTCGCATTCGTGGCTCGGACCAGGCTATTACAATCCCGCAGCAGCTGGTGAGCACAACGCCATCCACATGACGTTGGGCAGCCGCATGCAGTGGGTGGACTTCAAGCATGCTCCCATGACGTTCTACCTCACGGTGGATATGCCCTACAAGTTGCTGGGCCAGCGTCTGGGCGCGGGTGTGAAGGCCGAGTTTGAGCGCATTGGTCTGTACACCAACACCCGCATTGGCGCACAAATCGCCTATAAGCGCAAGTTTGGCAAGAACAAGATGCTGAGCGTGGGTATTCAGCCTGGCGTCTTCTCCCAGACCTTCCGCGGCAAGGAGGTGATCATGCCCGAGGATGAGGCACATCAGGGCAACGACGAGGCCATCCCCAAGCAGGACGTGTCGGGTACGGCATTTGATGCCAACGTCGGCATTTTCTTCTCGCACCCCCGCTATTGGGCGGGCGTTGCGGTGACCCATGTCACCAATCCCGGTATCGAGTTGAAGGTGTCTCGCGAGGCGATTGATTATTACGAATTTAGGGTGAGCCGCGGCTATTATTTTATGGGTGGCGGCAATATTCCGATTAATAATACGTTATTTGAAATACAGCCCTCTGCCATGTTCGCGATGACGCAGAACATGTGGACGGCACAAATCGCGACGATGTTGCGCTACAACCGCAAGCTCAACATCGGCGTGGGTTATCGTCACAAGGATGCGGTGACAGCCATGATTGGCATGAACTTCAAGGATGCCTATATCGGCTACGCCTATGACTATCCGATCTCGGCAATCAGCAAGGCAACCTTCGGCAGCCACGAGGTCTTTGTCACCTATAACGTGAAACTGGATAACCGCGAGAAGAATAAGAACAAACAAAAAAGCGTACGCTTAATGTAAGTGAACATATGAAGAAACTTGTTTTGATATTGATGGTCGTCCTGGCGACCGTGTCGTGCAGTTCAATCCGCAAGGGTGGCGGCGGTGGCGGCGAAGTGACCGGCATCGGCGCTCCCGTGTTCAACGAGACTACCCCCTATGGAATGGTGCTTGTTGATGTGGGCTCGATGCGTGAGGGTCCCGGCGAGCGCGACTCGATCTGGGGCATTGACTCGACTGCACATGGCATTTCGGTCGACGCCTTCTGGATGGACGAGATGGAGGTGAGCAACTCCAAGTACAAGCAGTTTGTCTATTGGGTGCGCGACTCGATTATCCGCGAGCGTCTTGCTGACCCTGCCTATGGCGGCAACGAGGAGTTCAAGATCGAGGAGGACAAGGAGGGTAACCCTGTCACGCCGCATCTCGACTGGAGCAAGAACATCCCCTGGAAGAACCCCAGCGAGGATGAGGAGCGCGCCATCGAGAGCGTGTACCGCATCAACCCCATTACTGGTGTGAAAGAGCTTGACGCTTCGCAGATGAACTACCGCTATGAGGTCTATAACCTCACCGAGGCTGCCAAGCGTCGTCACCGCTTCGATCCCGAGCGCCGTGACTACAACACCGACCATGAGGTGGATTACTCAATGCCCACCATCAGCAAGGACACCGCTTTCATCGATGATGATGGCCGCATCGTGCGTCAGACCATCACGCGTGCTTTACAGAGCGACTATGATTTCCTGAACACCTACATTGTTAATATATACCCCGACACCACCTGTTGGGTGAACGACTTTGAGAATGCTTACCAGGAGCCTTACGTGCGCATGTACTTCGCCAACGGCAATTACAACAACTATCCCGTTGTAGGCGTGAGCTGGGAGCAGGCCAACGCCTTCTGCCACTGGCGCACCGAGTTCCTGAAGAAGTCGCTGGGCGGCCAGGGCATCTATGTCGAGCCTTTCCGCCTGCCCACCGAGGCTGAGTGGGAGTTCGCCGCCCGTGCTGGCCAGAACAAGAACAAGTATCCCTGGGAGGGCGACCTGCCTTTGACCGTCGATGAGGGTTGTTTCTACGCCAACTTCAAGCCCGACGAGGGTAACTATGTGAAGGACGGCTACATCATCTCGTCGCCCGTGGGTACCTATGAGCCCAACGATTACGGCCTGTATGACATGGCAGGTAACGTGAGCGAGTGGACCTCGACGGCCTATACCGAGAGTATCGACCGCATGACCGACGACATCAACCCCGAGTATCGCTACTATGTGGCTCAGGAGGACCCCTACAAGATGTCGCGCAAGATCGTGCGTGGCGGTTCATGGAAGGACGTGGTGCACAACCTGCGTTCCGACCTGCGCATGTGGGAATACCAGAACGAGCAGAGGAGCTACATCGGTTTCCGTTGCGTGCGCTCCAAGGTGGGCCTCGTCAAGGGACGTCGCAAGAACTGCTGCAAAGACTAACTGTGGTGTAACATCAACGAGTAAACAAGATAACAAATCGTCACACTCAATTTTTAAACAAAAATGGGTAAAATCAAGAGATATAAAAAGAAAGCAGGCCGATTCCTGAAGAGTGACAGCGGCCAGCGGTTTTTCAACTTCGCCTATAGTATCGGTGCTGCTATCGTGATCTGGGGTGCATTGTTCAAGATCCTGCACTTGCCCGGTGGTAACACGCTGCTGTGTATCGGTATGGGTACCGAGGTCCTCATGTTCATCCTCACCGCGTTCGATAAGCCCGAGAAGGAGTACCACTGGGAAGAGGTGTTCCCCGTGCTGGCAAGTCAAGATCCCGAGGATCGTCCCGACTTTAACACTGGCGGTGGTATTTTCATCGGCGGCAATGGCGGTGGCGACTATGAGGGCGGTGAAATCACTGTCAACGCTGCCGAGGCCAAGAGTGCCGTTGGTCTGCCTGCCGGTGTGAACCTGAGCGAGGAAGACACGATGTCGTTGAGCGAGAGCATTGCCAAGATGGCGGCTGCCAGCGACCAGCTCTCACGCATGGCCGAACTCACCGACGCTACCCAGCAATACTTGAGCCAGATGGCTGGCATCAGTGAGCAGATGCAGAAACTGCAGGCCACGACCACCGCGTTGAACGAGGTGAGCGAGACCCTGCTCAACAGCTATCGTGCCATCACCGACAACAGCCAAAACATCTCCAGCAGTTCTACCGGCTATGTGGACCAGATGCAGGCCCTCAACCAGAACATCAGCGGCCTGAACACCATCTACGAGATCCAGCTCAAGAGCATCTCCTCACAGCTTGATAACATCGACCGCGTGAACCGTGGCCTCAAGGACATCCGCGACATGTATGAGAAGAGTGCCGCCGAGAGCGCCCACTACTGTGACGAGACCGAGAAGATGGCACGCTACATGAAGCAGCTGAACAGCGTCTATGAGAAGATGATCAAGGCGATGACCGTCAACATGTATCGTCCCATGCCCGGCATGCCCGGCATCGAGCCCGACGCCAACGACCAGGACGCATAAAGCGTACCTCACACAGTTTTATCCATTATATTGACATCAATCCTATTCCAACCGATAGAGAAAACATAGATGGCAACCTCAAAAAATAAGAGCGTCAACCGCATGTCGCCGCGAGAGAAGATGATCAACCTCATGTACATCGTCTTGACGGCTATGCTTGCGCTGAACGTGTCGAGCGACGTGCTCAACGGCTTCAGCCAGGTGGAAGACGGTTTGTCGAGGTCTAACCGCACCATCACGGCGCGTAACCAGGCCCTCTATGCCCAGCTCCAGGCCTTCAACGAGAAGAACCCCGAGAAGGGCAAGATCTGGCTTGACAAGGCGACCCAGGTGGTAGGTGAGACCGACAGGCTCTACGACTATATCGACTCGCTTAAGTTAGAGATTGTGCACCATGCCGATGGTGAGGATGCCGATGTGCACAACATCCGCAACCGCGACAACCTCGACGCCGCCAGTGAGGTCATGCTCACCGCGACGGGCGGCAAGGGCAAGATCTTGAGAACCCGCATCGACAGCTATCGTCAGTTCGTGACCTCGTTCCTCGAGGATCCCGAGAAGCGCAAGAACTTGGAGAACGCCCTCTCGACCGTTCCCCCCAAGACTGCCAAGCACGACATCAGCAAGCACACGTGGGAAGAGTTCATGTTCGACAATATGCCCTGTATCGCTGCCGTGACGCTGCTCACCAAGCTGCAGAACGACGTGCGCTATGCCGAGGGTGAGGTCCTCAACCAGATGTTGACCAACGTTGACCTGGGCGACCTGCGTGTGAACCTCGTCAATGCTTTCGTCGTGCCCGACTCCCGCATCGTCATGCGTGGTACCAAGTACAGCGCCCAAATCGTGCTGGCCGCCATCGACACCACCCAGCGCCCTGTCGTGTATGTCAACGGCAGCCGTCTGGCCAACAGCAACGGCCTCTACGAGGTGGGAACCAGCAAGGCCGGCAATTATGACTACTCGGGCTGGATCGAGGTGCTGGGACGCGACGGTACGGTGACACGCCGCGACTTCAAGTCGAGCTACACCGTTATCGACCCCCTGGCAACCATCAGCGCCACGATGATGAACGTGCTCTATGCCGGTATCAACAACCCCATCAGCATTGCCGTTCCCGGTGTGCCCCAGGGTAGCATCAGCGCGACGATGACCAACGGAACGCTTACCAAGAGCGGTGATGGCTGGATCGCACATCCCACCAAGGTGGGCGCCGAGTGCGTCATCTCGGTAACCGCCGAGATGGACGGACAGCGCACCAACGTGGGCAGCACCACTTTCAGGGTGCGCAAGTTGCCCGACCCCATGCCCTTCATCGCCTATAAGGACGCCAATGGCCAGCCCGCCCGTTACAAGGGTGGTAAGCCGTTCCCCAAGAACTTGCTCATGGCAGCTCACGGACTGGACGCCGCTATCGACGATGACATTCTTAACATCGACTACAAGGTCGTCTCATTCGAGACGGTGATTTTCGACTCGATGGGTAACGCTATCCCCGAGGTTTCCAACGGTTCACAGTTCAGCGAGCGCCAAAAGACCGCCATGCGCCGTCTGTCTCACGGCAAGCGCATGCTCATCACCCGCGTCAAGGCTACCGGCCCCGATGGCATCACCCGTGACATCGCGCCCATTGATGTGATTGTGAACTAATCTTGACATGACAATAATAAAAAACGAGAATATGAAAAGTCTTAGATTGATTATAGCACTTTTGTTCATCAGCCTTTTTGCTGTCGGCAATGCTCAGACCGAGAAGCTGGATCCAAAAGACCCTGAAGCAGCTATTCAGGCCAAGGCGGCAAATGCCAAGGTCGCCGGTGCCAAGGCGGCTCCTGCGGGCTTGAAGCAAGCAACACCAGCAAACAAGGGGCAAGTTCAGGCCTCCAGCGGCAAGGTCGAGATGACTCAGGGAACTAAGGGTGCGCCTCAAGGTAAAGAGGCCGCTCCGGCTTCAGCGCCTCAGTCCGCACCGAAGGTTACTAAGGGCTCGTCGTCAGCCGGCGTGAGCTCGGGTGGCAGCTCGCAGACCCAGGTGTCCAAGCGTGGGGCTAGCGCTCCTCGTGCCAAGAAGAACGAGAACGGCATCACCGATCGCCAGCAATCGTTCTACGAGGTCAAGGAGCCCAGCGATGCCGACCTGCAGTGGATGAAAGTCGTTTATCGTTCCATCGACCTCACCCAGGGTAAGAATCCGGCCCTCTACTATCCCGAGGAGCCCAATGCCGATGGCCAGAACCTGTTCTTCATCATCATGAAGCTCTTGGCCAAGGGACAGATCACTGCCTATGAGTACCTCGATGGCCGCGAGATGTTCACCGACGAGTTCAAGATCAATGTTCCTGAGCAGTTCGACCGCTTCCACATCTATTATACCGAGGCCAAGGGCAGCACGGCCAAGAACCCAATCCTTGAGTTCGAGAATGCCGATATTCCCAGCAACGAGGTGCTCAGTTACCTCATTATCGAGAAGTGGGAGTTTGACTCACGCAGCAACCAGATGAAGGCCCGTGTCGAGGCTCTGTGCCCCGTCCTGCACCGCATGGACGACTGGGGTGGGGAAGCCGTCAAGTATCCCATGTTCTGGATCAAGCTCAACGACATCCGCCCCTACATGGCCCAGCAGTATGTCTTCACCGACGATGACAACAACCTGGCCCGCTATAGCATTGACGACTTCTTCAAGTTGAACATGTACAGCGGCGAGATCTATAAGACCAAGAACCTGCGCAACCTCTCACTGCGCCAGATGTATCCCGAGGAAGAGGCCTACAAGCACGCCCAGGACAGCATCGAGCAGCGTCTGCGCAGTTTCAACCAGGACCTGTGGGTGCCCTCGCTTGAGGTGCTCCAGGCTCGCGCCGAGGCCGAGGAGAAAGCCCGTGCCGAGGCCGAGGGTGAAATCGTCGAGGGCGAGGAAGGAACCGAGCAGGTAGAAGGCGAGACGCCTGCTGCCGAGGGCGAGGAGAAGGCTGTGGCACGCACCACCAAGCGTGGCAGCAAGTCTAGCAGTAAGTCCAGCACTACCAAGTCGTCTACCAAGAAGGCCAAGGACAAAAAGACCAAGATCAAGGAGCGCAAGCCCAAGTCGACCCAGCAGGTCAACACCGGCATCCGCTCGGTCCGCAACCGCAAGAGAAACTAAATGCTCTTCTAGCCCCTCGAGGGCCGATAAGACCATAAGCGTGCACCCCAAAAGTTGGACACAAAACTTTTGGGGTGCACTTCATCTTCTCCTGGACGTTTCATAATCAAGATAAAAATATTTCAAAAAAATGTTTGTCGGTTGTTGAATTATATGTAACTTTGCGGCGCAAAAAACCGAAAGGAGGTCGTAAAGACTGAATTAAGAGATTGATTTTCAATACATATCGACGATTATCCGCATCGCTCGGCACGTGGCTCGCCGGCGGTGTGGCGTCAATACGGAGCCGCAAACATCAGGAGAAATTCCAAACAATTAACAAACAAATAAAACATTAAAACAAAAAACAAATTATGATTATTGTTCCCGTTAAGGAAGGCGACAACATCGAACGCGCCCTCAAGAAATTCAAACGTAAAACTGAGAAGACCGGTGTCATTAAGGAACTGCGCAGCCGTCAGGCTTTTGAGAAGCCCTCAATCACCAACCGTAAGAAGATGATGAAGGCCGAGTACGTTCAGCAGCTTCGTAACCGCGAGGAGTAATACCCTCTAGGTCTTGCTAAAAAGATAAAAAAAGACGGAAACCGAGACAAAATTTCGGTTTCCGTCGTTTTTTTGGCCTAAAATTTGCATTTGATAAAAATAGTTGCTAACTTTAGCACCGAAAAAACAAACATGCTCCCCGACGATGGGAGCACATACTGTTTGTCACACACTATGATGTAAGCCTATGATCGCTACAGTCGAACGCTTCCTGCAATACCTGCGCCTCGAGCGCAATCTGTCCTTGAGGACGGTGGACCTGTACCGCCGTGCCATCGAACAGTGGAGCGCGTTCATGTCCTCGCCCCAACGCCCTCTTGATTTCGCATCGGTAACGGCCGGCGACATCAGGGCGTGGCTCATGCACAGGGCAACCGATGGCGACAGCCCCAGCACATTGCGACTCAAGCTGCAGGCCCTCAGAGCGCTGTACCGATACCTGCTGCGCTGCGGCGAGGTGTCGGCCAATCCTGCGGCCATCGTCGAGCTGGCCAAATTGGCCAAACCCCTTCCCAAGTTTGTGCGCGAGGGCACCGTGAATGCTGTGCTTGATGCCGATATCGACAGCGACGACTTCACTCAGGTCAGGGACAGGCTCATCGTGATGCTGTTCTACGAGACTGGCATCCGCCTGAGCGAGCTCATCGGCCTGCAAGACGCTGCCGTCGATACCGACAAGTGCGAGCTCAAGGTGCGAGGCAAGCGCGACAAGGACCGCATCGTCCCCTTTGGCAACGAGCTGGCGCGGTGGCTACAGCATTACCGTTCACTGCGCGCCACCGTGTGGCCCCAGTGCGACAACCTGCTGGTCACCGTCAAGGGCCGCCCGTTGTACCCCTCCCTGGTCTATCATGTCGTCCACGACTCGCTGCAGGCCGCTGGAGGGACGGGCAAGCTCAGTCCGCACGTGCTGCGCCACACCTTTGCCAGCGTCATGCTCAACAGCGGGGCAGAGCTCAACAGCGTCAAGGAATTGCTGGGACACGAGAGCCTGGCAGCGACACAGGTTTACACACATGTGACACTCAGTGAGTTACAACATAATTATGAACTTGCCCACCCACGGGCACTTAAAAAAGGAGGTTAATATGGATATTAAGATCAATGCCATCCATTTTGATGCAACCGAGAAACTCAGTGACTTCATCAACAAGAAAGTCGACAAGTTGGGAAAGTACAATGAGGAGATCTCCAACGCCGAGGTCAACCTCAAGGTGGTAAAACCCGAGACAGCCATGAACAAGGAAGCGTCGGTACGAATCAACGTGCCCCGCAGTGAAGATCTATTTGCAAGCAAGGTAGCCGACACATTCGAGGAGGCCATCGACAATTGTGTTGACGCCCTCAAGCGTCAGCTCGAGAAAGGGCGCAGAGACAGGTAAACTCTCCCGCACACATATTATATAATAAATGACATATCGCTTCCCCTGTCCGCACATTGTTGCCGGCAGGGGAAGCCGTTTTTCACCCCCAGCCCTCTGTCGATTTTCCAACAATCAATGCTACCGCGCCTTAGCCTGGGAGCATATAGCATGGCCTGGGCGTTTAACTCAATTGGGCCTCAAGTCGAGAAAAACATGAGTTGGCACGGAATTTGTTAATAACTTTGATTTTGCCATAACTGGCTGAATATGCGATTATTATAACAATATTGTCATATAAGTGAATATTTTTTTTGAAAAAAAAGTGAGAAAAAGTTTGTCAGTTCGAAAAATGGTCGTAATTTTGCACCCGCAAACGAGATCACCCCGTATCTCATAGCACAACGATAGATGCCTCTTTAGCTCAGTTGGCCAGAGCACGTGATTTGTAATCTCGGGGTCGTTGGTTCGAATCCGACAAGAGGCTCAAAGTAAATAACACAATGGGTAGATTCCAGAGTGGCCAAATGGGGCAGACTGTAAATCTGCTGCGTCATCGCTTCGGTGGTTCGAATCCATCTCTACCCACATGTTTTGCGGAAGTAGCTCAGTTGATAGAGCATCAGCCTTCCAAGCTGAGGGCCGCGGGTTTGAGCCCCGTCTTCCGCTCAAGAAACAAACGACTATTGCCTATGTAGCTCAGGGGTAGAGCACTTCCTTGGTAAGGAAGAGGTCGCGGGTTCAAATCCCGCCATCGGCTCAACGATGTAAAATGCTTCGCCTCTCACTGATTGCAGGTTACAGTTATCACAAGAGGTGGAGCGTATTACGCAATAAAGGTAGAGTAATATTATCATTCAATTTCTATAACAACTATTCATTATGGCAAAAGAGCATTTTGAAAGAACAAAACCGCATGTTAACATCGGTACCATTGGTCACGTTGACCACGGTAAAACTACCCTGACCGCTGCTATCACCACCGTGCTTGCTAAGGACGGTGACATCGCTGGCGATAGCGTTCGTTCGTTCGACTCGATCGACAACGCTCCCGA
Source organism: uncultured Muribaculaceae bacterium (assembly GCA_905233915.1). Lineage (GTDB taxonomy): Bacteria > Bacteroidota > Bacteroidia > Bacteroidales > Muribaculaceae > Sodaliphilus. Next base: position 49,708 of record CAJOFM010000001.1, on the reverse strand, counting down.
GGAGAAGGAGCGCGGTATTACTATCAACACCGCTCACGTTGAGTATGAGACCAAGAACCGTCACTATGCTCACGTTGACTGCCCGGGCCACGCTGACTATGTAAAGAACATGGTAACTGGTGCCGCTCAGATGGACGGTGCTATTGTAGTTGTTGCTGCAACCGACGGCGTTATGCCTCAGACCCGCGAGCACATCCTGCTCGCCCGTCAGGTGAACGTGCCCCGTCTGGTTATCTTCCTTAACAAGTGTGACTCTCCCGACGTTGACGAGGAGATGATCGAGCTCGTTGAGATGGACGTTCGCGACCTCCTCTCTGAGTATGATTTCGACGGTGAGAACACCCCCATCATCAAGGGCTCTGCTCTTGGTGCTCTCCAGGGTGATCCCAAGTGGGAAGACACCGTTCGCGAGCTGATGAACGCCGTTGACGAGTGGATCCCCCTGCCCCCGCGTGATCGCGACAAGCCCTTCCTGATGCCCATCGAGGACGTCTTCTCAATCACTGGCCGTGGCACCGTTGCTACCGGTCGTATCGAGACTGGTGTCGTTAAGGTGAGCGACGAGGTTCAGATCATGGGTCTGGGTGCTGAGATGAAGTCAGTAGTAACCGGTGTCGAGATGTTCCGCAAGATCCTCGACGAGGGTGAGGCTGGTGACAACGTAGGTCTGCTGCTCCGCGGTATCGACTACAAGACCATCAAGCGCGGTATGGTAATCTGCCACCCCGGCGTTATCAAACCCCACGACCACTTCAAGGCTTCGATCTACGTCCTCAAGAAAGAGGAGGGTGGCCGTCACACTCCGTTCCACAACCACTATCGTCCCCAGTTCTACATCCGCACCCTGGATGTAACCGGTGAGATCATGCTCCCCGCTGGTGTCGAGATGGTAATGCCTGGTGACAACGTCGAGATCGACGTCAAGCTGATCACCCCGGTTGCTTGCAGCGAAGGTCTGCGTTTCGCTATCCGCGAGGGTGGCCGCACCGTGGGTTCGGGTCAGATCACTGGCATCATCGAGGACTAATCCTTTAGCCTCAACAACCGCCGGTTTACGCTGGCAAAAAGATAAAAGGTCTGGCTGCATGCCAGTCAGACCTTTTTAAATACGGGAATAGCTCAGTTGGTAGAGCGACGGTCTCCAAAACCGTAGGTCGTGAGTTCGAGCCTTACTTCCCGTGCAAAATAATAGAAATAAACAAATGAAGAAGTTTTTTAATAACAGACTTACGGATATTAAGGAATCTTATAACGAGCTCGTTCATAAGGTTTCCTGGCCCACTTCGAGTGAACTGGCCAATAGTACCATTGTCGTGATGGTTGCTTCCATCATCGCGTCCCTGGTCATCTGGATCATTGACTGGTGCATCAATGGAGTGATGCATCTCGTCTACGGCGTTGCTGCCTAATCGGGCAACAGTCCGCCTATCACTCAATGAGTAACTGCGCGCCTGTGGTGCGCGGTGTGTTTCTTAAACAACGTTATTAACCAATTACTGTCACAGCGCAAGTCACAACTATGTCTCAGGCTAAGCATCAGTGGTACATTCTGCGTACTATCTCTGGTAAGGAGATGAAGGTCAAGGAGATGATCGAGGGTTACAGGAAGAATAATCCTGTCTATGCCGAGAATATCTCGCAGATTCTCGTCCCCACCGAGAAAGTTTACACTACACGTGCCGGGAAGAAGGTTCTCAAGGAGAAAGTTATGTTCTCGGGTTATGTGTTTGTTAAGCTGGAGCTCATCCCTGACATTGAAGTGACGCTGCAGGACACCACCAACGTGGTGAACTTCGTGCGCTCACGTGAGGGAGAACGTCGTCCCGAGCCCGTGCCCGAGCAGCAGATTCTGACCATGCTCGGTCAGGCCGAGGCGCGCGAGATGGAGGCCGCCGATGCCGTCAACGACTATGTCGTGGGCGAGTCGGTAAAGGTCAACTACGGTCCCTTCTCGGGCTTCATCGGCGAGATCAAGGAGATCAACGCCGAGAAGCGCGAGCTCACGGTGATGGTGAAGGTTTTCGGTCGAGAAACACCACTCAAGTTGGATCATTCGCAAGTCGAACGTGAGTAACAGCACGGTCGATGTTACGCAATCGTGCGTTGCTTACACTGTTTTTTTAACACCTATATAAATTGAATTTGTACAATGGCTAAAGAAATTGCTGGACAGATCAAATTGCAGATTAAGGGTGGGGCAGCAAACCCCTCTCCTCCCGTAGGCCCCGCTCTGGGTTCTAAGGGTATCAACATCATGGATTTTTGCAAGCAATTCAACGCCCGCACCCAGGCTAAGGCTGGCAAGGTGTTGCCCGTAGTGATCTCTTACTACGCCGACAAGAGTTTTGACTTCATCGTCAAGACTTCTCCCGTGCCCGTACAGTTGCTCGAGGCCGCTAAGGTCAAGGGTGGTTCCGGTGAGCCCAACCGCGTTAAGGTGGCTTCCGTGACCTGGGATCAGGTGAAGGAGATTGCCGAAGACAAAATGCCTGATTTGAACTGTTTTACATTAGCCTCGGCTATGCGTATGGTGGCCGGAACAGCAAGAAGTATGGGTATCACTGTAAAGGGTCAATTCCCTGAGAACGTTTAAAAACTTTATTGATTATGAGTAAGTTAACGAAAAATCAAAAGTTGTACAACGCGAAGGTCGACACGGGGAAGGCTTACACCCTTGAGGAAGCTGCAGCATTGGTTAAGGAAATCACTTTTACCAAGTTTGACGCTTCTACCGATATCGACGTACGTCTTGGTGTGGATCCCCGTAAGGCCAACCAGATGGTTCGTGGCGTTGTCTCCCTGCCTCATGGTACTGGTAAGCAGGTTCGCGTCTTGGTTCTTTGTGGACCGGAGGCCGAGGCCGCTGCCAAGGAAGCAGGTGCAGAATATGTCGGTCTTGACGAGTATATCGACAAGATTAAAGGCGGTTGGACCGACATCGATGTGATTATCACTCAGCCCCAGATCATGGGTAAGGTAGGTCCTCTGGGACGCATCCTCGGCCCCCGCGGCCTGATGCCCAACCCCAAGAGCGGCACCGTAACTCCCGATGTGGCAAAGGCTGTCAAAGAAGTGAAACAAGGTAAGATCGACTTCAAGGTCGATAAGGGTGGTATTGTACACACCTCGATTGGCAAGGTATCGTTCACTCCCGAGCAGATCCGCGACAACGCAGCTGCGTTTGTCAACACGCTCATCAAGCTGAAACCCGCCGCTGCCAAGGGTACGTACATCAAGAGCATTTATCTTTCGAGCACCATGAGCAAGGGCATCAAGGTTGATCCCAAGTCGATTGAGGCTTAAACATTTTAAAACGATTTAGACAAAATGAAGAAGGAAGATAAGACCTTAATGATCGACAAGATCAAGGAAACTCTTGACCAGTATAGCGTTGTTTATCTGGCTAACACTACTTCTCTTAATGCCGAGAAGACCGTGGACCTGCGCCGTGCAGCGTTCAAGGCTGGCATCAAGATGATGGTGGTTAAGAACACCCTGTTGAAGAAGGCCATGGATGCTTGTGACATCGACTACAGTGGCCTCTATGACTCCCTGGCTGGCCCCACGACCCTGTTGCTCAGCGACACGGGTAACGCGCCTGCTAAACTCATCAAGGAATTCCGCGGTAAGAAGGAGACCATCCCCGCATTTAAGGCTGCTTATGTTGAGGAGACCGTCTATGTAGGCGAGCAGAACCTTGACGCTCTCGTGGCCATCAAGAGCAAGAACGAGCTCATCGCCGATGTTGTGGCATTGCTGCAGTCGCCGGCCAAGAACGTTATCAGCGCTCTCCAGTCGGGTGGCAATAAGCTCCACGGAGTTCTGGAAACCTTATCCAAAAAAGAAAATTAATCAACAAAAACAACAAACAATTTTAAATCCATACTATTATGGCAGATTTGAAAGCTTTTGCAGAACAGTTAGTGAACCTTACCGTAAAGGAAGTTAACGAGCTTGCTCAGATTTTGAAGGACGAATATGGCATCGAGCCCGCCGCTGCAGCTGTTGCTGTTGCCGCTGGTCCCGCTGCTGGTGCAGCCGCTGAGGCCGAGGAGAAGACTTCGTTTGACGTTGTCCTCAAGAACGCCGGTGCCCAGAAGCTCCAGGTGATCAAGAAGGTGAAGGAACTCCTGAGCCTTGGTCTGAAGGACGCTAAGGACATGGTCGACAAGGCTCCCGCTACCCTCAAGGAGGGTGCATCCAAGGACGAGGCCGATGCTCTCAAGGCAGAGCTCGAGGGCCTGGGTGCCGAGGTTGAACTGAAATAATAGCACCCCCTAACGGGTGTTTGGGTTAAGAATCCCCACATGAGTGGGTTCTTAACCTTTTTGTGTCAAATTTGACCTGCACAAAACATTTCATCAAGAGCTTGCCGCACAGCGGCCTCATGCCGGTGCGGCAAGACTCGCGATGAATGTTGATCCTCAAGTGATTGCGTCCCTGTCACGACCCATGCAGTGGATGTCGATGGACGCAGAACTGACTATTATTTCGTTTATCAACAATCTCATTAGAGTTCACAAAACTTATTGTCCATGTCAGTTTCAAAAAAAGATTCCAAAAAAGGAAGAATCAATTTCGCGCGAGTAAAGAATCCCTATCCCTATCCCGATTTCCTCGACGTGCAGTTACAGTCATTCCGTGATTTCCTCCAGCTGGACACACCCACTGAGAAGAGAAAGAACGAGGGACTCTACAAAGTGTTTGCTGAGAATTTCCCCATCGAGGACACTCGCAACAACTTTAAACTTGAATTCCTTGACTATTATATTGACCCGCCTCGCTATTCCATCGATGAGTGTTTAGATATTGGCTTGACCTACAGTGTACCGCTTAAGGCCAAGCTCAAGCTGTATTGCACCGATCCGGACCACAACTTCCCCACCGAGATCCAGGACGTGTATCTGGGTTCCATCCCGTACATGACCGACAAGGGTACGTTTGTCATCAACGGTGCTGAGCGTGTGGTTGTTTCACAGCTGCACCGCTCGCCGGGCGTTTTCTTTGGTCAGAGTCTGCATGCCAACGGCACGAAATTGTACTCGGCCCGCATCATCCCCTTCCGCGGGTCATGGATCGAGTTCGCTACCGACATCAACAATGTCATGTATGCCTACATCGACCGCAAGAAGAAATTACCGGTGACTACGCTGCTGCGTGCCATCGGACTTGAAACCGACAACGACATCATTCAAGAGTTTGGCCTGGCCGAGGAAATCAAGGTCACCAAGGCTAACCTCAAGAAGGCGGTGGGCCGCAAGCTCGCTGCACGCGTGTTGCGTTCATGGAGCGAGGACTTCGTTGATGAGGACACCGGCGAGGTAGTTAGCATCGAGCGTAACGACGTGATCATCGACCGTGACACTGAGCTCCAGGAGGAGAGCATCTCCGAAATCATGGACTCGGGCGTTTCCACTATCCTGCTGCACCGCGAGGATGTGAACACGGGCGATTATCAGATTATTTTCAATACCCTGAACAAGGACACCTGTAACAGTGGCAAGGAGGCGGTCAACTACATCTACCGCCAGCTGCGCAACGCCGAGCCGCCCGATGACAACAGCGCACGTGAGGTGATTACCAACCTCTTCTTCAGCGAGAAGCGCTATGACTTGGGCGAGGTGGGCCGTTTCCGCATCAATGCCAAGTTGGGACTCCAAACCGACCCAGACAAGCGCGTCCTCACTCAGGAAGACATTATCGAGATTATCAAGTATCTCATCGGCTTGATCAACAGCAAGCAGGATGTGGACGATATCGACCACCTGAGCAACCGTCGTGTGCGCACCGTGGGCGAGCAGCTCTACAACCAGTTTGGCGTGGGCTTGGCCCGCATGGCGCGTACCATCCGTGAGCGCATGAACGTGCGCGACACCGAGCAGTTCGCTCCCATCGACCTGATCAATGCCAAGACCATCTCGAGCGTTATCAACACGTTCTTCGGCACCAACGCATTGTCGCAGTTCATGGACCAGACCAACCCGCTGGCCGAGATTACCCACAAGCGCCGTATGAGCGCCCTGGGTCCTGGCGGTTTGTCCCGTGAGCGTGCCGGCTTCGAGGTGCGTGACGTTCACTACACCCACTACGGCCGTCTGTGCCCCATCGAGACCCCTGAGGGTCCCAACATCGGTCTGATTTCGTCGTTGTGCGTGTACGCCAAGATCAACAATCTGGGCTTCATCGAGACTCCCTACCGCAAGGTGGAGAATAAGAAGGTGAACCTCAACAATGACGATATCGTTTACCTCACTGCCGAGGACGAGGAAGACCGCATCATCGCCCAGGGTAACGCCCCGCTTAACGAGGACGGTACCTTCGTTCGCGATCGTGTGAAGGCTCGCAAGAACGCCGACTTCCCCGTGGTGGCTCCCGATGACGTGGAACTCATGGACGTGTCGCCCCAGCAGATCGCCTCGATCGCTGCAGCGCTCATTGAGCATGACGACGCTAACCGCGCCCTGATGGGTGCGAACATGATGCGCCAGGCTGTGCCTCTATTGCGCAGCGAGGCTCCCATCGTGGGCACCGGCATCGAGCAGCGCATGGCCTATGACAGCCGCACTCAGTTGCAGGCCGAGGGCGAAGGCGTTGTCGAGTTTGTTGACGCCAGCGTCATCCGCATCCGCTATGACCGCACCGAGGACGAGGAATTCGTTTCGTTCGACAGCGCGGTGAAGGAATACAAGCTTCCCAAGTTCCGCAAGACCAACCAGAGCACGACCATCGACCTGCGTCCCATCTGCAACGCTGGTGACCGTGTGACCAAGGGTCAGATTCTGACCGAGGGTTACTCGACGCAGAACGGCGAGCTCGCTCTGGGCCGCAACCTCAAGGTGGCTTACATGCCCTGGAAGGGTTACAACTATGAGGACGCTATCGTGATCAACGAGCGCCTCGTGCGCGAGGACATCCTCACCAGCGTCCACGTGGACGAGTACACCCTCGAGGTGCGCGAGACCAAGCGCGGTATGGAGGAGTTGACCAACGATATCCCCAACGTGAGCGAGGACGCTACTAAGGACCTCGACGAGCGCGGTATCATCCGCATCGGTGCCCACGTCATCCCCGGCGATATCCTCATCGGTAAGATCACTCCTAAGGGCGAGAGCGATCCCACCCCCGAGGAGAAGCTGCTGCGTGCCATCTTTGGTGACAAGGCTGGTGACGTGAAGGACGCTTCGTTGAAGGCCAACCCGTCGCTCAAGGGCGTTGTCATCGGCACTCGTCTGTTTGCCCGTGCCGTGAAGAAACGCACCCGTGGCGTGGATCCCGAGATTGCTGCACTGGATGCCGAGTATGCTGCCCGTCAGGAAGAGCTGCACGGAATCCTCGTGGAGAAGCTCACCACCCTGACCGAGGGCCGCACTTCACAGGGCGTGAAGAACTACATGGACGAGGACGTGGTTCCCAAGGGCGAGAAATTCACCCGCGAGATCATCATGGGTCTCGAGAACCTCGACGCCATCAACCTGAGCAGGTGGACCTCCGATGCTCACCGCAACGAACTCATCCGTGCCACTGTCATGAACTATCTGCACAAGAGCAAGTCGTTCGAGGCCGAGCTCAAGCGCAAGAAACTTGACATCAGCATCGGTGACGAGTTGCCCTCGGGCATCATGCAGCTGGCCAAGGTTTATATCGCCAAGAAGCGCAAGATCAGCGTCGGTGATAAGATGGCAGGTCGCCACGGTAACAAGGGTATCGTTTCGCGCATAGTGCGCCAAGAGGATATGCCGTTCCTGGCCGACGGAACTCCCGTTGACCTGGTGCTCAACCCGCTGGGTGTGCCCTCGCGTATGAACCTGGGTCAGATTTTTGAGGCCGTCCTCGGTTGGGCAGGCCGTGAGCTTGACGTCAAGTTCGCTACCCCCATCTTCGACGGTTGCAGCCTCAATGACCTCAACGAGTGGACCGACAAGGCTGGTCTGCCGCGTGCCGGCACGACCCAGCTCTATGACGGTGCTACTGGTGAGCCCTTTGACCAGAAAGCCACTGTCGGCGTGACCTACTTCCTCAAGCTTGGTCACATGGTCGAGGACAAGATGCATGCCCGTTCGATTGGCCCGTACAGCCTCATCACCCAGCAGCCGTTGGGCGGTAAGGCCCAGTTCGGTGGCCAGCGCTTCGGTGAGATGGAGGTTTGGGCACTGGAGGCCTTCGGCGCCAGCCATGTGCTTCAGGAAATCCTCACCGTTAAGAGTGACGATGTTGTGGGCCGCAGCAAGGCCTACGAGGCCATCGTCAAGGGTGATCCCATGCCCACTCCGGGCATCCCCGAGTCGCTCAATGTGCTGTTGCACGAGCTGCGTGGATTGTGTCTGAATGTGAAACTCGATTAATTTTACACTTCCTCAACTATGGCTTTCAAGAGAGATACAAAGATAAAGAATAATTTCACCAAGATTTCCATCAGTCTGGCTTCGCCCGACGAAATCCTGGAGAATTCACATGGTGAGGTCCTCAAGCCCGAGACCATCAACTATCGTACTTACAAGCCCGAGCGCGACGGCCTGTTCTGCGAGCGCATCTTCGGTCCTGTCAAGGACTATGAGTGCCATTGCGGTAAATACAAGCGCATCCGCTACAAGGGCATCGTGTGCGACCACTGTGGTGTCGAGGTGACTGAGAAGAAGGTGCGCCGCGAGCGCAGCGGACACATCGAGCTCGTCGTGCCGGTGGCTCACATCTGGTACTTCCGCTCGTTGCCCAACAAGATCGGTTATCTGTTGGGTATCCCCACCAAGAAGCTCGACATGATCATCTATTATGAGCGTTATGTCGTCATCAATCCTGCTGGTGTGAAGTATGACAACGGCACTGAGACCCGTGAGTTGCAGAAGTATGACCTTCTCACCGAGGACGAGTACCTGGCTATCCTGGACAAGCTGCCCAAGGACAACCAGTCGCTCGAGAACGATAACCCCGACAAGTTCATCGCCAAGATGGGCGCCGAGGCTATCTATGACCTCCTTGCCGAGCTCGACCTCGACTCGTTGGCCAACACCTTGCGTGACCGTGCCTACAAGGAGAACTCACAGCAGCGCAAGACCGAGGCGCTCAAGCGCCTCCAGGTGGTTGAGTCGTTCCGTTCCAGCAAGGGCGTGAACCGTCCCGAGTGGATGATCCTCAAGGTCATCCCCGTGATTCCGCCCGAGTTGCGTCCCCTCATCCCGCTGGATGGTGGCCGTTTCGCAACCAGTGACGTCAACGACTTGTATCGCCGCGTGATCATCCGCAACACGCGTCTGAAACGACTCATCGAGATTAAGGCTCCCGAGGTCATCATGCGCAATGAGAAGCGTATGTTGCAGGAGGCCGTTGACTCGTTGCTTGACAACTCGCGCAAGTCGAGCGCTGTCAAGAGCGACTCCAACCGTCCTCTCAAGTCCTTGAGCGACAGCCTTAAGGGTAAGCAAGGTCGTTTCCGTCAGAATCTGCTCGGTAAACGTGTGGACTATTCAGCCCGCTCGGTTATCGTTGTAGGTCCTGAGTTGAAGATGGGTGAGTGTGGTATCCCCAAGGACATGGCAGCCGAGCTGTACAAGCCCTTTGTGATCCGCAAGCTCATCGAGCGCGGTATCGTTAAGACCGTCAAGAGTGCCAAGAAGATCGTGGACCGCAAGGAGCCCGTCGTTTGGGACATTCTCGAGAACGTGATGAAGGGTCATCCCGTGCTCCTGAACCGTGCACCGACGTTACACCGTCTGGGTATCCAGGCGTTCCAGCCCAAACTTATCGAGGGTAAGGCCATTCAGCTGCACCCGTTGGCATGTACGGCATTCAACGCCGACTTCGACGGTGACCAGATGGCAGTCCACCTGCCGCTGGGCAATGAGGCCGTTGTCGAGGCACAGATGCTCATGCTCGAGCCTCACAACATCCTCAATCCCGCTAATGGCGACCCCGTGACCGTTCCTTCTCAGGATATGGTACTCGGTCTCTATTATATCACCAAGCTGCGCAAGGGCGACAAGGGCGAGGGACTCAAGTTCTACGGACCCGAGGAGGCCCTGGTGGCTTACAACGAGGGCAAGGTGGCTATGCACGCCATCATCAGCGTTGTTGTTGACGTCGTTAATGAGAACGGCGAACATGAGCAGAAGCTCGTTGAGGAGACCTCGGTGGGCCGCATCATCTTCAACAACACCGTGCCTTACGAGATTGGTTACGTTAACGAGCTGATTTCCAAGAAGTCGCTCCGCAACATCATTACCCGTGTCATCCGCAACTGCGGTGTGCCCCGTTCGGCACAGTTCCTTGACGACGTCAAGAACATGGGTTACTACATGGCATTCAAGGGTGGCCTGTCGTTCAACCTGAACGACGTGCTCATCCCTGACCGCAAGGCTGAGATCATCGCCGAGGGTGATGCCCGTGCCGAGCAGATTAAGATGGACTATGACATGGGTGCCATCACCGACAACGAGCGTTACAACCAGGTTATCGATATCTGGACCAACGTGAACACCGAGCTCACCAATGAGCTGATGAAGCAGATTACTGCCGACAAGCAGGGCTTCAACTCGGTATTCATGATGCTTGACTCGGGTGCCCGTGGTTCTAAGGACCAGATTCGCCAGCTCTCTGGTATGCGTGGTCTGATGGCCAAGCCCCAGAAGTCTGGTGTCGAGGGTGGTCACCAGATCATCGAGAACCCCATCCTTGCTAACTTCAAGGAGGGTCTGTCAGTGCTCGAGTACTTCATCTCTACCCACGGTGCCCGTAAGGGTCTTGCCGATACCGCATTGAAGACCGCCGACGCCGGTTACTTGACCCGTCGTCTGGTTGACGTCGCTCACGACGTGATCATCAATGAGGAGGACTGTGGCACGCTGCGCGGACTCGTTTGCCGCGAGGTGCGCAACGGTGACCGTGTTGTCGCTACGCTGGGTGAGCGCATTCTGGGCCGCGTGTCGGTACACGATGTGCTTGATCCTACCACTGGTGAGGTGATTGTCAAGAGCGGTGAGGAAATCACCGACGCCATTGCGGCTCGCATCGACAATTCACCCATCGAGTCGGTGGAAATCCGTTCAGTCCTCACCTGTGAGGCTAAGCGTGGTGTCTGCGCTAAGTGCTATGGACGCAACCTGGCATCTCACCGCATGGTACAGAAGGGTGAGGCTGTCGGCGTGATTGCCGCTCAGTCTATCGGTGAGCCTGGTACTCAGCTGACCCTGCGTACCTTCCACGCCGGTGGTGTGGCAAGCAATGCTTCGGCAGTATCAAATATCACTTCCAAGTATAACGGTCGCATCGAGATCGAGGATCTGCGCACCGTTAGTGATAAGGATGGTGTTGACATCGTTGTTGGTCGTATGGCCGAGATGCAAATCAAGGATCCCAATACCAACATGGTGCTTACACATGCTCCTATCGAGTACGGTTCGAAACTGTTCTTCAAGCCTGGTGACATGGTTTCCGAGGGTGACAAGATCAGTGAGTGGGACGCATTCAACGCTGTTATCGTCAGCGAGGTGGATGGTACCCTGCGCTTCAAGAACCTGATCGAGGGCGTTACCTATCGCGAGGAATATGATGAGATCTCGGGCAATGCCGAAATCTTCATCATCGAGACCAAGGACCACAACCGCATTCCCGAGGCCGAGGTAATCGACAGCGAGGGCAATGTCGTGAAGTCCTACTCGCTGCCCGTGCGCGCCCACCTCATGAAGAAGGATGGTGATGAAATCACCGCTGGTGAGGTGTTCGTTAAGATTCCGCGCTCATTCTCGGGTGGCGCTGGTGATATCACAGGTGGTCTGCCTCGTGTAACCGAGTTGTTCGAGGCCCGCAACCCGTCCAACCCCGCTGTGGTCAGCGAGATCGATGGCGAGGTATCGTTTGGTCGCGTGAAACGCGGTAACCGCGAAATCACCATCAAGAACCGCCTGGGCGAGGAGAAGAAGTATCTCGTGCCTCTGTCCAAGCAGATTCTGGTGCAGGAGAACGACTTCGTGCGTGCCGGTACTCCGTTGTCCGACGGTGCCGTCACTCCCGCCGACATCTTGCGCATCAAGGGTCCCACGGCCGTTCAGGACTACATCGTTAACGAGGTTCAGGACGTTTACCGCACCCAGGGTGTGAAGATCAACGACAAGCACTTCGAGGTGATCGTGCGCCAGATGATGCGCAAGGTGCGCATCATCGATCCGGGCGACACCCGCTTCCTTGAGGAGCAGACTGTTGACAAGCGCGACTTCATGGAGGAGAACGACCGCATCTGGGGCAAGAAGATTGTCACCAACAATGGCGACAGTGACGAGGTCCAGAATGGTCAGATCATCACCGCGCGCAAGCTGCGTGACATCAACTCGTCGCTCAAGCGCCGTGACATGAAGCTTGTAGTTGTGCGCGACGCCGTGCCCGCTACCAGTGAGCAGATTCTGCTGGGTATTACCCGTGCGGCTTTGCAGACCAGCAGCTTCATGTCGGCCGCTTCGTTCCAGGAGACCACCAAGGTGCTCAACGAGGCCGCTATCAACGGTCGCGTGGATAACCTCGAGGGTATGAAGGAGAACGTTATCTGCGGTCACTTGATTCCTGCCGGTACCGGTCTGCGCGAGTACCAGACGCTCGTTGTTGGCGACAAGAACGAGATGGCGCTTGCCGAGCAGGCGCGTCAGGAACGCGAACTGGCCGAGGCCGGGGAAAATTGATATGATTTCAATTCTTGAATGATAATACTGAAAGTTTTAGTAGAGACAATTTTCCATAGTTAATTTGTTTATTGAGACTCCGACCCGCAGCGATGCGCATCGGAGTTTTTTTTATGCTGTTTCCTTAAGTTTGTGATACTCTGATTATTTTATTGTATCTTTGCAGCGAGATTTGGTGCCTGGGGCATTTGCCACGGGTGAAAAGGGAACCAGGTGAGATTCCTGGACAGACGGCGCTGCTGTGTGCCCCCTGATGTGTTATCCCGCACCTGTCCACTGCGTCACATCCCGACAGGGAAAACGTGGGAAGGAAGGTTGCAAGAGAAAGGGTAGGGGCGAGTCAGAAGACCTGCCAAATCGTGAAATAGAGACCCGTGAAATGCGTAGAGCGTTATTGATAGCTTCATTGATCATCGTGTGCTTCCTGTGCTGCCATGCCCAGGAAGGCGTGCTTGCGCACCAGGCCGACTCGGTCATGGCGGCTGTGGGACATGGCCGTTTGGACTCGATGCAGTATATCCAGAATGTCATCATCTATGGCAGGCGCCCCTATGAGGACGTCATTCCCGCGCAGGAGCTCACGGGCAAGCAGCTCGAGGGCCTCAACAGCCACTCGGTGGCCGATGCTGTACGTTATTTTGCTGGTGTCCAGCTCAAGGATTACGGTGGCGTGGGTGGCCTCAAGACGGTCGATATCCGCTCGATGGGCACCAATCACATGGGCGTTTTTTATGATGGTATTCAGATTGGCAACGCCCAAAACGGCCAAGTGGATTTGGGCAAATTCTCGCTTGACAACATCGAGGCCATTTCGCTCTACAATGGCCAGCGCAGCAATATCTTCCAGAGTGCCAAGGACTATGGCTCGGCAGGTACCATCTACCTGCGCACGCGTCGTCCCAAGTTCAGGGAGGGCAAGCGGGATAACCTCAACGTGTCGTTTAAGACGGGTTCCTTTGGCCTGGTAAATCCCAGTGTGCGTTGGGAACACAAGTTGAGTCGTGCGGTGAGCCTGTCGTTCAACAGTGAGTTCACCTATGCGACAGGAAAATACCGTTTCCGTTACATGCGTCACTACAGTGACGGCAGCTTGGCGTGGGACACCACGGCTGTGCGCCAGAACGGTGAGGTGCGTTCCTATCGCTTGGAGGGTGCCGTCTTTGGCGTGATGCCCAGCGGCAAGTGGCATGCCAAGGCCTATTTCTATGACAGTAGCAAGGGCATTCCTGGCGCCATCGTTAACAACGTGTGGAAGCACGCGCAAAAGCAGTGGGACAGCAATTTCTTTGTGCAGGGAGCTTATCAGCGCAAGTTCACCGACCGCTACGAGATGATGTTCAACGCCAAGTATTCCCGGGACTATCTCCATTACCTCAATCCCGACACCACCTTGATGTACATCGACAACAAGTTCTGGCAGGATGAAATCTACCTGTCCACCGCCAACAAATACACCATCCTCACCGATTGGGACGTCAATCTCTCGGTGGACTACCAGTGGAACAGCCTCGATGCCACATTGACGGGTTTCGGTTACCCCATCCGTCACACGGTGCTCACCGCCTTGGCGACAGCCTACACTTGGCACGGTTTCAAGGCCCAGGGCAGCTTGCTCTACACGATGGTCAATGACCGCTCTTCGGCCCGTTTCGACGGACAGGTGGTAGGCAAGATGAGCAAGTATATGAATAAGGTCACACCGGCCGTTTTCTTGAGTTGGCAGCCATGGCAGCATCGGGAATTTAACCTGCGTGCCTACTACAAGCGCATCTTCCGTATGCCCACGTTCAATGACTTGTATTATACCGACATGGGCAACATCACGCTTGACCCCGAGTATGCTACCCAGTACAATGTGGGTTTCCTCTACCGGTTGCTCACCGAGCGGGGATTTTTAGCAGGTGTCAAACTGAGCGCCGATGCTTACTATAACTACATCACCGACAAGATTATTGCCGTCCCCAAGGGCACTGGCCAGTACCGCTGGATGATGATGAACGTGGGCATCGTGAAAATCCGTGGCATCGATGTGACTGCCCGCACAACCCTGCGACTGCCTGCCGATGTGATTATGGACATCAACCTGAGTTACACCTACCAGAAGGCGCAGGATTATACCAATCCTGCCGACAACGAGGACGGAGGCACCTACAAGGGCCAGTTGGCCTACATTCCCTGGCACAGCGGCTCGGTCGTCGGTCATCTGGGCTGGCATGACTTGGACGTGAACTACAGCTTCATCTATGTGGGAGAGCGCTACCACACTAGTGCCAACACCCGTGAGAACCACGAGCAACCCTGGTATACCCACGACCTCTCGGCAGGTTATCTGTTTCACTTGGGTAAGACGACGTTAAAAGTCTCGGGCGAGGTCAACAACCTCTTCAACCAGTACTATGACGTCATTCTCAATTATCCCATGCCCGGCCGCAATTACAAACTCATCCTCAAATTCGACATCTGATGAAGATCAAACCAAATAAACACCAATGCGCCAGAGCGACGCTTCTCCTGGTTCATTTTGCGCTATTACTGCTGTTCACGGGGTGCCGCGAGGAGGTCACTATCTTCCTGCCCGAGCATGTGTCGGTGGCAAGGCCTGAGTTCACCGACATCGAGGGCTTCTACCTGTTGTGTGAGGGCAACATGGGGTGGAACAAAGCCACACTCGACTACTACGATTATGCCAGCGGCGAATACATCCGCAACATCTTCTCCTATGCCAACCCCACCGTCCCCAAGGAGATGGGCGATGTGGGCAACGACCTCGGCATCTACGGCAGTAACCTGTATTGCGTCATCAACTGTTCCAACAAGGTGGATGTACTCGACAAGTACACCTGCAAAAAGAAATACCAGATCAATATCCCCAACTGCCGCTTCATCCGTTTCTATGGCGGTTATGCCTATGTGACCAGCTATGCGGGACCTGTACAGATCAATCCCAACTATGAGCAGCGAGGTTATGTCGCGAAGATAGACACTGTTACGATGCAGATTGTGGACACCTGCATCGTGGGTTTCCAGCCCGACGAGCTGGAGATTGTCGAGAACAAGATTTATGTCGCCAACTCGGGAGGCTATATGGTGCCCAACTACGAGAACACAGTGTCGGTCATCGATTTGGCGACCTTCAAGGAAGAAAGGCGCATCCCTGTCGCTATCAACCTGTCGTGGGTCAAGGCTGACAGCCGCGGCGTGTTATGGATTGCCTCGAGGGGTGATTACTACACCCGTCCCAGCAAGATTTATGCCTACGACACGCGCAAGAGCCAGCTTGTTGACAGTGTGGACTGCTATGTGAGCAATATGTGGCTCGATGGGGACTCACTGTTTGTCGTGAGCACCCAGTGGAGCTACGTGACGATGAGCAATACTGTCACCTATGCTATCATCAACACTCAAACCCATCAGAAGGTGAGTGACAACTTCATTACCGACGGCACCGACAAGGAGATTGTCATCCCCTATGCCGTAGCGGTAAACCCGATCACCAAGGACATCTACGTCACCGATGCCAAGGATTATGTCTCGCCAGGCCGTCTCTATTGTTTTGACCGTTTTGGTGTCAAGAAGTGGGACGTGCGCACGGGCGATATCCCTGCCCATTTCGCCTTTCTCGGCAATAACATTAATGAGCGATAAATCAGCACTTTAAGATATGATGAAGAAACAACAGATTATACTGACGTTATTAACATTGGCAACGGCTCTGACTGTGTGGGCCAATCATCCCTGGCTCTCGCGGGTCTATGAGTACCGTCCGGCTCCGGGGCAGTTTGTTAACGTCATGCCCACCGCAAGGGTGGGGGAGCCGGTGGATAGCGTGCTGGCGCGATGCAAGGCGAGCATCTGTGGACGTGTCGATACCATGACTCAGACTATCCACGGCGTGGAATATACCCGCATCGACACCGTGTGGGCCGAGAGCATGATCACCTTGGGCGGCTATGGCGGCTATGTTGTGGTAGGCTTCGACCATCCTGTGGTTAACACTCATGACTATGACTTTGAGATATGGGGAAATGCATTCTACAGCGAGCGCATGGAGGCTGGCGGCAGTTGTGAACCAGGCATCGTCATGGTGGGCGTGGACATCGATGGTGACGGCATTCCCAGCGAGGGCGACAAGTGGTATGAGCTGGCAGGCAGCGAGTATTCTCACCCCACAACCCAGCACGATTACGCCATCACTTATTACCGTCCCGACGAGGGTAAGCAGCGCACTCCCAGCCAAGTCAATCCCTTCCTCAACGACACAACCTACATCCGTTGGACGAGCAATGATGTAAACCCCGACAGCACAAGTGGTTACATGAGCCGTAACGTCTATCACCAGCAGCCCTATTGGCCCTTGTGGCTCCAAGGCGAGGAGACCCTGTCCTTCTCGGGCTCAAAGTTGCGTTGCAATGCCGTGGACATCGGCGGCAATGACAATAATGCCTATTTCGTGCAGTACAATTTCACCTGGGGTTATGTGGATAATCTGCCCAACAATCCCAAGCGCATCCCCGAGGAAGGCCTGTATAATCCAGGTTTCAAAATCGACTGGGCTGTGGACGACCAGGGACGCCATGTGAATCTTACCCACATCGATTTTATCAAGATTTACAATGCTGAAAATCAGTATTGTGGGTGGATTGGTGAGACCTCGACCGAGGTGGCAGGCGGTATTGACTATCACCCCGATGCCCAACTGCCGCAACCAGTCGCGGGAGATGTCAATGGCGATGGCGAGGTGAACATCAGCGACATCAACAGTCTTGTCGACATCATCCTGTCAGGGACCTTTGCTTTATCGGCCGATGTCAACCGCGATGGCGAGATTAACGTGGGTGACGTGAATGCCTTGATTGATTTGATTCTTAATTGATTACTATAGCGCTATCAATTGAGAAGTGGCGCCCTAAGAACGTCACTTTCTTTTTATGTGGAATGTCGTTTTTTTAATGAATAATTTTGCAATTAATGATATTCATTTTATCTTTGTGGCCATAAATAAACCTGATTCAGGATATTGACATTAGTGAACGAAAAACCGAGTAATTCATTTTTCATAACTCTAACATTTATTTTTTTATGAAGAAATTATTATCTATCTTTGCTTTGGCCCTTGTTGCTCTTGCTTCACAGGCCCTTGAGGTGACTTTGTTCGACAGGACAGAAACAAGCCCGTATGTTCCTTTCAGGGCTACTTATTTTGACTATTCTCCCTATCATCATCAGGTGATTTATCCTGAAGCAGAAATTACTGCTTTGCAGGGATCGACCATCACGTCGATGACGTTCTACGTTGCTAACCCAGACGGTAGCACAATGAACGGTGGTAAAGCAACCGTTTCCATTGGTACGACTGATGCCAATTATTTTTCTAGCTATGGTCCCAGCTTCGCTGAAGGTGAGATGACTGAGGTTGCTGAGTTCTCGATGACCCGTGGCGATAGCGTGATTGTTGTGAACTTTAATCAGCCTTGGTTCTATGCTGGTGGCAATATCCTGCTCGAGACCCAATTCACTGAGGACGGCACCTACGTTGGCGGCGATACTTATTTCTACGGTGAAGAGACTAATGCTTACTTCTCGGCTTATGGCGAGTCCACGGTTTCGAGCCTGCAGTTTATTCCCAAGACCACTTTCATCTATGAGCCCAAGACCGATTACGCTCTCGTGACTCCGCTGGCTCTCGACTTCGGTCAGGTACAGCAGGGCGATGAGGCTTCCAAGGTGATCACTATTACTAACTATGGTAGCAATCCCTTCACTCCCGTCATCGGCACACTCGCTGCTCCCTATAGCGTCGAGGCCAATCCCGTTGAACTCGCTCACGGTGAGTCGATGCAGGTGACCGTCAAGTATGTTCCTGGTGAGATCGGTCAGTATCCCGCAACCTTGACCATTGACTGCGGTGCTGCTGGTTACTACGAAGTCGCCATCACTGGCGAGACCATCGCTCCCGTCTATGAGTTTACTGTTGCTGAGGGCGAATCCTACGAAGGTAAGCTGCCTTTCTATGGCACGTACTATGATCAGGTTGGCACCTATGGCCAGATGATCTACCCCGCTGACATGTTGACCATGGCTAATGGCAAAAAGATCACCAAGGTGACTTTCCATTCAAGGGGTGAACTCCAGTTCAATGGCGGTAAGCTTCAGTTGTCATTCAAGCAGGTTGAAGAGGCTGCATTTGAGACTGCAAATCCCTACGATGAGATGAACGTAGTTGCTACCCTCGTTCCGACTCCTGGCGGTAACGAACTCACCTTCGTTCTCAGTGAGCCCTATCAGTATAATGGTGGTAACCTTGCTATCGAGGCAAGAGTAATCGAGTCGAGTGGTTGGAAGAGCACCAACTTCTATGGTGCATACCAGAGTGACTATGTATCGATGTATCACTACACCTCCGATACCGATAGGAGCCGTTTCCTGCCCATGGCTACCTTTACCTATGCCAAGGATGAAGGGCCTCAGCCCGCTTATGACCTTGGTGATGTGAACCACGACCACGCCGTTAACGTTGCCGACGTTACCGACCTGATCAAGTACATCCTGACTTCAGGTTCTGAGCCCGAGGTGTTCTATCCTGAGGAGGCCAACGTGGATGGTATCGAGCCGATCAATGTTGCTGACGTTACTGCCTTGATTCAGAGCATTCTGCAGAACTAATCAAGTGACAAACTAACAAGCTGGAATAATCCGGCTGCCACAAGGGGGTGTGCTTAGCGCACCTCCTTTTTTTGATGATTATAGGCCAGGATTGATGTTTTTTTATATGCTATTTTTGCAGTTTTCAATAATCCTTATATCTTTGTGGCCATAAATGACCTGATTTTGGATATAGTATTTAAAAACGATTAACGTGTAATTCATTTTTCATAACCCTATTCATTTATTATGAAGAAATTATTATCTATCTTTGTTTTGGCCGCTGTGGCTTTTGCTGCACAGGCTGTTGATGTAACTGTGTTTGATGGTACCGACCAGAATGAGTACATCCCATTCCGTGCGACTTATTTTGATTGGTCACCCTACTACGGCGAGGTGATTTATCCCGCTGCTGAAATTACCGAATTGGTTGGAAAAGACATTACTTCTGTTAAATTCTATGTTGCCAACGAGACTGGTAACGTGATGAATGGCGGTGAGTTGTCTCTCTATCTGGGAACAACGACTCAGGATGCTTTCGGAGGATGGAGCCCTTCTCTTATTCCCGCTGATGACTTGACGCTGGTGAGTGCTACTGCGATGACGCGTGGCGATAGCGAGATTGTATTCAATCTGAGTGAACCCTTCACCTACAATGGTGACAATCTCGTGCTCATGCTTTCTGTTACTGTAGAAGGCTCATATAGTGATCATGGCTATTTCTTTGGCCAAAACTCTTCGGTAAATGGTTCGGCCTATGGCGCTAGTTCTGTATCTGCTCAGCAGTTCTATCCTAAGACCACCTTCACCTATGATAGTGAGGAGCCTCAGGGCAACATTGCTACCACGCTGGCCCAGGCTAACGCAATGGAGGACAATGCTGAATTCACTTTCAACGGCGATGCAGTTGTTACCGTTTGCTGGAATGGCAGCGTGTACTTGCGCGACGAGAGCGGCTACGGCCAGATTGTCGATGCCGCTACCTTTGAGAACGGCCAGGTGCTGAGCCAGGGCTGGAAAGCCACCAAGACCAGCGACAACGGTTGGGTTAAGTTCATCAATGCTGCAGACCTCAGCGCCAGCGGTGAGACCAATGCTGAACTGGCTGCTGCCCAGGTGCTTACCGCCTTCCCCGATGAGAGTATGCTCAACGCCTATGTTGTCGCCGAGAATGTGACAAAATCATTCTTACCAATCCGTACCATTACGCTGCCTGACGGCAATAAAATTTCGCTGACCGGTAACGGAAATCAGCCTGCCACTGGCAACTACAATATCTATGGTCTGATTTGGAAGTCTGGTGAGACATTGGTATTCGAACCCGTTGCTTGGGAGAAGGTGCCCGAGTGGCAGCTTGGTGATGTGAACCACGACCGTGCAGTTAACGTTGCCGACGTTACCGACTTGATTAAGTACATCCTGACTTCAGGTGCTGAGCCCGAGGTGTTCTATCCCGCGCAGGCCAACGTGGATGGTGAAGGCCAGATCAATGTAGCCGACGTTACTGCTCTGATTCAGAAGATTCTGCAGAACTAATCAAGTAACTGACTAACAAGCTGGATTAATCCGGCTGTCAAAGGGGGGTGCTTAGCGCACCTCCCTTTTTGTGATTTTTATTGACCTGGTATTGATGATAAATGCAGGAATCCTTTGTCAGATGTAATATTTATTGTAATTTTGCGCTGATAATTGTTCAAAATGCTTACTTTTGATTTAGAATTATCACTTTTCCCTATTAAACTCTATTCAGTTCAGTCCTGCGTGACACAGGATTGAGGGAATTTTGCTATTATTTTTTAGATGTCTATAAAAACTATTGTATGAGAAACTTACAACACCTGTCTGTCGCCCTGTTCACATTGCTTGCTGTGTTCTCGGCCCAGGCAAGAAACACCCTCACTGTCTTTGAGGGCAATGACGAGCCCAACTGGGTTGTCCCTATCAACATGCTCTATCTTGACGAGGTGGGGACCAGGTCCCAGGTGATTTATCCTGCGGCAGTGCTTACGGCGATGAAGGATGAAGCCATCAATTCCATCACGTTTTACACTTATGGCGACATCGAGGCTAGTGGAGGCACGGTGCGCGTGTCGGTTGGCGAAACCTCTCAATCTGCATTTGGCAACTATGTGGAGGATGGCTTGACCCAAGTGGCAACTATGTCAATTACCCCTGGCATTACCCAAGTGGTTATCAATTTTGATGCTCCGTTTCCTTATAACGGCGGCAATCTGGTGATTGACACCTATGTGGAAGAGGCTGGTATTTGCTCGACCACTGCCGACCTGTTCATCTGTCAGCGTGCCGATAATTACTGCTCTATTTCCCGCAACGAGGTCTCTCGCTCCATCCCCATGGCGACATTTGACTTTGGTGCCGATGTGCCCTATGCAGCCAAGCTGTTCCCTTACCAGTTGTCGTTCAACACGGTGCGCGTTGGTAATGAGGATGTGCAGTCGGTTCGGCTTACCAATGTCGGCAACCTGGCATTCACTCCGTCATTCAGCGTGTCTGAGCCTTTCTTTGTAGACCTTGGCCCCGTTACCTTACAGTCTAACGAGTCGCTCGATGTCCCTGTCAGGTTTGCTCCCACCGCTGCCGGTGATTTCAATGCCGTATTGAGCATTGACTGCGGTGATGCGGGAACTCTTACTGTGCCCCTCACAGCTACGGCATGGCCTGCTGCTCAGGAACTGACCGTATGCGACTCCCTGGCTATCGGCACACTGCCCATCGACGGTGTCTATATTGACGTTGTGGGCACTGAAGGCCAGATGATTTATCCTGCTCACATGTTGACCAACATGGTAGGCTCCAGCATCGTGGAACTCAGGTTCTATCCTCAGCTTTTGAGGATGAATGGTGGTGTTATCACCCTCTCGCTCATGACGACTGAGCAGGCCGAATATCCCGATTTGTCTAATTATTCAGCCGAGAACCTCTTGACGGGATTAACCACTGTCGCCACACTCACGCCCGTTAAGGGTAGCAAGGATTTTATCTTTGTCCTTGACCAGCCCTTTGAATACAAGGGCGGCAACCTGGTGGTCGATGCCAAAGTGACCGCGCCGGGAGATGTCAATTATGCGTCTTCAACCTTCTATGGCATCACTACCGAGCAGTGGGCAGCCCTCGAGGCTTGGAACGACGACTACTATGGCTTTGAGGTTTCACCCATTTCCTTCCTGCCTAAAGTGACTTTCCTCTATCAAGAGGCTGAATCTGGTTGGGATCTTGGTGATGTGAACCACGACCACAAGGTAAATGTTAGCGACGTGACGATGCTCATTACCTATATCCTGTCGGGTGATACCGAGAACTTCTATATCTCCGAGGCCAATTGCAGTGGCGATGCCGAGGGCGATATCAATGTGGCCGACGTGACCGCGTTGATTTCCATGATCTTGGGCAGCTGATAGCAGGCCAAGTATAATTGAATACTATTCTTCCGCCTGTTTTTGCACAAAAAACGCAAAAACAGGCGGAAGTTGTTGTTTTTTTTCTTATCTTTGTATTTTCAATGAGATGTTTAACCTTAAAGTTTAATGAACTGTTTGTGTTATGAAGAGGTATTTGGGTATAACAGCTATGATGATGTTGGTGGCCTTGTGCATGCAGGGTCAGGTGCCGCAGTTCTCGCCTAATGAATACGAGGACTGGGTTTATACCAACCCGGGCATCGAGCTCAATCACGACAACATCCAGGCCAATCGCATTGTCCTCTATACCAACAGTGAGGGACTCCCGCTCACGTTGATATCTCCACGGTTTGATTGCCGTACGGGACAGACCATCGACATGACGGTCACTTGGGTGACAAGGTTCTGGTCGTCCGAGGACTTTGTGGTTTCCAAGGCGGGCCTCACGGCCGCAATCATCGACCAGAACGGCGAGGCCGTTGACTCGGTCACGTTCACACCCACTTCGCTCGCGCGGGAAAACCAGGTAAATCTCTCCCTGTATGTCTCCCACGGGTTTAAGAATGCCAGGTTGCGTTTCGCATCTTGGAAAGCCGATATCGTCAGCAGCGGGGCGATAAGGCGGCTTGTCGCCACTTCAAGCTTCAAGGCCGACGTCAATATTGATGGAGAAGTGACGGTCGCCGATGTGAATGCCATCATCGGCATTATCATCGGTGGCGCAACCGATGATGAACTCAACGACCGGGCCGATGTCAACGGCGACGGGGAGGTCTCTTTGGCCGATATAAATGCCGTAATTGACGTGATTGCTGGCTGAATTATGGTAAAAAATGAGAATTTCAAGATAAAAAACCATTTTTTTATCATATTTTATTCTTAATGAATGTTAAATTTTGGTGATTAAAGAAAAATGTATTACTTTTGCCAAATAAATTCGTCTAATATAGTTTTTAAATTTTAACAAAATGAAAAAGATTATCTTGACTTTAGCCCTTCTGATGGGCGTGTGTGCTGCTCAGGCTCAGTCTCTGGAGCAGAACAAGTTCTTTGACAACATGTCGGTAACCTTGAAGGGTGGCGCTATCATGCCCTTCCAGGGTTATGCCTTCTGGCCCAGCGCTCGCGGCATCTTTGGTCTGGAGATTCGCAAGCAGCTGACTCCCGTCTTCGGTCTGGGCGTTGAGGGTGAGGCTACCATCAACACCACCAGCTGGGAGAAGGAACCCAACTACTGGGGACCCAAGAGCCCGAACATCATCGACCACACTCTGGCCGGCATGTTTGGTACCGTTAACCTGAGCAACCTCTTCGGTGGTTACAAGGGTATCCCCCGCGTATTTGAGCTCGAGGGCGTAATCGGTGCTGGTTGGTTGCACGCTTTCCACCGCAATGAGTCTGCCAATGTTTACGGCAATGACTACAACAGCTGGTACACCAAGGCTGGTGCTAACCTCAACTTCAACTTCGGTGAGAGCCGCGCTTGGACCTTCAGCCTGAAGCCCGCAGTGGTTTGGGACATGAAT
The DNA here is from genome assembly GCA_905233915.1 of uncultured Muribaculaceae bacterium. Lineage (GTDB taxonomy): Bacteria > Bacteroidota > Bacteroidia > Bacteroidales > Muribaculaceae > Sodaliphilus. The sequence goes on along the minus strand of CAJOFM010000001.1, from coordinate 25,459 downwards.
GGTGACATCATGATTCCTTATCGTCACAACCTCAATGCCCGCGCTGCTTGGGACGGTGAGCCCCGCAACGGCAAGAGCCAGATGAACGCTAACCACGCTGCTGTAGAGCTCGAGGCTGGTCTGACTTATCACTTCAAGGGTAGCAACGGCGAGCGCTACATCACCTTCTGCCCCTACAAGTACAGCCAGGATGACATTGACGCTCTCAATGGTCAGATCAATGGTCTGCGCAACCAGCTCAACGGCCTCCAGGGTGACCTCGACGCCGCTAACGCTCGCAACGCTCAGCTCCAGCGCGATCTGGATGCTGCCCGCAAGGCTAAGCCCGAGCCCACTAAGGCTGCTGATCCCAATGCTAAGTACATGAATGTTCTCGTTCACTTCAAGCTGAACAAGACCAACATCACTGCTGACCAGCAGGCTAATGTTGAGCGCGTTGCCATGTACCTGAAGAACAATCCCGGTTCAACTGTTGACATCAAGGGTTATGCTTCTTCCGAGGGTCCCCACGACAACAACATCCGTCTGGCCAATGGCCGCGCCGAGGCTGTGAAGAACATGCTCATCAACAAGTATGGCATCGATGCTAGCCGCATCACTGCCCAGGGTTGTGGTGAGACCGACATGTTCCAGGAGCTCAGCTGGAACCGCGTTTCGATCTGCGAACTCATTGTTAAGAACTAATTCCTGACAAGATCGAACCGTACGGTTAATTAAAACCTAAAAATCACCCTGCTGACATTTGTCGGCAGGGTGATTTTTTTAGGTAACCATATAGCAGTTGACCTTGAGGTTAATTCTCGCACATGTAACCGTGCGCCAGCACGGTTGATATTATAGGCGAAACAATTATAACACAGCCCCTGATAATCCCAGTTGGGCATCATTAATGCTTCTGGCCGGGTTGGTCACCGTAACGCTCCCTGATGATGCGGCCCACGGCATCGCCGCGGTCGATGTGCTCCCTGGTGAGACGCACCAGCGAGTCGTTGAGCAGGCTGTCCTGCTTGACCAGGCGCATCTCCTCAGCGCGTGTGAGCGACTTGTCGGCTGCCTGCTTGAGGTATTCCTGCCAAGTGTTCAGGCGTGAATCCATGATGGCGTTTCGCTGGTTGATATAGTGCAGGTAGCGGCTGTTCATCGGGCTGCCGGTGATATCCCACGAGCCGGGCTTGAGGGTAACGTGGATGTCTCCGGCCTCTAGCACGAAGTAGAAGGGCTCTACCGTGTCATTGTCCCAACGGATAAGGGCCACCTTAGGCTCGTCAATCTGCCCGTTAAAACTGCAACTTCCGTCTTGCAGACGGGCCGCGCCGCACACCCTCAACTGGTGATAATCCTCTTCCAGCACAAGCAGTGTCGCGATGTCGTGCTGTGCCACGCCGTCAAGACGGCAGGTCACCGTATAGTCGGTACCGCTGGCGTTGTGCCGGTTTCCGCATCCTGTGAGCGCCAGGCCCAGCAGGAGGCCAACTGTAATGAATGTCTTTTTCATGTCGGCAAAGTTACAAACTTTTTGCGCATTGGCGTGGGTTCTTGCCGTTCTAATCAGCCAACGCACCCAGATTCTCTATAAACCCGATTTGCGCTAATAATGATATTTTATGATATAGCTATTGTATATTCATCATGTTTAATGATGAGATGATGTGTGCATTGTCAGCGAGTCAAGCCAACCCTCATTCATCAAGGATGGGGGCTCCAGCTATTATTGAGGAAATCTGGTGGATTGTTAGGCTTTGTCAGAAAAAAGTGATACTTTTGCGTCATTAATTAGGAAATGTTTAACATAGACCATACTGAAATGAAAATGACAATGAGTAAACGACACGGCTTATCGCTGGTGCTCATGGCCTTGATGGTGCTGCCATCACTGGCCCAGAAGCAATTCACTCTGGAAGACTTGAACTTCGGTGGAAACAATTATGAGAAAATGACTCCACAGAACCGAACCCTCATGTGGTGGGGTGACCAGTTGGTCCGCCTCTCGGCCGACACTTGTTGGTCGGTGACGAACAAGGGCAAGGAGACGGTGCTGTTCACCAGGGCTGGCCTTAACAAAGGGGCTGGGTTCAATTCCGACGACCGCAAGATCGGGAGCTTGAAATCGGCACGTTTCCCTTATGCTGACAAGTCACTTGTGTTGCTGTCCAACAAAAAAGAGCGCATGCTCATCAATTTCAAGACTGGCACAGTGGAGTGGAAACAGGATCGTTATGCCGATGCCCAAGCACTGGAGTGGAATGATAAGAGCCGTGCAGTGGCCTATGTGATGTATGACGACCTTTATGTCACCAACTCGACAGGACGTAACCGTCAGGTGACTTCCGACGGCTCTCGCGAGATGGTCTATGGCCAAAGCGTTCATCGCAGCGAGTTCGGTATCGATGGCGGTTTGTTCTGGAGCCCCGATGGCAAGCGCTTGGCATTTTACTGCATGGACCAGTGCATGGTGGATGACTACCCATTGGTCGATGTGCCGGAACTTGATGATACTACTCGTTTGATAGCTGAGTATGCTCCCGAGAAGTATCCCATGGCTGGTCAACGGTCCCATATCGTGAACGTTGGCATCTATGACATGAATGTTGACGATACGGTTCATCTGCGCATAGGTAACCCTGTTGACCGCTACTTCTCCAACATTTCATGGAGTCCCGACGGCAAGACCATTTATCTGATGGAGGGCAATCGTGACCAGAACAAGGTGGAATTGGTGGCTTATGATGCAGCGACTGGACGTCGTATGTCAACACTTTACCGTGAGTACAATGATAAGTATGTGGAGCCGCAGCATCCCATCACTTTCCTGCCCTGGGACAAGGAGAAATTCATCATGTGGAGTGAGAAGGACGGCTATAACCACCTGTATCTGTTTGACATCAATGGCAATGAATTGCGTCAGCTCACACGCGGTAATTGGGTGGTGACCGACTTGCTGGGGTTTGATACCGAGAGCAAGGCAGTGATCATCGCAGCCAATGCCGAGGGTCCATTGCAGCAGAACCTGTACCGTGTGGATGTTGCCGATGGTAAACTGACCCGCATCGACGAGGGCGGAAAAGGCTGGCACACTGGCCGCTTGAGCGCCAGCGGCGCTTGGCTAATCGACAGCTACCAGGAGCCTGATGTGCCCCGCAACATCGCTATCGTGGACACCCGCAATAACAAGTCATCACGTTATTTCACCGCTTCTGACCCCTGGCAGGGTTATACGGTGCCCGAGTACCGTTGCGGCACGATTAAGGCAGCCGACGGGGTGACTGACCTGTACTACCGCATGGTGATGCCCACCGACTTTGACGCGACCAAGAAGTATCCCACCGTGGTCTATGTCTATGGTGGACCGCATGCCCATAACGTGGATGCACGTTGGCACTACGGTAGCCGCAGTTGGGAAACCTATATGGCGCAGCGTGGCTACCTGCTGTTTATCCTCGACAACCGTGGCAGTGAGAACCGCGGTCGTGACTTTGAGCAGGCTACTTTCCGTCACCTTGGACAGGTCGAGATGCAGGACCAGATGTGTGGTGTGGATTTCCTGCGCACGCTCAACTATGTTGACACGGCCCGCATCGGCGTTCACGGTTGGAGCTTTGGCGGTTTCATGACCATTAACCTGATGACCACCTATCCCGACGTCTTCAAGGTAGGCGTTGCTGGCGGTCCCGTCATCGACTGGAAGTGGTATGAGGTGATGTATGGTGAGCGTTACATGGACACCCCGCAGACCAATCCCGAGGGCTACCAGCAGAGCAGTCTGATCAGCAAGGCGGCCAACCTCAAGGGACGCTTGCAGATCATTATCGGCCTCAATGACCCCACAGTGGTGCCTCAGCATGCTTATAGCTTCCTCAAGGCCTGCATTGCTGCTGGTACTCAACCCGACTTCTTTGTGTATCCTGGTCAGGGTCACAACATGCGAGGTCACCAGAGCGTGCACCTGCACGAACGCATCACCCGTTACTTCGACGATTACCTTAAGTAATACATTGTAACACGATAAAAATCAGGCCGAAAGCAACTCATTTCGCTTTCGGCCTGATTCGTTTTATGATAAGAGGATTTGCTTACTTCTTCTCGTCCTCCTGGGTGGGCGGGGTGTCCTTGGGACCCTCATGCTTGCGCACGATGCTGGCAAGGTCCACACCCACGGCGCTCTTGACGGTGTCATTCACTTGGGCGAGCACTACGGGCAGTGTGCCGGTGATGGTGCCGATGCCTGCTCCGTGGTCGCCACCGGTGCTGTAGATGTTCACGCCCTGGATGGTGGCTACCTGCTCGGCGACGTTGCGCGTGATTTCGGGCAGCTTGTCGATGACCATTTGGGCAACAGCGGCGTCGTTATACTTCTTGAATGCCTCGGCCTTTTTCTCCATGGCTTGGGCTTCGGCTTCACCTTTCTTCTGCACGGCGTAGGCCTCGGCCTCACCGCGGGCCTTGATACCCTCGGCCTCCTGCATCATGGCGAACTTCTGTGCCTCGGCTTTGGCGCGGATGGCTTCAGCTTCCTGCTCGGCCTCGTAGCGCTGGGCTTCGGCCTCGCGTTTGCGCTTCTCCAGGTCGGCCTCGGCGTTCTTCTGGATTTGGAACTTCTCGGCCTCGGCCTGAATCTGCTTGGAGTAGCGGTCGGCATCAGCCTGCTTGTTGACCTCGGCAAGCAGGGTATTCTCGCGGATCTTGATCTGCTCGTTAGTCAGGTCTTGCTCCTTCTTGGTGCGTGCGATTTGTGCATCCACCTCTTTCTCGTTAAGCACCTTCTGCTGCTCTTGCTCCTGAATGCGGTAGGCGGCATCGGCCTGGGCCTGGCGCGTGTCGGCCTCCTGTTTCAGGTCAGCGCGGCGGATGGTCAGCTCGTTCTGGCGCTCGGCGATTGCGGTCTGTGAGGCTACAGTGGCGTCATTGGCCAGTTTCTCGTTCTCGGCACGGGCCTGAGCAATATCCTTTTCGGCCTGAGCCTTGGTGATGGCGGCATTCTTGCGGATGGTCCACGTGTTGTCGGCACCCAGGTTCTCAATCAGTCCCAGCTCGTCGGTAATGTTCTGCACATTGAACGCGAGGATAGAAATACCGAGCTTGGCCATATCGGGAGCCGCCTTGTCCATGACCTGGTTGGAGAATCCGTCACGGTCAACGTTCAGCTCTTTCAGTCCCTGGCTGCCGATCAACTCACGCAGGTTACCCTGCAGGGTGTCTTGCAGCTGGCCTGAGATGGTTTCGGCATCCATGTTCAGGAAGTTACGGGCGGCGAGGCGCACGCCTTCGGTGGTGGGGGTCACGGCTACTTTAGCAACGGCATCGACATTCACGTTGATAAAATCGTTGGTGGGCACGCTGCGTTCGGTGCGAATGTCAACGGTGAGCTGGCCCAGGTACACCTTGTCGAGGCGCTCAAAGATGGGGATCTTCACGCCACCGGCACCAATCAGGATGCGCGGCTCGCGCTTGATACCCGAGATTACATAGGCAGTGCTGGGCGGTGCCTTGACATAGCAGGTGAAAAGGAGGACTAGTAACAGCAGGATAATCACACCGGCTATAATGGCTATCTCCAGTGTTCCGAAATCTAACGTTCCCATAATTCAAAATGATTTAGTTTTACACAAAGTTTATTCGACGCAAAGATAACTTTTTCCTAGCATCTTTTAAGTTAAAAACTGCAAAAATTATGCCAAAAAACATTGGGGCCAGGATGGTGATGAAAATTCAAAGTGTTGTGTATGGAGCACTTATCTATATAATAGATAAAAAGTTCATAAATTGTTGCCGAGAATGGCGCTGAAATGGGGATTTTTTTCTATATTTGCACCCAATATTCGACATAAACCGATAATTCCAAAATATAAACATTATGAACAAACAAATCACATTGCAGCAAGCCGTCGAGAAAGTGCAAGACGGCATGACAATCATGTTTGGCGGTTTCCTGGGCAACGGCAGTGCCACCCAGATCATCGACGCCATTGTAGAAAAAGGTGTTAAAGACCTCACTATCATTGCCAATGACACGGCCTATGACGAGGTAGCTCATGGCAAGCTGGTTAGCAACCATCAGGTAAAGAAGGCTATTGTGTCCCACACGGGTACCAACAAGCAGACCGCATTGCAGAAGAATGAGGGCACCCTCATCGTGGAGTATGTTCCCCAGGGCACCCTGGCCGAGCGCATCCGTGCGGCAGGCGCAGGTCTTGGCGGCGTGTTGACCCCCACTGGCTTGGGCACCATCATGGCCGACGGCAAGGAAATCATCAAGGTTGACGGTCAGGACTTCCTGTTGGAGAAGCCCCTGCGCGCAGACATTGCTTTCCTGCGTGCAAACATCGTCGATGAGTTCGGTAACATGGTATTCCTCGGAACCACCAACAACTTCAACCCGCTGATGGCCACCGCTGCCGACTATGTTGTCGTTGAGGCCGAGAAGCTCGTTCCCGTGGGCGAGATCGCTCCCGAGCACGTTCATGCTTCAGGTATCTATGTTGATGGCATCTATGTTGAGAAGTAATAGGCTTTAGGCATTAGCAGAAAACTGAAAACTGACGACTGAAAACTGAAAACTTGACATGGAATACAAGACAATGATCAGACTGCGCATGAGCGCAAAGGACGCACACTACGGTGGTAATCTGGTTGATGGAGCACACATGGTTCACCTGTTTGGAGACGTGGCTACCGAGTTGTTGATTATGCGTGATGGTGACGAAGGCCTCTTCTGCGCCTATGACAACATCGAGTTCCTGGCACCCGTCTATGCCGGTGACTTTATCGAGGCCGAGGGCTGGATTGACCGCGAGGGCAATACCTCACGCCACATGGTCTTTGAGGCACGCAAGGTGGCTCAGGCCCGCCCCGATATCTCGGCATCGGCTGCCGATATCCTCGATGAGCCCGTCATCGTGTGCCGCGCATCAGGCACCTGTGTAACCCCCAAAGATTGCCAACGCAAGAACAAGTAATCCGTTAAGGGTCCCCCGTGCCACGGCTCAGCCGTGGCCAACAAAAGAACTAAGGACTAAAAACTAAGGACTAGAAACTAGAATGGACAAACTGATAATCACTGCCGCTATCTGCGGCGCCGAGGTAACCAAGGAGCAGAATCCTAACGTGCCCTATACCGTAGAAGAAATCGTTCGTGAGGCCAAGTCGGCTGTTGATGCCGGTGCTGCCATCGTCCACCTGCACGTGCGCTGGGACGACGGTACGCCCACTCAGGACCGTGCCCGCTTCCAGGAATGTGAAGAGGCTATCCTCAAGGTGTGCCCCAACGTCATCCTCATCCCGTCAACCGGTGGTGCTGTGGGTATGACCCCCGACGAGCGTCTCCAATCCACCGACACGACTCCGCTGCCCGAGATGGCAACACTCGACTGCGGTACCTGCAACTTTGGCGACGAGATCTTCGACAACACGATGCCCACCATGCGTGCCTTTGGTAAGCGCATGATCGAGCGTGGCATCAAGCCCGAGTACGAGTGCTTTGAGATGGGTCACCTCGACACCATCCTCACGATGGCCCGCAAGGGTGAAGTTCCCGGTGCTCCCATGCAGTTCAACTTCGTGCTGGGCGTTCCCGGTTGCACCCCCGCCACCGTTGCCAACCTGTGCTGGCTCGTCAACGGCATCCCCGCTGGCTCCACATGGACCGTGACCGGCGTTGGCCGCCATGCCTTCCCGATGGCCGCTGCCGCTATCGCCATGGGCGGTAACGTGCGTGTGGGCTTTGAGGACAACCTCTACCTCTCCAAGGGCGTGCTTGCCAAGAGCAACGGTGAACTCGTTGAGAAGGTCGTTCGCATCGCCAAGGAGCTGGGCCGTCCCATCGCCACCAGCGACGAGGCCCGCGAGATCCTCGGCCTGCCCAAGCGCAACTAAAAAAAACTAATAATATAATCGTTTAACATTAAAACCAATTTAAACAATGCAGAAACACGGAAACAGATTTGGTACGCACCGAGTAATCGAGCCCAAGGGCATTCTCCCTCAGCCCGCTAACAAGCTGGACAACAACATGGACGAGATCTACGACAACGAGATCCTCATCGATGTACAGACCCTGAATATTGACTCCGCTTCTTTCACCGACATCCACAACTATGCTAAGCAGCAGGCCAAGGATCCCAACAACGAGGCCGAGGTTATGGAAGAGATCAAGAAGGAGATGCTCCTCAACGTTGAGTTGCAGGGTAAGCACCGCAACCGCCGCACCGGTTCGGGTGGTATGCTCCTGGGTAAGGTAGAGAAGATTGGCGACGCCCTTAAGGGTAAGATCGACCTCAAGGAGGGCGACCGCATCGCTACCCTCGTTTCGCTGTCACTGACCCCGCTGCGCATCGACGAGATCCTCGAAATCCGCGCCGACGTGGACCAGGTGGACATCAAGGGTAAGGCTATCCTGTTCGAGAGCGGCATCTATGCCAAGATTCCCGATGACATGCCCGAGAAGCTCGCTTTGAGCGCACTCGACGTCGCTGGTGCTCCCGCCCAGACCGCCAAGTTGTGCCAGTATGGCCAGAATGTTGTTATCCTGGGTGCAGGTGGCAAGAGCGGTATGCTGTGCTGCTACGAGGCCAAGAAGCGCGTAGGCGTTACCGGTAAGGTGATTGGTCTGGCTAACAGCCCCAAATCGACCCAGCGCATCAAGGACCTCGGCTTCTGTGACGTTGTCGAGAGCGTTGCCGGCATGACTCCCGTTGAGGTTTACGAGCTGGTTTACAAGCTCACCGACGGCAAGATGGCCGACACTACTATCAACTGCGTGAACGTTCCCGATTGCGAGATGACCGCAGTGCTGTGCACCAAGGATGACGGTATCGTTTACTTCTTCTCGATGGCCACCAGCTTTACCAAGGCTGCTCTGGGTGCCGAGGGTATTGGTGCCGACGTGAACATGATCATCGGTAACGGTTACACCAAGGGCCATGCCGACTTTACCTTGCAGGAGCTGCGCGAATGCCCCGAGCTGCGCAAGATCTTTGAGGAACTCTACGCCTAATCAATCATAATCCGTTATGGTAGAATCAAGAAGAAAACAATTGTTTCCCGATGTCACCGACGAGCAGTGGAATGACTGGAAGTGGCAGGTGAAAAACCGCATCGAGACGCTTGAGGAACTCAAGAAATACGTGAACCTGAGCGCCGAGGAGGAAGAGGGTGTCAAGCAGACCCTCAAGACCTTGCGTATGGCCATCACGCCTTATTACTTGAGCCTCATCAATCCCGATGATCCCCACGATCCCATCCGTCGTCAGTGCATCCCCACGGGTGCCGAGACCCATCATGCCGCTGCCGACCTGCTCGACCCCCTGCACGAGGATGAGGACTCACCCACGCCCGGCTTGACACACCGTTATCCCGATCGTGTGTTGTTGCTCATCACCGACATGTGCTCGATGTACTGCCGTCACTGCACCCGTCGCCGCTTTGCTGGTCAGACCGACAATGAGTGTGGCCTTGACCGCATCGAGAAGGCGCTGGAGTATATCCGCAACACGCCCACCGTGCGCGACGTCCTCCTCTCGGGTGGCGACGCCCTCATGGTGAGCGACAAACGACTGGAATACATCATCTCGGAGCTCCGCAAGATACCTCATGTGGAAATCGTTCGCTTGGGAACCCGCACGCCGGTCGTTTGCCCGCAACGCATCACGCCCGAGTTGTGCGACATGTTGAAGAAGTATCATCCCATCTGGATCAACACCCACTTCAACCATCCTAACGAGGTGACTCCCGAGTCGAGCCGCGCTTGCGAGATGCTGGCCGATGCCGGTATCCCATTGGGTAACCAGAGTGTGCTGTTGCGTGGCGTGAACGACTGCGTCCATGTGATGAAGAAACTCGTTCACGAGATCGTGAAGATCCGCGTGCGTCCCTACTACATCTACCAGTGCGACTTGTCGATGGGTCTGGAGCACTTCCGCACCCCCGTGAGCAAGGGCATTGAGATCATCGAGGGCCTGCGCGGCCACACCAGTGGCTACTGCGTGCCCACCTTCGTGGTGGACGCTCCCGGTGGTGGTGGCAAGACGCCCGTGATGCCCCAGTATGTGATCTCACAGGCTCCCGGTCGTGTGGTATTACGCAACTTCGAGGGCGTGATTACGACCTACACCGAGCCCACCGACTACCACAGCGAGTGCAACTGTCCCGAGTGCCAGGCTGCACGTGCCAAGGAGCAGGTGGCTGCCGACAAGGCTGTTGACGGTGTGATCTCGCTGCTTGAGGGTGAGCGCATGAACATTGAGCCGCGTGCCTTGAAGCGTCACGAGCGCAACGAGGTCCGTAACAAGAAGTAATATGATTATCCGCTGGTCTGTGGAGACGCCTCAAGAGCGTCTTCACAGGCTGTCGGGTAAATATTGAGTGCAGTGCTCCCGTTCATCGACGACATATTGCGTTATGATAGCTTGTCTATCGTGGGCCTTGAGAAGAACACAGGCAAGACCGAGTGCCTCAAGTATGTGCTCGACCGCTTGCCGGTAGAGGCCAAACGCATCGCCGTGACGTCGATTGGCATCGATGGGGAGACTGTGGACCAGGTGACCCGCACCCAGAAACCCGAAATCGTCCTGCGCCAGGGCATGTACTTTGGCACCAGCGAGATGCATTACCGCCAGCGCAGGCTGGTATCGGAACTCATCGACGTGAGTGACGAGAGCACATCGTTGGGTAGGGTAGTGACCGCCAAGGCGCTTACGGGTGGTAAAATCCTCCTTTCGGGGCCTTCATCGGCTAGCAGCCTCAGGCGCTGGATGGGTGAGATGCAGCAACGCTTTGCCATCGACCTGGTCGTCATTGACGGAGCCTTGTCGCGCATGAGTTCAGCATCTCCCGCCGTGAGCCAGTCGATGATTCTGGCAACCGGTGCCGCCTATTCGGCTAACATGGCCACCCTGGTGAGCAAGACCGCCCACGTCGTTGACCTGGTCAATCTGGACCTGACCACCGAGGCCAACATTGCGAGGCTCATGCCGCTCGAGAAAGGTCTCTGGTTTATCGACAAGGATGGCAATCTCAATGGTCTGGATGCTGTGACCTCGCTCTCCAAGGATATCCACTTCGATGGAATGGACGATTGCAGGACGCTGTATGTCGCTGGAGCCCTCGTCGATGGTTTCCTCGAGAAGGTGAGGAAAAACAAGACCCTCAAGCAGGTTGAGCTGGTGGTGCGTGACTTCACTAAGATATTTGTCACTCCCCAGCAGTTCAGACTGTTCCTCAAGGCGGGCGGACGCATCAGTGTGTTGCAGAAGAGCAAACTCATTGCCGTCACCGTCAATCCCACGTCGCCCAGTGGCTATGTCCTTGACTCCGACACCTTGTGCGGCCGACTCAGCGAAGCCATCCAGCTTCCGGTTTATGATTTGTTAAAGAACAACAAGCAATAGTGCAACTGAAAAATGTCATAGAATCGCCTTGTGGCCTGCGCTACATGCTCGACCAGCTGGAATTGCAGTCGGGTTATGCCCGTCGTTGGCTCCTCGACGCTCCATTGATGACTGATGCCGAGGAAATTGCCGCGGCCTATGACGTGTTGCACCGTTTCAACGATTTTGTCGCACAGGTCGATAAGACCTACATCGACACGTTGCTCTTCAAGTTGCAGGGCTTGAAGGACATACGCACGACAATCAAGAACCTGCACAACCAGGCTGTGCTCGATGACATCGAGCTGTTTGAAATCAAGCACCTCGCCATCCTGGCAACCGATGTGGCCGGGTTAATGAAGCAGCATGGCATGGAAGGGGTAGTGGACATTCCCGACCTGAACGAGGTCATCACCATCCTCGACCCCGACGGCATGAAAATCGCCACATTTTATATATATGATTCCTATTGCGCCCAACTCAAGGATCTGCGCAATCAGATGCGCCAGAACCCCGAGCAGCAGGATGACCTCCTGCTCCAGGCCAGCGAACTTGAGGAGGGCGTGAGAAAAGACCTGAGCAGGCAGCTGCATCCGTTTGCGGCCGCCATCGGGCAGGCACAACTTGCCTTGGCACAGATCGATGTGAACATGGCCAAGGCAATGCAGATGAGACAGATGGGGCTTTGTTTCCCCACTGTGTCCAACGATGGCACAAGCCACTACGAGGCTATGTTCCATCCCCAGGTCAAGGCGGCATTGGCACCCCGCGGCAGGGATTTCCAGCCGGTCGATATCGCTTTTGGCCATAATCCCACCCTCATCACGGGTGCCAACATGGGTGGCAAGACCGTGGTGCTGAAGACACTGACCCTGTGTCAGTATCTTTTCCAATTTGCCTTCGGCATCCCCGCGGCTTCGGCACGGATTGCCGTCAAGGACGAGATATACTTCTGCATCGGTGATGAACAGTCGGTCGAGAAAGGCCTGTCGTCGTTTGCCGCCGAGATGAAGAACATCGATGCCGTTATCAAGGCATCACGCGAGAATAGAGAATTATTGGCGTTGATTGACGAGCCCGCACGCACGACCAATCCCACCGAGGGCGCCGCATTGGTGTCGGCGTTGCTGCAGGTGCTGGCCGATAAGGACATGAGCCTTGTCATGACAACGCACTATGATATAGAGCCGGGCAATGCCCGTTGCCTGAGGGTAAAGGGCTTTGTGAACGGCGAGATGGACTATCAGTTGGTCGAGGTTCAGGACGGAGAGGTGCCCCACGAGGCACTCAACATAGCCCAAAGCCTTGGCATCGATGGCGAGTGGATCAATATGGCAAGAGGCCTGCTGGAGAATTCACCATCAGCTTAAGAGAACATCACATCATTACTATATACGATATGCAAAAGAGCAAATTAGGATTAGATTTTGAAAAAGTTGAGTACGCCAGAGGATTGGCCAAAGGCATTGCCGAGGATGTGCAATCCTTTGTCGAGCAGTACACGACAGTGGCTGTCGAGCGCACCCTGTGCCGCTTGATGGGCATTGACGGTGTGGACGACAACGAGGTGCCCCTGCCCAATGTGGTGGTCGATGCCCTCAAGGATAAGGGCGTGCTAGGTGAAGGCGCATTGTTTTTCATAGCCAATGCCATGATTCAGACGGGGCTGAACCCGCAGCAGATTGCCGAGAAGGTGGCCAAGGACGAACTGGACATCACCCAGGTTGTCACCCGCGACCCCAAGCAGATTGCTGACGCCCTGCAGCCGGTAGTTGACGAGAGTATGGCGCGCATCCGTGCCCGCCGTGCACGTCGTGAGCATTACCTGGAAACCATCGGTGAGGGTCCCAAACCCTACCTCTACATCATTGTGGCAACGGGTAACATCTACGAGGACGTGGTGCAGGCACAGGCAGGTGCCCGACAAGGAGCCGACGTCATCGCTGTGATCCGCACCACCGGCCAGAGTCTGCTGGATTATGTGCCCTATGGCGCTACGACCGAGGGCTTTGGCGGCACTTTCGCTACCCAGGAGAATTTCCGCATCATGCGCAAGGCGCTCGATGAGGTGGGCGAGGAACAGGGCCGTTACATCCGTCTGTGTAACTACTGCTCAGGCTTGTGTATGCCCGAGATCGCCATCATGGGCGCTTTCGAGGGTCTGGATGTCATGCTTAACGATGCCTTGTACGGAATCCTCTTCCGTGACATCAACATGCAGCGCACCCTCATCGACCAGTACATGAGCCGCATCATCAACGGCTTTGCCGGCGTGATCATCAACACGGGCGAGGACAACTACCTCACCACGGCCGACGCCGTCGAGGCAGCCCACACGGTACTCGCTTCAGACCTCATCAACGAGCAGTTGGCACTCATGGCCGGCCTGCCCGAGGAGCAGATGGGTCTGGGCCACGCCTTTGAGATGGACCCCATGCTCGAGAATGGCTTCCTGCTGGAGCTGGCTCAGGCACAGATGACCCGCGAGATTTTCCCCAAGGCCACGTTGAAGTACATGCCCCCCACCAAGTTCATGACGGGCAACATCTTCCGCGGTCACATCCAGGACGCCCTGTTCAACATGATCGGCATCTGGACCCACCAGGGCATCCAGCTGCTGGGTATGCCCACCGAGGCTATCCACACCCCCTTCATGAGCGACCGTTACCTCTCAATCGAGAACGCCAAGTACATCTTCAACAACATGAAGAGCATCGGCGAGGAGATGGAGTTTGTCGAGGGTGGCATCTGCCGCAACCGCGTGAAGGAAGTGCTGGGCAACACCATCAAGTTGCTTGAGGAGATTACCAAGGAAGGCCTGTTCACCGCGCTTGAGAAGGGTATCTTCGGCGACGTGAAACGTCCCAAGAACGGCGGTAAGGGTCTGCAGGGTGTTACCATGAAGGGTCAGAACTACTACAACCCGTTTGTGGAACTGATGAAAGGCAAGAGATAATAACACATCACATTAAGGTTACTTTAGAATTATGAGCGAAGGATTATATAGCATGGAAGCTAAGGATTTTGACAAAACCTTAGACTTCACCAAGATAAAGCCCTACGGCGACACCATGAACGATGGAAAGGTGCAGCTCAGTTTCACCCTGCCGGTACCCTGTGGCGCCGAGGCCGTTGAGGCCGCCAAGCAATTGCTCCGCAAGATGGGTCTTGAGAACCCTAGTGTGGTGTACTACAAGGAGTTGACCCCTGGTTTTACCTTCTTCAACTGCTATGGCAGCTGCACCCACACCGTGGATTACTCAACCATCTATGTGCCCAAGGTGGAATCCGACACTATGGACATGTACGAGACCGACGAGTACATCAAGGAGAACATCGGCCGCAAGATTGTCATTGTGGGAGCCTCCACAGGCACCGACGCCCACACTGTGGGCATCGACGCCATCATGAACATGAAGGGTTATGCGGGTCACTACGGTCTGGAACGTTACGAGATGATCGAGGCCTACAACCTGGGTTCACAGGTACCTAACGACGAGTTTATCGCCAAGGGCATCGAACTCCATGCCGACGCATTGCTCGTCTCGCAGACGGTGACCCAAAAGGACGTCCACATCAAGAACATGACCGAGTTCATCGAGCTCATGGAGGCCGAGGGCCTGCGCGACAAGATGATCTGCTGCTGTGGTGGCGCCCGTATAACTCATGAGTTGGCCAAGGAGCTGGGCTTTGACGCCGGCTTTGGCATGAACACCTATGCCGACGACGTGGCTTCGTTCGTCGTGCAAGAGATGGTCAAGAGAGGAATGAAATAACTTTTTAAAAACATATAATTAATCTCAAAACCGTACTATTATGGACAAATATCAAATGAGAGAAGTCATCGCAAAACGTGCTGCCAAGGAGTTGCACGATGGCGATGTTGTGAATCTGGGTATTGGTATCCCAACCTTAATCCCTAACTACCTTCCTGACGGTGTTTCCGTTACCCTGCAGACCGAGAACGGTGCTATGGGTATGGGCCCGACCCCCGAAGAGGGCAAGGAGGACAAGAACCTCATCAACGCCGGTGGCGGTGCCATCACGTTGAATCCCGGTGCTTGCACCTTCGACTCGGCTACCTCGTTCGCCATCATCCGCGGCGGCCATGTGAACGTGTCGTTCCTGGGCGCACTGCAGGTCGATGAGAAAGGTAACCTCGCCAACTGGATTATCCCCGGCAAGATGGCTCCCGGTATGGGCGGTGCCATGGACCTCGTTGTGGGTGCCAAGCGTGTGATCCTCACCATGGAGCACACCCAGAAGGGTAACCCCAAGATTTTGAAGGAGTGCACTTTGCCCCTCACCGCTGCCGGTCAGGTCAATATGATTATCACCGAGATGGGTGTGATGGACATCACCCCCGAGGGCATCGTTCTGCGTGAGCTCCATCCCGAGTTCACCGTCGAGGATGTGCAGGCCGCTACCGAGGCCAAACTCATCATCTCGCCCGACCTCAAGCCCATGGATGTCTAATTCCTCATGGTCATGGAATACAATTTCTTGAAGATTGAGCAACCGCAGGGTGGGGTCACCGTCATGACAATTTCGGCCCCCAAGTCCCTGAACGCGCTCAATTCGACCATCCTGAAGGAAATCGACACCTTCATCAGCGGCCTTGACGCCTCCACCCGTGTCCTGATCATCACGGGCGATGGCGAGAAGTCGTTTGTCGCCGGTGCCGACATCAGCGAGATGGCCCACCTCGACGAGCCCCAGGGCACCGAGTTCGGCCGTCTGGGTGCTCAGGTGTTCCGCAAGATCGAGACCCTGCCCATCCCCGTCATCGCTGCTGTCAACGGTTTTGCGTTGGGTGGTGGCTGTGAGCTGGCTATGGCCTGCGACATCCGCATCTGCTCCAGCAATGCCAAGTTCGGTCAGCCCGAGGTGGGTCTGGGTATCATCCCGGGCTTCTCGGGTACCTACCGCCTGCCCAAACTCATCGGCCAGGGCTATGCCAAGGAGATGATTTACACCGGCAAGGTCATCCGTTCCGACGAGGCGTTGCGCATCGGCTTGGTCAACGCTGTCTATGAGCAGCCCGAACTGATGGGCAAAGCCATCGAGATGGCCCAGATGATGCTCAAGTGCGCCCCCGTTGCCATTACGCTGGCCAAGCAGAGCATCAACGAGGGCTATGACCTCGATGCCGACGGTGCCATCGGCCTGGAGAACAAGCTGTTCGGCAAGTGCTTCTCCACGTGTGACCAAAAGGAGGGTATGGATGCCTTCCTCAACAAGCGCAAGGCAGAATTTAAAGGAGAATAATTAAACTAAATCATTAATAATCAATAAAATAATTTCAATCTATGAAAATTTGCATTATTGGAACAGGTACGATGGCCAAGGGTATCGTCAAGGCGTTTGCCGCCAAGATGCCGGTGGTCATGAAGAGCCGCACCCAGGAGAGCCTGGACAAGGCCATGGCTTCGATTTCCAAGGGCTACAACAAGCTCGTCGAGAAGGGTAAAATCACCGAGGATGCCATGAAGGCCATTCTCGCCAACATCACCACGACGACCGACTATGCCGACTTCGCTGACGCCGACCTCGTTATCGAGGCTGCTGTCGAGAACATGCAGTTGAAGAAGGACGTCTTCATGGAGCTTGACAAGATCTGCAAGCCCGAGACCATCTTCGCCACCAACTCGTCGTCGCTCTCGATTACCGAGATTGCCGCTTGCACCAGCCGTCCCGCACAGTTTATCGGCTGCCACTTCTTCAACCCCGCCGACCGCATGGCGCTCGTCGAGGTCATCAAGGGCCAGCTCACCAGCGAGGAAACCGCCAAGTGCATTATAGACCTGACCACCGAGATTGGCAAGACCCCCGTGCCCGTTAACGAGGCTCCCGGTTTTGTCGTTAACCGCATTCTCATCCCGATGATCAACGAGGCTGTAGGCATCCTGGCCGACGGTATCGCCAGCGCCGAGGATATCGACAAGTGCATGATGCTGGGTGCCAACCATCCCATGGGACCCCTCGCCCTTGCCGACCTTATCGGTAACGACGTGAACCTCGCCATTATGGAGGTGCTTTACAACGAGTTTGGCGATCCCAAGTATCGTCCTCACCCGCTGCTGCGCAAGATGGTCCGCGCTGGACTCCTGGGCCGCAAGACCGGTGAAGGCTTCTACAAGTATTAATTAACAAGTTATCAGTTATCAGTTGTCGGTTCTCAGCGGCATCCGCTACCACTGAAACTGAAAACTGAAAACTAGAAACTGAAAACTGAAAAGAATATGGATTTTAGCTATTCAAAGACAGAACAACTGTTCCTGCAGATGGTGCGCTCCTTCACCGAGAACGAGGTGAAGCCCCTGGCTGCCGAAATCGACGAGCAGGAGCGTTTCCCCATCGAGACGGTCCAGAAGATGGGCAAGCTCGGCATGATGGGTATTCCTGTTCCCAAGCAGTATGGCGGTGCCGGTGGTACCGTTCAGATGTATATCATGGCCGTTGAGGAGCTCTCACGCGCCTGCGCCACCACTGGCGTGGTTCTCTCGGCACACACCTCGCTGTGCATCGCTCCCATCATGGAGAACGGCACCGAGGAGCAGAAGATGAAGTATCTGCCCAAGCTCGCTTCGGGCGAGTGGATTGGCGCCTTCGGTCTCACCGAGCCCAACGCCGGTACCGATGCTGCCATGCAGCAGACCACCGCTGTTGACGCCGGTGACCACTGGGTGCTCAACGGTTCCAAAATCTTTATCACCAACGCTTCCTATGCCAACGTGTTCATCGTGATGGCCATGACCGACAAGTCGCTCGGCACCAAGGGTATCTCGGCTTTCATCGTCGAGAAGGGTATGCCTGGCTTCTCCATCGGCAAGAAGGAGTTGAAGATGGGTATCCGCGGCAGCGCTACCTGTGAGTTGATTTTTGAGAACTGCATCGTTCCCAAGGAGAACCTCCTGGGCCCGCTCGGCAAGGGCTTCAACATCGCTATGAAGACCCTGGACGGCGGCCGCATCGGTATCGCTTCCCAGGCACTGGGTATTGCCCAGGGCGCCATCGACGAGACCGTTAAGTACACCAAGGAGCGCAAGCAGTTTGGCCGCGCTATCGCCAAGTTCCAGAACACCCAGTTCCAGATGGCCGACCTCAAAACCAAGGTCGAGGCTGCCCGTCTGCTCGTGCGCAGCGCCGCCTGGAAGAAGGACATGGGCCTGCCCTACAGCGCCGATGCCGCTATGGCTAAGCTCTTTGCCGCCGAGACCGCTATGGAAGTGACGACCAAGGCCGTACAGTTCCATGGTGGCTATGGTTACACCCGTGAATATCCTGTTGAGCGCATGATGCGTGATGCCAAGATTACCGAGATCTACGAGGGTACATCCGAGGTTCAGCGCATGGTCATCGCCGGTCATTTATTCAAATAAATCCAGTTGTCAGTTGACAGTTGTCAGTTGTCAGCGGCATCCGCTGACTCTGAACTGAAAACTGAAAAACTAAAAACTGAAAACCCAATTATGAATATTATAGTTTGTGTAAAACAAGTTCCCGATACCACCGTGGTCAAGATCGACCCCGTTAAGGGTACTTTGATTCGTGAAGGCGTTCCCAGCATTATGAACCCCGACGACAAGGGCGGTCTCGAACTCGCGTTGAGGCTCAAGGACCAGTTCGGTGCCAACGTCACCGTCATCTCGATGGGTCCTCCCCAAGCCGACGTCATGCTGCGTGAGGCACTCGCCATGGGTGCCGACCGTGCCATCCTTCTGAGTGACCGCAAGTTCGCCGGTGCCGACACGCTGGCAACTTCCTATGCACTTTCCGGCCTGTGCCGCGTGCTCGACTACGACCTCATCATCGCTGGCCGCCAGGCTATCGATGGTGACACCGCCCAGGTGGGTCCCGAGCTCGCCGAGCATCTGGGTCTGCCCCAAATCACCTATGTTGTCGATGCCAAGGTGCTCGAGAACGGCAACCTGCAGGTGGACAAGGAGAACGAGGACGGTGTCCAGGTTCTCGAGGTCGAGGGCAAGTGCCTGTTGACCGTGCTCGCTTCAGCCTTTGATGCCCGCTATATGAGTGTGAGCGGCATCATGGAGGCCTATGACAAGGAAGTCGAGGTATGGAGTGCCGACAAGATTGATGTCGAGGAAGGCAAGTTGGGTCTGGCCGGTTCGCCCACCAAGGTGTTCAAGTCTTTCCCCAAGGCCATGAAGGCTCCCGGCGAGGTTCACGAGGTGACCCCCGAGGAGGCTGTTGAGCTGATTGTTAATCAACTGAAAGTTAAACACATTATCTAAAAGGTCAAAGCTATGGATAAGAAAGATTATAAGAACGTATTCGTTTTTGCTGAGCAGCGCGAAGGTGTCATCCAGCCCGTTGCATTTGAACTTTTAGGTAAGGCTCGTGACCTGGCCGACGCCCTTGGTGAGAAGGTTGTTGCCATGCTGCTGGGTTGCGGCATCAAGGATAAGGCACAAGCGCTCATCGAGCAGGGTGCCGACGAAGTAATCGTGGTGGATGCTCCCGAGCTGAAGGATTTCCTCAGTGAGCAGTATTCCCAGGCTGTTGGCCAGATCATCACCGATCGCAAGCCCAACATCGTGCTCTATGGTGCTACCACCATCGGCCGTGACCTGGCTCCGCGCATCGCTTCGCGCCTCAAGACCGGTTTGACTGCCGACTGCACCAAGCTCGAGATTGAGCCCGATGCCAACGGTGAGCCCGAGTTCCGCATGACGCGTCCCGCCTTTGGTGGCAACCTGATGGCAACCATCATCTGCCCCAACACCCGTCCGCAGATGTCAACCGTGCGCCCCGGTGTGATGCAGAAGATGCAGCGCCAGGCTGGTCGTGAGGGTGTAGTGACCGAGTTCGCTCCCCAGTTCGACGCCAGCAAGTTTAAGGTAAAACTCGTTAAGACCATCAAGGCCGACAAGCAGGTGGCCGACATCAGCGAGGCCAAGATCCTCGTCAGCGGTGGCCGCGGTGTCCATGACAAGGAAGGCTTTGACAAGCTGCAGGCCCTCGCCGACGTCCTCGGTGGTCAGGTGGCTTCGTCACGTGCCATGGTCGATAACGGCGTGATGCCTCACGAGGTCCAGGTGGGTCAGACTGGTAAGACCGTTCGTCCCAACCTCTACATTGCCTGTGGTATCAGCGGTGCCATCCAGCACCTTGCTGGTATGGAGGAGAGTGATTTCATCATCGCCATCAACAAGGACAAGTTCGCCCCCATCTTCAGCGTTGCTGACCTGGGTATCGTGGGCGACCTCCACAAGATTGTTCCCATGTTGACCGAGCGCATCAAGAAAGAGCTCGAGAAGTAAACCATTGTTTTCCCCGGGGCGTTGAAAAAGTCCCCGACATCCCCATCCAAGGGCGGGCACCACACCAGTGACCCGCCCTTCTTGTCCACAAGAGCGCCGTTATCACGACCGCCCCATTATCACGAGGGTCCCCCCATGTCGAGCACAGCCCTTGGTCGAGTCCAGTATTGCGAGCGTCAGCTCGTAAAAAGAAACGCCTTGCCCCCGTCTCCCCCTAGTTGCTCCCAGGCTGCCGCAGGGTTGGCAGAAGATGTGACGATTTGTCACCTTATTATATAGTGGCACATCTTTTGAAGCGGGTAGGGTAGTAACTAAAAACAATGAATAAAGATAAGATTATGCCTACTAAAGGAACTATCGGGGTAACGACTAACAACATCTTCCCCGTTATCAAGAAATTTTTGTACAGTGACCACGAGATCTTCCTGCGTGAGCTCGTGAGCAACGCCGTTGATGCCACGCAGAAGCTGAAAACCCTCTCAGGTGCAGGTGAGTTCAATGGCTCGACCGAGGACCTGCGTGTCACCGTCGCTGTGGACAAGGAAGCCGGCACGCTCACCGTGAGCGATAGCGGCATCGGCATGACTGCCGAGGAAATCGACAAGTACATCAACCAGATTGCCTTCTCGGGTGCCGAGGAGTTCCTCGAGAAATATAAGGACAATGCTAACGCCATCATCGGCCACTTCGGTCTAGGCTTCTATTCGGCCTTCATGGTCGCCAAGAAGGTGGAAATACGCACCCTGAGCTGGCAGGACGGCGCCAAGGCCGTCAGCTGGACCTGTGACGGCTCGCCCGAGTTTGAGATGGGCGACTGCGACAAGGCCGAGCGCGGTACCGACATCATCCTCACCATCGACGACGATGAGAAGGAATTTCTGGAAACCGCTCGCATCGAGGGCCTGCTGCGCAAGTACTGCCGCTTCCTGCCCGTGCCTATCATCTTCGGCAAGGAGCAGGAGTGGAAGGACGGCAAGTACCAGGACACCGACAAGGACAAGGTTATCAACGACGTCGAGCCCCTGTGGTCGCGCATGCCTGCCGACCTCAAGGATGAGGACTACCTCAAGTTCTACCATGCCATTGAGCCCGGTCAGGACGATCCGCTCTTCTGGATCCACTTGAACGTGGACTATCCCTTCACCTTGACGGGTATCCTCTACTTCCCCAAGATTAAGAACAACCTTGACATCCGCAAGGACCGCATCCAGCTCTACTGCAACCAGGTCTATGTGACCGATAGCGTCGAGGGTGTGGTTCCCGACTGGCTGATGTTGCTGCAGGGCGTCATCGACAGCCCCGACATCCCGCTGAACGTGTCGCGCAGCTATCTGCAGAGCGATCGTGCCGTCAAGAAGATTTCCACCTATATCACCAAGAAGGTGGCCGCACGCCTCGAGGAAATCGCCAAGAACCAGCCCGACGAGTTCGAGAAGAAGTGGAACGATATCAAGATCTTCATCGAGTATGGCATGTTGAGCGACGAGAAGTTCTGCGAGTCGGGCCTCAAGTTTGCCCTGCTCGAGAACACCGACGGCAAATTCTTCAAGATTGAGGACTACCGCACGCTCATCAAGGGCGAGCAGACCGACAAGGACGGCAACCTCATCTGCCTGTATGCCACCGACAAGGAGGCGCAGTATGCCTACATCAAGGCGGCCACCGACAAGGGCTATGACGTGCTGCTGATGAACGGCGAGCTGGATGTGCCCTTTGTGGGTATGCTCGAGCAGAAGCAGGAGAAAATGCGCTTCGTGCGCGTGGACAGCGACGTGCTCGACAACCTCATCCGCAAGCAGGACGAGAACAAGCCACAGTTCAGCCCCGAGCAGCAGGAGATTGCCCAGACGCTGTTCCATTCCCAGATTCCGCCAGTGGAGAAAGCCGAGTTCATGGTCAGCTTTGCCGCCATGTCGCCCGACGACAAGCCTGTGGTCATTACCCAGTCCGAGTACATGCGCCGCATGAAGGATATGGCACGATTCCAGCCCGGTATGAGCTTCTATGGTGAGATGCCCGACATGTATGGCATGGTGCTCAACACCAAGCACCCGCTCATCCAGAAGGTGGTTGAGCAGGCCGAGCAGGCACTCGATGCCGAACTCAAGCCCGTCAACGAGGAGATTAATGCCACCCAGAACGTGGTCAAGGCCATCCGTGACCTGAAGAAGGATGACAAGGAACTGCCCGAGGACCAGAAGCAGGATCTCGAGAAGAATGAGAAACAACTCGACGAGCTGCGCAAGAAGAAGGAGAACCTCATCACTGCCTATGCCGCTGGCGAGAGCCGCGTACACCAGCTCATCGACATCGCCCTGCTGAGCAACAACATGCTCAAGGGTGAGGGTCTGGACCGCTTCCTGAAGCGCTCCATCGGTCTGCTCAAGTAATCAACCAAACGATTTCCAGCCTAATTAACACGCCTGGCGACAATAGCCGCCGGGTGTGTTGTTTTTTCCGTTTTTATTCTTGGTATTAACAACGAAAATAATAGTATCTTTGCAATGAAATGGAGTGTAAGTCTATTTCACTGTCAATGAGGTTATTCATTTTTAATTCATATTTTTATTAAACTTAATTATTTATTACTGCAATGAAGAAGATTTTTACGCTTTTCGCAGTGGCCGTTATGGCATTTGCCGCCCAGGCCAACGTGCTGACCGTATGTGATGGTGAGGCAACTAATGACCATGCACCTCTCTATGGCCTGTACTCCGACACCCAGAACACGATGGTTCAGATGATTTACACTGCCGACATGCTGACCGACATGGTGAACGGCCAGATCTCGCAGGTGAAGTTCTTCTGCGCCGATGCTGACGGTATCTCATCCAATTTGAGCGGTGCAGTCATCCAACTCGCTGTCAAGGAGGTTGAGCAGGATGCTTTCACCGAGGGTGCTCTTGAGGCTGTAGCCGGCACCACCGTGGTAGCCACAACCACGATTGCTGGCGGCGAGACTGAGCTCGTGTTTGATTTCAATGAGCCCTTTGAGTACACTGGTGGCAATCTCTTGATTGAGACCCTGGTGACCACTCCTGCCAGCTTCAAGACCGTTAATTTCTATGGTGTCGAGACCGAAGCTGTTTCCAGCTTGTTCCAGTATGTTTGGGCAACCTGGGCTGGTCCTTCGGTAAATGCTAACTACTTCTTGCCCAAGGCAGAGTTCGCTTTTGAGGCTGGTCAGGCTCCTGTTGATCCCGCCGAGAAGACTGATGCTCCCAGCAGCACCAAGGAGAACTACGTTTACAATGACGGCAACCTGTACTACAACGCCTACACCGTTACTCTGATCGAGACCGAGCCCAGCACCATCTATTACCGTGTTGGCATTTTGACCGATGGCGAGTATGTTTACGGCGAGTGGATGGAGTACACCGGTGAGCTGGACTTCAACGAGGAGGGCACCTACATGATCGAGGCTTATGCTATCGCCGACGCCAAGACCGAGAGCGATCACATCTGGGACGGCTTCACCGTATCCAAGATGGTTGACGTTGAGGAACTCTTCGCTGGCAAGTCTGTTGCTAGCGTACGCTACTTCAACCTGGCTGGTCAGGAGATGCAGCAGGCCAATGGTCTGACCATCATGGTGACCACCTTCACCGACGGCACCACTAGCGCTGTTAAGGTTGTGAAGTAATCGACAAGCGATTATCTTCTAGGATTACAAGAGGAGGCGCCGGCAAAAGCGCCTTCTCTTTTTTGAATTATATTTGAAGTATAGAAAAAAAGTAGTATCTTTGCGCATCGTATTATCATTAATGGATGAACGATACCGTTTGAATATGTAATATTTATTATATTATTATTAACTTTTTAAACTTTTTTATTATGAAGAAATTCTTTACACTTATCGCTGTTGCCGTTATGGCATTTGCAGCTCAGGCCGACGTGCTGACCGTTTGTGACAATGGTGAGTACATGTCTAACGTATTTCCCATCTATGGCCTCTGGGCTGACACCGAGGGCACGATGAGCCAGATGATCTATCCTGCCGAGATGCTCGCTGAGATGAATGGCAAACAGATCACCGAGGTGATGTTCTACACCCTGAACAACTACTATGAGCAGAATGGTGAGAACAGTACCGACAACACCGATTACATCAACTTCGAAGGCGCTACTGTTCAGTTGTCGCTGAAGGAGGTTGAGCAGAATGGCTACGATGAGTATGCTCCCGCTGCTGTAACGGAAGCTACCATTGTTGCTACTGTTGTTCCTGAGAAAGGCTCATCAAGGATGACCTTCGTGCTAAACGAGCCGTTCCAGTACAATGGTGGCAACCTGATGGTTGAGTGCAAGATCATCGCAACCAACGGTGACTGGGGCACGACCTACTTCTGGGGTGTAGGCCTCGATTACAATACCTCTTACTATGAGTATGTAGGCTATAGTGGTCTTGATTACGACATTTCGGCATTCCTGCCCAAGGTTAGCTTCACCTACGAGGCAGGTGAGGTAGGTCCCGTTGAACCCACCGAGAAGACCGATGCTCCCAGCAGCGCTAAGGAGAACTACGTTTACAACGACGGTAACCTGTACTACAACGCCTACACCGTAACTCTGATCGAGACCGAGCCCAGCACCATTTACTACCGTGTTGGCGTCCTGGTTGACGGTGAGTATGTATATGGCGAGTGGATGGAGTACACTGGTGAGTTGAACTTCGACGATGAGGGCACCTACATGATCGAGGCTTATGCTGTAGCCGATGGCAAGACCGAGAGCGACCACATCTGGGACGGCTTCACCGTATCCAAGATGGTTGACGTTGAGGAGCTCTTCGCTGGCAAGACCGTTGCTAACGTACGC